>CAZBPM010000005.1:0-151511 GCA_964493785.1 uncultured Hyphomicrobium sp. | reverse complement strand
ACGGACACCATGGCGCATCCGCGCGCACCGACTGCATGTATTTTTCAACGGCAAGCTGCGTTGCCGCATCGTCCCACGACAACGGCATGTGCACGATGCGCGACGGCACCTCCATCGCATCGCTGTCGCCCATCGCGTCTTCAATGCTGGATAGCTCCTGCAGAAGGCTCGCGAGCGGCAGTGCGCGGCTGTCGTAATGCACCTGCAGCGACCGAATGCCCGGCGTCAGGTCGATGATGCCTTCGAGACCGCGACGCTCTAGCGCCGTCATCAGCACGTGCACGCGAAAGCGCAGTTCCAGGTCGAGCTCGATCGGCCCGTACTCTACGAGCAGATATTTGTCGCCCGCACGCCGGTAAACCACACGCGGCAGCGACCCAGATGCCTCCCGGCTCTCGACGATGCAATCGTCGGCGCCGAGCATCTGCGCCTTCGCCGCCGGCACCGCCGCAATCGGCTTCAGCGTTTCGATCTCCGCGATCTGCCGCGCTTCCCGCTCGTATGCCTCGGCGGGAGCAAGCCGCTTGAACCGCACCTTGTCGCCCGACCGCAGCTGCCCAAGCTTCCACAGCTCCGCCGCGACGATCGTCACAGGGCACACAAAGCCGCCGAGCGAGGGACCATCGGGCCCCAGGATGACTGGCATGTCGCCGGTGAAGTCCACCGCGCCGATCGCATAGGCGTTGTCGTGGATGTTGGACGGATGCAGGCCCGCTTCGCCGCCATCGGTCCGGGCCCACTGCGGCTTTGGTCCGATGAGGCGCACGCCGGTTCGGTTCGAGTTGTAGTGAACCTCCCACGCGGTGGCGAAGAATGTCGCGATGTCGTCGTCGGTGAAAAAGTCGGGTGCCCCATGAGGCCCGTAGAGAACGCCGATCTCCCACTCGCGCACGATGGCCGGAATCAGCTCCTTCGGCAGCGACGCCGGCCGCGCGATGGCCAGCCCATCTCCAACATGCAGCACGTCACCGACACGCAGCGCACGTCCGCCGTGACCACCGAATCGGCCCAGCGTAAACGTCGACGCACTGCCGAGATAAGCGGGCACGTCGACCCCGCCACGCATAGCGAGGTAGATGCGCGCGCCTGCCGACGCCGCCGTACCAATGATCAGCGTCTCGCCCGCGCGTATCGTGATCGGCTCATGATAGCTGACCGGCCGCCCGTCGACGCTCGCCGGCGCCTCCGCTCCGGCAATCGCCACGACGGCGGCGACGTTGAACTTCAGCGTCGGCCCGGAGAGGGTGATCTCCAGCCCCGCCGCGCCCGGCGCATTGCCGACGATGCGGTTGGCCAGCCGAAACGAAAGATCGTCCATCGGACCGGACGGCGGCACGCCGACACTCCAGTATCCGACCCGCCCCGGCCAGTCCTGTACCGTCGTTTGCGTACCCGGCGCGATCACGTCGATGGTCGAGCGCTTGTAGTCGAACTCCGCCAGCGTCCGCGTCAGCATCTCGCCGCGCGCCAGCACATCCGATGCCGCCAGCGCACGCAGATAGGCGAGGTTGGTTTCGAGTCCGCCGATCTCGGTTTCTTCCAGCGCCTCGCCCAGCTTCGACAGCGCCTCGGCACGGTCAGTGCCCTTCGTGATGATCTTCGCCAGCATCGGATCGTAGAACGGCGTCACCTCCGTGCCGCTCGCGACCCACGTCTCCACGCGCGTTTCTCGCGGCCACCCCACATGCGTGAGCAGACCGGAGCTCGGGCGAAAATCCTGCCCAGGATCCTCGGCGTAGAGCCGAACCTGTATCGACGCGCCCTTCGGTTTGATATCGGCCTGAGCCGGCAGTTTCAGCTCACGCGCCGCCTGCCGCACCATCCATTCGACGAGGTCTACTCCGAGCACTTCCTCGGTCACGCCGTGCTCGACCTGCAGCCGAGTATTGACCTCGAGGAAATAGAACGCGCCGCTGTCGCTGTCGTACAGAAACTCGACCGTGCCCGCGCTCTCATAACCGACGGATTCGCCCAGCCTCACCGCCGTAGACCAAAGCTCCTGCCGCACCTCGTCCGACAAGCCCGGCGCCGGCGTCTCCTCGATCACCTTCTGATTACGCCGCTGCGCGGAGCAATCGCGTTCGCCAAGCGCCAGCACGCGTCCCTTACCGTCGCCGAAGATCTGCACCTCGATGTGCCGTCCACGCGCCACGTACTTTTCGAGGAAGACGCCGCCGTCTTTGAAGTTGTTGCGTGCCAGACGCTCCACCCGCTCGAATGTCGCGTCGAGATCACCCGCCGACGACACGAGCTGCAATCCGATGCCGCCGCCGCCTGCCGTGCTCTTCAGCATCACAGGATAGCCGATGCGCTCCGCCTCCTTGCGCGCCGCATCGACATCGGCGAGCAGCCCCGACCCCGGCGCCAGCGGAACGCCGGCCGTCAGCGCCAACTCACGCGCCTCGTGTTTCAGTCCGAACGCACGCATCTGCGCCGGCCGCGGGCCGATGAACTTTATGCCGGCAGCGTCACACGCCTCGGCAAAATCAGGGTTCTCCGACAAGAACCCATACCCCGGATGAATTGCCTCGGCGCCGGTCTGCCGCGCCGCCTCTAAGATAGCCTCCGCACGCAGGTAGCTCTGCGCTGCCGGTGCCGGCCCGATGGCAACCGCCTCGCCCGCCGCCGCGACGTGAGCCGCATGGCGATCGGCTTCCGAATAAACGGCAACGCTCGCTACACCCATGCGGTCGAGCGTCCGGATGATGCGCGTTGCGATGGCACCGCGGTTCGCGATCAGGACTTTTGAAAACATGCGCTCAGCTCCCCTCGCCCCACACCACCACCTCAATCGGCGTCGGGTTGTAGGCATTGCAGGGATTGTTGAGCTGCGGACAGTTCGAGATCAGCACGATAACGTTCATCATCGCCTCCATCTCGACGTACTTGCCCCGACCCGACACGCCGTCGGCGAAGGTCAGCCCCCCGTCCGGGGTGATCGGCACGTTCATGAAGAAGTTGATGTTATGGCCGATATCGCGCTTCGACAGCCCCAGGTGCTCGTTCTCCGCCACCGCGAGCAGATACGAATCCCGGCACGCATGCATCGTTTTCTTTTCAAGTGCGTAGCGCACCGTATTGCTCTCGGTCGCGCACGCGCCGCCGAGCGTATCGTGCCGCCCTACAGTGTCGGCAGTCACCTGCAGCATCGGCCGGCTGAGATCCGAACGGATCGTCGTGCCGACGCTGATATAGACATTCGCCTGCTCGCGAATGGTATCGACCGCCGAATAGCGCTCGTGCGGCTCGTCGGCGTTGAAGAACAGCGTATCGGCCGCCTGGTTGCCCTCAAGGTCGACCAGCCGCACCGTCTCGCCCTTCCTCACCACGTCGAGGAAATAGGCGCCAGCCGGCACCACTTTGCGCAGCCGCGCCTTACTGGGATCAAGGGAGCTTTCTTTGAGCATCGCCGCAAGACCTTTCACGAGCAACAGCCAGCGTGGAAAATTCGGTTGTTCTCGAACCCGCGCCGGTTCTCCGGCGCCGAGTTGAGGCAATAGTCATCGTCGGCAACAACGGCAGCGATGCCGATCTCGAACGTCACCGGCTTGCGCGGATATTCCGCCGATTGATCGAGCGGATGCGGACACGTGTGCAGCAGAACCAGGGTGTCCATCTCAAAGCGCAACAGGACCTTGGCGCCCGCCGTCGCAGCAGAGCTGTCCAGCGTCAGGCCTCCATCCTCACTCACCGCAACCTTGCTGAACCAGTTGACGTTGGCGGCGAGGTCTCGACGCCCGAGCCCATATTTGGCCGCCTCGACCAGAAGGCTGTCGTGTCCGTTCTGCTGCCAGTCGTTGCGCGCGGCCTGATAGCTGACATCGCCCCAGCGCTTCTCGACCAATGCCTTCGTCGAGCACCCGCACACCGTGTCGTGCCAACCGTGCGTGTCCTCGACGATTGAGCAGAATATCCGCCCCATATCGGAATACAGGCAGTGCCCCCGAGTCAGCTTGAAAGTGTGCTGGCACTTCAGCGTATCGGGAGCGTTATAGCGCTCCAGCGGATTGGCTGGGTTGTAGAACAGCATCCCGACATTCGCGCCGCCCTCCACGTCGGTGAGCGCGAGCGTCGTGCCGCGCCGCATCAGCAGCGACCAGTGCTTTCCGCCGGGCAACGTGTCCTTGTAGACGGGTTCCGTCATTTCCTTCCCCGCTTCTGTTGTTCGTTTTCGTCAGACGTCCGGGCGCTGCAAAGCTTCTTGCCCGAACGACGACAACGGCGCCGCCGCCTCCGGCAGCTTCACCTCACCGCGCGCGATCCGCTCCTTCTGGTAGGTAAAGCTCTGCAGCGTTTGCGCATAGAGATGCTCGCCGGACTTCACGCTCGGCCGCGCCGGCGCATCCTTCGTGACGAAGCGCGGCATCGGGCTCACCACCGTGTCGTAATCGACGGTGAAGAACAGTGGAAACGAGTATCGCTCCTCCTTCACCTTGCGCACGCGGTGGCTCGTCGCGACAAACTCCCCGTTCGTCCACAGCTCCAGCATGTCGCCGACATTGACGACGATCGCCCCTGGCTTCGGCGGCGCCTCGATCCACTCGCCGGCGCCGTTAAGAACCTCCAAGCCCGCCGAGGTCGCTCGCAGCAGCGTGAAGATTTCATAGTCCGTGTGCGCGCCGATCCCCATCGCATCCTTGGCATTGGGATCGTACGGGTAATGGATAAGCCGAAGCTGGCTCGGTGGCCGCGTGATGTAGGAATCGAAATAGTCCGGCTTCTCGCCGAGCGCCATGGCGAAACCGCGGATCAACGTCTTCCCGAGCTCGAACACAGCCTTGTAATAGGCGTTCGCCGCTTCCTTGAAGCCCGGCAGGTCAGGCCACTGATTGGGGCCAAGCATTGGATGCCCGGCCACATAATCCGCATCGTCGGCGGGAAGGTCGATCGACATGTCGAACGCTTCCTTCTTATCCTTCGACCCGCCGTAGAAGACCTCCTCGCCCTCCGGCACGTACCCGCGGTGATTGGTGGAGCGCCCGATATAGACCTCCATCTTCTTTTCCTCGGGAAGCGCAAAGAAGCGCTTCGTCTGCGCCAGAAGATCTTCGAACAGCTTCTCGTCGATGCCCGTCCCCGTCACGTACAGGAACCCTACATCGCGCGCCGCGCGCCCAAGCTCGTCAGCAACCTTCGCCTGCGCCGCGGCATCCCCGCCGGCAAGCGCCGAGATGTCGATCACCGGAATGGTGGAGAAATCGCGAGAAGAGCTCTCCATCGGTACCTCCTTCAATGCTCAAGCTCGAGCTGCAAATTCGAAAGCGTCATCTGCCACGCTGCCGAGCGCGCCCGGCTCGCCTTCCAGTTCGACGACATTCCAAACCCGCCGCATTTCGCTTCCGTCCGCCGCAACATCTGCGCTGCTGAAGCGGTGCTCCGATGCGCTGAGCTGGGGCGAAAGCAGTGCGCCCTCCCGATAGGGCAGGCTCGACCGTTCTATCACCCACGCGTCGCCCGCAACGCTGCCGAACGAAATCTCGCAATCGACGAGCGTCCTCGCCGCCTCCAGCGACCCTGCTCCGTCGAGACAAGCGCCAAGACGTGCTCCCGGCGGCAGCGTCCCGCTGATCCCGGTGCGGGCATACATGAAGACGTCGCCCACCCGCACCAGATAGCCGTCCGCGCCGCTTGGCTTGTCGCGCAGCCGGGCTGCGGCACACAAAGCGCCCGGCTCCGTCTTGCGGTGCCAGTGCTCGATGTAGGGCGAATAGCGCCCCTCCTCGACCATCACGTCGCCGTCCATCCATAGCCGGCCGCTGTCACCCGAAAGCGCCGGCGGCTGGTAATCCATCAGTCGCCGCCAGACGAAGAACGCGCCATCCTGCTCGAACCGTCCCGCGAAACCCTCCTGCTCGACCAGCCACGCAATCTGCGAGGCGTTGAGGTCTCCCAACGACCGCACTCCGGCGAAGCTCGGACGCCCCGCCGGTTGCCTCAGGTCCACGAACAGCGTCGGCCCCTGCAGCCAGGCGACCCACGTAGTGGTATCGCGCGCGCCATCGGGCAGCACGATCAGCGAACGGCTCCACAAGCCCGGCATGTCCGAAAGGCCAAGCATTGCGCGCGCCTATCCCTTGTCCTGTTCATCCGAGAAGGGATGCAGCTGCGGAATGAGCGCGGCGATCAACTGCATCTTGCCGGAGATCACTCCGCGACGCGTGATCATCTCGTCGGCGATATCCTGGAGCTTGCGCGCCGGTCCCTGCACCAGGATGACCTCCATCGTCTCGTTGTTGGCGAGATGGATGTGAAGCGAGCTGATGACCTCATCGATGTGCACTGACTGCAGATCGGCGAGCTTCTTCTGCAGCCCCGGCGTCGCGTTCTTGTAGTAGAGCGTGATGGTCCCCACCATCACGCCCTCGCCATGTTCCCGACGGTGCTCGATCAGCGACTTGTGCAGCATGTCGTTGATCGCCTGCGACCGGCTCTGGAAACCGCGATCGCCGACCATCGAATCGAGTTCCGTCAGCAGCCTCTCCGGAAGGGAGATGCTGATACGGCTCACGAGGCGTGACTCCGGTTGCGCGGTATTGAGCATCTTGTTTTTCTCCGACGCCTCAGAAGAGGTGCGTGTAGCGCTCGATTTCCCACGGGCTGATTGCAAGGTGGTAGGCCTCCCATTCGTTGCGCTTGTAGAGAATGAACTCGTCGCGCAATTCCTTTCCTAGCGTCGCCTCCATCAGCGGATCAGCGGCAAACGCTTCGACTGCTTCCTGCAGCGTCTGGGGTAAGAATTCGATGCCGCGTGCCCGCCGCTCCTCCTCGCCGATGGCGTAGAGATTGTCCTCGTTCGGCGCACCCGGATCGATCTTGTTGCGCACGCCGTCGAGACCGGCGGCAAGCGCCAGCGTGGCGGCGAGGTACGGATTGACCGCGCCGTCCGCATTACGCGACTCGCAGCGTCCTCCGCCGGCCGGCACGCGCACCGAGTTCGTGCGGTTGTTCGATCCGTAGGAGTTGAACACTGGCGCCCACGAGAAATACGCCATGCCGCCCTGGCGAACGAGGCGCTTGTAGCTATTTACGGTCGGAGCAAACGCCGCGCACAGCGCCCGCCCGTGTTTCAGGATGCCGCCGATGAAGTGATAGCCAGTCTCAGTGAGGCCCAGCCCGCGCGGATCGTCCTTCGGATCGCAAGCAAACGCATTCTTGCCCGTCGCCAGATCGGACAGCGACATATTGAAATGCGCCCCCGTACCGGTGCGGTTCGCAAACGGCTTCGGCATCATCGTCGCGATCAGTCCCTGCTCCTTGGCATAGTGCTTTGCCATGAAGCGGAAGAACGTCACCCGATCGCACGTCGTCAGCGCATCCGAATATGCGAAGTCGAACTCGAATTGGCCGTTAGCGTCCTCATGATCGAACGAGTAGAGGTCCCAGTCGAGCACCTTCAGCGCCGACGCCATCTGGTCGAGCCAGGTGAAGTTGTCCATGAACCCGCTGATGTCGTAGCACGGCTTCACCAGCTTATCGTCCGGGCTAGGCACGGACAGCGAGCCGTCGGTGTTCTTCTTCAGCAGGAAGATCTCGCACTCGACCCCGAGATTGAACCCGAAGCCCATCTGCGCCGCTTCCGCCATAACCTTCTTCAGCGCGACGCGCGTATTCAACGGATAGGGCTTACCCTGGAACTCGTTGTCGGCCGGAATCCACGCGACCTTCGGCTCCCACGGGAGCTGGATGATGTGGCTGAGATCGGGAACCGACGTAATCTCGTCGTCGTGCGGCGCTTGGCCTAGACCGTCGAGCGCATAGCCCGTGTAGCGCTCGGAGCCATGCGCCATGTGCGCCAGGTGGTCGATCGGAACAACTTTGCCCTTCGGGACTCCGTGAATATCGACGTACGCGCCGATGCAATACTTGACCCCCTTTTCTTCGAGGCTCTTTTGCAGCTGCCCGATATCAACGTTCGTCGTCATGCGTCCTCACTTGTCCCAGTGCTTGTCTGTGCGGAAATCTTCGCGAAGTAGGAGTGGGCGAGCGGCGGCCCTTCCCGTTTGCCGCGCTCGATCAGTGCCGAAAGGTCATCGACCATCCATTGGAACAGCCGGCTGCCCTCGTCGCGGCTGCTGCGGCTCGGCGCCCCCGTAACGCCGTTGAGGCTTGTGCGATTGACGGGATGAGAGAAAACGAGCCCTTCCGTTCGATCGGGATCGTCCGAGCTGGCGATTAGATCCTCGCGCACGATCTCCGGCGCAGTGGCCAGCATCAGGGACGTCTCCGCTGCGTTGGCGTGCCAGTCATCGCCATCCGCGAAATGCGCGGCACGCACGCGCTCGCTGACATGCGCCGAGTTGATCAGCGCCACCATCAGGTCATCGTGCTCGGCGCGCAGCATCTCGAGCGCGCACCGCAGCGGCGCAAAGTTCGTCACATGCGTGTTGACGATGAACAGCCGTCGAACGCCGCTGTGATAAGCCCAGTCGCCAATCTCCTTCACCACCTCGATCAGCGTGGTCGGCTTCAGCGCAATCGTCCCCGGCCAGCGCCGGCTGTGACCCAGCGAGCATCCGTACGGCAGCGTCGGCAGCATCGGCACCCCGCTACGGCTCGCCACCGCTTCGCAAAGCTTGTCCGCCAGCACGAAATCCATGCCAGTACCCAGGTGCGGGCCGTGCTGCTCCGTCGCACCCACCGGCAGGATCGCGCAGCCTGCCGCTGCCGCGATATCGGCGTCGAACTCAGCCCATGTCCGCTCGGCCCAGCGCATCGAACGACCCCTATTCCACGTTGTCGGTTACATCGGTCAACCGCGCCAACGCAGCGTGCAGCCCGGCCTCGTCTTCATCTTCTTGCGAATGATCCGCGCGCGTATGGATGAGTTCGTCAACCCGTCGCCGCGTCGCTAGAAACTCCTCCGCGTTGACCTGACTCTCATGCCGAGGCCGGGGAACCGGCACCTCGATCATCTCGATCACCTCGCCCGGATGCGGCTTAAGCACCAGGATTCGGTCCGCCAGGAAGATCGCCTCGTCGAGATCGTGCGTGATGAATATCACGGTGATGTCGATCTTTCGCCAGATCTCCAGCAGATGCGCCTGCATTCGCGCGCGCGTCTGCGCGTCGAGCGCACCGAACGGCTCGTCCATCAGGAGAATGCGCGGCTGATTTGCGAGCGCACGTACGATGGCAACACGCTGCTTCATGCCGCCCGAGAGCTGATACGGATAGCTGTCCGCGAACTTGCCGAGCCCCACGAGATCCAGCCACTGCAGCGCCTGGGCCTCGGCTTCGCTCTTGCCCGCGTTGTTCACTTCCAGGCCGAACATCACGTTCTTCTTCACCGTCAGCCACGGGAACAGCGTGTACGTCTGGAACACCATGCCCCTGTCGCGCCCTGGCCCTTTCACCGGCTTGCCGTCGAGCAACACGTCCCCCGACGTCTGCTGCTCGAGCCCCGCCAGAATGCGCACAAGAGTGGACTTGCCGCATCCGGACGGCCCGATGATGCAAAGGAACTCGCGCCGATGCGTGGTGAAGCTGACGTCGCGAAGCGCTACCGTGTCCTTGCCCTGCGCACTGAAAATCTTGTTGAGGTTCCGCACCTCCAAGATCACGTCGCGCGCCTTCAGCCGATCGAAGCGCTCGCGCACTAACTGCGACTGGTCGAGATAGCTCACCGTCGAAACCCGCTTGTCCATGGCTACCTCGTCTGCCCCGTCCGATCCCACGTAAACAGGCGCTTGCCGAAGTATCCGAGCGCCAGATCGGTCGAGAGCCCGAGGATCCCGATGATGATGATCGCGGCATATACGTTGGGAAAATTCTGGTAGCGGGCCTGCTGCGTGATGAACCACGTGATGCCGGACGACGTGCCGATCAGCTCCGCCACGATGAGGTACGTCCATGCCCAGCCGAGCAGGATGCGCTGGTCGCGATAGATCGCAGGCAGCACGGCTGGAATCACCACGCGCCGCAACATCTGCCGCCGCTTCGTCCCCAGCGTCATCGCCGCTTCGACCAGCGGATAGTCGAGCGTCCGCGTGGTGTTCGCGATGACTAGGATTTGCTGGAACAGCGTGCCAATGACGATGATCGCAATCTTCGGTCCGTCGTAGATCCCTAAGATCGCAACGGCGAGCGCACCGAATGCGGGCGCCGGAAGATAGCGGAAGAATTCGACGAACGGCTCCGCCGTCCGCGAGGCGCCCGAGTAGGCTCCGCACAGGATGCCGAGCGGAACGCCGATCATCGATGAGATGAGAAAGCCCCAGAAGATGATCTGCACGCTGTGCCACAGGCTTTCGTGCAGCCATTTGCCGTCACGCGTCTGCGGCGGCGTCGTGAAGGACGTGTACAGCGCCGACACCACCTGATGCGGCGCCGGTAGGTAGACAGGATTGGCGGGGCTGCCCAAAGGCAGGGCAGCCCCCATCTCCTTTGCGGTCTGAAACTCGCGATCGAACGTCTCGTTCGGAACGCGCATCCCGACCTTGAAGTAGCTGACACTGCCTGGCTCCGACACCAAAGTCATCGGATGCCAGATCCACGGCACGTAGCTGACGGCACACCAAGCGAGCACCGGCAGGACAAACGAGAGAACGGTGAAAATCGTCCTCGAAGTGGGCGCGAGCGGCGCCCTGATCATGAACAACTTCGTACGTTCCATCGTTTCCCCTGCGCTTCGCATTTCAGGCCGGATTGGCGCGCCTACTTGGCGGCTTCATCCGTCAGCGAAGGATCGATGTAGGAAGCGACGTCCTGCTTCTCTTTGTAGACCTCGTACTTGATGTTGAAGTTGTCGACGATCTGCGTCGAGCCGTAGATCGACTTGAAGCCTTCACCCTTCTCGAACACCTTTGCGCCCTCAGCGAGCGTCAGCAGTTTGGTGCCGCCGAGGAAGGGCTTGTACTCGTCCGGCTTCAGCCCGACGCGACCCGCGAGGATCTTCAGCGCATCGTCAGCCGTCTTGGGATCGTTGATGTAGGCAACGACCTTGCCCCACACCTTGACGACCTTCAGCCAGTCTGCACGGCGGCTCGACAGGCTTGCCGGATTGACCGCCAGGACGTCGTAGATGAGGCCGGGCTCATCGGCCGATGAATAAATGGTCGTTGAGCCGGGCACGAGTTTCAGCGCCTGTCCCGAGCTTGGTTGCCAGGCACCGATTGCGTCGACATCGCCGGAGGCGAGAACCTGTGGCGTCTCGTTCGTCTTGGTGTTGACGAGCGTGATGTCCGATTCCTTGATGCCCGCTTTCTCGAGACCGTTGAGAAGCAGCAGGTGATCGACGAAGCCGACCTCGAGGCCTACCTTCTTGCCGACGAGATCCTTGAGTGTCTTGATGCCCGGCTTGGCAACGATCATGTCGTTGCCGTTCGAGTAGTCGTTGATCAGGACGATGACGCTCTTGCCACCCGTCGCACCGACGACCAGGGCATCGCCGTTGGTCATGCACACGGCATCGACCTTGCCTGCGCTGAACGCGTCCATCGACGGTACGTAGTCGAACCACTCGAACTCGACGTCGACGCCTTCTTCTTTGAACCAGCCCTTTTCGATCGCCACTTGCCAAGCGACCCAACCGGGCCAATCGCTGTAGGCTACCTTGAGCGGAGCAGCAGAAACTGCACCGACCATTCCTGCCACGAGAGAAACCGCGAGCCCGAGCACTACGCCCAAACGAGCCTTACACCCCATGCCATTCTCCTTCTGCACCACTTCAGCCCAGTATTACGAATTGCGAAGTTCGTAATACTCTAGGCAAGCTGCGTGCCAGCTGGACAAGGCTCTGTTTTCAAAGGACTTACCGCTTTTTGGGCAATGGCGACGGGGCGTAAAGTGCCCACCGACTAGTCGGCAATCGGCGAATTTATGAGCAAAATACAACCGCCGCCGATGTCACACGCGGCGCACTGAAGATCCGCTTTTCCGCGCCGTCTCACCCCGCCTGCCGTAACCTGAAGGAGCCATCAGCTCAGCGATTGACTAGGCTCCGTCGACGCGTTTGCGGATGCCTCGCCCGGCACCTCGACGCGCTGCGGCTTGAGCAGCTTCAGTCCATGTTCTGAACTGGCATCGAACCGGTGAACATAGAAGTACGTGCCGACTTCGTTCGTCACTTCCATCACCGGCGACGGCGCGGAAATGATCGTCACGCCGCCGCACTCGCCGATCCAATCGACGTGACGGTGCCCGTGCATCAGCGCGATCCTTCCCGCCATCGGCATCAGCCGCCGCAAGAACCAGTTGCCATTGACGAGCGTCGTACCAATGCGCTCCGACAGTACCTTCGCCCTTCGCGGATACTCCACCGGATGATGATGCATCCCGATCAGCCAGCACGCTTTCGGATACTGCGCGAACACAGCCTCCGCAGCATACACCTGCTCCGCGGGAACGAGCCCCAGCGCATTGGTGAAGGAGAAATGCGAATCCGCATTTGAATTGAGCAGAACGACACCCACGCCATCCTCGCGCTCGGGCGGCACCACCATCGGGAACACCTCCGCCCACTGATCAGCTGCGACACTGGAGAAGATTGGTCGCCCGGTGTCGGCGAACGCTTTCAACGCCTCCGAGTGCTTCTCTAACGTTTCGGCGAGCGTTGCCCCAAGCCGGCGTTCGTCGCGGTCTACGACGCGCACCCGCGCGCCTTGCACCGCATTAATCGCCGACAGCGTACGTATCTTTCGCAATCTCGCGTTCGGCCCGATCGACAGGTCGAGCCTCGCCGGATTGGCCCTGTCGACGATGTTGACGTCGTGATTGCCGGGCAGCATCAGAACGCGCCCGCCCAGACGCGGATGACTGGCAAGTCCATCGAGGAACTCCGCCCACTCGACCGAGCGGCCGGCGTCGGTCGCATCGCCCGTCAGCAGAATGAGATCCAACGGGTCGGCGCTATCGATCTCCTCCAGAACTTCGAGAATTCGCCGGAATCGCGCATCTCCCTGGGCTCCGGTGCGACCGCTTTCTATGCGAAAACCGTATCGCTCGCCGACAATATGAATGTCAGACAGATGCGCCACGCGCCAGATCCGCACTGCCGGCGACGCCGCTGAGTGGAGTTTCAGATCGCGCGGCGGAGGCATCGTCGCATCTGCAAATCCCCATGCGAGCGCCGCTACGGCGACATATGCGCTGATGACGACGGCCGTGTTGACCAGCGCGATCCACGCGAGCGTCGCCGGATCCGTCAGATCGCTCAAGCTGCCTACCCACCGCGCCCACGGCCACGCCGCAGCGAGTACAGCCAATGCGGCGGCGCCGATGAGAACACCGGCAGCGCCGGCCGCTAGCGACCTGTAACGCTCGCGCCGAAGTGCAGGCGCATCATCAGGCAGCGCGAGCTCCGCGAGGTGACGCAGAGCCTCCCGGAATATCGTATAGACCGGCTCGACCACGAGAGCGTTGAGCGACCAGAAGCTGCTTTCGACCAGCCGGAAAAACCGCCAGCCGAACCACCATCCCAGAAGGGCAACGCTGAGCAGGATTGCCAGCGGCACGATGCCCGCGGCTGCCGGAACAATAGAGCCCGCAAGCTTCGCAGCCCACGCCGTCGCAACCAGCGGCCCAAGGCCGAGCACCACCGCCGGCACGATGATCAGGATGCACCAGGATACAAACAGCTTCGTAAAGCTGATCTCGCCGAGCAGGCTTCCCGCCATCGCCAGCAACGAGTTGGATTTCGTACTCGACGCATCGTCTTCGACGTCGCCGTGCCGTGGATCGACGAGCGATTTCATGCCGGTTCCCTGAGCCTTCCCCCGTCACTATGCGACAGGGCAACTCAAGAAAGCATGACCGATTGCTAACACGCCTTAACGCATCGTGACTCTCGCGTCGGCAACGCGGCAGAAACTTATATGCTGCTGGGCACCGTCACGGAGTCCACCAACCCCTGACGCATGCACAGGTAGACCAGCTCTATGTCGGACCGCACGCCCAGCTTCGATTTAATCTCGTAGTGATAGTTCGCCACGGTCTTGGGGCTGAGGTTGAAGGCCGATGCAATCTCGTCCGTCGATCTCGCATCGAGGATCATCCTCAGAACCTCGAACTCGCGCGGCGACAGCTGATCCACCGGAGAGACGTCACTGCACAGACGGCTCGCCGCAATCACCGCGTTGATCTCCACGCAAAGCGCCGGTCGTCCGGCATAGACGCTCCGGATGGCGCTCACCAGGACTTCCGGTGGACTACTCTTGGTGACGTATCCCCGCGCACCAGCGCGAAATGCCTGCTGCGCATAGGTCGCGCTCGCATGCATCGTAAATATGAGGATGCGCGCATCCGGATCGCGCTGACGTATCTGACGCACGAGGTCGATGCCACCGCGTCCCGGCATCGACACGTCGGCGACCACCACGTCGGGCTTCGCATCCTTGAAGGCCTGATACCCCGACGGTGCATTCTCCGCCTCGGCCACGACATCGATGTCGCGGTGCATCTCGATCAGCCGACGGTAGCCCTGGCGCACCACCGCATGGTCGTCGATGAGCAATACGCGAATGCTCGTGCCCATCAGACGCCCTGCTGCAAGGTCGGAAACTCCACCTGTAGGCCAAAGCCACCCCTCGGCAGCGGACCGGCATCGAAAGTCCCGCTCAGGGCAAGCACCCGTTCGCGCATCCCGATCAAGCCCGCCCCCGAGAGGGGCAAAACCTTATCTGCGGGCGTCGCTCCGACGCCATCGTCGAAGACCGACAGCCGTATCTTCTCGCCCTCAGCATCGTCGCTCTGGCACAGCTTCACCCGAACGTGCCGGGCATCGGCATGCTTGGACGCATTCGTCAGCGCCTCCTGGATGATCCGATAGACGTGCGCGCTGGTCTCCACCCGAAGGTGCTCCATTCCCCCCGTCGCTTCGATCGAGTAGGTGGTGCGGCCGCGCGCGCGCTCGTTGTACTGCGCCACCAGCGCCTCGAGACTCGGAAGCAGCCCTAAATCGTCGATCTCCTGCGGCCGCAGATATGTGAGTGTCCTTCGCAGCGTCAGCATCAGGCCCGCCGCCATGTCCTCCAGCTCTCTCGTCTCCGGCACAAGGACCGGCGCCGTGCTCTGCGCCTGCGTTCTGAGACATGCCGCCAGCGCACTCAGCGCGCTCAGCTTCTGCGCAATCTCATCGTGCAGTTCGCGCGCGATGTGTCGACGCTCTTTCTCTTGGGCATCGACCAGCCGGCGCGCCAGCTCTGTGCGCTCCGCCGTCGCCTTCGAAAGGTCACCCGACAGCGCATTGAACACCTCGCTCATTCGATTGAGTTCCGTCAGCCGGAACGGAGGCAGCCGGTGCGCGAGGTCTCCGCGCGCCAGGCGGTTGAGCCCGTCAAGAATCTGCTTTGCCGGCTGCAGCGCACGATTGATCACGAAGTAAGTGACGAGGCAGAGAATCGCGACCAGTCCAGCCGCGAAGCCCAGCAGTGGTGCGATAGACGCCCACGCCAGAGCGGCCGTCGCCTTCGCGTCATACTCGGCAATGACGGTGCCGTAGCTTACGCCGCGGAAGCCGACGGCGCGGCTGGCCGACAGCTGCGAGTTGATAAACGTCCGATAGACCCACAGAAACCACTCTGGCGTCCCGGGCGACGACGAACTTATCCCTGCGCAGTTCATCGGCTGCGGCGCTCCATCGACAGCGCGTAGCCCGACGCACTGCCCTGGCTGAAGGAACAGCGACGATACGAGGCTCCAGTCCGGAAACCTCTGCGGCAGCTCCGTCGAGCGCCCGATCCGCGACAACTGCAAGTCGAGCTGCCTGCCGACCAGTTCGGCGAGCTCGACGTTCTGCAACTTGGCCTTGTGCGCGGTCTCGTAGATGGCGAGTGCAGCTCCCGCGGCAAAGCACGCCAGCGCAACCAGCGTAATCCTTCTGACCAACAGCCACTTCAAGTCCATGGACACCTCGTCCCGAGCTATTGCCGGCAGGCTAGGAGCAGCCGCCCCCGCTGTGAAGAGGCCGGACCATTCTCAGGAAATTTGCCCAGGCATTCGCGGGGGTTCCTCCGTTGTCCGCCCGCCCCTTCGCAATCGATCCTCCATCCGGTCAGCAGGAGCCGAGGAGGCCCGAGTATGCAAAGGCCAGAACCCAGAGGTTCAAACTGGGCCCCAGGCGATCTCGCCGACGGTAGCAACAAAACCCGGCGTGACACCTTGATGCTCAGCCTGCCTGTGGCGGCTTCGGGCATGCTGGCGGTCGTCGCGATCGGCCATCAGCTCGCATCGGCCGGCGAACCTGACGCTGAACGCACGCGTCGGTTGGCTCTGCTCATCGACCAGCTCCAGCAGGATTCCGCGCGATGCACCTCGGCGAGCGCGCAAGCCTCTCAAGATAACTCAAAAGCCAAGGAGGACTAAAAATGAAGAAGACATTGTTCGCCGTCGCCGCAGCCATGGCGGTCGCCGGTGCTGCGTTGGCTCACGACAGCACAGGTAGCGACGGCGCCAAGGAGTACGCTCCGGAGGAGATCATCTTCAAGGACGACCCCGCATTTCCCAACGGTGGGCAGACCGCCCTGCTGCACGGCGACCCGACCAAGCCGGGCCTCTTTATCCTGCGCATCAAGTTCCCCCCGAACTACGTCGTGCCACCCCACACCCATCCGGGCTTCGAGACCGTCAGCGTCCTCACCGGCGCGATGGGCAGCGGCATGGGCAAAAAAGCGGAACTGAAAAAAGGCAAGATGCTGAAGGCCGGCGGGCTGCTCGCACTCCCAGCAAATCACGCCCACTACGTTTGGACTGAAGGTGAGGAAACCATCATCCAGGTGGCGGCCGTCGGCCCGTTCGACCTCATCTACATCAATCCCGAGGACGATCCGCGTAAGAAGAAATAGCGGAACCGAATGTCCAGCGCTGCCTCCACAGAACTGGGCACGCCGGCGATGTCAGGGCATGACTTCTCCCATTTCCGTGCCCTGGCGCGCCGGCCCCTCTATAACTGTGCTGCTCTGCGCAGCAGTCCGCCGCGCGGCGCAAACAGAAACGCCAGAACGAAGACCGCCATCTGCACGAGCACGATGCATGGCCCGGTCGCACCGTCGATGTGAAAGCTGGCGAGCGTGCCCACGACACTCGATCCGATAGCGACCGCCGCGGCGATGCCGAGCATGCGGCCGAACCGGTCGGTCAACAGATAGGCGATCGCCCCCGGCGCGATGAGCATCGCCACGACCAGAATGATGCCCACCGCCTTCATCGCCGCAACGATCGCCAGCGCGAGCAACACGAGGAAGCCGTAGTGCAGCGCCTGCACCGGCAGGCCGATAGCACGCGCATGTTGTGGATCGAAGCAATAGAGCATCAAATCGCGCCGCTTGGCGAGCACGGCGATGAGAACCGCGCCGGCGATGATTCCCGTCTCCACGAGATCCGCGTTCGTTACGCCGAGCATGTTGCCGAATAGAATGTGGTTGAGATGCTGGTCCGTCTCGACCTTCGTGAATAGCACCAGCCCCAGGCCGAACATCCCCGAGAACACGATACCCATCACCGTATCCTCCTTCACCCGGCTGTTCTCCTTGATGTAGCCCGTCGCCACGGCGCAGCCGAGCCCCGCCGCGAATGCACCGACCGCCAGCGGCAACCCGAGCACGTACGCGATGACCACGCCCGGGAGAACAGCGTGCGAGATCGCGTCCCCCATAAGCGACCAGCCTTTCAGCACCAGGTAGCAGGACAACACCGAGCAGACCGCGCCGACCATGACCGCAACCGCGAGCGCGCGCTGCATGAATTCGTAGCCCAGCGGGACGGAGAAAAACTCCACGATCGCGCTCATGGCTCCCCCGGCGAAAGCTCGGTCACGACTGACCTGCGTCGCGCCGCCAGCATCCCGTGCTTGGGCGCAAATACAAACGCCGCGAGGAAAACCAGCGTCTGCAGCGTCACGATCAGCCCTCCCGTCGCTCCATCGAGGAAATAGCTGAGATAGGCGCCGACGAAGCTCGTCAGTGCGCCGATCGCCACGGCAATGACCAGCAGCCTAGGAAAGCGATCAGTAAGGAGATACGCCGTCGCCCCCGGTGTCACCACCATGGCAATGACGAGGCACGCGCCGACCGTCTGCAGCGCAGCCACCACCGCCGCCGATAGCAACGTGAAGAACATCACCTTCAGGCGCCCGGGGTTGAGCCCGATCGAACGCGCATGTCCTTCATCGAAGAACACGACGACCAGGTCCTTCCACTTCAGCAACAGGATCGCGAGAGTGATGACGCTGATGATCACGACCTGATAGGCGTCCTCGTCGGCAATGCCGAGGATGTTTCCCAGGATGATGGATTGAACATTGACCGCTGTTGGATTGATCGACACCAGCAGCAGCCCCGCGGCGAAGAACGACGTGAATACCAGCCCGATCACCGCATCTTCGCGCAGGCGCGTCTGTGCGCGCACGAAAGTCATCCCGAGAGCCGCTAAAAGTCCCGCGGCGAAGGCGCCCGTCGCATACGGAAGTCCGATGAGATAGGCCGCCGCTACACCCGGGACGATCGAGTGCCCCAACGCATCCCCCATCAGCGACCAGCCCTTCAGCATCAGGAACGCTGAGAGGAAGGCGCACATCGCCCCGACCAGCGCCGACACCCACATGGCTTTGACCATGTAGTCGTAGCCGAACGGCGTCAGCAGCTCGGCCATCATTCCTTGCTCCCCCCACCGCGCCGCAGAGGCTCATGCCCGTCGCCGTTGTTCCCGTAAAACACGACCGGCCGCTCGTCGTCCGTCAGCACGGTAACGCCGCGTGCGTCGTCGTCTTGATGCAGCACCTTCCCATCGAGACGGAAATGACGCAGCACACCGCCGAATGCGCGCTGCAGGTTTTCCTGAGTGAACGTCGTAGCCGTCGGCCCCGCGGCAAGAACCGTGCGAAGCACCAGCACCACCTGATCGCAGAAGTCGGGCACGCTCCCGAGATTGTGCGTCGATACCAGTACGAGATGGCCCTGCGCCTTCAATTCCCGCAGCAGCTCGACGATCGCAGCCTCGGTGGTTACGTCGACCCCGGTGAACGGCTCATCGAGCAGCATAATCAGCCCTTCCTGGGCAAGCGCGCGCGCAAGGAACACGCGCTTGCGCTGTCCACCCGACAGCTCGCCGATTTGCCGCCGCCGGAACGCAGTCATCCCTACACGCTCCAGCGCCTCGTCGACCTTCTGCCGGTCGAGCTTGGACGGCCGCCGCAGAAATCCCATCCGCCCGTATCGGCCCATCATCACGACGTCATCGACGAGAACAGGGAAGTTCCAATCGACGTCTTCGGCCTGCGGCACGTACGCGACCAGACCGCGCGTCTGTGCCTCCCTCGGCGGCAGTCCCGCTATGCGGATCTCGCCCGAAGACGGAGCAACGAAACCCATGATCGCTTTGAACAGCGTGGATTTGCCCGACCCATTCACACCGACGAGGCCGCAGATGGTGCCAGCGCCAAGCGCAAAAGATGCATCCCGCAACGCCGTAGTGCCATTTGGATAGGTGACGGTTACCCCACGCACGGCGATCGACGCCGCAAGGCCGCCATGCAATCCGTGAACGTGCTGATCCATTCTCGTCACGATCCGAAGCCGTCGGCGATGGTCTGCACGGTTGTTTCCAGCAGCTTGATGTACGACGGCACCGGCCCGTTCTCCGCACTCAGGCTGTCGACGTAGAGAACACCACCGTAGCGCGCCCCCGTCTCCTTCGCGATTTGCTTGGCCGGCTTATCCGAGATCGTACTTTCGCTGAACACGACGGGAATCTTCTCCGCGCGCACCAAATCGATCACGCGCTTCACCTGCTTCGGCGTGCCCTGCTCGTCGGCGTTGATCGGCCACAGGTAGAGTTCTTTCAATCCGTAGTCCCGCGCCAGGTAGCTGAACGCGCCTTCGCTCGACACCAGCCACCGCTGATCCTCGGGGATGGCCGACAGGCGCTGCCGCAGCGGCTGGTCGACCGCCTTGATCTTTGCAGCATAGGCGGCAGCATTTTTTGCATACGCCTCTGCGTTATCGGGATCGTACTGCGTCAGCGCCTTGCGGATATTCTCGATGTAGATGAGCGCGTTCGACGGCGACATCCAAGCATGGGGGTTGGGCTTGCCCGTATATGGGCCTTCCTTGATCCCCAAGGGTTCGACGCCTTCCGTCACGACCGCGCTCGGCACGTCCTTCACGTTGTCGAAGAACTTCTCGAACCAGCGCTCCAGGTTCATGCCGTTCCACAGCACGAGATCGGCCGACTGCGCCTTGACGATGTCGAGCGGCGTCGGCTGATAGTCGTGAATCTCCGCCCCAGGCTTAGTGATCGACTCGACGATCGCCGACGTGCCGGCCACGTTTTGCGCGATATCCTGAATGACCGTGAACGTCGTCACCACGCGAAACGGCTTTTTGGCTTGTGCCTCCGCCTGTGTCGTGACGCCCATCCCCGCAGTCGCCAGCGCAACCACCAAGGCGATCATCGCCGCGATGGCACCTCGCCCGCCCGCATTCGATTTCACTGCTGGTTCTCCTGTAGATGATTGCGGCTGCACACCGACCTAGAAGCGCTGCGCCAGACCGATGAAAGGACTGAAACGATCGGACGCATCGGTGACCCCGAAGTTCACTCCCGCATCGAGTTGTAGATTGTCATTCACCGCGTACGTCAGGCCTCCCCCGAGAACGACAACATCGCCACGCGGATCGCCGGTGTTGAGTGTCACCGCAATCTCGCAATAGGTGCCGAGCTGATCGCTCCATTCATACGCCAGCGACGCCGTGCCGGTGTACTCCGCGTGGTGGCCGGATGCGTCTTCGTTCCTGATCCAGACAGCGCCGCCATTGATCCCCAAGCCGAAATTGTGCGGCAGCGTCACGGCCAGCGGCACAATAAATCCACCCTCCACGAACTCCGGGCTGATGCCGTTGCCGGCATCCGTAGGCAACGTAACGAACGGCAGCACCGCCAAGGCCGAGCCGACCTGCTCGAAAGTGTCGTTGCCCCAGAAATTGATCTTGCCGCGAATGTCGAACCCTCCCGTGCCGGAATTCCTTCCGGCATGTACGCCGCCGTGCTCCGCCCTCACGCTGCCGTAAGCGTGCCAGACGAAGTTGATCTCCGCTTCGTTGGTCAGCCCGATGCGTACGTTCGTGGTCGCAAACTCGAACGAATCCTCGGCGATACCCGCGGCGTCCGGTCGAGACCGTGCATAGCTGAAGACGTTGCTCTCGATCTGCACACGCCCGGCATCGATGGTGAACGGGCTCTCCGTCGTATCGGGCCGATCCGTCGTCATGTCGCGCAGCAGGCGGTCTGGCGTCGGCGCGAAGAGGCTGTACCTGCTCTTTTCACCCGCCATCGATAGGTCCGAAGCTCCTAAAAACATCCCGATTGAGGCCGCGAAACGCAGCACGCACGCCCGACGCATACCAACTCCCCCAACAATACAATTAAATCGTTAGGCACGCCATCGTTTGTTAGCGTTACCTAACCACAAGAGTTAGTGCGACCTAACTCGGCTGTCAATGGACGTGGCTGGTCGAGCGCGCGGCTCGAGCAATCGCGCGAGGATTTGAACCGTGTCATCCGTCGGGCTAAAAAAGCCCGGCACGAGCCGCGCCGCGAGGCCTACGCGATCGCCTCAGCAGTGAGCTGCACGGCACGGAGCCGATCATGTCGTCTTTAACGGACCCGGCTCTCGCAACTTCCAATGGCCGAACGGACTCTGATTGATGACGGAAAACACCCTGCCAATATCCGTTGCGGCGCTCTACAAGTTCACGCCGATCGATGACTGCGCGAAAGCTCGCGGCCCGTTGGCAAAGCTCTGCTGCGCTCAAGGCGTCAAAGGCACGATTCTCATCGCTTCGGAGGGTATCAACGGCACCATCGCTGGAAGCGACTGCGCTATTGCGCGTGTACTGGATCACATTCACGCGTCTTTCGGCGAGACAGGTCTCGAGGTGAAGTTCTCACGCGCGCAGGCTCAGCCCTTCTACCGCATGAAGGTGCGTCTCAAGCGCGAGATTGTGACGATGGGCCAGCCGGATATCGATCCAGTCGGCAGCGTCGGCCGTTACGTGCCACCGCTCGACTGGAACGCTCTGATCCGCGAGCCTGGCACCATCCTCATAGACACCAGAAACGATTACGAGGTGGCGGTCGGCACCTTCGAGGGCGCCATCAATCCTAAGACCAAAACCTTCCGCGAGTTTCCTGCCTGGTTCAGAGCAGAGCGCGAGCGTCTTCTCGGACAAGGTGTTGCACCGAAAGTCGCAATGTTCTGCACCGGCGGCATCCGCTGCGAGAAGTCTACTGCGTTCCTCAGGTCTGAAGGCATCGACGAGGTCTATCACCTGCAGGGCGGCATACTGAAGTATCTGGAGCAGGTGCCCGCGGAGCAGAGCTTGTGGCACGGTGAGTGCTTCGTCTTTGACGAGCGGGTCACAGTTGGCCACGGCCTTGCCCGAGGAACCTACGATCTCTGCCGCGCTTGCCGCCTGCCGCTCAGCGCATCCGACCGAGCTTCGGAACTTTACGAAGCCGGCGTAAGCTGCCCGGCATGCCACTCACAGCGCACCGATGAGAAGCGCGCTGGCTACCGCGAACGCCATCGGCAGGAGTGCCTCGCGGCAGAGCGTGGTGAGGCGCATGTCGGCGCGAAACTTACCCCGAAGCATGACCAGGAAGCGTAGAGAAGGGTCGATCGGCCTGCTTCAACGCGGCACCATGCGCGCATGGCGAGCAAGCGTAGCGCTTCGCAGCTCTTAGTTGGCTAAACCTAGCCCCATTATCGACACCGCCGAGATCTCGCTCCAGCGCATCGCGCTTCCGGCAGTGCATCGCTAACCGAAGGGGTCTATAGTCAGATTGCTGCACAGATATTGTTAAGCACACAAACAACATGCCTTGGTATTCGCACAGCCGGGACGCATTGTAGAAATCGTCGCGGAGCTACCCAGAAGTCGAGCCATGCATTTCTATCCGAGCGAGCGCATCGCGCTGTTCATCGATGGCGCAAATCTCTACGCCGCCGCCAAGGCGCTCGGCTTCGACATCGACTACAAACGGCTGCTGAACCTATTCCGCCAAAAGGGGCAGCTCGTCCGCGCGCTCTACTACACCGCGTTGGTCGAGGAACAGGAATATTCGTCCATTCGTCCGCTGGTCGATTGGCTCGACTACAATGGGTTCACCATGGTGACGAAGCCGGCGAAGGAGTTCACCGACGCCGCGGGTCGCCGCAAGGTGAAGGGAAACATGGACATCGAGCTGACGGTCGATGCCATGAGCCTCGCTCCGCACATCGACCACGTGGTTCTGTTCTCCGGTGACGGTGACTTCCGCAGCCTCGTCGCCGCACTTCAGCAGATGGGCAAACGCGTTGCCGTCGTGTCCACCCTCCAGACGCAGCCGCCGATGGTTGCCGATGAGTTGCGACGGCAGGCCGATCAATTCGTCGACCTCGCCGATCTAGAGAAGCAGATCGGCCGGGAGTCACCGGTCGGGCGGCGAATCCGCACGCCCGAGAGCTGAGCCTCGTTTGGCGCTGCCCCGGAGGCTTCATGTCAGAGACCGGCTGTCCCGTCTGCGGCTACCCTGCGTTCAGCGAATTCTACCCCGAGAGCGGATCGACTTATGAAATCTGCTCCTGCTGCGGCTTCCAGTCCGGCGTCGATGGCGTCGGCAGGGATCGCACAGAGCGTAACGCGGAGTTCCGCGATCGCTGGCTCCAATCGGGCGCGCTGTGGTGGTCCACGACCCGCGCGTCCCCGCCCGGCTGGAGCGCACTCGACCAATTACGCGCCGCCGGAATGCTCGACCAACGTTCCGACGATGATGATGAATAACGCTGCCGCTTTGCAGCTCCGATCAATGCCCAGCGCTTACTCCGAGCACCTCGCATCGCGCATCCGCCACGCTTATCGCAGCACATTCCCCAGATCTAAAATACTACTGATCACGACATCGGCGTGGCCCTCGAGATCCTCGCGCCGCGCCGGCCCCGTCAGCACGCCGATGCGCATGCCGAAGCCGGCCCGTTTTCCCATGTCCAGATCGTGAATGGAATCGCCGATGATCGCGCAGGCTGAAGGCGCAAGCCCAATCGCCTCTGCAAACGCCAGCCCCATTCCAGGCTCCGGCTTGGCGCCGTGTCCGCTATCGCAGCCTGCGAGATAGTCGAACGCTGTTGCGAGATTGCTGAAGCGCCCGAGCGAGGCGTGCAGCCCATCCAAGGTATCGTTCGTCGCCACCCCGATCCCATATCCGCGCCCGCGCATTCTTCCGACTTCTTCGAGCGCTCCCTCGATCAGGACGGCGTGCCGCGCACCCCCATCTCGAAAGTTGCGGCGCACGATCTCGTCCAAATCGGCTGGTGCGCGCTCACCTAACACTTCGGCGAAACACGCCGCGATACCTTCGACACCGGCAGCCGACAACACCGCACCCGGCGCAATCATGTCCGTCTCCGGATTGTGCCCACCGGCACGCAGCAGCTCCCAGGCCAATGCGGCATCACCGCCGGCGGCATCGAGCGCCATATCCCGATTGATCGGAACCCACGTCTTGTAGAAGTCGAGGATCGTTCCGTCCTTGTCGAACAGAAGCGCACTAATTCGGTCCATCGCTTACCCTTGCGCGCCCGGCAGCCATCTCACGCCCGCACCCGATCCGACGGGGTGGGTGCGCCATCGCAACGGTGCAGTCCAGAAAAATCTGACATGGATGGATTTCCAAGCGAACGGCGCAAGTTCTAGAATCGGCGCTCTCTCAGCAGCCCTTGTCGCTACTGGCGCGCTTCACCGTCGCAAGCTGGCGCATCGCAGTATCACGCCGCGCCCGGTCATCCGCAATCAGATGCTCGTTGCGGCTGGCCGCGATTCGCATCAGACGCAGCGCTTCCTGCCCGAGCTGGTCGCACGTATAGCCGACATAGTCGCCGTAACCCAGCGATTGTCGATCAGTCGACACGGCGCATCCGGCCAAAACCGCTGCTACGGCAAGAGTTGTTAATGCGTGGCGCAATGCGTTTCTCCACGCAGTTAATTTCAATCTGCTTCGAAGGTTCCCCATCCAGCGGAACGACTGCCAACGCGGGCGCGTTCCTGTGGCCAGAATGCTCGGCGGGTTGCGCGTGGCCGCCGTTAATCACTTCCGATCTGGAGAGGTATCACGATGACGAAGCGGTCAGACGAGCAGAACGAGCTCGACGCGGCACTCAAGGCGACTTTCCCTGCGAGCGATCCTGTAGCAATCGGAGAAGCAAGCGGCTCAGGCCCGGATCGGCCGCTTCACCGGAAGCCCGCGAAGCTGGATGTCGCCCTGGTCGAAGAGCTCGCCGGCAACGTCACGCGCAAGCAAGCAAGCGGCAGCGATGAAAACGCCGATTCACCTGCGACCGAGAAGGACACTGAGAAGACGCCTTCGTTCTCGGTCGACCGCAAGGGAGAATCCAGCGCCGGAGCGTTGACGCCGAAAGATAAGGAGCGCTCCGTTGCCGCGCGCCGCGACGGCAGCAATAACCGCTGACGCCGTCGCACTACTGCCCTCACAGATGAGGTTCCGTCAGCGTGCGGCGGCAAGTATCGCGCCACGTCTCCTTCGACATGTGGGTCTTGGAATCCCAAGCGGCTTCACATTCTGCCATGGTCTTGCCCGCCGCACCGTGACGCGCACTGCCGCCCGACGATAGCTCGTTGGGTTCGCGCCGGTTGGGATCTGCGCGGTTGAGCAGCCCCGCCGAACCACCTTCGGCATCTCGCCGGACATCGCCGGTCCGCCCGCGATCGTCGCCCGCCTCGGGAGGCGATTGCGATGGTGGCAGGGAATTGCGCAGCTCCTTTGATCGCTGCAAGGTGTTCTCCTGCGCGCGGCTTCGGCCCGGTGTGGCGGTCGGCGAAGCCGAACTGTGCGCTGCGGCGGCATTCGTCCCCGCTCCCGCCGCGCCGGAACCGCGGCTCGGCGAAGAGCCCGCGCTGCCACCACTACTCGATGCCCCACCACCAGAAGAACCGCCACCACCGCCCGACCCTCCCGAGGATTGAGCCATCGCCGACATGGGCGCAACAACCAGCCCCGCGCTGAATACAATCACGGCGGCGTAAGCCGACCTTGAAAACCTCATAGCAAATCTCGCTCGTTTTGATGGGCAAGCAAACGGCCTGCCCATCACGCCAAGACTAATAACGCTGTCAGTCCCAGTAAGTCGGGCTGCCGTAATGCTGATGCGTCTTGCTTTCCCAGCCGCGATCAGACCAGGCATCATCGGAAAAGTCTGGCGCGTCGCGGAGCTGCGCCTCGGTGATGTTCGTACGGTAGCCGTTCAGCGTCGTATCGAACTGAAGGGCTGTCCACGGAATCGGGTAATGGCTGTGCGCCAGTCCGAGGAAACCGCCGAAGCTCATGACGGCATAGGCGACACGACCGGACGGTTTGTCGATCAACAGATGATCGATCTCACCGATGGACTTGTTTCCCGCGCCGTAGACATTGGTGCCCTCAACATCCTCGCTCGATATGAGGCGATGATCGGGATGCGACGTAGCTTTAGCCATTGAGATCCTCCGAGTTTTCTTCTTCTCGTTGGACAACCGATCGCTATCTCAATTGTTCCGCTTGCGGCCGATGTTTCGACCGGCTGCGCTGTCACCGCGCCAGGTTACGAATGCAAATTAACTCTGCACTCGCTTCATCTAGCGAGCTGCAACAGGCGAGGGGGGCCGGAACCGCCGGCCGCCTTCTTGGTGCCGAGCTGAGCGTGTTGAACTCCTGGGCATGCGGGATCTAGTTCCGGCCCCGCCGCGTTGAATACCTATAAGTCGCGGAGTTCGTCGATGCGCCACCCTCTCGAAATCTTCGACACAGATGCCCTGCGGCTCATGGCGAGCGCTATCGACGCGGCCGTTCAAACGATGCGCCTCACTGGCGCCGAGCCCGACAACGCCGGTCGGCTGGCCATGGCGCGTAGCGTCATTGCGGCTGCCGGCCGAGGCGAGAACACGATACTGGCACTGACCGAGTCAATTTTGAGCGAGCACCTTTGGCTGCATCGTTCCTACGCCCGCACCGCTTGAGGGATCTTCAGATGCGTGACGACCGACAGCGCGAAGACAGGATCCGGGACAAATTCGAGAAGTTCACGGCCAGCGCCGCATGGCGCGACCTGCCGCTGAAAATCAAATTGATGGTGCTGCACTTGTGGCGCGCGGAGCGAGACGGACCCTCCGACAAGAAGTGATGGTGCGCGCGTCCGTGGTCGCGGCTCCGTTCGGCATGTCTCAGGTTACCGCCTGGTCAGCGCCAGCAGCTTTTTCGTTGTCTATCACCTAGGGAACTGATTTCTCTATCGATTAGAGGAGATAGCTCGCCAGCACAGACGGCTCGCTTCGACCTCGCTAACACCCTCGCGTCTCGTCCGTTTGGGGGATGCGGGTAGGGGCTCCATAGGGCATTCTGGACTACAAGCGCGAAGCCCTCGAACCGTCCTTAGGTGCTATCGATGTCGTCCAGGCCAGGATCGGCACAGCCAAACGTCGGCATGCATGCTTGTCGATCGCTTCGCTCGGCGGCGATGCTGCTGGCCGCGCTCGTTCTCACCGCGCTAGCGGCTGCAGTTCCAGCGGCAGCCGGATGCGACGACGATGACCGCCCCGGCGCCCCGCATTCTCTTCGAGCCACCCCTCTTGGGTCGACCGGCATCATGCTGCAGTGGTCGAGCAACGCCGGTCATTACGACATCTACATTCGCGACGCGAAGGGACGCGCCGTACCTGAGGCGCCCGACATCACCGGCGGCGCGACAAACAGGAACTACCTCGAGTTCTATGGCCTGAAGCCCGACAAGGAGTACTTCTTCTCAATCCGCGCCCGCACCGAGGGCGGCACGCAGGGATGCGTTTCCAAAAACGCCTCCGAGACGGTCAGCGCCAGGACCGATCTCGCCGACCTCGACCGGATCTGCAGCAACTACGAGAAGACGGCGCAGGAAAATATTAGGGCGATGCGAGGCAAGGGGTGCCCGCTCCCCGGCAGCGCTTACTCCGGCATCTGGGCAACGCAGAAAGGCGCACACTTCACGTATTGCCTTGAGCAGAAACGCGCGCGATTGCAGGGCGATGCCAATGCGCAGTGGCAGCGCAATCGGGATCTCGAAGCGTGTAATACGAAGGCGGGGAAGTGCTGGTCCTATGCGGGCGCGGCCACAACTGCCGAGCTAGCGAACAAGGAGCTGAAGTGCGGGTTCACAGGGCCGCGCTGGCACATATTCATATCCTCTCACTTCGACTGGTGCATGAGCCCAAGCACGAGTGTATTTCGCCGCACCGTGGAAGCCAGGGCGCGCAATCGCATGATCCGCGAATGCAAAGCTAGAAAGGCCAAAGAGGCGCAGGGCGGCGGCACTGGCGGCGGCGGAGGCTCCTGTCCTGTGCCGAATGAATGGTCCGACATGCTCGCTGCTCACAACGAGCTGCGTGGGCAATACTGCGGCAGCCCACTCACTTGGGACTGCGGTCTCGCACAGGAAGCGCAGAAGTTTGCCGAGGAATGTGCCTGCGGACACAGCAACGCACCGGGCGTCGGGGAAAACTTGGCGGCCAAGAGCGTGTTCCCTGACGCATATCCGGCCGGAAGCGACCGCGATGCGTTCAAAGACACCTGGGCCTGCGAGAAAGACCTCTACGACTTCAACAACCCCAAGATCGTCGGCGGCTTCAAGGAAAACTGCAAAGGGCCGCCGGAAGGGTCGGGTGTCAACGGACACTTCACGCAGGTCGTCTGGAAAGGCAACAAACAGCTCGGCTGCGGCCGCGCACGCTGCCCCGTGAAGGACAAGGACTGCAAGGTTGTACCGAATGGCGGTTTCTTCACAAACTGGGTGTGTAGGTACCGCGGGTTTGACGCCAACGGGACCTCGGTTGGCGGCAACGACAGCGGCAAGTTGGCTGAGAATGTCCAGAAGCCGCCGAATTGCACGACGCAAAAATTCCATTCCAGATCGGTAACCACCTGCTTCCGCGGCATGGTCCCGACGAGCTCGGGTCAGTGCGCCTGCCCGACCGGAACACGGTGGAATGGCCGCACGTGCGCCATACCGCAGAGATCCTCCAAGCCGGCATCGTCGCGTCCCGCGCCGCCCCCCGTTGAGGCCTCGCGTTGCCCTGCTGACCGGCCGAACGGCACGTTCCCGAATTGCTGTCCGCAGAACGCCCGTTTTGAAAGCGGCGTTTGCAAGCAGGCGTCAAGCGGTGGCGGTGGCAGCACGACGTCCCGACGCGAAGTTTGCAGGTCGCCGCGTCCCGTGGGCACGTTCCCCAACTGCTGCCCCACGGGAACCTTCTTCAGTGACGGCGCCTGTCGTCGCCCGACCGGCGGCGGCGGCACCAACGGAACGCAGCCTGGTGGCAGCACGCCCAGGTGCGCGGGAGACCGACCTGTCGGCACCTATCCGAACTGCTGCCCAACTGGAATGCGGTTCGAGGGCGGTGCATGCCGCCGCCCTGCCGGCAACGGCGGCAGCAACGGAACGCAACCGACCAAGACGCCAATGTGCTCCGGCGCGCGTCCGGTCGGCACCTATCCAAACTGCTGCCCGTCCGGAATGTTCTTTAAGGACGGCGCCTGCCGCAGGGGAGGCGGCGGCACCAACGGGACCCAGCCGACGACGACACCGACATGCTCGGGCGCGCGCCCCGTCGGCACCTATCCCAACTGCTGCCCGTCTGGAACTTCCTACCAGAACGGCCAATGCACACGCCCCTCGTCTTCGACCGCGCCGCAGCCGGCGCCGAGCACGCAGACGAACCAGGGGACCTGCACCGGTGGACGCATAGGTCGACCTCCGTACTGCCGTTGCCCTTCGGGTACGCGCTATCTGGGGGGCCGTTGCCGACGCTCGCACAGCCCGACGAACCCAGGCCCAGCGAAGAAGGTGTGCCCGTCGGGGCTGACAGGACCCGACTGCGACCAAATCATTGTTAGGTGACCGGGTCCGGTAAAGCGGACTGTCTACCGGCCTGGCCGCTGCAGCCGTAGCAGTCAGACCGTGGCGTTGCCCAGCGCATCGCCGTGGATCGGTGTGCTGCTCTCTTCCGGCGCCTTGATACGAAACCACGCCACGTAGAGCGCCGGCAGGAACAGCAGCGTCAGCACGGTCCCGACGATGATGCCGCCCATCATCGCGTAAGCCATCGGCCCCCAGAAGATCTCACGCGAAATAGGAATGAGGGCGAGGCTCGCAGCCGCTGCGGTGAGCAGGATGGGCCGCATCCGATGCTCCGTAGCCTCCACCACAGCCTGCCACGCCGCTACGCCCTCACCCCTCAGATGCTCGATCTGAACGACGAGAATGACAGAGTTGCGAATGAGGATGCCGGCGAGCGCCAAGACCCCCAAGGTGGCCACGAACCCCATGGGAGCACCGCTAGGGAGCAGTGCCGCGACGACACCGATGAGCCCCAATGGCGCCACCGCAAATACGAGAAAAAGTCGCTGGAAGCTCTGCAGCTGAATCATCAGGATTGTCGCCATGACGAACGCCATCAACGGCACCACGGCAATGATGGGGCCTTGGCCTTTGGCACTTTCCTCGACCGCGCCGCCGGTGACGACGTCATAACCAGCGGGCAGCTTAACTCTGAACTGCTCGATTTCAGGTGCCAGAGCGGCCACCACCGTGGCGGGCTGCGTGTCGCCCAGAATACCAGCCTTGATTGTCAACGTGGGCAGACGATTACGACGCCAGATGAGCGGCTGCTCCTGCACGTATTCGAAGGTCGCGACCGCCGCGAGTGGCACGGATTGGACATTCGAGGGACCAGCCAGCTGCAGGTTCTGCAGCGTCTCGATGGAGCCCCGCTCGGCACCTTGGGCGCGCGCGGTCACGTTGATGAGGTAGATGCCATCGCGGATTTGGGTAATGACGTTGCCGCCGACAATTCCGTTCAACGTCGATGCGATGTCCTGCGAGGTGATCCCGAGCAACCGCGCCTTATCCTGCAGTACATTGACCTTCACGACACGCGCCGGCTCGCTCCAATCGTAGACGACGTCGCCAATGCGCGGCTCTTTGCCGACGACACTGGCGAGGCCCTGGGCCAGGGTCCGCACGGTGGCGACGTCGGGCCCGCTCAAACGATACTGCACCGGACGACCGACCGGAGGGCCGATGTCGAGGAGCTTGACGTTGGCGTCTGTGCCGACGAATTCTCGCTTCACATATGTTTCGAGCTTCTTCTTCAGCCGGCCGCGCGCCTCCAGGTCTTTGGTGACGATCACCGTCTGCCCGAACGAGGGGTGCGGAGGCTGCACATCGAAAGATAGAACGAAGCGCAAAGCGCCCTGGCCAATGTAGGAAGACCAGCGGACCACATCAGGATCGCCCGTAAGCGCCTCCTTCTCGAAGCGCACGACCTGCTCCCTAGTTTCGACGATCGAAGAACTTTGCGGCAAGTTCCAATCGACCACCAACTCAACCCGGTCGGACGACGGAAAGAACTGCTGCTGCACGAACCCCATGCCCACCAGGGACGCGACGAACATGCCGAGAGTGACGGCAATCGTCGACCAGCGCCAGCGCATGCAGAAGAGCAGCAACGACGAAAACATCGACGCTACCCTGCCGGGCTTGTCGTCATGCTTATGCATGGACTTCGGCAGCAGCCATACGCCGAGCAAGGGCGTGAACAACACCGCCACGATCCATGAAACCAGCAGCGAAACCGCCAGTACGACAAACAGCGTGTAAGTGAACTCGCCCGCCGCGCTGCCGTTGAAGGCAATGGGAATGAAGCCCGCGACGGTTACGAGCGTGCCCGTCAACATCGGGAACGCCGTGGATGTATAAACGTGACTCGCGGCCTTCTCGATCGGATCGCCAGCCTCGAGCCGCGCGACCATCATCTCGACAGCGATCATGGCATCGTCAACCAGAAGCCCGAGCGCAATAATGAGTGCGCCCAGCGAGATGCGCTGCAGCGTAATGCCCCAATACTCCATGACCATGAACGTGATGGCGAGCACCAACGGGATCGATAGCGCCACGACCATGCCGGCACGCGCACCGAGCGACACGAAACTGACGATGAGCACGATGGCGACGGCTTCAAACAGCGCGCGCGTGAATCCGAACACCGCTTCCTCGACGATCAGCGGCTGGTCCGAGACGAGGTGGACGTTGATGCCCACCGGAAGTTCGCTGGTGATGCGCGTCATCTCCGCGTGCAGCGCTTCGCCGAATTTCAGGAGGTTCGCCTTGGGCCGCATGCCGATGGCCAAGCCAATCGCCGGCTCGCCGTTGTACCGGAACAGGAACGTCGGCGGATCGGCGTAGCCGCGCCGGATAGTGGCGACATCGCTGAGCCGGAAGAAGCGGTCATTGATGCGCAGGTTGACGGCCTGCAAGTCGTTCTCGGACGTGAACTGCCCGGTGACGCGCAAGCTGATGCGCTCCGTGCCGGCTTCGATCACACCCGACGGCACGATTGCATTCTGCTCCTGCAGCGCGGTGACGATGGCCTGCTGGTTGAGACCATAGGCGGCGAGCTTCCGTGGCGAAAACTCGAGGAATACGACCTCGTCCTGCGCACCGACGATGTCGACCTTGCCGACGTTCGGCACGGTGAGAACCTTGGCGCGCACCTGCTCCACGTAGTCGCGAAGCTGGCGCTGCGTCAGGCCATCAGAGGTGAAGGCGTAGATGTTGCCGTAGACGTCGCCGAAGCGGTCATTGAAGAAGGGCCCCACCACCCCCGAGGGAAATTGCCCTTTGATGTCGCCGATCATGTTGCGGATCAGCGTCCAGGTCGGAGCTACGTCCTGCGCCTTGGTGGTGTCGCGCAGGTTCACGAAGATCGTCGTCTCGCCCGGCGTCGTGACGGAGCGGGTAAAGTCGAGCGACTCCAGCTCTTCGAGCTTCTTCTCTATCCGCTCGGTGATCTGTCGTGTCGTTTCTTCCGCCGAGGCGCCCGGCCATTGCGCGACAATCAGCATCGTCTTGATGGTGAATGCCGGATCCTCCTCGCGGCCGAGGTTGAGATAGGAAAAGAGACCTGCGAGGGAGAACACAAGCATGAAATAGGTGACGAGCGAACGATGCGCGAGCGCCCATTCGGAGAGGTTGAACGGCTTGTCCATCAGCGGCTCGCTCCATCGTCGAGCCGCACGCGCTCGCCGGCATTCAGGCTGTTGGTGCCGGCGGTAACGACACGCGAGCCCGCCTTCAGCGCTCCGGAAACGATCACCCCGCCGTCGCTGTGGCCGACGACTTTCACAGGAACCTCGGAAACCGATCCCGTCTCATCGACGACGAAAACGCGCGTATTGCCATCACGCTCGAGCAAGGCCGATGCAGGCAGCCGAACGCTCGCTGGAGAGTCCGCGGCCGACTGTACCGTCACCGTGACAGTGGTTCCGAGCCGGAACGTATCGGGCGGATTAGAAAGCGTGATGCGCGCGCGACGTGACCGGGTCGCGCTGTCCGCCTCAGGAGCAATCTCGCGCAGAACGCCGGAGGTGCGGATGCTCTCGTCGAGCTGAAGCGCGACATCGAACTTTGCTCCGGGAGCGAGAGCACCGCTTGATGCCTCAGGGATGTCGACCACCGCTTCGCGGACATCCGGACGCGCCACTGTGATGACGGGCTGCCCCACGCTGACGACCTGCCCCACCTCGGCGCTGATGGCGGTCACGACACCGTCGAAGTCGCTGCGCAGCTCCGCATAAGACAACTGTTCCTCGGCCTTTGTGAGATTGGAGTTTGTTCGCGTGACTTCCGCTTCCGCTGCAATCCGCGCCTGTTCCGCCGTCTCGAACGTAGCCTGCGGTGTGACGTTACGATCGCGCAGCGCTCGCTGACGTTCCTCGACCGCGGCAGCATTCACCAGCGTGGCTTGCGCATTCGTCTGCGCAGCTCGCTGACTTCGGGCTGCGAGCTCCAGTGCAGTCGGGTCGAGAGCGGCGACACGCTGGCCTTTGCGTACGAAGTCACCCACCTCGACGTCACGCGCCACTATGCGGCCGAATGCGCGGAAGCTGAGATCCGCACGGTACCTCGGCTCGACACTGCCGGCGAATGTGAGGCCATCGGCATGTGTGCCTGGAACGAGCATGGTCAGGACGGGACGCGGGGGCAGCGCCGGGCTGTCTTTCGCTTCGCCGCAGGCTGATAGGCCCAGGGACGCAACGATCGCGACAGAGAGCGCGACGTGAGTTCTGGAATTCATGATGGCTCACCATCGGTTATGGAAACGACCTGTCCTGGCCGCAGCATCTTGGCGCCTTCGGTGACCACGCGCTCGCCGGGCTCAAGACCACCATCGATGACGACCTTCCGTGTTTCGTAGGACACGATGGACACGGGCTTCAGAGAGACCGCGAGCGTCTTCTGATCGACGATCCACACAGCTGGCTTGCCCGCCGTGTTGTCGAGGGCACTGGCAGACAGCAGAACGACTGGGCGCGGGACCAACTTCACGCAACCAAAAGTCACCGAGCCCAGAGTGAACGCAGGCGGTGGATCAGTAATCGACACCTTGACGCGAACAGTCCCTGAGTTCGTGTCAGTGCTGGGCGATACTTCGCGTACAACACCCTTCGCCGTGATCTTGGGGTCAGACACGAGCGACAGCGTTACTGCGTCGGATTCTGTTTTGTTCAGGAAGGCCGCTTCGTAAACGTGGAATACAGCATCGCGCGCCCCGTCCTCGGCCAGCGAGAACATCGTTTGAGCCGCCTGCGCGACCTGTCCGACTTCCGCGTTGCGCGCCGTGATGATCCCCGCTGCGGCAGCACGAAGCTCAGTGAAGGACAACGCATCGCGCGCGCTGCCGAGCTGAGCCCGTGACGCCTCGAGAGAGCCTTGCGCCGTACGCAAAGCTTCCTCGGCCTGATCGTAGTCTCGCTTCGTGGTGAAGCCGTCCTTGATCAATGCCTTCTGGCGCTCGAACGCCGCCGCCGTCTGCCGCACGCGCGCTTCGGACGACAGGACCGACGCTTCAGCCGATACGACATCGGCGCGCTGCTCCGTCGGATCGATACGCGCCAGCACTTTGTCGGGCGTAACGTGGTCGCCGACTTCGACGCTACGCTCGGTGATGAGACCCGAAACCCGGAAGGAGAGGTTCGTCTGCACCCGCGCCTTCACCTCTCCGGTGAGGCAGGTCGCCGGGGTGTAACTGACCTTGGAAACGACTTCGGTGCGAACGAAAGGAGCCGGCTTGCCAGCTGTCGCTTCCCCGTCACCGCACCCGGCAGCGCTTGCCGCCAGCGCCAACAAAAGCAATAATATCAGACGGTTGTGGCCTGAAACCATGGATCATTACCCCCGAGACCAGACCGATTTTCGTCGCCGTAGCATTGTTGACTGACCGGTAAGTCAATAATAACTTAGTACCAACGGAGAGAATCGACGATTGGACAGGGCGTCGCGGCAGCAAGGAAAAACGAAAAAAATGGCGGGAACGACAAGGGCACGCCGCAAAGCAGAGCGGCCCAGCGAAATCCTGGAGGCTGCATTCGAGGAATTCACGCTGCACGGCTACGCGGCGACGCGGCTGGAAGACGTCGCCGTGCGCGCCGGCGTCACCAAGGGCACGATCTACGTCTACTTCGCGAGCAAGGAGCAGGTCTTCGAAGCGCTGGTTCGCGAGCGCGCCAAGGCGCAGCAAGAACAGATGGCGGCATTTTTCGACGAGCGCGGCGAACCCACCGTCGAAGCAATCCGCGCCGATCTCCTCTTTCTCTTTCGCACTTGCTCCAACGACAAGGCATCCCAAGAGCTTCTCCGCCTGCTGATCTCCGAAGCGGTGCGGTTTCCGACGCTCGTCGATGACTACTTCGAAAGTGTCTTCGAACCCGTGCTTGCAAAGCTGGCAGAACGCTTGAAACGAGCGGCCGAAACAGGCGTGATACGCTCAGCTCCGGCACTCGAATTCCCAGAGCTGCTGATGTCACCGGCACTCTCGATGCATATCTGCCGGCTGCTGTTCGCGGACCGCTGGCCGCTCGACACGGAGCGGTTTATCGAGACGTCTGTAGACCTTCTTCTCAACGGCCTCCTGCCCAAGGGCTGACCCTGGGCTGCCCGAGACGCTTCTACCCGGCCCTCCAGGAACTATTGAAGCGCCTGCGAGTTGTCAGTCGCGGTCCGGCATTCGAGCGATCGGATGTCGGATCCGGAGAGGGCTCTTGGCATAACAACCAGGGGCTCTTACCCGTGTGAAGACCCATTCAGACGGATACGGTTTACGAGCCCCGCCATTGGCATGGCCGGTCAAATCGAGGCCAGACCGCTGGGACAACTCAATGCGTTTTGTGCCATCCTCCTGGGCCATCGCCGTACAGCATCTCTGCATATCCGTGGGCGCGGCCGAGAACTACCCCGCGCCAACCTCTCCGATATAGCAGGCTCATGCAGGACGACCGCTCGAACCAACAAGCCGCTGCCGCATCGTTTTTTGCGGGAGGAGGCAAAATGGGCGAGCGTATGCGGCACCTCGATTGGTCGAGCACGCCTCTTGGCCCCGTTGGCCAGTGGCCGCAAAGTCTCCGCTCTGCCGTCAGCATCTGTCTGAATTCAAGATTCCCCATCGCCATTTACTGGGGCCCCGAGCTCGCCCTTCTCTACAATGACGCGTGGTCCCCAATTCCGGGCGACAAGCATCCTTGGGCACTGGGCCGGCCAGGACGCGAGGTTTGGCCCGAGATATGGGACGAGATCGGCCCGCTTTACGCCCAGGTGCAGTCATCCGGCGAAGGTGTTTGGCAGCAAGACCAACTGCTCCCGATGCATCGGCACGGATACACTGAAGAGTGCTACTTCAATTTTACCTTCAGCCCCATCAGGGGCGAGGACGGCCATGTCGAGGGCATTTTCAACGCCGTCGTCGAAACGACATTCCGAGTTATCGAAGAGCGGCGAACGAAAACGCTCCGCGAGCTTGTCGAGCGCACGGTAAAAGCTTCCACCGAAATCGACGTCTGCACGCTGGCCGCCGAAGTCCTTGAAGACGCGCGCGCCGACATCCCATTCTGCCTTCTTTATCTGCGGGAGGCCGATGGCGACGCTTATCGGCTAGCGTCGTCTATCGGTCTGGACGCGGGAGGGCCAGCTAGTCCCTTTGTCTTGGCTGGAGACGATAGCGCAACAAGTTGGCCTGTGCCGTCCACCGGGTCGGATCCAGTTGTGTACGTCCGCCACGCAGACGAGAGGTTCGGCGTTACGCTTCCGGGGGGCATCTGGCCCGAGCCCACTCGTGACGCCTACGTCCTGGCGATTCCGGGCCTGCTGCCCGAGAAGCCGGCCGGCATCATGATCGCCGGCATCAGCCCACGCCGTGAGGACGATATTGAGTACCGCACCTTTGTCGGGCACGTGGCAAGCCAATTGTCCTCCGTCCTCTCAACCGTGCGCAGCTTCGAGAACGAACGCAAAAGAGCGGCAGCACTTGCGGAAATCGACCGCGCAAAGACGGCATTCTTTTCCAACGTGAGCCACGAGTTGCGCACTCCACTCACCTTGATCTTAGGGCCCCTCGAAGCGCAACTGGCTGACCCATCCGCGCCGCCAAAGCAGCGCGAGCAGCTTGAAATGGCGCACCGCAACGCCCAGCGCCTCCTTAAACTCGTGAACACACTCCTCGAGTTCACGCGCATAGAAGCCGGCCGCGTTGAAGCGCTCTACGAGCCTACAGATCTGGTGGAGGCAACACTCGATATAGCTTCAAGCTTCCGCTCGGCGATCGAAAACGCAGGCCTCAGCTACCGCGTCGACGTGGCGCCAATTCCAGAGCCTGTCTATGTCGACCGCCAGATGTGGGAGAAGATCGTCCTCAATCTCCTGTCCAATGCTTTCAAGTTCACCTTCGACGGCGAAATCAGACTGTCGCTTGCTCCGGCTGCTAACGGAAAGAGCGTTGCCTTAGTCGTTAGCGACACCGGCGTTGGAATTCCCGAGAAAGATTTGGACCGTGTTTTCGATCGCTTCCACCGGGTCGACGGCCAGAAGAGCCGATCGTTCGAAGGCTCCGGGATCGGGCTGGCGCTCGTCAACGAGCTCGTAAAGCAGCACGAAGGCAACATCACCGTCACCAGCGAGGTTTGCAGGGGCACAGCTTTCGTCGTCACAGTTCCATTCGGGTTGGCACACCTCCCCGCTGAAAAGATCGGCGACAGCGACAAGCCACCTTCTTTGCGGTCGCCCTCCTTGCAAAGTGATAGCTTCGTCAGCGAAGCCTTCCGATGGCTACCTGAAAGCGCACAGCGATCGTTCGTCAAGCCTGGCGCCGCCGGCGAATCCGAGCCCCACTTCGACGACGAAATCGTGCGTGCCCGAGTGCTGGTCGCCGACGACAATCCCGACATGCGCGAATATATGGCGCACATACTGGGAGGGACTTGGGAAGTCGAATTGGTCGGCGATGGGAACGCGGCTCTTGACGCCATCCGCCGTCGCCGCCCTGACCTCGTTCTTACCGACGTCATGATGCCGGGCCTTGATGGACTAGGCCTGATCCGCGAGATCAGAAACGACCAGACGCTCCAAGATCTGCCCGTGATCATGCTTTCGGCCCGCGCCGGCGAGGAGGCACGGGTAGGTGGACTTGAATCCGGAGCCGACGATTATCTGACGAAACCGTTCTCGGCGCGCGAGTTGCTCGCGCGTATTGCGGCCAACCTGAAGCTCGCCAAAGTTCGCAAGGAAGCCACCGACGCAGTTCGGGAAAGCGAAGTGCGCTTCCGCAACATGGCCGAGCATGCTCCTGTCATGATGTGGGTCACCGATGCTTCGGGAGCCTGCACGTACTTGAACCGTGCATGGTACGAGTTCACCGGGCAAAACGAAAACGAGGCACTCGGCTATGGCTGGTTGCACGCCACACACCCTGACGACCAGGAAAGCAGCGAGCGTGCATTTCTCGCGGCCAATGCCAAGCGCGAACCTTTCCGCATCGAATACCGGCTGCTTCGCCGGGACGGCCTGTACCGGTGGGCCATAGATGCCGCCGCACCACGCGCGGGCCCCACAGGTGAATTCCTGGGGTACATTGGCTCGGTCATCGACATCACCGAGCGCCGCGATGCCGAGGACCTGTTGCATCGGCAGAACGAGTTGCTCGAGCGGCGCGTGCAGGAAGCAGTAGCCCAGCGCGCTGAATCAGAAGCGAAGCTCCATCAGGCGCAAAAGATGGAGGCCGTTGGCAGGCTGACAGGCGGCGTCGCCCACGACTTCAATAACCTTCTGCAGGTGATTGGCGGAAACCTGCAGCTACTTACCAAAGAGGCAGCCGGCAACGAACGCGCGGACCGCCTGGTTCGAAATGCGATTGCCGGCGTATCGCGCGGCTCCAAGCTCGCTTCGCAGTTGCTCGCCTTCGGTCGGCGCCAGCCGCTCGCCCCGAAAGTCATGAACATCGGACGATTGCTGCGGAGCATGGATGAGATGCTCAGGCGCACTCTCGGCGAGGCGATAGAAGTCGATACCATCGTTGCCGGCGGGCTGTGGAATGCCGTAGTCGACCCCGTGCAGGTGGAGACGGCCATACTGAACCTGGCGATCAACGCGCGCGACGCCATGAGCGGCCACGGCAAGCTCACGCTCGAAGCCGGCAACGCCTCGCTCGATGAGGATTACGCCGCCAGGCACGACGACGTTAAGCCGGGCCAGTATGTCATGTTGGCGATTACCGATACCGGCACCGGCATGACGCCGGAAATCATGGATCGCGTTTTTGAGCCGTTCTTTTCGACCAAGCCTGAAGGCCAGGGCACTGGCCTCGGCCTCAGCATGGTCTTTGGCTTCGTCAAGCAGTCCGAAGGGCACATAAAGCTCTACAGCGAACTGGGACAGGGCACGACCGTCAGGATTTACCTGCCGCGCACGAAAGAGCCCGAGGACATCGCCACCGAAACCGACGCGGGCTCCGTCACCGGTGGCACCGAGACAATCCTTGTTGTCGAGGACGATGAGCAAGTGAGAGACACGACCGTCGAAATGCTGACGGACCTGGGATATCGCGTTCTGAAAGCGAAGGATGCCGATAGCGCGCTCGCGATCGTCGAAAGCGGTGTACCGATTGACGTGCTGTTCACCGACGTCGTGATGCCTGGCAAATTGCGCAGTCCGGAACTGGCACGCAAGGCCAAAGCGAGATTGCCCAACATCGTCGTCCTGTTCACCTCCGGCTACACCGACAATGCGATCGTCCACGGCGGCAAGCTCGATGATGGGGTGCAGCTTCTCAGCAAGCCGTACACGCGCGAGGCGCTTGCGCGTAAGCTGGGTCAGCTTCTACGCAACGCACAGGAGTCTACGGCTGACGCAGCCAGCGCTCCGCCTCCCGCGCAAGCGCCGGCAAAACGGAGCGGCCCCCTCCGCATCCTTCTGGTAGACGATGACCCTCTGATCCGCGACGCAACCGAGGACATGCTCGTCAGCGCCGGCTTTGATGTCGCGGTTGCCGACAATGGCCCAACCGCAATCCAGATCCTCAAGGCTCGTGGGTTCGACGTTTTGATCACCGACGTAGGGCTGCCAGGCATGTCTGGCGATCAGCTCGCGGCGATGGCCCTCGACCACACGCCTGGCCTCCATGTAATTTTTGCGACCGGTTACAGCTCTCTGCCAGCGCTCGATGCACTGCCTCGGGCCATCCTGCTGCGCAAGCCGTTCATGGAAGAAGACATTCTGAATGCGCTAAGCAAAGTAACCGCGAAAGCCGGCCCGTGACGATTGACCGTGCCGCCAGTGCCTCTAGACGTGCAGGTGTCGGCGAACCTGATCCGCCAGCGTCATGACGTCGAACGGTTTGGTGATTACCCCGTTGGCTCCCAGCGAGTTGAAATAATCGATGTTGCGGCGTTGGGTCAGCGCAGTGAGGAAGACCACTGGGATATCGCGGAACTCATCCGACTGGCGAAGTTTGACCAGCATCGCCGGTCCGTCCATCACCGGCATCATCACGTCCAGGAGAATGACGTCCGGGCGCCATTGCGCGAGCGCCGCCAGGGCCTCTTGCGCTGATGAACAACATCTCACAACGACGTCCTTGTCCAGCTCGAGCGACAATTGGACTATTTCGCGGACGTCGGACTCGTCATCGACGTGGAGCACGCGCAAAACTTGATACTCCCTGGCTCAACACCGGCGGTCTGCAACGGCAGGTGAGCGCCCTAAGTTCTATCCCACGTGATTGATCTCGAGCCAGTAACGGCCGATCTCGCGGACCGCTTCGGTGAACTGCTCGAAGTCGACGGGCTTTATGATGTAGCTGTTCGCGCCGCTCGCATACGTTTTCATAACGTCGCGCTCCTCAGCAGACGACGTGAGCACGATGACCGGTATTCGCTGCGTTGCAGGCTCGGCTTTGATGCGTTTCAGGACGGCGTGCCCGTCCACGCGCGGCAGCTTCAAATCGAGCAGGATGATCTTGGGCAACGGGATAGGCGTCTTGCCGCCGTCTCCGAACAGCATCTCCAGCGCCTCGACACCATCGCGCGCGATATGGATGGTGTTGGCAATGTTCGCCTTCTTGAACGCATGCAAGGTGAGCGCGATATCGCTCGGATTGTCTTCGACGAGCAGTATTTCGGTTTGTTCGCAAGTCAAGTGGCCACTACCTCCACCGTGAAAAAGAACGTCGCGCCCTTGCCCTCTTCAGCCTCGGCCCAAACGCGTTGGCCGTGCCGCTCGACGATGCGCTGCACAATAGCGAGGCCGACGCCCGTGCCCTCGAAGTCCTCCGCGCGATGCAGGCGCTGAAAGACACCGAACAGTTTGTCGGCGTATCGCATATCGAAGCCGACGCCATTATCGCGTACGTAGATGATCTGTTCGCCACCCTTCTGGCAAGCGCCGACTTCTATCTGTGGTTTGTCGCACTTTTGGGTGAACTTGATCGCATTACCGATCAGATTTCCCAGGACGAGCTTCATCAGTCCGGGGTCGCCGATAATGTTCGGCAGTAGGCCAATTGCGACGTCGACGGTTCGGCCCTCGAGCTGGTGCTCCCGGGCGGCCTGGGCAGCAAGAGCCGCCATCCGCACTGTCTGCCGTTTCAGCGAGGTGCGGTTCAGACGTGAGAACGCCAGGAGGTCGTCGACCAGTTGGCCCATCTGCACGGCGTTGTCGCGAACCAGGTGAAGGTACTCGCAGGACTGCGGATCGATGCTGGCTGAGTTCTCTTCGAGAAGTATGCGGCTGAAACCGGCTATTGCACGCAACGGCGCACGCAGATCGTGGGAGACACTATAGGAGAAGGCATCGAGTTCCCTGACAGCCGCTTCGAGAGCTTGGTTCTTCGCCTGCAGCTCGCCTTCGTGCAGTTTGCGTTCCGTCATATCTCGCAGCACGATGCCGAACCCTGTCGCCTTCCCCGAGGCGTCATCTATTCGTGTGACCACCACATTGGCCCAGAATTGCGAGCCGTCCTTGCGGACGATCCAGCACTCGTCCTCCGTTCTTCCCTCAGAGCCCGCGATTGCGAGCTGGCGCGCGCAACGGTCGCCATCATCCTCGCCGTACAGAAGCGAGAAGGGGCGCCCTATGATCTCACGGCCGCTGTAGCCTTTGATGCGCTCAGCGCCCGCGTTCCAGGTCGTCACCTTTCCATCTAGATTGAGGATGATGATGGCGTAATCTTTGATGCTCTCGACGAGCAGGCGAATGCGCTCGGCCTGCGTCTCAGAACCGGTGCTGGCGGCGTGCATCAGGCGACCTCGCTGCGTTCCGGAGCGGGTAGCGAGACCGGGCGATCGGGAAGCTCGACGAAGAAAATAGTACCGCCGCCAGGGGCATCGCTGAAGCTTACGCTTCCGCCCAGCATCGTTACGATCTGCTTCACGATGCTGAGGCCCAGGCCCGTGCCGCCTTTGGAGCGCAAGTCCGGTCCATCAGCCTGCGCGAACTTGGAAAAAATCCTTGGCTTGAAGCCCTCGGGGATGCCCGAACCATGATCGCGCACACTGATGTGCACTGCACCATCGCGTTTTGCGAGACAGACCACGACCTCTTTGCCGGCGGGTGAAAAACGCACCGCATTAGAGATGAGATTGGTCAGTACCTGGATGATCCGGTCGGAATCGGCATTCAACTCGCACGGTCCCGGCGGCGCGTCGAGCCTTATGCTGACGCCAGCACTCTCGGCCAGCTCGCGATTGGCCTCAATGGTCTGCTCGGCGATGGCGCGAAGGTCGAGTGTCTTCAGTACATAGACGACGGCACCCGACTCGGCCTTGTCGATGGCGAGTATGTCATTGACCAAGCGTACGAGCCGCTGGCAGTTGCCATGCGCGATCTTCAGCAGGCGTGTCGACGCCTCGGGGAGACCATTGTCGTGTTTGGCCAACAGCAGCGCCATGGCGCCGGATATCGCGGTCAGCGGCGTACGCAGCTCGTGGCTGACGGTCGATACGAGATCGTCCTTGATCCGCTCGTTGCGCTCTACCTCCTCGACGCGTTCGCTAATGTCGCGAAAGGCTGCCGATATCAATCGCTCGCCTTCCATATCCAGCGGCGAAAAGCTGATCTCGGCAGGAAACTCAGTTCCAACTTTGCGGCGAACGCGGAGTTCGAGGCGACCCCGCGTAGCCCTTACCTGCGGAAGGGTGAAGAAATTGTCGGAGGATGGATGAGGGTCGCGGTATTGCGGCGCCAGCAGCAGCCAAACTTTCGTGCCAAGAATTTCGTCTCGGCTGTAACCGAAAAGCTTCTCCGCCTGCGAGTTGACAATAAGGATATCGCCTTCGGGATTGACGATGACCATCGCATCAGGAGCGAGCTCAAGTAGGGCATGGAATCGCCTCTCTGCGAGCTTGCGCTCGGTCATGTCGCGTACGACCTTGCCAAAGCCGCACAGCCTACCGGCTTCATCGCGAAGTGCGGTTATGACGACGTTGGCCCAGAAGCGTGTGCCGTCCTTGCGCAAGCGCCAGCCTTCGTCCTCGACGCGGCCCACGGCGGTTGCCGTCTCGAGTTCTCTCTGGGGCTTGCGCGAGGCGATATCTTCCGGGATGTAAAAGCGCGAGAAATGCTGACCGATGATTTCCTGCTCGGAGTACCCGTTGAGGCGCTCGGCGCCCAAATTCCAGCTTGAAACATGCCCTGTCTCGTCGAGGATCAATATTGCATAGTCTTTGACGCACTCGACGAGAAGCTTGAACCTCTCATTAGGCGGAACGGGATGTCCTCGCCGCGTCGGAGCGATGGCAGCGGTCATGATCGCCAATCCCAAAAATATGGACGCGTTACCCGGACCTTCTGGTTGAGCGGAAATGGCGCGTCGGAAGAAAGTTTTATCTTGGCGAGCTGATTGCGGTCTGCCGGTTGGAAGGTGTTCTGGAATTCACGCGGCAGCGTTGCGGTGACCGGCAGTATCTCGACGACAGTGCCCATCGCGGTGCGCTGCCCGTCGGTGACCTGAACCCTCAAGCCAATGTCGATCGGGAAAAGATAGCGGCGCGGCAGATAGAGAAGCACGTAAGGATCGCCCGAATAGATCGACATGAGTGGCTCGCCAGGCCGGTAAACGTTGCCAAGAAACGGGACCACTGCGCCGACCGAGCCACTGACTGGAGAAACCACGACCCCGTCGGCGTAGTGCACCTTCAGATCCCGCAGTGCCGCTTCTGCGTCGGCAAGGGCGTGGTCGAACGCGGTCATTTCTGCGCCCAGCACCTGCCCCTCGGACGATAGCGTCACACGATCGCGGCTGGCGCTGTAGTTTGCGCTCAGCGCATCGGCATAGGGCACGGAACGTACGAAGCCCTCTTTCGCCATGCTGTCGAACTGCTTGATGACACGCCCGGACTCCGCCTCGCGACGCTCGGCCAGTGGCAGCAACGAGACGACGTTCTGAGCCCGGATCTTGAAATCCGTCGCCTTGGCGACGAGCTCGGCGCGCTTGGTCGAGAGATCCGCCAGACGCTCCAGGAGTTCCAGTGACTGCAACTGAAGAAGAGGCCTGCCTTTCTCGACCAACTGTCCCTGCTGAACATCGACGCGAACCACCCGGGCAATGTAAGTCGTCGCGACCACGTTCTCGTCTTTGAGCACCAGACCGTCGGCGCGCAGGATGAGCACATCGCCGAACAGATAGTTCAGCACGCCGAGCGCAAAGATCGCGAGGAACGCAAGATAGACGTAGCGCCCGATAGACCCGCGCTGCACGCGAACCTCGTTCGCCAAGTTGTCGGGTCGGATTCGCTTTTTCAGCGTGCGCACAGATTATCTCCGAACCTTGTGGACCTTACGGGGCACGTAAGTGTCTTGGTACGACGCCTCGAGCACCCATTCCTGCAGATAGGCCGCAAGACGGGTGAACCGGGCGACAAGGCCGTAATAGAGGTCGTAGCCGACGAGGTAAGGCATCAGAGACAGCGAATTGACCTTGGGCGACAGCCATGCGGCCAGAAGAAAAGTGAAGGTGTCGAGCGCCAGCATGCCGATCTGGGCGCCGAGCAGTATGATCGGGGCCAAGTCCCCGTAGGTGACGAACAACCAGATCAGGTAGAAAGGAAAGGCGATCGCGGCCAGCACGTTGAAGGTCAAGAAATCGAGTTCATGCAAAACTTCGAGCGGACTGAACCGATGGCTGAAGGGGTTTAGAAGATCAACGTGTTTGCGGTAACGCAAGCGCACGGCGTCTCGCTCCCAGCGAAAACGCTGACGCGTCAGTGCCGCCAGGGTCTCGGGAACGTCGGTGTAGCAAATGGCGTCGGGTTCAAAGCGCGTCGTCCATCCAGCCGAGCGAAGCGTCAACGTGACGTCGAGATCCTCGCCACCTCCCGAGTCCAAGCCCCCGACGTCTATGATCGCGGTGCGCCGAAACGCGCCAAAGGCGCCCGATACGCAGGTCATCAGATCGGTCAGGTTGGCCGACTGCTTGCCTTGCGAAATGCTGATCAGATACTCGATGGCTTGAAACGAGGCGATCAGGCTGGCGTGCGGATTACGCACGACGATATTGCCCGCGACGGCGCCAACATCAGGATCGCAGAACGGCTTGACGATCTCTTGCAGGGCCTTGCGGTCGAACGTGCAATCGCAGTCGACGTTGACGATGATCTCGCCTTGGGCGCGGCTCATGGCCAGGTTGACGGCAGCCGATTTTCCGGACCGCAGCTGCGTACAATGCGCCTGCTGTATAAGCCCACGTTTCTGCAGCTCTCGGAGCTTGGCTGGCATCCGGTCCGTCGAGCCGTCGCTAACGACGATAATTTCGTCCGGCTCGTAACTCTGTTCGCGAAGCGATAGAACGCAACGCTCGATGGCGTCCTGCTCATTGTGTCCGGCGATGACGACGCTGATCGTCGGGCGAGGACCAGACCTATACCTAGGGGCCGACCGGCCGAAGCTGACAACGACGACGGCGATGAACCCCAAAGTGTATCGGGGAATCTCGAAGATGATAACGAACCAGAACAAATGGAACAGGCTCGCAGGGCTTTGCGAGAGGATGTAGGTCATCCCGTCGTTGATCTGTTGCCACATCACGAGAAGCTATCCGGCCCTAGGGCTTGGCATGTGGCCCCGAGATCGAAGCGCAAAGCGCTCTGAGCCTGCTCCGAAATGGCATCGAACCGTCGCATTGCTTCATCGGGAGCGACGTCGCGCAGCAGCGCCAGGTCGTAGGATGTGCCGCGCGTTACGACAGCTGTTGGACCAAGACCCGCACGCAGGCTTTCGATGTACTGATCGCGGGCGTTGGCGAATTGGCGCGCGCCGTACTCAGCGGTCACCTCGCGTTCGTTCTCATAGAAGATGTTGCCGAGCGTGAACGGCTTGCCAGCCTCGTTGTATTGCTTCGCAGAAGCATTCAGTGCGATCACGATTTCAAGCGGAAGATCGGTGAATCGGAGCGCACGCCGGGCCGGTCCGAGATAAGCGACGCCATGCTTGGCGAAGCTCCGACCCTGCTCAGTGAGCTCGTAGGAATGGACGTCGCGCGTATTGGTCGTCGCCGAATCCGAGTGAGCGCCACAGTCGAGGCACATGAAGCCGATGACCGGCTCGGAATCGGCGTGTCCGCATTTTCGGCAGACGCTCATCGAGCCGGGCCTATCGTAGTCGGTGCCGAAATTGGTAAGCTCCCGCCGACACTTCGGGCAGACGAGATCATCGCCTTGGCGGAACTTGGAGTCTGCGCCCTGATACGCGCAGCGGAAGTGATGCAGATAGGATTCTTCGGCCAGATCTGCCGAGCGACAGCGCGAACACTCTTCGCGCACGTTCAACCGGTTGGAATTGCACCGCCCGCAAACATGAAGCCGATCGAAGAATACTTTCTTGAACAGCCCTTCGGCGGTCAACAGATCGCCTTCGCGGACGACGAGATCCGGCTCGGCAACGGTGTCGTAGCTGACGAGTGAGGCTATACGCGGCTCGTAGTAGGCGGCGAACGGCTTCCCAGAAACGAATGCGCGGCCAACGAGCTTCTCACTGATGTTATCCGTCAGGACCAGATCGCCGTGAAGCAAGGCGCGCTGAGCATTGAAGCGCTCTATGAGTTCGTTCAGCTTGTCTGCGCCACCGATCTTCAGTCCCGCGCCGTCGAGGTCTGCAGCACGGCCGAGGGCCCCGGTCATGTCGATGACCGGCAGCAGATGAAGAGCCTTGTGCCTCCATATGCCTGCAAGCTCAGCCTGCGTCGCAGCAGCGTTGATGACGAGCGCATCGAATCGCGGGTCGCCAAGCGTCGCCTGCATGGCGCGGCTGGAGAGGCGGGCGGGCTCCACGTCGCCTGGCCAATAAAGAAACTGGTGCCCAAGGTCCTTGAGCACTGAAGGCTCTGAGCGCGGCACCGGTGTCAGACGCGCGCGCTGCTTCCTCGCGATGAGACCCTCGTGATCTCCGATCTCAGACTGTTCTTCGACAAGCTTCCCCACCTCGTAGATGTCCAAGGGCTTGGGAAGAATGTGATCGAAGCTCTCACAATCGGAGGCGTGACCCAGAAGTCCTTGTGTGTCCGCAGTCATCGCAATGAGGCGCGGCGTCCGGTGATGGCCCGGCCCGGCCCGCAGTTTCGCCGCGACCTCAAGGCCGTCCATTCCTGGGAGGTGAAAGTCCAGCAACGCAACGTCGTATTGCTTTTCGCGCAAGGCCGCCAGCGCTTGCAGCCCGTCGCTGACAATATCGACCTCATGCCCTCGCTGGTTGAGCAGCAACTTGAGCAGATCCTGTGTTATCGGGCTGTCTTCGGCAACGAGCACCCGTCGCGATAGAGCCTTGTACGGCTCGCGCTTCGCTTCGGCTTCAACGACCATTTGGATTCTACCGCATCATTATTGTTATGCGTTTGGAGCCGCGACTGGCGTCGCTTGTGCTCAAACGATTCGCACAATATGATCCGACGTCTGAATAGCTGTTTAATTAAATAATGTTCGAGCATATCGCTGTCAGTTGTCCTCTATACGTCATCGCTTTCAGGCGCTCCCTGTAGATGCTCGCGACAGCATCGACCGTTGATCGCAAGAGCATGTCGATGCTGAGCCGGGTTACGTGTGTCGAGGACGATCCCGATATACGCGAGATCGTCGGGATGGCCCTCGCCAGCTTTGGCGACATCAGCATCGATCTCTGCGCCTCCGGTGCCGAGGCGATAGAGCGAAGTGAGATATTTGCCCCCGACCTCATCCTTCTCGACGTTGAGATGCCCGGTATGGACGGCGTCGAAACGTACGCTCGTCTTCGACGCATTCCAGCGCTGATGGAAACTCCAATTGTCTTCATGACTGCCAGGGCAATGGCGGGTGAGATCGCAGGCCTTCAGCGCATGGGTGCAGCCGGCATAATTACCAAGCCGTTCGATCCCTTGACGCTGGCGGATCGGTTGGCAGACGTCTGCAAACGGCAATCAGAAGCTGCGGAGGTTCGTGCGCGGTTGCGCGATCTTCTGGGCCGGCATTGCGCCGGCCTCGCCCGGCAAACCGAGGAGCTTGAACAACTCCTGCAACAAGGCCTCGATCCGGAATGCGTCTCTCGCGAACCGCTATTGAAGGCGCGGTCGATTACCCACCAAGCGAAGGGCACAAGCGGATCAGTCGGCTTCCCCGACATGTCCAAGGCCGCCGCCGCCCTAGACGACCTATTGAGAGTTCTGGCAGAGCAGACGGGCGCAATTTCGCCCTCGCAAGCCCAGGCCGCAAAAGAGCTCTTCGGTAAATTCGAAGCTGAAGGGGCAGCGTGCGTGCCAGAACGATCAACGCTCTATTATGCACATCTGCCCAGTCCTCCCGCACCCGCTGTCTAGCTCAGCACTGCCTCGGACGGCGTAACGACCGTGCCGATTGCGTTGGGTCTGGTCCGACGCTGCCCGCCTGTGTACAAGCCAAACATTCTGAGGTGACGGTCGCGCCGCCAAGGTTCGGGCTACACCGCAATACCTTCCATCCATCCCAGAGCAACGAGGCGTGTTACCAAGTGACTGAGCGAGAGCCCAGGATGTATGACGCGATCGTCATCGGCGCCGGCGCGGCGGGGATGATGTGCGGGCTCACTGCGGGCCAACGCGGACGCGCGGTTCTGCTGATCGACCACGCCGATGAAGCGGGGAAGAAGATCCTCATTTCCGGGGGCGGACGCTGCAACTTCACCAACCTCCACACTGCGCCAGAGCGTTTCATTTCAGCCAACCCGCACTTCGCCAAGTCTGCCCTGCGCCGCTATCGCCCTGAGGACTTCATTGCGCTGGTTGAACGCCATCGAATCGCTTGGCACGAGAAGACGCTGGGGCAGCTATTTTGCGACGGCTCGGCCAAGCAGATCGTGGCCATGCTGACCGATGAGTGCGCCAAAGGCCACGTTGACCTTAGGCTTGGCCGCACGGTGAGCAGCTTGGAGCACGCCGATGGCCTTTACCGCGTTATCTGCGGCGACGAGGTGGCAACCGCCCCGGCACTCGTAATCGCTACGGGTGGCCCATCCATACCGAAAATGGGTGCGACCAGGTTTGCTTATGATGTTGCCAGCAAGTTCGGCCTCGCGGTTGTCGAACCCAGGCCGGCGCTCGTGCCGTTGACGCTCGGCAACGACGAGGCCCTATTCAAGTCGCTATCGGGCGTGTCGACCGACGTCATCGCCAGCTGCGGAGACATCGAGTTTCGCGAAGCCGCTCTGTTCACGCACAGGGGCATGTCGGGTCCGGCGATCCTGCAGATTTCATCGTACTGGAGGCCAGGCCTCGAGGTCGGGATCAACTTCGTTCCGTCACGAGACACGGCCGGGCTCGTCGATGCCAAACGCCGCCACCCCCGTTCCGCGCTGCGCTCGGTGCTCGCCAATGCCTTGCCGGCGCGCCTTGCCGACGTTCTGGCTGAGCGCATCGGGCTTTCTGGAGAACTCGCGAACCAGCCAGATCGAATTCTTGAAGCCGCGCAACAGAGGCTTTCCGATTGGCGGTTTCGTCCTACCGGCACAGAAGGCTTTGCCAAAGCCGAGGTCACAGCCGGCGGGATCAGCACCGACGAACTGTCTTCGCAGACCATGCAATCCAAGCGCGTCAGGGGGCTCTATGCGATCGGCGAGGCAGTGGATGTGACGGGCTGGCTTGGCGGCTACAATTTTCAATGGGCCTGGGCCAGCGGCTGGGCAGCCGGTCAAGCGATCTAGGTGTCCCGGCCGGTATGTTGGCTTTCTTAGGTGGCCGAAGCGCTCGGGCAGAGCTTCTCGAGGGCCGGCCCTGACGCGCCATGAGTACCACCGATAACCAAATCATCCACTTTCAGACGCGACCAGCGAACCAATCGACGCCTTGGCGAGTTACGCTCGAAACAGGAGAAAGCCAATGGGCATAATTGCATGGATCGTCGTCGGCCTTGTCGCCGGCTGGCTCGCGGAGCAGATCACCGGTCGGAATGACAGCCTGATCGGCAACCTAGTCATCGGCATCGTTGGCGCTCTCGTTGGCGGCTTTCTATTCGGCCGCCTGCTCGGCCTTAACTACGATGCCGGCCTCAATCTCGCGACCATTGCTGTCGCAACCGGCGGAGCCGTCGCGTTCCTGTGGATTTTTGGCTTGATCCGCCGATCCAACACGCCGCCATCGGTCTAGGCGACCGGTCCTTCGACTTGCGTCTTGGATGAGTAGCGCGCGCCGATGGCGCGTTACTCATTTCTCTCCGTTAAACGCCGCGCCAATGGATGGCCTCAAGGCGTTAGCTGTCACGTACTTCGATAGTGACATTGCTCTCGTTCCCAAGAACCACCAGTTCTACTGTGCCGGAGCGCCCCCCACTGAGGCGCAGTGACACGCGAGCGCCGCCAATCGCCAGGTCCCTCAGCTCCACATGGCCGAGCCACTCCGGAATGAGCGGGCGCACGAAGCGAACTGAACGCTGGTGAGCGTCGATCTGCAGCCCGAGCATCGATTGCAGCAAATAGAATATCGATCCACTGGCCCATGCCTGCGGCGAGCAAGCCACCGGATATGGTACGGGCGCACGCCCGCGACGGCGGGGAAAGCCGCAGAACAATTCCGGCAATCGATTTTGCTCGATCATCATCGCAGCATCGAGCAGAGCCTTCAGTATGCGCTCGACGCCTTCGCGGTGCCCGTACGCCCCGAGCCCGGCGCCGATCAGTGCATTGTCGTGCGGCCAGATGGAACCGTTATGATAGGACATCGGATTATATCGGATCGCGTCATCCGCAACCGTGCGCACACCCCAGCCCGAGAAGAGTCGCGGCGACAGCATTAGCGCCGCCACCGAAGCCGCGTGCTCGTCGGTTGCCAAACCTGAACGCAGAACTTGCCCCGCGTTGCTGGTCGCCACTAGGCAGGGACGCTTCGAGCCGTCGAGCGCGAGTGCGTGGCTGCCAAGATCGTCCGACCAGAACGCCGCTTCAAACCGGCTCTTGAGGCTTTGCGCCTGCTGGGCAAGTTCCCCTGCTCGACGATCGAACCCAAGGTGTCCTGCCACCAGGGCGGCAAGCGTTCGTGCCTCGTAGCTGTAGGCCTGCACCTCCACGAGCGACACCGGCCCTTCGCAAAGGGCGCCGTCGGCGTGAAATATGGCATCGCCCGAATCCTTCCAGCCCTGGTTGACCAAGCCCGATGGTGCTGCGCGGCAGTACTCGATGAATCCATCGCCATCGAGATCGCCGTACGTGTCCATCCAGCCCAATGCGGCCTCGATATTCGGCCACAACTCGCGCAGGAACTGATCGTCGCCCGTGCGCTGCCAATAGAGCCCGGCGAGCACGACGAACAGCGGCGTCGAGTCCACGCTGCCGTAATAGGCTCCAAATGGCACCTCCTTCAGCACTGCCATTTCGCCGCCGCGCATTTCGTGCAGGATCTTCCCGGGCTCGGCATCGGAAGCGGGGTCGCAAGTGGTTGCCTGATGCGTGGCCAGGAAGCGGAGCACGCCACGTGCCATCTGCGGATGTATCCAAAGCAACTCGAGCGCGGTGATGACACCGTCGCGCCCGAACACAGTCGAGAACCATGGAATGCCGGCGTAAGGATAAAGGCCGCCGTCCGTCTGCGTCATCAGCAGAGTGACGTCCGCCGCCGACCGGCGCAGAACCGTGTTGAGATTGTCGCTACCGGTGTCGACGCCGCACCAGCCGACCTTATGGGCAAATACTCGGCGCGCGCGCAGCAGGCCGGCGAGGAAGCTGCGTCGCTCCTGCTTGGAGCCGTGCGCGGTGTCGAGGTCGATGCTGATATCGACGATGGCTCGGCACTTGCTCGCCAAGGAAAAAACGTACTTCGCTGTCGTGCCGGTGAGCGATTGGGGCGGCTCGGAGAACTTCACACGCGCTGCCCGGCGCGCCCCATCCAGACCGACGTAGCTGGCGACAACCTCGGCGGCCCCGTGCGTCTCACTGGCTCGCGTCCCTCTTCTGGCACGTGCGATTCCGCGCACTTCGAAAATGTCGGCGAAGTCACTGTCGAACGAGAAGGTCACCGGCAGTTCGATCTCAGCGTAACCGTAGTTGCTCAGCATCACGCGCTGCCGCAGACCGCCGGCGTGGACATAGAGAGTCCGCTCGATGTGAACTTGGTCCTTCGCCAGCACGACGCGGCCATTTCGGACGACATCGGGATTGGTCAGATCGGCGTGAACGTACGTGCCGTCACGTGCAAGGCTCGAGCCGAGCAACAAAGGGTCGGCGCCCAGGACGGTCATGCGCAGGTGCGACAGGTAGCGCGTATCGGCATGGAATAGACCATCGCTACCAGCGCCACCGGCATTTACGTCGCCGTGTGCGTCAACGACCGCAAAGGTATCCTCGGCCTTGAGAGCATAGCGCGGGCGAGCGCCGATCTCGGATGCCGAAACGCCGAAACGCTCGTCATCCTCAACCACAGCGTCGACCGGCCCCACTACGTGCCGTGCATCGGACATTTTGGTCTTTCCAACTCGCAGGCTCTCCGGCGAAACGGTACATGCTGAGCCTTTTGTGCAGCGAGACCGATTGCAACTTGGTCACAACGTTCGCATCCCCCGATAGTTGCGCTCAGAATAAGTGCAATTGCCACGGGAACGTGTTTGGCCCCGCGGCCGTTAGTCACTCGCCGCGGGATTTGTTGCGCGTGCCGGGCAACATAGAGGTCCCACGCCAATGCGAATTGCACAGGTCGCGCCTTTGACGGAAGCAGTGCCGCCAAAGCTCTACGGCGGCACCGAACGAGTCATTTCCTGGCTTACCGAGGCGCTCGTCGAACTCGGCCACGACATCACTCTTTTTGCCAGCGGCGATTCCGTAACCAGCGCCACACTGGAGCCGGGCTGGCCGCGGGCCTTACGTCTCGAGGGCCAAGTGCGCGATGCAAATGCGCTGCATATGGCCATGTTGGAAAAGGTGGCGCAGCGCGCCGACGACTTCGACCTCATCCATTTCCACCTCGACTATTACCCATTCTCACTGTTCTCGCGTCTGTCGACGCCGTTCGTGACGACCCTCCACGGGCGCCTTGATCTCCCCGAGCATCGCCCTGTGTTCGAAGCTTTCCCAAAGGCACCGGTGATTTCCATATCGCAGTCGCAGCGCGACCTTCTTCCAACCGCGCCCTGGGCCGGCACAGTGTTGCACGGGTTACCTGAAGTTCTCCTGCAGCCTACATCTGCCGAGCCTTCTTATCTGGCCTTCCTGGGGCGCATATCACCCGAGAAAGGCCTGCCGCACGCCATCCGCGTTGCGCGCCTCAGTGGCATTCCGTTGAAGATCGCAGCCAAGGTCGACCGGGCAGACGTCGACTATTTCAACGATGAGATCAAACCTCTTCTGGATCAACCTGGCATCGAGTTCATCGGCGAGATCAGTGACGCCGAGAAGTCTAGTTTCCTCAGTGGCGCACTCGCCCTGCTAACGTTGATCGATTGGCCCGAGCCTTTCGGGCTGGTCATGATCGAGGCCATGGCATGCGGGACACCTGTCATTGCCTTTCCACGCGGCGCCGTGCCCGAGATTATCGAAAATGGCGTCAACGGATTCGTCGTAACCGACGAAGCTGAAGCGGTTGTGGCCGTCGGGAAGTTGCAGGAATTGTCGCGTGCCGGGGTTCGTGCGCGGTTTCTGGAGCGCTTTACATCGCGAAGAATGGCCGAGGATTACTTGAGCATCTACGCCAAGCTGATCAATGTGGCGCCGAAGCAAGCGCGGTACCCCGCGAAGCGGAGCCTTTGGCCTCTCACGCCTTCTGGCGGCGGGCAGGCCGTGGCGAGTCTTCGTGAGATGGCAAAGTAGGCCAGCGGAAGCAGCTGCCAGCATCATCCGCCCCTATTTGCCCTTCGTGGTGGCTGGCAAGACATGAGCGCGCTCACGTTGGAACTGAAATCGGCGCCCGCTGACAGGCGGACGCCGAAGTTACTCAGGCTCTAGCAGAGTGTCAGTTGGTCGCGACGGTGCCTTTGACGTCAATGCCGACCATGACCGACTTCCCATCCTTCTTGGCGGAGCCGCGCCAAGCGCCGCTCTCGTCCTTCGTCAGCTCAGAAATGCTGGTATATCCAAGGCGCGAAAGATGGTTGCGGGCTTGCTTCTCGGTGAACAGGTTACCGTGAGGTGCACGCGCCGCGTCGGTCGCTTCAGCACCGTGCGTGGGAGTACGGTCAGACGTGCCGCCTGTCGTCTGGCCGCCGTTAGCGCCAACTGCACCATTGCGGTCAGCACCCTCGGTGCGGTCGGGCGACGGATCGCCCGGTGTACGGTCCGACGTCTTGTCTACTGTTGTCTTCTGCCCGGCGGCGGGCGATTCAGCCGACGCTGCCTGGATACCAGCCGCACCGAAGCTCAACACCGCGGCAGCCACGATTATTGCTTTAAACATTTTTTGGCTCTCCATTTGGAATCCGAGATCGGACTCCCATCGGTCGGCAAACGGCGGCGTAGTGATTTGGTTCAGGCACGTTGTCGTGAAGGTGGCCCGACACCCTGCCATCCAACGTACAGGCCAGATGTCCGCGGATTTTCCGTAGCAAGACTAACCTGTGTTAGTGTGAGGCTTACACGCGCCAACTAATATTGCTTCGATTGGACCGTCGGCCACTCCGCATTGCGGGTGGCCGCCTTGCGATTGTCCGCGTGTCCTTCTCCTTGCGTCATGTCTCAAGATTTCTGAGTGGGCTCGTGCTGCCCGGCTGGCATGATGGCGACCGCGTCTCTTCGGTGGCCAACTTCATTTAATGCGTCGTTGCTCTATTCAGCGGGGAAATCATCGGTGATTTCCACGAAGGACGCATCTCGGCTTGCATCGATATCGCTCGGGGACACGCAATGAGCTCGAAATCCTTCCAGGAAACCCGTCTGGGTCAGCCTACGCATGTCAATACGTACAAGCCGGTGAGGCCGATTGCGGCTGCGGCCTTCGTGGCTACTCTCGCTGTGGCCAACGTAGTCCTGCCGAACGACGCTGAGGCGCAAATTCTCGGCACAGCCGAGACGTACGGCGTTCTTGCCGGCTCCACCGTAACGAACACCGGCCCGAGCATCATAAGGGGGAACGTCGGAGTGTCGCCCGGTGGCGCCGTCGTCGGATTTCCGCCTGGCGTTGTGGTGCCGCCGGGAACCATCCATGCCGCAGATGCAAATGCGCAGCAGGCACAGAATGACTTGACCACCGCTTACAATACGCTCAGAGGCCTGCCGACCCAGGTCGATTTGACCGGGCAGAACCTGGGAGGACTGAACCTTGGTCCAGCGGTCTATAGCTTCGCGACCTCGGCGCAGCTAACGGGGCTGCTGACTCTCAATGGGCAGGGCAACGCGAATGCACTATTCGTCTTCAACATCGGTTCGGCGCTCACGACTGCCAGCAACTCGGTCGTGCTGCTGATCAACGGCGCCAACGGCAACAATGTCTACTGGACCGTCGGCAGCTCCGCGACACTCGGAACGTCGTCCGTGTTTGCGGGTAATATTCTCGCAGATCAGAGCATCACCCTGAACACTGCCGCAACCATCACCTGCGGTCGCGCATTGGCTCGCGTCGGTGCGGTCACGCTTGATACCAACACGATCACGTTGTGCGCTCGAGGCGGTGACGATGAAGATATTCCGCTGGACGAGCTTGGCGGAGAAGGCGTGGGTGGTGGCCAGCAAGCCGGATTCGGTGCGACGCGTCTCTTCGGTTCGGCAATCATGGCGCAAGCAGCATTCTGGCTGAACGGCACCGGGCCCGATTTGACCGGCGTCACACCTCAGACCAATCGCCCAATGAAGCTTGGCGCGATTGCGAGCGAGGAGGAGCTAGCCCTGTATACCGGCTATCAGCCGCGGACATGGCGCCTATGGACGTCCGCGTTTGGTGGCAGTTCGTCGTTCCAAGGTAGTGACGCGTACTCGCCCGGACTATCAACCCGCACCTACGGCATCGGCGTCGGCCTGGATTACGAGGTCGATCGTACGCTGCTTATAGGTATAGCCGGCGGCTACACTTACACGCCGTTCTCGGTCGAGGATTTTCTAACCAGCGGCCAGGCCGAAGGCGGGCAATTCGCTCTCTATGGCGTGAAGCGGTTTGGGAACGCATATGTGGCCGGAATCGCTGAATACGCCCACTTCTCGAACAAATCGGACCGCACCATAGACTGGGTGGTAGACGAACGTTCGACCGGACACTACTCGGCTGATGGATTTTATGGTCGCGTCGAGACTGGCTGGCGGCACGCCTTTGGTGCTCACTGGGTGACGCCGTATGCGGCGATCGACGTCGCTCCGTTCAGATTTAACGGCTTCACCGAAGACAGCGACGGCATCCTTGGTCTGACCTTCGAGGAGCAGACCGTAACGTCCGTGGTGAGCACGCTGGGTGTGCAATTCGACACCCAGCTCGTGATGGCCAATGGCCAGCGGCTGACACCCTTTACGCGCATTGCATGGGCCCACGAATTCAATCCCGATCGGCCCGTCAACTCGAGCCTGATCATGTCGCCGGAGGTCAGTTTCACCACAGAGGGTGCCTTTGTGGCGAGCGATGCCGCCCTTGTCGATGTCGGCTTAAATCTCGATGTCACAGAGCACACCGGCTTGTTTGCCTACTTCAACGGAGCGTTTGCTGAAAACAGCCAAAGCTATGGAGGTAACGGCGGTGTCAGGATCTCCTGGTAGAGCCTTCTCAGAGGCAGCAGCTGCGCCCCACATCATGTCACCTGCGCCAAGTAGAAGTTTGCAGAGAGATTGCACTGTCCAACGCGCCATTCAACGAACTGTCCATCGAGTGAGATCAACACCCGATCAAGCACGATGAGCGGTGACAGCGGCGCGACGAGCAGCACCTCCGCCACCTCTGACGACGCCTGGCGAACCGAAATGCGCTCCTCGGCCTTTCCGAGCAATATGCCGTTGGATTGCGCGATGGCGGATATATCGCGGGGAAAACCGTTGGTCTTCAATAGATTCGGAAACAGCCCCGCGGGCATCGATATCTCTTCGACCATGTAGGGGCTGCCCGCAACTCGCGTCACGGAGCGGATTCTATATACAGTATCGCTTGCCCCCAGGCGTAACCGCTCGCATTCCTGCGCGTGCGCGGCGCCTTCCGTAACGTCGATGATCTCCACCTGTCCTGCGACGCGTGCACCATTGCCATCGCGGACGCTTGTGAATCGCCCCGATAGTTCATCGGAGGCTTGATCGACAACAAACGTGCCCCGCCCCTGCTTGCGCACGACAATGTGCTCGCCCTCCATTATGTCGAGCGCCTTGCGCATCGTGCCAGCACTGACACCATACTCCCGCGAGAGGTCGAGCTCGTTGGGAATCGGCGCGCCAGGTTTCCAGCCTCCCGCTGCTATGCGCCCCATCAGAGCGTCGCGCACCTGGAGATAAAGAGGCCGCGTCATCAAAGTGCTGCAAGTCACTTTGCATCCTCCATCATGATTTGCGCAGACGCGCATCATCGATCTTGTCAGTCTCGACGTTCTCCGAGAGCCGGTCGGAGGATAATGACCCGCCCTCGGAGCAACCGGGAGTTCGCCGACTGTCGACCTGCCTAAAGGCTGTTCGACAAGCCACTTTCGATTAGCGCGAAGTGGAAGATGGTTCACTAGCGTGTGTTAGCCATCGGATTGAAATCGGCAGCGCGATGCTCAGCGCCTTCAAATGGCTACTCCAGGTAGCCGCCACGAAACCCAGCAAGTTCCTTCAGTCCGTGCAGATTGAGAATGGTCACCCATCCCCGCTGCAACGTCAGGAGCTCAAGCTCGCGCAATTGTCGCAGAACGCGGTTGACGTGGATCGCACTGAGACGGAGTGCGTCTGCGAGCACATACTGGTTCAGCGGACACTGGAATTCGGTCTTCGAGGCTGCACCGATAAGGTTCAGGCGCTCCGCCAGCTCCATGAAGAAATGTGCGGTGCGTTCTATCGCGCTGCGTCGCCCGATGCTGACAAGATGCTCGACGACCATGGCCTCGTCACGTGAGGTGGCCCACAAAATTGCAGCACCCAGACGCGGAAAGTCAGTGAATGTTTGCAGCATGAGGGCGCCTTCAACCACGCTGACGACAGCGTCAGTGAGCGCTTCGGATGAATGGTCAGCGGTGCGCAGAAGAGCGCTGCGAAGCCCGACGCAATCACCCGCTATTGGAAACGAGATGATCTGCCGACTGCCTGTTGGCAGGTCCTTGTAACTGCACGCCCAGCCCGATTGCAGAACATAGACCTTCTGCCCGGTTTGACCCTCATGCACGAGCTGTCTGCCGCGCTTCACATTGGTGGTCGGAGTCTGAAGCTCCCCGAGGCGTTTGGCCTCGTCGGGCGACAAAGCCATGAACGTCTTCAGCTTCCTAGCCAGCACGCTGTCAAGCCGCGCATTGATCATGAAACGATCTCACAGGCGGGGCCGCCACGACTAAATGAGTAAACCGGGCGCCGGATGAAAATTACGACACAAGAATCAAGAGAGCCAATCTGGATCAGCGCGGAGTCAGCGTGGAGCAAATAGAATGGCCTGCAAATGAAGAACCGGAGGTACAAATTGCCCTCATTTGACGTCGACGGCTTGGCTGCCCTCGGCATCTGCGAATCCCTGCTCCTTGCCTTGAACGATGCAGACATCCTGAATGAAAAGGATGTTAGAGATCTGCTCAGCGATGTTGTTGCCACGCACGTGCAAGCGGCGGGCGGTCCCGAGACGCCTGAACGACACGTTGCCGTTATCGCGATTATACAGCGCATTCTCGCTGGAAACGAAACGCCTCCAAACTGGTCTGGCGGAGCGCCGGCACCGCCTGAGAGCTGGCATTTCTGAAGGGCGTTCTCTAACTCGTCGCTACGGCGTGTCCCGGAACACTTTAGAACCATTCGCAAATTTCTTGCACTAACCTGCATTAGTGGAGCTGTTAGCAGTCACCGGCTGAAAGGGCTCCGAAGCCGCATATTTAGCGCCGCTAGTCGCAGTAGCGGCGGCCACGTCGCGAGTAGCAACCATCATCGTCGGAATTGGCAATTGCAGCGGCAGCTGCTGCACCGAGAACGCCGAGGGCAATCCACTTGCCGTTGCGATAGTGCCCGCGCCCACGGTGAGCGCCATTGTACGAATGATGCTTGTTGTGGTTGTCGAAATGACGTCCCCGGGTGGGACCGGCATCGGCAGTTGTGATGATGCTCGTCGAGGCCAGAGCGCCGGCAAGCGCCAGCGCCGTGATGTTCTTGATCATAAATTCTCCAGGACGTTTGCCGGTGCACCGAGCGACCGCAGGACGCGATCGCACGCACAGGTAACGGGATCGGTTCGATCGCCTGTAGTCACAAGCACCGCCGCATCCGAACATTTGTTTTTGGCTTGGTCGATCAAACCGAAGTCATCGAGACGGTTCCACCGTGACAATTAGATGGGCATTCGTCCGAGCATCCACAAGCGCCGGCGTCTTGAATTGCGCGCCGACGTACGAGCGAGAACGTTAGGCCCGGACCGAGATCAATGCTATTAGTCAAGTGTGCCAAACAGACGAGCTTACGTCTGCGGAGTTTCGTACGCAGGCAATGAACGCGAGCGGCACGCCACCAGCGACCGTCCGGCCCAGCGTTGAAATGCGCCGCCGTCAGCACGACAGTCGCCGCAGAGTTCTCGGCGTCAGGAAGGAGATTGAGATGGAAGTTGGTCCGCTGCTCGTCGAGCAGCGTCGCGTCGGCGATGAGTTTCGCATCGTCGAGAAGGCCGTTCAGCAGATGCACAAAGCGCTCGTAACCGGGCGCCTAAATGCCGCCATGAGATCGCAGATAGAGGCACGCGCGGTTTCAACGATCACTGAGTTGAGGCGGCTCGGCCAACGGCAGCTTGAACTTGACGCCCAAGTCTCTGCCGCAAACAAGCGCGCGAAGCTGGGCGTTGTTGCTTGAATTATCCGAGGCGCCAACCACGAGCGATTTTACATCGGCTAGGAGGCTCGCGTGAGACAGAACAAAACTTGCCTCGAGATGGCGTTTGAACTCGCCCGCTCAGGAAAGTTCACCGATCTCGCTCTGCTGGAACGTCGTCTCCGCGACGAGGGCTATTCGACGGCGCAGCTGGACGGTCCCTCTCTCCGGCGTCAGATACGCACGCTGCTTGCAGCATCGGCCGAGCCACAGGTCCAGCCGTCCCCTAGCCCGACGAACTGAGCGGACCCGAGTCCCAGCAGTGCCAGATGGAGCTAGCGATGCAAAAGCCCAAGCACGAAACGCCGGAGATCGATCCTGATGAGGATTTAGGCACGCGGGGCGCCGAAGCCGTGAATACAGATTCAAATGATACGCCGTCAGCCGATGCGAACGGCGACTCTGACGATGAGCGCGCAGACGAGAACCAGGCGGTGCCGGACCCCTCGTGAACGACGCCGAGAAAGTCACTAGGTCATCATCATGACACTTCAGGAACTCCCGCAGCGACCTCGCAATCGCTTGCTGGAGTCACTTTCCAACGAAGATTATGCGCTACTGAAGCCGCACCTCGAGGCCGTCGAGCTGACCTATAGGCGGTCCCTGTACCAAGCGAACAGGAAGATCCCGTACGTCTACTTTTTTGAGACCGGGGGAGGCTCTCTAGTCAACACCATGAAGGACGGCGCTGCCTCGGAGGTCGGCACGATCGGCAATGAAGGCATAGTCGGGCTGCCCATTGTCCTCGGAGATAAACGCGCCCCAACGAGCGTCTACGTACAGGTTCCGGGATTTGGCTTGAGGATGCAGTCCGACGCCTTCTGGAACGCCATGGAAAGAAGCCCGACGCTGCGACGATTGTTGCTTCACTACGCCCACGCCTTCTTCAATCAGGTCGCACAATCGGCCGCTTGCGCTCATCATCATGCGCTTGAGCAACGATGCTGCCGCTGGCTCCTCATGACGCGCGACCGCATGGACTCGGACGAGTTTCTCCTGACGCAGGAATTTCTCGCCATGATGCTGGGTATAAGGAGCCGCCCCGGAGTGACGATTGCCGCGGGCGCTCTGCAGCGGGCCGGGCTCATCCGATACACGCGCGGCCACATAACGATACTCGATCGGTCGGGCCTCGAAGCGCTCTCGTGCGAATGCTACGGTATCAGCAAGAGGGAATTTGACCGCCTTTTAGGACCGGGCAGCATGAATCCTTCCCCGCGTGCGCTTCGCCAAATCCGCTAGCCACGGACACTGACGATGAGACTCTCAATGATAGCGGCGACTGCGCGATGCTTCTCTGGATCAGACGAACCCACGAGCGCGCCATTGTGCGTCGTTGCCACGTCGCTGAGAAGCTCCTCCGCGTCACCCTTGCCGAGGATCTTGAGCTCAACGAGAGCAAGCAGCAGCGACTCGCAGATGCCAAGTGCGGCGAGACCTTCTGCGCCGTGCGGCCGTACGTGTTCTGTCATCGGTTTGGTATGTCCTTTGAAGCCGTAAGTGTAGGGCTTGACCGGCTTCGAGATAGGACGCAGTGCGTACGAGGCCGTACATTGGCTTGGATGAATTGCGGTTTGTTGAACCGCAGCCTTCCCTAAGGGCTTGCTGGGACCTCGTCCCAGCTGAGCGCCATCTCTTCTTGCGCATCGCGTGCCCCGAGCACGCGGATGCTGCAAAAGACACGGGGGAAGCTGTCGGCCAGTTAGTCGACTTATGACCATAAGAGCTCGCCTGCCCGGGCCGAAGGTTGCTTCTGCATCAGCAGACGCATCCGCTCAACCATGCCCCAAGAGAAATTCGCGGCAAACGTATTTAAGTGCGTGTAGTTGGTAGATAAACTTGTGGTCGATAGAACGAGTTTCTGCGCGAGTACCCGATGGCCTTGGTCAAGACTTCCGCCCTCACCCGAAAGCCGAACGTTGGCACTGCTTCTAAGCCGGAAGCAGCGGTAGCGAACGTCGACCGAAACAAGATTGCTGAGCGCCGCGCTCGTGACCGCGCACGCGTCAAACAAGAAAAGGCCGTCGAGCGGGTGGGCGCGGCGACGGAGGAACTGGCGGCTGGAATTAGCGAGGCCGCCGCCGCGGCAGAGGAGCTGCGCCGCGCTCTCGAGCAGATAGCGGCCGCCGCCGAACAGGCGGCCGGTGCATCAGCGCAGTCGCAAGCAGCAGTCAACGGCCTGGAATCGATATTCGTCGAGGGCAGAGAACGCGCCGCGAGATCGCGCAGCAAGACCGAGACCGTCCACGCACTGTTGATGGACGCGGGCCAGCAGATCGAGGCCCTGGTCACCGCCGTGCAGGAGAACTCAGCGCGTCAGCTACGATCCGTCCAAGTCGTGAGCGGCTTGGAGTCACAAGCGGCCAACATCGGTGAGATCACGCGCGCAGTGGGGGACGTCTCGGATCAAACCAACCTCCTTGCACTCAACGCAGCCATCGAAGCGGCCCGCGCTGGCGACCACGGCCGGGGTTTCTCGGTGGTCGCCGACGAGGTCAGGGCGTTCGCCGAGACGTCGGAAAAAAGCGCCCGTGAGGTCCAGCTCTTGGCGGAAACCGTCGCGACCGAGGTGCGCAACGTCGCCATGCGCATCAAAGCCGCTGCGGACAGCGCGCAGCTGGACGCAGAGAACGGCCGGGATGTCATCACTTCGCTGCGCGTCATACGCCAGGACATGGTTGCGATAACCGACGGCTCACAAGCGGTCCTGATCGCCACCGAATCTGCCGATGCCGGCGCGCGCGAGGCACAATTAGGCGCAGAGTCCGTCGCCAGCGCCGCCGAGGAGCAGGCCTCCGCGGCTGCAGAGGCCCAGCAGGCTATTGAGCAGCAAAGCAAGGCGCTCGATGAAAGCCATGCGACCGCCCAAGCGCTCGCGGATCTTGGCGAGAGCCTCCAGGGCGATGCGCGAACCGTGAACGGCGCCGAGCAGCTCGCAGCGGCAGCGGAAGAGCTTTCGGCGACCGTACAGGAACTGTCGGGTGCCGCCAGTCAGATCCTGACCGCGATAGATCAGATCAGCATCGGTGCCCAATCACAGGCGGCAGCTACGCAGCAGTCGACCGCTGCAATGACGCAGATTGAAAAGGCCGCCGAGGCCATGCGGGCCGCAGCCACTCAGGCTCGCGACCGCATCCGCACCTTGTCGCCGAAGATTGCTGCAAGCAAATCAGCGGTCGCGCAACTCTGCACTGCGATCGCAACCAGCACCGAAGAAATGCAGGCCGCCAACGACGTGCTAGCGAACCTCGAAACCGCCGGACAACGGATAGCAAAGATCGTCGACGGCATTGCCCTCGTTGCCGTGCAAACGAACATGCTGGCGGTCAGCGGCTCGGTGGAGGCCGCGCGGGCGCGAGAATTTGGGCGCGGGTTCGCAGTGGTATCGTCGGATATTCGTAGTTTATCGCGGCAATCGTCTGACAATGCTGGCCGAGCCAAGGACGTGGCCGTTGCGATACAGAGCCAGCTCGCAACCGTTCGGCGAGATCTCGACTTGATAGCGTCGGCGTCTCAGGCCGAAATGCGGAAGAACCAGGCGGTGGTCGACCGCTTGGCCTCGGTCGAGGCTGAACTCACCAACTTGGCTCGCGAGGCAGATGAAATTTTCAGTGCCTCTGACGACATTCTCAGCGCGGTGCGACAAGTCCTGGCTGGCATGCAGCAGATTGCGACGGCCAGCGAAGAAGCTAGCGGCGCAGCTCTGCAAGCGGCAACGGCAGCGCGCGAGCAGGCTCAGGGTGCCGAGGACCTCGCTGCTGCCATCGAAGAGATAGCGAGCCTTGCCGACGAGTTGCAGGCTGCGAAAGTCTGACAATGTCCGAGCAACCCGCCCTGCCACAGAGCGACGAAGTCCTCGTCTTCACAGTTGGCGGCGAAAAGCTGGCGTTGCCAGCGACCGAAGTCATGGAGATTATTCGTCCGCCACTGCTTACGCGCGTCCCCAACGGTCCTGAAAACCTGCTCGGCGTGGCGAATATGCGCGGGACCGTGCTGCCGGTCGTCAGTCTGAGCGGGCTGCTTGGCACTGCGTCGTCGAGCCAGTCTAGATCTACCAGAGTGGTGGTGGTCAGAGGCAAGGCGCCGGTTGGCCTGCTCGTGGACGAGGTCGCAGCGCTGTCAACGGCATCGGACGCGCGGCTCATCGCACTGGACGATGTCCTTGGCCAAATGGTCCGCACCACCGCGCGGCCGGAGCGCAAGGCGGCTGAGATCGGGATCGAACCACTTGCGCCTGTCAATGCACCTGCCCCGGAGCGAATTTTTGTCGCATTCAGCGTGGCGGCGCAGGAGTACGCACTTCCCATCGAAGAGGTCGTGAGCGTCACCTTGGCACCGGAAGCAGTGACAAGCGTGCCGCGAACCGACGAGGCGATGCTAGGCGTCGCGGATGTCGATGGCGCTCTGGTACCTCTCGTGTCGGCGCGCGTCCTACTCGGTTTCCCGCACGATGGGCACACGGGAATATCCTCGCGTGTTCTGCTGATGCGGCTGGCGGGCGAACTGGTTGGCCTCGTAGTCGACGGCATACGTGACATCGTGCGTGTCGCTCCCGCTGCGCTCGACCCTGTCCCGCCGGTACTGACGCGGGCAAAGGGGGAAGCGCAGATAGACGCGATCTGCCGGCTTGGAGATGATAACCGGCTGGTGTCGATTCTGACTGGCACGAAACTATTCGATCCCGAGACAATTGCCCGCGTACTTGCGCAGGCCGAGGCGAAGGTTCCGGATATGTCTGACATCGACCAGACCGCGGAAGCGACAGAGCAATTCATCATATTCCAGCTCGGCGATGAAACGTTCGGACTTCCCATTGGATCGATCGACGAGATCGTGCGTTGTCCGCAAAGTTTGACGCGGGTGCCACGCGCACCGAAGTTTGTGAAAGGTCTCATGAGCCTGCGCGGAAAGGCACTTCCGATCATCGATCAGCGGCATCGCTTCGCCATTCCGGGAGCTGGCGACCAGACCAGACAGAGAGTGATCGTCGTCACCATCGACGCGCTGCAGGCCGGCTTCCTTGTCGATAGCGTATCGGAAGTGTTGACGTTAACAGCCGGTGAGATTGCCCCCGCGCCCGAATTCAGTGCCGACAGCAGCTCCATCATCGACCGAATAGCGACCAGCGAGCGAAACGGGCACATGATTTTGCTGGTCGATCCCAAGGCGCTCCTCGACCGGGCCGAGCGTGATGTAGTGGCGACGCTCGGCAAGAGCACCGAGGGCGCGACACCACCGTGATCAAGATACTCGTCGTCGATGATTCCGCGCTCATGCGGCGGCTTCTTGGCAATGTCCTGCGATCGCAGAACGACTTCCAAGTGGAGATTGCGCGCGACGGCGTGGAGTGCCTTGCAATGCTCCACAAGTTCCAGCCCGATGTCATAACCCTCGACATCCACATGCCTAAGATGGACGGGCTGGCATGTCTCGACAGGATCATGACCGAGCGGCCCTCCAGGGTCATCATGGTGTCGTCACTCACTGCGGAAGGCGCCGACGAGACCTTTGAGGCGATGCAGCTCGGCGCCATCGACTTCATCGCTAAACCGGCCGGCGCAATTTCCTTGGCCATTGATGATCTCGCCCCGACGCTGATCGAGAAGGTGCGAGCAGCTTCCCGAGTGCGCGTACGGACAACGCATCGATTGGCCGAGCGCGTACGACTAAAGACGGCAGCTCTCGAACTTTCGCGGCCGCCCGCTCTCTCGCGGCGCCAGCTCGACACTCCCAGTCCGGAGGCAGCTGTCAGTCACAGACCGGGTCCCCTGGAAGCCGTGGTGGTCGTGGGCTCCTCGACCGGGGGGCCACCTGCACTCGATGCGATACTATCGCCACTCCCCGCGTCGTTTCCGTGGCCCATCCTTGTGGCGCAGCACATGCCCGCCTCGTTTACCGGACCTCTGGCGCGGCGTTTGGACCGGCAGTGCATGCTGTCGGTTGAGGAGGTCGTTCGACCTTCGCCAATGCAACCAGGGCACGTTTATATCGGCAAAGGCGATGCCGACATCATCGTCGGCCGGCGTGGTGACACGCCAGTCGTCATGGCGGCCCCTCCTCTCTCCGAGCACCGCTGGCATCCAAGCGTAGATCGTCTAGTGAGAACCGCGATGCAGCATCTCGGCGCCCCGCGGCTCGTCGGTGTGCTTCTGACGGGCATGGGTAACGATGGCGCGGCCGCGATGGCGGAAGTTCACGCCGAGGGCGGTCGCACGATCGCCGAGTCTGAGGATACCGCCGTCGTCTGGGGCATGCCGGGCGAGCTGGTAAAGGCCGGCGGAGCGGAAGTCGTCGCTCCGCTGAACCAAATTGCTGCCCGCTTGTCGGAATGGTCTCGATGAGCAAGCCTTCCATCCCTCCGCTCACAGCCGCGGAATTGGCTCGCTTCTGTGACTTCCTGTACAGCCGCACTGGCCTTCTGTATGGCGAAAGCAAGCGCTTCTACATTGAGCGGCGAGTTCTGGATCGAATGGCAGCAGTCAAGGTCCAGCATTTTCCTGCCTACCTCTCTTTGGTGCTCGGGGGTGGTCGAGAAGCAGAAGAGCTCATTAATAGTTTCACGGTCAACGAGACATACTTCTACCGCGAAGAGAACCAGCTGCGGTGCCTTAGCCGCTCACTGCTGCCGGAGATCATCGATAAGCGAACCCCAGGCGATCTCGTGCGTATCTGGTCGGTGCCCTGCTCGACGGGGGAAGAACCCTATTCCATCGCCATGTGGCTGCTGGAAAACTGGGCGCTGGTCGATGCGTACAATATTGAAATTGTCGGGTCAGACATCGACACCAGAGCCCTATCGGAAGCCAGCACGGGATCGTACCGCGAACGTGCCATTTCGCGTCTGCCGCAGGACCTTATTGACCGCTATTTCGAGAAGGTTGGCGACCGGCAACGGATCATTCAGGACCTTCGCGAGTCGATAAAGTTCACTCAGGTGAATTTGATGGACCCGGCAATGATGTCTCGGCACGGTCAATTCGACATTATCTTTTGCCGCAACGTCTTGATCTATTTCGATGACGCTTCGCGGCTGGCAGCGGCGAACAACCTCTATACGACGCTGAAGCGGGGCGGCTTCATCTGCCTGGGCCACAGTGAGTCCATGGGACGTATTTCTGAGCGCTTCGCTGTGCGTCGTTTCGAGGACGCGATCGTTTATCAACGGCCGGAAAAGTAGATGGACGAGCTTCTCGAGCAATTCCTGATTGAAGGCCGAGAACTCGTCGAGCAGGCCACCGGCGATCTCGCAGCGCTTAGGCGGGATGCTGAGGACCGCGCACACGTGGACTCACTCTTCAGGGCAGTCCACACTCTCAAGGGTTCCGTAGCTCTTTTCGACTTCACTCCCATGGGGCATGTGCTGCACACCGCTGAAGATCTGCTGGGGGCAATACGATCCAAGAAGGTCATTGCCAATGCGGCAATGATGGATGCGCTGCTCGCGTGCATTGATGCCAGCGAACGATGGATCGAAGAGATTGCACGCACAGAGGTGCTGCCCGCCGGAGCCGAGCAAGAAGCCCGCGCCATAACTGAAGCGCTTCTCGCTTCGCAACGAGCCGACGGGATGCCTCCGGAGATCGCTGTTCCGAGTGACTGGCTCGCTGATTTCACTACCCGCCATCGCGAAATTATCGCCGCTCTGCCCTCCTCTTCCGGGCCTGTCGCGGCCATAAGATACGTGCCCGACGAAGAGAGCTTCCTGCTAGGAGAGGACCCTCTGCTTCTCGTGCGCGCGATACCCGAGCTTGCTGGCCTCGCGGTATCGCAGCTGTCGCAGCGGGCCGCTGGCGCTTACGACGCATACAGCTGCAACCTTCTCATCGAGGCGATTAGCCTCGCTCCCATTGAAGAAATCAAGCGGGCACTCTCCCCCGTCTTGGATCAGGTTGCCGTCGCTGAAGACATCCGGCCAACCCTCTCCCCAGCCGGAGAGGCCTCACGTACTTTGTACGAACCCGCACTGGCAGCCGAGACCAGCCAGCGTACCGTTCGAGTCGATGCTGAACGCCTCGACGCGCTTGTCGATCTGGTGGGCGAGCTGATCGTTGCAAAAAACAGCTTGGGCCATGTCTCCGCAATGGCCACGGGTTCGCCAGTAGCCCATGCCCTTGCGGCGGGCGTGGCTGGGCTCGAACGCCTGACAGGAGATATGCACCGGACCATCATGCGGATGCGCATGACGCCCTTGGCCAAGACCTTCGGCCGCTTCCCCCGCTGGATGCGCGAGACCGCGGCGAAGCTCGGAAAAGACGTCGACCTTCAAATAAAAGACAACGGCACCGAAGCTGACAAAACAATTGTCGATGGCATCTTCGAGCCCCTGTTGCACGTTTTACGTAACGCGCTTGACCATGGTGTCGAGAGTGGGCAGGCCCGACAAGCCGCGGGAAAGTCGGCGCGCGGCCAGATTTCGTTGGAAGCCCGGCAGCACGGAGACCAGATCATAATTACGGTTACCGACGACGGCGCGGGCATCGACCTTGCGGCAGTCCGCCGAGCAGCTAAGCAAAAATCGGTTCTGAGCGACGCTGCGATTGATGCGCTCGATGACGCGGCAGCGGCCGACCTGATCTTTATGCCGGGCTTCTCGACGGCGCGCACCGTTTCGGACATCTCCGGCCGCGGGGTCGGAATGGACTCCGTGCGGACGACCATCATGGGCCTCGGTGGCCGCGTCACGGTGGACAGTAAGCTCGGATCCGGCACAACGATTCAGATGGCATTGCCCCAGGCCATCGTCATGTCCACAATCGTGACTGTAGACGTCGGCAAGGAAAGTTTCGGCATCCCGATAGACGTCGTGGCGGAGACCTGCCGGGTGCCCTCCGAGTGCATCCACGCCATCCGGGACGGCGAGGCATTCGTTCTGCGGAGTACGACGCTGCCCTTAGTCAGGTTGTCGGAGCTGCTGCGATTGCCAGGCGAAGACCGGCGAGGGGGCTCAGCTAAGGTCCTGGTGGTCAGCTCCGGCGGGCAAAGGGTAGGGGTCGAGGTCGACGGCGTCCGCGAACGCCTCGACGTACTGCTTCGGCCAATGACAGGCCTGCTGTCCGGTATGCCCGGGGTCGTCGGCTCCGCCCTCCTCGGAGATGGAAGAGTGATGCTTGTCCTTGATATTCCGGAGCTCCTCGGATGAGCATAACGCTGCAAGACGGGGTGATCGTCATGAGCGGAGACAGCGGCGTCGAGGACGTGGAGGCGCTCGTTAACGCCCTGGAGCAATCCGGGTTGAATAGCGTGGATCTTACGGAAGTCCTGCACCTGCACGGCGCAGTCCTGCAGATATTATTGAGCTTTAAGCCAAGCATTCTGGGATCGCCGCGTGACAGCTTCGTAAGGACATGGTTGATACCGATTCTAAAGGGACGCGGTGCGTCCCCGCTACGGCCCAACGACACCGCGGAGCTATGAATGAAAACTACGATCTTGATCGTGGATGATAGCAAATTGGCCCGCATAGTGGCCAGTAAGGCCATAACGGCTTTGCAGCCGGATTGGGAGCGAGTTGAAGCTGGCAGCGCGGACGAAGCACTTGAGCTGCTTTCAAGCCGCCGTATCGACGTGGCGCTTCTGGACTTCAACATGCCGGGCAAGAACGGAGTGGAGCTCGCAGGAGAGCTGCGCCAAGCCCATCCGCATCTACCGATAGCTTTGATCACCGCAAATATTCAGAACGAAGTTATCGACTCTGCGAAGGCTGTCGGAGCCGTGTTTGTTGCAAAGCCCGTTACGCAGGAAGGCCTGCAGGACTTTCTCGCGGAGGCGGCGCAGAAATTGAATGGCGAAAAATCCTGATGCCCTTGCGAGCTGACTTTGGAGGACAGGACGCTATTACGCTGACCGAACTAGAGCGCGATGCTCTAGCCGAGCTCGCGAATATTGGTGTCAGCCGCGCCGCCGCCAGCTTACGAAAAATGGTCGGGCAGCAGGTTCTGCTGTCAGTGCCGTCCGTCGAAGTCGTCAGCCGAAAGACCGCCAGCGCGCTCATCGCCGAACGCGAGGGCAAGAACCTGGTAGCCGTGCAGCAGGAATTCGCCGGGGCATTCTCGGGCCGCGCGATGCTCATATTTCCGCAGGCAAAGAGCCTCCAACTGATCCGCGCCATTGTCGGCTCCGACCCCGCCGTGGAGGCAACGGACATTGAGGAGGAGGCTCTGGCCGAGACCGGCAATGTCATCCTCAACGGTTGCCTGGCGACGATGGGCAACATACTGCATCAATCTCTTGCGGTATCGCTACCCAAGGTCGTGCGTGGTTCCGGATCGCATCTGTTCGAGCTGGACGAGAAGTCGACCGATGGCGGGCTGGTGCTCTTCCTATACATCAACTTCTCGATCCTGGACCTCGACGTCAGGGGCTATATCGCAATGCTCATGGACATGCCCTCGCTCGAGAATTTGAGGGTGCTCCTCAACGAGTTCATTGCCTCCGTCATGGATGACAACCCCGAAAACCGCGTGTCACCCACGTAGCGTCGGCGTAAAGAGGCGAAGCGAAGCGCTTATGGACAAGGCGAAGAAAGGCGAGACGGAGGGCGTGCGCGAATTCTTGTCCGCCGCTGGGCCGCTGTTCCAAGCCATTGCTGATACCCCGCTCGCGCTGTCCGTGTTTCGGGTCGGCACAGGCGAAACGTCGCTCATTTTTGCCAATCAAGCTTTCGCCGCTCTGACCGGCTATCGATCCGAGGAAGTTATCGGGCAGCCTTTTAGCATTCTCTTCGGCTCGGACACTGATCCCGCGACGGCGTTGGAACTGACTGCTGCGCTGAACAAGAGACAATCTTTCAGCGCCGAGCTGATCAATTATGCCAAGGACGGCTCCTCCTATTGCAGCAGTATCACTCTTACGTCCGGCGTCGGGCAAAACCGGCAGTTCGTCGTCGCATTCCACAGGGACACAACGGCGGACAAGCGCAGGATTTCCGCAGAGGAAGAGCTGCGCGCCATCCAGTGTCGACTGGACGAGGCCAATGAGCGCCTGCGGCTCACCCTTTCACTCAGCGGCGCTGCCGCAGCGTGGGACTGGGATATCGCCAAGAACCTGATCGTTGGTGATTCACGGTTTGCCACTCTCTATGGCATTCGCACCGAAGTGGCCGAAGCCGGTGTCCGCCCTGACGTGTTCTTCTCGATCATTCACCCGGACGATCAGGCACGCGTACGCTTGGCCATCGGTGGCATTCTGCGCGGGGCAGAGGTCTTCTCCAAAGAGTTCCGCATCATCCTGCCCAATCATTCCGTCAGGTGGGTTCATGCGCGGGGTCGCTGCCAATACGATCAGGACGATCAGCCTGTAAGGTTCAACGGCGTCCTGGTCGATATTACCGAGCAGCGGCTCGGCGAAGAGCGGCTACGTATTGCCCAGTCGGCGGGCGGCATCGGCACATTTGAGTACATCGACGGGTTTGGAACGGCGACAGTTTCCCCTCAGTTCTGCATGCTCCTGGGTTTGCAGACGGCTCGCGACCTTCCCGTGCATACGATCAATTCCGCCGTGCACGCTGGCGACCCACTTCTCATAGACCCAGCTCCGATAATGGCAGGCAATGCCCATGCGGAGTTGCGCATCGTGCGACCCGATACGGGGGAAGTACGCTGGCTCGTAAAACGCGGTGAATACCTGCGCGACGCGGAGACCGCTGGGCTTCGCTTCAGCGGCGTCATCTACGACGTGACGAACTCAAAGCGCATCGAGGAGAGCCTGCGTACGCTAAACGATACGTTGGAGACACGTGTCGAAGCACGCACCCGCGAGCGAGACGGCATATGGCAGTTGTCCAGGGATCTGCTTGGGATCTCAGACGCCGGCGGCGTGTGGCTGAGCGTCAATCCGGCATGGACACGCGTGTTGGGCTGGCGGCCCGATGAGATCGTCGGTCGCACGTCGCAGTGGCTGCAGCATCCCGATGATAATGAACACGGACGAATGCAACTCGAAGCCAGCGAGGGAGCCAGCGCGAGTTTCCAGACGCGCTTGCGAACGCGTCAGGGCGACTACCGGTCCATGGCTTGGAACGCCGTGTCTCAGAGCGGGCTGATATACTACGTCGCCCGCGATGTCACCGAACAGCTTAGACGTGAAGAATCCCTCGCCCGCGCCGAGGACCAGCTTCGGCAGTCCCACAAAATGGAAGCTGTCGGCCAGCTCACCGGAGGCATTGCGCACGACTTCAACAATATGTTGACGGGTGTCATCGCTTCGCTCGGCCTCATTCAGCGGCGAATAAAAGCCGGTCGCACTGATGGACTGGACGATTTCATCGTTGCTGGAATCAGCTCCGCCAACCGTGCGGCAGCACTCACACACAGCTTGCTCGCCTTTGCACGCCGCCAGTCGCTCGATGTGAAGCCGCAACACGTCAACAGGCTAATTTCCGGAATTGAGGAGATCGTCCGCCGTCCGCTCGGTGAGAACGTTGCGCTTGAGCTGGATCTGGATCCTGAACTGTGGCCCGCATTTACCGACGCCAACCAGTTCGAGAATGCACTTCTCAATCTTGCTCTCAACGCGAGAGATGCGATGCCCGAAGCCGGGACGCTACGCATCAAAACGGCCAACGCTCAGATTGAGGATGCCACGAGCGCGCACGGGATCGAGATTGCGACCGGCGACTACGTCATCGTCTCGGTATCTGACACGGGCGTGGGCATGACGCCGGACGTCATCGCCAAGGCGTTCGAGCCGTTCTTCACGACGAAGCCCATTGGTCAGGGCACCGGGCTCGGCCTGTCGATGATCTATGGTTTTGTGAAGCAGTCGGGAGGCCACATCCGTATCGCAAGTACGGTCGGGAGGGGAACCACCGTCAGCATCTACCTTCGGCGTGCCTTGTCTGCCGACGACGCGCCTGTGGAGACGAAAGGTGGGACACTTCTTAGAGGAAAGGGCGAGATTATTCTCGTCGTAGAAGACGACGAGTCGGTACGCTTTACCGTGACCGAGCTTCTAAGGGATCTGGGCTACTCCTACTTCGCCTGCCCAGACGCGTCCTCGGCTATACCCTTTCTCCAATCCGATCGCCGCATCGATCTGCTTTTGACAGATGTCGGCCTGCCAAACATGAACGGCAGGCAGCTCGCAGAACTCGGACGACAGTACCGACCTGATCTCAAGGTGCTGTTCATCACGGGCTATGCGGAGAAGGCAACCAATCGAGCCGAGTTTCTGGGTGACGGCATGCAAATTCTCGGCAAGCCGTTCACCGTAGACGCGCTCGCAGCGAAAATCCGCGGGCTGCTGCCCAACTAAACGGTCGTCGACGGCTTCAGGCAGATCCCGCCTCCCCCGCGGGGGACAGTGCCTGGTCGCGCCTGGCAACTCCCCCCTGACCCCGCTGCTTTTGACTCATGTCAAGATAGCTTGCGGCAGAAACTGTCATTTAAAAGTGACAACTGGCGAGGGGACATCGATGCGCATCGTACTCGTTCATCCCAATTATCATTCCGGTGGCGCCGAGATAGCCGGCAACTGGCCACCCGCTTGGGTCGCCTATCTATCCGGCCACCTGAAGGCTGCGGGCTTCGCCGACATCACGTTCATCGACGCGATGACCAATGATCTGACCGACGACAAGCTTCGAGACAGGCTGATCGAACTTAAACCGGACGTCGTCGGCACCACCGCCATAACGCCATCCATCTATAAGGCCGAGGAGGTCCTCAAGATCGCTTCCGAAGTCGCCCCTAATGCCGTTCGGGTGCTCGGCGGGATCCACGCCACCTTCATGTACAAGCAGGTGCTCTCCGAGGCTCCCTGGATCGACGTGATCGTGCGCGGCGAGGGCGAAGAAATCTTTCGAGAATTGATCCGCGCGATCGATGCCGGCCACTGGCCCGCTGGCCGAAACAAAATCAAGGGACTGGCCTTCGTAGACGGCGATCAGATCGTGGCGACCCAGGCGGCTGCCACGGTCAAGGATCTTGACGCGATCAACCCAGACTGGTCGCTCCTCGAATGGTCCAAGTACATCTATGTACCGCTCGGCGTGCGCGTTGCGATCCCGAACATGGCACGCGGCTGCCCTTTCACCTGCTCCTTCTGCTCACAGTGGAAATTCTGGCGCGACTACCGCGTCCGCAACCCCATCAAAGTCGTCGATGAGATCGAGCAACTCGTCCGCCAACACGGCGTCGGCTTCTTCATACTCGCGGACGAGGAACCGACGATCAACCGCAAGAAGTTTATCCAGTTCTGCGAGGAGCTGATCAAGCGCGGACTGCCCGACAAGGTCAAATGGGGCATCAATACCCGCGTCACCGACATCTATCGCGATCGAGAACTGCTCTCCTTCTACCGCAAGGCCGGGCTAGTCCACGTTTCGCTTGGAACGGAGGCGGCAGCGCAGCTCAAACTCGATCAGTTCAACAAGGAAACGAAGGTCGAGGAGAACAAGGAAGCCATCCGCCTGCTGCGCGAAGCCGATATTTTCACCGAGGCGCAGTTCATCGTCGGCCTCGACAACGAAACCGCCGAGACCCTGGAAGAGACTTTCCAGATGGCCTGGGATTGGCAGCCGGACCTTGCCAACTGGGCGATGTATACGCCGTGGCCGTTCACTCCGTTGTTCCAGGAGTTGAAGGACAAGGTCGAGATCTTCGATTTCTCGAAATACAATTTCGTCACGCCAATCATGGCGCCTGAAGCTATGTCGCGCGCCGCCTTGCTCGACGGTGTGATGAAGAACTATCGCCGGTTCTATTCGCGCAAGGCGCTGTTCCACTATCCATGGCGCGGAACCGGCTTCCGCCGGCGCTACCTGCTCGGCTGCCTTAAAGCCTTCCTCAAGGCAGGCTTCCAACGCAAGTTCTACGACCTTGGCAAGGCCGGCTATTGGGGGCCGCAATCGAAGGAGAAGGTGAACTTCAACTTCGATCGCACCCGCAAGATTGCCCCGGCACAGATGGACGACTGGGAGGCGGCGGCAGATCGCGCATCGCAGGCCCGCGCCAAGCGAGAATCGCGCCTACCCATGGTGGCGTGTGGTGGCGGCACCGGGCAGTTGGTCGAGTTGACCATGCCCGACAAAGCCGTCGCTCCGGAATGCGGGGGCTCCGCATCATGCTGAGTATCGGCCTCACGTTTGAATCGACAGTCGATGCGCGGGCGCAGGCAGGCCTTGTAGGTCCGAACGCCGTAATCCAACTCGGCGAGGCCCTGCGTGCGGCGCCCGGCGCGATCGGTGCTGCCGAGCGCGTGTTCGCAAGCGCGGGGTTCTCGCGCCTGTTGCGCGCGCCGCCCGATGCCCTGATCGACGAGGCTATACCTGCAAGCATGTTCGCTGCTTTGTGGCGTGAGACGCCGCCGGACGAGGCATTCCGCATTGCCCACGATGCGGGGCGCCGCACGGGCGCCTATTTGCTCGGCAACCGCATTCCGCCGATCGCCAAGATCGTGTTGCGCGCGCTTCCGCCGTACTTCGCCGCGCCCCTGCTGCTCAAGGCCATCAGAAGGCACGCCTGGACTTTCGCGGGGTCTGGCACATTCCGCATCGCTCCAGGAAGGCCCGCCGTTGTCACGATCGCAAACAATCCTCTCGCGATGCCCGGAGGCGCGTGGCACGTCGGCGTTTTCGAATGCTTGTTCCGGGCGCTGGTCAGCGATCGAACGCGCGTGCTCCACACGGCATGCCATGTTGATGGCGCACCTACGTGCCGCTTCGAGATCGACTATCTTGCGGGCTCCCGAGGTCCCAGTGACCTAGACCCATGAATGCGGCGCACGCACAACATCTGACCAAAGCTGTCCCCAGCTACACCAGCAGCCTACCGTTCCGATGAACGAGAGGCTTCGAAGCCGGGCGTGAACGTCCCCACGAACTCGTCATGCCGACACACGCGTTTCCTTGGACCACCTCAGCAGGGAGTAAGCGACGCCTGCGGCGATGATGGCGAGCGTGACAAACAGTGAGATGCCGGCGGGGAACTTATCCCAACCCATGAGATCGGCTACGAAGATCTTGGAGCCGATGAAAATAAGCAGCAGCGCAAGCGCCTGCTTCAGATACTTGAAGCGGTCCAAGACAGCGGCCAGCGCGAAATAGAGCGCGCGAAGACCCAAGATCGCGAAGATGTTCGAGGTGTAGACGACGAACGGATCGGTGGTGATCGCAAAGATCGCGGGCACACTGTCGACGGCGAAGATGAGGTCGACGATCTCGATCATGACAAGCGCGACGAAGAGCGGCGTGGCCCATAGCACGGTTCCGTCTGTCTTCGCATCGCAGAGCCGCACGAAAAAGCTTCCCTGGTGCAGCTCTGGCGTTATGCGCATGTGCCGGCGCAGGAATTTGACGATCGGATTGTTTTTGATGTCCCGCGGCTTGTCTTCAATCACGAGCATCTTTGCGCCAGTGGCAATCAGGAACACGGCGAAGATGTAGAGAAGCCAGGAGAACTGCGCGACGAGCGTGGCACCTAATCCAATCATGATGGCTCGGAGCACGATGACGCCGAGGATGCCCCAGAACAGCACGCGATGCTGATAGGTTGCAGGCACCGCAAAGGATGTGAAGATCAGTGAAATGACGAAAATGTTGTCGAGGGCCAGCGTTTTCTCGACCAAGAACCCGGTGAAATATTCCGAGCCTGCCTGCGCGCCGAGCGCATGCCAAACCCAGATGCCGAACGCAAGGCCGATGATAATGTAAAACGCGCTCATCGCGAGGCTCTCGCGCACGCCGATTTCGCGTGTCTTCCTATGGAAGATGCCGAGATCCAGCACCAGCAGCAGCAGCACCAGGGCGAGGAAGCTCATCCACATCCAGGCGGGCTTGCCGAGAAAGGTCTCCAGAAGGAAGTCCAAAAAGTCGGTCCCTTATCTCATGAGGTGGAACAGCTGCGCCGGCGCAGCCTCAAGGACCGCAGCAAGGGACGCCTTGATGCGGTCCGACATCGCGATGCCCGTCTTGGAGTTCAAGCGGTGGGGCGTGGTGCCGCCGTCATTGCGGCTAAGACTCCATGCCCAACATCGCGCCGTTTGCCGGCAGCATGGTGCTGCTCGCGGCCGCAGTTGGACGTCCACGCACATGCGTGCGGTAAATCGCTTCGAGCGCATCGGGGCTGTCTATGCGCACCGCAAGATCGCGGAGCAACCCGTCCTGCAGTCCGTAAATGAGACCATGCACCGACAGCGATTGTCCGAACGCCCATGCATTCTGCACTATTGTCGTGTGACAGACATTCTTCACCTGTTCGATGACGTTGAGCTCGCACAGGCGATCGGCGCGAACGTCGCGATCAGCGATCAAATCGAGTTCGGCTCGGTTCTGCATGTAGACGTCTTTGATATTGCGCAGCCAGTTGTCGATGAGCCCGAACTGCTGCGATCCGCAGGCCGCGTGCACGCCGCCGCAGCCGTAATGGCCGCAGACAATGACGTGCTGGATCTTCAGCACCTCCACTGCGTATTGAAGCACCGAGAGACAGCTGATGTCGGTGTGAATGACCAGATTCGCAACGTTGCGATGAACAAACACCTCCCCGGGACTTAGGCCGAGGATCTGGTTTGCGGGAACGCGGCTGTCAGAGCAGCCGATCCACAGATACTTCGGCGTCTGCCCGCTGGCGAGGCGGCGGAAATAGTCCGGATCCGCCGCGATTTGTGCCGCGGCCCAGGTCTTGTTGTAATCGAATAGCCTCTGCAGTTCAGCCATGTCCGTCAGTCCCTCGTCTTGTCGAGTGGCGGCTCGTGCTCTCAGGATTGCTGCCGTCCCTCAAAGAACCCGCCCCGGAGGCTCGTGATTGATCCTTCCGACTGCCCACGAAAATGGGTACGCGCCTGATCGCCGTCCAATTGAATTGGACCGTACTTCTGATAGATTTTTCCGATCAAGTGGTGGCGGCATGGGAGGCCATGGATCCCGCGCAGGCCATCGATCTGTCTGTCTTGGGAGTGCACCCGGTGCCAAGTTTGAGACAACTCGAGTATCTCGTTGCAGTCGCGGAAACGCGTCATTTCCGACGGGCAGCCGAACGCGTCAACACGACACAACCGACGCTAAGCGAACAGCTCAAGGTGCTGGAAGAGCGCCTGGGCTCCCAACTTGTCGAACGCTCCACTGCGCGTGTCGTGCTGACGCCGATCGGCACGCAGGTTGTAGAAATTGCACGGCGCATGCTGAAGGATGCGAGCGAGATCCGTAGTCTTGCGGCAAGCGGCGGCAAGGATTTGAACGGCCTGTTGCGTCTAGGCCTCCCGCCGACGATCGGGCCCTATCTCATGCAACGCTCTGCGCCAAAGCTGCACCGTGCCTATCCAGGCTTGCGCCTCTACGTGCGCGAAGACCTCCCGCAGTCCCTACCGCGATCTCTCGAAGAGGGCACGCACGACGTCATCATCTGCCCGCTGCCATTCCGAGGAGCGGAACTCGATAGCGTTGTGCTCTTCCGAGAACCACTGCACCTAACGGTCGCGGCCGATCATCCTCTCGCGAAGAAAGATCGCGCAGTGCTTGCCGACATCAAGGGACAGGATGTGCTCACGCTCGGCCCGGGCCACCAGTTGCACGAAGCTGCGCTCGATCTGTGCAAGGCCACGGGCGCCCGGCTGCGCTACGATTTCGAAGGGACGAGCCTCGACATGTTGCGAGAGATGGTGGTGATGGGCCTGGGCATCACGTTCATGCCCGGCCTTTATGTGAAGAGCGAACTGACCCACGACAAAGGCGTCAGGATTATCGAAATCAAGGATCGCAAACTCTATCGGACGATCAGCATGGCGTGGCGCAAATCAAGCGCGCGGCGCGAGACGTTCGAGCGGCTCGCTGGCTTCTTCAAGGAGGCGATCGAGGCCGAGTTGGAGAAGCGGAGATAACTTGTCGATCGCCGCCGCGTATCCGTGTCAGCTGGCGAGCGCGCGATCCCCCATCCGAGCCTTGGCGACCGATCTTACGGCGCCTCTTGCTCAATCGGAATGACGGCAACGAATTCGGCGCCTCGTTGATTGTCGGACGCCCGTATAGTGCCTCCCGTTTGCGCGACCAGAGCGACGACGAGCTTCATGCCCAGTCCCTTGCTTTTCTTTATGTCAAAGTCCTTGGGCAAACCTTCGCCGTCATCACTGATCGACAGTCGGATAGCCTTGCCGATCAGCTCGAGACGTACGGAAACCGTGCATTTGGTCCGTGCACCTGCATGCTTTGCGGCATTGGTCAGCAGCTCCGTCAGGAGAAGCGCGACGCGAACGCTTCGGTCCGTACTCATTGACACCGGCTGACCAGAGCTGAATTCGATCGCGACGTCCGGCACAAGCAATGCAAAGTCCGCACATATGTCGGCCAGGTATGCCGACAGATCGACAGCCTGCACGTTCGGCGAGCGATACAGACGCTCATGAACACGTGCCACTGCGCTCACCCTGTTGATTGCCTCGTGGAGGCTTTGCACAAGGGCCGGGTCGCCTGACGCGGACGCTTGAAGGTTGAACATGCTGGCGACGAGTTGCAGGCTGTTTTTGACGCGATGGTGGATTTCGTTGACGAGCACTTTCTGGTGCTCCAGCGCCTCCGTAAGGCTGCGCTCGTAGCGTTGCCGCTCGATGGCCATTCCAAGAATGTTGGCCGCTCCTTGTAGGAAGGCGATGTCGTTCTCGCCGAACTCGCCCTCGGATCGGCTGTCTACCTCGAGCACGCCAAAAGGCGCTCCATCGCCTTGAAGGATCACATTGATGGCTCGCCGTACGCCATGGACCCTGAGCAGTTCCGGCGTTCGAAACCGCTCCTCATTATCCAGATGATTGGAGATGACCGGCCTTCCGGTGTGCAGAGCGTAGCCAGATGGCGACTCCAAATCGGCCCCTATTGTAGCCACATCGATCAGCCCCGGGTTCCATCCGACACCCGCCCTCATCAACATGCTGTTATCTTGGGGGATATATTCCAAGATCTTGCACAGCTCAGCTTCCAGACCCTCGGCGGCAAATTGAACGGCTTTGTCGAGCAACTCGCGGAAGGGCGTGCGCTGAAGAGACACGACACCGAGCTCTGCCAATATCTCCTGCTGCCGGAGACGCAATGAAAGTGCGCGCGCACCGCTGTCCTCTCGGTCGCCCTGTGGGGATTGCTCGACAACTGGATCTTCGGGTGTGCCCGGCAAGGGAGTAGCTCTCCTGGCAGCACCGAGCTGCCCCCAGCTACCCATTCTTTTTGGTCTTGCGTGTCAAGGTTTGGCTGGGGCGATCAATAGAAGCGGTCAGCGAGCAACCTCCGCAAAATACTTCGTCGAGCGGCCGCATCGTGAGGCCGATCCTGCAACCGGAGCTTCAGTGCGCGCTAGGCCATGCGCTTGGTAGCTCCAGCGGCGCACTGTAGCCCATTGCTCGATCCGAGCACTTCAACCGTAGCTCCGAGCAAATCTACGTTTTGAATATCCAAGGCCATGCAACCATCGCGTACGTGGCAACGTTGTTGTGCCTGCCTCGGTGCGGGAACTAAAGCCTGTGACAAAATGGATCGCTGCTGTCGTCGTTGAAGATGATGCGCTGGTGCGCTTCGACCTTGCACAAACACTTGAGGCTGAGGGTTACACGACGTTTGAAGCCGCCGATGCGAAGGAAGCGATAGCGGTGCTGGAAGCCCACCCGGAAATAAGGGTCGTATTCACGGACATCGAGATGCCGGGCACCATGGACGGGCTCGCCTTGTCGCACTACGTCCGAAAGCGCTGGCCGCCGACCATCATCGTGGTCGGCTCCGGTAGATGCAGACCGGGAAATGATGAGATGGCAAGCGGCGCGGTATTCGTTCCAAAGCCCTACGTTCCCGAGGTGCTGACCAAAGTCCTGCAGGACATACGTCAGCAGATTCTCGGCTGACGTCCGCGCTCTGATTTCTCAAGCACTGTAGGCGGTAACGACGACCTTCACCTGCCCACACGCCGTAGAAACGGCAGCATCCGACCGGCCACACCGTCTCGAAGTATGAGCGCGTGAACCAGGGCGCCCCCAACGTGCGCCAGGATCAGAACAATGAGCGCAGTCTTGAGCAGTCCGTGCAGATCGCCCGCTTCCGCGGTGACGTAGAGAGCGACCATGCCTGACGCGGGCAAGGCGACCAGCAGAACGTAGAAACCGTAGTGGGTCATGCGTGAGGCGAGTTGCAGCGCAGGCATCAGACTCCGCGGCGCCTGCGGCGCGCCGTAGGCCAGACGAACGCCCAGCCTCGTCAGCATCAACACGAGTATGATGCTACCCCCAATGGCGTGCGCGATAGCCGTGGCATTGGTCGGAAACCCTGCGAGGACACCCGCCTTCTCTGCCTCGTCAAAGAACGCTTCCATGGCATCTGCCGTCAGGAACTGCGCCGCGACGAGACCGACGATAATCCAATGGAGGGCAATTTGAGGCCCCGTATAAGTGTCGGTGGCAGCCATCGTCGAAATCTCCTTCGGGTGCGTCTCGTCTCTTGCAAGGTAGCGAACAACAACATTGACGCTCGCCGACGCATTGTCGAGGCGGCGCAAGTCGTCAGGCTAACTCAAGTTAGGACCGCATCCTCGAATGAATTGCCCAGTGTAGTAGGTCGTGATGATACCCACTGCCTGCGGCGCCCTCGCGAGCTTCTGGGGCCCTCTCGAGGGCGGACTCAACGTGACACGTCGAGCGGCTGGCTGGTGCTCGCGCGGCATGGAATCGTGGGCTGGCGTCGGCTCGAACGATCAAGATGACTGCACCCTGCAGCCGATCCTTCGCGCTAGGGTATGCGGAACGGGCAGCGCCGCCCAACTCGCGATTCAATGATCTCCACCACGGCGCCGATGATGAAATGGGCGAGGTGAGTGGCCTTGATGCTGGCGGTAGCGGACTTGGAACCATGGCCGTGAGCGCAGGCATGGCGGTTGGGGAAATTTGCTGTCGTCGGCGGGAAGTGAGGACCGGCTAAACGCGGTAGCCTTTTCGGCCGACGTCAAAAAAAGGTATGGCGCCCCGTAGGGGACTCGAACCCCTGCTCCCAACGTGAGAGGCTGGTGTCCTAGGCCACTAGACGAACGGGACAGCGCTGGAGCGCTCGTATATGTGCACTACCCCCTCGGGATCAAGCCGTTTCTTTGCCTGGAACGACATATCCGCAGATAGGGCCCATTTTGCCGCGGGATCGCCCCGAACATCACCGCTTCAGCCCCACCGAGGCAACGGGCTCGCCCGTGCGCAGGTCGATGATCGCAATACCCTCACCGGCGCCGCCGGCCGCATCGAGCGCGTAGTGAACCGCCAGCCGGTACCCTGACAGCGAGATCGACTTGACCTGTGCCCCTGACGGAAGTTGCATGCTCAGCTCTTTCGGCAATACCCCCACGGACACAGCGGCAGGTGCAGGTGCAGCAGCAGGTTGCGCCGGCGTCCGCGACGCGAGATAGAGGATGCGTCCCACGATCGTGGCCATCCCGACTGCAAGCATGATGGCGAGAACGGCGACGACGATCTTGAGATTGCGCTGCAGGCGCAGATCGCCGGCCGACGGTCCCGCCGCGCTATCCGTATCCTGCATTCAGTTCCTCCCTGGTCGCGGAGGCCAACCGGAGGCCCGTCGCGGTAATGAGCGATACAGTTGCCGAACAAGATGAAGGCCCGATCGAGCTGCAGGTTGACGAGTCCGAGGCCGGCGTCCGCCTCGACAAGTTTTTAGCCCAGCGTGTCGAGCACCTGAGCCGCGCCCGCATCCAGGCGCTCATCCGCGCCGGCAACGTCTCGGGCCCCGGCGGGGCGACCATAGGAGACGGCTCCCACAGGGTCAAACCGGGCGAGACGTTCATCATTGACGTGCCGGAAGCTGAGCCCGCTGAGCCCGAACCGGAAGCCATCGCGCTCTCCGTCGTCCATGAAGACAACGATGTGATCGTCATCGATAAGCCGGCGCACATCGTCGTGCACCCCGGTGCCGGACAGGCAACGGGAACGCTGGTCAACGCACTCATCTCCCATTGCGGCACAAGCCTGTCGGGCATCGGCGGCGTCAAGCGCCCAGGCATCGTCCACCGGCTCGACAAAGGTACGTCGGGACTGCTCGTCGTCGCCAAGAACGACGCCGCACACCAGTCTCTCAGCGAGCAGTTCGCCGCTCACGGTATCGACGGGCGCATGCACCGCGCCTACCTAGCGCTCGTCTGGGGCAAGCCGCTGCGCCCCCGCGGCACGATCTCGGCACGGCTCGCACGCAGCCGCAGCAACCGCACCAAGATGGCGGTCGCCACCGGCGAAGGTGGCCGCCACGCAGTCACCCACTACGAGGTGCTCCAGACGATCGAAACCAGCGCCGGTCCCGTGTCGCTGCTGCGTCTCCAGTTGGAAACCGGAAGGACGCATCAGATCCGCGTACATCTGGCTCACATAGGTCATCCCGTGCTCGGCGACAGCACGTACGCCAGCGGCTTCAAGGCCAAATCGGGCAGGCTCGGTGAAGCCGCGCAGGAAGCTTTAGCCGCGCTCGATCGGCAGGCGCTGCACGCCGCCGAGTTGGGTTTCGAGCACCCGCGATCCGGCAAGCTCCTGCGCTTCTCAAGCACCCCGCCGGCAGAGATGCAGACACTTTTACGTGCGCTGAAAGGCGATTAGCGGCAAATGCCTTCCCTGTCGAAAAGCCTCCCTTAGCCCCGGCGCCATTTATGCGGTTCCGCAAAACTGTGCGTTAGCCGGCAGGCCGCTAGTGTTGCAGCAGCTTTTGGGCACACTGAGCATGCGACTGGACCAGTTCACGGCGTTGTGAGGAACCGCGCACACAACCCTGCGATGCGAGTGCTACATAGGTCGAATGCAACATTATAGCCCTCACGGGCGTATAGTAGGGTTGAGTGTTCAGCACGCTACCGACGGAAACTGGGGTGCTGAACGTTTAGCTTTCAAGGGGCACTGAAGAATGAATGCCCCGCGCGGCATCGCCGCGTAGGATCTTTGTTGAGGGACCGCCCGCAGGCACTGGGCGGCTGGTAAAGAGAATGGCAAGAACGACCTCTAAATTCCCCACGATCGCGCAAGGCTCGCTCGGTCTCTCTCGATATCTCGAGGAGATCCGCAAGTTTCCCATGCTCGAGCCGGGCGAGGAGTTCATGCTGGCTAAGCGCTGGCAGCAGCACAGCGACCAGGACGCGGCCGAAAAGCTCGTCACGTCTCATCTAAGGCTGGTCGCGCGCATTGCAATGGGATACCGCGGCTACGGGCTGCCCATCGGCGAGGTCATCTCCGAAGGCAACGTCGGCCTTATGCAAGCCGTGAAGCGCTTCGACCCCGACAAGGGCTTCCGCCTCGCGACATACGCGATGTGGTGGATCCGCGCGTCGATCCAGGAGTACATCCTGCGGTCTTGGAGCCTTGTGAAGATCGGCACCACGGCTGCGCAAAAGAAACTGTTCTTCAATCTGCGCCGGGCCAAGAGCCAGCTTCAGGCGCTGGACGAGGGCGACCTTCGCCCCGACCAGGTCAAGACCATCGCGACCAAGTTCGGCGTCACCGAAGCGGACGTCGTATCGATGAACCGGCGGCTTGGCGGCGACGCCTCGCTGAATGCACCGGTGCGCAACGATACCGAAGCCGGCGAGTGGCAGGATTGGCTCGCAGACGATACGCCTACGCAGGAGGAAACTCTCGGCGATGAGCAGGAGCTCGACCAGCGCAAGAGCTACCTGACGAGAGCGCTGGCGACTCTCAACGATCGCGAGCGGCGCATCTTCGAGGCGCGCCGGCTCGCCGAGCAGCCCGCCACTCTGGAAGACCTGTCGACAGAGTTCGGCGTATCGCGCGAGCGCATTCGCCAGATCGAAGTGCGCGCGTTCGAGAAGGTGCAGAAGGCGGTGCAGTCGTCAGCGCACGCCGACGAAATCGAGCACGCACACTGACTGCCTGATTAGTTGATTCAGAGTTCGAAGCGGCGCCGCTCTACTGCGGCGCCGTAACTTTGAGGCCGCTGATCGACCACGTGTCGCCATTCTTTCCGGCGGCCGACGACGCGAGCAGGCCGATATGCGTCTGCCCTAGCGGTGGCTCGTCGCGGAAGCTTGCGACATTCGTCCCGTTGATCTGGACCTGAACCTCCGGCCCCTTGGCTGTTACGCGCAGCGTATTGGACTGCTTCGGACCGGTCTTGACCGCGGCGACCTTCGCCCATGCGACGGGCCGCTTGGCGACGACTTTGCCGTCGACGATGCGCGCCACCGTGAAATAGCCGTTCGGAGCCACTACCGCCTGATAGTAGTTGCGGCTGTCGGTCACCCAGAAGAGCAGACCCGCGTAGCTCGCCGTCGGATTGGTGGTCGGCTTGGCGAGTTCCACGTTGATGCACGCATCGAGGTCGCCGAAAACGAACGCGCGGTTCCAGCGCAACGTCGGCGTGCCCGGTGCCGGATCGAATTCGGCGCCGCCGCCGGCGATCTTCACCTCCCCATCCTTGGCGCCCCACATCGGGTCGTGGTCGACGAATTTGTCTTCGAACAACACACGGCCCGCACCGCACCCTGCCGGAGCGGCGACATCGCCAATAGCACCAGTCGCGTCTCCTGCAGGCACGTCGCCTGCCGCCTGCGCTGCAGCAACGATGTGCGCGGCCTCCGACACCTTGAAGTCGCTCACACGCCAGCTATCGACGGCCGCAGGCGCGGAAGATGCAACGATACCGACATAGTTTGCTGCCTCTGGTCTCTGCCCCCGGAAGCGCGCGACCTCCTGGTCATTGATGCGCAGAGCGACGGCCTGTCCCTCAACCGTCAAGCGCAGCGCATTCTTTGCATTGGGTCCGAGGTTGATCGCCGTCGTCGGCTTCCAGCTCACGGGTGGCACCGCCAGAAACTTTCCGCCGACTTTGCGCGCGATCGTCACCATGCCGTTTCGTGAGATCACGGCCTGATGGAAGTTATCCTTGTCGATCACCCAGAACATGATGCCGGCATAGCCGCGCGCCGAATCCTCGCTGCTGTCCGGCATCGCGACTGTAACGCACGCATCGAAATCGCTGAGCGACTTCCCGGCATTCCACCGCGCTGTTTGCGTTCCGACCTCGGGCGTGAACGTCGCTTCCGCCCCGCTCACCTTGAACTGTGAATCGGGTTCGCCCCAGCCGCCGGCACCGGTCGCAAAATCCCCTCCGATCACCGCCTGCTCTCCGCACGCCCAGGCGGGCGAAGCCAGAAGCAGGAAGAGAGCGAACGGAGCAATGCGCATCGTAATTCCCCACGAGCAGTGATTCGAATTTGCAGTATGGACCAGAAAGCGGCGATCACTGGCCCCAATGCCCATTTTTGTGATCCGGGCGCAATCCCAGCGCGGATGCAACATTAATTTGCTGCACCGCACCCCTGGGATCGGTGGACGAATCGCGTACCTTGTAGTTGAGGGGGCCGACCTCTCGGGCTTCTAGCGAAGCTGTTGCGAGTGCGCGTCAGGATACGAGGGGCAACTGCCCTTGTTATCTTTGAGCCAGGACTGTCGAAAGACGGGCACCTTTTGCCGGATGGATGCGTGGCGGGCATGGATAGGGCCGCCCCAGGGAGCATCTGCCGGTTCTGATCGTCGGCCTCTGCCGAACCCTATCCGCGACCGCCGCAATCTCCCGCAATCGCTGCCCGACATCTCTCGCCGACAACCGCGCCTCCTTGGCCCGGTTCGCTGGCGCGTGGCTGCCGGACGCCGCGTTGCGGACTATGACCCGAGGCTGCGGCATAGACTGGAAGATGGAGTGGACAATGCTGAAGCGCCTTCATCCTGCGAAGGGCCCACACGCCGTATCTTCTTGTAGCCGCGTCGCTTCCTCGCTTCGGCTCGAATTGGAATGGTTTCGGATCCTTTTCTGGCACCAAAAACAGATGCGTCCTCCAAGTAGGACTTGACGGGGGCCTGACCGGGGCGGGCGTGAGAACCCAACCCGGCCACGAAAAAGAGGGCCGGTCCAATGGACCGGCCCTCTCTTTTTTCGCTCATCCCTAGTCGACTTCAGGTCTCGCGGAACCCGGACCCGTTACATCGGTAGCTGCGCCACCTGATTGGAGAAGTAGTTCTCGATAGCGTCCTGAATGGAGCTGGCGACCTTGTCGCGCCAAGCGTCGGACTGCAGGTTCGCCGCGTCCTGCTTGTTCGTCACATAGGCGAGTTCGATCAGCACCGAGGGAAACTGAGCCGTCTTCAGCACGCGGAACCCGGCCTGCTGATCCGGCTTGCTGCGCATTACGGTGCTGGCGCCCATGGTCTCGATCACCGTCTTCGCGAACACGTTGGTCCTGTCGTGCGTGGCGTCCACCTCACGCGCCGCGAGATCTGCGAGAATGCCTTTAAGCAGACTGGCGTCATCGCCGCCGCCCTCCTTCAGCTTCTCCACCTCCGACTTCGACAGCACGTTACCGCGCGTCGAGCGCCTGAGACTGTCCGCCGTGGAGTCGCGCAGCGAATAGATCGTCGCCCCACTCGCCGCACTTCCGGTGTCCGCATAGTCGCAATGCACTGCGATGAATAGGTTCGCCTTGTTCTTCTCGCCGTATTCGACACGGTCGCCGAGGGGAATGAACACGTCCTCCTCACGCGTCAGCAGCACCTTGTAGCGGCCCGTTTCGTTGAGCTTCTTCGCCAGTAGCTTGCTGAATGCCAGCGTGATCTCTTTCTCGACGGCGCCGTTCTTCATCGCGCCGGAGTCGTGTCCGCCATGGCCTGGATCAATGACGATGATCGGCTTGAATGCCCTCTGCGCCATGACGTCGGGCGGCGTTGCAGGTCGCGGCAACGGGGGCTGGATGCCTCCCGCGCCGAGCGAGAACGGCGGCGGCGCCATGGACGACTTCTGCTTTTGCGGCTTATCGATGCTGGCCGTCATCGGCACGAACGGCGCGATCTCGACGATGAGATGCTGGCTGCGTCCGTCCTTGGCCTTCTCGATCCGTGCGCCCTGCACGATGACCGGCTCCGTCACGTAGATGATGACGCGCGAGCGGTCAGTGCCTGAAAGCCCTGCCTGGAATGACTTGATCAGCCCGACCGGAGCGGTCTTGGGTTGCTCGGGCAAGCGGAGCTTCGTTTCCGCGACCTGGACGACGACGCGGTTGGGATTGGACAGCGAGAAGACTTCGAACTGGGTTGTCTTGGGCAGACCAATGACGAACCGCGTGCGCTGCTTGGAAATGGCCGCCGTCGTCTGGGGAGCTTCCGCAGACTTGGATGACGATCCACCGAAGATGCTTTCGGCGGCGTCCAGCAGGCTCTGTGCCTGCACCGGTTGCCCAGCGCAGATTAAGGTAAGCGCAAACAGAGTCCCGCGGCTGATGCGCCACGGAATGCCGTGAACCATGACGTCTGACCCCCGTCTACGCGGAACAAATTAAAGTGGCAAGGACAGTCAAGGTTGCCTGAGATGATGGCTTTTCGCAGTCCGCCTTCAGGCATTGTTAGGGTTATCGCCCAGCAATGCTTAAGACTTCGCTAATGAGTTGATCATGCATGGAATAGGCGGGCTGCATCAGCGCCACCGTTCGGCCGCTGCATCATCGCCGCCCTTGGCGTCGACCCAGGCACCTTCGCCGTCTGGCGTCGCTTCTTTTTTCCAGAACGGCGCCCGCGTCTTGAGGTAGTCCATCATGAATTGCGCCGCTTCAAATGCGGCCTGCCGGTGGGCCGCCGCCGTGACAACCAGCACGATGTTGTCGCCCGCCTTCAGCTCCCCCACCCGATGCACCATCAGCGCCGCCTGGAGCTGCCAGCGCTGGATTGCCTCCGCCTCGATGCCCTCCATCTCGGCTTCCGTCATCCCCGGATAGTGCTCAAGGGTGAGGGCCGTGATTTCCCGCCCGTCGTCGTCGCCGCGCACCCGGCCGGTGAACGTGACCAGCGCCCCGATGTCCCGGCGCCCGCCGACGAGCTTCTCCGTCTCCGCCGAGACGTCGAAATCCTCCTCCTGCACGCGCACCGGCATCGGCTCAGCCTCCCGTAACCGGCGGGAAGAACGCGATCTCGCGCGCCGGCCCGAGCTTCGCCGTCGATTTGACATGGACCTTGTCGAGCGCGGTCCGGATCACCTGCGGACGGGCGAAGGCCGTTTCATACTCAACGCCGCGCAGCTTCAGCCACGCAACGAGATCCGCCACCGTCGAGATATCCTCCGGCAGATCGACATCCTCCGATGGCATGCCGATCTTTTCGCGCACCCAGGCGAAATAAAGGAGCCGCACGCGGCGCGGTGCGTCAGCGCTCATCTGCACCTCGATATTCCGGAGCCTACCGCTCCATGGCGTGGACGATGCCCGCCTTCAGATAGTCGTAGCCGGTCCACAGCGTCAGCAGAGCCGCGATCCACAGTATGACTATGCCACCCGTCATGATGCCGGGAACAATCTTCTCCGCGGCCGGCCCGGCCAGCAGAACCGCGAGCGCGATCATCTGCATCGTCGTCTTCCACTTGGCCAGCTGCGTCACGTGGATCTTAACGTTCAGCTCGGCAAGGAACTCGCGAAGGCCCGATACCAGGATCTCGCGGCACAGGATGATCACCGCCGCCCAGATCGACCATCCGCCGATCGTGTTGTCGTGCACCAGCATCATCAGCACGGCGCCGACGAGCAGCTTGTCCGCGATCGGGTCGAGCATGCGGCCGAGCGTCGACTGCTGCTCCCAGATCCGGGCGAGATAGCCGTCCAGCCAATCGGTTACACTGGCAAAGACGAACAGCGAGAATGCCGACCAGCGTGCTACGTCGCCCTTGAGGAAAAACAGGCAGGCAACAAGCGCCGGCACCGCGGCGATGCGAACGTAGGTCAATACGTTCGGAATGCTCATCGGCATGGCTCTGGACGTCGCAACTTGTTCCATCGGCCCTTGGTACACCATCAGGCCGACCGTCCGTCAATGGCACAGGTTAAAACAGGGGATTCCGGCTGGAAGTTGGGGCCTCAGTGGCACACGGTGGCCCCACTCGAGCGCACTTTCATATCGAGGTGGAAATGGTCGCGGTGTGCCTCGTTGGCCTCCGGCCCGAGAACCGTGGCAAACATCGTACAGGATCCACCGTGCAGCCGCTTCAAGAAGGCCGCCTCCTTGGTCGTCGCCGGGGCGACAGCCCCCGCGCCGGCAGCCGGCGCCGGAGCCTTGGCATCATCCTTTTTGAAGGTGGTCTTCACGACCTGGCCCTTTTCCTTCGCAGACGACTTTTTCCCGGCCTGCTCGATCGACGGCGTAGCTGCCGCTGACGGCAAATCCTTCTCCGCCGCGTCGTCCTTGGACTTTCCGGCTGCCTGCGCCGCCTTCTTCTTGGCCGTCTCGATGTCGCGCCCGGTCGGACCCCAACCCTTGGCCACCGAGATCATGCGACCGTCCGCCGTCACGAACCCGGCGATATCGATGGCGTTCCCAGTAGCGTGCTCGCTGAGCGTCAGCTTCGGGTTGTTGTAGATGTTCCGGCACGAGTAGGACGACGACCCGACGATCCGCTTGATCCGCGAGCCGAGCGCCTGCTGTGCCGCCGGCTGCAGCACTTTGTCCACCCATTCGGCGACCGAAGCAGCAAGCCGGCAATTCATCGTCGGCGCAGGGGTAAATTCGACTTTGTCCGCGACGCCAACGCTACGCAGGAGCAGAGGCACCGGCGTGCCGCACTGCCCTCGCTTCATCGGCTCTTCGAGCGCAATGTCGGCGCCAGCCGGAGCCAGAAGCGCCAGGCAACTGCGCAACCCCGCGGTTAGCTCCTCGGGCGTCCACACCTCTGGTGGCGGTGACTTCGCTGCATCGGCGGCCGGCGCATCGGCGCCTGGCGCTGCCGGCGGCGTCACGAGCGATGATGAAGCAGAGCGCGCGGCCGAAAGCGGGGGCACGGCGGCTTTTTGAGCCGAAGACGCATGAACCTCGGGAGCGGCTACCGCGTTATGCGCGACGGCTGGCGGCTTGGCATCCTTGTCCGGAACACGAACCTGCACGCCGTCTCGCGCCGGCAGAAACGCGAGCGCAATTACCCCTGCGAATGCCACGTAGGACATCCACGATGAAGCGCGACCCAGCGACCTGTCGACAGACGGAATGCTTGCCATGCTCACCTTGCTGGCACGATCAACGACGATGACGTCTTTTGTGTTCCCCGCTCGCACTATTGGGCGCAAGCACGGCAGAAATGGGATGCCATTCTAGGACTTGGGTCTGAAGACGCGGTTTAGGCTGGCCATGCAACAGCGCGAAGGAGTGAACGCGGTGAAAGGATTTGAGGACGACACCCGTAGTCTGAGCCCCGGCTCTGACGTCGATCGAAGGCGGATTCTGAGGACGGGCCTCGCCGCGAGCTTCGCCGTTGCCGTCCAGCCGATCGCCGCTGAGACTGTCATCCACACAAGCACCGACGGCCTGGAGGCCGGCGAAGTCTCGATCCCCACCGGCGATGGCGAGATCCCCGCCTATCGCGCGCTGCCGAAAACGCCGGGCACCTATCCCGTCATCGTCGTCGTGCAGGAGATTTTTGGCGTCCACGAGCATATCCGCGACCTGTGCCGGCGCCTCGCCAAGGAGGGCTATTTCGCAATCGCGCCGGAGCTTTACGTGCGACAGGGCAGCGTGGCCGGAATGAGCGACGTGAAGGACATAATCTCCAAGGTGGTGTCCAAGGTACCGGACTCCCAAGTGATGAGCGACCTCGATGCAACCGTCGCTTTCGTCAAGGGAACCGGTCGAGGCGACACGGCACGCCTGGGCATCACCGGCTTCTGCTGGGGCGGCCGCATCGTTTGGCTCTACGCTGCGCATTCCTCAGCGCTCAAAGCCGGGGTCGCGTGGTACGGCAAGCTCGTCGGCGACACCACCAATAACACGCCGCGTCATCCCGTTGATATCGCCAGCGAGTTGAAGGCGCCGGTGCTCGGCCTCTACGGCGGTGCCGACCAGGGCATACCCATCGAAACGGTCGATCGCATGCGCTCAGCCTGCAACGCCGCAGGCAAGAGTTGCGAAATCGTCGTCTATCCCGACACCCCTCACGCCTTCAACGCCGACTATCGGCCGAGCTATAGGCCGGACGCGGCCAGGGATGCGTGGGCTCGAATGCTCGCTTGGTTCAAAACCCACGGCGTCTAGCGCCCTGTCTATAATTGTCTATTGCTGCTCTGAATAGAATGCGGCCAGCCCCGACGGAAACGCCGACAGGCCCTTGCAACGTCGTTGAGTCTGCAGTGTTTTCGGGGTCGCACCGCACTGCGCAATCAATCCGTCATATCGACAGTCTACTGAGTGCTGCTGCGCGCGATGACCGCCTACGGCCTTGCATGTGGATGCCCGTTGGCAGAAAATGCGCGCGCGCAAAAGCGCAATATCCAGCCCAAAAAACAGGGCATTTAAGGGGGAGTCGCAGGCATGCCAAATTTGCCGTTCGACTTGGCGACCGTTGACTGGGTAACAGTCGCTATCTACTCGGGAATCGCATTCATCGCAGCACTGATCGGCAACGCCATCGCAGGAAACCGCCTCCTCGGCGCAATCCTGACGACGGTGCTGTTCGCTGTGCTTTTCGTTGGTTGGTTCTACTGGCTGTCCGGCATCGTTCTGCCGCCAGCAGGCGTATCGCCGGCCTGAAGCTTGAATTCGCACTGATGCACACATCGCGGTCGGGGTCACGATCCCGACCGCGATGATGCAGATCCAATTTCCGTGCGAGTGCACGCTACGAATTTTATCCGCGTCGCGTTTGTCAGCCGCCCGTTTTCGCCGCCGCTCAGTGCGGCCGCTGAAAATGATCGTAAATGCGCTGTGCCATTTCCGCGGAAATCCCATCGACGGCTTTGAGATCCTCGATACCGGCGCGCGACACGGCCTTCGCCGATCCGAAATGATTCATCAGTGCCCGGCGCCGTCGCGGCCCAATTCCCTCGATATCATCGAGCGGGCTCGTGCCCATCGACATCGCCCGCTTCGTCCTGTGCGTGCCGATCGCAAACCGGTGCGCCTCATCGCGTAGCCGCTGCACGAAATAGAGCACCGGATCGCGTGGCTCGAGCATAACGGAGCGCTCCTGTCCGGGCACGTGAAAGTGCTCGCGCCCCGCATCTCGATCGGGCCCCTTGGCGACACCGATCAGGCAGATGTCGTTGATGCCGAGATCGGCCATGACCTCGCGCGCCACCGCGAGCTGCCCCGCGCCGCCGTCGATCAGCACGAGGTCCGGACGATCTGGGAACACATCGTCTTCCTCAATCTCGTCGGCCGTTACGCCAGCAGCGTCCGCGGCCAATCCCGCCAGATTGCTCGCTTCCTCCTCGACCACCGCCGCGACGACACCCGCCGCCTTCTCCTTCTCATTCGTCTCGACCACGAGCCGCTTGAACCGGCGCGTCAGCACTTCCCGCATCATCCCGTAGTCGTCGCCAGGCGTCAGGTTCTGCGACTTGATATTGAATTTGCGGTACTGCCCTTTGACGAACCCGTCACGCCCGGCGACGATCATCCCGCCCACGGCGTTGGTGCCCTGGATATGGCTGTTGTCGAACACCTCGATGCGCCGCGGCACGCCCGAAAGCCCGAACCGCTCTGCCAGAGCCTCGAGCAGCCGCCGCTGCGACGAGCCTTCCGCCAGCTTGCGGCCCAGCGCCTCGCGCGCGTTAGCGAGCGCGTGCTCGACGATGCCTGATTTGACTCCGCGCTGAGGCACGCGGATTTCCACCTTGCGGTCAGCTTTGATGCAAAGCGCCTCGGCAAGCAGCTCTCGGTTCGGCACGTCGTGCGACAGCAGGATGAGCCGCGGCACCGGCTTGTCGTCGTAGAACTGTGCCACGAAGCTATCCAGCACCTCCTCGACCGGTAGCTGGCGATCCGCCTTCGGGAAGTAGGCGCGGTTCCCCCAGTTCTGCCCCGTGCGGAAGAAGAACACCTCGACGCACGTTTGCCCGCCTTCCTGTGCGGCGGCGAACACGTCGGCCTCCTCGATACCGTCCGGATTGATCGCCTGATCCGCGGTCACATGCGCCAGCGCCGAGAGGCGATCGCGGAAGCGCGCAGCGCGCTCGAACTCCAGCCCCGCCGAGGCTTCCTCCATCAACTGCCGATACATGATGCGCACGTTCTGGCTTTCGCCGCGCAGGAACCGGACGGCCTCGTCCACCAGCCGCCCATAATCGTCGAGCGCGATCTCGCCGGTGCATGGAGCCGCACATCGCTTGATCTGATGCAGCAGGCACGGGCGCGTGCGGCTTTCATAGACGCTGTCCGAGCACGACCGCAGCAGAAACGCCCGTTCCAGCATGTTGATCGTGCGCCCGACTGCACCCGCCGAAGCGAACGGTCCGAAGTAGTCTCCCTTCCGCGTGCGCGCGCCGCGATGCTTCATGATCTGCGGCGCCGGCGTGTCGCGTGCGATCAGGATGTATGGAAACGACTTGTCGTCGCGCATCAGCACGTTGAAACGCGGCCGGAAGCGCTTGATCAGGTTGGCTTCGAGCAGCAGCGCCTCGGCCTCGGTGCGCACCGAGACGAACTCCATGCCGGCCGTTGTCGCGATCATGCGCGCGATGCGGTTCGTATGCCCGCCAAGCCGCGTATAGTTCGAAACGCGCGCCTTCAGGTTGCGCGCCTTGCCGACGTAGATCACGTTCGCTTCGGCATCGAGCATGCGGTACACGCCCGGCGACGACGGCAGCAGCTTCAGATAGCGCTGAATGACCTCAGGCCCGCTCGCGACCGCATCGCCGGCGGTCGGCGTCGGAACATCGAGCGCCGGCACATCCGGCGAATCTGAGGGCTTATCGTTGCTGGGCATAGGCCGATAAATCGGCCTCCCCGGCTCCGCCGTCAAGCAACCGCAGGCTTCCCGCGGCACGGAGCCCGGGATTATGCGAAACACGGAAGCGGGGCGGTTCTGGCCCTCAAATTGTTTTGGTTGGAAGCAGCCATCGCCGCCCCACTCGGCAGGATGCCGACCTACCATCTTCCCGGATTGCTTCCCTGCCCGGGGCCCACCGGCATTTTCGCGCCAGCGATAGTGAGGTCACGGGCCAGCTTATGGGCCCCGCGCACTTGCCTGCCGGCCCATCTCATGCACTACGCCAGCGCACGTCTGCACCCCGTGTTGTCGAGATGGGCCGCCGCAAGTCTAGGTGAGCGTCGACATGCGGGGATAAAACACGTGGCCCCTTTTGGCCGAGATCGCAGCCTACCAGGCGAGCTTGGCCATGGCCGCGATGGGGCGCGGGCCGCCGGCCGGAAACAGCTCGTCCACGGCCACAGCGTCCAGCCCGCCCTTCACGTGCACGCCGCTGGCAACGAACACGGATCGAATGCCCGCAGCCGCAGCGCCCGAAATATCGGTCGCAACGCCGTCGCCGATGGCGAGCAGGCCCGCCTTTTCCGAGCTGCCGGCTTTCAAGCCTTCCAGCGTCGCGAACGTCAGGTCGTAAATCGGCAGATAAGGCTTTCCAGCGTAGGCCACGTCCCCGCCCGCCCCTTCGTAGGCCCGGGCGATGGCGCCCGCGCAATAGATCATCCGCCCGCCACGCTCGACCATGATGTCGGGGTTGGCGCAGATCATTGGCAGTCGCTGCGCCAGACAGGCCGAGAGGATCTCGGTGTAGTCGTCCGGCCCCTCGTGCTCGTCGTTGAACAGCCCGGTGCACACGACCGCGTCGGCATCCTCCGGCTGCACCAGCTCGATATCGAGCCCCGCGAAAATTCCCAGATCGCGCTCGGGTCCGATGTGAAGCACCTGCCGGCCGGTGTATCCGCTCACCAGCGTGCGGGCCACGTCGCCCGACGTCACGATCGCATCGAAGGTCGTGCGCGGCACGCCGATGCCGTCGAGCTGAGCCAAGACGCTTGGATGCGGTCGCGGTGAGTTCGACACCAGAACGACCAGCCCGCCCCCCTCGCGATAGCGCGCGCACGCGGCGCAAGCGTCCTCGAATGGGCGAACGCCGTTGTGGATCACGCCCCAGATGTCGACGAGCCAAGCGCTCGTGCCCTCGGCGAGGGGCGCAACCGAGTTGATGATGGGAAGCGGTGTGTCGGAAATGGATGCGGGCGGCATAGGCATCTGCCTAACGACCGCCCGCATAAATCTCAAGCCGCTAGCGCTTAGGCGGCAGCGTGGTCCGCTGCGGCAAAAGCGTTCGCTCCGACGGCCAGTGGCGCGCCGAACAGCGGCCCCTGTCCCAGCGGCACCCCGGCAGCGGCGACGCTCTCGCGCGTTGCCTCGTCGTTGATGCCGGTGACGACCAGGGTCAGGCCGAGTTCCGCCAGACTGCGGCAGACCTCCTCCGCCCCGATCGTGCCGTTGGGCCCCGCAAGACCCGAGAGCAGCGTAGCTGCGTCGAGTTTCACGAAGGCGAAGCCGGCAGCGCACAGCGCCGTGAACTCGTAGTCGAAGTCGGTCACGTCTTCCACGCCGAACCGGAAACCAAGGTCTCGCATATCGGTGAGCGCACTCCACTCCGAGCCGCCGAACGTGCGCACGTCGGCCTGCGCGAACGTCATCACGAGCTCGTTGGCCAACGCCTCGCGATCGCGATAGGCGTCCGCCAGTTCGTCGAGGAAGCCGTCGTTGGCGAGAGACACAGCCGTCGCCGGCGTGAACAGGTAGGTCCCGCGACCGCCCTCGGCGAATGATCGTGCGACCTGCGCCGCCTGCTTCAGCCGCGCGCTGTCGAGTAGAGGCAGAAGTCCCGCGATTGCAAGCTGCGGATCGCGAGTCGTCGTGGCCAGAAGCGCGCCACGCTCGTCGCGAGGGCACGCGAACACCTCGTAATAGTGCACCTGGTGATCGGCGAGACCGACGATAGGCGTCAGCGAAACCTCGACTCGGCCAGCCGACACGGCCTCGGCGAGCGCAGCGAGCTTTGCATGCGAAGGCATGATCGGCGGCGGCGTAGGCCCGGCAGGACGCACGCCGGAAATACCCGGCAGCGTGTCCTTCTTCTTCGAGGAACGCATCACGCTGGCTGTCGTCTGCAGCGCATCGAGCGACGCGCGAAGCACCGATTCCTGCTGCTGTGGTTGCAGGCCATCGAGTGACGGTTCCGCGTTGATGTTCACTTCATCGGCGAGCCGCTTGATCATGCCTTGCACGGCATCGAGATCGGTCTCCCGGTCGCTCTGCAGCGTCGGCAGCTCGACACGCGGCCCATCCGGAAGGGTCGGCTTCGATGCACTCGGCCAATAATCGTGGTGCAGCTTCCTGTCGCCCGGCCCAGCAGCAGCCGGAGCAGACCAGTCGGGCAGCGTCGGAACGTGCGAAACGTCATCGAGTGCCGGGCCGCGCATCGAAAGGCTTGGCCCTGGCATCGCAGCAGCAGGGGTCTGGGACTGCAGCGACAGGCCTGCGCCCAGAGGCGGGCTCATGGCCGGTTCCTGTCCCGGCCTTCCGGCCTGAAAGCGCGGCTCACCCTTATCGAGCGCAGCCTCGGAAGCCGACCGGAACATACGCGGAGGCTGTGCCGCAACCGGCGCTGCTGGAGGCACCGCCGCGGCTACCGGCGGCATCGCGGGCGGCGGCATCGCAGCAGCTGGCATCACTGGAGCCATCGCCGGGGTCGGCCCAGGAGGAGGCATTGGAGCAGCGACGCGCGCAGCCGGAACCGGCGGCGGAGGCGGCGCGCTTGTGAGTGGCCGCGCCATCTTCGGAATGCGCGTGGCGCTGGCACCCGGACCTGAACCTGGCTGCGGCGCGACCTTTAGCCGGGCCACCTCGTCCTCGAGGCGATAGAGCTCTTGCTCCAGATCGCTCTCACGCTCTTTGCGGCGCATCAGGAAATGCCCCAGCAACAGCATGACGTAGACGCCCAGCGCTGCGCCGAGTGCCCCCCAGAACGACATCTGGAATTGCAGATATGCGCCGACGAAGAAGGCCGCTGTGACCAGCGTGATTGCCCCCTTCACGATGAGATCGGCAACGCCGCCGCTATGCTTCGGCATCCCGTCCTCGCTGTGTTCGATGCTCGCCATGGAAGAGTGACGACGCCCCCTTGCCGATTCGTTGATCATGCGAGCTTTTCGCTCAGACCCGCCGCGCGCAATGACGGTGCGGCCACTTTCACCAGCTTTCTCAAGGCGCTTTGATTCGTGTTTTGAGCGTGGCGTCACATGAAAAGGGCCAAACGTCGTCTACACAGCTTCCAACCCGATTGATCCACAGCTTGATGGACCTCGATCGGAACCACGGTTGATGCCCGTGGATTGCCATTGGTCGCCTCAGTGGCGCCTCAGACCGGCCTCCGGCCAACCGGAATCGGGGCGCTGTTTAGAACTCGTTAGTCGAATCGACGTGGTATCAGTTGTGTCGGGTCGTTCCCTTAGCGAGTCCCGGCGTTGAATTGGGGGAATGGTCATGCTGATGACGGTGATGGGTCGGAATTCGGGTGCGTCGTACTACGGTGAGCTTGCTGGCGTCCGCGTGTTGATCACCGGTATTTCGCCGGCATGCGGCGTTGATATCGCACGCAAATTCGCTGACCATCGCGGCAGGCTCGTGCTGCACGCATCGCACAACTCGCCTGAACTCGACGCAGTCACCACAATGCTGGCTGAGACGGCAACCGAGGTGAAGCTCTTCACCGACGCCTGCCGGGATTCTCAATCCTCGATCAGCTTCGCCAAAACCGCCGCCCAGGCGTTCGGTGGTCTCGACGTCGTAATCAACCTCGTTCCCATCTCCCCCGACGATTTCAATTCGCTCGCCAGCTTCGGCGATGTCGAGGATATGGTCGCCGAGAAGCTGATGCTCCCCGTGCACGTCACCCGCGTCGTCGCAAACCGCATGCGCACGATGTTGAACGAAGGTCTTGTGCTCAACGTCATGACGATGGCAGCTCCGCGCAACGCGGCCGAGGCTGCGCTCACCGGCGTCGCGCGCTCCGCTCTTGCCGCCGTAACGCGCGGCGAGGCTCAGCAGTGGGCGCCCCAGGGCATCCGCGTCAACGCTGTGGCACCTTCCGCCATGATGGCTGAAGATGGCGCCTGCCTCGCCAGCGAGCCGGACATCGCTGCCCTGGCGCTTTATCTCGCCTCGCGCCCAGGCCGCACTCTCACCGGCCAGATGTTCGACGCAGCCGGCATCGCCAAGCGCGGCTGCTAGGTCTTGCTCCACAGGGGCAAGCTCTGGAGGCGGCGCAGGATCGGATAGGTCGATCCAGCGAACGCCGCCAGCTCCGGCACCCGTTCAGCGAGATCGCGAAGGTTGAGCCTTAGCTGGCCCAACGCAAAGTCGAACGCCATCAGGCGGATCACCTCATCCATCGTCAGGGCGCGCATCTCCCCGCGCGCCCTGATGCCCTCGATTTCCTGCTCGATGGCAGCAAGCGCGGTCTCGGCCTGCGAAAGATCTGGCGTTTCATAGCAGGTCGCCTCCGACGTCAGCTGCTTGCCCACCTTCGCGAGCGCGGCACGCAACGCCTCGACCTGCGGGCCAAGCTTCGCCACCGCTGCACCGGGCAGCGGCTGCGCCACCGAGCGCAGCAGCATGATCTCGGTGTGCCACAGCCGGCGCAGCGTTCGCAGCATCGCATCGGGATCGGGCGAATCCGCCAGAAATCCTGCAACCTCGATACGCGCCTCCTTGGCGAGGGTGTCGCCTTTCGCGAAAGCCGACCGGATACGCGCCGTCAGCGCCGTGATCTCTTCCTGGCTCCGGGGCGAGCCGACGGACGCAGCAAGCACATCGTCGAGAAGCTCGAACAGGGGCCCGAACGTCCGCGTGGCGTGCTCGGCAAACGCCAGCCCGGCTCGCGACGGAAAGACAACGAGCGTGGTTGTAATGGCGACGACCGTGCCGATGGCCACCTCGATCATCCGGTTCTCTGCCGACGCAATCGGCGGCCCGAGACTGGGATCGCCCAGCACGACGATTGCAGCCGTGACGCACGCGATGCGCAACGAAGGCCGCCGCGACGCGAAGAACGCGAGAACGAGCACCGTGACTGCGAGTCCCGCAAACCGCAGCTCGTGCGAATCCGCAAGCATCACCGCGACCGCTCCGCCCACCACGGCGCCCACCAGACTGCCGAACAGTCTGTCCGCCGCCAACCCGAGCGAGGCGCCGACGTTGGCCTGCGTGACCAGAATGGCCGTCATGACGGCCCAGAACCCATGCGTCAGCCCGATGGCATCGACCAGGAAATAGGAGATGGTTGCCGCAATCGTCGTCTGAAGTGCCTGGCGCAGCCGCGCCAGAGCCTCGTCAGGGGGCCCAAGCCACGAGGGAACATTCATCGGCTTTCCTGTCGTCGCCACCCGATTAACCGGGCGTTCTCCTTATCACGGGTAATCGATGGGCCGCGGTCCGGGCGTGCACTTTCTTGACAGGTCTCCCCAGCCGCGCTTATCACCTCGGCACGATTGGCACTCTCAATCACATAGTGCCAACGCACCCTTCGGTACGTCAGAGCCGCAAGTGGCCACACTCCTCATCTGGCCCGATATCTGGAGCGAAATCCCCATGAAGTTCCGTCCCTTGCACGACCGCGTCGTTGTAAAGCGTCTCGACAGCGAGACCAAGACGTCCGGCGGCATCATCATCCCCGACACCGCAGCCGAGAAGCCGCAGCAGGGCGAAGTCGTCGCCGTCGGCCCCGGCACCCGCGACGAAAGCGGCAAGCTGGTCGCCATCGATCTGAAGAAGGGCGACAAGGTCCTCTTCGGCAAGTGGAGTGGCACCGAGGTCAAGATCGATGGGCAGGAGCTGCTCATCATGAAGGAAAGCGACGTGATGGGCGTGCTCGAGAAGTAAGCGAATAGCGAGCAGCGGATTGCGAGTAGATCGCGTTCGCAACTCTTCGCTCCTTCCCGCCTGAACCTCCCTATTTCCCACTCCCTACTGGCTATTCGCTCCGATCGAGCGATCAACATCCCAGGAATCCAGTCCAATGGCCGCCAAAGACGTACGTTTTGCCGCCGATGCCCGCGAGCGCCTGCTCAAAGGCGTCGACACCCTCGCCAACGCAGTGAAGGTCACGCTCGGCCCCAAGGGCCGCAATGTCGTGATCGAGAAGTCGTTCGGCGCCCCGCGCACCACCAAGGACGGCGTCACCGTCGCCAAGGAGATCGAGCTTGAGGACAAGTTCGAGAACATGGGCGCGCAGATGATCCGCGAAGTCGCCCAGAAGACCAACGACCTCGCTGGCGACGGCACCACCACCGCCACCGTTCTCGCCCAGGCCATCGTGCGCGAGGGCCTCAAGGCCGTTGCCGCCGGGATGAACCCGATGGACCTTCGCCGCGGCATCGACAAGGCCGTCATCCAGGTCGTCGAGGAGATCGCCAAGAAGTCCAAGAAGGTGAAGAACTCGAGCGAAATCGCCCAGGTCGGCACCATCTCCGCCAACGGCGAGAAGGCCATCGGCGACATGATCGCCGAAGCCATGCAGAAGGTCGGCAACGAGGGCGTCATCACCGTCGAGGAGGCCAAGGGCCTCGAGACGGAGCTCGAGGTTGTCGAAGGCATGCAGTTCGGCCGCGGCTACCTCTCGCCCTACTTCGTGACCAACGCCGAGAAGATGATCGCCGAGCTGGAAGACCCTTACATCCTCATCCACGAGAAGAAGCTCTCCGGCCTGCAGCAGCTCCTGCCCGTGCTTGAGTCTGTCGTGCAGACCGGCCGTCCGCTTCTGATCATCGCCGAGGAAGTCGAAGGCGAGGCTCTCGCCACGCTCGTCGTCAACAAGCTCCGCGGCGGCCTCAAGGTTGCTGCCGTCAAGGCTCCGGGCTTCGGCGACCGCCGCAAGGCCATGCTCGAGGACATCGCCGTCCTCACCGGCGGCCAGACGATCTCCGAGGACCTCGGCATCAAGCTCGAGAACGTCACCCTCGACATGCTCGGCCGCGCCAAGCGCGTCTCGATCACCAAGGAAGACACCACGATCGTCGACGGCGCCGGCAAGAAGAAGGACATCGAGGCCCGCGTCGGCCAGATCAAGGCTCAGATCGAGGAGACGACGTCCGACTACGATCGCGAGAAGCTGCAGGAGCGTCTTGCCAAGCTCGCTGGCGGCGTCGCCGTGATCCGCGTCGGCGGCATCACCGAGGTCGAGGTCAAGGAGCGCAAGGACCGCGTCGATGACGCGCTCAACGCCACGCGCGCGGCGGTCGAGGAAGGCGTAGTCCCCGGCGGCGGCGTGATGCTGCTGAAGGCCGGCAACGCTGTCACCGTCAAGGGTGACAACGCCGACCAGGAAGCCGGCATCGGCATCGTGCGGCGCGCTCTGCAGGCTCCGATCCGCCAGATCGCCGCCAACGCAGGCGTCGAGGGTTCGATCGTCGTCGGCAAGATCCTCGAGACCAAGGGTGCGGGCTTCGGTTACGACGCCCAGAACGACGAATACGGCGATCTGCTCGAGAAGGGCATCATCGATCCGGCCAAGGTCGTTCGCGTCGCCCTGCAGGACGCAGCTTCCGTCGCCGGCCTGCTGATCACCACTGAGGCTGCAATCGGCGAGCTTCCCAAGAAGGACGCTGGCCACAGCCACGGTGGTCACGGCGGCATGGGCGGAATGGACATGTAAGCCGGATGCCGGCCTAACGAACGAAGCCGCCCGCGGGAAACCCGGGCGGCTTTTTCGCACGAAAAGCTTCGCGCAGCGGTGTCAGTCAAAAGGAAACGCCGCCGAAGGCGGCAGGGGGCCAAGGGCCCCCGCGCCAAGTGGCGCGGCCATCCACTCGCGCAACGCCCGCCGAACACAAAGCTTCTCTCAACTCGTGTCAGACCAAAAAACTAACTAAGGCTGGGCGTTCCAGCCGAACGACCGGATCTCCGTCGGCATGAGATCCTTCTCGGGAGTTTTCGACTTTGCCGGGGCTTCCTCCGGCTCCGAGGATCCCCAGCTCGAAAAGATGCCGAACAGCGTAGGCGGCTCCGTGGCCGCCTGAGCGGTCACCCGCCGTGCCGGCGCATTCGCCGGTGCACGCTTCACCTGCTGATGCGGCTTCGTCGCCATGTCTTCGATCACCGGAGCGGCGTCATCGGCCGAAGCCTTCTCGACGCTCGGACCGCCCAGCATGCTCGCCGGAGCAACGTCTGACGGCATCCTGCTACCCAGCGATACCTGCTGCACCGAAACCTGCTGAATAGTCGCCGCCTCCTGTGCCTCGACCGGGGCGGACGCAAACTCGGGCGCCGCGCCGTCGGCCGGAGCGGCCTCCGAGCTAATTGATGCCGCTTCGATTGCAGGAGCTTCCGGCGCGACGTCTACCGCTGCGTTGTCATCCTGCGCTGCCGGCTTGCTCTCACTGCCGACTTCGATAGCAAAGCGGCGGCTCAACTCTTCGGCGCGTGCACGAACGTCAATCGCTTTGAGGCTCACCTCCTCGCCACGGGAAAGCGTTCGGCGCGCCTCATTGAGCGTCTCGATCTCGGGCTCGGCAGACACAGCCGACACGGGCAAGAGCTGTGCCCTTCCAGCTCCGTCGATGCGCGAGCGCCAGGCAGCCTGCATCAATGCAAAGCGACTGGCGTCAACGAATATTGGAAAGCTGATCGAAGGCGTGGCATTCGCACCGGTAGATGCAACGGCGGGAGCAGGATTGAGGTCCACCGCACCAGCAGCGGGGGCAGCTCCGGCAGCCAACATCATCACAGTAAAGCGCGCGCTAGAACGAGCACTCATACGCATACCCCCCGGCCGTCGCGGCCGACTGTTGAGGCGCAAAGAAGAAGATGCGCCCACTGACTAGCACTACGAGACGCTTGCGTCCCACCCATCCAAAGTTACCCGCAGGCATTTTGCCGGCTCTCTGCCGGTGGCCGGGGTAGGATTGACCGTCGCCTGTGGAGCTCTCCCCGCTCCCCGTGCAGCACGTGCCGCATCGGCGTCCGCTTCATCCGGCGAGGACTATCAAAGCCCTCCAAGGCGACAACATGGCGCCGCCGTCCACCACGACTGACACCCCTAGCAAGCTCCGGAATTGCCTTTGACGCCCGATGGATCGATGATTGTCTGTCAGCTGGCGCGGCCGACGGTCGTCGCGGTTGATGACTTCCAAGACGTATGACCCGCTAAGGGCGACGATCGGCTGCCTCGGGAGGGGCACGATGGACATTCGACAGTTGCAATATCTGGCCGCCCTGGCCCGCGAGCGGCACTTCACCCGCGCCGCTACCGCCTGCAATATCACCCAGCCGACGCTGTCCGGCCGCATCCGGCAATTGGAGCTCGAGCTTGGTGTGCCGATCGTGGAACGTGGGCAGCGTTACCAGGGCCTGACGCCGGAAGGCGAAAAGGTCCTCAAGTGGGCCCACGTGATCCTGAAGAACTGGCAATCGATGCACGAGGAGCTTGGCCACCTCAAGGATCACGACGCCGGGCTGACCGGCCGGCTCGTTCTCGGGGGCATACCCTCGGCTCTCCCGATGATCCCGCTCCTCACCAAAAAGATCCGCAAGGCTCACCCGGGCATCGACTTCACGGTGCTCTCGCAGAGCTCGGAAGAGATCCTGCGCGGGATCTCGGATTTCTCGGTCGACGTCGGGATCACTTATCTCGATAGCGAGCCGATCGACGGAATGCTCACTTCGCCGCTGTATATCGAGCGCTATTGTCTGTTCGTGCCGGAGACCCATCCGCTCGCCAGCCGAGAGTCTGTAACCTGGCTCGAGGCGTCAAAGGAGCCGCTGTGCCTCCTCACGGCCAATATGCAGAACCGGCGCATTATCGATCGCGCGTTCGAGAAAGCGAATTGTCATCCGCGTCCGCGCCTGGAAACGAACTCCGTGATCAATTTGTGTTCGAATGTTCGGCTCATGGGTCTAGCGAGCATCATGCCCCAGTATATATTAGATGTGTTAGGCAACATGTCGGGCGTAAAGGCCATTCCGCTCGACGCGCCAAAGGTGGAGCACAGCGTCGGACTTGTGGTTGCGGCTAGAGATCCGCTTTCCCCACTGATCGAGGCGTTACGCGAAACCGCGGCACTCCTAGCGCCGGTCGACTTTGAAGATCGCATCGACGCATAAGGTGAGCGACGCTCCAGACCCACAATTTGGTGCATTGCAGCATTGGCCGCGTCGATCAACGCATCGAGAGGCCCGATTTGATCCCGCTCCCACGAGTTGAGACAAGACGGATCCCAGGCAAGAGCCGTAAAGGCACGCGGAATGACTAAGTATACTACGGAAGTACTGATTGATCCACCTGTAGGCGCGGACGAGCTGACGCAGGCGATTTGCGTGGCTCACGACAACCGGCCGGACGAACTCCTGGAGATCTTTCACGATCTTCAGCATGAGCTGGGATATGTGCCCGAGCAGGTCCTGCCCGTCATTGCAAATGCGCTCAACCGGTCGCGTGCAGAAATCTACGGCGTCCTCACCTTCTATCACGAGTTCCGCCGCACGCCGGGCGGCCGCCACACCATCAAGATTTGCCGCGCCGAAGCCTGTCAGGCCATGCATACGCAGAACCTGTGCAAGCACGCCGAAGAAAAGCTGCGCGTGAAGTTCGGTGAAACCACTGCCGACGGCCAGTTCAACCTCGAGGCCGTCTACTGCCTCGGCAACTGCGCACTTTCGCCCGCGATGATGGTTGACGGCGATCTTTATGGCTGCGTCGACAAGGAGCGTTTCGACGCCATCATCGGCGATCTCGACCGCGGAGCTGGCGCATGATCAAGGTCTTTGTCCCTCGCGATGCTGCAGCCCTCTCGATGGGCGCTGACGCCGTGGCCAAGGCCATCCTTGCCGAGGCCAAGAAGAAGAACGCCAAGGTCGAGATCGTCCGCAACGGCTCGCGCGGCATGCTGTGGCTCGAGCCACTCGTCGAGGTCGAAACGCCAGAAGGCCGCGTCGCCTACGGCCCGGTGAAACCCGCGGACGTCCCCGGCCTGTTCAAAGCCGGCTTCCTCAAGGGCGAGAAGCACAAGCTCGGACACGGCCTGACCGACGAAATTCCCTATTTCAAGAACCAGGAGCGGCTGACCTTCGCCCGCTGCGGCATCACCGATCCCCTGTCGATCGCGGATTACCGCGCCCACGGTGGCTTCGAAGGCCTGTCCAAGGCCCTCACCGTAGCGCCAAGCGACATCGTCACCGAAGTGACGAACTCCGGCCTGCGCGGCCGCGGCGGCGCCGCCTTCCCGACCGGCATCAAGTGGAAGACCGTCCACGACACGCAGGCCGACCAGAAATACGTCTGCTGCAACGCCGACGAAGGCGACAGCGGCACCTTCGCCGACCGCATGCTGATGGAAGGCGATCCCTACTGCCTGATCGAAGGCATGACCATCGCCGGCATCGCCGTTGGCGCCACCAAGGGCTACATCTACGTCCGCTCTGAATATCCGCACGCTGTCGCCACGCTGCGCGAGGCCATCCGCATCGCGACCGAAGCGAACTGGCTCGGCCGCACCATCCAGGGCTCCCCGTACACCTTCGAGCTGCACGTGCGCATGGGCGCCGGCGCCTACGTGTGCGGCGAGGAAACCTCGATGCTGGAAAGCCTCGAGGGCCGCCGCGGTATCGTCCGCTACAAGCCGCCGCTTCCCGCCATCGAAGGGCTGTTCGGCAAGCCCACCGTCATCAACAACGTGCTGAGCCTCGCCTCCGTGCCGATCATCATGGCGAAGGGCAGCGACTTCTACCGCGACTTCGGCGTTGGCAAGTCGCGCGGCACGCTGGCCTTCCAGCTCGCCGGCAACATCAAGCAGGGCGGCCTCGTCGAAAAGGCCTTCGGCGTAACCGCCCGCGAGCTGATCGAAGGCTACGGCGGCGGCACCCTGTCGGGTCGCCCACTCCGCGCTGTCCAGTTCGGCGGCCCGCTCGGCGCCTACCTGCCGAATGACAAGCTCGACACGCCGATGGACTACGAGGCGTTCATGAAGGTCGAAGCCATGGTCGGTCACGGCGGCATCGTCGTCTTCGACGACACTGTCGATATGGCCCACATGGCCCGCTTCGCGATGGAGTTCTGCACCATCGAATCGTGCGGCAAGTGCACGCCCTGCCGCATCGGCTCGATCCGTGGTGTCGAAACCATGGACCGCATCATCGCCGGCATCGAGCGCGAACGGAACGTCGAGATCCTGAAGGATCTCTGCGAAACCATGACTGACGGATCGCTATGCGCCATGGGCGGGCTCACGCCGCTGCCCGTTATGAGCGCACTGCGTCACTTCCCAGAAGACTTCAATCGGCCGGTACACGCCGAAGCAGCAGAATAATAGGATGCGAGGCAACGCCATGACGAGCGAGACCCAATCCCTGACGCTCATCAAGGAAAAGGACTACGGCACACCCGAAGTCCACGCGCTGAACAACAAGACCGTGACGCTCGAAATCGACGGGCGCGAGATCACCGTGCCCGAAGGCACCTCAATCATGCGCGCGGCCGCCGACCTCGGCATCATGGTGCCGAAGTTGTGCGCCACGGACCATCTGGATCCATTCGGCTCCTGCCGCCTCTGTCTCGTCGAGATCGAGGGCCGCCGCGGCACGCCGGCATCGTGCACGACGCCTGTTGCACCCGGCATCAAGGTCAGCACCCAGAACGACCGTCTCGCCAAGCTCCGCAAGGGCGTGATGGAACTCTACATCTCCGACCACCCGCTCGACTGCCTCACCTGCGCCGCCAACGGCGACTGCGAGCTGCAGGACATGGCCGGCGAAGTCGGCCTGCGCGAGGTCCGTTACGGTTACGACGGCGCCAACCACGTCTTCGCCCGCCAGAACGGCGAGAAGAACGACTTGTGGCAGCCCAAGGACCGCTCCAACCCCTACTTCCAGTTCGAGCCCTCGAAGTGCATCGTCTGCTCGCGCTGCGTCCGCGCGTGTGAGGAAGTGCAGGGCACCTTCGCGCTCACCATCGACGGCCGCGGCTTCGCCTCTCACGTCGCTGCCGGCATGGACGAGGACTTCCTCAAGTCCGAGTGCGTCTCCTGCGGCGCCTGCGTCCAGGCCTGTCCCACCGCAACGCTGATCGAGAAGTCGGTCGTCGACCACGGCCAGCCCGAGCACTCCATCATCACCACTTGCGCCTACTGCGGCGTAGGCTGCTCCTTCAAGACCGAGATGCAGGGCGAGCGCGTCGTTCGCATGGTCCCCTACAAGGACGGCGGCGCCAACGAAGGCCACAGCTGCGTCAAGGGACGCTTCGCCTTCGGCTACGCCACCCACAAGGACCGGGTGCTGAACCCGATGATCCGCGAGAAGATCACCGACCCCTGGCGCGAGGTCACCTGGGACGAAGCCATCTCCTATGCGGCTGACCGGCTGAAGGCCGTGCAGGCTAAGTACGGCAAGGGCTCGATTGGCGGCATCACCTCCTCGCGTACCACCAACGAGGAAGTCTACGTCGTCCAGCGCATGATCCGCGCCGCGTTCGGCAACAACAACGTCGACACCTGCGCCCGCGTCTGCCACTCGCCCACCGGCTACGGCCTCAAGCAGACGTTCGGTGAATCTGCCGGCACCCAGGACTTCAAGAGCGTCGACAAGTCCGACGTCATCATGGTCATCGGCGCCAACCCGACGGACGCTCATCCCGTGTTCGGCTCGCGCATGAAGAAGCGCCTGCGCGAGGGCGCCAAGCTGATCGTCGTCGACCCGCGCCGAATTGATCTGGTGAAAAGCGCGCACGTTGCCGCCGACTATCACCTCCAGCTCCAGCCCTCGACCAACGTCGCCGTGCTCAACGCCATGAGCTACGTCGTCGTCACCGAGAAGCTCGTCGACCGCAGCTTCGTCGCCGCACGTTGCGACAAGGAAGCGTTCTCCCGTTGGGAGAAGTTCATCTCCGATCCCAAGCACTCGCCGGAATCGGTCGAGGCCATTACGGGAGTTCCCGCCGAAGCGATCCGCGGCGCGGCCCGCCTGTTCGCCACCGGCGGCAACGCGGCCATCTACTACGGCCTCGGCGTCACCGAACACAGCCAGGGCTCGACCACCGTCATGGCCATCGCCAACCTTGCAATGGCCACCGGCAACATCGGCCATGAAGGCGTTGGCGTGAACCCGCTGCGCGGCCAGAACAACGTGCAGGGCTCCTGCGACATGGGCTCGTTCCCGCACGAGTTCCCCGGCTACCGCCACGTCTCCGACGAGGCCACCCGCCGCCTGTTCGAGAAGCACTGGGGCGTTAAGCTCGACGGCGAGCCCGGCCTGCGCATCCCGAACATGTTCGACGAGGCCGCGAGCGGAACCTTCATGGGTCTGTTCGTGCAGGGGGAGGACATCGTCCAGTCTGACCCGAACACCAACCACGTCACCCACGCCATGGAGTCGATGGAAGTCGTCATCGTGCAGGATCTCTTCCTCAACGAGACGGCCGCCTTCGCTCACATCTTCCTGCCCGGCACCTCCTTCCTCGAGAAGGACGGAACCTTCACCAACGCCGAGCGTCGCGTGAACCGCGTCCGCCCGGTGATGAAGGAGAAGCAGGGCATGGCCGAGTGGGAGATCGTCTGCCGCCTCGCCACCGCGATGGGCTACCCGATGATGTACACGTCGGCCGCCGCCATCATGGACGAGATCGCTGCCCTCACCCCGACCTTCAAGAACATCTCGTTCAAGAAGCTCGACGAGGTCGGCAGCGTCCAGTGGCCGTGCAACGACGACGCGCCGGAAGGCACGCCCATCATGCACATCGAGGAGTTCACCCGCGGCAAAGGCCGCTTCATGCTGACCGAGTTCGTGCCGACGCCGGAGCGCTCCAACGCGCGCTTCCCGCTCATCCTCACCACCGGCCGTATCCTCAGCCAGTACAATGTCGGCGCTCAGACTCGCCGCACCGACAACGTCGTCTTCCACGACGAGGACATCCTCGAGATGCACGTCTCCGATGCCGAGGTGCGTGGCATCAAGGACGGATCGCTGGCTTCGGTCACGAGCCGCGCCGGCGGAACCACTCTGCGCGTCCGCATCAGCGATCGCGTCCCGCCGGGCGTCGTCCACACCACGTTCCACTTCCCGATTTCCGGCGCCAACGTCATCACCACCGAGAACTCGGACTGGGCCACCAACTGCCCCGAGTACAAGGTGACGGCGGTGCAGGTCAACCCGTCCAACCGTCCGTCCGAATGGCAGGACGAGTGGGAGGAGCGCGAGCGCGAGAACAAGCGGATCGAGAAGCCGCTCGTCGCCGCGGAATGATTGCAGGTCCGCGAGCGTTCCGGATGTCTGGAGTGCGGAACGCCGTGATCGTCCGATGAGCGCCGCCGCCAAGATTGCCGACAGCACAGAAGCGCGGGATGCCGATCCCGCGCTTTGCTCGGTGCCGGTCTCAGCCGTGAGCATCGATGCCGCCGGTACCGAGGCGCCGGTCACCTGGCAGCTGCCTGAGGAGGTCGCCGTTGCCCTCCAGATCAATACCGAACCCTACACGGTGATGATGGCGACGCCCGCCAACCTCACCGACTTCGGTCGCGGCTTCGTGCTTGCAGAAGGCATTATCTCTAACCGCGCCGACATCCTTGGCGTCATCGCCATGCCGGTCGAGAACGGCTGGGCCGTCGACATCGCCATCGACGACGAAGCGCTCGCCGAGACCCGCATGCCACGCCGCTCGCTCGAAGGGCGATCAGGCTGCGGCTTGTGCGGCGTCGAGAACATCGCCGATGTCGTGCGCGTAACTGAGCCCGTGCCGCATACGGTGCACCCCGCCCCCGCCGCCATCCTCAAGGCCGCGCGCGAATTGCCCCGCCGTCAGGTGATGAACCGTTTCAACCGCACCGTTCACGGCGCCGCCTGGGTCTCGCTCGACGGCGAGATCCTCCACATCCGCGAGGACGTCGGCCGTCACAACGCGCTCGACAAACTGATCGGCGCCCTCGCCGACGCCGGCGTCGATCGCACGGCCGGCTTCGTCCTGATGACGAGCCGCTGCAGCTTCGAGCTGGTGCAGAAGTGCGCCACCTACGGCATCGGCGCGCTGGTCACCGTCTCCGCTCCGACGGCCCTGGCTCTCGACATCGCACGCAAGGCCCGGCTATTCGTTGCCTCGCTCGCTGGCGACACCGTCGTCATTCTCAACTCTTGAACGGAAAACCGGAAAGCTCGTCCCGCATGGAAAACCGCGACATCGTCCGCATGGCCAACCAGATCGCGGCCTTCTTTGAAGCCTATCCGCGCACCGAGGCGCTGAGCGGCATCTCCACCCACATCACCAACTTCTGGAACCCGCGCATGCGCAAGCAGCTCGCCGAGTACATCGACGGCGGCGCTGAAGGGCTGTCCCCGCTGGTGACGTCCGCTTTGGCGCCGAAGGCCAAGGCGAAGGCCTGAGCGCTGCAAAGCAGCCAAGTCGACCGCCTCGCGAAATCCCTGATTAGCCAATCCGGCCAGACCATTGCAGCGCACTGCTTGCAGGCCTGAAGGGCCCGGCATAATCTGTATATGCCGTACGCAGACGTCTGCCCGCGGCATGTGAAGCGATCATCCGCTGGGCGCAGCCCGCGAGTATGGCAGGAGAACAGCCATGGGTATCGCACTGACGCTGCAAGAGTACCTGGACGACAACCACGTCCCATACGACGTCATGCGCCACAAGCGCACTTACTGCTCGGTCGACACACTCCGCGCCACGCACGTCCCCGCCGACAGGCTGGCCAAGGCGGTGGTGCTCACGCGCGAGGGCGGCTTCGTCGTCGCCATCGTCCCTGCGACCGCGCGCGTGCGGCTCGACGTGATCCAGCGGATGCTCCGCTGCCACGTCGACCTCGCCACCGAGGACGAAATCTGCGAGCTGTTCCCCGACTGCGATCTGGGCGCAATCCCGGCCGTCGTCGACGCCTACGCAGTCGACGCTTTCATCGACGAAAGCTTCGACAAGCAGCCGGAGATTTATCTGGAGGGCGGCGATCATCGCAGCCTCGTGCACATGACCGGCGAGTCATTCCGCTCGCTCATGCAGGATGCCCGTCGCGCCCGCATCGCCGAGTAGGCGCAGGGCGCTCGTCTGTTATCCGAGCGAAGCGCGACGATACCGGCTGCCCGCTGCCTAGATGATCGCTGTCTTCTCCAGATGCGCGACGATCAGCGGATAGACGTCTCGCGCCGCGTTCTTTCCAAAGATGCAGTCGATGTGCCCGTAGCCGGGAATGACGTGCCGCTCGTAGAGCTGCCGCCCGTTGACCGCGGCGAGACGCTCCACCGTGCGCGCCGTGCTCTCCGGCTTGAAGCACGCGTTTTCGGCACCGTGGACGAAGAGGATCGGGAGCGCCATGCGCTCGACGTGCGGCAGGTATACGTCCTGGCCGTCTGAATCGACGAGATGCTGCTTGCGTGCGAACAGCGCCAGCTGCTGGAACGCCTCGATATTGGCTTCCCCGAACATCTCCGCCAGCCCCGACGTGACCGTCGCGCTGTTGAGCTGGTCGAGGTTGTAGAGCCGTCCGTACAGCGCTGTGATCCGATTGCTCGTGGCGTCCTGGGTACGCTCGCTGCGCGGCACCGGCACGATCAACTGCAGCGCCTTGTCGAGCACCCACTCGCGCCACGGATCGGCAGTGGTCGCGCGCGCATTGACCACGTCGATGCCCATCGCCTCGAACAACTGCGGCGCACGCAGATATGCAAGCGCGCGCTGCGGCAGCCACGGCACGACGTAGTCCGTCGAGATCTGCGAGATCACCGCCGAGCGCACGCCCTCGAGCCCCGCCAGCAGCGACATCGTGAACGTCGTCGCGCCGAAGCAGTGCGCCAGAACCTGCACCGTCGATGTCCGCGTTACCGCCCGCACCTTCGCAAGCGCCGCCGGATAATCCTGCATCGCCACATCGTCGGCATTCCACAGCTCGCGCGCATACGGAAGATCGACGCTCGCACGATAGTCGAGCAGCCAGCAGTCGTAGCCTTCCGCCACGAGATACTCGAGCAGGTTGGTGTCGATCGTGTCGATCGAGAAGATGAGACTGGAAACGCCGAGCCCGTGCGACAGCACCAACGGCCCCTTGGGTCCGCCGCGATAGCGTGCGAGCTTCAGCACCTTTCCATCACCCGTGCGCACCAGATGCACCTCGGGCTCCGGCGCGCGCAGCGACCGCTTCTTGCGCGCGTTCTGCACGTCATATCGGCCGGTGCGTGCCAGCACGCCGCCATACGTGTCGAACAGCTCGCGGCTGAAGAATGCGCCGAACTTGCCCACCGCCCGCATCCGGTCGGCCGTATTGCGCCCGCCCGTCCCGCGCAGCGTCTGCATCTGCACGTAGAAGTCCGAGGGCGCGATCTCCAGAAGCCCGCGCGCAACCCGGCCGAGCTGCCCCTGCGCACCCTTGGCGATGTCGACGTTGAGCCTGGTCGTATCGCGCCACAAATCGAGCGTCGCATCCGAGCGCACCACCTTGTGGCCCTCGAAATAGTATTCGGACCCATCCCGCGCCGCGAGCGAAAAGCTGTAATTGAAGTGCTTGGTCTCGACCGTGTGCTCGTCGACGCGCATCAGGTTGAACTGGCCGTCGAAGATCTCCAGCGGGTCGGGCGACAGCGCCGGACAATCGACCGTGCCAACGATGCGCCCGGGGTGCTGCGTATCGGCAACGAAACCGTCGACGTCATCGATGATGACTGTCAGCGTGAAACTGCAGGCGTAGCTTTCCTCTTTGCCGCGCCGCGCCGCCGTCTCATACGGCAGGGTAATCGCTGGCGAGATGAAGCCCGCCATTCGCTCGGTGAATTCGACGCCCGCTGCACGCGTGGTCTCGCGTCCCTCCGGTGCCGCGATCAGCATCGGCGCGTCATGGCGCTGCTCGTCGCTGAACGCCCAGCCGCGATCCTTGGCGAGATGGATCATCGCCCGCTCCGACAGCGCGGTGATCGTCAGCAGCGGATTGACGCCGAGCGGCCGCGGCACGATGGAGCCGTCGCACACATAAAGGCCGGCCAGCACGGCGTCCGCCGAAGCCTCCGGACGCCCGTCGAACACCTGGCACTTGTGGTTGACGACACCCGTGCGCCGGTCGCGGCCCATGCCACATCCGCCGAGCGGATGCACCGTGATGAGATTTTTGCCGAGGATCGTTTCCGAGAGCGGGTTGCGCGTGTAGTTGCCGCCCATCCCTTCGGTCGCCTTGCGCAGGTTCCGCTCGACCTTCTCGAACACGGGCTGCGAAGCAACCTTCGGCCACGCGATCTTGAGACGATCCTCGTCCAGCATGATCCGCCCCTTGGCGTCGTCATGGCTCATCACGAGGAACGTCTGCGTGCGGTTTATGGCGCCCTGATACGCTCCGAACAGCAGGCTCTGCCGCCTGCGTGTGCGCTCGGCGATGAAATCGAGAATGCCGCGATCGGTGTCGTCGCCGAACTTGTCGGCGCCGACCGTGAACAGCGCCGGCAGTATCGGCGCCAGCGACGACGGGATCGAGCCTTCCTCGATCACCATGCCGTCTTCGAGATTTTCAGTGTTTCTGAGATCGATGATCCCGCTGATGCACGGCCCGACTGGCCCCGTGTCCGCAACAGGCGGTTCGCCGACGCCAATGCCGTTGACCGGCACATCGTTGTTGAATGCGAATGCGAGAACGTCGCCGTTCCCCGTGAAGCGCTCGCCGAGCTGATCCGATACGGCAAGCCCTTCGGCGCGCGACCGCAGCAGGATCTCCGTCGAGCCGAGCGTTCCGGCCGCCAGCACCACAACTTCGGCCGTGATCGACTGGTCCGCCGCGGCAAACTTCTCGCGGTCATGCCCCAGAACCTCGAAGAACACGCGCCAGCGTCCGCGCTCCTGGCGCACATGCGTCACGCGCATCTCGGTGAAGATCTCTGCGCCGTGATGGAATGCGTCAGCCAGATACGTGACCTGAACCGTATTCTTTGCGCCGACATTGCATCCCGAGCAGCAGTCCCCGCAAAGTGTGCAGGCTGGCTGCTCGACGCCCGCGTAATTGACCTGCTTCTTGAACGTCACGTTGATCGGCGGGCGCACGACATCCCGGCGCAGCGCGTTGCCACTGACACCCAGCGCCTTCAACTTGTCGAGGTCGGGGCCCTCGTAAGGAACTGGCCGCAGCACCTCGGTGGCGCGCATGAAGCCTTCCTGCCGCGTCTGGTCCTGCGCCAGCTCCGGTGGCCAGACGGGATCGTCCCACACGCGCGGGTCCGGCGGCAGCGACACATTGGCGTTGACCAGCGATCCGCCGCCAAGCCCGCACCCGACGAATACGTGCATGTCCTTGCCGAGACGCAAGTCGTAAAGACCTGTCGGCCGCCCCGAAACGCGCTTGCCGTCGCGAGTGACCTGGAACTGCTCCTGCGCCTCGATCATACGATCTGGGAAATCGCCGATGGCGAACTCCTGGCCGCGCTCCAGCACCGCGACTTTCTTTCCGGCACGCGCCAATCGCGACGCGGCAACGCCGCCGCCATAGCCTGAGCCGACGACGACCACGTCGTAGCGCAGCTTCAGGTCGGCTACCGATTTCGACAAGCGCCGCATGTCACTCTCCCTCGACGGTCTGAGGGCTGCGTCGCAACCAGCGCGCAAACCACCGCTGGCGTTTTTCGCGGGCCTCGGCGGCAACCGGCGCAGCCTCGGGCTTCGTCGCGGCGCCGTCCTTCGTCACCGGCTCAGCTGGCGCGCGCGCCGGCGTCGCCTCCGGATTGATCTGCCACCCGCGATCCTTGGCGAGATGGATCATCGCCCGCTCCGCCAGCGCCGTGATGGTCAGCAGCGGATGAATGCCGAGCGGACATGGCACGACGGCGCCGTCACACACATAAAGGCCCTCATGCACCGCGCTGCCACCTGCCCCGGCGCTGGCGTCGAACACCTGGCCCTTGTGGTTGACCACACCCGTCGACGCGCTCTCGCCCATCGTGCAGCCGCCAAGCGGATGCACCGTCATCAGATTGCCGCCCAGCACCTTCTCGGACACCGGATTGCGCATGTACGTGCCCCCGGTCGCCAACGCGGCCGTCTTCGCCATCTCTTCGATGCGCCGGAAAACATGCTGCTGCGGCCCGTTTGTCCATCGGATAGCAAGCCTGTCACCTTCCAGGTGCATGACGCCGTTGCCCGCATCGTGCCCGACCGCGAGGAACGTCTGCGTGTTGTGAACCGCCCCCTGGTACGCACCTTTCACCAGGCTGTCGGTCGCGCGCTCGATGGCCTCGACCTCATCGCCAAGCGTGCGCTTCTCGTGCTCTCCGAACAGCGCAGCCCCCGGAGCCAGCAGCGCCGGCAACGCCGAGGCGAACGCACTCGGAAGCGCGCATTCGCACATGGCGAGCCCGTCGCGCACGTCCGGGGTATCGCGCATATCGATCAGCCCGTTGACGGCTTGCCCAACCGCCGGGACCTGCGCCTTCGGCGGTGCCCCGACGCCAATGCCGTTCACTTCAATGTCGTTGTTGTAGGCGAGCGCAATCGCATCGCCGTTGGACGTGAAACGGCTGCCGACCCAATGCGAGAGGGCGAGCCCCTCCGCCTTCGAGCGCAGCAGGATCTCGGTCGAGCCGAGCGTGCCCGCACCCAGCACCACCACATCGGCCGTGACGAAATACTTGTGGCCGTTCGCGGTGTCGGCATCCGTGGGCATCGCCCATACGCGCCAACCGTCCCGCTCGTCCTTCGACAGCGACAGAACCCGCACGCCGGTGAAGATTTCCGCTCCGAACGCGGCGGCATCGGCAATGTAGGTTGTAGCGACGGTCGTCTTGGCGCCGACGTTGCAGCCCCCGCAACAGTCGCCGCACTCCTTGCAGGCTTCCTGATGCACGCCCGCAGCGTTTGGCCCGGCCTCGTACGAAACATGCAACGGTATCGGCTTCACCGGTCGATCGAACGCCGATGCCGCGACCCGCAGCGCGCGAACTTTCTCGAACGAATGCGTATTCCGCGAGCTTTCGGGACGCAGCATGTGCCGCGCTTTCACGAACCCTTCCGCGAGCAGCCGATCTTCGCGCACCTGAATCGGCCACGCACTGTCGGCGAACACACGCTCGTCCGGCGACAGACAGACGTTGGCGTTGATCAGCGACGTTCCCCCGAGACCGCACGCCATCATGACGTGGATGTCGTCACCCACCCGCACGTCGAACAGCGCCATCGCCGGTCCGATCCTGCCGTGCGCGCCGTTCACCTGCGTTTCCCGGCTCGCCTGTACGACATTCTCCGGGAAATCGCCTGGAACGAACTCGCGGCCGCGCTCTAGCACGGCGACTTTCCGACCGCAGCGCGCAAGCCGCGATGCCGCCACGCCAGCACCATAGCCCGACCCCACCACGACTACGTCGTAGTGCGACTTGAGCTTCGAAGCGGGCATTGCCAGCCGCGCCTGCATACGCATTACATCCCTGCTTCAGCGACAGCCTCGGAAGGTGCCGCCCGTTTCTCATTCTTATGCGACGGAATTCTTCCGCCTCGGCTCCGGCCGCTTGAGGTCCCCGACCCTGATCTCGACCGGCCCATCGATGATCGTAGGGCGCAACGGCCGTGCCGGCACGATCGCCGGTCCGGTGCCGGCGCCCAGCCCGGTGTCCTTGGCCTGCCGCCACGCCCAGCGCCGCGGCGTGCGCTTGAGCCCGATCGAATAGATCGTGAGCTTGTTGGGCTCGACCTTCATGCGCAGGAAGTTTTTGTAATCGGGGATGCCCATCGAGGCGAACGCCTGATCGCAATGCATTCCGAAAAGGCAGCTTATCGTCAGGTACGCGCCCCACACGAAGCCAGCGGCAACGCCGCCGATGAAGATCATCACCAGCGGGAAGATCACGATCGCGCGGAACAGCTCGCGCACGTCGCTCGACGACTTGAGCTGCAGGTTCTGCAGCATCTCCTTCGCCTGCGGCCACACCGTATCGACGAGATAGAACGAGAAATACGAAACGGCATAATAGAGCGCGATCATCATCGCGATGTGCGCCACCCAATGCAGCGTACCGAGCAGCAGCTTGACTTTCGTCCCTCGCGCGCCGTCGGCATAGCCGTAGAGCACGACCCATAGCGCAAGGCACCATATGCCGAGGATGACGTTCGTTGCTGCCGCGAGCGGCGCCAGCAGGAACAGGCCCGGCCACCAGTGGAACTCGGGATCTTTGATGAGCGTCTCGCCGACAGTGGAGCCGCTGTACGGCGTCGTCGAGAACATCCAGATCATCACCCAATAGATGACCCCCAGCGCAACCGCATAGCCGTAGTTGTGGAACGGGAATGCTAGCGTCCACAGGCTAAGCCGGCGGCTTTCGCCGCGCGACGGCCACGCCGATGGCTTTCCGGTCGGCTGGCCGTCCTTGATCTGGCATTTGAGATCGAGATCGAGACGCTTGTCACCCCAGGCGACCTTCCGCTTGTCCTTCAGGTAGTGCGTCGGCGAGAAGTAGGCTCCGCCCCCGCCCGCCGTATAGAACTGCGTGCCGGTCTCCTTCGACTGGTAGCGGCTGTAGTGATGTAGGTCGCCCGCGACGACGGCGGCAATCCGCGCCCCCGCATCGCCCGCGATCTTGGTGATCGTCGAGAGATTGTCCTCGCCCTGCAGGCTTTCGTCCTTGTCGTAGTTCCAGCTCGGCTCGGGCGTGCACAAGATGACCTTCGGCGCCTCGGTCGGATGCGCCTTCATCGCTTCCGCGACACCCTCGAAGTAGAGGATCTGCCCGGCATCGAGATATTGCGCCAGCTGGATGTCGGCGCCCCAGATCCACCAGTTATGCGGCAGGCGGATCGCGAAGTAGCTCCGGTGCTGCGGACACATCCACCCGCCGATCCGGTTCTCTACCGCATGGCCGAACCGCGCCTTGCAGAACATGTGATCGAACGAAGACAGCCCGTCGTACCAGTCGTGGTTGCCCGGCAGCACGAACAGCAGTCTGCGCCAGCTTCCATCGGGTGCCGCCGGCAACGCGGTCGCGTACGGCATCGCCATGCGCTCGCGGTAGGCCTGTCGCGTCGGGAAGGGATAAACTTGGTCGCCGCCCATGATCAGCAGCTTCGCCGCCGGCAGCGATCCCACACCCGGCAGATCGATTTGCGGCTGGCTGACCAGCGACGCCATCGCATAGGTGGAATCGAAGCCATCCCCGAGATCGGCGATATAGTCGACCCAGACCGTGTCCCCGTCGCCGCCGAGATGGCGAAGGTCGGAATAGTTATACCGGCCGATGACCGTCTTCATGATCTCCGGCGCAAAGCCGTCGATCGTCGCCTGCATGATGCGCTGGTCGGCGTACTGGCCGAATATCTCCGAAACGACGGAACGCCAGCCCGTGCTGACGAGATGCGCCGGACTGTACCAGCGCACCATCTTAGGGAGTGACCGTAAATCGAACTCCCCCGAACCATCGGCCATGCCGAATCCCCCGAACGCATGCACTTTCTTATCGAGACGTGCCCCCCGGCCCGCCTCACGATTAGAGGGAGTCTAGGTTGGCTACCGGACGGAGTCCAGAACGGGCGCTCCGGCAGGTTACCGGGTGTGGCCGGACCGGCGCGGGCATCTGAAAAGCGACCCCTGCGCGAAAAAATCATATGTCGGATGAATGCCGCATGAGTGTTGCCACCACGGCATTGCCGATCGCCCGCGCGAGCCCTACCCAGGTCTTGGGATGGCGTGTATTTGCGTAGGAGTTCCATCATGAAAGCGAAGATTGCGGCCCTTGCGTTCGGGCTCGCAGCCGCCGCGGTTGCACTCGCGCCGGCATCCGGCTTCGTGTCGCCCGCCGAGGCCGGCAAGTGCGTGACCAAGCGCGGCAAAGGCTGGGCCTGGACCGAGGACATGGCGAAGTTCCAGGCTTGGGAAATCATCGCCCAGTTGTCCGGCAACTGGCCGATCCAGACCGACACCTTCCGCAACGAGCGCTACAAGTGCAAGAAGGACGGCAGCGGCTACACCTGCCTGTCGTGGATCGACGTCTGCAAGACCTGATCGGCACGATCGCTAATCGCGGTCCGGCGCCACCAGCGCCGGCCGCTCCGTGCATCATCGCCGCAGTTAAGGTTATTCTCCGAACCCCGAGCATGAGGGGCTCGGAAACAACACCGCCGCACCCGGGTTAGACATAATTCGCACACCCAGGCATGCTCCGGTCGCGAAGAGTTTCAGGGGACAGGTTGAGGAGGGCGCGTCGTGTTCGGCCGAGGTTCTAATTCAGATCAGAAACCGCCAGCGGCACCGCTTTCGTCGGGTCCATCCCTCACGCCTCCCGCGCAGCCCTCGTCGCGCGATTTCCTCCCGGCATCATCCCCGATGATGTCACCCGCAAAGCAGGCTTCCGTCATCGGCCCCGATCTCGCGATCGTCGGTCAGAAGATCACGCTGGTGTGCAAGACCGCCCTGGTCGTCGCCGGCGAGGTCACCGGTGATATTCACGGCGACGACGTCACCGTCGGCGAAACCGGCAAGGTGACCGGCTCCGTCAACGCACGTAACCTCACCGTCCACGGCGCCATCAACGGTCAGCTTCGCGCCGAGACCGTCGCGCTCCATAACACCGCGCGCATCAGCGGCGACATCATCCAGAAGAACCTCATTATCGCCGAGGGCGCTCAGTTCGACGGCCGCGTGCGCAGCGCCAAGGAAGCCGGCGACTGGCAGCCCGTGCTGGACGTCGACACCCACCGCGACGCCGTCAGCTGAACGACACGACGACGATAGGCCCGCAGACTATTGCGGGCTCGCGCGGAAGATCGACAAACCGTTCAGGCTGAATTCTTGTCGAGACCGGTAATCCGGTCGAGCAGCCGTGCTTTACGCGTGCGCTTCACTTCGCCGGGTGCGCCCTGGCCGTTCGCAGCATCGGCGCCTGGCGCGTGCTCGACACGCGTCTCCACCGGCAGCGTTGCAGCCTCGAGCGCCTTCAGGAACCCGCCACCACGGCGCGGCTCCGGGCTCTCGCGGTTCTGGCTGTCCTCGGTGGCGGCGATGCCGTCAGGCGGCGGCGCGGAGGCAGGTGCAGCGGCCGCCACTTCCTGAGAGCCCATGCCCGGGAAACGCGCCACTCGCGGATCGTTGATGCGTTCTGCCAAAGGACGCTTCGCATCGCCCTCCGCCCCGCGCCGCGACGGCACTGGAGCGGGCACGGAGCCGAGGCGCCGCATCTCCTCCATGAAATAGGCCGCCTGCCGCGCCAGCTTCTCGTTGCCCGCTGCAAGCTCGGTGCGCAAAGCCTGGATCGTACCGTTCTGCTCGTCCGTCAAAGCCTGTAGCGCCGACAGCCGGGCCTTCAGCGCGATCTTGCTTTCCTTGACGCCACGATCATCCTGATCGGCCGCCTCATAGGTAGCGAGTGCCGCTTTGAAGCGCGACAGCTCCGCCGCCTGGTCCTGGTTGACAGCCTTGAGCCGCCGGATTTCGTTTTGAGCTTGCGGATCGGGCGCAGGTGCATCGCCGAACCGGTCCGCAGGCTTCAGCGGCGGTGGCGTCATCGGCTCGGACACAGCACCCTGCGCACTGCGAACCTTGGCGGGCCGCATCGCGTCCCCGGAACCCCTGATGCTGGACGCATCTGCGGCTTCCACCGCCGGCCCGGCACGTGCCACCAGCGACTGCAGCCGCGCGATGAGCGCCGTCTGCTCGCGCGTCTTGGCTCTGAGGGATTCGATCTCGGTGCGTAGCGCGACCTCGCCGTCATAACGCGGGTCGCCAAAGCCGTCGCGGCTGCGCGATGCACGCGTATTCAGCGCCGCCTTGAGGCGATGAACCTCGTCGGTCTGCTGAGCATTGATCTGCGTCGCTTCCTCGATCGCTCGCGCGTGCTTCTCGCTCGACTGCGTCAGCGCCACGATCTCGCGATCGCGCTGGAACAGCAGCTTGCGCGCCTCGGCCAAGCGGTGCTCGACCTTCGGCAGCCGGTCCATGATCGTCTGCTCGAGCACGCGCCGTGCGTTCTCGTGCTCTTCCAGCGACGTCCGCTGCTTGTTGAGCTCGCCCTCGAGCTCGCTGATGTTGGCATCGCGGCGGTTGAGCTCGACCATCTGCCGTGCCGAAGCTTCCGACGCCTCCTCGACCTTGGTCTCAAGTTTGTGAATCCGGATTGCGAACTCCGCCCGGAGCCGATCCTTGTCGGCGCGGATTTCCGTCTCCGTCAGCGGCATCGAGCGCTTCAGCGCCTCGGTCGTCAGCCGCGCCACGCGCTTGCGGTACAGCGGAGCGATGAACAGGGCTAGCAAAGCCGCCGTCAGGAAGCCCAGCATCGCCAGCATGACCATTTCAACGCTGATCACGCCTCAGCCCTCGTCTGCTGCGGGGTGAACGAGGCATGCTTCGGCGGACCCAGGGAGCGGAGCCCTCGGGCCGTCATCGTCGAACTCGCGAGTTGGCTGGGCAATGCGTTCATTCCAGCGCGTCTCCACCTGGAGCATACCTTATGAAGCCGCGCGGCGACTCAAAATGGGTTCCACGTAGGCGTGCGGGTATACTTCAAATATCCGATGTTCGCACCTAGCCGTAAACCAATTCCCGAACGGATTGGCGCGAGCGTTACATTGCCATGCGTCTGGAACTGAATTCCGACGCCTCCGACAATGTAAGCGGACCCCTGTACACCCGCAAACCGCTCGTAAAGCTGTGACGGGTCCTGCAGATTGTAGACCAGGACCATGGTTTTCGAGCCCTCGCCGCCGAAGTCGTACCCGACCGACGGCCCTTGCCAGTAGACCTTATGGCTGCCGGCGTCCTTAGTGTAGAGCGTCCCCTCGCCGTAGCGCAGCCCGGCGACGAAGGCGCCGCCGGCATCCGTACCCAGGATATAGCCGTTCGGCCGGCCGGACTTGGCAAACGCATGCTCGATGACGTTGGCGAGCCCTTTGCTCACCGAGCCGAAGAAGCGTCCGCCCGCGTCCATGATCTCATTCTGCGAGTATCCGCCCTCACGTGGGGGTGGGCCGCCGCCGCGGTCGTCGTAGCTTTCGCCGGGAGCGTGGTACGGCTCGCCATATCCGCCACCACCTTGCCCGTCCTGCGGCGCAGCAGCGGCGCGATCGCCCTCATACCGGTTGTAGTTGTCGTCCTCGCGATAGCTCCCGCCTGGGCGATAGGGTGGCTGAGACGCCGAGCCGCCCTGCTGCGACGAGCTGTAGGCATCGTCGGCCGGCGGCTTGTAGGAGTCGTCATTGCCTGTCCGGCCGCCCGAGTAGGCGCCGTATCCCGAACTGTCTTGCGCATTGACCGCGGCCGGGCCGGCGATCGCTGCCGCAAGCACGGACAGCACCGAAAACGCGAGACGGCGGCGTCGTTGAGGCGAATTGAGCGCCATCGGATTATCCATTGTTTATAAGGGCGGGCGGACCAACGGGCCCCACCTTCAATCGTGCAAGCCTTCGTTCGAGACTGGCGCGAAAGTGTGGCCGATCGGCGATCCGTGTTGTGGCCGCATTACGGCACCTAAGGCGCCGCCTAAGTCGCTTCCGGCGCCTTCAGAATTGGCTCGCGCGCCCAGGCGATGAAATAGGGGTTCGCATAGCCGCTGCCCTCGCTCTTCCCGTATGTCAACGGCGCGCCGTCCAGCGTCGTCACGCAACCTCCCGCCGCCGCCAGGATGGCCTGACCCGCGGCCGTATCCCACTCACTCGTTTGGCCAAGCCGGGCATAAAGGTCGGCTTCGCCACGTGCGATCAGGCAGAACTTCAAGGACGAACTCGCCTTGCGCTTCTCCGTGATCGGCAGGTGCTTGAGGAATTCCTCGGTGCTCTGGGTGGCATGCGACCTGCTGGTGAAGGCGACGAGCCCGCGCGGATCTGGCGTCCGCGTCGCGAGCTGCTTCACCTGATACCGCTCGAGAAGCTGCGGCTCCGTATCGGGCGCGATCATGGCCTCGATCGAATGCCTCGGGCCGAGCGTCGCGAAGAACTGGTCCAGCGCCGGCGCGTAGATGATGCCGAATACCGGGCGCCCCTCGACCACCAGCCCGATGTTGATCGTGAACTCCGGACTGCCCTTGATGAATGCCCTCGTCCCATCGAGCGGATCGACGAGGAAGAACGTGTCCTTCACCTCCGGAACCCGCCCCGCCGCGACCGCTTCCTCGGCGATGACGGGGATGCCGGGCGCAACGCGATGCAGCGCTTCGGTCAATATCTCCTCGGCCTCGTGATCGGCCACGGTAACGGGGGTCGTATCGGCCTTGGTGGCAACCTCGACACCGGCCTCGAAATAACGCTTCTCCACCCGCCCAGCGGACAGCACCGCAGGCAGCAGCGCCTCGACCAGTGACCTGTATTCCTCTAGCTTCATTCGCTGTTTGCACTCTGATTCGAAGCTTGGTCCGCAACCGATTGGCCGCTGCCTCGTCCGCCGCACGTGTTGCCGAGGCAGCACGGGATGCAAAATGCAGGGGCTGACCTTTGCAGGGAAGTACCGGCGCGTGTATCAGATGGCGTAAGCACTTCGCAAGCGGACCTGTTGGCGCGCGTAAACGGCGTCCCGCGTGCCCAAGGCCAAAACGGCTTCGGCATACGTTTCTGCGACATCCTTAAGGGGGCACCGATGGGCGAGCGCGCCAATCCGACAGATCTTGAACTTGCCGCGCTGATCTCGAGCAAGATCTGCCACGACGTCATCGGTCCCGTGGGCGCCATCTATAATGGCCTCGAGATCCTTGACGAGGACGACGACCAGGAAGCCAAGAACTACGCCCTCGACGTCATCCGCAACGTGACGGAGCAGGCCTCCGCACGCTTGCAGTTCTGCCGCTTTGCTTTCGGCGCCGCCGGCTCGGCCGGCTCCATGATCGACCTGGGTACCGCCGAGCAGATCTCCCGCGGCTTCATCGGCAAGGGCAAGCACACCCTCGTCTGGAAATGCCAGCACGGCCACATGCCGAAGGATAAGGCCAAGCTGCTGCTCAACCTCATCGCAAGCGCTATCACGGCTCTGCCGCGCGGCGGGGAGATCGAGGTGCAGATGGCCGGGTCGATGGAAAACCCCAGCTTCCTCGTCCGCTGCAAGGGCAACACTGCGCGCGCCCCTTTGCACCTGGCCGAGTTCATCTCCGGCGAGCACACGCCGCCCCTCGATGCGATGACCATCCAGGCCTATTACACCTGCCGCCTCGCAACGACCGCCGGCATGCGCCTTGCCGTCCTGCAGGACGGCGCCGACATCCTTCTTTCAGCCAAGCCGGCCTGATCCGCACCGCCATCCGCAACGCGCGTCACCCGCACTCAACGAGTCGGCGCCCCATTGGACAAGCGCCAATGGGTATGAGCCCGCATGCGGGCGACGGGCCCACCGTGTTCGACCCCTGACTAAAATGAAAACGCCCGCGTCTGACGCGGGCGTTTCTGACTCTCGAAATTCCGCCCAATCGGGCGAGCTATTCGTTGTGCACAGCCTTGGCACCCGAGGCATGATCGAGCGGAGGAACCGAGGCACCGGCTCTGCTCGCAGCGCTCGCGGCGACCGCAGCGGCGGCAGCTTCCTTGGCAGCGTTGGCGGCCGTCTCAGCAGCCTGGGCAGCACGCTCAGCAGCGGCTGCAGCTGACGCTGCGGCGGCAGCAGCGGCGGCGCGCTCTGCGGAAACGGCGGGCCTCTGGGCCTGCGGAGCCACACCCGGGGGCAGACCCTGGCCAGCCTGAAGGGCTCCGGTCTCCACGACCTCACCCGTCGTTCCACTTGCTTGGGCCGGCGCGGCCGGAGCTGCTGCGGGAACCGTCGTGGTCTGGACCGCGGGCGCTGCTGCCGGAACGTTCGCCGGCGCTGCGATCTGCTCCACCGGTTGCGTCGGTGCGGCATCGACCTGTGCGGTGTCTGCGGCAGGTGCGGCGGGAGCCTCTACTGCGGCGGCAGCCTGCTCGGCGTTCGGCACAACTTCACCGAGCGCGTGCGCCTTGCGCATCGGGGCCGGCGGCGCACCATTGCCGCTGTCTTCGGCGGCCGGCGCGGCGGCCGACTGATTATTGAACTTGCTTGCATCCGGACCCCAGCAGACGGTGGCCGAGGCGGTGCAGGTGTGCTCGTCGAAGAGAATCACATCGAGGAAGAGCTCGCAGCTGACCGTCTTCTTGCCAGTCGAGTATTCCGACACGCCGTTCTTCGTAGCCCACTCGGCGACATGCTTGTCGAGCAGGTTCTTGGCGTCGTTGGTCGGGCCTTCCTTGCCGTAGTCATTGACAGTGAAGCCAAATTTCTTACAGGCGGCGTCAGCGGGCACCGACAGCGCGGCCACCGCACCCATCAGCACCGACGCAAATGCGATTGTGGAATTCTTGCGCATCTCAATGTCCCCCTCGGCGCGAACAAATGTCCGATTACAAAGCCTTATAGCGGGGCAAGATGCGCCCTGCATAGACTTTGAGCCCTCAAACTTGTGCAGGACAAAAATAGCGCAACCGAGGCGGCTCAAACGCCTCAGTTCATATAAGGTGAATTGCCGCCGTTAGGCCCGATGCCCGAATCAAAGAAGAAGCCGCTGTCGAACGGACCGCCCGGCGTCTGCTTGTTGATGTAAGGGTCGATATTTCCGCCATGGAGCGCGAAGTAGCGGGCGATCTCTTCAGGGCTGGAGCCTGACTCGAGGGCATACGAGCGGTTCTTCGTCCGGCGCGAAGCCTTCTTTTTCTTGACGACTTCGTCCGCGTAGGCGCCCGGTGCAACGTAATTACCAGCCCCGCTGAGGGTGGCGAGCATCAGGAAGCCGGCCGCTACGACGATCCCGGTGCAAACGCGAATGAGGCTCATTTTCCAGTCCTTGTGAATCTCAACCACCCCGTATGTGCCGGGGAGGATATCGGAAAACATCGTTCGAGCGTGCAAAACCGCCAATGTGCCGATTTTTTACGCGACCGTGTCACCCAGCGATCACGCCAGCGCCACGACCGAGCCGCCGAACAGTTTCGAACGTGAACTGCTCGGGGCCGATTATGAGCCAGGGCTACGAGCGATTGGTTAACAAGACCGAATATTTTGTATCGATCTGGACCAACCGCAAGGTGATCAGCCTGTCTTGCAGATGGTCGAGGTGCCCGTGCAGTTGTAGCCGAGACCGCCGGGAGAGCACCTGAAGGCCGGGGTGCTGACCTTGTAGCCAGGGGTCGAACCCGATGCCATGTAGGCGGCCCATACGCCCCAGTCGAACGATTGCAGGATGGCTTCCTTGACCTGGAACTTGGCGCCGTCGACGCTCGTCGAGGTGCCCGATGCCGTCTTCTTGAAGCACTTGGCTTCGGCGTCGCCGGCATAGCCGACGCAGACGAGGGCGACGGCGACAGCGGCCGCACTGATCGACTTAATCATTTTCAGCTCTCCGAACATCGCTAGATGCAACCCGGGGAGATTGCCGCAGACGCGCGCCATTTCCCATGGCTGACACGTCCGCCAGCGAAGAATTGGGTGGATCGTTGCTGCGGGGTGACGCCATGCGGCCGGCCCGCATGGCGTGGGTAACAGGCGAACAATGATCAGGGGGCTTGCAGGTTCACCGCCTTCGGCCCCTTGCCCCGTTTGTCGGGCTCGGTGTCGAAGGAAATCCGCGCACCTTCATCGAGGTTGGAAATGCCAGCGCGCTCGACTGCAGTCACGTGCACGAAGACGTCTTTGCCGCCATCGTCCGGCTTGATGAAACCATAGCCCTTCTGGGCGTTGTAGAATTTTACGGTACCGTTCTGGCGCATCGCGAAATCTCCTAACGTGCGCAGTCAATGAAAAAGGCGCGGACTCAAGCGAGGCCGCACCGGGGTCAGCTCGGGAAAGCGTTTGGTAGTGCGGGGGAAAAAAGCGCGGAAGCACGACATGCGCTGCGCCACAATCTCAATGTTACTTCACGTCTCCGCCGGAAAAATAGCCGGCCCGAGCCAGGAAACTATCGGAGAAAAAAATCCGCGAGGCAAGAGTCTCACGGTATGCGCGTGGCATTCTCCGTTCCAAGATCGTCGATGCGGAACCCGCTGCCTTCTCCCTGCTCCAGCACCGTCGCAAGCGCCGGCAGCAATCCTTCCAGCTTTGCCGTCAGCGTGAAAGGCGCGTTCACGACGACAAGTCCTGCGCCGCTCAACCGCTCCTCCGCGCTGGCAGTTCGTACCGTCAATTCGAATGCCGTCGCCTTCGGCAGAGCCAGATCAAAAATCTTCCTGCGGAATGCCGCCGCGGGTCGCAATTCCTTGATCGGATACCACAGCAGGTACGTGCCCCCGGCAAAGCGGCGCACGCCCTCTTTCAATGCCTCGACCAATCTGTCGAGTTCTCCCGCCTGCTCGAACGCCGGATCGATGAGCACGACGCCGCGCCGCTCCGGCGGAGGCAGCAGCGCCTTCACCGCGGTCCACGCATCGAGCGCCATGACCTTCACCTGCGCATCGCGCGCGAACAGGAGCTTCAGCTCCTTCTGATCCTCGGGGTGCAGTTCGTTGGCGACGAGTCTGTCCTCGCCGCGCATCAACTCCCGCGCCAGCAGCGGGCTCCCCGGATAACGCGTCAGCCCTCCGCCCGGATTGAGCCGCCGCACCACCTCGAGGTATGGCGCCAGCGTCGCGCGCGTATCGTCGGCGAACGTCGCCTCCAACACGCGGCCGATCCCTTCGCGCCATTCACCTGTCTTCTGCGCTTCGACCGAGCCGAGGTCGTAGAGCCCTATTCCGGCATGCGTATCGATGACCCGGAACGGCGCCGGCTTCTGCTTCAGATGCTCGATCACCAGCGCCAGCACCGCGTGCTTGACGACATCGGCAAAATTTCCGGCGTGATAGGCGTGGCGATAATTCATGCGCGAGGCATCATCGCGGGGTGCCGGCCTGTCAAGGCCCTCGCCCGTTTTCGTCTACAGGCGGCCGCAAATCTGCAGCTTCTTGTTCCCTCGGGAACCGACGAAGCCGAGCCCTAGCGGCAAAGTCATTCAAGAGCACGGAAGGAACCAGACGCCGGACGTGCTCCGACTGAGTTAGCTCCTCACCTCCTCCTGAACTTGAAGCCCCGCCTCCCCCGCGGGGCTTTTTTTTGAAAGCGGCTGTTCGCAGCTTGAGCAACGCCACTCTCGGCCGCCGCAGGCGGCAAGGCGCCAAAGGCGCCCGGCGCGAGCGCCGGCCATGCGCTCGTGCAACGCTATCCGCATTCAAAGCCTGCATCAGCTCGTGCCAGCCAGAAAAAGGAACTAAGCCTTCCGCTCCCATTTCCCGGCCGCGCTCTGCTGCCAATAGGTCACCGGGCAACCCGCACCCTTGGCGGCCGTCCATTGCGATCGCGCGACCTTCACCGCATCGGTGTCGTTGCCATCGAACAGATAGACGATCCGCACGAAGCCGGAGAATGCCTCGGCCTCCGCGCCATCGACCAGGAAGCGCACGCCCGCGCCATTGGGCGTCTCGCCCGTGGTTGTCAGATACACCGGCTGGTCGGCAGCAAATCCGTCCTTCGCCGTCCCGTGGGCAAGGAAGCTGTCTTCCTTGAAGGTCCAAAGCGCGAGATCGATTGCCGCAAGCCGCTCCTGCGACCCCGCCTGGATCACAGCGCGCCAACCCCGCTCGAGCGTCTTCTCGACAAGGCTTGGCAGCACCTTCTCAAGCGTCTGCTGCTCCAAATGATAGAACAGCACTTCTGTTGGATTGGGAGAGCTTGGGTCGGTCATCCGGGGATTATACCCCTCGCGCCGCGCGATGCACGCCGTCGCCAGACGCGACCGGTTCATGCTGCAGCGCAAGGCCGAATGGGTCTTGCGCTGCCAAAGTGCCTTACCTACTTATCGAGGTCCGGAACGGCGCCAGACGTGCGGCTGTCGTCCGTGCGGGCGGTGGAGCTAGCGGCATCTTAGGGTTCGCCGCTACTCCCGCCCGCTGACATCGCCGGAGCCAGCTCCGGGAATCCAACCGTCCTACTTCTTCATGCTCGCCAGATAGCGCTTCGGCACTTCGCCAGCGGCGACCAGTGCGTCGACGCAGCGGCGCGACAGCGAGCGGCGCGAGGCGATCATGCAGCTGCGCAGCTCAGGCGTGCCGATCGAATACTTTGCGCAGAAGCGATAGTAGTCACGCTCGCAGGCCGAGTTGACGCGCGCCGAATAAGCATCCGCAGTCGAGCCGCATGCGAGAACCAGAAGAAAAGCCGCACTACCAAAAGCCGCACGAAACACCGGCCGCACCCGGTCACCAGAGCACTTTTGCATCGATCCCATTCTTCTCTTTAGAGCTTCCCCCGGGCCTGGGCCCACAACCCCGCGTCCCCCGCAAGTTTGCGAATCCAAAGTAGCTCACACAACGATTCTAGACCAGTGTTTCAAACGCCCCGGAAAGGCAAAAACCGCTTCAGCTCTTATGCTTAGCGAAGGGATTTTCACCCTTGCGCAGGTTGAGCCTCAGCGGCACGCCCGGCAGCTTGAATGCCTCGCGCAGGCTGTTGGTGAGGTAGCGCAGATACGACTGCGGCAGCGCGTCGGCACGCGAACAGAACGCGACGAACGTCGGCGGACGCGTCGAAGGCTGCGTGATGTAGCGTATCTTGATCCGACGTCCGCTGACGGCCGGGGGAGCGTGACGCTCGAGCGCCTCGGTGAGCCAGCGATTGAGTTGGGGCGTCGATACGCGCCGGTTCCAGATCTCGTAGGCCTCGAGAACCGCCTTAGACAGACGCTCCACCCCGCGCCCGCTCAGCGCCGAAAGTGGGACGAGCGTGACACCCGGCACCTGCGCCAGCCGCTCGCCGAGCGTCTCACGCAGGTCCTTGAGCGTCTTCTGCTTGTCCTCGACGAGGTCCCACTTGTTGACCGCGATCACCAGTGCCCGGCCTTCCTCGGCGACGAGGTCCCCGATCGTCAGGTCTTGATGTTCGAACGGGCGCTCGGCATCGATAAGCAGCACGACAACCTCGGCGAAGCGGATCGCTCGCACTGCATCCGACGCGCTCAGCTTCTCAGCTGCCTCGGTAATTCGTGCCTTGCGCCGCAGACCGGCCGTGTCGAACAGCTTGATTTTGCGGCCTGCCCATACGACATCGCTTGGGATCGAATCGCGCGTCAGCCCCGGCTCCGGGCCGGTGATCATCCGCTCCTCGCCCAGGATCGCGTTGACCAGTGTCGACTTTCCCGCATTGGGTCGGCCGACGATGGCAACCCGGATCGGTCGGCTGGTCGCCGGCAGCGGCTCCTCGGCGCCTTCGGGATACGTCTCCTTGAGGCCCAGCGCCGACAGAATCTCAACGACGAGATCGCCCAGTCCCTCGCCGTGCTCGGCAGAAATTGCCGTCGGCTCTCCGAAGCCCAGTTCATACGCGGCGTAGAAACCTTCCTCGGCTGCCCTGCCCTCGCTCTTGTTCGCCACGAGAATGACGGGACGTCCTGAGGACCGCACCAGCTTGCCGAAAGACTTGTCGTCCGAGGTGATGCCTTCGCGCGCGTCGACCACGAACAGGATCAGGTCGGCGCTCGAGATCGCTGCCTCGCTCTGCTGGCGCATGCGTTCGGCGATCGAGCCGCGCTTTGCCTGCTCAAGGCCCGCCGTGTCGACGATCGTCACCGGGTGCCCCCCGAGATCGGCCTCGCCTTCGCGCCGATCACGCGTCAGGCCCGGAATGTCGGACACCAGCGCCGTGCGCTTGCCCGTCAGCCGGTTGAACAGGGTGGATTTGCCGACATTGGGTCGGCCTATGATGGCGATGGTCGGGACTTGGGACATTTGGTGGGGGTGCCGGATAATAGCTTGCTGAGAGGCGCTTATCGCGCATTCGCCGGCCCGATGATAGCCCGCCCGCCCCACCTATCCGTTAAGGATGCCAGGGCGCAACGGCCCTCATGCCGCGAAGCGGCAACGGCCCAACGGGCCGCGTGCCCAATGGCGCGGCTATGAGCTCGCGCCACGTTCGCCGCACAACAAGCTTCCCTCAACGCGTGTCAGAATCTAGTTGAGTGCCATCAGCTTGGCGCTGTCGTTGAGCACGTACATACGGCCCTGTGCCACGATCGGAGCGATGTAGAACGACCCACCCAGCTCCTTCTGCGTCACGAGCCGGCCGGTCGCCGCATCGACACCCACGAGCAGTCCCGCGGAAGAAGCCAGCCACAGATTTCCGCCGGCCAGCGTCGGTCCGGCCCAATTACCGCTCGTCGGCAGCTTGACCGTCCACTGCGTCTTGCCGTCGTGGCGTGACACCGCAACGAGCTGTCCCTGCGTGTCCACGACATAGACGCTGCCACCCGCGACCCATGGGGTCTGCGTGCCTGGAATGTTGATCGACCAGAGGCGCTCGCCGCTTTCCGCCTGCGTCGCGATCATCCGGCCCGCATGACCGATCGCGAACACTGTGCCGCTGTCAATCGCCGGACGCGCCGCGTCGCTCATAGACGCGAGCTGCGATGTCGTGCGCGTGCGCGCAAGGTTCTCCGACCAGACCGTCGAGCCGTCTGCTACCTTGAAAGCTAGGAGATCACCAGAGGGATACGGAACGACGACGATGTTGCCGTCGACCGCCGGGCTGGCGTTGTTGATGAGACTGGCCTGCTGGGGCGCACCGCGCACCGACCACAGCTCGCCACCGTCGGCACCCGCCAGACAGAAGAAGCGTCCATCGAGTGTGATGACGAACACTTTGTCCCCGACCGCCGTCGGCGAAGAGCGCACCGGCGCCTCGAGCTGCTTCTCCCAGAGGACCTTGCCGTTAGCCGGATCGACCGCCACGACGTTGCCGTAGCCGGTCGCGGCGTAAAGACGGCCGCCGTCAACGGCAAGCCCGCCTCCGAAACCGCCGCCGGAGCTGCCGCCCGTCAGCGACATCGAGTACCAAGGCGTGCTCGACTCGCGCTTCGGCTTGAGCGAAGCGCGCCAGATGGCCGACCCGCCCGACGTGGAGAACGCGCTGACGGTCCCTTCGGCGTCGAGCGTGAAGACATGCCCGGCGTAGATGACCGGTCGAGCCGTCAGACGGCCGGTGCTGCCCGAGCCCGCGCCTGCATCGACGCTCCAGACGACATTCGTGCCGCCGTTGAACGCAAGATTGCCCGGAGCGTTGTTGGGGTCGCCGCCCGGCTGGGCCCAGTTGTCGTTGACCCGCGGTGCGGGCAGGGTGATGGGAGCGAAGGCCTCGGCCAGTTCGCCCGTCTCCATGGTCCGCGCCTGCATCACCGGGATGCGCTTACCCGGCAACGGCACAGCCTTCTCGGCAAACGGATTGAGATCCGCGATTTTCGGCATCGAGGGGCCGTCGCCTGCACAGCCGGAAAGCAGCACGAGAGCAAAGAGCCCCGTGCCGACCAGACCGAACCGTTGCTCCCGTCCCCTCATTCGTCCCCCGACTAGTTCTTTTTATCCGCCGGTGCAGCGGCCTCTGGTGCTGGAGCAGCGGCCGGAGCCGGTTTCTGCTCTCCCGCCTGAGGCGCCGGAGCCTCCGCGCTTTTCTTCGCAAGTTCCCCGGTGGCGATCTCCGCCATGATGATCTGCGCGCGCTCGGCGATGCTCTGCGGCGTCTGCTGGTCGACGAACAGCGGCGTCAGGATAGTCCGCGCCTCGTTCGTCTTTCCAGCCTTGAAGGCAGCCAGACCCAACAATTCTCGCGCACTGTAGCGCCAGGGACTGGTGTCGGACATCAGAGGGGTGAGCCGATTCTCGACTTCGGTAAAGTCGACCTCGCCAACGCGCAGCCCAGCGGCCTGCAGGCGCGCGAAATCGCGCAGCATCACATCGCCATTGCTGCTCGCGGCCAGCGCATCGTAGGTCGCCAGCGCATCGGCCTTGTTGCCCTGCTTGGCCTTGAGGCCGGCAAGCTGGAGCTGTGCCAGCGCGCTGTAGCCGGCTGATCCGTCAGCGGCGAGCTTCTTGAACTCCTCGGCGGCGCTGCCGTCTTTCTTCTCCCGGAGCAGCAGGACCGCGCTTTCGTAAGCTTCGCCCGCGGCCTGGGCAGCCGCGACGCGGCGGCCTTCCCACACCTTGTAGCCACCAACACCGACGACGATGAGCGCCGCGACGGCAAAGATATAGGTACCGTACTGCTTCCAGATTTTTTCGAGGCGCTCCCGCCTCAGCTCTTCTTCGACTTGCCGGAGAAGATCGTCGTCCGTCTGTGACATCGCTTGCTCTTTTCAGCCCTTGGATCTTGGCGTTGTTCTTGTCAGAGGTTTAGCCGGGCCTCTGGATGCCGCATAAATAGCCCACGGCATCCCCTGTGCAAGCGATTGATCGGTCGATCAGGCAGCCGCGCGCGGCTTCCTACGCTTTGCTGCTCGGCGTTTTCGACTTTTTCGTGGCCCTGCCGCCGGTTGCACCCACACGTTCGGCGACCCGCTTCAGCTTGGCCGGCGCCCCGTCCTGCATGGCATAGGTGTGCTCGGGCGTCGGGAAGGCACGTGTGCGCACATCCTCGGCGTAGTCCCGAATCGCCCCCTCGATGACCTCTCCGACCTTGCCGAACTTCTTGACGAAGCGCGGCACGCGCGGACTGAGGCCCAGCATGTCCTCCATGACGAGGATCTGCCCGTCGCACGAGGCCGACGCCCCAATACCGATCGTCGGGATCGGCACCGCCGCCGTAATTCGTGCCGCCAGCGGCTGGGTAATCGCCTCCAGGACCACGGCAAACGACCCGGCTTCGGCCACCAGGCGCGCATCTTCCTCGATCGCGGCCCACTCGTCCTGATGACGCCCCTGAGCCTTGAATCCGCCGATCACGTTCACCGATTGCGGCGTCAGGCCAATATGTGACATCACCGGAATGCCGCGCTCGACGAGATAGCGGATCGTCTCGGCCATGCGCCGTCCGCCTTCGATTTTCACCGCCCCGCAGTCGGTCTCCTTCATCACCCTGCAGCAGTTGCGGAATGCGACCGGCGGGCTCTCCTCGTAGGAGCCGAAGGGCATGTCGACCACGACGAGGGCATGCCGTGCCCCGCGCACCACGGCCCGGCCATGCATGATCATCAGGTCGAGCGGCACAGGCACGGTCGTCTCGAAACCGTGCATAACCATGCCAAGGCTGTCGCCCACCAGCAGGAAGTCGCAATATTTGTCGGCGATCGCTGCCGTATGCGCATGATAGGCGGTGAGCGCAACGATCGGCTCGCCACGCTTCTTCATCGCCGCGATATCGGGCGCCATCAGGCGCTTTTGGCTGCCGTGCACGGACATGGGCGTTAACTTACTCTATTCCCGGGCAAACGTCGCGATAAGCTGGGCATGGACCATGCTGCAAACTAGTCCGCCGATAGAGCCTTAGATCAACGAGTGAAAGGATTTTGATTTCAGAATCTTGCTAACGAAGATTTAGGGTAAAAATTATCATATAGATCGAACTCTTCAGAGACACTTCAATTTCCGGGGGCACGCTTTGCTGAAGACCGTCATAAGTTGTGTTGGCGCCGCAACCGGCCGCCTGCGCTTTTCCACCCTGGCTCTGCTCGCCGGCGGCCTGCTCGTCGCAGCAACGCCGGAGCGGGCCGAAGCTCAATTCTACCAGTGGGGCGTTTGGGGCAACGGTGGTGGTTGGCAGCAGAAGCCACGCCGGGCCCGTCGCGCAGCGCCGCGCTACGTCGAGCCGACCGACGAGAAGGTGACGTCGACTCTCCCCAAGCCGAGCGGTCCACTGGTCATCGTCGTCTCGCTGAACAATCAGACCGTGACCGCCTACGACAACGGCAAGGTGATAGCCAAGTCGCCGATCTCAAGCGGCATGAACGGCCATCCGACCCCGACCGGCATCTTCTCGATCCTTGAGAAGAACCGCTCTCACTTCTCTAACCTGTACGGCGGCGCGCCGATGCCCTTCATGCAGCGCCTCACCAACTCCGGCATCGCTCTCCACGCTGGCGATCTCCCCGGCTATCCCGCCTCGCACGGCTGCATCCGCCTCCCCTACAGCTTCGCCCGCAACCTGTTCGGCATCACCGACGTCGGCGCGCGCGTCATCATCAGCGAGCAGGACCTGACGCCAGCGGAATTCGACAGCCCCAGCCTTATCGCACCGCTCGCTCCGGACACCGCAAGCAACCAGGCCGGCCCCGTGCAAGCGGCGGCCTCCGCCAACCAGGCTGACCTTTTCGCGGGTCAGAATGGGGCCTCGGCGACGCGGACCCGCAGCATGGCCGCAATCGAGCGCGCCGCCGAGCGCGAACGGCTGGTCACCGCGGTAACGGCCGCGGAGCACGCAAAGACCGCCGCCGACGATCAAGCCAAGGCAGCCATCGCCGCAACCAAGGACGCGCAGGAAGCCATCCGCCAAGCGCGCAAGGAAGAGGCGCGGCTCGCCGACATTTCCCGCAAGGCTGCGAAGACTGCCGCAGGCGCTGCCTCGCGCTTCACCGGCCTGACGGCAAAGATGGCCAAGGTTGACGTCTCCAAGATCGACGCAGCGACGCTGGAGAAGCAGTCCGCCGAGGAAATCGCCGAAGAAACCAAGATGCTCGACGCGGCCGACGCTGCAGCTCTCGCCAAGAAGGCGGCCGATGCACAGGCCGCCAAGACCAAGCAGGCCGTTGCCGACGCTGGCGCGCTCGAAAATGCTCGCAAGGTCGCCGTCGAGGACGCCAGGCAGGCCGAAGTCGTCCTCGCGGGCGCCAAGGACCAGCTCGCCGCCGCCGACGCTCTGGAGCAGCGCAAGCATTACCCGGTTTCCGTCTTCATCAGTGGCAAGACCGGCCGCCTCGTCGCCAAGCTCGGCTTCATCCAGGTGATGGACGTGCCGGTGACGATCGCAGACCCCAGTCAGCCCCTCGGCACGCACGTCCTCACCGCCACCCACTTCACCGAGGGTGAGCGTGGGCTGCGTTGGAACTCCGTCACGCTGAAGCCCTCCGAGACGGCGCAGTATCAGCGCCGTAAGAAGCGCCGCCACGACGATGAGACACCGGTGCTTCGGGCCGGACACGATGCCGACGCCCAGACGGCCCTCGAGCGCGTCGAGATCCCGAAGGAGGCACAGGACCAGCTCGCAGAGCTGATGAAGCCCGGTTCCTCGCTGATCATCTCCGACTACGGCCTCAGCCGCGAGACCAGTGCGCGCACCGAGTTCGTCGTCGAGCCTTGGCGCAGCGGTGCCGACAGCTCCGAGTATCGCTACTACTGACCTCAGCCACGGCGGAAGAACCAAAGGGAGGCGTGAACGCCTCCCTTGTTCATTACGGCAACTTCCTCTGCCGCTCGGGCGGCGATTGCAAGATCAGGACCTCGTCGCCGATCTTCACGTGTCCTCCCTCGACAACGCGACACGTCACCCCGCCACGCCAGTTTGGATGCAGCGCCTTGCGCAGCCCCTGCCGCGCTTCGTCCATGCGCGCGCATGGCGTAGTCGGGTACGTCACCTCCAGCAGCACCGGCCCGACCCGTAACGTCGCCCCGATCGCGCGTGGCAGGCGCACGCCTTCGACGAGGAGGTTGGCGCGGCGTACCGTCCAGTCGAGGTCGCCGACCTCGGTGCCATCCGCGGCGAGCTCCGACAATGCAGCTTCCCAGTCCTCTCGCGCGAGTATCGTCACCGCGCGACGCTTGAACTTCCGACCCTTGTGATCGCCATCGACGCCGGCATCGAGGCTGATATCGACCTCGCCGCCTGTCTCCATCGGCGCCAGCCGGGCCGAGCGCCACGCAATCCCGATGAGCCGCCCGCTCATGCGCTTGCGCCTACGCCATTGGCGAGACGCCGATCACCAACTCGTGCAGGTAGAACACGATGGCAGCGTAGAGCGCGACACCCAAGGCCACGACGATGACGTCGTTGATCCACGGCCCCTTGTAAAACGGGCCATGAACGCCCCGACGCTTGTAGGCGATCCGGCTGTAGACGCCGAACGCGAGGAAGCTGCCGAACAGCACCAGCGAGGCGAGATCGCCGTTGGCGATGAGATGTCCCAGCGCCCACGCTTTAACCGCGACCAGGAACGGGAACTTCAGTGCCGCCTGGATATGCGAGGCAATGAACCCCGACACCAGCGCTATCGAGGCAACGAGCATCAGCGGCATCGCGATGTGGCGCATGAATGTCGGCGGATCCCACAGGATCGGGTTCTTGCCCGGATGCAGCTGAAGCTTGTGGAAGCCCAGCACGATCAGGGCGAGGCCGATCAGCGAAAGCACCCCGAACAGGGCCCCGTATCCGCCCTTTCCAAAGCGCGCGACGAGCCCGTTCTTCAGCTCCACGTTGGTCGGCACTAGTTGGATTGCGAAGAATACTATCAACCCGATCACCATCACCAGCATGTCGCTCTCCCCAGGCATTTGCCTCCGCACGCGAATCACTGCCACGCTGCGGCCATCTCGTCCGCGCATTTTTAGTGTTGCGGTGCGTCCACCGCTAGTGTGTTCGGGGTACCCGAATGGTCGCGGGCTGAGATCATCGAGGGCTGCGACCCCTGCCTTCCTCTGCGACCGGAGCCGCCAAATGAGCGCCAATGCCCGAGTGAAGCCGGATTTCGACGGACCCGAAGATCGCCAGCTCGCCGACGACATCGCGCGTGCGATGCACCACCGCCCACTCATGAAACGCCTCGCCCGCGTTGAATCCTCTCATGGAAAGGCGGCCGAGTTCGTCGCAAAGTCGGCAAAGGAGGCCGCTGTCGCGACCCCGGCCCTTCCCGCCGCGAGCGATATGCCGCTCACGACCGCCGATCCACGCTCCATCGAAGAACTCATCGACGACCTTGGACACGTCGCCAAGACGCCGCCCAGCGCCGACTGGCTCGAAAACGCACGTCGCGCCAACCGCGAGATGCGCAAGCGCCACGCCATCGCCTGGGTCACCACCCTAGGCATCGCCGTCGCCATCGTCGGCCTCGCCGCACTGCTGCTGCGCGTCTAGCCCCCGGGCCTGCTCGCCGCAAACCGAGCTCACTCACTTCATATCAGCTAGAAAGCGCCGCGAAGCGGCACGGGCGCAAGGCGCCCCAGCGCGAGCGCCGGCCATCAGCTCGCGCGACACCGGCCGTACAACGAGCTTCCCGCCCCTCGTGTCACCCCGAAATCAAGGCAAAAAACCCTTATCCAGGTTCAGCGACTGCCGCTGCGTCTCGCGGCCCTTGGCGTCGCGATGCGTCGCCACCCAGGCGACGTGCGTCCCCGCATCGTATGACGTCTTCGATCGCAGACTGACCCCGACGGTCTCGCCCTTCTTGCCTTCGATCGGCGTCAGCAGCGGAAAGTAAAGCTGCTCCCAGTGCGTGCGCGGCGCATCCGGCGCGGTCGACAAATGCACCCCTGGCACCAGCTCAGCATTCCACCACACCGCAAACCCGTAGACCGTCGCCGCCTCGGAAAGCTTCCAGCCCGCTTCGCCCTTGCGCGCCGACCGCCCATCGCTGCCGAATAGGATCGTGTCCCACACCTGCGCCTGCAGCAGCTCGCCCCGCTTCAGCGTGCGCACGTAAATGTTGTTGAGGCTCATCTCGCGCGCGACCGTCATATTCAGTCCGGTCTCACCCCACGCGTCGAATTCCCGCTGGATGCGATCTGACACGACCGGCGCTACGAGTTGCTCCAGCTGCCGCGGTATGATGATGCCGCCCGGCTTCAGGAAGCGCTTCTTCGCATCCGCCAGCGTCTCGATCATGTGCTCTTCGAACGCGTAGTTTCCCAGCGTTTCGGAAACCACGACGTCCACGCGCGGCGGGTCGACCATCTCTGTCGAGTGGCACGGAATGATGTGGCAGTTCCGCGCCCCGTTCGCCTTCAGGATCTTCGCTGCAACGCCGGCACCCTCCGCTGCCTCGTAGAGGAACACCTCGCGCGCGCCGAGCTTGGCCGCCATCAGGCCGAGCAGCCCCGTGCCCGCGCCGATATCGGCGACCGTCGTCTCACCCTTCTTGATGACCGAGGCGAGCGCCTTCTCGAACGCCTGGTTGCGCACGCGGTCGGCGATCAGGGTGCGGTGATATTCGATGCGCATGATCTAGAGGCTCAGGTGAGGGCCGCGGATTTCGTACAGCACCAGTGCCGTCGCCACCGCGAGATTGAGCGAGTCGAGCTTACCCGCCATTGGAATCTTGACGAGCCGCGTGCATTGGGCCGTCAGCTCGTCCGACAGCCCTGGCCCCTCGCTGCCCATCACGAGCAGCGTCGGCGCGCGATACTGCACCGTCCGGAAGTCTTCCGCGCCATCGAGGTGCGTGCCCACGATGTCGCCCTTCCAGCCATCGATCCACTTGAGAAAACCATCGCGTTGCATCCGCGCCAGTGGGACGGAAAAAACCGATCCCATAGTCGCGCGCACGCACTCGTGTGAATAGGGATCGCAGCTTGCACCGATGAGAACGATACCCGCCGCGCCGACCGCATCGGCGGTGCGGATGATGGTGCCGAGGTTGCCCGGATCGCGCACCTCCTCCAGCGCCAGCCACACCGCACCCGGCTCGATCTGCGCGCCGACTGCCGGCTCGATCCAGCGCTGACGAAACACGCCGATCATGCTCTGCGGATTGTCCTTCGACGACAGCTTGCCGAGCACCGCTTCCGACACTTCGAGGCATTCGACGCCCGCATTCAGCGCCCACGCCACCAGCCCCTGCGCAATGCCGCTGACCGCGGCACCCGTGCGATAAACCAGCGTCTCCGGCTTGAACCCGTTGTCGCGCGCCGTGATCAGCAGCGACGTGCCCTCGGCAACGAAGAGGCCGGTTTCCTTACGCTCCTTACGCATCTCGAGCGCGCGGATCGCCTTGACGCGATCGTTCTGCAGGCTGGTGATCTGTTTCGGCGCCGCTGTCATGCCGCGCTCCAGCGTGTGAACAGCGACGTCGGGACGGCGCGTGTGCCCTTTTCCTCGCGAATAGCAAGCTCGCCCGTCTGGAACGTGCCGCCCTTGCCCGCCAGCACCTCGCGACAGAGCTGATCGAACGCCAGCGCCGACGCGCGGATGGCATAGACCGTAAGCGCCAGCGAAGCGCCGGGCGCCAGCAGCTGCGCGCAATCGCGCATCAACGGCGGCAGGCTTGTGAACAAGTCCCACACCTCCCCGTCGGGACCGCGGCCGAACTTCGGCGGGTCGACCAGAACGATGTCGTACGTCTTCCCGCGTCGCACCTCGCGCGCGACGAACTTTGCAGCGTCATCCAGCATCCAGCGGATCGGAGCCGAACCTAGCCCTGACGCCGCCTGGTTCTCCTTCGCCCATTGGATCGCCTTCTTCGATGCATCGACATGAGTCACCTGCGCGCCCGCCGCCGCTGCAATCAGCGACGCCGCACCCGTATAGGCGAAAAGGTTCAGCACCCGCGCCGGCTCGCCCTTTTTCTCGGCGATGCGCTGCGCCATCCACTCCCAGTGCGGAAGCTGCTCTGGGAACAGCCCCATGTGCCGGAAGCTGGCGAGACGGCACTGCATGGTGACCGCGCCTATTTTAACCGGCCAGCTCTCGGGCACCGGACGGTCGATGCGCCAGCGCCCCTTGTCTTCATCGTCGTCACCGGCAAAGACCGCGTTGGCCTTCTTCCACTCGCGCTCGGCATGGGGCATCCACAGCGCCTGCGGCTCCGGCCGGTCCACGATCACGGCACCGAAGCGCTCCAGCTTGCGGCCGCTGCCGCTGTCGATCAGCGCATAGTCGGGAAAGCCTGCCGTCTCGATGAGTTCGAGTCGGGGCCGCGCTGCGCCGTTCTTTTCATTCGTCGGCAATGGAGTGATCCGGGTTGACGGCAGGTTATGCCCCGCGCTGCTCATAAGATGCCCGGGGCTTCGTTGTCGAGGCGTTAGCCTAAACTGCCGTTAAGCGCATATCGCGATTTAGATCCCGCCCGGAACGCCCCTTGCTGGCCGCCTCGCAAACTTCGAGCTCAACTTCGGAGGCTTCCATGACGACGTGCGCATGCGGCAATTGCCAGTTCTTCGACACGCATAGCAAGCCCGCCAACAAGCTGAAGCATGACGCCGGCCTGTGCCGCTATAACCCGCCGCTCGCCCAGGCGGGAGACGAGGCGGGATCGGTCTGGCCGCTCGTCCACGCCAACAAAGACTGGTGCGGGCATTTCGCGGCCACCGTCGAGCGCTTCATGACCGCTGCCGAATAGACCGCCTACCCGTTCATCTCCGGCTCATGTTCGGTCGCTTATTCATCTGATGTAAGCGACTAACGCTGCCGGCGGAGACGGATTGTTTGCCCCTTCGGCGTTATAGTACGTGCGGATCGGGGGCTCAGGCACCGAGACGCTCTTGGCATCAGGGTCCAGTGTATTCGTGGTAGCACCGCAGCACTGGACCCTCTGCCACCAACATCCCCGCACTCCTCGCCATTTCGCCGCACGATTTTCGTGTCGCGCGCTGCTGTGACATTCTCGGCAAAACAATAGCTTCGTCCGCTCACGCGAATGGGCTCGGTCGGAGCATACGATTTCCCGCAACGGAACCGTGCGTGCGGCGCGTTGTTAAGGCGTCTGGCATGCAGGCCTTGAACGGGAGAAAAACTATGAAATCGCAGTCCGCCTCGATATTGCTCGGCACCGTTATGCTGGCGGTCGTCGCGTCCGGGTCCGCCATCGCCCGCGACCGAGACCGTAATGACGACCGCGGCCGCTGGGACCAACTCGGCTGCCAGAAGGTCGGTTTCCTCGTCGACCGCGACGTCATCCGCGTCGGACGTCGCGAAGGCAAGTTCAAGGCACTACGCCTCAACGTGTCCGGCAACGACGTATTCATAAACGATCTGAAGGTCGTCTACGGCAATGGGGCGCCCGATGATATCCCCGTGCGCGCTCAGATCCGCCAGGGCGGTCAGAGCGGTCTCCTCGACCTGAAGGGTCACGGCGAACGCGCCATCAATCGCGTGGAGCTGACCTATCGTGCCAAGCCAAACTTCAAGGGCTCAGCCACCGTGTGCGTCTCGGGTCTCACCTGAACGACCTGCAATCCGGCGCATACGTCTGCGCCGGACCTTGTCCCAAGATTGAACGCTAATCTATGTCGCTGACCTCTACAGGTCCGCCGCCCTTGATGCGCTGCGCCAGCGCGCTCTCGATGAATAGATCGATGTCGCCGTCCAGCACCGCAGCAGGATTGGTGCTCTGCGTTCCAGTGCGCAGGTCCTTCACGAGCTGATACGGCTGCAGCACATACGAGCGGATCTGGTGTCCCCAGCCGATCTCGGTCTTGCTCGCCGCCTCCGCGTTGGCCTTCTCCTCGCGCTTCTTCAACTCGAGTTCGTACAGCCGTGACTTCAGCATTGCCCAGGCGATCGCGCGGTTCTTGATCTGCGAGCGCTCCTGCTGGCTCGCCACCGCGATGCCGGTCGGGATATGCGTGATGCGTACGGCGGAATCGGTCGTGTTGACGTGCTGACCGCCCGCACCCGACGAGCGATACGTGTCGATGCGGCACTCGCTTTCGTTAATTTGGATATCGATGTCGTCGTCGATCACCGGATAGACCCACACCGACGCAAAGCTCGTATGGCGGCGCGCGTTGGCGTCGTAGGGCGAGATGCGCACCAGTCGATGCACGCCCGACTCCGTCTTGAGCCAGCCGTAGGCTCCCTCGCCCTTAATCTCCATGGTGGCGGACTTGATGCCCGCCTCTTCGCCTGAGCTTTCCTCGAGCGTCGAAACCTTGTAGCCGCGCTGCTCGGCCCAACGCATGTACATGCGCGCGAGCATCGACGCCCAGTCTTGGCTCTCGGTGCCGCCAGCGCCTGCGTGAACCTCGACATATGCGTCGTTGCCGTCAGCCTCGCCCGACAGCAACGCCTCGATGCTGCGCCGCTGTGCTTCGTCGTCGAGCTTTCTGAGGATCGCTTCGCCTTCGGCGATAGAAGCGTCGTCGTCCGCTTCTTCTCCCAGTTCGATGAGCGTGACGCCGTCGTCGAGACCGCGCTGCAGATCCTGGTAGATGGTGATCGAGCGCTCGAGCTGCTGGCGCTGGCGCATGACCTTCTGCGCCGCTCGCGTATCGTTCCAGAGGCTCGGGTCCTCAGCGCGCTTGTTCAGTTCCGCGAGACGTTGCTGGGCAGTATCCCAGTCAAAGATGCCTCCGTAGGAGACCTAGGGCCTCCTTGATGGAATCGACGAGCTTTTGCGGTTCGGCACGCATCGTTGCCTCCGAGGCGAGTGCGATTTCAGGATAGGTCGGCTGATATAATCGCCGCGCGGCCCGCTGTAAACGCGAAGGCGCGCCGCAGCCCATCAGCCGCGGAGCATGGGACCCGTCACAGCCGCTTTACCAGAGCCCGCCGCGACCCGAGCTGTAGCCGGGCATTTGCCGCGGTGCCGGCTGCTGGTAGGCATCGTCGGCCGAGCTTTCATCGTCGCGCGGAATGCCGCCAGTGCCTTGATCTGTGAAGCCGATCACTGAATAGGCGTCATCGGGTTCCTCGCCCGGCTTGAACGCCTCGACGATGCTCTGCGGATCTTCCTCACCCGCACGCAACCCCGTGCGCAGGTTCACCCGCGCCAGCTTGATGCCGGGAGGAATACGGAATGGAGACGCCGGCTGGTCGGCCAGTGCCTCCTTCATGAAATTGCCGAACACCGGCGCGGCAAGCTTGCCGCCGGTGTTGCCCTTGCCCATCGGGATCGGGCTGTCGAAGCCCATGAACACGCCGACCACGAGATCGGGCGAGTATCCGACGAACCAGGCATCCTTCTCCTGGTTTGTGGTGCCCGTCTTGCCGGCCAGCGGTCGTTCGAGTGCCTTAAGCGACGTCGCCGTGCCGCGCTGGATGACACCCTCCAGAATGGACGTCATCTGGTAGGCGGTGTGGGGGTCCATGATCTGAACGCGATCATCGGGAACCTCCGGCTCCTCCTGGTTGGCCCAGCCCTCTGCCTTGCACGTCTCGCACACGCGCTGGTCGTGGCGCCAGACTGTACGGCCCCAGCGATCCTGGATCCGGTCGATCAACGTCGGACGCACCTGATGGCCGCCATTCGCGATCGTGCAATAGCCGGTCGCAATGCGCAGCAGCGTCGTCTCGCCCGCACCCAGCGACATGGAAAGCACCGGCAGCAGGTCGTCGTAGATGCCGAAGCGCTTGGCGTAGTCGGTGATGATCGGCATGCCGAGATCCTGCGCCAGCCGCACCGTCATCTGGTTGCGCGAATGCTCGATGCCGAAACGTAGCGTGGACGGCCCTGCTGAGTGCTCTTTCTCGTAGTTCTCCGGCTTCCAGATGTCCTGGTTCGGGCCCTGCTCGATTTCGATCGGCGCATCGAGAACGATCGACGTCGGCTTATATCCATTGTCGAGCGCCGCAGCGTAGACGAACGGCTTGAACGATGAGCCGGGCTGCCGCCGAGCCTGGATCGCTCGGTCGAACTGGCTCATCGCGAATGAGAAGCCGCCGACGACCGCCAGAACGCGTCCCGTGTTGGGGTCCATGGCGACGATGCCGCCGCCAACCTCGGGGATCTGCATCAGCGACCACACGCCGGCAACGTTGTTCGGATCCTTCGGCGCGACGAACACCACGTCTCCGGGCGAGACGACGTCGCCGACTGCTTTCGGCGCCCCTTTCTTCGTCTTCGCCCACTTCATCTCTTCGAAGGTCAGCTCGATTGCCTCGCGCTTGCCGACGAGCGAACCGTCCTGCTGCTTCTCCGGTCGCAGGCCCACGATCGCCTTGGCGCCTTCGATCTTGAGCACGGTGCCCAACCGCCAGGGCTGGAGATCGTTCGGCGTCTGCACAGCATCGAGAGCCTTGCCCCAGTCGCCACCAATATCGAGGTGCGTGACCGGGCCGCGCCATCCCTTACTGCGATCGAACTGCACTAGGCCGTTGATCAACTGTGCGCGTGCAATCTGTTGCAGCCGCGGATCGAGCGTGGTGCGCACCGAAAGGCCGCCGTTGTAAAGCTTGTCCTCACCGAACTGCGACATCAGCGTGCGCCGCACCTCCTCGGCGAAGTAGTCGGCGGCGAAGATGTGCGCACCGGTGCCGCGCAGATTGACCGTCAGCGGCTTGGCCTTGGACGCTTCAGCTTCCTCGGCGGAAATGTAGCCGTTCTCCAGCATCTGCCCGATGATCCAGTTGCGCCGGATCACAGCCTGCTTCTCGCGCCGGAACGGATGGTAGTTGTTGGGCCCCTTGGGCAGCGCCGCCAGATACGCGGCCTCCTCGATTGTCAGGTCCTGCAGCTCCTTGTTGAAGTAGCTGAGCGACGCGGCGGCGATGCCGTACGCGCCGATGCCGAAATAGATCTCGTTGAGATACAGCTCGAGGATCTTGTCCTTCGGGTAGGCACGCTCGATGCGGACGGCGAGGATTGCTTCCTTGATCTTGCGATCCATCGAGCGCTCACTCGACAGCAGGAAGTTCTTCGCAACCTGTTGCGTGATGGTCGATCCGCCTTCGGCGCGCCGGTCGCTGCCGCTGATCTTCGCCTCGACGATCTTGAACACAGCGCGGCCGACACCCTGGAAGTCGATGCCGCCGTGCTCGTAGAAGCGCTTGTCCTCCGCCGACAGGAACGCTGCAACCACGCGCTTGGGAATCGTATTGATCGGCACGAAGATGCGTCGCTCGCGAGCATACTCGGCAATCAGCGCGCCGTTGTGCGCATGAATGCGCGTCATGACCGGCGGCTCGTACTTCGAAAGGCTGACGTAGTCGGGCAGATCCTGCGACGCCTTCCACAGGACATACGCCGCCCCGGCCGACGCGCACACGAACACGACGACACCCGCGGCGAATCCCCAGCCGAGCAGGCTCAGCAGCAGGCTCTTGCGCCGCTTCTTCGGACGCTTCGGCGCAGGTCCACGCGGCCCCGGATCACGCGGATACTGGTCGCGCGGATGCCCATAAGGATCGTGTGGATAGATCGGATCCGACGGATAAAGCGGTGGCTCGCGCATCAACCTTCAGTTCCGTTGAGCGTGGATGTTGGCTGCACTGGCATGTCCGCGAGCCAAAAGGCTAGGAGGCGACGCCGCGAAACAGGACATTAGCATGGAATGTGGCATCAAGTCGTCGCAGCCGCTGTTTAGATGAACGCGCGAAGGCCCATGCGCACTTCAGCGCACCTTGGCCGTACGCTTCGAGAAGTACGAATCGATGGCGCCCGATATCGACGTGGCGACACGCCGCTGCCAGGCTGCCGAATTGAGCAGTTTCTCGTCCTCTGGATGACTCATGTAGCCCAGTTCCACGAGGACCGAGGGAGTGTCAGCCTGACGCAGCACCTTGAAGGCCGCCGACCGCTGGGGGCGGCCGGACAGGGAAATGCTCGTTCCGAGTTGCTTGACCAGGGTATTGGAGAAATCAGCGGAGAAGTTCGAAGTCTCACGCTTGAGCAGATCAATGAGGATGTTGCGCACATCGCCAACCCCCTCAAATTTGGTGGCCTGCACCCCCGCGATCGCGTCGGAGTTGTTCTCCTTCTCGGCCATGTGCCGAGCCTCTTCGTCAGAGGCCTGCTCCGACAGCGTGTAAACCGTGGCACCCCGTACCGTCTTGGCGTTGCCCCTCGCGGCGATAGAATCCGCGTGCAGGGATATGAAGAGATCCGCGTCCAGATCGCGCGACATCTGCAACCGCTGGTCGAGCGAGATGAACACGTCGGTCGAGCGCGTCATCCGGACGTCGTAACGCCCGCTGGCAACCAGACGCTCTTTCAACGCCTTCCCGACCGCCAGCACCACCGCCTTTTCCTTGAGGCTGCTGGCGCTGGCCGCGCCAGGATCGATGCCACCGTGCCCGGGATCGATCAGCACCAATGGCTTGACCCGGTCCCGCTTCGATATGGCTGCCGGGCCCTTTTGCTTGATTGCCGGCGCGGCAGAGGCTTGCACGCCGCCGGTCCCACCCCCGAATGCCTGGGCCGACGTCGGCCCCAGGACCACTGCGAGCTCCATGCCCTTGCCGCTGGCATGAATATCAGCACGCTTGATAATCACCGGACCACTGGTGTCTAGAACGACGCGAGCTTTCCCTTCTGAAAGAAGGCCGTAGCGAAAGCCAGAAACCAGCCCCTGCCCTTTTTGCCCCGCTCCTTCGTTCAACTGAAACGCCACGTCCGGAAGGTCGATCACCACCCGATAGGGGTTCGCCAGAGTGAAAATCTCGGCGCGCACGCCAGTGGATAGCCCCAGCAGGAACGTCGTCGCCGTCCCCTCGCTCCGCAATTCGGCCCGTGTCGCCTCGATGACCGCGCTCTTTCGATGGACGCTGGTTGGCTCGGCATGAGCTATGGCTGCGCTGACCCCGAGCCCGAAAACGACCAACAGCACGCCAGCGACGGCGCGCCTGAGCAAGGCCGCATTATGTTGCAGATGCGTCCGCATCCCCCGCTGAAATCCCCCGATCTCGCGCACACCCAGCCCCGTTAACTAAACCTTTGCCGATTTTCCCTCAAATTGCAAAGTGTTGGCCGGGCGGCTCGTCAGCGGGTCCTTATAACACGCTTGCAAGCTTACCGGCGAACCCGTACTTTCTAGTTCGTTGATGCAGCGGCGCTCTTGCTGGGCATTTGTGCGCCGCAAGAATGAGTTGGACGGGCAACCGCCCCCCTCGTTCGCGCCGGTCCGCCGCCCCCCGTGAGGGTAGGCCCCGCTGCATACCGACGATCGAGCAGTTCGCCCTGCGCCCGCAAGCATTACGCTCCGACAACAGTCGGAGCAGTGAGCCTGAGGGTCAAGCTTGCGCAAGGCACGATGCAAGCTGCTCGAAACTGTGATCACCACCAGTTCAACGCTCCATTCGCCCGAGAAAGGAAGGCGACCGGAGCTGGCGGAGTACCGCCCGGCGCCCCGCCGACATGGGGCACTCACGGAGGCAGCGCGACCCCCTCGTGTCTCCTTCAAGCCATTGAAAGACCTTGGAATGCCAGACTTCGGCACCAGCTATTCGCAAGCTTCAGCGCGCCATCGCTCGCGCCGCTGCGCACGCCCGGCCACAACCGGCGGCGAAAGGCTGTGCCGCGCACCATCTTCACCCACTCACATTCAACCCACTCAACCAATGATGCGCGCCAGAGAGCTGCGCCTGCCCGTGCCCGTCCCGGTTCTTATCCGGACTGAGGAGCGGAGCGACAGGCTGCCCAGCCGGCGCGCCAAGGAACGGAATAAATGTCCAACAACAAGATGCTTATTGATGCCACGCACCCCGAGGAGACCCGGGTCGTGGTGCTCCGCAACGGCCGCGTAGAGGAATTTGACTTCGAATCCGCGGCGCGAAAGCTCCTCCGCGGCAACATCTACCTCGCCAAGGTGACGCGCGTTGAGCCGTCGCTGCAGGCCGCTTTCGTCGAATACGGCGGGAACCGTCATGGCTTCCTGGCCTTCAACGAAATCCATCCTGACTACTACCAGATCCCGATCGCCGACCGTCAGGCGCTCCTCGACGAGGAAGCCGCAGCGGAGGCCGCCGAGGAAGCTGCCGTCGATGCCCACGCCGAGGCGCTCGCCCGCCGCCGCGCCGCCGCACCAGCCCCTTCGTCCGATGACGAGGACGACGTCGACGAGATCGAGCCGCACGGCCCTGAGGTCGCGTCGGGCGATGATCACGACGAAGACGATCACGACCACGCCGAAAGCCACGAGCCCAACGATCACCACACGATCGCCCAGTCCGTAGCCTCCGACGCGCAGCTGCAGGCAGAGCCGGCCGAGAACGCGCAGTCCGCCTCCGAGTTTGCCGCCAACGAGAACACGCTCGAGGATGCTCACGCCGCCGAAGGTGGCGCCGAGGAAATTTCTGCCAGCCCCACGTCGGGCGACGTCCGCGAAGTCGACGCAGCCGCTGCCCCCGAGCAGGTCTCCACCGGCGAAGACGCTCTCGAGGAACTGCCTTCGCGCCCGCGCCGCCGCCCGCGCTCCTATAAGATCCAGGAGGTAATCAAGCGGCGCCAGGTCATCCTGGTCCAGGTCGTTAAGGAGGAGCGCGGCAACAAGGGCGCTGCGCTCACCACCTACCTGTCGCTTGCCGGCCGCTACACTGTGCTGATGCCGAACACCGCGCGTGGCGGCGGCATCTCCCGCAAGATCACCCAGCCGCAGGATCGCAAGCGCCTCAAGGCGATCGCCGCCGAGCTCGAAGTGCCGGAGGGCATGGGCCTCATCATCCGCACCGCCGGAGCAGCCCGCACCAAGCAGGAGATCAAGCGCGACTTCGAATACCTCCTGCGCCTGTGGGAGAGCGTGCGCGACCTGACCCTGCAGAGCCAGGCGCCGAACCTCGTCTACGAGGAAGGCAACCTCATCAAGCGCTCGATCCGCGACCTCTATAACAAGGACGTCGAGGAAGTGGTCGTCGCCGGTGGCGAGGCCCACCGCGAGGCCAAGGACTTCATGCGCATGCTCATGCCGAGCCATGCCAAGAACGTCATCCAGTACCAGGAGCCCGAGCCGCTCTTCACGCGCTTCCAGATCGAGCGGCAGCTGAACGCGATGTTCAGCCCGTACGTCACGCTCCGCTCGGGCGGCTACCTCGTCATCAACCAGACCGAGGCCCTCGTCGCCATCGACGTCAACTCCGGCAAGGCGACGCGCGAGTTCTCCATCGAGGAGACCGCCTACCACACCAACCTCGAAGCCGCAGACGAGATCGCCCGCCAATTGAAGCTGCGCGACCTCGCCGGCCTCGTCGTCATCGACTTCATCGACATGGAGGAGAAGCGCAACAACCGCGCCGTCGAACGCCGGTTGAAGGAAGCGCTTCGCTTCGATCGTGCCCGCATCCAGGTCGGACGCATCAGCCACTTCGGCCTGATGGAGATGTCGCGTCAGCGCCTGCGCACCGGCGTACTCGAAGGCTCGACGTCCCAGTGCCCGCATTGCCAGGGAACAGGCATCATCCGCTCGACGGAAAGCGTGGCTCTCGCCGTGCTGCGCGGGCTGGAGGATACCATTATATCTGGCACGCGCGCCTCGCTCATCGCCACCACGACGCCCACGGTCGCGCTCTACATTCTCAACAACAAGCGCCCCTTCATCGTCGATATGGAAGCGCGCCTCGGACTGCCGATCGTCGTGACCGGGTCCGATAAGATGGCCGGCGCCAACTTCACCATCGAGAAAGGGACGGCTCCCGCCCTTCCGGTTCGCCGTATTGAGCGCAATGTCGTCAATATGGAGTCGGGCTTCGAAGGCGAGGAGGAAGGCGACACATTCGAGCCGCGTGAGGCGCGAGAACCACGCGAGGCACGCGAACCGCGCGAACCACGCGAGGCACGCGAACCGCGCGAACCACGCGAGGAGACCGCCGAAAACGAGGATCGCGAGCGCCCCGGCGAGCAGGGCGGCGCCCG
>CAZBPM010000004.1:0-208170 GCA_964493785.1 uncultured Hyphomicrobium sp. | reverse complement strand
TCATCATGGGTCCGCGCGGTTCCGCTGCTGAAGTTGCCTTCTGCAACGCTCTGACGAACAACAAGGACGGTTTCACCACCCTCCTCGCTGTCATCGCTCCGAACCTGCCCTGCAAGCCGAACACGATCCTGTACAACAAGGTCACCATCAAGGACGCCCGTCAGGCCGTTCAGATGTTCGGACCTGCTCAGTACGGCGTCGCCAAGGCCGTTCAGGACTCCGTCGCCGAGGGCATCATCCCGGCTTCTGAGGCTGATGACGTCTTCATCTGCGTCGGCGTGTTCATCCATTGGGAAGCTGCCGACGACGCCAAGATCCAGGACTACAACTACCGCGCCGTGAAGGAGTCGATCGCTCGCGCCGTTGCCGGCAAGCCGACCGCCGCCGAAGCGACCGCCCAGCGCAACACCGCTTCTCACCCCTTCGGTGCGAAGGCTTGAAGCGGAAACCGTCCACAGCAGAATGATGCCCCACCTTTGAAGAGGGGCCTGCTGCAGCGATTGGGTAGACTGCTTTCCGGCCGTTGGAACGGGTAGAACACCCCCGGCGCTAGTTCTGCTCTTCCCCTTCGTGCTACGACATCAAAAACCGGCGATCTCTTCGAGGTCGCCGGTTTTTATTTGCCCAGAGTGCAGCGCGGTCGCGACCAGCATGCCTGCAGCTCCGACCTCGTGCAGCGCCTCGATATCCGCGCGATCGCGCACGCCCCCGGCAGCGTAGACACGCCTTCCGTTCGCCCGCGCGACGATGTCGGCGACACGCCCGATGTCCGGCCCCTCACCTGAGCCCACGCGTTTCAGCGTCATGACGATGATCCGCTCGGGCCAATGGTCCGGCTCGTCGAGCACGTCTCTCGGACCGATGAAATCCTCGCCCTTGAAGTCGAGCGACAGGACGTAGCTATCAGCCGGCAGGCGGCGCAGCACCCCGACATCCGCTTCGCCCGCCATGCTCTCGGTGCCAATCACCGGAACGCTTGCCTGCCCGGCAGCGATCCTCGCCGCAGCTTCGCGCGGGCGGCACCCGTCGTCGATCCACAGCGTGGCGCCCGATATGACCGGCGCCAAGTCCTGCGCCAGGCCGACGTTGCGCCCACGCCCCTCGATGCCGTCGAGATCGGCGACATAAAGGATGGGAAAGGCGAACAATCGGGCATACCCTTCAGCGACGCTGGCCGGCGCACTGCCCTCGCATAACTGCGTCTGGATCGGCATATAGGCGGCACGGTCGCCCCGCGCAGCTGCGACAGCCACGCCATGGCGCACGTCGATGACCGGAACCACATCCATCGCAAGCTTGCCTCCGTAACCCCCTCGTGTAACACGCCCAGGCTCAGGTCAAACGCCGCCGTGGAGACTGCCGATGGCCATAACAGCCGGATACGACGTAGGCGGCGCGCATCTCAAGGTCGCGCTGGCCGAGGACGGACGGACCATCGCCGTCCGCCAGATTGCATGCCCGCTGTGGCGCGGCCTCGAGCATCTAGATGCGGCCTTCGCCGAGGCCGCCGACCTGACCGGCAGGGCCCACACGCACGCAGCCACCATGACCGGCGAACTCTGCGAGATCTTCCCGGACCGTGCGACCGGCGTGCGCGTGATCATCGACCGGGTCAAGACGCTCCTTCCAAACTTCCAGGTTTGGATGGGGATGCGCGGCCTGGGCGCGCCCGACGTCGCCGAGACCGATCCCGCGAGCGTCGCCTCGACCAACTTCCTCGCGAGCGCTGCGCTAATTGCTCGGCGCATTCCTGACGCCCTGCTGACCGACATGGGCTCGACCACGACGGACATCATCGCCGTTCGCGACGGCAAGATTGCCGCCTGCGGCCTCACCGACGGAGACCGTCTTCGCACCAGCGAGCTCGTCTATACCGGCCTCACGCGTTCAGACGTTACAAGCACCGCTCACCAAGGTGTCTTCAAAGGTCGAGTGCAGCGCCTCGCCGCGGGGGGATTTGCGACAATGGCCGACGTCCGCCGCATCCTCGGCGAACTGCCCGACGACGTCGACCAGCACCCCACTGCCGATGGCCGTGGAAAAACCCTCGAGGAAAGCATTGCCCGCTTCGCCCGCTGCTTCGGTTGGGATGCTGCCGACGGGACACTCGAAGAGTGGCGCGCCGCGGCCGAGAGCATTGCCATTCAGCAGCGAGAAAACATAGGTTCCGCGGCTGCTGAAGTGATGATAACGGCCCAACTGCCACCGGCGGCGCCCATCATTGCTGCAGGCATCGGCGCCGGTGTCATAACCGCACTCGCAAAAGATCTCGCTCGTGACTGCATCAGCTTCGCCGAGTTCGCGAATGCCACCGACGATTGCCGCACCTGGGCCACCCGCTGCGCGCCCGCCGTCGCCCTCGCGCTCCTTGTTGGAGAGCGCTAACGCTGCTGTTCCGCCCGCCAGGCTTCGATCTTCTCCATCAGCCAGCCCCACGCCTCTTCCTCGCGTGGCCCAGCAGTCTTGGAGATGGCAATCTCGAGATACTTGAGCTCGTTGTCGATCTTCTCCGTCGGCAGCATCTTCAGCCGCGTGACCAGCACTGCACACTCCAGCACCGCCGCCTGCGCGCGGTTGAAGCCCTCCCACGGGCGGTGACTGGCCTCATAGGCGAGATTGCACGAAAAGCGCGGGCGCTGCGGATCGTCGACGAAGCTATCGACTTCCAGCTCCCAATGCGACACGGCATCCGAGAGCCGCACGCCCGGCACGCGCGTGGCCGCCGAAGTGTCCCAGTTCCGCCGCCCCGTCACGCAGCCCGCGAAAACGCGCACATCATCAGTATGGCTGGCAACAGCGTAGGGCACCTCAGAAAGATTATCGAGCGTGCGCGAAGGACGGAACGGCGCGATCACCCACCGCTCTCCGTCCTCGATCAATCCGAGCGGCGCGATGTGCGCTTCACCCTTCGCGTTGGTCGTCGTCACGATCGTTTCGACGATACGCGGCATCCTGCTTCTCCTTGCGCGCAGCCTTCAAAGTCGCCCCTTCCGGCGCGTGCTGTGTGAGATCTTCCGATTTGCGATCCGCAGCGACACCCCAGTTCAGCGGCACATCCTGCGCATATCGCTTGCCTAGCGCGCGGGCAACCTCCGCCTTCGCCAGCTCGTAGCCGAGATAGAAAGCGTGCGCGCCATCGTGCTCGACGCCGAGCTTGTCGAACAGCGCAAATGGGTCTTCGGCGACGTGATGCCCGTCGCGGTTGTAGATGTGCAAGCCGTCACTTGCGGACTCGATGCGGTAGTTCGCATCGCGCACCTGTTTCGCTTTTTCCGCGACCTGCTCGGGCGTATCGGGGAACGGGCGCAGCTCGTGCAGCGACAGCAAGCCTGCGTCGTAACCCTTGGGGAGGTTGCCATCCTCCCGTGCACGATACATCAGCCGGCGCGCCGCGTCGTGTTCCTCCACCGTGCGCCGTGTGTGTGGCGAAACCTGTACGATCAGCACGTTGCGAATTTGAAGCTCCGCGCAGATGCCGATCAGCATTGCGGTAACGCCCTGACTGTCCGCATCGGTCAGCTCGGTAAGATTGCCTGTGCCCATCAGAATCTCGACGTCCGGACGCGCACGCCGAAGCTGCGCATAGCGCTCCAGCGACGTCATGAACCCGAAGTTGATCGGATCGAGCACCGGATCGGCGATATGAGGGATCCCCTTCGCCTTGCACGCATCGATCGCTCGCAGCAGCGACTCCAGATCTCCATGCGGCTTAGGCAGCAGAACCGGCACACAAGCCGTGCCATCGATGGCGTCCAGACTGCTCTCATCGAGGCTCAGCACGAAGTCAGCACCCGCTCGCGCCCCGCGCCGCAACTCTTCCACGTCACCGGAATCGACGCTGACCTTCAGGCCGGCGCGTTTCATGACCGCGATGGTTTCCTCAAGGTGCGGGAACGGGACGTCCGGCTGGCAGCCGATATCGACCACGTCCGCGCCCTTGCCAACGAGTTCGAGACCCTTGGCCAGCAGCGCCTCCGCCGAAAAACCCGGCGCGTCGACGATCTCCGCGAAGATGCGAACATCCTGCTTGGATAGATCCGGCGGCTCGCCGTCCTTTCCGAAGTATTGCGGCAGGTCGATGATCTCGTCCGGGCCGCGCTCGAAAGGCACTCCGTAGTGCTCAGACAGATGCGAAAGATCCATGCGCACGCGCCCCGGCACGATCACGCGATCCGCTTCCAACGGCTCCTTCAGCCGATTGCGCACGATGTTCTCGGTCATCAGCGCCGCAACCTTGATCCCGAGATTGGCGATGCGCCACGAGCCGTTCGGCAGCCCCATCGCGGCAACCGTCTCCGCCAGCCGCGGCTCGGCCAGACGCCCGGTCAGGAAAAGCAGCTTTTTATCAGCCATTGGAGCCGCGCCTCGGGTCGCCGCCCACTATCCGTGCGGCGATCATCGCGCGATAGCACGCTTGGCGGGCTTGCGTCGACCGGGTCGATGCGGCACGGCCAGCCATTCCGCCAGCTCGCGTTCGCCGCCCGTCCCCAGAACGCGCCATGAAAGCTCCGCTCGCTCGACGATTTCGGCGAAAACCGGATCGACGATACCCTTGCGAACGAGTTGCCTCGCGGTATCCTCCGCATTCACAGCACAGGATTTGACGACGATAAGCTGGGCGCCCCTCAGCCGTTCGGCAAGCCGTGCCGCCAAGCCATCCGAGGTTGTGCGCCAGTCGGCCGAGATTGTTTTATCGGCATCGGCAAGCTTGAGCGGCAGCCATACCGGAATGCGGCTCGAAGCCAGCGCCTTGTTGATGCCGGCCAGCGTCTCGACCGCTACCAGGCGCGCGTGCATTGACACGAGCATCATCCCCGTCTGATGCATTGCCAGCAGTGCCATCCGATGCGCGGTGACTTCCGACAGGCGGTGCTTCTTGTAGGCCTGCCGCACGGCATCCGCAAAGATGCCACCCCCCGGCACGATCACGCATGCACGCCGCGCTCCGCCGACGATTTGCAGGATCGAGGAAAGCCGTCGCCCTTCGGCAAGGCTGCCACCGATCTTGACGATGGTCGGACCCTGCTTCGCGCTCACGTCGCCCGCGGCCGCACTATTTCGACGCCGACCGCATCCGGCCCGCGCTCGAGCTTCTCGACGCGGACCAGCACCGACACGATCCGCTTGTCAGCCAGGCAGCTCTCGGCAATGCGCGCAGCCAACGTCTCGACCAGATCGACGTGCCCCGCCGCCACGATCGCCTTCACGGCTTTGATGATGTCGTCATATGAGGGAACCTCTTCGAGGTTGTCCCCCGTGGGCGACACGCCAACAGCAACGGACGCCTCAATCGTGAAGCGAACCTGCTGCGTGATACCCCGCTCTTCGTCATAGGCGCCGATGGCCACCGGCAGCACCAGGCCGCGGACGAAGATGCGATCGAGAATGACGTCGTCGCGCCGGGAGCTAATGTTCACAGTGCCGCTCATCTGAGGCTTTTCCGGTTATCGGGCCGCCATAGCACCTGGCATCGGCAGCCCGCAAGCGCCGACCAGTGCTGCATCGCACTCAGGGATAACGCGCCGTACATTTTTCACGGCCTGCGGATCGATCTCTGACGTACGCTCACCCTGACGGCACAGACCGCCGCGGAAGCCTAGCACGTCTGGCCCCAGTGGCAGCAGCTGGCCGACATGCTCGGCACGAAGCGAACCCGCCAGCCCTGCGAACATCCCGGCCGCATGGGTTGCAGCCACGAAACGGCGCAGCGTGTCGAGCGACAGGATATCGGGCAGCGCCCCGCGATGCTTATCAGCGGTATCGAGCATCAGACCGGCAAAACCTGCTTCGCCCGCTGCTGCCACGAGGTCTAGGTCGAGCCCCTCGTCCGCTAGAAGCACGCCGACGAGTTGCGCGCCACCGAGATCAAGCGCGCCGACCGCCGCTATCGTATCCAGCGCACCGGCGTCCCGGCTCAGTCCAATCTTGACGATGTCTGCCCCGGCCTCCGCCATCGCGCGAACCGCGGCGACACTAGCCGCTAGGTCACTGACTGGATCGCCGATCGTTGCGCTGACTGGAATGCCCGCCGGCACGGCTGCGCGAATGGCGGTCACGACCTCGCACGGCAACGCTCCAAGCGCTCCCGCTGCCGGGTTCTTCGCATCGACGAAATCCGCGCCAAGCGACGCGACAAGACGCGCTTCTCGCTCGTCGGTCACGCTGGCAAGCATCCTCGCCGATCGGCGCACGTGTTCCATTAACTTTGATGAGGTCTAAGCTTCGCCGAAGATGCGCCGCTGCTCAGTGCGCACCTTTTCTCGATCCAAGCGGTCAGCCACGGACAGCTGCACCGGAACGTCCTGGGCGATAGTTGCAGGTTGGGCGGACAGACGCAAGATGCGGGTCCCCAGCATGACGGACTCGGCCCTGTCATGCGTCACGAAAAGGACTGTCGTCGGCCGCCGCGACCACAGCTCCACCAGCAATTCGCGCAGGGCATACGCCGTCGGATCGTCCAGCGAAACGAACGGCTCGTCCATGAGCAGGATATCGGGCTCCAGCACGAAAGCGCGCGCGAGAGCCACACGGCGCTGCATCCCGAGCGAGATCATCTCCGGATAGGCGTTGGCAGCCTCTGTCAGGCCTACGCGGCGCAGCAGTTCTGGAATGTTTGCGAGACGAGGATCGTCGTCAGGCAGCGCCAGCGCGATGTTCTGGTAGACCGTCCGCCACGGCAGCAACCTCGGCGACTGGAATACGAACGCCACCGTGGGGTCTTTGCCGCCGAACCCGACCTCACCGGTATAGGCTTCGTCGAGCCCGGCGATGATGTTGAGCATCGTCGATTTGCCGCCGCCCGACGGTCCGGTGATGATCACGAACGAGCCGGGATCCACCGTAAACGCCACGTTCTTGAGAACATGGTTGGCCAGCCGCTCGCCCACAGGCGGAAACACCTTCTCGTCGATCTTGACGGAAAGAGCGGGGCTCACCTCCGCCATTTGTTCGCCCTCGCGATCAGAGGCTGCAGGATTGCCAGTTCGATGATCTGCACCACCACGATGAATGCCAGCGCGTACGACAAGATCATCGGCACATCGAAAAGCTGGAACGCGATGTTGAGCTGGTGCCCGACGCCGTCCGATCGCCCAAACGCTTCCACGACCAGCACGATCTTCCACACCAGCGCCAAGCCGGAGCGCGAGGCAGCCGCGAAGAACGGCGCGAGCTGAGGCAGGGTCACATGGCGCAGCGTCTTCCACCAGCCGAAGCGGTAGATGCGCGCCATTTCATTGAGGTCTTTTGATAAGCTTCGCGCACCCTCGCGCATGGTCACGGCAACATTCGGGATCTTGTTGATGGAGACCGCGGTGATCGCCGCCACCTCCGTCAGTCCGAACCAGATGTAGCAAAGAACGATGACTACCAGCGCCGGCAGGTTGAGGAAGAAAATCAGCCAGGCGTCGAAGAACCGGTCAGCAGCCTGATAACGGCCAAGCGTCAAACCAATCGCCGAGCCTATGAACATCGCGATGACGAAGCTGAACGCAACGCGGATCAACGTCGCGCCGATGTTCCCCCAAAGCTCGCCGGCCTCCGCCTCGCGCATCATTACTTCGACGACCGCGGCGGGACCGGGCAAATATCGGCTCTGTGCAATGAGAGCGGCAAGCTCCCACAGCGCGACCAGCGCGAGCAGCGAGATCAACGACCAGCCAAGGCGCCCGACCTTGAAGCCGCCTGACTGAGCGTTAGGTGCCTGCCGCATGGAACAGCTTTGGATCGAACTGAGTATCCTTGCCAAGGATCATAGGACCGCCGACATCGACGAGAATGTGCGTCAGCTTCTCAGCCGAACGCGTCTCAGCCCCTGTCCACGGCTTTGGAATCCCGGCGCGATAGTAAGCCTTGATGGCAGCGAACTCGCCATCGCTTTCCGGCCGCACCAGATGCCGGATGCGGTCCCATGCAGCGTCGGATTGGGCCAGAATGGCGTTGCCCTGCTCAACAACTGACAGGAACGCAGCCATCTCGGCCGTCTTCTTTGCTTCGGTCTCTTCGCGCCAGATGAATCCGACGAGCGACGGCACCGGATCGATTTCGAGCGCCTTCAGCACGTCGTCCATCTCGAGCACGGTACGATAGCTGTCGCCCCGCAAACGCGCGGCATAGGTCCAGAAATTGAGAACCGCGTCGAGACGGCCCGACCGCGTCTCCTCCGTCAGCAGCGGAGCAGCGCCATAAGCCGGCTGCACCAACTGGGCAATATCGCTGCCGAGCACTTTCTTCGAATAGGCGCGCAGCAAAAGCCAGCTCTTGTCGATGGCACCGCCGGCGACGCCGAGGCGCTTACCCTTCAGGTCCTCGAGCGAGCGGATGGATGAATCCGGAGCCACCATGATGGCGCCGAGCGCCGACGAGTACGGCGCGAACTTCACCTGCTCGCCTAGAGCCCGCTGGCGGAGCGCCCACGGCCAGTCGCTGACGATGACGTCGGCTTCTCCCGAGAGCAGCGTCACGGGGCCCGCTTGGTTCGTCGCCACCTCGACGACGATGATCTGCAGGCCTGCTTTATCTGCCAGACCCTCGATGCGGATGGTTTCCAGAAGCCAGCTGAACGAGCCGAACTTCAACGACGTGACGCGCAGCGATCCCGCCGCGCGCGCCATCCCCGGCAACATGAAGCCGGAAAGAGCCGCAGCACCTCCGGCCGCCAGCAACTGTCGGCGATCTATCATTGCGCAGGCGCCTTTTGCGCGAACAGCCGACGGTCCACGATGTAGTTCACAGCGCGCAGCCACATCTTATCGGTGTTGCCATAAATTTCGCTGGATCCCTGGTGGATCACCTTCGCGTTCGCGACGTCGCGTATGTAAACGCTGACGGTGAACAAAACGTCCGAAGCCTTCCGCACCGTGCCGATGAACGCGACGTCTGCGCCAACCTTCTTGGCAAGATCGTCCTCGCACCCGTTACACTTGTACATCGGAGACTTGTCGTCGATGTCCTTCGCGATCGGCGCGGTATCGACGATCTCGTACTGGCCGCCTTCCTTGATTAGGCGCGTCAGCTCGCTGGTGATGATTTCGAGCCGCCGCTTGTCTTCCGGGTCCAGCCCCTTGGGCATCACGCCGATCTCGAATTGCTGCTGCTGATCGATGAGATCGAACGGGAAGATGACCGCCTTTTGCGCCGCCGAAGCGACTGCGGGAAACGACATCGCGGCTAACGCAAAGATGACAATACGTTTAGCAATCAAGGCGTTTCCCCTACGCTAAGCCGCGCCGACGGCTGCTTAGACTGTTATACTGTTAGGGGTTAGGTGTGACGAACAGGGGGTCAATTGCAAGGGGGTTATTGCCACGCGGTGGCATTCGAAAGGTCACAAGTCCGCGAGTGAAATCGGGAGACCTTGACAATGGGGGCACCCAGTACCCTTTTACTGCAACATAGTAACAGAACGCCCGACATCGGGAAACGAAGCTCCCGCACCATAAGCGGGACGGACACTCAAGGAGGAACCGGCTCTATGGCGACAGGCGATGCAGTGCAACCGCGTGCCCTCGTGCCGATGGGCCAGCTCCGCTACGGCGTGAAGCTCGCCTCGCTCATGGCAGCGTTTGTGCTGGCAGGCGCGAGCGCCGCGTCCGCTCAGGAGCAGCCCCCGGCCGCCGCGGCTCCTGCCGAGGCCCCTGCGGCCGCCAAGCCGGACACTGCCGAGCCCAACGTTGCCGTCGTCCCCATCGTGCTGGCACGTCAGCTGCGCGATGAGCCGCTCCCTCTCTCCCTGCTGGATCTTCCGCCGAAAGATTTGGGTCTCGCCGGGGCAAAGCTGGCCATCACCGACAACAACACGACCGGCCGCTTCATGAATCAGGAATTCAAGCTCGAAACGATCGAGGATTCCGATCCGGCCAAACTTATTGCCGACGTCGTGCAGAAAGTGGACGCCGGCGTCCACTTCGTCCTCGTCGACGCGACCCCAGAGACCCTTCTCAAAATGGCCGACGCCATCAAGGGAAAAGAGGCGCTGCTCATCAACTACAGCGCACCCGACGACAACCTGCGTGAGGAGAATTGCCGCCCGGAGGTGCTGCACACGGCGCCGACGCGCACAATGCTCGCCGACGCGCTGGCTCAGTATCTCGTCTGGAAGAAGTGGAACCGCTGGCTCCTCGTCCTTGGCCCGACCGACCAGGACAAGCTCTATGCCGAAGCCCTGCGCCGCGCCGCCAAGCGCTTCGGCGCCAAGATCATCGAGGAGCGCGTCTTTGCATACGATTCCGGCAGCCGGCGCTCGGATGGCGGTTTCGAGCAGGTGCAGCAGCAGATCCCGACCTTCACGCAGGACGCTCCCGACTATGACGTCCTCGTCGTCGCCGATGAAGGCAACCTCTTCGGTGAGTACCTGCCCTATCGCACCTGGGACGCGCGGCCGGTCGCTGGCACCGCTGGCCTCGTCGCCCAGAGCTGGCATCCCGCCATCGAGCTCTGGGGTGGCACGCAGTTCCAGAACCGCTTCAAGCGTCTGGCGGATCGCACCATGACGCCCACCGATTACAATGCCTGGCTAGCCGTGCGCATGATCGGCGAAGCCGCATCGCGCACCAAGTCGGGCGACTACAAGCAGCTCATTCCCTACATCAAGGGCCCCAACTTCGATGTCGCCGGCTTCAAGGGCGTGGGGCTGTCGCTACGAAACTGGAACGGCCAGATCCGCGAGCCGCTCCTCGTCACGACACCCAAGATGCTGGTGACCGTTTCGCCCCAGCCGGGCTTCCTGCATCAGGTTAGCGAGCTGGACACCCTCGGCGTCGACAAGCCGGAAACGAAATGCAAAGCCTATACGCAATGAGCCCCGCCCCCATGCGGCAGGCCAAAAGAATATCTTCAGGAGGAACGACCCTAATGCGCTCCAAGTTTGCCATTGCCGCGCTGCTCGGCACCGTCTCAGCCCTGGCGCTCCCTGCGCCCGCAGCGATGGCCTACACGGCTTTCGTCACCAACGAGAAAGACAACTCCGTCTCTGTCATCGACACCGAGAAGCTCGAGGTCATCAAGACGTTCTCGGTCGGCCAGCGTCCGCGCGGGGCCATATTGTCGAATGATGGGAAATGGCTGATCATCTGCACCAGCGATGACAACATCATCCAAGTCTACGACACCAAGACCTACGAGCTGATCAAAACACTGCCCTCCGGCCCAGATCCGGAGTTGCACGTCCTCCATCCGTCCGGCAATCCGCTCTATGTGGCCAACGAGGACGACAATCTCGTCACCGTCGTCGACATCCAGAGCGGTAAGGTCCTTGGTGACATCCCCGTCGGCGTCGAGCCCGAAGGTATGGGCATGAGCCCGGACGGCAAAGTGCTGGTCAACACCTCCGAAACGACCAACATGGCCCATTTTATCGACACGACCACGCACAAGACGTTCGACAACGTCCTCGTCGATAGCCGTCCTCGCGTCGCCATCTTCAACCCAGCCGGCACCCAGCTTTGGGTGAGTTCGGAAATTGGCGGCACGGTCACCGTCATCAACCCGGCGGACCGCAAAGTGATCAAGAAGATCAACTTCGAGATCCCCGGCATCACAAAGGAAGCCATCCAGCCCGTGGGCGTGCGCATAACCCCCGACGGCAAGACGGCATTCGTCGCCTTGGGGCCTGCAAACCGCGTTGCCGTCATCGACACTGAGACCTTCGAGGTGAAGAAATATCTCCTCGTCGGCCAGCGCGTCTGGCAGCTCGCATTGACGCCGGACGGCAAGAAACTTCTGACCACAAACGGTGCCTCGAACGACGTATCGGTGATAGACGTTGATGCCTTGAAGGTGGTCAAGTCGATCCGCACGGGACGCTATCCGTGGGGTGTTGTCGTAGCCCCATTCTGACGATCTATTCGCGTTCTATCGGGGCTCGGCCGCTTCGCAGAACAAGGGATTTGCAAAGAGAGAACGAGAAAGGCGAGCGGCTACACAGCCTGCGTGGCCAAGCCTTAAGAGAGACAACAAGTCTCCAACGGCTTGAATAAGGGCATGTAGGGCAATCGCCGCATGATCATGGCAGCTGATACAAATACAGCCGATGCCGGCGCACCAGCGCTCGTCGTCAAGAACGTCAGTCACGCATTCGGTGACAATCAGGCGCTCAAGGACGTCTCGCTGGAAATACCGCGCGGGCGCTTCGTCGTTCTCCTCGGCCTCAATGGCGCGGGCAAATCGACCCTGTTCGCGCTCATCACGCGCCTGTACGACAATGTCTCGGGCGAGATCCGCATTTTCGGCGAGGACATCCGGCGCCGCGCCATGGCGGCGCTGCAGCGGCTCGGCGTCGTGTTTCAGAGCCGAACACTCGATCAGGATCTGACGCTCAAGCAGAACCTCCTCTATCACTGCGCGCTGCACGGCATCCGCGGCGCCGAGGCCCGTCAACGCACCGAGCGCGCATTGCAGATCGTCGGCCTCACCGATCGCGGCAACGAGAAGGTGCGCAACCTATCGGGCGGTCAGGCACGGCGCGTCGAAATCGCACGCTCGCTCCTGCACCAGCCCTCGATACTTCTCCTCGATGAGCCGACCGTCGGCCTCGACATCGGCTCACGCGAAAGCGTGGTCAATATCGTGCGACATCTGGTCGAGAAAGAAGGCATTAGCGTTCTCTGGGCCACCCACCTCTTCGATGAGGTCCGCCCCACCGACCTCGTTGTGGTGCTCGACAAGGGTCGCGTGCTCTTCACCGGCTCGGTGCCCGGCCTTCTCGCCACAACTGCAACCCAGACCGTCAGCGACGCATTCCGAAAGTTGACCGGCACGGACAACAAGGAAGCCGCCGCATGACCGCGCTCAGCCCAGCCGTCGGCAGCGGCGCCGAAGGCGCCATGAACATAAGCGAGCGCGCATGGGGCACGGCTCCCGCGCGCCTCGGCCCCCGCGCCTATCTCACCTGCCTCAAAGGCATCGTCTGGCGCGAGGTACTGCGTTATCTGCATCAGCGCGAGCGCTTCATGTCCGCGCTCGTGCGCCCGCTGATCTGGCTGTTCATCTTCGCCGCCGGCTTCCGCCAGACGCTAGGCGTTTCCATCATCCCACCCTACGAGACCTACGTGCTTTACGAGGTCTATGTCGTGCCCGGCCTGCTGGGTATGATCCTGCTCTTCAACGCCATGCAGTCGTCGCTCTCGATGGTCTACGACCGCGAGACTGGCGCCATGCGCACCTTGCTGGTGAGCCCCTTCCCTCGCTCTTTCCTGCTGATCTCCAAGCTGACCGGAGGCGTCGCAGTCGCGGCCATCCAAGCCTATGTCTTCCTGGCCATCTTCTACTTCTGGGAGGCTGAACTGACCGGCTGGGGCTATCCGCTGCTCCTGGCGCCGCCTGCTGCCCTGTTTGCATTGAACATCTTCAACTCCGCCACGGAGAAGTTCTCCGAGCGATTCATGCAGAACGCACTGATCCTGGCTGCCATCGTTCAGCTCGGCGTGATCGTCGCTGTGATCTACTTCTGGAAGCTCACCGCACCGTCGATGAACTTCGTCACCGTCGCGCCTGCGCTGGTCATCTCCGGGCTGATGCTCGGCTCCCTTGCACTGTTCATGTCGTCGGTGATCAAGCAGCTCGAGAATTTCGCCGGCGTGATGAACTTCGTCATCTTCCCGATGTTCTTTGCCTCGTCGGCACTCTACCCGCTGTGGCGAGTGAAGGAGTCGAGCGTGCTGCTCTATGAGATCTGCCTCATCAACCCCTTCACGCACGCCGTCGAGCTGATCCGCTTCGCTCTTTACGGCAAGGTCGACTGGCCGTCCCTCGGCATCGTCCTCGCCTGCACCGCCGTATTTCTCGGAGCTGCAATCTTCGCCTACAATCCTTCGAAAGGCCTGATCGCTCGCAGGGGCGGTCCTGGGTCGGGAGCCTGAATGATGCGCGACAAAACCAACAACACCCCGAACGTGAGCAATCGAGCCGTAACCTTCTCGGCCATCGCACTCGCCGCGGCCGTAGCGCTTCTCCCTGCCGCAGCACCGCTGGCGCAGGACGCCCCCGCGAAGGTCGAGGCGGCCCCTGATCTTGCGCCCGGAATTGCCCCCGGCGTAGTGCCTGGAGCCCGGCCTGGCGGTATGGAGCCGCAGCCCGGCATCGCACCCGGTGTCGTGCCAGGCGCCCGCCCTGGCGGCATGGAGGTCGCCCCACCGATGGGTGCCAATCAGCATCCGGCATTCGCGCCATCGCCCGTCACGCCGGACCAGAACGCAGCCGTAGACTATTCACCTTCGGCCATTCTCAACAGCCCCGACTGGCCGTGCATTCAGCGCAAGGTTCCGACCATCTCCGCCGCGCAGATCTGGGACGGTCCTCCCATCGACGGTATCAAGGAATTCGACCCGACCATTCGTGATCTGACCGAGCTGCTCGAAAGCCGCCGCGTCTCGGCCGATGACGCCGACAAGGCCATCGCGGAGTACGCCCAGTCCATTCCCGAAGCCGAGCGCGACAAGAAGCTGACCGAGCTGTTCGCCAGCTTCCTTTCGGAAATCAATACTGACCGCCAGTTCGTGATGAGTCGCGTAGAAGACTTCCAGAAGCGCCAGAAGGGCCGCGCGGCCGAGTTGGAGCGTGAAGGACAGAGGCTTGCCGAAAAGGGCCTCGCCGCCACCGACGAGCTACTGCCGATCGAAACCAATCTTTCGCCCGAGCAGCAGGAGTACAACTGGAACGCCCGCATCTTCCAGGAGCGCCAGCAGAATCTTACGATGGCGTGCGAGGTTCCCGTGCTGATCGAGCAGCGTGCCTATGAGATTTCGCGGCTCATCCGCTCCCACATGAAGAGCTGACCCGGGTTCGGTCGGAAGGCGCGCCGCTTGCGTGCGGCATAGCTAGTTGTCGTTTGGAGCCGTCGTCATGCAAGCGCGCCGGGCAGTCTTCCTGTTTGCGGCCATAGCTGCAGCCGCCGGTGTGGCCAGCGTGGTTGCCGTGCAAATGGCCCGATACCCGACGCCCTCGCTCAACCAGGAAGCGCAGGTCTCTCAGACACCAGCGGAAAAACTCCCCCCTTCGCTCGACTGTGCGTTCCGACCCTTCATGCACACGAGCGCCGGTGTGTATTTCTATTTCGACGTAGCCTTCGCAAACGACAAGTCACCGCGGTTCTATCAGCGGGCTCTTGTGGCCGCCGACGGCAGCCGAACTGCTTACCAAGGTGACGGTCGCCTGCTCTGGACCTACGGCCACGATACCGACGGTAAGCCGGTGATCACGTCACCCGATGCAGCGACCCGCATCGTGCTCTATGGGCTGAAGCTGGGTGCTCCCGGAGAGATTGCGGTCGAGGCCGGAATCAGGAGCAATACGTACCGAAACCTGGGCGGCGAATGTCGTCAGACCAATCTGGACGGCGATGGCCTCTGAACGCCTGCCGCGTCGCTTGCGCACGATACGTCTTCAGCCGAGCGTTCAGGGCGCCTTCTTCACCTCGACCAGCGGATAGCCGAGCTCTTGCCAGCCGTCGGTTCCATCACGGAACCACATGACGTTGGTGTAGCCGTACTCGCGTGCGCGCTTGGCGGCGTTCCACGACATCCAGCAATTCTTGAGGCAGAAGAACACGAGCGGCGCATCGCGCGCGCCCTTCGACAGCCTGTCCAATCCGCTGCGGAAATAGGCGTCAGCCTCTGGCGATAGCGCGCCATAGCCCACGTTCGGCAGCCAGGACGCCCCCTCGATACTGCGATGAGACGGATCGCGCCAGAACGTCCCCGCGGGCAAATTCGGCGGCTTTGGTGCCTGAGGATAGACGTCGACGAAAATGCCGCCGCTCTTGTTCCAGAGGTCGGCCGCTTCGTCGCTGGTGAGCACGCGCGCGCCCTGGAGCGTCAGCGGCACGGGCGAGCGAAAATCCTCCATCCGATAGTCAGATGGCTCCGCCGCCGGTTCAGCGGCCCCGGCGTCGGGAGCAAGCTTGGGGACATCGGGATGCGGAGCATGCCCGCCATCGGGCTTGGAAGAAGCTGCTGTATCGGCCGTATCGCCGGCCTGCGCAGCGGGCGAATGGAGCGCCGTTGTGCCGAGGCAAACAGAAATCATCACGGCAATAGATGCACCGACCTGTCGCAAACGGTGAGCCTCGAAAGCAAATGGGCGCAGCGCACGAGCCGTGCACCAGCGCCCAGAATCGCTCGACCGTTGCATCATCGTCAGCTGCGCGGGGCGGTGATTGGTTTGTTGTCCTCATCGATCATCGGCACGCCGTACTCCAGCAGCACCTTGTCGATGTCCGCTTGACGTTTGCGGATGATGTCGTTCAGCTGGCGCTTCCATAGATCGTCGCCCTGCCGCACGCCCATCGTCACGCGGAAATCAATGCGTCCCGCCTTGCCGGCATCGCCGATCAGCGGCACCACCGCGAGCTTGTCGCCACCATGTGAAGCGTAGTAGCCCGCGATCGGCCCCCACATGATACCGGCATCGATCTCACCTGAGCGGATGTCCCGCACCATGTCTGCTGACGGATCGTCGTAGCGACGATCGACCATCAAACGGTACGGCCGCGCTTGGTCCATCAGGCCAGCCTTCGCGACCAGTGTCGCTGACGGCGTACCCTGAACTGCTCCGACCTTCTTGCCCTTGAGGCGCGGATCGAAAATGCTTTCGACGCCGTCGAGCCCGGCACCGGGCTTATAAACGAGCGAATAGGCCGAGCGATAAAGCGCGTTGGTGTTGAGCACCAGATCATCGCCCTGCCCGGTACCGATGATCACGTCGCACCGCTTCGCGAGAAGCGTGTTGCGCGTAAAGCCGGTTGCCTGCGGGAACCAGGTGTATTCGACAGGAACACCGAGCTCGTTGCCGATGATGTCGGCAATCTTGTTCTCGAGCCCTTCTTTCTTCTCGTTCGAGAAGGGCATGTTCGCCGGATCCGCACACACGCGCAGCACCTTGCGATTGACGAGATCGGAGCGATGTCCTTCGACGGCAAACGCTGATCCGCACATTGCTGAAAACAAGACGAGGCCGCCCAGGGCGGCCCCGACCAGTGATGCTGCTTTATTTTTTTTGCTAGCTACCAAGGCAAGATTTCTCTTCGTCTTTCGCCTGCTGCGGCTTCTCATCGCGATTGCGGCCGCCGAGCTGCCCGGCGGGGAGCGCTCCAAACGAGCGTGCCTTGAGATATACGTACAGGTCGTTGATGAAGCACATCACGTTTTTGTTGTCGCCGAAGGCCGGCATGACGAACTTGGTGCCTGCTTCGTCGTGCGACTTGCCCGAGGCAACGATGCCCAGGAAGTCACTGTACGTGAGCCACTTCAGATGCTCGGCGAGGGCCGGAGCATAGGTGGAGCCGAGACCGTTCGGGCCATGGCAGACGTGGCATTCGCCGTGATAGCGGCGGTAGCCGTTATACGTCGCCCAATCGACAACGAAATTTCCGTCCTTCTTGCAGACGTGGAACGTGGGCGTGCCGTCGGGCAGAACCCACTTGCCGTCTTGAAACTCGGCGCCTTCCTGACTGATGCAACCGTCAGGAAGCGTCACTTCTTTCTGCAGGCCCGGCTTTACATCCTCGGCCATGGCAGCCGAACTCATAGCGCACCCAAGCGCTACGGCGGCAACAACGGCAAAACTGATCCTTCTCACGCGTTTCCCCTATCTGCTCGGACTACGGGTAGATGATTGAGATTTGGGACGCCGATCCGGAGAGTGCAACAGGCAAAGTGTCATACTTTCCATATGTTGCGCTGCGAATTGCCGAGCATCGTGGATGAACGTCTAAACGCAACGCAGCAAGTCCCATTCATAAGGAAAGACCGGCGCGGGAAACCCGCGCCGGTCCGTTAACGTAGTGGTCGAAGCTTATGGCAGCGTCCAGACCGTCAGCGAGCCACCCAGAGCGGTGTAGCTGTTGAGGCCAGCGTAGCCACCCACGGCGCCCAGACCATCGGTCGGGTTCGTCAGGCCAGCTGCGAGGCCGATACCAGCCCAGCCACCGACGCCCGAGAAGACGCCGACGTACTGCTTGCCCTTGTGTCCGTAGGTGAACACGTTGCCGATGATGCCGGAAGGAGTGCGGTTCTTATAGAGCTCCTTGCCGTCCTTCTGATCGACGCACTTGAAGTAGCCCTCGAGGGTGCCAACGCAGGCGATGCCGCCAGCGGTGGTGAGAACACCCGACCAAACCGAGAACTGCTCCTTGTTCGACCAGACGATCTTACCCTTCGAAGCGTCCCACGCGATGAAGTTGCCCATGTGGCTCTCGCCCTTCGGCGGATACATGGAGAGCGTGGCACCAACGTAAGGCTGACCGGCGGTGTACTCGACCTTGAAGGGCTCGTAGTCCATGCAGACGTGGTTCGTCGGCACGTAGAAGAGACCCGTCAGAGGAGAGTAAGCAGCAGGCTGCTGGTCCTTCGTTCCGAGAGCAGCAGGGCAAACGTCGGTCGTGTTGACGTCAGCACCGTTGAGGAACGTCGACTTGGAGGCGACGACAGCCGGACGGCCGTACGTAGCGCTCTTGGGGTCGAGGTCAACGCCAGTCGTCCAGTTGACGACGGGGTCATACTTCTCGGCGACCAGCGGGATGCCGGACACACGGTCAACCGTATAGGCAAGGCCGTTACGATCGAAGTGAACGAGCACGTTATGCTTCTTGCCCTTCACGTCCATGTTGTCGACGAGGATCATCTCGTTGACGCCGTCATAGTCCCACTCGTCGAACGGGGTCATCTGGTAAGCCCAGGCTGCCTCGCCGGTCTGCGGGTTGCGAGCGATGATCGACATAGACCACTTCTGGTCGATCTGCTTGCCATCCGGTCCTGCACGCTGTGCCGGGTTCCAGGTCGACGGGTTGCCCGTGCCGTAATAGACAAGGTTCACCTTGGGATCCCAAGCATACCAGCCCCAGATCGAGCCGCCGCCCAGCTTCCACTGGTCACCGGTCCAGGTCTTGAGCGAGCTGTCCTTGCCAACCGGCTTGCCGAGAGACATCGTCTTCTCGGGGTTGAACAGGATGTCCTCATCCGGGCCCATCGAGTAGGCGCGATAGAGGCGCTTGCCCGAGTTGATGTCGTAGCCGGTCCAGAAGCAGCGAACGCCGAATTCTGCACCCGACACGCCGATCATCACGACGTCGCCGACAACGATGGCAGCACCGGTGCCGGTCTCGCCACGCTTCGGATCGCCGTTGACGGCCTTCCAGATTTCCTTGCCCGACTTGGCGTCGAGAGCAACGAGGGCGGTGTCAGCCTGATGCAGGAACAGCTTGCCATCGGCATACTGCAGACCGCGGTTGACGGTGTCGCAGCACATAACGGGGATGACGGACGGATCCTGCTTCGGCTCGTACTTCCAGATGATCTTGTTCTCGTCATCGAGGTTCAGAGCGTACACGATGTTCGGGAACGGGGTGTGGAGGTACATCGTGTTGCCGATGACGAGGGGCGAACCCTCATGACCGCGCAGCACGCCGGTCGAGAACGTCCAAGCAACCTTCAGGTTGCTGACGTTCTTGGTGGTGATCTGGTCGAGCTTGGAATAACGGGTGGCATCATAGTTGCCCTGCTGCATGCACCAGTTATTTTCGTCTTCGATACACTTAACAACGCTATCATTGGCGAACGCCGGTGCCGCAAGGGCAGCCGTCGCAACCAAAGCACCTGCGAATACGCTTTTGCGCATTGCGCTTCCTCCATTTTAAGGTTCTTGCCACGCAAGTCGGTGGTGAACAGCAGCGCCTCACACCCTATTTTTTCGGGAACGGGGTTTTCCCCTTCTTGTCCCTTTTTTGGCGATCGACGGAGCAATACTGGTTGAAGCCAGCTTGCCCTGGATGCCGTGTCACACCGCGGCACATCTACGCACTTTTTTTTCCCGACCGCAAGCCGCTCAGGTAACGAAAGTTCACGCGTCCGTGAATAGGACAAGATGGTTGACGTATTTTCCGCCGCGTATTCTGGGAGTTTGCTGCGCCGCACATTCGAATTGTGCGCCGCACGACAACCTTCTGAAAGCACCCCGGAAATGCTGGATAACTGTATCGCTCGCATCGCCGCCGCGGCTTCCGATCGAAATATCCTCTACACGATGGCTGATGGAACGTGTTGCTCGATCGCCCTAACCAGCGCTCACGCGGAGATCGCGCCCGCGTGATCGAAAATTCCCGATCATCCGTTATCGAGGTATCACCGTGAGCACGACTGGAGCGACATCAAATGGAACCGGAATCCGGGATATTTTCCCGAACGTTACATCGTTGCTAGTAACGGCCGTTTTGCTGGTCGGCAACGCTGCTGCTAGCGCCGAGCAACTCTTAACTCGCGAACTAAAAACAACCGCTGATACCTCACACACTGTCTCGACGCGGGTTGCGGCCGCGTCCGAAAGCGCAGCTGTAGAATCGCCTGCCGCGCTCGCAGTCGAAGAGGTTGCTCCTGGCGTTTTCGTCCATCACGGCCGCTACGAACTCTTCACGCCTCGCAACTCCGGCGACACGTCCAACTCGGGCTTCATCGTCGGCAACGACGCCGTCGCCGTCGTCGACACCGGCGGCAGCGCCCGCGTCGGCAGGCAGCTTCTCGCCGCCATACGCGCAAAGACGGCCCTGCCGATCAAATACGTCATCAACACGCACATGCACCCCGACCACGTTTTCGGGAACACAGCCTTCAAGGACGAGGGTCCTGCCTTCATAGGCCACGCGAAATTGCCCCGTGCGCTCGCCGCGCGTGGCGAACGCTACATGGCGATCAACAAGGAACTTCTCGGAGAATCCTTTGAGGGGACCGAGATTATCCCGCCCACAGAACTCGTTTCAGACCGCCGGGAGATCGACCTTGGGGGCCGCAAGTTGCTGCTGGAGGCTCACCCAACAGCCCACACCGACAACGACCTCACCGTACTCGACGAAAAGACGGGCACTATCTTCCTCGGAGACCTGCTGTTCTCGCGCCATACACCGGCGCTGGACGGCTCGATCCGCGGCTGGTTGGCCCTCATCGACAAGCTGGCCGCGCGCACCGACGTGAAGCTTGCCCTCCCCGGGCACGGCCCCGCCTCCATGCCGTGGCCGTCCGCTCTCGACGCCGAGCGCCGTTACCTTTCTGTTGTGGCCTCGGACGTCCGCAACATGATCAAGCAGGGAAAAACCCTGGCCGAAGCCGCTGCAACGGCAGGAATCTCTGAAAAAGATGCATGGCTTCTGTTCAATGAGTATCATGCACGCAACGTTTCTGCCGCTTTCGCCGAACTGGAATGGGAATAACCAGCAACGCGGCGGCACGGAGGAAGCAAAGATGGACACGAAAATTCTGCGACGGGGCGCAATGGCCCTTGCCCTGGCGTTTATGGCCGGTGGCACCTTGCCCGCGACGGCCGCCGACGATGACGTATGGCGGGACATTCACCGCGACGTCTTCGCGAGCCGAGACCTGGCTGAGAACGACGGAGCTGTTTTGCTCGACGCACCCTACCGCGCCGAGGACGCCGCCATCGTCCCTCTCACTGTCAACATCCCTGCATCGTCGGGCGAGGTGAAGAGCTTGACGCTGGTCGTCGACAAGAACCCCTCGCCGGTCGTGGCGACGTTCTCCTTCGGCGAGGCCGCCGGCAACGGCGATCGGATGCTGTCCACTCGCGTCCGCATCGACATGTATTCGAACGTGCGGGCCATCATCGAGACGGCCGACGGCAAGCTGCACATGGCGACGAAATTCGTCAAAGCCTCCGGCGGCTGCTCGGCAGCAGCATCCAAGGACGCCGACGAGGCCCTCGCCAGCCTGGGCAAAATGCAGATCCGGTCCTTCGATCCCGAAGACGCGAAAGCGCAGACCCCACCGGTGCGCGAAGCGCAGGTGATGATCCGCCATCCCAATTTCACAGGGATGCAAATGGATCAGGTCAGCCGCCAGTTCACGCCGATGCGCATCGTCAGCGAGATGGAAGTGAAGCGCGACGGCGCGCTGGTGTTCCGGATGGAAGGCGGCATCTCGATTTCCGAGAACCCCAACTTCCGCTTCAGCTACGTGCCCGGCACCGAAAACCTCATCGAGGTAACCGCGAAGGACACCGAGGGCCAGGTTTTCACGGCGACTTCGGCCAAGAAAGCATCCTGAGCCAAGACGCAAGTTCGGCTCGACCGAACAGAAAAGGGCGCCCGCGACCGGGCGCCCTTTCATTTAGTCCAGACATCGTAGACTAGAAGCAGCGCAACTCCGCCTCGACCTGCGCGCGCTTCAGATCCTTCACCTTCTCGAGGAACGGCGCGAAGCTGTTGAACATCGTGACGCTCTCGCCGCCCTTCTGGCGCACCGACATGATCGTCTCGGCCGCCTCATAGTCAGCATAGGGAAGTAGCGCCGCGATCGTATCGATGGAGCACGCGCACTTGTCGAGCACGATGCGGTTCTGCCCATTTGTCTGCATGCACGCGAACACGTAGTCAGCGCGCGCCGCCGTTGGGTAGTCATTCACCGGCAGCTTCACCGACGGACTCGCCACAGCCGTCATGCTGGCGCCGACGAGCCCGAGGCACACGGCAACGAAACGCGTCTTTCTCATTTCGGATCCTCCAGCCCCGTGATGCCATCCAGCGTGATGCGCTCGGAAAGCTTCAATGTCGCCGGCGGGTAGCGGTTGTGGTAGGTGGCGAACATGTCGACGATCTGGCCCGGCACGTCCTTGCTGACGATCACTGTGTAGCCGGCGCCTTCCCAGCCCTGCATCTTGGATTCGTACTTGTCTCCGGCGAACGGCGTCATGGAGATGCGGTAGGCGTTGATCTCCTTGCCTTCATAGCTGAGCTTCACCGGCTCGACTTTCGACTTCAGCCAGCCGTCGGAGAATACCTTCTGCAGGTAGTTCACCTGGCCGCCCGCTAGCTGGTTGAAGGTGTTCACTGCCTGCGCGAAGAACACGGCGAACACCGGATTGATGGAAAACTTCTCCAGCTTCTGCAGGTCGCGCGCACGATCACCCGTGTAGATCTGAAGCTCGACGTCCTTCTTCCCGTCTTCTTTCTCGGCCGCGACCTTCAGCGTGATGGTGTCGGTGAATGCCATGCCCAGCACCTTCGGGTCACTGACCGTCCGGGCGAAGTTGTACTTGATCGTCTTGCCGGCCTCGACGTTGCTGAGATGCTTCTGCTCGAAGATGAGGTCGATAGCCTTCGGCTGCGCCGCAGCGGCGTCGGCCGCCGGCTTGGCATCCTCCGCTGCCATGACTACCCCGGCGTGACACAAAACAGCGACGGCCAGTACTGCGCCGCCCAAACTATGAAACCGCATTCGAACATTTCCTTCCCAGTGCATTGCCACGCTACGGCGGCTTGAGTGCCGCGTTTTCCTGCTGGTTCTAGCAACGGGAGCGCGCGCCCGTAAACAGGGCCTTCCTTAATGTTTAGTCATTCGGTTGACGTCGGCGTGAACGCTGCACTGCAAGATGCCAACTCGGGCGGCTGTCCCGGCCCTCAGCGCAAAAAAGCGCCAAAAGCCCGGGGGCCATCCCCCACGGCGGCCTCCCCGGTCACGGCCAGGGCCCGGGCATCAATGCGCACCAGCACGTTGTCGAACCAGCAGGCGACGTAAACATTCGCCTCAGCCGGGTCGGCCTCGATGCCTTCCGGATGATCCCCGACGTCGAGCGTCTTGGTCACCTTGAGGCTCGCCGTATCGATCACGCTGACGCTGCTCGCATACTGGTTGGTAACGAACGCGCGGCCCTGGGCAAGCGCTACGGCATAGGGCCGATGCCCGACCGGCACCGTCGCAACGACTTTGCCAGCCGCAATGTCGATGACGCTGACGTCGTCGCTCGCCACGTTCGCCGTGTAGGCCCGCTCACCCTTGGCATCGATGGTTATGCCGAAAGGCCGCTGGCCCACCGGCAAGCTCTTCAACCGCGTGTTGGTGGCTGCATCGATGATGGATACCGCATCGCTGTCCCTATCCGCGCTGAGCAGCAGCCTTCCATCCGGGGTCACCGCCAGGCCGGAGGGGGATTCACCCACGGCGATTTCCGCGACGACCTTGCCTTCGTCGGGATCCACCACCGACACCTTGTGGGTGTACCAGTCGGCAACATAGACACGGCCGTTCGTTGGGTGCACCGCGACACCGAGAGGTGCCTCGCCGACCCTGATCCGCCGCGCAACCGTGCGAGCCGCGGCGTCCACGACGACCAGTTCCTTGCTCTCGGGCGACGTGACGAATGCGCGGGAGCGGTCAGCCGACATCGCGATGCCGGCGGGCTTGCCGCCAATAGGAATCTCCGCCACCGACTTCATATCGGCCAGAGAAACGAAGGAAAGGGAATCGCCGGTCTGGTTGGTCACCAGCGCCTCGGTCACCTTGCCTGCCTCACCGGCATGCAAGCCGAGCGCAGCGGCGGCGCTCAGCGCCGCCGCCAGTATCAACGCCTGCAAATCATTGCGGCGGTGCATCGGTCCGCTATCAGCCGCCAGCCTCGACCTTCGACTTCAGTGCGTCGAGGCCGCCGCGGTAAACGCCCTTCACGGCCTTGACCGCAGCTTCGTCGCTCAGCTCCGGCGGGGGATCGTTGTTCATGAAGCCGCGATAGAACGCGCCCTTCCACTCCACCGTGGACTTGGCGCCGTCGCCCTTCACGCTGATGTTCGACGAGTAGTTGTTGACCGGCAGCACCTTCGGATCGACCTTAGTGATCTCGTACTTGTAGATCATCTTGGCCGGATCGAGAGACAGAAGCTTCTCGTCGATCGTACCGCCCGAGGTCAGCGTCAGCGTCCGGGTTGCATTGGCGTCGTTGCCGCCCTTGCCTTCGACCTTCGCGACGGCCGGATGCCAGCTCATATCCTGGAAGTTGCCGATCACCGCCCACACCTTGTCGGCCGGCGCGTTGATCTCGACTGTCTCCGTCACCTTCTGGCGCGATGGGCCGTGGGCCAGCGCGACGGCCGGCACCAGTGCCAGCGCAGCCAGCGACAGAACTGCAGCTCTCAACATTGTATTTCCTCCGAGTATCGGTTCTCTAGCCCGCCTCGGCCGGGACCATAATGTTCACTCGGCAGCTCCGCAATCGGCCTTCGCCCCGGCAAACAGCCGCATTTGCTCCGCTGTTGTTTTGACCGGGCGTCCGTGCTTACTTGCGCCGCGCGCGGAAGGAGACTGCACTACATGACAGCACACGCCGAAGGTGACGCTACCCAAACCTACCACAACGTCGCCTGTCCTTTCTGTGGGCTCCTGTGCGATGATCTGACCGTTACCCGCACCGGGTCGGCCTTGAAGGTCAGCAACGGCTGCCCCCGTGCCACGGCAGGCTTCCAGCGTCCTCTTCCGGCGGCAAAACCTCTGGTTCGCGATGCCGAAGTCAGCCTAGACGAGGCCATCAAGGCGGCAGCGGCCCTGGTCCGCCAGTCGAAGCTTCCGCTCTATGGTGGCATGGCGACCGACGTCGCCGGCCAGCGCGCCATCTTGGCGATCGCCGATCGCACCTGCGGCGTCGTCGATCATGCGCTCAGCGAAGGCCAGTATCGCAACCTGAAAGTCGTGCAGACGAGCGGCTGGATCATGTCCACGCTCACCGAGACGCGTAACCGCGCCGATCTCATCGTCATTGTCGGCAGCGACGTCCACAAACTGCATGGCCGCTTCTTCGACCGCATCGTCACACCCGAGCACACGATGTTCGACGGCGTTGGCCAGAAGCGCACTGTCATATTCATCGGCGAAGGTCTCGACACGTCCGCCGCGACCGGCCCGCGCGTCGAGGAGGTCATTACGCTCTCCGTCGCCAAGGACCGCATCCCGGAAGTGCTCGCCGCGATCTCGGCACGCGTGCGCGGCTTCCCCATATCCGCCGGAACCGAAGCGCCAGCGGCAGCAGCACCGCCCGGCAAGTTGGGCAGCATCTTCGCTGGACTGATTCCGGGCTCCAAGCTCCCGGCTGCTGCACCAGCGGCAACCGGCGGCATCGCCGGCGTCCCGCTCGACGCGATCAATGTCGTCGCCGACAAGTGCAAGAAGGCCAACTACGGTGTCATGGTCTGGTCGCCGCCCGCACTGAGCATGCCGCAGGGCGATCTCACCGTGCACATGATGACCGAGATCGTGCGCGAGCTGAACCTCACCACCCGCTTCGCTGGCCTGTCGCTTGGCGGTAACGAGGGCGCCCCGAGCGCCGCCTCGACCTGCACGTGGCAGACGGGCTTCCCGCTGCGCGTGAGCTTCGCCAACGGCGCGCCCGAGTACGACTCCTATCGCTACAACATCAGCCGAATGATAGCCGAAGGCGAAGGAGACCTGCTCGTCTGGGTGGCTTCCATCGGCCCCGACATCGGCCTGCCCCAGACCAAGGTCCCGACCGTCGTGCTCGGCACGCCCGGCGTCCGCCTCGCCCAGGCCCCCACCGTCTATATCCCCGTGGGCACCCCCGGCATCGATCACGCGGGCCAGATGGTCCGCTGCGATAACGTCGTCTCTCTGCCGATGAAGAACCTCGGCCGCTCGCGTTTGCCGAGCTCCGCCGAAGTCCTCGCCGCCATTCAAGCCGCACTCTGAAGTGAGCACCGCGCAATGCTGATCAAGCTGACCGGTGGCAAGGTCTACGACCCCACCAACAACATCAATGGCGAGGTGCGCGACATCTACTTCGCCGACGGCCGCATCGTGCCGCCGCCTGCGGACGCGCGCGTCGACAAGGAATACGATCTCCGCGGCCGCGTAGTCATGGCTGGCGGCATCGATCCGCACACGCACATCGGCGGCGGCAAGGTCACCATCGCCCGCACGCTGCTGCCCGAGGACCACTACAAGGACGAGGTCGCCCACACCGAGCTGACACGCGCCGGCACCGGCTACGCCACGCCGTCGACGATGGTCACCGGCTATCGTTACGCCGAAATGGGCTACACGGCCGCCTTCGAGCCCGCGATGCTCCCGGCCAATGCGCGCCAGGCGCACATGGAAATGGGTGACACGCCGCTGCTCGACAAGGGCGCGTTCGTGATGCTCGGTAGCGATGATTTCCTGCTCCGTATGATGGCCGGCAAAGTCGGCATGGAGCAGATCAAGGACTACATCGCCTGGACCATGCACGCGGCTCAGGCCGTTGCGGTCAAGGTGGTGAACCCGGGCGGCATCAGCGCCTTCAAGTTCAACCAGCGCAAGCTCGACCTCGACGAGAAGCACGTCTATTACGGCATCACACCCCGAGACATCATCCTGACACTGGCCCGAGGCCTGCTCGAGCTCGGCGTCACGCATCCGCTGCACGTTCACGGCTGCAACCTCGGCATCCCCGGCAACGTCGAGACGACGCTTGCCACCATCCGCGCGACCGACGGCCTGCCGCTCCACCTCACGCACATCCAGTTCCACAGCTACGCGACCGAGGGCGATCGCAACTTCTCGTCGGGCGCCGTGCAGGTGGCCGAGCTGCTGAAGAAGTATCCGAACGTCTCAATCGACGTCGGTCAGGTGATGTTCGGCGCGACCTGCACCGCCTCGGGCGACTCCATGCGCCAGTACAACGGCGCCAAGAACGCCGACCCCAAGCGTTGGGTGGTGATGGACATCGAGTGCGACGCCGGCTGCGGCGTTGTCCCGTTCCGCTATCGCGACAAGAGCTTCGTACACGCGCTGCAGTGGGCGATCGGCCTCGAGACGTTCCTGCTCTGCGACGACCCGTGGCGCATCTTCCTGACCACCGATCACCCGAACGGCGGGCCGTTCTACACGTACCCCCACCTCATCCGCCTGCTAATGGACCGCGACTTCCGCCGCGAAACCATGCTGCACGTGAACCCGGACGCGCTGAAGTATTCGACGCTCCCGCACCTCGACCGCGAGTATTCGCTGTACGACATCGCGGTTCTGACACGTGCCGGTCCCGCCAAGAGCCTCGGCCTGAAAGACTTGGGCCACGTTGGCCCTGGCGCCCGCGCCGACATCACCGTCTACAAGGACGACGCCAACCGCGAGCGCATGTTCACGACGCCCGAACTGGTGTTCAAGAATGGCGAGCTGATCGTCCGCGACGGTAAGGTGATCAAGATCGTCAACGGCGCGACTCACGTCGCACGTCCCGAGTACGACCGCTCCATCGAGAAGCCGCTCAAGGAATACTTCGACCGCTACCACACGGTGCGCATGGAGAACTTCCGCCTCTCTGATGACGAGATCATCGACGGCGGTCGCGGGGAGATCATTGTGCAGCCGACGAGGGCCAGGACGTCGTCATGAAGATCAACGGAATAGAGATCGACGACACGTTCGCCGAGGCCTTCGGCATGGCCGGCACGGGCGTCATCATTACCGCAGACACCATGAAGTGGGCGCGCATCGCCGCCGTGACCATGAGCGGCTTCGGCACGTCCGTCATCGGCGCCGGTGCCGAGGTCGGCATCGACCGCGAGCTCAAGCCAGAAGAAACCCCCGATGGTCGTCCCGGCGTTCGCGTACTCCTGTTCGGCTTCTCGCCCGACGCTGCCGCCAACCAGCTCAAGACCCGCGTCGGCCAGTGCGTGCTGACGAGCCCGGGCTCCGCCTGTTACGCTGGCGTCGACTCCGACAAGCGCATCGGCCTCGGCAAGGGCCCGCGCTACTTCGGCGACGGCTTCCAGACAGCGAAGAAGCTCGGCGACAAGCGCTTCTGGCGCGTCCCCGTCATGGACGGCGAGTTCGTCATCGAGGAAACGACCGGCGTCGTCACCGACGCGGTCGGCGGCGGCAACATCCTGATTCTCGGCAACGACCGCGCTGGCCTCCTGCAAACGACGGAAGCTGCCGTCGACGCCATCGCCAACGTGCCCGATGTCATCACGCCATTCCCAGGCGGCATCGTCCGCTCCGGTTCCAAGGTCGGCTCCAAGTACAAGGGAGCCATAGCCTCAACCAACGACGCGTTCTGCCCGACGCTGCGCGGCCGCGTGAAGTCCGAGGTCAGCCCCGACACCATCGCCGTGCTCGAGATCGTCATCGACGGACTGACCTCCAAATCCGTCGCCGACGCCATGCGCGCCGGCATCAAGACGGTTCTCGAGGTCGGCGCCGCCAAGGGCGTCACCCGCATCACCGCCGGCAATTACGGCGGCAAGCTCGGTCAACATCACTACAAGCTCCGGGAGCTGCTGCCATGAGCGGTCTTACCTTCCGCCTTACCTCTGCCCCCGTCGAGCGCCTGGATCTATCGCGCCTCACGCCCAAGCACCTCGCCACTACTCCGCTAGCCGAGGTCCTGAGGCTTGACATCGGCACCACCAAGAGTGGCCTGAAGGTCGGCGATGCATTCGCCGTTTCCGGCAAGCCCGGGACCACGGTCACCATCGAAGGCTCGACCAGCAAGCTCGACTTCATCGGCGCCTACCTCGAGGACGGCGATAAGATGATCGTCGAAGGCGATGCCGGCGTCGGCGCAGGCCGCAGCATGCGCGGTGGCCGCCTCGAAATTCGCGGCGACGCAAGTGCGCTCCTCGGCACCGGCCTCAGTGGCGGAGAGATCTTCGTCAAGGGATCGGCGGCCGGCCAAGTCGGCGGCCTCACGCCGGGCGATAAGTTCGGCATGACGGGCGGGCTCATCGTCATCGACGGACATGCCGGTGATCGCGTAGGCGACCGCATGCGCCGCGGCACGATCTACATTCGCGGCAAATGCGGAAGCTTCGCCGGCTCCCGCATGGTCGGCGGCACCATCTGGACCGAGCTCGGCTTCGGCGCCGATCCCGGACTGCTTCTGCGCCGCGGCACCCTGATCGGCCCTTCCGTCGAACAGCTCCTGCCAACCTTCGCAGACGCTGGCCGACACGACCTCGTAATCCTGCCCATCCTGAGCCGCTACTTGAAGGCAAAGCTCGGGGCATCCGCGCCCAAGCCGTTGCCCAGCATTGTACGAAAGTACACAGGCGATCTCGCGACGATCGGCAAGGGCGAGATCCTGATTACGGCCTGATCGGCTGGCTGCGTCCTGCGGGGCGCCCCGCTGTAACCAAATGCTTCCACCGCCCGTATAGGACAACCAGGGGGCGCGCATCCGATGCGCGTGCCCCGCATGTTCTGTCCGGGGCCGCGGTCGCGCGGCCTGTCGGCTTGGAGGTCAGAATGATTGCGATCGTCATTTCCGCTTGTCTCATCAGCTCGCCCAGCACCTGCAAGGAGTACCGCGTTCCGCTGGCACACGACGTTGACGCCAAGCGCTGCCTGTACGAAGCGCAGCCGCACCTGCCCCGCTGGTCGGAGAATCATCCGGACTGGCAGATCAAGAGCTGGCGCTGCGCCTCGGCCGATTCCCAAGACCTTTGAAGAGAGCGGGAACCATGAACGCGACACAGATACTGCCCGGCATCGCGCTAGCGGCGTTGGTCGCGTTCGCGGCGGCTCCCCCGGCCCGCGCCGATATGGTCGACCACCTAGACCTCGGCTCGGACGAGTTCAATAAACCCGACTTCACCCGCTCCCAGGTCATCGCCGCCATCGCAGAGGCTGGCCCCACCGGCACCGCTGATTTCTCAGGACGCAGGCTCAACCGCCTCGACCTGTCCGGGCTCGATCTGCGTCGCATCAAGCTTCAAGCCGCACGCATCAACGGCACCAGCTTCGCCGGCTCCAATCTCGAAGGCGTCGTTCTGGATCAGGCCTGGGGACTGAAATCGAACTTCACCGGCGCCCATCTGAAGGGTGCCAGCCTGTTCGCGACCCAGCTCATGGACGCCAAGCTTGCCGGCGCCGACTTTTCCGGCGCACGCATCGCCGCCGATTTCTCGCGCGCCGATCTGACCGGCGCGAACTTCACCGGCGCCAATCTGTCCGCCGACATGAAGAATCAGTCGATGGGCCTCATGCGCGGCGTGTTCAAGTCGAGCCAGCTCGATGGCGCGACCTTCAAGGACGCCAACCTTTCGCGCGCTATGATGGAATATGCCGTGCTGCGGAACGCCGATCTGACCGGGGCCAATCTGAGTGGCAGCGAACTGGCCGGGGCCGATCTGACCGGCGCATCGGTTGCTGGCGCCGACTTCAACGGCGCTGACGTCAACTCGTCGCGCCTCCTGTCTCTGCATGGCAAGGACAAGGCACTCAACATGGACAAGGTGAAGAACCTCGAGCGGGCTCAAGTCAACTAAAGAGCGCGCAGGATCCGCGACCGCTACGGCGTGAAAAAGAACGGCGAGCCCGCCGCAAACTCGCGTCTCACCGCGCTGCCGCCTTCGCTCACTTCCAGAACGAACTTCTGCCGGATCGCGCGCCCGAAGTCGGCATAACCGTTCGCCGGAAGCACGAACGATCCCGGCCCGCCCTTGACGCTCTCTTTGAACCACTCTTCCAGCGGATCGGCCTTCTGCTGCGCCGGCAGATAAGACTGTGCCGACGGCGCGCCGGGCGTCACGACCTCCGGCCCCTCGGGCGTCAGGATCGGCAGCCCGTTGACGGTCACGCCGTATTTCACCAGTTCGTCCCGCAGCTGCTCGACCGGCTCCACGCTGTTGCAGTTGTCTTTCCCGTCCCCCGAGATATCGAGAACCACTTTCGCAGCCTTTGCCGGTATCTGCGGAACTACCTTGTCCGAAACCACCCGCATCATGCGGGCCATACAGGTGAACTCGCCGCTCTGTCGCGGCATCGACCGGACCTTGCGCGCGGCCGCCTTCGCATCGGCCTCGTTGGCGATGTACGTCCACGGCAGATTGAGCGTCGGCTGATCCGACCAGGTCACCAACGAGAACAGGATCCCACCTTTGGCCCCGCCAGTGATGGCCTGTATGACACCGGGATCCTCCAGAGCCTGGGCGATGCCCTCCATCTGCAGCTTGTAGCGCTGCTCGTCCACCGAGTTCGACACGTCGATGGCCACGATCAGAGCTGTATCGACGTCATCCGCGCTGCCTGCAGCGGCACCTGCAACGCCAACCATCCCCGCAAGACCGGCCAAAGCCAGGCGCGATGCACACCGTGCCACCCTGGACGAGGTTGCCCCCCGCCCCAGTCCGAAGCCGTACCGCATGCCGCTCTAGACCCTCGTTGTTTTGTCCAAGAGTGGGCCCTGCGGGACGATTGGGCAAGTCCGAGCTGACCCGCATCAGCGTCGACAGGAAATTTGCCCAGCCTTCCTAGGCCCCGCCGACGTGACAGCTGGATCCTCGCTAGCGATTAGGGAATTGTAGTGCATCATTCCATGACCGGCCCATTGAGGTGACATATGTATAAGCACATTCTCATCGCCACGGATGGCTCCGAGCTAGCGCAGAGAGCCGTCGACCAGGGGCTCGACATCGCCCGACTGATGCAGGCGAAGGTCACGGTCATCACTGTGACGGAACCCTGGACCGCCGCCGTCTCAGGCGAATGGGCCGTCGCCTTTCCGGTCGAGGAATACGAGAAGGCCTCCGAAGGCAACGCATCGAAGGTCCTCGAAGCCGTACAGAAGAAAGCCGCAACCCTCGGCGTCCCTTGCGACGGGGTTCACGTCAAGGACCAGTACCCTGCCGAAGGCATCGTCGAGGAGGCTAAGGTCCGCGGCTGCGATCTCATCGTCATGTCGTCGCACGGCCGCCGCGGTCTGGCGAAGTTCGTGCTCGGCAGTCAGGCGACCCGCGTTCTCGCCAGCACGACCATCGCACTTCTCATCGCACGCTGAGCACGCGCGGGGCCGCGCCGGCTGTCGCCGGCGTCGCCCCCTCACGCATCAGTGCTGATGGTGCTTATGCTCGTCGGCGCCGCCTTGCGGTGCGGACGTCTTCACTTCCAGCTCGACGTCGATCGCACCTGCCTTCTTGAAGTTGAGCTGCGCCTTCACCTTGCTGCCGTCCTTGATCGCGTTCTTGAGCCCGATCAGCATGATGTGCAGTCCGCCCGGCTTCAGCTCGATGCTCTTGCCCGGTGCAATCTCGACGCTTTCGACCTTTTTCATGCTGGCGACGCCATCGGCGCTGATGGTCGTCTCATGCAGCTCGACGCGATCGGCTGCGTCCGAGGAAGCCCCAACCAGAACATCTGGCTCTGTCCCCGAATTGCTGACGTTGGCGTAGCCGACCCCCATGCCGCCCGCGCTGGCCGGCCGCGTCCAGGCTCCGGAGATAGCGATGCCATTGGCACTTGCCGCGCCGGTTTGGCCGTGATGATGGTGGTGATCATCGGATGCCCCCGCTACCAACAGCAGCGTCGGAGCTGGATGATCGAGACTGTGCGGATCGACGCCCGCGGCCGCGATCTCGCTCCACTTCAGCTCACCCCCAGCGCATTTCTGCGTTACCGGAAATGCCAGTTGGCTGCCAGGCGCAAGCTCACCTGCAATGAACGTCGACAGCACGAACTGGTCGAAATACTCGTCCGGCAGCTCCCCGCCGCTCCACGTCACCCTCTTCACGCCCTCGCTCTTCTTGTCGCCGTGATAGAAGTTGTACGAGCGTCCATACGCGCCCTTTTCCAGCGACAGCTTCCAGCCCGGCTTGGGCATCGGCTTCACCCCGATGACACCCTCTGGAATATCGATACTGACTTCGTTCGTTGCCTGACCTTCGCAACCATGCGGCACGTTGATGACCGCCTTGTAGCCAGCACCGACCTTCGCTTCCTTGACCTCCAGCGAAGCGTGCGCCGCCACCGGCGACGCAAGCGCGACGACGATTGCCGAGGCAAGCGCTCCCATTCCGATGCTTTTCATTCTTGGTCTCCATCTTCCGATATGGGGGATCAGGCGCCGCCCGCAGCAGCGGGCGGCGCGCCTGACCTATCGATGTTCCGTGCTGCTCGCGCGAGAATTCCCACACGATGCTTAAGCTCGGGTTGTGGTCACCACTTGTACTGCACGCCGGCGTAGAAGGCCCGCCCGTTGCCCGGCTCGAACACCGTCGCGTCCTTGCCGCCGAGGTCCGTCGATGTGCTGGCGCTAGCGATATAACTTTCGTCGCCGAGGTTGCGCCCTTCTACGTAAGCGCTGATCGGACCGCCATTGTCGAACCCGATCTTGGCACCCCACAGGACGTATGACTGCGTCTTGAAGCTGTTCGCGCTGTCGACGAAATAAGCCTCCGGAACCCACTCGACATTCGGTCCTGCATAAATGCCGCTCGGATGCTTGTAGAGCACCTCAGAGCGCAGGAAATGCCGAGGCGCGCCCGGCAGCTCGTTATCGCCCCAGCGCGCGTCGTTGTCGTAGCGGAAATCGCTGAAGGTGTAAGCCGAGTTGACCCACACCTCGTCGGCGGAGCGACCTCTGACGAACAATCCGCGCGTGGCCGCAAATCCGAATCCCGCTTCCACGCCCTGATGGATCGTCTTGTCGGCATTCGCAACCTGGCACGTACTTCCAAACGTACCCGGCACGGCGAAGCACAGCAGCTCGTTGTCGATGTTCGCTCTATAGAGTGCGAGATCCCATGTGTAGTCCCTGGTCCGCCCGCGTGTACCGATCTCGTAGGTTGTCGCCGTCTGCTCCTTGATGTCGGAAAAACGTACACCCAAAACGGCAGAGCTTTCGCCGAAGCTTGGCACCTCCGCACTGCGAGAAACATTCGCGAACACCTGCGAATGGCGAGTGACGTCCCACAGCAGGCCGGCCTTCGGGCTCCACAGGTCGAACTCGGTACGCCCCGACGAATTCGCAGGATCGTTGGCCGCGCGCAGCCGGTCCGTGCGGTCGCGCGTCGCATGCAGGAACTGCAGTCCCGTGACCAGCGCTACGTCCGGGACGAAGTAGAGCGAGTTCTCAGCGTACATCGAGACGTTATTTGAATCGTCGGCAGAACTCGAAAGCAGGTTGCCCTTCTTTGCGCCCGCCAGGTTCTGATACTGCTTGTTGTCGATCGTGCCGTTGTGCAGGTTGATACCGCCGACGAAGCGATTGCGCATTCCCGCGATCCGGCTCTCGTCCTCGATGCGGGCAAACCCGCCATAGTCCCGATACTTGTAGTCGAGCCACTGGAAGATCGGATGCATGAGGTGCCGGTCGACGCCGAAAGCTCCGAACTCAACCAGTGTTCCAGGTGCAATCCGCAGCGTAGTCTTGTTGGCCACGCGCACCGTGTCGATGTTGCGCTGCTGATCGAACGTGATGTTGTTCGCCGCTGCCTTCTCCGGCGTCGTCAGTGCACTTTCTTTCGTCACGCTGCCGGGAATGCGCTGCTCGACCGAGTTGGCGTTGATGTAGAACCGCGTCTCCGCATTCTCCGACAGCCTGTAGCCGACATTCATGCTGCCGCGGACGCTCTCGCCCCACGAGTGGTCGCGGAAGCCGTCCACCTCCTGCCACGTACCGGCGATGAAGTAGTCGACCGGCCCGACGACACCGCCCGAACTTGTCGAAAGTTTGTGAAACCCGAAGCTGCCTACGTCGACGCGCGTCTTCAAGGCATCTGCGTCATAGCCCGTCGGCATCACGAAGTTGATTGCGCCGCCAAGCGAATTCGCGCCGAAGCGTAGTGCATTGGCACCCTTGTAGACATCGACGTGACGATAGACAGACGGATCGATCTCCTGGAAATCGCCATAGCCGTCGGCCGTGTTGATCGGGATGCCGTCCATGAACAGCTGGACGCTGCGCAGATGGAAATTCCGCGACAGGCTCGATCCACGGATGGACAGCCGCGAGTCATCGCCCCACTTGGGCTGCACGAACACGCCCGGCACGTAGTCCAGGACGTCCTTGATCGTACTGGACGGCGTCGACTCCTGATAGGCGCTGCCGGGAACGAGCGCGACACCGCCCGGCACCTGATTGATCTCTCTGCGCGCCTCATCAATGTTCGGCACCGTGAGGCTGCCTGCCCGAGCGGTCGTGCCCACGCCCTGCGAACCGGCAGCGGCGATCGGGCCGCTTGACGGCGCACTGGCCGCCGCCGGGCTCGACTTCGTTTTCTGGCTCTTCTTCGTGGTTTTCGGCTTCGCTGGCACGGCCGTCTGCTCAACGACGATAGGCGGCAACGGCGTCGTCTTGGTCTCGGCCGATTGAGCACTAGCTCCCTCGGCAAACGTGCAACCTATGGCTGCGGCAGCCGCACACGCGAGCGGCGCCCTGATGGTCCAATACACTTTTACAACTCCCAAACGCTACGCGGGAACACCGGCACGCCCGTACTGGCGCGCGACATGACTGATACGCGAGTGCTCAGCGGCTCCGGCTACCTGCGAACAACGCGGCAGGCGCAGACGGAAAGCCGCCGTCAGGCGATGGGAAGTGGTGGTCCTCGGCTGCTCGGGCGCACGGGCGCGATCGACGCGACGTGGTCCCGGAGGGATGCCATCACCGGCGCCGCATGCGGCATGACCGGCAGAGCGATAGCGTCGGGCGGCGTTAGCGCCAGATGGAAGGCAGCAAGCCCCTTGCAGATCGGGCAGCTCGTCGCGGGCATCGCCGGCGAGGAGTCGTCGGTGGCGCAGATCACGCCGGCAACGACATCTCCGCGATGAAGCTGTGCGCTGAACTGCGAGGCGAGATGCCCGGGGAGCAGAAGCGCATAAAGCGCGACGCCGAGCAGCGCGAACGCCGCCCCAACAACGCGATACTTACGCAACCCCTGTCCCATGGCCGCGAACGTAGCGGCGTTATGCTCACCACTCAAGCGTAATCCCACAACAGGTCGGCACGATCCGGCCCGTCGTGAGACGCTTCCTAATGCTGCGGCGCCGCATGCCGCAGGAGCAAAACTAGACCGCTATAACCGCCCCGAGGTGCTGCGCTAGTTCCGCGGTCGGCGTCTTCACGAGGTCCTTGTCCAACTCGGCATACACGTGCGGCCTGACCTGCGGCGTCAACGCCGCGCGAAGATCGCCAAGGGCCGTTGGCGGCGCCACGATCACCAGCCGGTCGAACGCCTTCTCCGCATAGCGCTGGTCCAGGATTTCGGCGAGGTGCTTGGCAAAGTCCCGCTTCAGCTCGCGATGGGGATCGGTCTTTGGCGTGATCGCGTGCCGGGTATCACCCACGGACTCGAACGAGCGGCCGAGGCTATCGCGCACCAGCTCATGATCCGGCCGATGATCGCCGTTGATCACGCCGCCCTCGACCGCCTCGATTCCCCTGCCCGGCCCGCGATTGACGAACAGGCGCGCGTGCGCGCCGTCCGCAATCAAGATCCACGTCGTTGTCGGCTTCATGATTTCGTCTCTCCCGTTTTTGCGCTGGCCGGCAGCCGCGCAGTTGCCACTGTCAGCGGGAAACCCTCACCAGGACATTGACGGCCATCAACGCCCACCATTTGATGGCCGCTCACCGCAGGCGACGCCCGATCGTTAGAATGGCCACGATGGGAATGACGAAGCCCATCACGAGGCAGATACCGACGATCACAGGCACATTCTCATACTGGCCCCGGCTGACTACAAAAATTTCGTTCAAATACTTCGTTTGCAGAGCCCCTGCGACGAGCGCGAGGTTCATCAGCGACGCCATGAGCGCGAACCACGTCGCCCGATGACCGGCCGGCGCATATATCGCGATCAGCGTCAAAAGCGGGATCATGCTGAGTTGCGCGAAAGGTGACGTCGTTGCCGCGTCGATGATTGCAATCGTCCGCGCCCCGAAGCCGAACACCTGCTCCGTCCAGTTGGCGAGCCCCAGCGTCAGGCCGAATGCCGGCAGCGATAGCACCGTCGTGATCACCGTCAACCACAGCAGCACCTGTGCCACTGGCCGCCGCGTGATGGCATCGGAGAAGAACCACATGCCCATCAGCGCCAGCGCTGCGCCGATCTGGGCCAGCGTACCCTGGAACGCTTCGTCGAAACCCAGAACGTCGATCACGAACCAGGTGTAGCCCTGCCCCGCAAGCGGCATCGCGCGATAGATGAAAATGATCAGCGCCGCATAGAAAATGATCTTCTGCGTCGCCGGCTCGAGCTGGCGCACGACACGCCACAGCATCCCGCAGATCACCGCCATCGATACGATGAACACGATCTCCTGGTTGAACGGCACGTCCGCACCGGCGAGCCCTACGACGAAGATGCCGAACACGATGCCGCCGCCGAGAATGCGCCAGTCGATCGCGCGCCGCTCCACCGGACGCAGGCTGATGAGCAGCGCGCCGCTGACGGATATGATCGGAATGACCAGCCCGGCGAGGAACACCGTCTCGTAGCTGTAGACGCTGGCGATCCAACCCGCGAGCCCCGCCACGCAGAACATGCCGAACGACAATGCCAGGCGACCCAGCACCTGCACCATGCCGAGTTCACGATCCACCTCTTCCCTGTCTCGCGGCGTACCGTCCGGGTTTTCGCGATCGACGACCTCGGTGCTCATCGCATCGGCGACGACATCCTGGATGACAACGCCCAGCACGCTGATAAATGCGCCGAGCCGGTAGATGTTCTCCGGACTGGCGAAGGTCAGCCATCCTCCTGCGGCGCCCGCTAGCAGGACCATGCCCGCGGCGATGAAAGCCGCGCCGACGAATACGTAGACTCGCCGCTGTGAACCGAGGATCGGCACGCTGTCGACCAGCTCGCCGAACACCATCTTCACCGTCCACGGCAGGGTGATCCACACATTGAGTGCAGCAAGCTCCGCTGGGCTGAGCGTAAGCGCCTTCTTCACCCAGAAGCTCTCCGCCACGGCGATGAGGCCCAGCGCTCCGTAGGCGAAATAGACCATCAGCAGCGGCAGGTAACGCAGCCGAAACGCCCGGATGGGGCTCAGCAGCGCCGCCTCGAGCCGCGCCCGCACAAAGCCGCCCGCTGGAACCTCCGACGCCGCCGTCATGTAGGTTGCATCTCCCGCCGTGATCCGAACGACCCATAGTCGCCGAACGCGGTGAACAAGTCAGATGCCGGCATTCGTCCAGCATCAGCAATGGGCCGAAATGCAAAATGGCCCCGGTCACAGACCGAGGCCATTGCTTGAATTTGGTGATGCGATACCGGGGCTCAGTCGCGACCGGCAGGACGGCGCGGAGCCACCCAGGGGCTCTCGTCGTAGCCCATTGTCGTCGTGTTGAGGTTGCGGTTACCGCTGAACACGCCCCCGCTGAACGACATGCCCCCCGACGAGGTAAGCGGCGAGGATTTCGTCTTCTCCTCGGCCAGCCCGAGCTGCGCCCTGAGGTCGGTGTCGATGCTAACGCCAGGCGTAGCGACATCCGGCGCCAGATTGGCCCCGCCGCCGCCCGAGAAACTTCCGCCATTTTGCACGTCAAACGCCAGCGCAGACGATGCCAGCGTGGTTACTGCCAGCAGCGCGGCGGCGAAGGTCGGTGCAAGTCGCATTATCGGTGCCCTCCAGCAAATCAACGCTCTAACTTTGCAATCAATATTGGGCATGCGCATGGCCCGGGTAGGGGGTCTACCCGTTTACCTGACTTGTGTGTCGTCAAGGCCACGCTGGCGCCAAAGAGCTATGGTGCCACTCCCAGCAGCTCTAGCAGTATTCACAGGGGAAGTTGCATGTCCATGCGGTTTCGCACGCTGGCCACAGCCCTGTTCTTCACCGTCCTGGCGGTCGGTCCGCTCCACGCCGCGCCCTTCGTCTTCGATACTGGCCGCGCCGACGTGCGATTCGCCTACAGCCTCCCCCTCTCGAACGGCCAGGGCCGCTTCACCGGCGTCCGCGGGACCGCCGACGTCAACGATGCCGACCCGCAGAAGGGCAGCGTCGACGTCGTCATCGACACACGCACCTTGAAGGCGAGCAATCCAGTCTCCGAAGGCGAGTTGCGCGGGCCCGACTTTTTCTCCGTGGCCAAGTACCCGAGCATGCATTTCAAGAGCCGCAGCATCCGCGGCAAGTCCACCAGCAGTTACGACCTCACCGGCGACATGACCGTCCGCGGCATCACCCGACCGATCACCCTGCACGTCGAGTTGCAGCCACCCGACAGCTCCGGCGTTCGTCAGATGCGCGCCACCACGCGCATCCGCCGCAGCGATTTCGACATGACCGCTTACGGCTTCCTCGTCGGCGACATTGTCCAGATCGAGATCCGCTCCCCGCTCGTCCCCAAGCGCTAACCGGGCGAGCCGCAAACCACTCGGTAAGATTTGCCCGGTAGGTTGCGAGTGAAAAGTAACTCCGCGTTGACCATGTCCAATCCCCGTTGCCAAGGTTGCAAGACCACCCTCGACTTCGACGTCTCGATGGCTTTCCAGCCCATCGTCGATATCGAGGAGAGAAGCGTATTCGCTTATGAGGCGCTCGTTCGTGGCATCGACGGCAGCTCAGCTGGCGCCGTCCTGTCGCGCGTCACTGACGAAAACCGGTACGCATTCGACCAAAGATGCCGTGTCCGCGCCATCGAGCTCGCTGCCGAGCTCGGCATGCAGACCATGCTCAGCATCAACTTCATGCCGGGCGCCATCTATGAGCCGTCCCGCTGCCTGCAGACCTCCCTCGAGGCCGCACGTCGAACCGGCTTCCCCGTCGAAAACATCATTTTCGAGACGGTCGAAGGCGAGCACGTCGCTGACCCGGACTATCTGAAGCGCATCTTCGCGACTTACAGAAGTCAGGGACTAAAGACGGCGATCGACGACTTCGGCGCCGGGTTCGCGGGGTTGAACCTTCTGGCCGACTTCCAGCCCGATATCATCAAGATCGACATGGCGCTGGTTCGCAACATCGCCAGCGACCGCGCACGCCAGGCCATTGTCGGTGCGATTGCAGCGATCGGCAGTCTGCTCGGCATCAAAATTGTCGCCGAAGGCGTCGAGCGCAAAAGCGAAGCCGTCGTGTTGCGTCACCTCGGCATACGCCTGATGCAAGGCTACCTATTTGCTGCCCCGGCCTTCGAAGCTTTGCCACCCGTCGACTTCGACGCCGTCTTGTCGGCCGACCGCGGCAGCGACGCGGCTTAACAGCCTAAGCCGTCCCAAAAAGCCAAGGGCCGCTCGCGCGGCCCTTGAACGTGGAGGCGGCCCAGGCATCGATGCTGCCCAAGCCGCCATATTACCGAGGGCATCTACCGGCTGATCCAATGGAATGCGCCGGGAACCATTATCCGCTGAAGGGAACCCGGGCGATAACCTCCCCGGCAGCATCGGTAATCTCGAAGACCGCCTGAGATTTAGCCCGCACTTCCTCGACCGCCTGATCCAGCAGCATCTCGGCCCCGGCCTTGCGCGCGTCAGCTATGGCGTCGTCGATGGTTTTGAACTCGACGCCAAGTCGGTCCATTTCTAGGCCGGAGGTCGATCGGACATGAAAGTAATAGCGTGGCATGTGTGATCCCGGTGAACGACGGTTCTAACCCGCCACTGCTTGGACCGGTTCCGTCCTGTGTCAACATTCCCTGACGTCCAGGCTGCTACCGAGCCGCGCCATCCCCGCGACACCATCAAAAGCCACGTTGCCGGGAATTGTTGGATGATTTCAACCCCTGGGCTAGCATGCGCGTCTGTCGATGGAGAACTGCAATGGCGGTTGTGCCGCAGCGCGTCGCTTGGCGAGCCTTGGTGCTCGGAGCGTTGATATTCGCACCGGCTGCGGTCTTGGCTGGCCCCGGCGCCGAGATCGGCGACGCGCGCACCATCGTCAGTCTCGTCAAGGCCGACTTTGACCAGGAGGAGCGCGAGCTGGAGGTCGGGGACGTCGTTCGCCAGCAAGAGGTCATCGAGGTCAGCAACGACGGCCGCGGCGAGTTTCGCCTTAACGACGACACCAAACTGGCTCTCGGCCCGGGCGCGCGCATGGTTCTGGACAAGTTCGTCTACGACAGCGACAAGAAATCCGGCTCAATCATCCTCGACCTCACCACCGGCGCGTTCCGCTTCATCACCGGCGTTGCTTCCAAGAAGAGCTACGAGATCCGCACCCCGAACGCCTCGATCACCGTTCGCGGCACGATATTCGACGTCTACGTTCTGCCCGATAAAAGCTCCTGGCTTCTCCTGCACGAGGGCGCCATCGAGGTAACCTCCGAGAAGAAGACCTGCCGCGTCCTCGACCGACCGGGTCAGATCATCCGCATTGACAGCGACAAGAACGTCAGCGATCCGCTCAACTGGCAGGATCTGCCCGACCGCGATGCGGCCGATTTCGACATCGCCTTCCCATTCGTTGCAAACGTTCCGCAGATCGAGCCGCTGCCCACCACCTCGCGCGACGGCATCATTGATGCTTCGTTCCCGCCGGCCGAGCGCAAGGCGTGCGAGAACGGCGCCAAGCCGAGGAAAACCATCAAGGCCGACGACGACGACAAGCCGAAAAAGAAGGTCAAGAAGCGGCAGGCGACCAACGACTACGAACCACCACGCAAGAAGCGCCCGGCGTACGAACCCGATGACGACTACGGCGGCGGCGCGCGCGGTATGGACATCATCATCAACGGCGGAGGTTTTGGTGGTCGGCCGGGCGGCTACGGCGGAGGAGGTCGCCCGAGCGGCAACATGGGCGGATACGGCGGCGGCTCGGGCGGATATGGTGGCGGGGGCACCCGCTGAGGCCCACTACTTCTTTTCCAGCAGCACTTTCGCGCGGCCGAGCAGTTGATCCTTAAGCGGCTCCCAGAGTTTCCTGAGCAGTGCCGGCAACATCACCTCAATCCGCACCGCGTCGTCATCGACCTGCATCGAGCCTGGAATCGACTGCCCCAGCGCCCGAACGACGAATGGCAACTTGTTATCGATCCACGGCTGCTGCTCCAGCGCTAGCACGCTGTTCGTCGGGATTCCTTTCAGGCCCGATTCCAGCCGCCGCATCGCTTCAGCCTTCCCCAGGGAATGGGGGATGGAAACCTTCACTGGTTCCGCCATGGGCCACCTCTCATTTGCGCGGGCCCGGCGATAAGCTATCCCGATAGCGGCGCGGACCCGTTGTGATTCTCAGGGCAATCGTTACCCCAACAAATGTGGTGATCCAAGTGACGGCAAAAAAGCCTCCATCCCCTACCGATTCCAAGCCGGGAGACGGCCTCAGCCGTGACGAGGTCAAGCATGTCAAGGAAGCGCGCCGGCCGCGCGCCGCCGTCGTCTACGAGATTGTCCGAACCGAAGGAGAAGCCGAGCTGGTGCGACCGTTCTCGGCGCTCTGGTGGTCAGGTGTCGCTGCAGGAATATCGATAGGCTTCTCGTTCCTCACCGAGGCCGCACTTGCCGCCCACCTGCCCGCATCGGAATGGCGACCCATCGTTGCCAAGCTCGGATACGCCGTCGGCTTCCTCATCGTCATTTTGGGCCGCCAGCAACTCTTCACCGAGAATGTCCTGACCGCCGTCCTGCCGGTGATCTCACGTCGCAAGCTCGACTGGTTTGTCTCGATGATGCGCCTCTGGGCAATCGTCTTGGCCGCGAATCTTGTCGGCTGCTTCGTGTTCGCCCTGGCTATTGCGACTCTGCCAATCTTCGGACCTGTCGTCACTGGCGAGTTGCGCCATGTCGTCATGACGCTAATGCTGAACTCGCCTATCGAGATGTTCACCAAGGGCATCGGCGCTGGCTGGATCATCGCTGCCCTGGTTTGGATTCTGGCATCGACCGAAGACCTTCACTTTTTCATCATCGGCCTCCTGACCTACCTCATCGCTTTATTTGGCTTCACGCACATCGTCGCCGGGTCGGCCGAGGCGATATATGGCGTGCTGACGGGCACCATCTCGATCTGGGATGCCGCGTTTCGGTTCTTTCTCCCGACCCTCGCCGGCAACATCTTCGGTGGGACCATTCTCTTCTCGGTGCTGAGCTATGCCCAAGTGCGCGAGGAGATCTCTGCCTCAAACCGTGACCGCCGCTGATGACGAGCCGCTCGGCCGGCCGGGGCGCCGCAAGATATGTCAGCGGCCCCGGGCCCTGCGCGTAGCAGCTGCCTTCCTGGCCGAGGCCGATCGCGCCGCCGCGGGCCTGGCAGCCGAAGCCTTACCGCCGAGGCGCCCACCCTTGTGAGCCGCCGGGCGGCCGGTTCGCTTTCCGCGACCCGACCCGCCCGGCTTCTTGCCTCCACCGTCGTCCTTGTTGACCGTCGCCCACGCGCGACGCTCTGCTTCCTTCTCGCCGACACCCCGCTTCTCATACCCTTCAGCGATATGGTCGGCCTTACGCTCCTGCTTGGCCGTGTACTTTGACTTCGCTCCGCGCGGCATGACTGCAACTCCTCTGCCGTTTCACGCCTAACCCCTGACGTTCGCGCCGGTTCCGCGAGGGGCTCCGCCGCTCGAACACTCTGCTAGAATGACGGAGCATCGAGGCCCCAATGGCACGCAGATCAGGCAGCGCAGACCTCCCCCTCCACTCGGGCCGCGTGCCCGCATGGCTGGCGCAGCGCATGTCGACGCTCGGCGCCATCATCGCCCAAACCATCGTTCACCATTACGGGCGCGATGAGTTCCTCCGCCGCCTGTCCCATCCGTTCTGGTTCCAGTCCTTCGGCGCCGTCATGGGCATGGATTGGCATTCGTCCGGCATCGCCACCAGCGTCATCGGCGCCATGAAGCGCGGACTGACGCCTCTGTCGCCCGAACTCGGCATCCACGTCTGCGGGGGTCGCGGCAAGCATTCGCGCAAGACACCCGATGAGCTGGCCGCACTCGGCGATCGTATTGGCGTCGACGCTGCCGCCCTGACGAAAGCCAGCCGGCTGGTTGCCAAGGTCGACAGTGCGGCCGTACAGGACGGCTTCGACCTCTACCTTCACGGCTTCTTCGTCACCGACGACGGCAAGTGGACGGTCGTGCAGCAGGGCATGAACGATCAGGCCCGTCAGGCGCGCCGCTATCACTGGCACTCGGGCAACCTGCACGATTTCGTCGATGCCCCACACAGCGCCATCGAGGGCCACTCGCAGGGCAACATCGTCAACCTGACGGACAAGCGCGCGGCCACGTCGCGCACGGCCCAGCTCGATCTGTTGACCGATCTCGGTCCCGATCGCATCACCGACGCGTACGCCTCGCTCATCGACAAGCCTGTGCAGCAACCGGCACAGCCGATGCTGCCGCACCTCGTGATGCCGGCTCATCACGACGTCCGCTCATCCGACGTCTTTGTCCGCCGCCTGCACGGGACGCTCGCCGCCGCCGCCGAGCGCGGTCCGGTCGACTTCCCCGAGCTGCTGCTGACGCCCGGCGTAGGCGCAAGAACCGTGCGCTCGCTTGCCATGGTCGCCGAGGTCGTGCACGGCGCGCCGTACCGCTTCGAGGACCCGGCCCGCTTCTCGCTGGCTCACGGCGGCAAGGACCGTCACCCCTATCCGGTGCCGATCAAGGTCTACGACGAAACCATTCGCGTGCTGAAGACGGCCGTCGAAAGCGCCAAGCTCGGCCGCGATGAAACGCTGGATACGCTGAAGCGGCTCGATGCGCAGGCGCGCACGCTGGAACGAACGGCAACCGGCCCATCGCTCGATGCCATCATCGCCGGCGAGCGTAGCGCTTCCCCCGACCTGGACGGCCGCTCTGTGTTCGGATGGGAGAAGGACCTCCCGCCGCCGCGCAAATCCCGCACCGGCTAGCTAATCCGCCTCGCCCTCGCCCCGCGGCGCGATGCTGGACTTCACTACCTGCTCGGTTAGCTCCGCCGAGCACAGCTCAATGAACCGATAAGCGAAGCCTCGCAGATAACGACCCTGCCGCACGGCGATGCGCGAGGTGTTGCGCTCGAAGAGCCCCTGCGTCGGCAACAGCCTGACGCCTGGGTCGCGCTTCTCATCGAACGCCATCGACGCCACTATCCCGACGCCGAGCCCCAGCTCGACATAAGCCTTGATCACGTCGGCATCGAGCGCCGTCATGATGATGTCGGGAACGATACCGGCCTTCTCGAACGCTTGATCGATGCGCGGGCGACCAGTGAAGCCGCGGTCATAGGTGATGATCGGATATTCCGCGACGGCAGCCAGCGTGAGTGGCTTGACGGCCTCCAGCGGATGCCCTGCCTGAACGATCAGCGCATGATCCCAGGAATAGTAAGGGAACGCGACGACATCCGCATTTTCCTCCAGCGCCTCGGTGGCGACACCGATATCGGCGCTCCCGTCGAGCAGCATCGCGGCGATCTCTTTCGGGCTCGCCTGATGCAGCACGAGGTGCACCTTGGGATAAAGCTTCTTGAACTGGACGACCACTTGCGGCAAGGCGTAGCGCGCCTGGGTATGCGTGGTGGCGACCTTCAGTTCGCCCTGCTCGCTGCTCGAGAACTGATCGGCAAGCTGCTTGATGTTCTTCGCGTCGAGCAGCATGCGCTCGACGATGACAACAAGCTCCTTGCCCGGTTCCGTCAGCCCCAGAAGGCGTTTGCCGCGACGCACGAAAAGTTCGACCCCGAGCTCGTCCTCGAGGTCCTTGATGTGCTTGCTGACACCAGACTGCGACGTGTAGAGCGCGTTGGCTACGTCTGTGAGGTTGAACTTGCGTCGTACCGTTTCGCGAATGATGCGAAGCTGCTGGAAATTCACTTCTGCGCCTCTTGCTCGAAGACTTGTAGCCGCGAGCTGACTAGTCGGACAGGCTGGCCTGCGGCCAGGCTAAGCCTTGAAAGTTTCTCGGCCGATAATTCCACCTCGAAGAACTGCTGATCGGCCGCTTTTCCCGTCCCGTTGCCGTTTACATAGCCGGCCGGCGGCGGCGCACTGAGCTCCACGCGGGCCACGGCCCCCACATCCAGAATGCGGCTGACGGTCGCCCGGACCCCGATCGAGCCGCCGTTGGCTTCTGGGAGTATTTCCAACTCGTGCGGCCGCGCGAACGCAACCACGTCCTTGCCGGTCGAAGCAGTACCCCCGGCGATCGGCATGAAACTGTCGCCAACCCTCAGGTGGTCACCTTGAACCTGGCCGGCAAACTTGTTGACGGCCCCGAGGAACGAATAGACGAACGGCGTTGCCGGATTGGCATACACTTCGCGCACCGAGCCCACCTGCTCGACCTTGCCGCGGTTCATCAGCACCAGCCTATCGGCCAACTCCACCGCCTCGTCCTGATCGTGGGTGACGAACAGCGAGGTGATATGAAGCTCATCGTGTAGACGACGCATCCAGCGGCGCAGCTCTTTGCGCACCTTTGCATCCAGCGCGCCGAACGGCTCATCGAGCAGGAGCACCCGCGGGCGCACCGCCAGCGCGCGTGCGAGTGCAATACGCTGGCGCTGTCCGCCCGAGAGCTGGGAGGGATAGCGGTTCGAAAGCCAGTCGAGCTGCACGAGTTCGAGCAACTCCTTCACTTGCCGCTTGATCTCCTTCTCCGACAACCTCTGCTTCCGCGGCTTTACGCGCAGCCCGAAGGCGACGTTGTCGAACACTGTCATGTGGCGGAACAGCGCGTAGTGCTGGAACACGAAGCCCACTTGCCGCTCGCGCACGTGCGTCTGCGATGCGTCCTCGCCATCGAGAATGATCGTGCCGGACGTTGCGTATTCGAGACCCGCAATGATGCGCAGCAGCGTCGTCTTCCCGCAACCCGACGGGCCGAGGAGCGCGACGAGCTGCCCGGTTGGGAACTCGAGCGAGACATTGTCCAGCGCAACGAAGCTGCCGAACGTTTTGTAGATGTTGCGTACTTCGATGCTCATGGTGCTTCGGGTTCCTGTGCCTGAATGCCCGCGCGCCACTCCACGATCGTCTTGAGGACCAGGGTCACAAGGGCCAGCAACGCCAGCAGTGATGCGACGGCAAAGGCTGCCGCGAATTGGTATTCGTTGTATAGGATTTCCACGTGCAGCGGCATCGTGTTCGTCTGACCACGGATGTGTCCCGACACGACCGACACAGCGCCGAACTCGCCCATTGCGCGGGCGTTGCAGAGAATAACGCCGTACAGAAGTCCCCACTTGATGTTGGGCAACGTCACCTTAAGGAACATCCTGAAACCGCTTGCACCGAGCACCAGGGCGGCCTCTTCCTCGTCGCGGCCCTGTGCCTGCATCAGCGGGATCAGCTCACGCGCCACGAACGGCACCGTGACAAAGATCGTCGCAAGCACGATACCCGGCACCGCAAACACGACCTTCATGTCGTGCTCCATAAGCCATGGCCCGAACCAGCCCTGGGCGCCGAACACCAGAATGTAAACGAGACCGGCGATGACCGGCGATACCGAGAACGGCAGGTCGATCAGCGTGATCAGGAACTGCTTGCCGCGGAAATCATGCTTGGCGACCGCCCATGACGCGGCAATGCCGAAGACCACGTTTAGCGGCACCGCAATCGCGGCGGCCAGCAGTGTCAGCCTGATGGCCGAGCGCGTATCCGGCTCCACGATCGCACGCAGGTACGCTTCCCAGCCTTTTTTGAAGGCTTCCACGAATACCGCGATGAGCGGCAGCAGCAGGAAGCACGCAAAGAACGTCAGTCCGATGCCGATGACCACCCACTTGACGATCGGAGGGTCCGACGCCGCGGGACTGGATTCAAAGCGCTCGGCGCGCGCGAATGGACTTGCCTGGGCGACGACGGCCATCTAGTGCCCCCATTCCCAAGTTCGCCGAGGTTCGCGGCCGGGGACGGGAGCGAACTTGGGAATGACAAGGGGCACTAGCGTCAAAGCTTTGCTAGTGTGATTCAGATCGAGAAGTTCACTCGATCCCAAGCCGACGATAATGGTGAATTTCTCGATCATCACGCTAGCGCGTCCTCTCGTTCGACCGGGCCGACCAAGCCTGCAGCGCGTTGATAAGCAGAAGCAGCACGAACGAGACAACCAGCATCACCGCGGCGACTGCCGTCGCGCCCGCATAGTCGTACTGCTCCAGCTTTGTGATGATGATCAGCGGCGTGATTTCCGAGACCATCGGTATGTTACCGGCGATGAAGATGACGGAGCCGTACTCGCCGACCGCCCGCGCGAAAGCCATCGCGAACCCCGTCAGAAGCGCCGGCGCCAATGCCGGCAGCACGACCTTGCGGATCGTTTGCAGTCGCGACGCTCCGAGACTCGCCGCCGCCTCCTCGAACTCGATGTCAAGATCCTCCAGCACCGGCTGCACCGTGCGCACGATGAACGGCACACCGATGAAGATCAGAGCGACCAGCACGCCAAGCGGCGTGAATGCCACCTTGATCCCCAACGGCTCGAGGAATCCGCCCAGCCAGCCGTTCGGGGCATAAAGCGCTGTGAGAGCGATGCCGGCCACGGCCGTCGGCAGCGCGAACGGGAGATCGATCAGCGCGTCGACGATGCGCCGTCCCGGGAAGCTATAGCGGACGAGGCTCCACGCCAGGATCAGGCCGAACACCACGTTGATCGCCGCGGCCAGCAGCGAGGCACCGAAGCTCAGCCGATACGACGCCATCACCCGCGGCGCCGTCGCCACGTGCCAGAACTCACTCCAGCCCAGCGATGAGCTTTTGATGAACACCGCCGTCAAGGGAATGAGAACGATGAGCGACAGATACGAGATCGTCACGCCCATCGAGAGGCCAAAGCCGGGGAGCACCCGGCGAGCTTTCGCGACACTCATTTTCGCACCCCTCACTCACCGGCAAACGCGAAAGGGTGCGAATTTCCAATCGGCTCAACGTATGTCAGCACGACGTGCACGACGGCTTCACTGCCGTCGGGATTGCGATAGGTGTGCGGTACATCGGCATGAAACTGCACCGCATCGCCGGGCGGCAGGATCACCGGCGGCTCGTTGCCGACGGTCAGCTCGATGCGCCCCGAGACGACGAGAACGTTTTCCTTTGTGCCCGCCGCCTGCGGCTCCAGCGCTTCACGATGCTGCGCAGCGATCCGCACCTCGTAGAATTCAGCCCGCCGCGTGCTCTCCAAAGGAAACAGAGCGCGCGATGTGAACCGGCCACTGCTGGCACTGACGATTTTTGCTCGGCTCTTCGGCAGCACCACTGTCACCCGCGTCGCCGGCGACACCAAAAGATTTGCCAGCGGCACGCCCAGCGCTTCGGCGACCTTCAACAGCAGACTGATCGTCGGAACGCTCTTGCCGGTCTCGATCTGGCTGAGCATGGCGCGGCTTACGCCCGCCAACTTCGCGAGGCGCTCCAGCGAATGCCCCTGACGCGTACGCAGCCTCTTCAGGTTCGAGCTGATGTTCGTCAAAAGAGCGGCCGATTGGTCGGTTCTCTGTCTTGTCCGAGCGTTGACTTTCACGCCGGACGACCTGGCTCTGTTTGCCACGGTGATGTCTGCAATCCGGTTCAAAGGTGGCCCCCTGAGTGGGCGTTTGTGCTCCACCCTGTTCGTTCGAAGCGAAGTTAACGTTCGCGGGAGCAGCAAGGGAACGCAGAAAAACAGCTAAGCTTATGAAGCAGGAATCTCGTAACTGCGCTTGCAGATGCATGCGGCTGATCAGGGCAATTTCATTGCGTGGATGCCATATGCAAAGAGAGCCGCGTACTGCGGCTCTCTTCTTTCGCGAACAAGAAATTTTGTTGCAGAAGTGCTAGGGTGTGGCCATCAGAATTTGATGATGCCGCCGCCGAAAACCAGGTCAAGGTCTTCCAGAGCGAGGGCCTGTGCAGCGCCGGCGTCTGCTACGCCGCCCACTGTCGTGTCCACGATAGAGATATCACCGGAGACGCGGCGGTAAGAAAGGTAGAGCGTCATCGCGGCAGCATCGATCCCCTGGGCGACACCAAAGCCGTAGCTTTCGACGCCCGTTGAAACGACAGCTGCAGCATTCGTCGTACCCGCAAACGCGCTGCTCAGCGTACGCGTGTTACCGCCACCTTCGTAGTGATAGTACTCGCCATACACCGTCGTCTTGCCGAGTGCGTTCCACTTCTTCTCGATGCCGCCCTGCGCGGACCAGAACGTCTGCTCGTCGTCAACACCACGCGCCGAGAAGAGCGTCGTGCTTTCGATGATGTCGTCCTTCTTGATGCCGGCGCCGAAGTTGCCGAACAGACCCGTCTCCTTGTGCATGACGCTGATCGAGCCACCGAACTGATTGCAGCTGGTGTCGTGCTGGCCGGGCGCGCCTTTGATTGCCGCGCAAGCCGTCTGCGTCTGGCCGCCGTCCGTAATTTCTCCGTAGCCGACACCAGCTTCGATAGCGAAACCAGCGTGGTCACCCGAATAGTTGAGCGAGGCATCCCAATAGTCGTCCTGTCCCCAGAACGCGGATGCCGAGAACCCTGAAAACTCGGGCGTAGTATACCTGACGCCGTTGAAGCGTTTCTCACCCTCGCCGGGCTGGTCGCCGTGCACACCGATGAGGTTGTAGTACGAGTAGGCGCTGCCCGAACCACCGCCGCTGGCGAGGTTACCGTTGGTGGCCCTCAGAAAGAGGCCCAATCCCGTATCCTCAATATCGGAGTATTTGGAGAAATCCTTCGTCTGCGAAAGATTGACCTCGGTAATACCGTCCGTGGCCGTGCTCTGGAGACCGACCGCTACCGTGCCGTAGGTCTTGCTCTTCAGATACCAATACGAGTCGCGCAGATCGAATGGTGCCGACGTTGCCAGATCGCTCTGCGTGAAACGCTTGGAGTTGGCGCTGCGAATTCCGATTTCCAACCGGTATCCGGCTTCCCAGTCCTTGTCGATCTTGGCCTTGCCGCGAAAGCGGAAGCGCGTGCGAGAGTTGTCGTTCGTGACGACGTAGGCGTTGCTCTCCCAACCGTCGTCCCAGTAGAGGACGCCCTGGTTCACGTGCCCAGAAACTTCCAGCGATACTTTGCGATTGCCCTTGCGGGCCGTGGTGGCTTCAAGCTCGGCCACTCTTTCTTCCAGATCGGCGCAGCAATCTCCCCCGAGATCTGCCGCCGTCGCCGGTGCCGCCGCAATGAGCAGTCCGGCTCCGAGGACCAGCGCAAAGCTGGACCCCTTCCCTACTCCCCCAAACATGTAACGCACTCCTACGCTTACTGTTACGCAACTGACGCTGTTCTAGTCTGTTATGTTGGAGCAATGCTCCGCTAAACCAGATTGATATATTTCGATGTTTTCGCCTGCTCACCTCCCCGTCAACGACGGTCTATGACGGTCTATGACACTTGCTGCGCAGTGAAACCGAACCGACACACAATTCTGTTGCAACGAACGGATGGCCGCGACGAACGTCACCAACCGGCCGTCAAAAGTCTCCGAGTTCGAGAGCACCAGCACTGGCACGACGCGCAACGCGCGCGCGCGAAGCCTCTCCACGCAGCGACCAATAGATGTCGAGCCCGCGCGGCCAGATGCCGTGACCGGAGCTCACATTGATATGTCCGACGCGTCCAAGATCGATGAGTTGCGATCCCCACGAGCCGGCCCATTCCGCTGCCCTGTCGATCGACATCCACGGATCGTTCGTGCTCGCGACGACGATGGAGTGAACGCCCAGCACATCTTGCGTGATGACATTCTGCAATCCGAAGCGCCCCGGATCAGCCGGCGCGACCAGCATCATGCCCGCAATGCGCGAGCTGCTTTCTGTGGCGACGTTGACCGCCGCGAGACATCCGAAACTATGGGCGACGATCCATGCGCGCCCCCCGACCCGGTTGAGCTCGCCGCGAAGCCTCGCCGACCAGCTCGTCAAGTCCGGTTCGCTCCAGTCGCTCTGCACGACACGGGCGCAATCGGGAATCTGCGTCTCGAACCAGGATTGCCAATGGTCGGCACCGCTGCCGAAAAGTCCAGGTACGATCAGAGTGGTATCCATCGAAGATCCTCTCACCGCCCAACTTCTCCACCTTGACGAGATGCTGCCGTTCTTGCGCGCACCCTTGCAGGGCCCCCCGCGCGAAGAACGGCGCACATCCCGACGCTCGCTCCAGAGAGCGGGTCCCGATCGGCTTCGGCGTGGGTCCGCAGCCGATCGGGCACTGGATGAGCGTCAGAGTTCTAGAGCCGAGCCGTGCTCAGCTCTTCTTGTCCGGGGCGTAGATCTGGTCGAACGTGCCGCCGTCCTTGAAGTGTGCGTCGAACGCCTTGGCCCAGCCGCCGAAGCCCTCGTCGATAGTGAACAGCTTCACCGGCACGAGCTGGCTCTTGTACTTCTCGGCATACTTCGGATTGCGCGGACGATAGAAATTCTTGCCCGCGATATCCTGGCCCTCGTCACTGTAAAGGTATTCGAGATAGGCCTTGGCGACTTCGCGCGTGCCGTGCTTGTCGGCGTTCTTGTCGACAACGGCCACACTCGGTTCGGCGAGGATCGACAGTGACGGGATCACGATCTCGAACTTGTCGGGACCCAGCTCCTTGATGGCGAGATGGGCTTCGTTTTCCCAGGAAATGAAGACATCGCCGACACCACGCTCAACGAAGGTCGTGGTCGAACCGCGCGCGCCGGAATCCAGCACTGCAACGTTCTTGTAGAGCTTCGTCACGAAGTCCTTGGCCTTGTCGGCGCCGCCGTACTTCTGATCGGCATAGTGCCAGGCAGCAAGGTAGTTCCACTGGGCGCCGCCCGAGGTCTTGGGATTCGGAGTGATAACCGACACGCCTTCCTTGGCGAGGTCATCCCAATCCTTGACGCCCTTCGGGTTGCCCTTGCGGACCAGGAAGACGATGGTCGAGGTGTAGGGCGCCGAGTTATCCTTGAGACGCGACTGCCAATCCTTCGGCAACAGACCCGCCTTGTCAGCAATCGCGCTGACGTCGCGAGCCAGCGCCAAGGTCACGACATCGGCCTCGAGGCCGTCGATCACAGCGCGGGCCTGCTTGCCCGAACCGCCGTGCGACTGCTGGATCTCGACGTCGCGGCCGGTCTTCTCTTTCCAGTGCTTCTTGAACGCTGCGTTGTACTCCTGATAGAGCTCGCGCGTCGGATCGTAGGAAACATTGAGAATTTTGTCCTGAGCCTGCGCCGCAGTGGCGCCGCCGACGAGGCCCGCAGCAAGGGCCAGTGCCAGGGCCTGCCGGCGGGTGAAATCGATCTTCATCGTCGTATCCTCTCTGACCGTGACCGCATCCAAAGTGGTCCGGAGACTGAAGAGGTACCGACAGGTCGCACTTAACCGAACTAAGAAGAAATTCTGAGCTTATTCGAAATCCCGCTGTGCTAAGGCGCGCGAACGCAGATACCCCGCACCTCGCAGCACGCGAGAATTTTTTGCTGGTGTACGGGCGTCCGCGACACTGCATTCTGCGAATGCCGTCGACCCGCTTCGCCACGAATTCTAGAAATTGTCGTCCACAGGCTCAGTGGCGCAGTTTGCCGCCAGCCGGCGCGCCCGCGACCCATGTCTCCAGCACGTCGATGCTGGCTGGATCGAACGCAACCATGTCGGCACGGAACGCCGGCGCCAGCCGCCCCAGCAATGTGCCCAGTCCCAAGAACTCTGCCGGCTCCGTCGAGGCGTACTGCAAAGCCACGGGCAACGACACGCCGAGATCGCTCACCGCATTGCGCACCGACCTGGCCATATCGATCGAGGCCCCGGCCAGTGTGCCGTCCGCCCGCGTGCAGCGGCCGTCCTTCACCGTGATGTCGTTCCCATAGAGCGAGAAACGATCCTTATGCCCACCCACCGACGGCATCGCATCCGTCACGATCATCGGCCGTGCCCGCCCGCGCAGTGCCAGTCGCAGCATTGCCGGCGACACGTGCTCCCCATCGACGATCATCCCGAACCACGCCCGGTCGCTTTCAAGCGCAGCCGCGATAGGGCCCGGCTCGCGGCTCGAAAGCTGCGGCATAGCGTTGAAGAGATGCGTGAATCCGTTGAGACCGTTCTCGATGGCCTCCTGCGCCTGCGCATATGTCGCCATCGAGTGTCCGAGCGACACCTTAACGCCCGCCCGCGCGAGCGCCGTTATGAAATCGGGCGGAACCCGTTCCGGCGCCAGCGTCACCAGCACTGCACCCTCGTGCCACGACGTCAGCAGTTCCAGGTCCGCCGCATCCGGCGCGCGGAACATGAACTTGTCGTGCACGCCCGGCTTCTCCGGCGACAGGAACGGTCCTTCGAAGTGTATCCCGAGCACGCTAGGATTGCTCGCCGCCGCCGCCCGTGCTGCGACCATCGCCTGCCGCATCTTCTCAGGCGTATCGCTGATCAGCGTCGGCAGCAGCCCTGTGGTCCCGTATCGCCGATGCGCCGCCGCGATCGCTTCGATGCCCTCGGCAGTTGGCTCGTCGTTGAACAGCACATCCCCGCCGCCGTTGACCTGAACGTCGATGAACCCCGGCGCCAGCCATGCGTCGCCCGGCAGATGCACGACTGCAATTCCCGCCGGCACCTCGCGCCGCGGCACCACGTCGACGATGTGCGCCCCTTCGATGATTGCCGCGCTGTCCTTCAGCACGGCAACGCCGTCGAAGACGTGACTGGCAGCGACGGCATGGGCTCTCGTTGCACTCATAGCGTGTTTGTGACCTTCCTAAGATTTCGCGGCCGGTCGACATCAACGTTCAGCTTTTGCGCGAGCTGAACCGTCATCGCATAGAAGCTCTGGATGAGACAGATGGCGTCGGCCTCCGGCTGGTCCGCGGTCAGCGCCGGCAGATGGCCATGCCCCGGCGCACCGCCCTCCGCGACGAACAAGTCCGAGCCGAGGTCGCGCAAGTCGCTAGCCAACGCGCGCATACCCGGCGCCGCTTCATCCGTCGGCATCAGCATCAGGATGGGATAGCGGCGCGATACCAGCGACACAGGCCCATGCATGAACTCGGCGCCGCTGAATGCCTCCGCGTGACGGTTGCACGTCTCCTTGAGCTTGAGCGCCGCCTCACGTGCGATCGCTAGAGTCGAGCCGCGCCCGATGACCACCAGACTGGCAGCGTCCGCCAGCGTAGGCACGACCGGCGTCCAGTCGAGCGCCGCAGCCGACGCCAATCGCTCTGGCAGCCGCGCCATCGCCCGCTGCATGTAATCGTTGCCCGACCACAGCGCAGCCAGTCGGCACAGCGCCGTCGCGGTCCCGATGAAAGTCTTCGTCGCGGCGACGCTGAGCTCCGGCCCCGCGCAGATCGGCAGGACGATGTCGCACGTCTCCGCCAGCGGAGAATCTTCGGCATTCGTCACCGCAACCGTAAGCGCACCGGATCTCTTCGCACTCTGCGTGAATGCTAGGATGTCCGCGCTGCGCCCTGACTGGGAAACGGCCAGCACGAGTTCGTTGCTGAGGTGAAGCCCTCCGCCATAGATGCTGGAAATGCTCGGGGCCGCCGGCGCTACCGGAATTCCCAGATAGCGCTCGATCAGATGTTTGCCGAACGCCGAGGCATGCGCCGAGCTGCCGCGCGCGCAAGTCACCACGACCCTCGGCGGCCGGCGGTTCAATCGCGCGACCAATTCCGCCAGCGGCCGTGCCAGCGCCTCTTCCTGGCGCACGACCACCATTGGCGCCTCGGCGATCTCGTCAGCCATCTTGGCTTTCGCGCCGCTCATGTCTGGAGTCACCAGATTCACCAGTTCCCCGCTGCCTGCTGCGACCGCGCCAAAGTCTCGGCATCGACCCGGGCCAGCCAAAGCGCTCCGCTCAGCGCGTCGCCTTGCGGCTCGACCAGCAGAGCTCTTGTGGAACTCGAGAGCCATGGCTCCATTGCGGCTGCAAGGCCGCCCGACAGCGACAGCCGCGGAACCCCGATCGAGAACAACCGCTCTGCAATCACATCGATATGCTGGGCAGCCATCTGCATCAGCTCGCACGCAAGATCATCACCGCGCACGGAATACTCGACAACCAGCGGCGCCAGCGTAGCGAAGTCACGCGGCTGTGCCTGCCCCATCCATCGGACGATCGAATGCGGATCGCCCTCGAACCGTTCCAGCACTTTCTTCCCCAGTGCCGTCCACGGGCGACGGCCGTCGTACGCCCACAGCACACGTCGCGCCACCTCGCATCCGAGCCAGGCGCCGCTGCCTTCGTCCGATACCGGGAAACCCCAGCCGCCGACGCGATGCTCCTGACCGCTCACCAGCCCCCAGCCGACGCTTCCCGTCCCGACCACGACGATGCCGCCGTTCCGGCCGCCGTGTGCGCCGATGCATGCGGCATGTGCGTCCGTCGTCAGCAATGTATGCGCAAACGGCAGGTTGTATGTGCGCGCGGCTGCCAGGTGCGTCGGCTCGCTCGCGCCCGCGAGCGCAAGACACGCGACGATGTCGGCGTCCTCGAGCGACAGGCCAGCCTGTTCCAGGCATGCGTCAGTCGCCTGCATCACCGCCGCAAAGCTCTCCTTGATGCCGAACCGTATATTTGCCGGCCCGCCCGTTCCCTCGCCCAGCACAACGCCGCCGACGTCGGCCAGCCGGGCGCGGCAGCCGGTTCCGCCACCATCGACACCAAGAAGTAACGCCGTTCTGGCCATTGGATGCATGCGTCCCAGCATCTACGCTATGAGAGTGGCGTCACTATATATAGTTGGTCCAAGTCGCCGAGAGTTCACGCTTCCCGCATGAATACGGAAGAGTTAAGTCCGCGCTACGCCGATATCGACCTTTGGCAACCGGCCGATATCCTCGACGCGATGATTGAGGGCCAGCTGGCCTCTGTAGCAGCCGTGCGAGCAGCGCGTCCTGCTATCGAGCAGGCCGCTGCCGCAATCGTTGCGCGACTGCGCTCCGATGGCCGCCTTGTCTATGCCGGTGCCGGCACCTCAGGCCGGCTCGCCGTCCAGGACGGCGCCGAACTGATGCCGACTTTCAGCTGGCCGAGCGATCGCCTTCTACTTCTCCTCGCCGGCGGCGAAGCCGCGATGACACAAGCCATCGAAGGCGCCGAGGATGACGTAGCGCGCGCGGCCGACACCATCGCCGCACACGACATCGGCCCGTCCGACGTCATGATTGCTGTCGCGGCTAGCGGCACGACGCCATTCACACTCGCCTGCCTTCGCGAAGCCGGCAAGCGCGGTGCCCTCACAGTCGGGATCGCCAACAACCCCGGCACGCCGCTGCTCACCAGCGCCGAATGCCCGATCTTCCTAGCGACCGGCCCCGAACCGATTGCCGGTTCCACGCGCATGAATGCCGGCACGGCTCAGCGCATTACACTCAATCTGCTCTCAACCCTGGTCATGATCCGCCTCGGCCGCATCTATCGCGGCATGATGGTCGAGGTCCAGGCTTGCAACGCCAAGCTGGCTAGGCGCCGCGAGCGCATGGTCGCTCATCTCACCGGCCACAGCGGCGAGCCGGTGCGCGAAGCGCTCGAGCGCGCCGAGGGCAGCGTCAAGCTCGCAGTGCTCCTGTTACAGGGCTATGAGTTGCAAGAAGCGCAATCCGGCCTCGATCAAGTTGGCGGCCAACTGCGCGCGGCCATCGACCACCTCGCAAAAGCGCGTGCGCCTGCACTCGACGGAACGAACGATCACTCCTGAGAAAACTTTTCGCGCGAGCCTGCCCCTAGCGCAGCAGCGTTCGGCACGCCCGCAATTCTCTGCAAAAAAGCGCGATATTCTCGACCAATCAAATCACGCCAATCAGTTTTGGAGCGCGTAAACGGGCTTTCTCGGTTTTCGTTGAGATTGCCGGCCGATTACGTGCTCATGCCTGAACCTGTGGGATTACGCGGGGTCAGGTTCTGTTGAGGGCCTGAAGTGGGTTCACGACGAGGGCGTGATGGCAGGTCCTGGCGGTGGAGGCACGCGCGTGCGCGCAACCTCCTTACGCGCAGCATTTTTAGATGGATGCATTGCAAACCATCGTCCGGACGGGAGGAGCGGCCAGTCGTCGCCAAACCGCGCGACGCGCTACGCGTTAGTCGCAGCGATCGCAATTCTAACTCTCGGAATCGGCGCCTATCTGGCTGTTCAGATCGCTATCGATCAGCTTGGCCCGCCACCCGTCCAAGCTGCGGGCGCGCACATTCCAACGTCCTCGTCGCAGCCGGACCCCGCTTCGCGCGACGTGCGCTACACGTCTTCCCCGGCGCAGCCACTCGATCCGCAGGACGTCGACCAGCTCTATCTGGCGATGCTGTTCACCTTCGAGGATCGCCGCTTCTATTCGCATTTCGGCGTCGACCCTGTCGGCATCGCGCGGGCTGCGCGTGATCTCCTCGCCAATGGACGCATCATCACCGGCGGCTCGACCATCACGATGCAGGTCGCTCGCCTCATCGACAACAAGTATCAGCGCACCCCATCCGTGAAGCTGCGCCAGATCCTGCGCGCCATTCAGTTGGAGCGCGATCTGACCAAGAAGCAGATCCTCAGTCTGTATCTGGCGCTGGCACCCTTCGGCGGTCGGACCAAAGGCGTGCGCGCGGCGACCCAGCAATATTTCGGCAAGGACCCGCGCCAGCTCACGCTCGCCGAGGCAGCGCTGCTCGTCGCGCTCCCGCAGGCTCCCGAAGCCCGCCGCCTCGATCGCCACCCGGAAGCTGCCCGCAGGGCCCGCAACTTCGTCCTCGACACTGTCGCCGCTGCCGGCGTCCTCACCACTGCCCAAGCCGAGCTTGCCAAACGTGAACCCCTCACCCCGGAGAGCACGATGATGCCACCAATTCCCGTACCCAAGCCCTCCACCCAGGTCGCCGGTCTCTTCGCTGGACTGACGCTCGGCATCAATCTCGTTGCGCCTCCCGCCGTTGCCGCTCCCATCGAGCCCGCCCCACCACTTTTCGTCGGTTCCAATGAGCAGTTGGTGCTGGACGTCCGGCGCAACCTGTTGAAGCCGCAGCCGGCGGGCACGCATCAGGATGACCGTGATGCACTGTGGATGTTCTACGCTGCACGCAACGAGCCTGTCTGGGTTTCCAAAAAAGGTTGGACGCAGCGCGCGCGCGTCGTCATCGACGAGATCAAGCGCGCCGACGACTGGGCCCTCAACGCCGAGGACTTCGACATCCCCACGCTTCCCGACGCTGACGCGGTGACCGCGCCCCCCACCGAGCAGACGTTGGTCGCCGCCGAGACCGCCCTGTCCCTCGCTGCGCTGAAATACGCACGCGACGCCCGCGGCGGTCGCATTGAGGACCCCTCAAAGCAGCTCAGCTCATACATTGACCGCAAGCCGCAGGTGCGCCCCCCGTTCCTCGTGATCACCGAGCTGTCGACGTCGCATGCCCCCGATGCGATCCTGCGCAAGCTGCACCCGCAGAACGAACAGTTCGCCAAGCTCCGCGAGCTCTACCTGGCGCAGCGCAACGGCATCAAGACAACTCAGGTCGAGATCCCATCCGGAAACAAGCTTCGCCCCGGCGCGGTCGATCCCGACATCGCCCTGATACGCGAGCGCCTGCGCGTGCCGGGTTCCTACGACGCGACCACATATGACGACCGGCTTGTCGACGCAGTGAAGCGCTTCCAGATCAAGCGCGGCATCGAGCCGGCCAACGGCGTTATCACCGCCAAGACCCGCCGTGCCATGAACGAGAGCCAGACAGTGTCGCTCGACACGCTCCGCGCCAACATGGAGCAATGGCGCTGGATGCCGGAGGATCTGGGCGAGGCTTACGTCTGGGTCAGCATTCCCGAGTTCACCGTCAGCGTCGTCAAGGACGGGCAGCAAGTTCACTCCGAGCGCGTCATCACCGGCGAGCTCGATACTCAGACGCCCATCTTCTCCGAGGACCTTCAGACGATCTTCTTCCACCCCCGGTGGATCGTCCCGCAAAGCATCAAGATGAACGAGATCGGTCCCGCCATCGCGCGCGGCAAGCGCCGCGACATGGTGGTGATGCGCAACGGCAAGATCGTGAAGCCCAGCACCGTCAACTGGTACAAGGCCGACATCCGCAATTACGACGTCTATCAGCCGTCCGGCCCCGGCAATGCACTCGGCAAGGTGAAGTTCACCTTCCCCAACAAGCACGCCGTCTATCTGCATGACACCCCAAACAAGGGCCTGTTCGGCTCGACCCAACGCACCTTCAGCCACGGCTGCGTTCGAGTGAGGAACCCGCAGCGATTGGCCGAAGTCCTGCTCGGCATCGACAAAGGCTGGACGCCCGAAGAAGTCGACAAGCTCCTCGACGTGAAGAAGCCGGAGGAAAATGCTGTTCCGCTCGACAAGCACATACCCGTTCACATGACCTACTTCACCGCTCGCGTGGATGACGACGGCGATGTCGTGACCTCGAAGGACGTGTACGGTCACGAGAAGCGCATCACGCAGGCGCTGCAGGGCAAATGGGACTCCATCGACAAGGGCGCTGACCACCTCGCCCAGGTCGAGCTGGCCAAGCGCCTTGACGACTCCAGCAAGAATACCCGCCGCAAGACGGCACGCCGCTCTGGGGAAGGCAGACGCTACGCGACGCGCAGTTCCGGCGGGAACCGCTACAGCGGCGGCGGAGCCACTCGCATAAGCAGCAGCGGCTCGTCGGCCAACGACGTCTTCCGCCGCAGTTTCGGCAACTGAGGCCACTGCCGGCGCGACGACGCGCCCGAATTCGATCGGCGGCCGCATCATGCGCTGCCGGCGATCGGCATTACCTGCGCGTGATATTCGCAAGCGATAAAAACATCGGCGTTTCGTTCGCCAATGATAAAGTCTGTATTCCAACTATCGTTGATTGTGTCGCCGCGCCGGTCATGAGTGGAGGGCCTGCATAAGGCTGACCAACTTGATCCAGTGAGGACACGAATGTTGAAGCGCGCATACGGGATGTTGGCGGGGATTGCTGCCCTGTCGGTGTTCTGCTCCGTAAATACGGCGAGCGCACTGACCATGAAGCAGTGCAGCGAGAAGTATAAGTCCGCAGCCGGATCGGTCGGCTCGATGACGTGGAACGACTTCCGCAAGGCCGAGTGCGGTCCCGACGCAACCATGGCGTTGAAGAAGGCCAAGGCTACGTCGAAGGAAGCAAAAGCTCCGGCCACCGACACCAAGCAGGCGAAGACAGCCGCCCCGGTTCCTACCGCAAAGGAAAAGATCCCCGCAGCCAAGAGCGCAGCGGCGCCCAAAGACGACACCGTGAAAGTCAGCGAGAAGGAATGCAGCGCGCGCTATCAGGCAGCAAAGTCCGCCGGCACGCTCGGCGGCATGACCTGGAACGCATTCCGCTCTGCCGGCTGCCCCCAGACCATCGCCAAGCGCAGCGGAAGCATGATGCCGACTGCCGCATCCATGTTCCCCACCACCATCTCCCGCAAGTACTCGGGCGAGAAGCCCGGCCGCGCGCGCCTGCTTACCTGCCGCGACCAGTACGAAGCCAACAAGGCCGCCGGCATCTCCGAGCCGAAATGGACTGAGGAAGGCGGCGGCTACTACAGCGAGTGCAACAAGCGGCTGAGCCAGCAATAGACCAACGCACCAGCAAAAAGGAGACGAACGATGGGAATTCTCGATGAGGTCCTTCAACAACTGAACCAGCAGCAGGCGAAGGGTGCTGGCGCAAGCCCAAACGCTCCCGCGTCAGACGGCAATTCGCCGCTCGTGGTGATTTTCCGCGAGCTTCTGCTCGGCAATGATCAAGACGCAGCACAGCCGGCGCAGCAGCAGGCTGAGGCTCCGCGAGCGAACGCGTCCCCGTCACAATCGGCGCAGCAGGGTCAGGGCAGCGCCCCAGATCTCGGCGGCTTCGGTGGCCTGGGCGGCCTCCTCACGCAGCTTCAGAACGCGGGGCTCGATGACGTCGTGCGCTCGTGGGTCGGCACCGGAGAGAACAAGCCCGTACAGCCGGACGCACTCGGCGATGCTCTTGGCAAGAAGGCCGTGACGCAGATGGCCGACAAAGCTGGATGCAATCCCAACGATCTGCTCTCGCAGCTCTCGAAGGCCCTGCCCGGCCTCATCGACAAGCTGACTCACGATGGGCAAGTGCCCACGCAGCAGCAGGTCGGACAACGCTTGAAGGGCTAGTGCTCTTCCGTTCGCGCGATACGTCAGCAAGCGGGCCGGCGCTGCATAACGCAGGTGCCGGCCTCTTCGTGTCAGCCCTCCGCCCTCGCGTTTGGCTCGCGCGCCGTCAGCCTCGCGTCAGCGTGTGTTAACACCTTCGTAAGACATTGCTCCACGCATCGCGCGTCTGGCGTTAGAACGCGCAGAGGTGGCTTGCTTCTTAAGCAGGCGCTGAATATTTCATCCGAGAATTTGCTTTTAATACATTGGTTTGGCGACAGAATGACGCGTAACGCGGACGCTATGTTGCTCTGCAGCGGAGTACGACTTAGCTTGGTCATATGTGTAGAAGCTTGAGCAAATCGATCGGCTTTCTGCTGCTGCTCTGGGTGGGCATCTTCCTCCCCGTCACAGAGTATCAGGTGTCTCACGTCGGCAGCATCGGAAGCCTCATTGGCCTCTCCGCCGATGCCGCGGCGACGACGGACGCCAGCGACTCTCAATCCAACAATCAGACGAGCAAGAACGATCGCTACACAGCATCGCTCAATCTCGACCTTTCCGATTTCACTCTCGTCGTCGGGCTGCCGCAGCTCTCGCTGGAGAGCGCTTCTCGCATCGCCCGCCGTCTGCGCGAGGACTTCGCATCCCGCCACTTGCCACCTGAAGACCGGCCCCCGATCGCGCTCGCCGCTTGATCAATCGCGGCTCCCCCGGGCTGCTCGCCAACAATCCTGATTACGAATTCGTCGCTCACCATCGCGTCCCTGCGGAATGACCGCTGGACCCGATCGACCGACATGACGAGGTACCTATGCTCCCCTGCTCCCCCCGAGCGTCACTCCTCAATCGCGGCGCGTCTGCACTGGTCTGGCTGTCGCCCCTCGCTCTTGCCGGCTGCAACGAGAACACCGCGAAGGCGCAAATGCAGTCTCCCCCGCCCGAGGTAGCATACGTCACCGTGCGGCCCGAGCCCATTCCATACACGCGCGACCTCCCCGGACGCGTTGCGCCGATGCGCATGGCCGAAGTTCGCGCCCGTGTCGGCGGCCTAGTCACCAAGCGCACGTTTGAGCAGGGCAGCAAGGTGAAGGAGGGCAGCGTCCTCTACACCATCGACCCCGCCCTCTATGAGGTCGAGCTGGCAACTGCAGAGGCCGCGCTCGCGCGCGCCCAGGCCAACCTTGCGCTCACCAAGCAGCAGGAAGATCGCCTGAAGGCCTTGCTCGCGAAGCAGGCTGCCAGCCAGGCGCAATACGACATTGCTCTCGCCAACCACCAGCAGGCTGCCGCCGAGGTCGCCGGCGCCAAAGCTGCGCGCGATCGTGCCAAGCTGAACCTCGACTACACGAACGTCCGCGCTCCTATCAACGGACGCATCGGCCGCGCCATCCTCACGGAAGGCACGCTTCTCGATGCAACCAACAGCGGCGTGCTCGCCACCATCCAGCAGCTCGACCCCATTTACGTCGACATCACCCAGTCAGTCGGTGAGTTGAACAAGCTGCGCCGTGACCTCGCCAGCGGCGAGCTTTCGCACACCGACGACAAGGCAGCGAACGTCCAGCTCATCATGGAGGACGGCACCGGCTACCCGCACGCTGGTCGTCTTCTTTTTTCCGATGTGACCGCCGATCCCAGCACCGGTCAGGTGACTCTGCGCGTGCAGATCCCCAACCCGCAGAACGAGCTGCTGCCCGGGATGTACGCCCGAGCTCGCATCACTCAGGCCGTTGACGCTGATGCCATCGCGATCCCGCAGCAGGCGATCCAGCGCACCAACGACGGCAAGGCCGAGGTCTGGGTCATCAAGGACGACAACAAGGTCGTCCTGCAGCCTGTCGAGGTCGGTCCCGTCGTCGATCAGAGCTGGCTGATCCGCGAAGGTCTCAAGGAAGGCGAGCGCGTCGTCGTCGAGGGCTTCCAGAAGATCTCCGCCGGCATGGTCGTGACGCCAGTCGATCGCCAAGGCATCGAGCAGCAGGCAAGCGTGCAAGGCAAGCACGCCCCTTCCGAGGCCATTAAGGAGGCGCGCGTACACTGACGATCAGTCCTTACTGACGCGCCGCCACATGGCTAGCTTCTTCATCGACCGGCCCATCTTCGCCTGGGTCATAGCGCTGTTCATATGCTTGGGAGGGATCCTTGCCCTCCCGCAGCTTCCGGTCGCGCAATATCCGATCATTGCGCCGCCCTCGATCGCGTTGTCGACGCAGTTCCCCGGCGCCTCCGTCGAGGACCTTTACACCGGCACGACGCGCCTCATCGAGGACGAGCTCAACGGCGCGGCCAACATCCTCAGCTATGAGTCTGCGACCGACTCGTTCGGCGTCATCGAGATCGTCGCCAACTTCCAGCCGGGCACCGATCCGGGCTATGCCGGCGTCGAGGTGCAAAACCGCCTGAAGCGCGTCGAGGCGCGATTGCCCGCTGAGGTTCGCCAGCAAGGCATCCTCGTCGAGGAGGCCTCTGCCGCGACGCTGCAGATCATCACGCTTGTCTCCACCGACGGCGCCGTCGACGAGGTCGGCCTCGGCGACTTCCTGATCCGCAACGTCATCAACGAAATCCGGCGCATCCCTGGCGTCGGCCGCGCGACGCTCTACTCCACCGAGCGTGCGTTGCGCATCTGGATCGATCCCGACAAGCTGCGCGGCCTGTCGCTCAATGCATCCGACGTCACTGACGCCATCACCAAGCAGAATGCGCAGATCGCGTCGGGCGCCGTCGGCGCCCAGCCGAGCCCGTCTGACCACGCGGTGAACTTCCCCATCGTCGTCAAAGGACAGATGCGCGCGCCGGAGGAGTTCGGCTCGATCGTTCTGCGGGCCAACCCGGACGGCTCCACGGTGCGACTGCGCGACGTCGCCCGCATCGAGCTTGGCGGCGATGATTACAAGTTCTCGACCCGCCTCGACGGCGGCGAGGCTGCGGGCATCTCCGTTACGCTCGCGCCCGACGGCAACGCGCTTCAAACCGCCAAGGCCATTCGCGCCAAGATGGAAGAGCTGTCGCAGTTCTTCCCGCCCAATCTCAAGTGGGACATCCCATACGACATCACGCCGGCCGTCGAAGCTTCGATCACCAAGGTGATGCACACCCTGATCGAAGCCGTTGTGCTCGTGTTCTTGGTGATGTTCCTGTTCCTGCAGAACATCCGCTACACGCTCATTCCAACCATTGTTGTGCCGATCGCGCTGCTCGGCACCTGCATGGTGATGATGCTCGCGGGCTTCTCCATCAACGTCCTCACCATGTTCGGGATGGTGCTGGCCATCGGCATCCTGGTCGACGACGCCATCGTCGTCGTCGAGAACGTCGAGCGAATCATGGCCAAGGAGGGGCTGTCACCCCGGGATGCTACGCGCAAGGCCATGGGGCAGATCACCAGCGCCATCATCGGCATCACGCTGGTGCTGGTCGCCGTGTTCATACCAATGGCCTTCTTCCCCGGCTCGGTTGGCATCATCTACCAGCAGTTCTCCGTCGCGATGGTGACGTCCATCGCCTTCTCGGCTTTCCTCGCGCTCTCGCTCACGCCCGCACTCTGCGCGACGATCCTCAAGCCCATCGAGAAAGGCCATGGCCACGCGCGCGGCGGCGTATTCGGCTGGTTCAACCGTTTCGTCGCCCGCACAACCACCCGCTACGGTCGCGGCGTATCGGCTTTGATCGCCCGCTCCGGCCGCGTGATGATGGTCTACGTCGCCATCCTCATCGGGCTCGGCTACGCCTTCATCCGGCTGCCCGAAGGCTTCCTGCCGCTCGAGGACCAGGGCTTCTTTACCGTCGACATCCAGACGCCGCCCGGCTCTTCCTTCAACCGCACACTGGCCGCCGTGAAGAAGGTCGAAGAACACCTGATGGCACAGCCCGGCGTCGCCAGCGTGACGATGATCAACGGCTACTCCTATTCCGGCCAGGGCCAGATGGCCTCGCAGGCATTCGTCACCCTGAAGCCTTGGGGCGAGCGCGATGCTGCCAACTCCGCCGCCAATCTCGTCAACGGCACCAACGCCGCGATGGCGAACTATCGTGATGCCGTAATCCAGGCGCTCGAGCCGCCGCCGATCGACAATCTCGGCAACGCTTCCGGTTTCAGTCTGCGTCTGCAGGACCGCGCCCAGAAGGGCTATTCAGCACTGATGGCGGCGCAGGAGCAGTTACTCAAACTCGCGCGCCAGAGTTCGGTCGTGCAGAACGTCTACGTCGAGGGCCTCCCGCCGGCACCGCAAGCCGAACTGGTCATCGACCGAGAGAAGGCGATGGCGCACGGCGTCGACTTCGACGACATCAACAAGACCATCCAGGTCAACCTCGGCTCGGTCTACGCCAACGACTTCCCCAATCGCGGCAAGATGCAACGCGTCATCGTCCAGGCTGACGACTTGCAGCGCCTCAACGCAGCCGACCTGCTCAACTACGCGGTGAAGAACGCGCAAGGCACCATGGTGCCGATGTCGTCCTTCGCCGAGCTGAAATGGAGTGTTGGCCCCGCGCAGATCGTCGGCTTCAACGGCTATCAGGCGGTGCGCTTCACTGGCGAGCCGGCGCCCGGCCACACCAGCGGCGAAGCCATTGCGGAAATGGAGCGGCTGATGCAGCAGCTGCCCAAGGGCTTCGGCTACACCTGGACGGGCCAGTCGGAGCAGGAGAAGGCCGCTGGCTCGCAGGCGACACTGCTGCTGGCGCTGTCGATCCTCATCGTATTCATGTGCCTCGCCGCGCTTTACGAAAGCTGGTCGATACCGTTCTCCGTGATGCTCGTCATCCCGTTGGGCGTTGTGGGCTCGCTTGCCGCCGTATATCTGCGCGACATGCCCAACGACGTCTATTTCAAGATCGCGCTCATCACCATCATCGGCCTGTCCGCCAAGAACGCGATCCTCATCGTCGAATTCGCCAAGGAGATGTGGAAGCCGGGAACCTCGCTCACCCGCGCCACCGTCATGGCCGCGCAGCAGCGCTTCCGCCCGATCGTCATGACCTCGCTCGCCTTCATCTTCGGCGTCATCCCGCTGGCCATTGCCGTCGGCGCCGCCTCCAACAGCCAGCAGGCCATCGGCACCGGCGTCATGGGCGGCATGATCGCGGCAACCGTGCTCGCAATCTTCTTCGTGCCCGTGTTCTTCGTGTTCGTAATGCGGCTGTTCCAGCGCAAGCGCCTGACCGCCGATGATCTCGCCGAAGCACGCCCGCCGCCGAAGGTGACGCCACCAGCGGCCGAGCCCGCCGCCGAGGGCAAGGCTTAAGCGCCAACGATCTATCGCTGCGCCGGGCTATAGCCGACAGCCGGCAGCTCTGCGTCCTTGCCAAGCGCCGCCAGGGCCACGTCGCCGTCGGTGATATAGTGGTTGATCCGTTTGCCCAGCGGCTCGCCTGACTGCTCCCACATCACTGGCCCGATGGCGTTCGCCAGCTGCAGCTGCCCGATGATGAAGTCGCGCTCGGCATTGGTGTCGGAATCAGTCGCGTGCGTGATCTGGAACGTCAGCTTCGTCAGCCCGAAACCCGTATCCCGCGTCCCAGCGCCCACCCACGGCACCCGCGCACCCGGTGCCGGCACGTCCGTGTTGAGCCAGAAGCTCGCCGTATCGATATCCTGAATGTCCTCGAGCAGCCTCCCCCAGAAGCGCACGTGATGGCGCTTGCGCGGACTGTCGCCGATCGGCTTCTGGAAACCGATGTCTTGTCCGCGCCCGAACAGGTACAGCGTCGAGAACGGCGCATTAGGATACGGCCGGTTGAATACGAATGCCTTCACCATGCGCCATGACGACGACAGCGATAGTTTGTCGGCTTCGACCCATCCGATAGCCGCGAATGCAGCCCTCAACTCGTCCAGCGTGCCGAACAGAGCCAGATTCACCGGATCAGCCGGCAACCCGTCCGCCGACACCGTGAAGCTGGGCACGCGCCGCCGCTGCAGCACCTTGAGCCCCATTCGAACCGCATAGGGCAGGATCACGTACGCGCCCATCGCGTAAGTGATGCCGAGCGCAATCGCCATCGGCATCGTCTGGTCCGCGAAGTCCCACACCACGAACACGATCAGCCATATGCTGATCGCGCCGATGGCGAAGATGGCGACACGCTGCAATATTCGGATCAGCAGTCTCACGTCGCCCCCGATGTTCCTCAGTAGCCGCTCTGGCGAATGAACGTCTCCGGCGTTCCGTCCGCCGCATCGACGAAGATGACGTCTTTGGGGTCGCGCCGCGGGCTGTCGATTGACAGGAACACGAGCGGCTCCTCGATGATGTCGGGCAGCGCGTGCACGACACCACGCTCGAAATGCAGCAGCTGTCCCGGCCCGAACTCCGCTTTGGTCGAGGCATCGCCCATCCAGAACGTCCCGCGCCCCGAAAACACATAGAGGTACTCGTCGCATTGCGAATGGTAGTGCGCAGGCGTCGGCCTATAGACGCGAAACACCCGCGCGCTCGCGGACGGACGGTCGGTCAGGTAGCGGTCGACCAGCAGCGTATCGGCGGTCTCGGGCAGCGACGCCGCGATCTCGGCAATATCGAAACTGCCCATGGCGGGCGGTTGGCGTTCGCTCATTCCTTGACCCTCGCGCGAGGCTGCCCACGCGGCCTTTTGCCGGCTACGTCGTAAGTACGCTTTAGCGCATCTTCGGTTAATGTTGCCCCGCCAATGATGCGTTCAACTCGCATCGACAGGGGGAGAAGTTGCATGGCGCACGCGGAAGAGCATCGGGCAACGCCATCGGCAGCGGACCTCTCCCTAGCCGCATTGATTCTGCTCGGTACGCGCTTCGTCCAGGGTTTCATCTTCTGGGGCGGTGCCTCCCGGCGCCTCTTCTACGACTACCACGGGACGGCCGGCGTCGATCATGCCGTCAAGCTCGACTTCGACCTCCCTGGCTTCGTCGCGGCCAAGCTCACCCACGCACTCCCGGGCGCGCTGTGGATCCAGGCGCCGATCGAATGGACGCTACAGAACCCCGGTCTCATCGTGGCTTCCGTCTGGCTCTGGACCTTCGCCGAATTGGCCGTCGGCCTCGGGCTCATGCTCGGCCTTGCGACCCGCGCCAGTGCCTTCGCCAGCATCGGCCTGAACGTCGCCCTGATGTTCATCTTCGGCTGGATGGGCTCGACCTGCCTCGATGAATGGACGATGGCGGTCTCCGGCGTCGCCATGAGCTCGGCCATCTTCCTCGCCGGGGCCGGCGCCTATTCCCTCGACGCCCGCTTCATCTGCGGACCGCATTCGACGCCGCAGCGCTCGTGGGTGCCATGGATCTTCAGCGGGCTCCTGCCGATCGATACCATGCGCAAATTGGCCCTGCGCCTCGGCGTCGCGACGGCGCTGTTCACCGTCATCACCTACCAGATCCTGTACGGAGCCGTGGTGTCGCCGCTGCATTCGCGCGTCAACTTCCACCACCATGACATCGCCATCTCCGGATTGAAGGTCGAGAGCAACGGCAGCCTCACCTTTGACGCCTACGTCAACGCCGGTCCCGATACCGGCGCCGCCTACATCGTCTCGGCGACCCTGCTCGACGGCTCCGGCGAGAAGCTGGCCGAATGGGACGCAACTCAGCTCGCCGCCCTGCCCGCCGACGCAATCCGCAATGCCTATCCCTACGTCTGGGCCTCGCACTTCGAGACCGAACGCCTCGGCTTCAGCGGCCAGACCGGCGCGCGAGCAACCATCACGCTCCCCGCACCGACGCCCCTGAAGGCGAGCGACAGCACCTCGCGCGTCTTGCTGCTCGAGGCGATCGACGGAAGCACTTGGCGCGGCGTATGGGCACCCTGATCGCCCCATCCGGGCCCAGCCGTTTCGCGGCATGGCTAAAGCGCGAGTCGGTAGCTGCCATCGGCGTGTCGGGAACGGCGCTGACACTGCTGGGCGAGCTTGCCGGCATCGTGCCAATGAGCCCGCCGATTGCCCGCGTTCTCGGTGCATGGCGCACGCTTGTCGACAGTATCTGGCAACCCGCGTTCTCGGTCGCCGGGATCTCTTTGCATCCCGATATCGCCGCCGCGCTGACGGTGGCCGTCTTCCTCGTTACCATCGCTATCGGCGCGCGCATGGCGGCGAGGTTGTCCGGCACGCCGTTGCCCGCGCCGAGCCTCGGCCGTTTCCTGGAGCAAAGCAATCCGTGGCCCAGCCTCATCGCATTCGCGGCGGTCGGTTTCATATTTCTGATCGGCAGGTCGCCGGGAGGGGTTGATCCACCCGTGATCTTCGGCAGCCCGGCAGCCGGCGAGCTGGCGTTTCCCGTCATCGGAGCCGCCGGCTATCTCCTCGGCGATTTCATCAGCGAGGATGCATTCCATCGCAGACTGCTCCGAGCGGTTGGCGTCGTCGTGGCCGTCCTGGCGCTGAATTTCTTGCTGCTCACCTTCTCCGGAACCGCATGGCCCACGCATCGATCCGCATAGGCTGCGCTGGCTGGGCGCTGCGCAAGGATAACGCCGCGGCGTTTGCAGGACATGGCTCGCACCTTTCCCGGTACGCGCGCCGTTTCAACGCCGTCGAGATCAACTCCTCGTTTTACCGGCCACACCGCCGCACGACTTACGAGCGTTGGGCCGGCAGCACCCCCGCCGCCTTCCGCTTCTCTGTGAAAATGCCGAAGTCGATCACCCACACGGCACGCCTCGCCGCCACCGAGGATCAGATCGACCAGTTCGTGGATGAAATAGCCGGGCTCGGCCGCAAGCTCGGCGTCGTCCTCATGCAGCTGCCGCCGAGCATGGCGCTCGACAACAGGATCGCAGCGGAATTCTTCACTGCCTTGCGGCAGCGGTTCACAGGGGCGGTGGTCTGCGAGCCGCGCCACGCAACCTGGTTCGAGCAGGGTGCGACGACGCTCCTGCGCCGCTTCGACATCGGCCGCGTCGGTGCTGACCCAGCCATAATCCAGCGAGCAGCCACCCCGACCACGTCGTCAGGTATCGGCTACTACCGTCTGCACGGATCACCGCGCATGTACTATTCGTCGTATTCCAGCGATGCGCTTACGGCACTGGCTGCACGCATCGACAAGGCCGCAGCGCGCGGAACCGACATCTGGTGCATCTTCGATAACACCGCCGCCGGCGCCGCGCTCGACAACGCCATCGAGCTGCAAACCCTCGTCCGTCGAAAGTAGCTAGCCTTCCCGGTTCGGCGTCCCGAGGATGTGCGACTTCGGCGGCAGCATCACGTTGTCGAAGTCCTGGGTGAACATCGCCGCTGCGAAGAACGCCACCGCACGCAGCGGCTCGGTCCCCGTATTGACGAGGTCATGGCGCACATTCGTCGGCAGCACGAACACGCTGCCTGGCCCCACGCTGTACTTGCCGTCTTCCATCTGCAGCTCACCCGTCCCGCCGATGATGTACTGCGTTTCCTCCGTCGCGTCGGTGTGCCAGCCCAGATGTCCACCCGGAGCGATCTCATAGACAATGGTGGACGACTGCTCGGAGTGGTTGCCTCCGCACGTCGCGAACGAGGCCCGCCAGTTGACCCGAGGATCGTCAACGCTCGTCACCTTGATGCGTTCCTGGGTATTGGTATCGACCACCGGACTGTCATTGGTGCGCTTCATCCGCGACTGGCGCTTCGGTGCTACCGACTTGCCAGGGGATTGAGCTGTAGGAATCATGCGAACCTCCATGCACTCTGAGGCCTCAACTTATTGCGCTCACCGCGGGCATGGGAACGCCGGGCCCAAACTGTGGTTTGAGCGCCGTTGAGCGACCACGCCGGATTAGCTTCGAAATGCTGCCTTCGTTGCAACGATACTGCAGCGCCGCGGCTTGACCGCAGCGGGCGCCGGCGACACCCTCGCCGCCACCACATCGGGAGGACAAAATGGCGAAGCGCGGCACGATCCGGGCCGGTATGGGCGGATGGACCTTCGAGCCCTGGCGCGGCACCTTCTATCCCGACAAGCTCCCGCACGCGAAGGAACTCACCTACGCCTCCGAACGCGTACCCACCATCGAGGTCAACGGCACCTTCTATCGCACACAGACGCCGGCAACCTTTGCCAAGTGGGCAAATGAAACGCCCAGGGGCTTTGTCTTCTCGCTCAAAGGGCCCCGCTACGCAGTCAACCGTCGCGTGCTGGCCGAGGCCGGCGACAGCATCAAGCGGTTCATCGATTCAGGCCCGCTAGAGTTGGGCGACAAGCTCGGCCCCATGCTTTGGCAGTTCGCGCCGACGAAGAAGTTCGACCAAGCCGACTTCGCAGCTTTCCTCGAACTACTGCCAAGCAAGGTCGGGACCAAAACACTCCGCCATGTCGTCGAGGTGCGCCACGACAGCTTCTGCACGCCGGATTTCATCTCCCTGGCGCGCCAGCACAAGACACCCATCGTATTCGCAGAGCATGCGACCTACCCCGCCATCGCCGATGTCACCGGAGACTTCATCTATGCGCGTCTCCAGAAGGGTAAGGACGACGTTAAGACGGGATATCCGCTGAAGGCACTCGACAAGTGGGCCCAGCGTTTAAAGACGTGGACAGAAGGGGGCGCCCCCGGAGACCTGCCGCTCATCGATGACAAGCATACGCCGCCGAAGAAGCCGCGCGACGCCTTCGTCTATTTCATCCACGAGGGTAAGGTGCGCGCGCCCCACGCTGCCATGGCCTTGATGCAACGCGCTGGCGATTGAGAACCTGTTACCGTTCTAATCGTTACGTTCTCTTTCCAGGGCAATCAGCAATGGAACCGGAGAATGACCACGGCAGGAACCAGCCCCAAGACGAAATCCCGCAACGCCACCGCGGCGCGCAAGTGGAGCCAGCCGGTCACGCGCCACAGCAACGCCATGACGCTCGAACGCGATGTCTTCACGCTCGATGATCCCAAAAGCATCGCGCTTTCGCTGAAGCGTTCCGCCGAACGCAGCCGCCGCCGCAAATCCGAGCCCTACCGTTCGGCAATGTCGATGCTGACGTTCTACATCAATCGCGCCGGCAGCAAGCTGTCACCGGAACGCCGGAACACGCTGCAGCGCGCGAAGGACGAGCTGCGCAAAGCTTTCGGCCGCGAGACGCAATGATGCAAACTGAGCTACATCGCGTGGCAGAAAAGACTCTTTTTCCGCCGACGCGACTCTGATCTAAATATCTCACCGGCCCAGCCGGTCAGACGGCCTCAAGCGCCGCAAACGGTGTCAGACCTCGACGAGGTCTGACACCATTCTTCTTCCCTCACTTCGCGCGAAACTTGGCATGATCGGTTCGAGCCTACGGGCCCGAAGCGAGAATCTTTGCTCTCGACTAGAGCCGCTCGAGGAACGGTACGGGGTCGACCGGCTTCGAGCCCTGCCGCAACTCGAAATGCACCTGCGGCTGGTCGACGGAGCCCGAGCGTCCGGCCGTTGCGATCACCTGACCGCGCTGCACCTTGTCGCCGCGCTTCACTGAAAGCTGGTCGTTGTGCGCATAGGCCGTAACCCAGCCGTTGTCGTGGCGCAGCAGGATCAGGTTGCCGTAGCCTTTGAGCTCCGACCCTGCGTAAGCAACAGTGCCGCTCTCAGCCGCATGAACTGACGTGCCGAGCGGCACCGACATGTTGATGCCGTCGTTGTGCGTGCCGTCCGAGCGCTGTCCGAAACCACTGATGATGCGCCCGCTGACGGGCCAGCGCAGCTTGTCGCTACCCGACGAAGCCGTGGACTGGCGCGGCGGTGCCGTAGCCCCCGCCGCTACGTCATTGACGTTGCGTGTCGCCACCTGCGTGTAGCTCGTCCCGCCGCTCGGCTGCGCGCCGTTGAGGATGGTCGGCTGCTGCGACGACGAGGAAGATATCGGCGGCACCTGCTGCGAGCCGGAGCTGCTTGCGTTGTCATAATAAGGCGCAGGGGCCGACGACGCCGGAGCCACCGCCACCTGCTGAATCGGTTGGCTGACGTTGCCGCCACCCGCGCCCGGAATGCGCAACACGGCGCCGGCCTTCACGCCGCGCGCGTCGGTGATTCCGTTGGCCTGCTGAAGCTCAGCCGCAGACACACCGTGGCTGCGCGCAATGCCATAAATCGAGTCGCCCGGGCGCACCGTGTACGTACCGCCGGAATTTCCTGAAACGTCGGCTGAAATCGGCGGCGGCTGGATGCTCGCCGTCTGCGTCGGCGGCGACACGGACCGCTGCGCAGCAACGCCCTGCGGAAGGTAGAGCCGCTGGCCGAGCTTGAGGTTGGGGCTCGACATGTTGTTGAGCTGCATGAGCTCGGCGACCGACACGTTATGCCGGCGCGAGATGCCGTACAGCGTATCTCCCGACTGCACCTCGACCGAATCGCCAGGATTGGCGAGCGAGGGCGTCGGCTGCGGGTCATAGCGGTTTGTCGAAGCCGTCGAGGCAGGCGCCACCGTCCCGTAACGGCCGTTCGCCGTATACGAGTTGTAGTTCGCCTGCTTTGTGCCAGAAGCCGACGAGCCCGAGTTGGACGAGCCATACGAGTTCGACGACCCGTAGGAATTCGAGCCGCCGGAGCCGTTGTAGCTCGCGCTGTCGTTGCGAGTGTTGGCGGCGTAGTTCGTGCCGGTGCGCCCGCCCGAGTATGCGGACGGCGATGCATCAGGCAGGTTCTGCGAGGTGACGCTGCTGTCGCGGCTCGTGCGCGTCGAGCTGTACGGCGCGCCACCACCGCCATAGCTGTCATTGCCGAGATTGCTGCGGCCGTAGCCGGACGCCGTCTGCTGCGGCTTCTGTTCACCGGCGAAACTGAAATCCGGACCGGAAAGCGATGCGGAGCATCCCCCGCCGAGGGCCGCTATGAGAACGGCGGCGGCGCAAGCCACTGGCTGCGAGAGCGTGGATCTTTGGCTATGGAAACGCATAAAACGCATCATGATACGCACCTTTACTGCCAACCTTCCATTAATCCTTAAGGAGTTAACGGAGCCTTAACGGAGGCAGAACGGCTGCTGAAATTTATGGCACGGTCAGCTATGCGGTACGTCTTCTGACCAGCCGGCATGATGCAAAATCTAGTTGCCCATTGTGCGTAGTTAACGACCGGCCGGCGTCGAGATCGCGGCAGCGTCATGGCATTTTGATCGACGGGGAGCCGGCGCCGCGGCTTAGAGGTCCCCGCCCACCGCACGCTTGCGCGGGAACTCGGAATCGAACAGCGCCTGAAGCTTACGGCACGTCGCCTCATGCGTCAGATCGAGCGACAGCGGCGTCACCGAGATGCGCCGAGCGTCGACAGCGGCAAGGTCGCTGCCCTCGACCAGCGTCGACGGCGGACGCTCGAAGTTGAACCAGAAGTACGGCATCCCCCACGGATCGCTCCGCTGGTCGATGCGCAACGACGCCTGATCCCGCCGCCCCTGCCGCGTAATCTCGACACCCGTGACAGCATCCGGCGGGCATGCTGGAAAATTCACATTGAGCACGACGTCCCTCGGCCACCCGGAATCGAGCAGCCGCGCGATCAGCCCCGGGCCGTGCGTCAGCGGCGTCTCCCAGTGGATCTTGCCCTCCTCGACCGACCCGCCCACCTGGCTCATAGCGATCGCGCGCACGCCCAGCATCGTGCCCTCGATGGCCGCCGCGATCGTGCCGGAATACGTCACGTCCTCGGCGAGATTGGAGCCGTGATTGATGCCCGACAGCACGAGGTCCGGCGGATTGTCGATCATGAAATGGCGCACCGCCATGATCACGCAGTCCGTCGGCGTCCCGCGCAAAACGAACGTGCGCGCATTGGTTTGCCGCACACGCAGCGGCTCGTGCAGCGTCATCGAGTGCGAAGCGCCCGACTGGTTCTTTTCCGGCGCGACCACCCACACATCGTCGGACAGCTCCTGAGCAATGCGCGTAAGGTTCTCGATGCCCTCTGAGCCGATGCCGTCGTCGTTCGTGACGAGAATCCGCATGGCTTAGGCCGCCTTCTCGATCACGGCGAGCCCGCCCATGTATGGCCGCAGCGCCTCCGGTACCACCACCGTGCCATCCGCCTGCTGGTAGTTCTCCAGCACCGCGATCAGCGTGCGCCCGACCGCAAGCCCTGATCCGTTGAGCGTATGCACGAAGCGCGTATCCTTCGCGCCCTTCGGCTTGTAGCGCGCGTTCATGCGCCGCGCCTGGAAGTCGCCGCACACCGAGCACGAGGAAATCTCGCGATAGGTGTTTTCACCCGGCAGCCACACCTCGATGTCGTAGGTCTTCTGCGAGGCAAAGCCCATGTCGCCGGTGCACAGCAGGATCGTGCGGAACGGCAGGCCCAGCCGCTTCAGCACTTCCTCCGCGCACGCCGTCATGCGCTCGTGCTCGGCGAGGCTCTCCTCCGGCGTCGTGATCGACACCAGCTCCACCTTTGTGAACTGATGCTGCCGGATCATGCCGCGCGTATCGCGCCCCGCCGCGCCCGCCTCCGAGCGGAAGCACGGCGTGTGCGCGGTAAGCCGCATCGGCAGCTTGTCTTCCTCGAGGATTTCATCGCGCACGAAGTTCGTGAGCGAAACCTCGGCCGTCGGAATGAGCCAGAAGCCGTTTTCAGTGCGGAACAGATCCTCCGCGAACTTCGGCAGGTTGCCGGTGCCGTACGCCGCGTGATCCTTCACCAGCAGCGGGACGATGTTCTCCTGGTAGCCGAATTCGCTCGTGTGCAGGTCGAGCATGAACTGGCCGAGCGCACGCTCCAGCCGCGCCAATGCCCCCTTCAATACAACGAAGCGCGCGCCGGAAATCTTCGACGCCGTGGCGAAGTCCATCAGCCCCAACCGCTCGCCGATCTCGAAATGCTGCTGCGGCTTGTCGACACCGGCAATCTTGGTCGGAACACCGACTTTCCGCACCTCAACGTTGTCTTTCTCGTCCTTGCCCAGCGGAACGTCCGGCAGCGGCAGGTTCGGAATGACCGACAGCGCATCGCGCAGCTTGCCATCGAGGTCGCGCTCGACTTCCTCGCCCGTCGCGAGCTGCTCTTTGAGGGTCGCCACCTCCGCCATCAGCGCGCTGGCTTTGGCATCGTCCTTAGCCGCCTTCGCAGCGCCGATCTCCTTCGATGCCGCGTTGCGCCGCGCCTGCGCCTCCTGCAGCTTCGTCACGTGCCCGCGACGTGCCTCGTCCAGCGCGATCAGCTCGGCCGACAACGCAGAGAGCCCACGCTTCGCCAATCCGGCGTCGAACGCTTCAGGGTTCTCTCTGATCCATTTGATGTCGAACACGGCTTGCCTTCCTGATTACCGCTGGACCTAAACGTCATGGCCGCGAAGGCGGCCATCCACGCCAGACCGGCATAGTGCGAATCGCAGCTTGTTGTTGCGAACCGCGACGTTTATTCGGCTCGGTATAGTGGGACGGGAATGGATGGTCCAGCCGCGATCAAGCCGCGGTCGATGAAGCCTGTGCCTGCTTCCTGGCGACGCGCTCCACCGCCCAGATCGACAGCTCGTACAGCCCGACCGTCGGAAGCATCATCGCCAGCATGCTGAACGGGTCCGGGGGCGACAGCACCGCCGCAACCGCGGTAATCCCGAGGATGGCGTAGCGGCGCCCCTTCCGCAGCATATCGGCCGTCACGATCCCGGCCCGCGCGAGCAGCGTCAGCACCACCGGCAGCTGGAAGCAGATCCCGAACCCGATGATCAGGCTCATGATGAGCGCCAAGTACTCCGACACCCTCGCCTGCAGATGGATCTCCACCGGCCCGCCCGTCTGCTGCATAGACAGGAAGAACCGCATCGCCATCGGCATGACGAGGAAATAGACCAGCAGAGCCCCGAGCAGAAACAGCACGGGAGTCGCCACGAGATACGGCACGAATGCCTTCTTCTCGTTTTTGTAGAGGCCGGGCGCCACGAACTTGTAGATCTGCGCAGCGACGATCGGGAACGAGATGCAGGCTGCGCCGAACAGCGCCAGCTTCATCTGCGTGAACAGGAACTCCTGCGGCGCCGTGTAGATCATCTCGATCGGATCGGTGCCGCCGTGCGCCCACTGATACGGCAGCACGAGAATGTTGTAGATCTGCTTTGCGAACATGAAGCAGACGACGAACGCAATGCCCAGCGCCGCCAGAGAATAGATCAGCCTTTGGCGGAGTTCGACCAGATGATCGAGCAGCGGAGCCTTGGAGGCGTCGATGTCATCCTGGCCCGGCCGCGGAGCAATCTCGGTCATGCAGCTCCCCGACCCGGCTCTGCAGTTGCCTTGTCCGCTTCCGCAGGCGTCGCCGGCTCGACGGCGGTCACAGCACTCGGCGCATCGGCACCGGTTTCGGATTTGGACTCGGTAGACGCCAAGGCAACGCCCGCGCCGGCGGCCATTCCCGTTGCAAACTTCGGTGCCTGCGCAGGAGCCGCCGCAGCTGCATCGGCTGCCGCCGCATCGGTCTGACGTTCAATCGAGCGCGCGCCGCTGTCGACGGTCGCGTGCAACTCGCGCGCCGCGGCCTCGAAATCCTTCTTCAGCTGATCCAGTTCGGCTTCGCGGATCGCCTCATCGAACTGATGCCGGAACTCCGCCGCCTGTCGCCGCACCACGCCGAGATATTTCCCAACCGTGCGCAACAGCAGCGGCAGGTCCTTCGGACCCACCACGATCAGCGCCACGATGGCGAGGATCAACAGCTTGCTTGAAGTGATGTCGAACATGCGCCGTCCCGATTGCCGACGCGCTCATGCAGCGGCCGCTCTAGGCGGCGCCACCCACTGCGTCCGTCGGCTCAACCCGTCTTGGTGGTGTCGCGCTCCGAAGCCTGCACCGGCCGCTGGTCGATGACCCGCGGATCGCCGGTCCGCGCCTGCGGGCGCTCGACCTCTTCGTCCTCGGAAAGCCCCTTCTTGAAGCTTTTGATGCCCTTGGCCATGTCGCCCATGATCGACGAAATGCGCCCGCTGCCGCCGAACACGAGAACTGCGACAAGCGCCAAAATGAGCAAATGCCAGCCGCTCAGGCCCATCGTCGTTCGCTCCCTATATCGAGTTGCGCCTATCGCAACTTCAAATCCGCTAGCGTCGCGCTTTGCGCAACTTGTATCGCAGAATCCATATAGGCCCGCAAGGGCACCAAACCTACAGGGCAACCCTAAGATCTTACGAAAGCTTCATTTTTTGGCTTCGGACGGAAAGACGAGCACCCGCGCGGGATCGATCTTGGCCCGCACCTCAGCGCCTTTTGCCCACCCCTCGCTCTCCCGCACCCGAACTTTGAGCGGCTTGTCGAAACCTTCGATGCCCACCTCGAGCCGGGCTACGTCACCCAGGAACTTGACGTCCCGCACGCGCCCCGCGAGCCCATCCCCATCCTGCGACAGGCGCACGCCGCGCTCCCGCACGCACACCGTCGCTCTCTCACCCGCGGCAAGCCCCGGCGCTGCCAGCCGCCCCATCGGGGTCTCAATACCATCCTTGCCGACGCGGTAGCCGATCTCGTTGATCTCCGAGAAAAGCCGCGCCACGAACAGGTCGGCAGGCCGGTGATACAGCGTCTCACCCGACCCGGCCTGGATAAGTCGCCCCGCGCGCATCACGGCGATCCGGTCGCCGATGCGCAGTGCCTCCTCCGGGTCGTGCGTCACGATTACGGACGTCGCGCGCGTCTCGCGCAGCAGCGCCGCCGTCTCTTCCTGCATTTCTTCGCGCAGTTGCACATCAAGGCCCGAGAACGGCTCGTCCCTCAGCATCACCGCCGGTCGCGGCACAATTGCGCGCGCCAGCGCCACCCGCTGCTGCTGGCCGCCAGAGAGAATATGCGGATAGTCGTCGGCAAGGTCGGCGAGACCGACGCGCTTCAACGCGGCGAGCGCTTCCCTCCGCGCCTCAGCCTTGGGCAAGGACTTGAGCCCAAACGCGACGTTGCCGAGGATCGTCAGGTGCGGAAACAGCGCGAAATCCTGGAACATCAACCCGACGCCGCGGTCCTCTGGCGCCAGGAACCGGTGCGGTCCCGCCACCTCCAGGCCGTTGATCAGGACGCGCCCGCCTGTCGGCTTCTCGATGCCGGCGGCAATCCTGAGCAGCGTCGTCTTCCCGCAGCCCGACGGCCCGAGTAGACATACGATCTCCGCCGGAGCGATTTCGAGGTCCACTCCCGCCAGGGCCTGCGTCGTCCCGAACTGCCGCGCGACGTTCTCGAACGTCACCGACGCCGCAAACGTGGCAGCAGCCCGCCCTTTGCCGTTCTTGGCCGGGCCGTTCCCGGCATCGGCCGGCGTTTCCGGCTTAGGGGCGAATGGGGACAACGCGCGCTACCTTCTTGGACATGAGGACCGCTCAGGACTTATCGGCGTCCTCGGCAGCCGGCAAGTCGGCCCCCTCGTCTCCATCCGCCTCGGCAGCCTCGGCGGCTGCCTCTACAGCGGCTTCGGCCTCTGCCGCCGCCGCTTCGGCCGCAGCTTCCTCGTCCTCGATGTCATCGAGGGGAACCTCGTCCGGCATCAGCGCGGCGACATCGGTCGGCTCCGGTACGGCGAAGTCGGGCGGCAGGTTGCCGTCGAGCAGACCAGATGCCCGCAGTTCGGCAAGTCCCGGCAGATCCCTGATGCCCTCCAGCCCGAAGTGGACGAGGAAAGCGTCTGTCGTGCCGTACGTCACCGGCCGGCCGGGCGCCCGACGCCTGCCGCGCAGGCGCACCCAGCCCGTCTCCAGCAGAATGTCGATAGTCCCGGCTGAGGTCGTCACGCCGCGAATGTCCTCGATCTCCGCGCGCGTCACCGGCTGATGGTAGGCGATGATCGACAGCGTCTCGAGCGCGGCCTTCGACAGCCGCTTCTCCTGCGTCGCGTAGCGCTCCAGCAAATAGGAGAGATCTTCCGCAGTACGGAATGCCCACTTGCCGGCGACCTTGACGAGATTGACGCCGCGGCCCGCGTAGAACGCGCGCAATTCCTCGATCAGCGCGCCGATGTCCTCGCCCTCTGAGAGATGGCTGGCGAGCCGCGCCTCATCCAGCGGCTCGGATGCCGCGAACAGAAGCGCTTCGAGGATGCGAAGCTTCTCGCGATGATCGGCGAACGGCAGAGCGGCGACGTTGCGCGGCAGCGAGCCCCCGCGGCGATCGTCGTCGCCGTCCTCGCGCGTGCTCTCGCTGCTCTCCTGGCTAGATGGCACCAAGCTCAGACGTGGCGGTTCCATGCGTTTTTCTTTCGTCATCGGCTATCCGCAACGCACACGCGATTGAAATCTCTTATGCAATTTTTTGCCACTCGGCCTCGGGCAGCGCCGGGTCCGCTCTGCGCGGCCGGAAATAGATCGGCTCGAACGGTCCCTCCTGACGCAGCTCGATATGGCCTTCTCTTGCCAGCTCCAGCGTCGCGCCGAATGCGCTTGCGACCACCGTCCTGCCATTCTCGTGCTCGCGCGACAGCGACTGCATGCAGCGCTCGAAAGCCAGCCAGTCCGTCCCGGACGGGCTCTCGCCCAGCATGCGCTCCAACCGCACACGCGCATCCTTGATCGACCAGACGGCACGCACCTTGACGACGTGTCCGACCTTGATCGTACGGCGGCGCTGATCGGCATACGCATGCAGAAGATCGTAGATCGTGGCGGTGAACTCGGTCTCGCGGATCGTGCGCGTGCCCTCCGGCATACCGCGTGCAAATACGTCCCGCCCGAGCCGCAGACGCGTCATCAGTTGCGCCGATGCTTCGCGCATCGCATCGAGCCGCATCAACCGGAACGACAACCGCCGCGCCAGTTCCTCCGCGCTCGTTTCATCGCCCTGCACCGTCTCGCGCGGCAGCAGCAGCTTCGACTTCAGGAATGTCAGCCACGCCGCCATGACGAGATAATCGGCGGCGAGCTCGAGCCGCAGCTTCTGGGCCTCACCGATGAAGCTCAGGTACTGGTTGGCCAGCGCCAGCACCGACATCTTGGCGATGTCCACCTTCTGCGTCCGCGCCAAGGCGAGCAGCAGGTCGAGCGGGCCTTCGTAGCCGGCGAGATCGACGATCAGCGCATCCTCGTCATCGACGCGCGCATCCACCACCGGCTGTTCCCAGTCGGACGTCTCGCTCTCGTGCTGCGGCTCGCTGCTCATCGTTTCCTGCTGGCCCGAGGCCGTCGCCGCACCGGCAATCGCCTCTCATCCCGCTGAAATATAGTGTTGAGCTTACACTGATTCAGCAGAGCGGGCCGCAAACGCAAGGACCTTGGCGAGTTGCGCCTCGGCCGCAGCAGAATCAAACGGCTTCGTGGCTTTCGTTATCTTAACCGCTGCATCAAATCGCTCCTGAGCCCGGCCGTCGAGGCTCCCCGACCCGGCTGCGGCGGCGGTCATTTCCTCGATATCGCCATTACAATGGAGGGCCAGATCCGAGCCGGCCGCGATCACGGCCTCCGCCCGCTTCTGCATCGGCCCCGACAGCGCTTTCATGCTGAGGTCGTCGCTCATCAGCAGCCCATCGAACCCGATCAACCCGCGAATGATCTCACCGATGACGATGGGAGACGTGCTGGCCGGGGCGTCCGGATCTATGTCCGCGTAGACGACGTGCGCCGACATCGCCGCCGGCATCCCGCTCAGCACCTTGAACGGCGCGAAATCGCTGGCAATTAGCTCTGCGCGCGTCTCAGTGACCACCGGAAGCGCCAGATGGCTGTCGGCGGTCGCGCGACCATGCCCGGGAATATGCTTGATGACCGGAAGCACGCCGCCCGCCATGAATCCATCGGCAACCGCACGCGCCAGCGTCACCACGTCCGCCACTGTCCGCCCGTAGGCGCGGTCTCCGATGATGTCGTGAGCACCCGGGACCGGGAGGTCCAGCACCGGCGCGCAATCCGTGTTTATGCCGAGTTCCGACAGGTCCTCCGCCAGCAGCCGCGTCGCGTCGTAGGCCGCAGCGATCGCGCCGTCGCGATCCTCCGCCAGGAGCTGGCCATAGACCGCAGCCGGCGGCAGCGCGCGTCCGAGCGGCGGCCGCAGCCGCTGCACGCGTCCACCCTCCTGGTCGATCAACACGAGCAGGTCGTCCGCCCCAACGGCCGCCTTGACGTCGGCGATCAACGCACGGATCTGCGCATGATCTTTGAGGTTTCGCGCAAACAGAATGAAACCTGCCGGACGCGCGTCTTTGAGGAATTTGGCTTCGTCGCGCGACAACTCCGTGCCCGCGACACCCACGATGAGAGCGGTGCGCATTATGTTGCAGCCCTTTCGCAGGCTTCTTCTGCATGCGAAGCAGGCAAGGGACCAAGGGTCCCCGCGCCGTCGGCGCGGCTATCAGCTTGCGCTGCTTTTGCCATGTTCAAAGCTTCTCCGCTCGTGTCGCGCAGCGAGAAGCCCACCTAGCATCGTAGGACACGCCCGTCGAGCGCGCCGCCTTTCGGGTGCTTAGTAAGCGGTAACCCAGCAGTCCTTGTAGCCATAGGCTTTGAGCTGCGTGCACAGCTCGCTGGCCTGCGCCTTCGAGCCCGGCGGACCGACCAGCAGGCGATGATAAGGCCCCTTGCCGGCGAGCGTCGTCTCGCGCACGTCCGGCGTCTTGCTGGCGAGCACAGGCCCGTATTGCTGCTGCATGTCCGCGAACTTGCGCAGGGCATCCAAACGGCTGGTACCCGAGGCCGGCACCGAAGCCAACACCACGACGTAGCCGTTCGCTCCCCCGCCGCCACTGCTGGCAGCCGGCGCCGCACTCGGCGTCTGGACCGCCACCTTCTGGCGCTTCGGCGGTGCAGCCGCCGGCTCTTCTTCCGGAATGCTCGCGGTCGACGCAGGGATGACCTTCGTCGTCTTTACGTTCATGCCCGACCGCTGCTGCGGCGGCTCTTCCTGCTGAGCTGCGACCCGCTGAGGCTCGGGCTGTTGAGGCTGTTGCTGCGGCGGCGGCGCATGGTTTTGCTGCCCAGCGCTGCCGAACGCATCGACCACCGTCAACCCGGGAACCGAAACCGGCTCGTCATGGCTGGCGACCGGCTCCGCCGACGGCGGAGCAATCGATCCATCCCGGCCGACGACCAGCGTCTTCACCTGTCGCGCGCCGTTACCGTCAGCGTCCGAATCCGAAAGCCCAGCCGAATGGTCGGGAGCTGCTTCGTTTTCACCGAGTCGGCCCAGCACCTTGCTGTCGGTATGAGAGAACTGCCTGCCGCCCGGATCCTCGGGCTTCTCCTTGGCGGGCGTCGTGTCGCTGGCGATCACTGGCGGGCTGGCGGGATCTACCGGCGCGCCACCCAGCAAAGCGGAATAAGCCTGCGCCAAGCCGTACCCCAGACCGATAGCAACGACGACCGCGCCTGCGATGCGCATCGTCCAGCTTCGGCGACGCGGCTCCTCCGCTTCGTAGCCGGCTTCTTCCTGCTGATTGTAGGCGGGTTCAAGTGCGCCCGCGTGGCCCTGGTGGTCGTAGTGGCCGCCGCGCGCATAGGCCTGCTGATCAGCGAGACCAGGGTCGACATAACCGGACGCCGGGAGGCCCCAATCGTGCTGCCCGTCATACTGAGGCTGCCCGCCATTGGCCGAATAACTGTCACGAGCATCCGGCTGCAAAAAGTCGCCAGAGCCCTGCCCAAACGTATCCTGCGGCGCCTGCGCCGGCGGCCACGCGTCATAAGAAGGAGCCGCCGGCTGCCGCTGCGGCGCATAGGCCGGAGCCGCCTGGGCCGCGGGCTGGCGGTATCCCATCATGGCAGCGTCGATCGGGTTGTCCGGCGCGGGCGGAGCATACTGCGCCCGCTGGGCCGGTTGCGGCGCCTGACGCCCGTACTGCGGCGGCTGCGTGCGCGGGACGTTATCGAAATCGTGGGCCTGCTGCCCATTCCGGGCGCTGCCGAGACTGCTCAAGGCCTGCCGGTTCGCGGCCGGCGCTGGCTGAGGCGCAGCCTGGGGAGGCGCAGCAGGCCGCTGCTGGCCGGCGTACTGCGGCGTCGCCTGTTGAGGGTAGTGATATCCCGGCGGCGCCTGTTGCGGCTGCGGAGCATAGGCGGCGGGGCGCTGCTGTGGCGCCTGCGGTTGAGGAGCATATGCCGGCTGCTGCGGCTCGGCGTAAGCCTGCTGCTGCGGATAGCCCTGCGGCTGCTGCGGATACCCCTGGGGCTGCTGCGGCGTAGAATACTGCGGCACCTGGGGCCGCTGTGCGGGACGCCCGGCAGTATGGGGATCAGGCTCGCCCGCTGGGTGGCGCTGCGGAGGCGGCCACCCGTTGTTTGCGGCACCTTGGGAGCGAGACATCGTTTAACCCCTCGAAGCGCGGTTTCAGTCTTGAAGCATCGAATCGGAGTCTAGCGCATTGACTCCGGTGCCTCGACGCCGAGGACTGAAAGTCCCGAGGATATCACCTGTTGAACCGCAGCGATAAGCGCCAACCGCGCGGCGGTCATAACCCCGTCATTCGGCTGGATAAATCTCAAATGTGGCGAATCGTTGCCTCGGCTGTATTGGCCGTGCAGCGCCGAAGCCAGTTCATAAAGGTAGAATGCCAGCCGGTGCGGCTCCTCCGCCCGGGCAGCCCCGGTGATGAGCCGCGGGAAGTAACCGACCTTCTTGATGAGGTCGAGTTCGCCGGAATCCGTCAGGATTGAAAGGTCAGCCCCGCGCACGGCGGCACTCCCCGGCGCCAGCTCCGGAAACACCTCCTGGGCGTTGCGGAACACCGACGCGGCCCGCGCATGCGCGTACTGCACGTAAAAAACCGGATTGTCCTTCGACTGCTCGGTTACCTTCGCAAAGTCGAAGTCCAGCGGCTCCAGCTCCTTACGATACAGCATCATGAAGCGGACGGGATCGCGCCCCACCTCGTCCACGACGTCACGAAGCGTTACGAACGTGCCCGCCCGCTTCGACATCTTGTACGGCTCGCCGTTCTTGAACAGCTTGACGAGGTTGACGACCTTGATCGCGAGATCGGCCGATCCCCCGCTCGACTTCCACGACTTGAGCTTACCCTTGGAGTCGCGTTCGACCGTGCCTCCAGCGAACGCGGCCACCGCCGCCAACATGCGCGGTATATAGCCGATGTGATCGGCGCCAAACACGTTGACGAGGTGCTGATAGCCGCGTCCCAGCTTGTCGTAGTGATAGGCGACGTCGCCGGCGAAATAAGTATAAGTGCCGTCGGACTTCATCAGCGCGCGATCCGCCTCGTCGCCGAATTCGGTCGACTTGAACAGTGTCTGCTGCCTGTCCTCCCACTCCTCGTCGTCATGCCCCTTGGGCTTCTCCAGCCGCCCCTCGTAGATGAGGCCGCGCGCCCGTAGAGCGTCGATCGCTTCCTTCACCTTGTCGGTGCCCCCGCGCGTCAGCGATGCCTCCGAGAAAAACAAGGAGTGCCGGATGTTCAGCGCCGCGAGATCCTCCCTGATCATAACCATCATCTGGTCGATCGCGAACGTCCGCACGAGCGGTAGCCACTGCTCTTCCGGCATCTCGAGCAACGCCCGACCGTGCTCTTTCGCCAGGGCCTCACCGACGGGCTTGAGATACTCGCCCGGATAGAGGCCTTCGGGGATAGCGCCAATGTCCTCGCCCAGCGCCTCGCGATAGCGCAGCAGCACGCTGCGCGCGAGCACGTCCACCTGCCCGCCCGCATCATTGATGTAGTATTCGCGCGTGACCTCGAATCCCGCGAACGCCAGTAGATTGGCCAACGCATCGCCGAACACCGCGCCACGACAATGGCCGACGTGCATCGGTCCGGTCGGATTGGCCGACACGTACTCGACGTTGACGCTCTGCCCCTGCCCGATTCCAGTGCGACCATAACTGCCGCCCTCAGCATGGACTGCGCGCACCAGCCCGTGCCAGAACGCCGGCTTCATCGTGATGTTGAGGAACCCGGGCCCGGCGACGCTCACCGACTCGACGTCGTTGTCAGCCGCCAGTTTCGCTTGCAGCTTGTCGGCAATGTCCCGCGGCTTCATGCGCGCAGGCTTCGCCAGAACCATCGCCGCGTTGCATGCAAGATCGCCGTGCGTGGGATCGCGCGGCGCCTCGACCTCGAACCCTGTAGACGGCACGTCGGATGGCAATGCGCCTTCCGATTTGAGCGCATCGAGCGCCGCCGACACGCGGCTTTCGATCTCGGCGAACACGTCCACGGTGGCGATCCTGATGCTGAAAAGATGATGGGAAAGTGCGCCCCGGCTATCGTAAATTGGGGGTCGCGTCAAACAGCCGGCGATGCTCCTCGATCGCGTATCGATCCGTCATTCCGGCGACGAAATCGCCAACGAGCCTGGCGTGGCGGTGCTCGTCCAGCCCCTGCGACGCGGCATACCAGGCCGGAGCCATCGCCCACGGCTCGCTCATGTAGCGCGCGAACAGCTCCCTGACGATGCCTTCCGCATCGCGCATCACCCGCATCACCCGCTCGTGCCGATAAACGCGCAGGAACAGAAACGACTTGAGCGTCTTCACGTCCGCGGCAAGGCCGTCCGAAAAGCCGACGATCGGCCGACCAGCTGCCCTGATATCGTCCGGCGAACGCGGCGCCAGATCGGCCAAGCGAGCCCGCGTCTCAGTGACGAGATCAGCGATCATAAGCGTGATCAGCCGACGGGTAAGCTCGTAGACACTGCGTGCTTCGCCTTTGGGCGCGACCGCCTGAACGCCCCGCATCGCCGGACCGGCCAATGGCTGCCCCTCCAGATCACTGAGCGTTATGAGGTGCGCTCTGAGCCCGTCGTCGATGTCGTGCGTCACATAGGCGATGTCGTCGGCAAGCGCGGCAACCTGCGCCTCGCCGGAAGGCCAGGAGGAAAGCTTCAGGCTATTCCAGCGCTCGATGTTGTGGGCCGCTTTCGCCACCGCGCTGCCCGCGGCAACCGGCCCATTGTGCTTGACCAGCCCTTCCAGCGCTTCCCACGAAAGGTTCAGTCCGTCGAACTGGGCGTACTTGCGCTCGAGCACCGTCACCACGCGAACGCTTTGCGCGTTGTGATCGAAGCCGCCGAAGCCTTGCATCGCCTCGTCGAGAGCGCGCTCGCCCGCATGTCCGAACGGCGGATGGCCGAGATCGTGCGCAAGCGCGATGGCCTCGGCCAGATCCTCGTCCAGTCGCAACTGACGGGCCGCCGTCCGGGCGATCTGTGCCACCTCCAGCGAGTGCGTCAGCCGCGTGCGGTAGTGGTCGCCCTCGTGGAACACGAACACTTGTGTCTTATGGGTGAGGCGCCGGAAGGCCGTCGAGTGCAGGATACGGTCCCGGTCCCGCTGGAACGGGCTGCGCGTCGAGCATTCGGGCTCCGCCGTCAGCCGTCCCCGGCTCGGCACTGCCCCGGCCGAATAGGGTGCGGGCGACCTGTCACCCGGCGCCAGCGAAGCCCCGTAGTCGGCACCATCGCTTCTTATGACTGGCTTTTCCACGTTCCCGCGCCGATCCTAGGCTGTCCGGCCACACTTTGATTTACCGGCTGCCGGCCTTATCTTGCATTGGGACAGATTCCGGCGGACCGCAACCCGCCCATCCCCTATCGAAGACCTGAGGCCGCGAATGACCCAAACCGTCACCGTTACAGACCGCGCCGCCAGACGCATTGCCGAAATCGTCGCCGGCGAGGCTGCGGCCAACGCTTTCCGCGTCAGCGTCGAGGGCGGCGGCTGCTCTGGCTTCCAGTACAAGTTTGACCTCGTCCCAGGGGCCGAGGACGATGATCTGATTCTGGAGCGCGAAGGCGCCAAGGTCGTTATCGACCAGGTCTCGCTCAATTATCTCGCCGGCTCCGAGATCGATTTCGTCGACGACTTGATCGGCGCGTCCTTTCGCATCAACAACCCCAAGGCGGTTGCCTCCTGCGGCTGCGGCACTAGCTTCTCGATCTGACGAACGTCACAGCACACCACCTCCCCCCGCGGCTTCGAGAGCCCGGGATTATCGAGACACGGGAGCGGGGCGGTCTTGGCCCTCATGTTGTTTAGTTTGGATGCGGCCATCGCCGCCCCACTCGACAGGGTTCCGACCAAACCGTCTTCCCCGGATTGCATCCCTGCCCGAGGCCCACTGACATTTTCGCGCCAGCGACAGAGTGGTCCCAAGGATAGCTTATGTCCCTTGGAGTAGTCCTGCCGTCCCATCCCGTGCAATCCGCCAGCGCACGTCTGCACCCCGTGTCGTCGGGATGGGCAGGCGCCAGCTTAGCTGAGACCGCGTATGCGGGGACAACACACCGCCGGCGGATGAGTGGATCTCTGGCCACGGCCACGATTCTCGACTACGCCTTCCACGCATGAAAGTGACCACCTGGAACATAAACGGCGTCAAGGCGCGGCTTGAATCGGCGCTGGCCTATCTGCGCCAGGAATCTCCCGACGTCATCTGCCTGCAGGAGATTAAGAGCGTCACCGAGGGCTTCCCCTCGCAAGCCTTCGAGGAGCTTGGCTACAACTGCCTCGTGCACGGACAGAAGGGCTTCAACGGCGTCGCCATACTCTCCAAGCTACCGCTGGAGGAGGTGCGCATCGGCCTGCCGGGCAACGACGCCGACGAACAGTCGCGGTTCGTCGAGGCGGTCATCTCCGTCCCTTCCGGCATCCTGAAAGTTGCGTCGATCTATGCCCCTAACGGCAATCCGGTCGGCACTGAGAAATTTCCCTACAAGCTTGCTTGGCTCGCGCGGCTGCGCGCCCACTTCAAGCGCCTGCTCGCCGAAGAAATTCCTTTCGTCATGGCCGGTGATTACAACGTCATCCCCGAGCCGGTCGACGCCAAGCGCCCTGCTGCTTGGGCTGGCGATGCACTCTTTCAGCCCGAGACCAGAGCAGCATACCGCTCCATGCTGAATGACGGCCTCACCGACGCTGTGCGCCTGTGCCATCCGGGCCCGGGCGTCTATACGTTTTGGGACTATCAGGCCGGCGCCTTCCAGAAAGACGATGGCATCCGCATCGACCATCTTCTGCTCTCGCCGCAGGCAACTGACAGGGTCCGCTCCGCCGGCGTCGATCGCTTCACGAGAGCCTGGGAGAAGCCTTCCGATCACGTTCCGACCTGGGTCGAGTTGGATCTGTGACGCTCACTCTCCGCACTTGGACGTGACGACGCTTCCCGTCGCAGGCAGAAACACTTTGCAATCGACCGGCCGCACCTCGACGCGTGACTCCGCGACGTCGCGCCCAAGCTTTGCGGCAACGTTCTGCTTCCGCACGCCGAGCTGCGCGTCGACCACCCGCCGGGCGGCGCGCCCATCAAAAGAATCGATCGTGTCAGCCAGCGCCTTCTCATAGCTCGAGCGCGCCTTGTCCTTCTCGCCCCGCTGATCGAGTATTTGCCCCTTGAGTGCGTTGGCAGCGGAAAAGTCGCTTCGCTTGCCCAAAGCGCGATCGACCTCAATCTCAGCATCCGCTGCCTGCCCGTCGCGAAACGAGATTGCCGCACGAGCGTAGTGCGCCCATGCCTCCTCTTCATCTTTGACGACAGCCCCATCGATCTGCGCGCGAGCTTCGGCGTGCTTGCCCTGCTCGGAGAAAATCAACGCCCGCATCAGCTTGATCTGCGCGGCATCGGGCTTCTGAGCCGCCGCCGCATCGAGATCACGGAGTGCCGCTGCCCGATCACCCTCAGCACGCAGCACCACGGCCCGGCTGTAGAGGAAGCGCCAGTCGTTGCCCCGCCGCACGGCTTCGTCGAGATCGGCCAGCGCCTTCGAAAATGCTCCAAGGTCCGCCTGTGCCTTCCCACGTGCCTCATAGGACCGGACGAATGAAGGCTTCAGTTGCATCGCCTTCGAAAAATCGGCGACGGCCTTCTCCGGCTCCCCGACCTGTCGCCAGGCGGTGCCCCGATTGAAGTAGCCGATGTACATCTGTGCGTTTGGAAGCCGCCCGCTGTTCATGACCCGCGTGCAAGCCGACACGGCGCCTCTGTCCTTTGCTGCGGTGCACCGGGCAAGGTCTTGGCTCATCCCCGCCGCAGCCCCAGTCGCGAGAAGGGCAGCTAGAAGGAAAGCTCCCGAGAGCACTCCTCCAACCAAAACAAAATAGGAGCGCAACATTTTTGCCTCCGCTGCAGCGAAATTTTTAGCTATCCGGGCCGATCGGGCCGCGCCCTCAACCCCGCTCAATTCGTTACCAGCTACGGTCACGGAGCACTGTTCCTTCGGGAACAGCGGCTGTTGCGGGGTTAAGGAGGATGCTTCCGTCGCTCGACCGGCACCCGAAGGGGCTTGCCGCCGTTCAGCGAGTTCTTACGTTTCTGGGCCAAAGTCTGGCCCGGAATGCATCGCCCCACCCACGTGTGTGGCGCGACTATCTCGTTTAATCTGGTCCTAGTCGGACAGAAGGCTCATTGCGCAGGGTTCGGTCATGAAAATCGAGAAGATCAATAAGGTTGCCCGCCGCTTCGGCATTTTGGCGCTCGCGGCGTTCCCGGTCGTAGCGTTCGTCGGCCCCACCGAGGCCGAGCCGGCAGCAGGCCTTTCCGGTTCCTGGAGCGGCGGCGGTTGGGTATCGTTCGCCAACGGCAACAAGGAGAAAGCCCGTTGCCGCGCACACTATTCCGGCAGCGGCGGCGCCTATAGCGTCACAGCAACGTGCGCGACCGCTTCGGGCAAGGCCTCACAGACCGCGAAGGTCTATAAGGTCAGCGGCACGTCCTATAAGGGCAGCTTCGTCAACAGCGAGTACAACGTGCGCGGCTCGATCCGCGTCAGCGTCAAGGGCAACACGCAGAGCGTCAGCCTCAATGGTGATGGTGCCTCTGCCCAGCTGAGCCTGTCGCGCCGCTGAGTTGAAGGCAAGAAACGCAAGAGCCGGAGCGCATGAGCCTGCGTTCCGGCTTTCGTCCGTTCAGCGCGCGGGCGGCTCGTTGCTGGCGCTCGCGCCGACATCGCGCAAGCCGATATCCGAAGCGGCACCCTTGATCAGAGTGCCCCCTGCTTCCGGCAGCGCGGCCGCGGGCCGCGCCACGGGCGAAGCCACAGCAGCCGGAGCGCTCTCGGTAGTCACCGCATTCATGTCGTAGACCACCGGCTCACCATTTCCGCATGTGCGCGTCGCCTGCACCGTCAGCATGCCGAGCCCCGTGTCATCACCCGACTCCGGCTTGCGTCCGTAGCGCGTGCGCCAGTCCGCAACGATGCCGGTCGCCTGCTTGCGCACACCCTGCGCCGCACCGCAGTAGATGTTCTGATAGATGTCCTCGATCCAGACGCGCTCATACGGCGGCGAGTTTGCAACGGCGACCGAAATGAGAGCCAGCGCCCGCACTTGGTCGGCCTTCATGTATTTGCCACGCCACAGCAGGTCTGCCAGGAAGGCCTGCGCGCCCGAGTGGCCCTTCTGGCTCAACACCGACAGCCAGTGCTTGGCATAGGGAACGTCGCTTTCGACGCCGTCGCCGCGCATATAGAGCTTGGCCAGCTCGAACTGTGCGTCTTCATCCCGGAAGAACTGCGCTGCCTCGCGCAGATACTCCATGGCGATGCTGGGGTTCGGCTTGAGGTTCGCGTCCGAAAGTCCGCTGAGAAGATAGCCAGCGATCTTGGTCATCGACTTGGCTACGTAAGGAGCCCGCTGATCGTCGTCCGGATCGACGTCCGTGTGCTCCTCGGCGATCTTCAGATAGAGCTCGTACGCCTTGGCGTGATCAGTGTGCGCGCCGTTGTTGTCGGCGTAGATCCGCGCCAGATAGTACGGCGCCAGGAACAGATGCGATTCAGCTGCATACTCGAGCGCCGGAATGGCAATCTCGTAGTAGCCGCCGTTGAACGCACCGATGCCCTGGTCGAGCGCATCTTGCGCCGATCGATACTTGGCAGCATCAGCCATGGCCACGGCAGTGCCGAGGGCCAGCATTATTCCGGCAACGATGACGCGTACGGTCTGATCAAATATCCGCATAGCAGATCACTTCCGCCTTGCCGCCTGCATGGGTAACAGCGCCCTTGTAGGCCGGCCCCACCAGTTCGGCGTACTTGCGTATCGCACCGCTCTGGTAAGGGTTGGCCGGGGCTTTCCAATTCTTGCGCCGCTCCGCGAGTTCAGCCTCGCTGAGCTCGACGTCGAGCGTGCCGGCAACAGCATCGATCGAGATGATGTCGCCATCCTTGAGGAGTCCGATGGGACCTCCGACGGCCGCCTCCGGACCCACGTGTCCGATGCACAAACCGCGCGTGGCGCCCGAGAACCTGCCGTCCGTAATGAGAGCCACGGCGTCGCCCTGGCCCTGACCGTATATCGCGGCTGTCGTCGACAGCATTTCGCGCATGCCGGGACCACCCTTGGGACCCTCGTAGCGAATGACGAGAACTTCGCCTGCCTTGTACTCGCGCGCATCAACGGCCCGGAACGCATCCTCCTCGCAATCGAAGCAGCGAGCGGGTCCGCGGAACTTCTGCATCTTGAGGCCGGCGACCTTTACGATAGCCCCGTCCGGAGCCAGCGTGCCCCTGAGGCCCACGACGCCGCCCGTCGGAGTGATCGGATTGGAAACCGGATAGATCACGTCCTGCTCGGTGTTGAACTTCACCGAGGCGAGGTTCTCCGCCATCGTCTTGCCGGTCACGGTCAGACAATCGCCATGCAGGATGCCGCCATCGAGCAGCGCCTTTAGAATCTGCGGCACGCCGCCGATCGCGTGCACGTCGTTGGCAACGTACTTTCCGCCCGGCTTGAGGTCCGCGATGTAGGGCGTCTTCTTGAAGATCTCGGCCACGTCGAAGAGATCGAAGTCGATCCCGGCTTCGTGCGCCATCGCCGGCAAGTGCAGCGCCCCGTTGGTCGAGCCGCCTGTAGCAGCCACCACGATCGCGGCGTTCTCGAATGCCTTGCGCGTGCAGATGTCGCGCGGACGGATGCCCAGCGCCAGAAGTTGCATCACCGCCTCGCCGCTAGCGCGGGCGTACTGATCGCGGCTCTCGTAAGGTGCTGGCGTCCCCGCCGAGCCCGGCAGCGCCAGGCCAATGGCTTCGGAGACGCACGCCATGGTGTTGGCGGTGAATTGCGCACCGCACGCTCCGGCGCTCGGACAGGCGACGCACTCGAGCTCATGCAGCTCGTCGTCGGACATCTTGCCGACCGAATGCATGCCGACGCCTTCGAAGACGTCCTGCACCGTTACGTCGTGGCCCTTGAACCTGCCGGGCAGGATCGACCCGCCGTACATGAAAACGGACGGCACGTTGAGGCGCAGCATCGCCATCATGGTGCCGGGAAGGCTCTTGTCGCAGCCCGCGATACCGACCATCGCATCGTAGCTATGCCCGCGCATGGTCAGCTCGATCGAATCGGCGATCACTTCGCGCGAAACGAGAGAGGACTTCATGCCCTGGTGGCCCATGGCAATGCCATCGGTCACCGAAATGGTACAGAACTCGCGCGGCGTGCCGCCGGCTTCCTTGACGCCGCTCTTCGCCGACTGAGCCTGCCGCTGTAGCGCAATGTTGCACGGGGCGGCCTCGTTCCAGCACGAGACGACGCCGACGAACGGACGGTGGATCTCCTCTTCCGTGAGACCCATGGCGTAATAGTAGGAGCGATGCGGCGCGCGCGCCGGCCCTTCCGTCACGTGGCGTGAAGGCAGCTTCGACTTATCGAACTTCTTGGCATCCATTATTTTGTTTTTTCCGTGCACTCAGAGTTGCAGCGACCCTCAAGGCGCCGCGCCAAACAGAACGAAGGGCTGCCCCAAGGAGCAAGCCGAGCCTGATGTCTGAAAAGCTCGCGCGCCGTGCAGCCACCCTGCCGCCGACGCACGCTTCCCTCGCTCTTACTTAGCCCGACGCTGGCGCCGTATTGTGGCCCAACAGAGGCAGTGATCGCCCAAATCGTGGCATGTTCGCCACATGGGTTCAGCGACCTCTAGCTTATTCATCGATTGCACGAAAGTAAGGCCCACGGCCGCGACAAAGCGGGCATTAACCACGCCGAAACCGAGGCCCCTGGGTCAGGGCAACACCCGCCCACGACGGCAGCGCAGCCCCAGCCGTCGAATATAGATCTAGGCTTCGATCCGCTTCAGGGCGGCGCCGAGCCGCTCGATTCGCTCGCCGTTCTCGACCACGCGTTCCCGGTTGAGCTCCACGACGTGCTCGGGCGACTTCGACACGTTCGACGCATTGGAAAGCCAAGCCTCGGCTTTCGCGCGGTCGGCCTCCGCCTTCTCGATTTCCTTCTGCAGCCGTTTCCGCTCCGCACCCATGTCGATGATGCCTTCGAGCGGTAGAGCCACCGTCGCCTCGCCGACGACAATCAGAGCCGAACCCGCCGGCGCGTTCTCCTCGAAGGCAATGTCCTCCAGACGCGCGAGCCGGCGGATCGTCTCATCGTGCCGCTTCGCCCGCTCCACGGTCACATCGCTCGCACCCGTGATGACGAGCGGAATTTTCGCGCCTGCCGGCACGTTCATCTCGGTGCGCACCGAACGAATCTCGGAGATGAGCTTCACCACCCAGCCGATTTCGTCTTCCACGTCGGCATTCACAAGCCCGCTGAAAACCGGCCACTGGCTGAGCGCCAGCAGATTGTCCCGCTGCTCCCCGTGCTCGACCATGTGCGCCCACAGCTCTTCCGTGATGAAGGGCATGAAGGGATGCAGCAGCTTCAGGATCTGGTCGAGTGTCCAGGCGACCGTGGCGCGGGTCTCGGCCACTGCCGCCTCATCGTCGCCCGCGAGAATGGGCTTGATGAGCTCAAGGTACCAGTCGCAGAAGACGCCCCAGACGAACTCGTACACTGAGGTCGCGGCCTCGTTGAACTTGTAGGTCTCGATGCCCTCCGTGACGGCACGCGCAGCAAGCTCCGTCTCGCCTATGATCCAGCGATTGACGGTCTCCTTCACACTGGAGGGATCGAATCCGCGCTTGCGCACGCACTCGTTCATCTCCGCAAAGCGCGCGGCGTTCCAAAGCTTGGTCGCGAAGTTGCGATAGCCCTCGACGCGATCGATCGACAGCTTCACGTCGGCGCCCTGCGCCGCCATCGCCGCCATCGTGAAGCGTAGCGCGTCTGTCCCGTAGGCCTTAATGCCGGACGGATAGTCCCGCCGCAACTCCTTCTCCACCCGGTTGGAGTGCTCCTTGCTCAGCCCCGCCGTACGTTTCGCGACCAGGCTCGTGATATCGATGCCGTCGATGATGTCGAGCGGATCAATGACGTTTCCACGCGTCTTCGACATCTTGTTGCCCTGCGCATCGCGCACGAGGCCGTGGATGTAGACATCGCGGAACGGCACCTCCTGCATGAAGTGCACGCCCATCATCATCATCCGCGCAACCCAGAAGAATATGATGTCGAAGCCTGTGACGAGCGCACTCGTCGGGTAGTAACGCTGCACCTCTCGCGTATCGTCCGGCCAGCCAAGCGTCGAGAACGGCCACAGCGCCGACGAGAACCACGTGTCGAGCACGTCGTCATCGCGCTTGAGGGTAACCGGCTTGCCAAAATGCGCCTCGGCGCTCGCGAGCGCCTTGGCTTCGTCTTCCGCGACGAACACCTTGCCGTCCGGTGCGTACCACGCCGGGATCTGGTGTCCCCACCACAGCTGGCGCGAGATGCACCACGGCTGGATGTTGTCGAGCCAGCGGAAATAGTCGTTAGCGAAACGCTCCGGCACGAAACGCGTCTTGCCGCTGCGCACCGCCGCGAGCGCCGGCTTGGCCAGCTCGGCAGCGTTGACGTACCACTGATCCGTGAGCCAGGGTTCGATGACCACGTTGGAGCGGTCGCCGTGCGGCACGGTATGCGTCGTCGGTTCGATCTTTTCGAGCAGCCCCAGCGCCGCGATATCGGCAACCACCCGCCTCCTCGCCTCGAAGCGATCGAGCCCACGGTATTCCGGCGGCGGCACGTCGTTGATGTGCCCCGTATCGTCGAGCACGTTGATCATTTCCAGCGCGTGGCGCTTGCCGACGTCGAAGTCGTTGAAGTCGTGCGCTGGCGTAATCTTTACAGCGCCCGTCCCCTTCTCGGGATCGGAGTACTCGTCGGCGACGATCGGAATCTCTCTGCCGACCAGGGGCAGGCGCACTTTCGCGCCCGCCTTGATCAGCGCGGCATAACGCTCGTCTTCCGGGTGCACGGCAACGCCAGAGTCACCCAGCATCGTTTCGGGCCGCGTCGTCGCGACCACGATGTAGTCCTTGTCGTAACCCTTCACCTTTTTGGCGAGCGGGTAGCGGAAATAGTACATGTGCCCGGACGGATTGCGGCCGAGCGCCTTCGCCAACGCGTCCGCGTCGAACGGCTTCTCGGGATCACCATCCGTCCAGGTGAACGTGCCGCGCGCCTCGATCTGCACCACCTCGAGATCCGAGATGGCCGTCTGGAATTTCGGATCCCAGTTGACGAGCCGCTTGTCCTTGTAGATCAGCCCGGCCTCGTGGAGCGCCACGAACACCTTGACGACGGCCTTCGACAGCCCCTCGTCCATGGTGAACCGCTCGCGGCTCCAGTCGCACGAGGCGCCGAGCCGCTTCAGCTGATTGAGAATGGTCGAGCCCGACTCTTGCTTCCAGGCCCACACCTTCTCGACAAACGCTTCGCGGCCGATGGTGCGCCGGTCGGGCTCCTGCCGCTCCATCATCTGCCGCTCGACCACCATCTGGGTCGCGATGCCGGCATGGTCCGTTCCAGGCTGCCAAAGCACGTCCTTGCCGCGTAGGCGCTCGAAGCGGCAGAGCACGTCCTGCAGCGTGTTGTTGAGCGCGTGCCCCATGTGCAGGGACCCCGTCACATTCGGCGGCGGTATGACGATGCAATAGGGCTGCGCCCCGGCACGGTCGGGCCGTCCCGCCTTGAAAGCGTCGGCGCGCTCCCACTCGGCGCGAATACGCGGCTCGATCTCTGCGGGCTGATAAGTTTTGTCGAGCATGGGATGGGACAGGATATCCGGGGGGGAGCGAAAGAAATCGGTCCTACGCTCTCCGTTCCCGCACTGTCAACGGTGCAGGATGGATAGCCGCCGCTCTAAGCGCGCGTATGTGAGGCTGTTGGGCGTCGCGCCGACGCAGGTCAGGTCTTCTCCGGACCCTTCCCGCCTGGCAACTGACTGGTCAGCTCGCTCCGAAGAGCGTCTTCCAATATCCGCTCCATGTTCTCCGACAGCCACTGACGCAGCATCGGTCGCAATAGTTCAGCCGCCGCCCGGTCCATTTTGCCGCCGCCTGGCTCCGCTACCAACGGAGACACCGGCGTCTCGGCGATGGCCGGCAGGTTTTCCGTCGGCTTCTTCGCGCCGACCCCACCGATGAACGAATCGCCCGAGGCGAACACGGACAGCGCATTGGGCTGCTGCTGAACCAGGTCGACCACCGCGTCGAGTAGGGCTTCCCCATGGGCGCCCAGCTCATGCCTTTTGATGGATGCCTCGGCTACCGGATGTAGAGCTGCCGGCTCCGGCTCGGCCGCCACGACTTCCGGCGCGGCAACCTCAACCTTCTCTATTGGCTCCGCCGGCGGCTCCGGCTCGACAGCCTTGGCGGTGTAAGAGGAAGGGCGCGGGAACGGCGAAACGTTCATGCTCGACCCGTTCAGCCCGTGCGCGCCTACCCCATTGAGGCCCGTACGCAGCGGTAACACCCGCGCTTCGCCAGCCGGCTCGGGCCGCATAGCCGCGGCCTCTCCTTTATCGGCGCTCGGAGACGCTTCAGGCTTGGTCACCGTCGGCTCCGCCTTGACGGCGGCCGAGTCGGTCTTGGGCTCCGGAACAAGCAGCGAGGCATCCGCCTTCGCTTCGCTTGAAGGCGCCGCGCCATCCCCCTTCGCTTCGCCGTTGACGGCGCCTGAATGTCCGCCATCGCGCAGAGGCACCATCGTGCCGAAGTCGAATGACAGGAGGTCCGATGGCGTGCCTTGCCCGGGAACGGGAGAAACCGATCCAAGCTCAAACGAATCGGGCAGCAGGGCAGATGACTTGGCCGCTGGCGCGTTGCGAGCCTCGCCGAACGGACGGATGCTGTCCGCCTTCCCGGCCGACAATTCCGTCAGCGCCTCGAGATTGTTGCGCGGACCCTTGTCGATGACGCTGGCAATTTCCTGCTGCAGCGACTTGCGCTGGTCAGACAGAGCCGTGGCCACCTTCAGCGCATCAGAAAGACTGTTGAAGCCCGAGCCATCGGCCGGAGTCTCGCGCGTGGTCCTGCCGCCGGACTCGTTCCGGACAAGGGCGACGAGATCATCAGAGGCTGACTTCCCCGAACCTTGGCCGAAGGGCGTGCGGCCCATCACATCCGGCATCGGGCTGGGGCCCGGCTTGTCGTCGGAAATCATCTTCCGGATTGAAGAGAGTATCTCCTCCATGGTGGGCTCAGAGGCCACCTGTGGCTTACTCATGGGGTGTAGTCCCTCCACACGACGCGCAATGGCACCGCTTGCGGCGGAGCCCATTTGCTTCCCTGTCGTACAGCGGCAGTGCCCACCCGATCTAGGCTACAATCCCTGCGTTGCCGGAGATAACCACCACCCACGGGGCTCGAAGACCCCCCTCCGGCGACGAGCATGCCGCCACGCCATGCTCGATTGACTAATCGGCATCCTTGGCAGCTCTGTGGCGCGGCACCGGGCCGCGCCACATTTTCAGACTGAGAATAATTGGGCTTACTTCACCGGGGCCCAGCCGTCATCGGCCGCCGAAGGTGCCGCCTCGAACGTCTCCGTCCGCCCGTCCCCATAGGTAATGCTGAGCCCGATCCACTTCCGGCGCACTTCCTGGTAGTGGACATTGGGATCGTAGACATAGGCCGCAGCACCGATCCAGGCAGCGTCGAGGCGTCCCATAGCGGCCAGAACGCTGTAGGCGGCGACCACGAGGTTGCGCCGGGTCGTCTCGAGGTCGACCTGCGAGTTGAGGTACTCCAGCTCGGCATTGAGGACGTCGAGCAGCGTACGCTGGCCAACCTTTTCCTCTTCGCGCACGCCTTGCAGCGCCACCTTGTTCGATTCGACCGAAACCCGGTCGGACTCGAGCTGCGCCCGCGCGGCTTCGAGCTGCGACCATGCGGCCACGAGGTTCTGCGTCTGCTCCGTGCGCACCTGCTCGATTTGCTGCAGGATACCAAGGTGGTTCTGCTTGGCCTGGCGAACACGGGCGTAGACGTCACCGGCCTCATAGATCGGAATGACGGCGCGGCCCACGAGACTGCTCGTCTCGGTCTCATCGGTCAGCTTGGAAGAGCCGAAGCGGTCATTATAGCTGGCTTCCAACTGGACCGTGGGCAGCAGCTCGCCGCGGATCTGCTCCACCGTGTACTTGGCGGATTGCTCGCGGAACAGTGCGGCAACGACAAGGGGATCCTCGTTGTTGCTGACGCCGACAGCCTCCTGCAACTGATGCGGCAACAAGCTGTCGGGCGGTCCCGGCCAAGCGAGACCGCTGGGCGGGTGACCGATCACCTGCTGGTAGCTTCCGCGGCTGGTCCGCAGGTTTGCGCGCGCAGCATCGAGCCGCGACACAGCGTCGGCGCGCCGAGCCTCGGCCTGGGCCACGTCCGTCCGGGTGACTTCACCGACCGCGAAGCGGTCCTGAGCCGCCTTCAGCTCGCGCGACAGCACGTTGACGTTGTTCTCGTTGAGCCGCACCAACTCCTGGTCGCGAACCACGTCCATGTAGGCCGTCACGGCCTGCAGCAGCACGATGCGCTCCGTGTCTCGGAGAACCTCGCGCTCGGCGCGTACGTTCGCTTCTGCCGAGTTCACGGCGTTATAGGTGCGAAATCCACTGAAGATCGGCTGCACCGCCTGCACGCCGTAGCCGCGCGGCTTGGTGACACCGTCCAGGAAGTTGGAGGGCCGCTGATCGGACCGCTCGAGGCCGATGTCGGCGTTGCCCGTGACGGTCGGGCGATAGCCGGACATGGCGCGCGCGACATCCTCGTCGCTGGCGCGCTGGAATGCCCGCTGCGCGTCCAGCCTCGGGTTATAGCCGTACGCCGCCGAGAGAGCCTCCTGAAGAGACTCCGCCCGTGCCGACGGTGCGATTGAGCAAGCCAGTATCGCGCACAGCGCCAGCACCGCAGGAGCGCGCGACGCGCCCGGCGACCCGATCGAACTGTGCTTCGACCTCATACCCAAATTGCTAGCCTGTTGACGTTGAAGCTTATTCTTGATGGCCGTGCGCATCACTTCCCCTCAGCCACGCATACTCGACCTGCCCCCGGTCACTCGCGATTCGTATGCGCGATCAGACTCTGGGGTTTGGTTGACGATTTGTGTAGTGCCGGGGGACCGTTGGTGGAAAAGCCCTGTAAAACCGTGGCTACAATCCCACACCCACTCGCGGCACGCTGCCGCACGAGGTGCCCGTAAGTTCAAGATCTATCGTTGAAATTCGCCAGCAAAGGAACTTACGCACAGACCCGCCCACCCTTTTTCTACAGGACGAATGCAGGTGCCTTTGCAAAGCCCGGCAAGGCCGGCGCAGCCGCGTCGAACGCCACGCGCGAATCCATCGAGCGACCGAGGCGTTTCCAGACGGTCGCCTTCCCGATCCCGCCGTCGTCGACGATGGCCACGAGACGACCGCCGTCTTTCAACTGATCGAGCAGGTCCTCCGGCACGGCACTGACCGATCCCGGCAGAACCATCGCGTCATAGGGTGCCTTCGTCGGCCAGCCCGACTTCAGCGCCCCCGAAACGACGCTTACATTCGCCGCATCAGCCAGATTCTTGCGCGCCTCGGACACCAGGGCCTCGCCATTCTCCAGGGCGACGACCGAGCGCGCGAGCCCGGCAATGACTGCGGCGGAATACCCCGTGGCACAACCGACGACCAGGACGTGATCGTCTGCACCGATATCGGCGAGCTGAATGAGCTTGGCCTCAACGCGGGGCGCCAGCAGCCAGCGACGCTCGCCGCCCGCCTGGCTGACGAGGATCGCCTCGTCCATATATGCCAATGCGGCCATCGTCTCCGGAACGAACTTTTCGCGCGCGAGCTCGCTCATCACCCGCGCGATCCGATAGTCGGTGACATCGCTCGGAAGCACCTGACTTTCGACCATATTCGTCCGTTGTACGGCGGCGTCGACCATGATTCCCCTCTTAGCCTCGGCTGTGCGTGGAACGCAGCTTACCCGAGCCGCCCAAAAAGCGCGACCGGCAGTGCGGTCCCACCTGCCCCGCGGCATTCGTCGATGTCGCGTCACGCACACTTTGCATTAGCTCATCCATATGATAAACGGCGCGTTCCTTTTCTAATCTCGGCGTCTCGACGTCGCCGAGCGGAATGGCCACGTGGCGGAGTGGTGACGCAACGGACTGCAAATCCGTGCACCCCGGTTCGATTCCGGGCGTGGCCTCCAAAAATTCAATGACTTCGCGCTGTAGCTGTCGCTTCCTCAGAAGCGCGCACCGCGACCGCGCGCCAAGCACGGACAGCACCTGTCGCTAACGCGCCGATGTCGGCGCTGTCGACACCCAGCCGCCCAACCGCTGTCGTCTCGCTGCAATGACAGCGAGGTCTCGTGAGCAGTTGGAACCGGCTTTGCAGCAGTCAGCCGGCGCTCACGCTGCGGCGACGCCCGTTGGCGCCGGATTGGAGCCATAACGGCGTCTGAAGTCCTTGAATGAGATCAGTCGCCTGGCGTCCTCATCCCACAGCACCAGCCGGACAGTCTCTAAACTCTCCCTGATCGTGAGTTTGCTCGTCTCATTGAGCTCGGGATGATTTTTCAGGACTTCCGGCAGGCGGTAGAACGGGATGCGACTGCAGAGATGATGCACATGGTGCACGCCGATGTTGCCGCTGAGCCAACGCAGGACCAGCGGCAAGTCGTAGTGAGAGCTGCCGTGCAACGCTGCCTCGTGCATGTTCCAGGAGGAATCATCGACCCAGGTCGTCTCCTCGAACTGATGCTGCACGTAGAACAGCCAGACGCCTATCGATGCCGCGAGAAGCGTGATCGGCAGGTGCACGAGCAAAAACGGACCGACGCCGACCAGCCAAATCATCGCGGCAACCAGCACGCCGGTGGCAGCATTGGTGGCCATCGTGCTGATCCACGGCTCCCACCCCTTGCGCATGTATCCAAATGGCAGACGGTGCTTGACCAGAAACAGATACGCGGGACCGATCACGAACATGACGATCGGATGCCGGTAGGCTCGATAGTACAGCCGCTGCCAGCGAGAGCGCTGCTGATACTCCTTGACGGTAAGGGTATCGATGTCGCCGATGCCCCGCTCATCGAGATTTCCAGAACTCGCATGATGCGAGTTGTGGCTGCGCCGCCAAGCGTCGTAGGGCGTCAGCGTAAGCGCGCCAATCGCTCGCCCTGCCCAGTCGTTGGCGCTGCGCGTCCTGAAGAATGCGCCGTGACCGCAATCGTGCTGGACGATGAAGAGCCGGACGAGCAGACCGGCGGCGGGAAGGGCGAGCAGTAGTGTGAGCACATAGCTGAGAGGAAGCACCGCCCACATCAGCAGCCAGACCAGGGCGAACGCCGCCAATGTAACTGCGAGTTCGAATGTGCTGCGCGCAACGCTCGGCTCGCGATAGCGATTTAGAATACCGACCCAGTCACGGGCGCTCATCGTACCGCTGGAAGAATGTTGGTCGCTCAATGGGATCCTTGCGTGGTTCATATGCGGGCTTCGTTGGCCGAGCCTCGCAAGTCGGCGTCTTCTTATATGGGCATCTGTTAGCAGGAGTGCCCGACCGATAGAAGGTTAATCGCGTCGTGCTTCGCCGCCGCTGTCTCTGACGTCCCGCCGGCAACCTATATGGCCGTGGCGCCTGCGCTTTTCGCGCATTTGCCCTAATGACCTTTGTCAGCGGTCGCGCCGCCGCGCCCCGCGGCTGTTAACCATACGCGACAGCTCCCGCCGAGGGATCAGTGCTGCAGCGCATGCAACCAGGGCAATTGAGTAAATTACCCCAGACTGAAGTCGACCGTCTGTGAACGACTCCCCGAGCAAACTGGCGCGCCCTGTTCGCCAGTCGGATCGAGTCTCATGCCCTTTGCCACAAACACAGTCGATGAAGCGATGCCCGTCTACGACGTGGTTGTCATCGGATCAGGCTATGGCGGCGGTGTGGCGGCGTCCCGGCTATCGCGTATGGGTTTGCGGGTAGCCGTGCTCGAGCAGGGTCGTCATTGGCGCCCTGGCGATTTCCCGACCACTGCGAAGGCTCGCCGCAAAACGACGCGATTGACCGGGCGCGCACCGAAGCTGGGCGACCCTTCCGGCCTTTACTATCTTTCGGTTGGCAAGGGCCTGACCGTATTCGGCGCATCCGGTCTTGGTGGCGGCTCGCTGATCAACGCAGGCATCGCCCTCCGCCCCGACATGTCCCGGTTGCGCAAAGCCGGCTGGCCAGCCCCGGTGCTCAACGATGGGCTGTTTTCGAGAGGACTCAGCCTGGCCGAGGAGATGCTGGGCGTGGCGCCAGTACCCGCGCCCGAACGCTTTCCAAAATTTGCTGGGATGAACAAGGCCGCAGCAGCATCGGGTCGCGCGCTGCAGCTGCCGTCGATGACGATCTCTCACACCTCCGGACCAAACGTGTCAGGCGTGATGCAGAACGCATGCCGCCACTGCGGCGACTGCTGGTCGGGCTGCAACGCGGGTGCAAAAAACACCGTCGGCGTCACCTACATCGCCGACGCAGTCGATCACGGGGCGTCGGTGTTCTGCCAAGCTCGCGTGCAGTCGATCTCCAAGACCGCAAGCGGCTGGCAGATCATCGTGCAGGACCTGTCGAAGCAAGGCGCCACCGTCCAGATTCAATCACCCATCGTCGTGTTGGCCGCCGGCACCATGGGAACCAACGAACTTCTTCTGAGAGCGCAGCAGCAAGGCCTCACGCTGTCGAGCAAGCTCGGCGAGAATTTCTCGGCAAACGGTGACGACCTCGTAGTCGCAGGCAACCTCGACGTGCCGGTGAATGCCGTCGCCACCGGTTTCCCGTCGCAGGCCCCGGCAGGAACAGCGCCCGTCGGGCCGCATAGCATGGCGCTGGTGGACCTGGGCGATGCTGACGGACCGGTGTGGGTACACGACGGGACGATGCTGACGATGATGGCTGCCCTGGCGCCCCTCAAGGAGCTGCTGGAGCTGAAGTTGAGGGTAGGATTCCGTATCCTGAGACAGGGCATCTACGGCGACCAGCTGAGCCGCGCGCAACTGCTCTATGTCGTCTCGCATGACGATGCGAGCGGCCGACTGCGTCTCAAGAATGGCAACGCCGTCGTCGAATGGCCCGGTTACAGCGACGCACCGGAACGCGTGCGGGCCGAGGAGAAAGTGAAAGACATGATCGAATCGATGGGGGGAGAGTTCAATGCCAACCCCTTCGCCATGACTGCCTTCGGCGGCAACCGGATCATTGCCCATCCGCTCGGCGGATGCGCGATGGCTGAAACATCCAACGACGGCGTCGTGGCAACGGACGGGCGCGTGTTCGATCCAACCAAGGGGCCGCGCGGCGTGCACGACGGGCTCTACGTCTGCGACGGTGCGGCGGTCCCTTCCGCAATCGGTGTCAGCCCTCTGTTGACGATCACAGCGCTCGCGGAGCGGGCCATGATCTTGGCTGGCAGACAGCTCGGCAGAGAAAGCGAGTTCGACTTGGAGCAGCCTCGCCCACTGCGCGGCGCCGCGATGTAACCTCGTCAATGGCGACGAGCGGGACGCAGTCGGCGACAGCAAGCCCGTCTCAACGGGTGCAAATCGGAGTCGGCCGCGTCGGCGGTGCCGGATGAGCCTTCTCATAGCGCACGAGGATCGGCTCCAGGCGCTCCTTCGGCCAGAACTTCGGCGACCGGATCTCCCTCAGGCACGACGCGTTCCAGTACGTTCCTGATTGCCCAGCCGCCGCCCCGGCCTTCACGGCTGCGGCAATGGCATCGATGTCAGCCCGCTCGGGATAGATGTAGAGCGTCGCCGGTTTGCCGTTCATCATCGCAACGATCTCCGGTGCATCCTTCGGCGACCAGCTCGTGCAGCCGCTGCTGCGCCCGTCGGAATAGTTCTCCACCCTTCCGAAGGGAACGTAGCCCTTCCGATCGGCATATGGGCTGTCCGGCTTCCTGCGCAGGCACGCATCCCTCATCAACACCGCCGCGTGACCACCGATCTCGCGCTGCCTCGCATTGGCGGTGTCGCCCTCGCCGTCGAACTGCACGAACGAACGCAGCAGCGCCGCGTGCTGCCCTCCGGCGATGGGGTAATAGCCTTTGAAGGAAGTGGTCTGCTCGCGCGTCACATAGGCTCCGCCAGTCGTCAGGTTTGAGCCCATCGCATTGCCGAAGTTCCGGGCGCATCGTTTGCCATTGCCGAAGTTCAACGTGCCACGCAGATACCTTCCGGCTCCATGGCCTGATGAGATCGCGCGAAAAGACCGTTCCGCCTCGCAAATAGTGTAGAACCGGCGTCCCAGCCGACCGTTGGCGAGCATGCTCGGCCGTGTTGCATCCATCGCGAAATAGCAGCGGTTCTTGGCGACGCCATCGCGAGTCTTCTGCAGATGAAGCGTACGCGCCCTCTCCAGAACGACGCGGGCGATCTGCCCCTCGTCGTCACCGATATGTGCCTCCAGCCAGGCAGGAAGAGCCGAGGCTTTCTCGCCGGCAGTGGCCGCCATCGAACCTTGGAGAGCTGCAAAGATGGAAAGGCTAGCCGCACATGCGCTTGCCAAAAGTCGGGGTCTTAGGCGCAAGAGATAGTTCTCCGCTATGGCTGCGATCCGTCACCAATTTTTCACCTGCCGCGCTTTTGTGGCACCGCGATGGTATCAGGCCTAGTCGATCTGCTAGCGCGACATCGTGAAAGGGTGCCGACGATGACGAGCGGATCCGGAACCGTTTGTTAGGGATCCTGGCCTAGCTCACACGTATGGCCCAGATCGAAAACCTTGCAGGCCGCACCTCGCCGGAGCTCGAGCATCGACGTCGCAAATCGCGCCGTGCCAGGCGTGATCGTTATTGGCGTTATCGCTCCATCTACGGCGGCGGTGGCAGCGCACGACAGCTCGCCATCAGCCTTGCGATTGCCGGCCTCGCCATTGCCAGCGCCGCGGCCTGGGACTACCTGACCGCGCCCGTCGGACAGGATCGCCACGGCCCGATATCCCTGTGCCATGGTCTCCCGCTTCGCAGCTGCCTGATCGATGGCGACACCGGACGCGACAATGGCCGCAAGTGGCGCCTCATATCGATCGATGCGCCCGAACTGGCCGAGCCGGAATGCGACAACGAGAAACGCCTGGCCCTGGCCTCGCGGCATCGGCTGCGCGAGCTCCTCGCTGGAGCCTACAGCATTCGTCCCAACGGCCGCGACGATCCCAACGGCCGTACTCTGGTCGATATAACCTTGGCTGACGGACGCGACGTGGGGCGCATCCTTATGGCCGAAGGGCTTGCCCAACCCTGGCCCAACCGGGGCAACATCTGGTGCGAGCACGCCGCCGACACCCGCCAAGATCGGTAGATTATTGCCAACCCCCTTGATTATCCGGCCCGACTATGAGACTGCAGGGGCCGCCCTCGATGGAGCCGCCACCTTGCACAGGGTGCTGGCCGGCTCCGCAGCATTCTGCTAAGAGGCGCAACGCCTTAGCCAGGCTATTCCGCGGTAGCTCAGTGGTAGAGCGTCCGACTGTTAACAACCTGCTCAAGTGGCCTCGCCCTGAGAACTAACCGAGCCAAGTGGCTGGGAACCTACAGATAAGTCCATTTTCATGGGACTCCGACGTGGATAACAATACCTAGTTCCCAACTAGGTACCACGTGATAATCTGTAACCCCGAGGTAATCCCGCCATGCTCGCCTCAGCCGAGAAGAAATCGCGTGCGCCCCGTCGCGCCACCGTCCGCAAGCTCCTCACTGACAAGTTCGTCACCAACCTGAAGGCCGCCAAGAAGGGCGACCGCACCGTCATCTATGACACCGTCGTCACCGGCCTCGCCGTCAGCGTCACGGACAGCGGCGCCAAGAGCTGGATACTCAACACGCGGTATCCGACCGAGAAGGGCTGGCGGCCCGCTAAGCGCAGTCTCGGCCTCGTCGGCAAGATGTCACTGGCGCTCGCCCGTGAGAAGGCGCGCGAGTGGCATGAGTTGCTCGCGACAGGCTGTGACCCGCAGCTGCAAGAGGACATGGCTCAGGCCAGCCACGAGAGGATGGTGGCCAACACCTTCGGCATGGCAGCCGAGCAATACATCAAGCGGAAGGTGCGGCCTCGCCGTCGCGGCGTGAAGGATGAGGCTGAGATCCGCAAGCTGCTCATCACCGAGTGGGGCAGCAAGCCGCTCGGCCTGATCTACGAGGACACCGTCCGCAGGTATGTCATCAAGCTGCGCGATGAGCGTGCCACCTCGGCGGCCCGCGCGGCGCTCGTCCACACTAAGATGATCTTCGACTTTGCCATCGAGGAGGGCGACTATGGTTTGCAGCACTCGCCTTGTGATCGCATTAAGCCGCACAAGCTCCTCGGGCAGAAGAAGTCTCGCCAGCGTGTGCTCAACGGACCCGAGATAAAGGCATACTGGCAAGCCGCTGAAACCCTGGGCTGGCCCTGGCGGGAGTTCTATCACCTGCTGATGCTCACCGGGCAGCGCAAGTCCGACGTGGCGAGCATGGTGCGCCGAGAGTTCAACTGGCCCAGGGACGTGGACACCGACTGGTCCGACGCCTTGTGGGTCATTCCCGAGGCGAGGTTCAAGTCTGGCCGCGATCAGCGCGTGCCGCTGTCGCCCGACGCGCAGGCCATCTTGCAGGGTCTGCCAACGCTCACCGGCACCTTCATGCTGTCCACGACTGGCGGCAAGAAGGCCATCAACGGCTTCTCGAAGTCTAAGGCCGCACTCGACAAGGCGATGGCGAAGATACTCGGCTATGAGCCCGAGCCTTGGGTCCAACACGACGTGCGCCGCACCGTCCGCACACGCCTAAGCGAGTTGAAGGTGCCGTCAGAGGTGGCTGAGCTGATCATCGGCCACGGCAAGCGCGGCCTCGCGGTGATCTACGACCAGCACCAGTACATCGACGAGATGCGCGCAGGGCTGAACGATTGGGCCGCTAGGCTACGCCAGCTGGTTCAGTAGGGTATCCCCTCGCCGCCCGCGTAGGCCACCGTAGGCGTCGGGTCTTTCGGCTTTGGCTCGCCTTCAAGGTACCCGTGCCAGGTGCCGTCGCCGAAGCACGTGATAAGTATCTCGCGACAGTTGTCCTTGGAGAGCTTGCCCCCGAACTCGCCGCGAATGAAGCCCACCTGTGCCGCTCCACCCTCGAACCGGAGCTTCCGCTTCTCAAACCCGATCTGCTCCATCGCGATGCGCAGGCGCTCGGCCTTCTTCTGGTCAATGTATTGACTGCCGACACTGAGGAGCTTCCACACGTTGGCCTGCGTGATCTTGCCGTAGATCGGCTGCCCGTGCTCATCACAGAGTGCACGATTGAGAATGTCGGCCCAAGCCTCAGCCTCAAGCCTTGCCTGTTGCAGTCGCGCCGCCTCAGGCCAGAGCGCCTCGGGCAACCTGATGCTCTCACCCTTGGCCTCAAGCTCTGCCGCCTCGGCCCACAGCTGATCGCGGGCCGCCGCCAGCGTCTCCATGTTGACGCGCTCGACCTTCACCGGCCAGAAGCGCCGGTTGCCGGTGTCGTCCTTGAGGTACTGCGCCGCGTTGGTCGTGCCAATGATCACCGTCTGCCGTGGCGCGTCGGTGCGAAGGTGGCCAAAGGCGAGCCGTGAACTGTCCACCTGTCGAGATAGGAAGCTCTTGAGCCCTTCGACCTGGCTGTCTCGCAGACCTTGCAGCTCGGGCACCTCGACGATCCACTTTCCCGCAAGCTGCTCCATCGCCTTCTTGTCATCGCCCTGGCTCACCATCCGCAGCGAGAGGCTGTCAGAGAACCACTCGTCCTTGACGGCCATCAGCCGCAGGCTGCTCGACTTGTTGGTTCCCTGCTTCGACTCCAACACTACCATCTCGTCGAACTTGACGCCCGGCTTGCGGATGCGCCTTACCGCGGCGACGAGCAAGATGCGTGACACGGCACGGTTGAACGCAGTGTCGGCCGCGCCTGCGTGCTCGATGAGCCATGTGTCGACGCGGCTCGTACCGTCCCACACCTGCGCGTCGAGGTAGTCACGCACTGGGTGGTAGGTATTCTCCAACGCCATGACGGTGACCGTCTCACGTGCGAGCACCTCGCCGACCCAGAAACCGTGTGCGTCGTTGATCCGAGCGCGCAGCTTCAATATGCAGGCGTCACTGACGCGCGGTCCCACGCCTTCGACGCCCGCGATGAACATCTGGTCGGAGAACTCGTTGTAGGTGAGCACCGCACCGAGCTTGTCCAACGCGAGGCGCACGTTGTCGAAGGTGACGAGCGGCTCGCCGCGTGCGCTGATCGCAAAGCCTTCGTCATTGTTCTTGGGGCGGCCCTTCTTTTTCTTCGGTGCGGCCTTGCTGATACCCGCGTTCATACCGCTCCAGATCGACGCCAGCGTCTGTTGCTCGCCGTCGTCCTTCACGAGTCCGTTGGACTGGCAGCTCTGGAAGATGAAGTCGACGGTCTCCTGCTTGTCGAGTAAGCCCATGCGAACGTCAGGCCCCAACTCATAGGCAATCTCGTTGGCGCGAGGGTTGCGGCCCTTGCCCTCGGAGGGCGCCATCGCGGCCAGCTCAGCACACAACCGATAGCGGTCGCGCTCGGCGTCTGTACGATTGCGCTGCGTACCCTGGGACTCGCCCTCGTCTTCAGAGGGCTGGGGTTCGGGACGGCGAACCTTAGGCTTGCCCTTCTCACCCTTTGTGGCGTCGTGAACGAGCAGCCGCAGCAGCTGATCCATCGGCGCCCGTAGGTCGACCTCAGAGCCACGCTCGAATTCGTAGACGCCCACAGGCGTCCGAGACCCAGGGCCAATAACGTATCCACCTGTCGTGCGAACGTCGACGCCAGGAGTCGCGATCTTCTCGTTCTCGTACTGTACCTGACCCGACCAGTTCGCGAGGTGAAGGCCCGGAATGTGAAGCGCCCACAGATGATGGCCACCCGTCGGCGTCTTCACACGAGGCGTGTTCACCCAGCTGTACATCGGGAAGGTGAGGTGACCGTCGACGCCATGCATGTCGATGTCGAGTACGTCGATGCCATTGATACTACCGGTCGGAATTCCGATCAGTGCGTCAGGCCATTGCTTCCACCAATTGGCGACAACGATGGGATCGCACGTGGCCTTCTTTTGCCAATTCTCAATCAGCGGGGGCTTCTTCAGATTAGGTTCATTGTAGTGACAGGGGAATATCTTAATTCCCATTCGCGCGAAATGCGCGGCCCAAACGGCAGGCGGATCATCTTTTGTCGGGAGTGAATTAGCCTGTTTGCATCGCGTGTTTTGCGGATTATTATCAACTGGAGATTGAGAGATAGGGGCATCTAACTCCGAAGGATCAATCTCGAAAGCGTTACTAAGAATGGCATTGGTAGCTATTTCTCTTTGTTGGGGCGCCTCGCGGGTTTTTCCTTTCACGCGAGGCGCTTTCTTTTTGGCCGTGGTCATAACGCATACTCCTGTATTCGATTGATCAGCGCTGCGGCGCTTGAGTCTCTAGCCATTCGGTCATTGACTTCAGCCAATCGGTGAAAGGCACCTTTTCGGCCTCACCGTCCCAATCCTTGCGAAACTGAGTCAGCATCCGGACATAGCCGTCGTATCTCTCGCGACGCGAGTCTTTCTGCCAGTCAGGTCGGCTGGTGGTTCGCCACGGCGTGTTCGACTTCAGCAGTCGCCGCAGCAGCCCGTCGAGCAGGTTCTCAACGTCCTGGTCGGCCTGTAGACGACGTTTCGTGGCGACGGCGTGGTATTTGTCGTGGATGCTCAAATAGGACCACAGGACTTCGATATCGCCGTTGCGGTGCTCAACCACCCACGCCTCTGAGACGCCAAAGGTCTGGCGCTCATGCTCGGTCATTGATCGGATGAAAAAGTTGACGCCGGGGTGGGTCGCGAAGTAGGCCGCGGTAGCTTGCGACCGTTGCTCGCTTGTGTAGCCTAGTTTATTAGACATAGATCGACCTTTCCAGGGCGGGCAGGCCCTTGGGTTGATGGTTCCAAAGCTTTTAGAAACTTCCCCAACGGGCGCTGGCGGGTCGATCCTCGTCCGGCGCCCTTCTTTTTATTACGCGGCCTTTTGGCCGTCGCCGTAGCGCTCCTTCGCACGATTAGCGATCCACTGGTCGACTTCGTGTTCATACCAGTGGTTGCGTGCGTAGCAGCCGTTGCCCAGCTTGAATGACTGGGGGAATGTCTTTTCTTTCATCATGCGACGTATCCACTTCCGGCAATAGGTGATCCCCTTCGCCGGAAGGTCTTCCCACGTCAACACGCGAATAGATTTAGTTTCACGCGACATTTGCGACCTCAATTGAGCGCGATACCTTGTTGGGAACTATATAAATAGCCCGACTCAAGGTTGTAAATAGTCGCAAGTAAATAACTTATCTGAGAAATCAGCCGCTTACGTGATTGGATTGCCGAAGTGGATTTGGATCTGTACCCACCAGCTGTACCTACCGGCTTTTTGGGAGAATTGGGCTACAGTGAGCTGTACCTGCCGAGCGTGCTGTACCGACCGTGAAAATGAGTGGTGGGCACAGCAAGAAATCCCAGGGGATACCGTGGCTTGTGCTTCCCTTTTAGAGCTGTACCTACCACTAGTTCTAAATGGCTATAACTGTAGTTTTGAGCTGCAATAGCTACCCCTGGGCATACTACAACTACAGCTACGGCAGAGTTGAAAGCGCCGTGGGTACAGCTTGGCTTTGAGGCATTAGGGCGGGCGGAAATGCGTTCTGATCTGCCCACTCAAGTCCCCTCGCGCGCATACACGTACGCGAGCGCTCTATCACCGATCGCATGTAGGGCTACCAGCTTCGTCGAGAGCACCTCTCCTTGAAGCCCGGCAGCCCGAGCTTGCACCACCGTCCTCGCGACGTGGCCTGACGGGTATATGCCCCGGCACCCTATAGACGCAGTCCCCTGGGCTCCGTAGCACGCCCTACGGCGAGCAACCGGCTAACCACCGGTTAATCTTATCGACTAAGACCATGTTGTGGCGTATATTTCTACCGCGGCTCCATTGCCAGGATTACAGTAGGGATTACCCGGAGCATGGCGAAGCGCTCCAAATCACTGGTCGTACATAAGCGGACGGGCGTGTCGAAGTACCGGCCCGAGTACGTCGAGCGTGCCGCGAACCTCGCGCTCGCCGGATGTACGTACGAACAGATCGGCGTGGCCTGCGGCGAGGTCGACCGCACCACCATCACCGATTGGAAAAAGAAGTACCCGGCCTTTCGCAAGGCGCTCGAGGCGGCCGAGCACGAGGCTGCGGGCAAGGTCGCACGTTCCCTATTCCAGCGCGCGACGGGCGAGGTCACGCAGACCACCACGCGCAGCTACGTCAACCGCAAGGGCGTCAAGGTAATCGAGCGCTCCGAGACCACGCTGCCCGGCGACGTTCGCGCGGCTGAGACCCTACTGCGGGCTCGCATGCCCGAGCAGTTCGGCTCGCCTGACCGCAACGGCGGCATCAAGGTCGGCGTCCAGGTCAACAACAACGGTCAGGCCACAGCCAGCGACGGCAAGGGCCGCATCCTCAACGTGGTCAACGGCAAGACGATCCGCTGCCAGTGCGGGCCTGACCAGGGCGAGGACTGGAAGGAGTTCCACGACCGCAAGGAACGCGAGGCCGCCGAGACCCGCAAGCAGATCGTCGACAAGCTGATGCGCATGCGTCGCAACATGTGCGGCGCCGACAACGTGGTCGAGCACATCGCCTCAGCGATCAGCGCGATACGGCTACCCGGCGACGTGCCGTTGCCCAGTGACCTCAAGATCTGGCTGATCGAGACGGCGCGCGATTACATCGAGCAGACTCGCGCCGCGGTCGCTGACGCCCAGGCTAAGGGAAAGACCGAAGACGACGCGTGGGCCTCTCAAGACATAGCCGGTGACGCGCACGGTCAACCCTACTCACAAGCATCGGTGATGTCGACCGCATGAAGCTCGAACCCGCCACCATCATCATTCGCGACATCGTGCTCCCGCTGGAGCCGCCACCCGCGATCCAATTACCGAGTGAAATCCCAAGCCGAAGGAGAGATGACCATGAGACTGAGCACACATCACCAGCAGATCGTGAACGCCGTCGTGAAGAAGGCACTGGACGATCATGCAGCGGCACGTGAGCCCGAGACCGTCGACTACGTGCTGCCGAGCCTGTCCATCCACATCGCACAGCAGGCCAACCGGCCCGATATCGTCGAACAGTACCGCGAGGACGACCGTCGTCGCCTTCTCCGCGCCGAGCAGGCCCGCCTCGCGGTCAACCACGTCGTCGAGGGCGAAGAGGTCGAAGGCTACGAGCCGCCGCCCACCGCTGCGGCGCACTTCGCGCGCTGAACAACACCGCTGAAACACTAACCGGGATCTCAAACCAATGCGTGTATCCACTGAGACGCAGACGAACACGACGGCGCCGTTCGACGCCTCACGTGTTCTCGAACACCAGCAGATGCCGGCCGCTGAGAGCGCAGCCGCTCAGTCCCTCGTCGCGCAGGCGGCCAATCCGGCTGATCTCCGCGACCACCTCAAGCGAGAGTTGACCGCGCTACAGTTCAGCGCGAACAAACTCATCTGGAACGGACGCCCGTATCATGACAAGGCGCCGGTAGGACCGCAGACTGAGTCGTTCCTCGCCACCCTTGATGAAATGCGCAAGCAGCCGCTGCTCAAGATCGCCACGCAGGCGCAGCGGCTTCGCGTCGCGATCAAGATGCTCGACGATAAGGTGTCGGCACAGCATCGCCGCTGGGACCTTCAGTCTGAGGCACAGCAGCGTGCCGAGTACGAGGCCGCTGAGCGCCGCGAGTTCGAGCGCGAGGAGGCCGCTGAGGCTGATCGCCGGTTCGAGGCGTGGCGCCAGCTTCGCGGCAGCGCAAGCCGAAGGGCTGCGCGATAACGGTGAGGTGCACTACAAGCCGTGACGGCAGCCCGTCCTCGCCTCGGCCGGCGTCGTCAACGCCAGCCGTACGCCGCGCGGTAAGGCGACGCGCGCCGAGTCAATCTCGACGTGCGACGAGCAGGGCCGCATCCACTGGACGTCGGCACGTTCCTCGAACTCGAACGCGTAGCCAGCTATTTAGGGGTCCTCGCGCCGGTCCCTGTCGGTCAGGCCGAAGATGGGGAAACCGTCGAGCAATGCCAACACGAGCAGAACGCCCAGGCCAGCGGCCAGCATCCAGCCGGGGAGGATAACCCCCGCCACGAGATCAATGAGATCACCGTTGGCCTTGGGCCGCGTCATTGCGGGCAGGACGACTCGCGCCAAATGGGTAACGGCGGCGTTCCAGCCGACGGCAGTCGCTACCGCCAGGGCTACCGCCGCCCGCAGGACGACGTAGACCCGGTGGTAGGCGGCGGGGTGGTTGTACGCGAGCCAGAACAGCGTTGGCGTTCCTGACGTTAAGAGAAGAACCATGAATCCTTGTGTTAAATCAGGCATTTAGTTTCCTTCCTCGAAGCGTTCCACCGCGTCGGATTGGCGCCGGGGCCCTGCGCGGCTGCCCGCCAGGATGGGTCGACTTCTTGACACCATGCGGAACAGGCGTCAATGATTCACACCATTGTGGTACATTATTTCTGTGGAGGCCCACGTGGGTGTTGATGCCGGCGAAATGTCGCCAGACGAGATCCGTCGGATAAGGGAGAGCCTTCGCCTTTCTCAAACAGAGGCGGGCGAGCTCTTGGGTGGGGGGCCGCGGGCGTTCACCAAGTACGAAACGGGGCACATCAAACCTGCGGCCTCGGTCGTCAATCTCCTTCGAGTGCTCGATCAGCACCCCAAAGTGTTGGAGACTCTCACCGGGCGCAGAGTTGCTCCGATGGCCGGAAACGATACAGGGCCGTTCGAAGTCACCGGCGCCCACGTCGTTGCGCTCACGCCGCAGAAGCTCGCAGCCCTCGTGCGCAGGTTGCTGGCGTCAGAGGCCCTTCGGCTTTCACTTCCGCGAGACGCGATTCACGTCGCGGCAAATCTCACCGCGCCCGACGGCGGCGAAGACGCACGCATTGCATGGGAGGGGGGACCAGACCGGACATCGTTTCTACCTCGTCGGATATGCCAATTCCAATTGAAAGCAGGACCAATCTCGCCTGCGAACGCAGCGGCCGACGTTTTTACTTCTTTGGGTTCGCCCAACGTCGGAACACGCGACGTTCTCGAGGCCGGCGGCGCCTACCTAATGCTGAGCGCACACTCGTACACGCAGGCACAAATCACCGCACGCCGCGAACGCATCTCGCAGAAGCTCACGGCCGCGAACGTCGAGCATGAGTCAGATCAAATTCATTTCCGCGACGCCGATCAAATCGCAATGTGGGTCAACGAGAATCCCGCGGTGGCGGTTTGGCTCCTAGAGCAGACCCAACCCGGTCTCGGCCCCTTTCGAAGTTGGGCGCACTGGGCAGGCCGCCACGAACATGAAACCTCACCCTGGGTACCGGACGCCCGTCTGCCGCCGCTTCGTGACAAGCTGCACGAAATCATCGGAAGCGCGCGTGGTGTGGCGCGGGTCGTCGGTCAGTCCGGAGTCGGCAAGTCGCGCCTGATGCTTGCAGGGCTTGGCCAGCAAGAGGGGAGCAAAGCTCCTTTCTGGGAGTCGCTCGACCATCTCGTCCTCTATGCAGTTGAGTCCGAAGCCGGCTCGACTGACATCAAGACCGCTGTCCAAAGTCTTGTTGACGCTTCCTGGCGGGCCGTCGTCGTAATCGACCGTTGCCTCGCAGAAACCCACCGAGATCTAGCTGCGATGGTCGCCCGCTCGACCAGCAACCTTTCGCTCATCACCATCGACCATGAAATTCCGCAGCGAGACACGCTTCCGGACAACTTCGTATTGGTCGACAAGGCGGAGGAGCCCGTCATTGAAGGCATCCTCCAGCGTATCGCACCGGACCTTCCAAGCGAGGATCATCGGCGGTTGCTTAAAAACTCCGCTGGCAACCCCCGAATGGCAACCTTGCTTGGACAGTCGTGGGTGAAAGAGGGGTCTATCGCTTCTGCTACGGATGAGCAGCTCTTTGACCACGTCATTCTCGGGCGGAGGCCGGATGAAGCCTCGCTCTCTCAAGATACGGCCATGCTGCTCAGCGTGTTCGGTCTGCTGGGAGACCACGCGCCACTCAACGAGTTGGCCGAGGTTGCTTCTCTTGGCCAGAGGCTAAGTGTCGACGACCTACGAACTGGCTTGGACAGGCTACGTGAGCGAGGAGTTGTCCAGCGGCGAGGCCGTCTCTTCAACATGCAGCCACCGCCGATTGCGCTGTCCTTAGCCGAACGACAGTGGCGGCGGTGGAGTGCAGCAACATGGGATCAGGTCCTGGTCGGCTCATTATCACCCCAGCTTCGTATTCGCGCCGCACAACAGCTTGCCCTGCTCAATGACAGAAAGATCGCAACTGAGGTGACCGGTCACGTTTGTCGATTGGGCGGACCCTTGGGAACGTGGGAAGGGTTCAAAAGAGCCGGCAACGCGCAGGTCGTGTCTTCGCTGGCAGAGATCGACACGGAGCTTGTCGGCACGTTGCTCGAACACCTGTTTTCACGCCTCGACGCTAGCGAACAGAGTTCCATTGAGGGCGACTTACGTCGGCACCTCGTTTGGGCTCTACAGAAAATCGCGTTCGTGTCGCGCACGTTCGAGCAGGGCGCATTGCTCTTGTTGGATTTGGGCGTCGCTGAGAATGAGCGGTACGCGAACAACGCTTCGGGCCAGTTCAAGGCCCTTTTTCCCGTCCTGCTGGCTGACACCGAAGCTGGTCCCGTGCCGAGACTCCAGCTGCTTGACGACCTCATCGCCGAATATGACGAGCGCCGGATGCCACTTGTGGTCGAAGCACTGTTGAAAGGCGCAAAAACGGATTTCTTCTCGCGGTCCGTAGGCAATGAAATTCATGGAAGCAGACCCGCGCTCGTCTCTTGGCAGCCGAACCTCTGGGAGGACGCTTGGGACTACGTGATCCAATGCGCCGACAGGCTCGCGAGGTTGGCCACGCATGACGACGACTTTGCGAAGCGCGCGCGCGTTGGTCTGGCGCAGGACCTTCGCATGCTCGTTGTTCGCGGATTCATCGAGAACGTGGAGGGCTGGGTCAAACGCATTCGAAGCGTGCACGGGTACTGGCCGGAGGCACTCGCTTCGCTGGGTGACGTCATGCAGCATGACGCTACCGGTCTCGATGACACAGTCGTCTTGCGAGTGCGCAAGCTGATTGACACTCTGAAGCCTCAAGAGCTCGGGGATCGCGTTCGGTTTCTAGTTACCGAGATGCCCTGGGACTTTCCGGTCGATGAAAAGGTCAAGTTCGAAGAACGGGGCCAGATTCAAGTTGAGGCGGTAAACGCGCTTGCACTCGACCTTCTGAAAAGCCCCCAAGTGCTTGCCGGATTTTTCCCTCAACTCAGCTCCGGAAGCCAGAGGATGGCCCACGCCTTCGGCCAAGCCCTAGCGCATTATTCAGATGCGCCGCTCCAATGGCTGGAACCGGTCAAAGCGGCTCTCATCGAAATTCCTCCCGAAGGGAGAAATTTTGGGCTCCTTGCCGGGTATCTCAACGGCCTGAACGAACGAGAACCGAAGGCGGTTGAGGCCTTCAAGGACGATGCGGTGAGGTCGCGCGACTTTGCACCAGCGCTACCCATCGTGTGCGCCAGCATCGGAATCAAAGACACTGATGTCGAGTTGGTCTGCTTTGGCTTACGGACGGGCCTCATCAAGCCGTTCCTGCTGGTGCACTGGACATTCGGGAATGCTATGGCGTCGTTGCGACCCCGCGTTCTCGCCCCTTTGTTCGACCTTATGCTGGGCATCGACAAGGAATCTTACTCTGTCGCTCTGGACATGATCGGAATGTACACCTTCGATCATCGCGAACGGCTGGAAGAACTACGCCCACAAATTCGCCTTGCCGCACGAAACGCCTCCGTCCGCCCAAAGAAGCCGGGCTCGCACATGGATGCGCATCACTTCGAAGAGTTGATGACTTGGATCTTGGGCAAGGGACGTGACGATGCTGACGCGCGCGCCGTCGCGCTCGATCTAGGCAAACAACTCGCAGACGACCCTGAGGGCGACAGCGTCGACCTCATCAAGCCACTGCTCCCGATCTTGTTGTCAGGTTTTTCCGAAATCGTTTGGCCACTGTTAGGCCAGGCGATCGTATCGGGCCACCCGCAGTCATGGCGCTTCGAACACTTGCTTGCCGACACCTACTCATTCGACGCGGCTAAGAACCCCTCCATCCTGCGGCTACCTGAAGAGGCACTTTTTTCGTGGTGCCACGCACATCCTGAAGTGGCACCCGCGTTCGTCGCAGCAATTGTTCCGGTGCTCACTTCGAACGATCCGGAAACCCCTGGTCGCACGATCCACCCGGTAACTCAGCGGTTGCTCGATGAGTTTGGCGACCAGAAGGGGGTCCTCAGCAGCTTAGAGAGCAACATGCACACTTTCGGGTGGCGGGGCACGCCAGCGACATATTTTTCGCTCTACAGGGAGCCATTCGGAGTGCTCGAAACGCATCCCATCGGCGCCGTCCGTCGCTGGGCCAAAAAAATGGTCGCCAATTTCCAGCGCCAGATCGATGCTGCACGACAAGAGGAGGAGGAGCGAAAGGCAAAGTGGGACGTTTGAGCTACGGATGGCTTTGCAACCAAGTCCAAAGGTGCTCCTGTTTCAATACAAGAAGTCTGTTTCTTTTGTCGTCGAACCGCCGCAATAGGCCCATGACTACGGCGTCCGTTGGTTTCCATTTTCTTAGATCGGAGCCCCGCCGGACGAACCGAGTGTTCCAGACAAGCGAACCACTGAACCCTGCAGGATCGTCCTTCCTAATCCTCCTCGCGACCTCCGGAGCGGTCCCTGTTGTGAACTGTGCCCGCTCTGGATTCCACTCGATCTCGATGATCTTAGGGTCCGCTGTCCCTGGCACCCGCTGTGAGCAATAGCCCGTCAGCGTTGCTTCCGTACCGAACGCACTTACGTTGGCATTTTGATGAGCGATACCTCGGAAGAAGAACAGCTCGCGATAGACCGCTTCATGCCGACGTGCGAATTTTCCCGTTGATAGCAGTCCGGCTCTGCCTGAGATGGCGCTCCACGTTGCCTGTGGGAGGGACGCCAGTGCGACATCGACCGACGCGTCGAGGTCCCAGGATCCGAGCTTCTCAAGCTCCCCGTATCCCGCTCCGTCTACATAAATACCTTTCGGGTCAAACCGCGCCACGTGCTCGCACGTCAGCAGTTTTGTTCCGCCATGATCGACAAACGTCCCGGTCCCAATTTGCAGCGCCGCTCCAGCTCTGCTGACCAACATCGTGACGAAAGGCCTAGTAAATTCCTTCATGGCATCGGTGACTTGGTCTGTGCGTTGTTTCCATTCCTCGGCCGTCATGGGTCTACGTTTCTTCATAGCGTCTCTCCTGCCAGAACGTCCGGTGTGAGGCTACGCGCCCGCGAGCCAAAAACTGGGGCGGTAGCGCTGGTCGAGGCCAACCAGGGCCATTTCCTCACGAGAACCCGTGTGGCCTGCCCGGTTTTCGCCACCGGAGGTGTTATGCTCAGGCATGAACTTGGACACGATTCACGAAATCCTGGCGCAACTCGACCTCGCTGCTCAGGACCTCGATAATTACAAGGCGAAGACACTCGAAATCGAGGACATGCCGGGGATGGCCTACGCCGTCAACGCCGCGCTTGGCTGGGACAGCACGGCCTATACTGACATGCCGGCTCGGCTCGGCGTCAACGTCGCGTTGTTGTCGAAGTTCACAAAGTTCAAGGGCACCATCCAGACCTCAGCTGCGCGAAAAGTCGTCGACCGTCTTCGATCATACGTTCGCAGCCTCGACCAAGCGACGCCGCCGCCAGCTGTGATGCCTGAACAAGAGCCACCCAAGCCGCGCGTCGCTGATCGTCTGAGGTTTCGCGGTGAACAGTGGGCGATGGTGCAGCTGACGTCCGACATGAAGCTGAAGATTGCGGCCGTCTCTTCGCTACTCGACAGCATCATCGTGCAAGTACAGCGCTCAAACGCCCCGATGGAAGAACAGATACTCACCGAAATCGAGCGCACGCAGTTGATTGCGATCCTAGAGACGGTGCTCGTCGTACTCAAATCGCCGGTAGTGGAGAAGGGCCTGTTGAAGAAGGCCCGCGATGTCCTGGGCAAGGCGAGTGAGAGCGCTGCAGAAAAGCAAGTTGAGTCAGGCATCGGAGAGATGGCATCCGCCGCTGGACGGATCATTGCGGAGCTGATCAAGGGAATGTTCTCTGTCTAACGACCGGCTTCACCCCTCGCTGCTATCGCTGAGGAACTCACATGCTGGACAAGATAATTGGTGGTCTCGGGATAGGAGCGATGTTCCTGATCGCTCTGCTATTCGCATTCGCCATAACTCGCGGAACCCCTGCCTGCGATCCCTTTATTGCAGAATGGGTCTCAGCGATCGCCACCTGCGCAGGCGTGTTTATCGCTGCAGGCGCTTTCTGGATATGGCGCTGGCCAGATGAAGCCAAACGCAGGGCCGATCTCGCTCAGGAATTGTTGCGCAAGGTGCATAAGGCGCAGACATCATTATTGTCAGCTCGCAGTCCGCACATGATCGTAGACCTCGCCGATCAAACGCGCGTGGTGACCGAGGATGCGATGATCGATGCATTAGAGAGCATCAATAGGAATAAAGACCACCTACTTCCGAAACTTGCCGAAGCTCGCAGCCAATTCGATGATCTCGAAGCTTACAAGGTCGAAGCGGAAGCCATACTTGGTCCCAACGTTAGTCGCTATATCGAGGAACTCCGCAACCTCTTCTCCCGCCTCGACACAGGCTACCTGTTATTGGATATACTGACCTATCGAACGGGCCCGTTTCGGACAGCTCCCCGGTTCAGGGTGCTCCTGCGCGAGACGATCGAGACGTTCGGAGTTACGTGGAATGATGATCCGTCGAACCCCAGCGTTGACGTCTTTCGTGGACTTGTCACAGAGGCTGCAAACAACCTCCGGCGAGGGCTTATCGGACATGTAGTCCGATGAGTTTAGACTGGCCCTTTACGTGTCCTTTGGCGACCCGGCGCCCTAAACTGGGGTATTGGCCCTGGTCGACGGTCAACCAGCGCCCTTTCCTCACGAGCTACACGCCGTAGTACTGCCCGCGGGCACCCAAACGCCCGTGGACTAGCCCTCCCTGGCTTGAGGGCTCCCGACGCATCTGCTTTCCGGCGACTACAATGCTCGAAATGATTCGAGTCGCTGCGCGCCTGCAACGTCGAAGGGAGCAAGCTAATGAAGCGAGGGTTCATTGGTCCTGTGGAAGCGCAGACGATCCGAGATTCAAATGAGATCGTGGACTATTTTTCTGAGGTAACTAACGAACGCGCCGGCAATGTCGAGGCCGCTTTTTATGCCTGTGCGTTTCAGGCTGGTATTGACGAGTTTGTTCTGTACGAGACCGACTGGTCGCCGCTTCCGAGCACCGAATTCATCAAGAAGCGGACGCTCCTCCGCAGTATCCATGACACACACGCCACGGAAGTACTCGCTTCCTTCAGCAAATATCTGCCGAGCGGTTGGCATCAGGACGAAAGGTACCTGCCTGTCATGCACGTGTGTATCTTCCTGTCAGACCTGCTTGACGCGATGGCCAATAACTCATCTCTGCTGCTGCCATCGGGGCTCCCCAAGATAAAGAAGATCAAGCCGCTCCTGCCGAGCGAGCTTCGGGTGCCGGTTGTGAACCTCCTCGGACTTCTTAAGCCGATAGCGGTGGCTGGGCTCGGCCAGTCTCACAACGTGGAGAGAGAAGATGTAGAGCGCCTGCAGGAAATTCTCCGGAGTGACCTCTTCCAGGATTACTCCAAAGATCAGGCTCTCCTGAACGATGCAGCCACCCCACTACCATCGGCATTGTCCTCCATCATCCGCACGGCAAATGAGCTATCTCAGCGGAACAGTAGACAGTTGTCCGTGCGAAAATCGGCGGCAGCGATCCTTCGACTAACGCCCGCGATAGTTGACACCGTCTTAGGAAAGCTACCCGGCTCGCTAGCTGGGGCCGCGGCAAAGCTTGGGTTGGAAACGCTGGAGGACCGTCGGCGAGTGGTGGTCCATAGCTGCAAAAGCATGCTGCGCCAGCTGAAGACGGACGAAGTTCTCCGTATGATCGAGTGCGCGAAAGTAAGTGGGCGAATGGATCACATTGACGCTATGGCGAAGTCAGCAATGTCTCTCACGACCTAACCGCCAAACTGATCGCCAGCTCGCGACCGTTGCGCTCGACCCTCACGCGATCACCGATCCTCGCCCTGATCTTGCTAGCCGCGCCCGGCGTGACGCCGATGGTCGCCGCCAGTTCCTCGTTGGATAGCGGACGAGACGCCTTGCCCAGCGCGTCGATCATCAACTGCTCGACGGGATCGCGTGGCGCGGGCAACGCCAACTGCGACGGTATCCTGGCGACAGGATGGGAAACTAATCGCGTGACAGGCAATGCACCCTGGGATGTCGCCCCAGCGGTCGCCCGGTGGCCCAGGGCGATGCCGAGGAACACCAGCGTGGCGAGTTCGAGGAACACCGCCTTCATGACGGGCGTGAACAGCACGAGCTGGGCAAAGATGTGATCTTCACTGGCCGTCACCATCGGCAATGCCGCGAAGACCTTGGCCGCGTGCCGTAGCTCGGGAAGCTCCTCGTGATGAGGGTCCATGATCTTGAGCTGCTGCGTCAGCACGTTGACGTAGGTCTGTCGCTCCTCACGGGTCGACCGCGTACCGAGGCAGCGCTTGCCCTTACCTGAGGCGCAGTTGGTGGCCTCCTCGTCCATCGCTTGAGCTAGCCGGGTTTTCGCCGCCGCTAGGTCACGCTCGACATCGGCCCGTGCGTTGTTGTCCGACTCGGTGACGGCGGCGAGGGCGTGTTGAGATGCGCCCTGGCGCCCAGCGCTCGACACGAGGCAATAGCCCGTGCCCGCCACGAACAGTGTTGCTAGGCCCAGCGAGGCCAGTAGACGGCACGCCTTGAGCTGCGGCCAGAAGTGATGGCCCGCCGCGATGGTGCCGACGAGTACGAGAAAGGTCATGACGTGGTCGATGGTGATCTGTTCTAGGGAGTGAACGTCGTGGAACAGGACATAGCCCGTGCCTAGCGCGAACAAGCCGCCAAGCGTTAAGGCCGGGTAACTGCGGATCATGGGGAGCCCCTCGTAAGTTGCATCTACCCGTCGCAATCTACGGGGCAGGGGCTACCGCGCGATTTAAGAAGGGTTGCCGTAGGGCTAATGATTAGTTACCACCCCGTTAACGAAGGGCGCGTTGCCAGGGCCGAGAAGCTCGGGTATACGGTGGCCTCTCGACGGCGCCTCGTAATCCCCCGAGTAATCCCGAGGATCGGGGCGCCAAAGTCCTTCTCAGCTAACCACCTGATAAGGTTAAGGTATTCCGCGGTAGCTCAGTGGTAGAGCGTCCGACTGTTAATCGGATGGTCGTAGGTTCGAATCCTACCCGCGGAGCCACACCTCACGCCGGCTTGAAAACATAAATAATTTCAAGATATTGATGTCTTTGCGCCGGGCAGGGCGAGCCGCATTTTTCGACGGCCGTCGCCCCGCGCCTAGGATGAATTGGCTCGATCGCACCCGGTGCAGCCGTGGAAGATTTGAGGAGCAAAAACCTAAGCCGTCAGCCGCCGTCTCCGCCGCCAACTGCAAAACTCGGCTCAGCGCCCGTCGGCGCATCCGATCGAGTCGGGTCGACACGCCGGGCGTTCGGGGTATTCGGGCCTTTGAAGTATCCCCTCATGGCCTCGATGCAGAGCGGATTCAATCCTTCTCCGCCCGTGTCCATATGCGCCTTTAGCGCGTTGCGCAGCCGCGGCTCCCACGTTGCATGAATGTGCTTGGCGATGCCATCGAGCGCCTCCCCTTTCGGATAGACCGCAAAGAACTCGGTAATCTGGTTGGCCATACGGACAACGTCGGAGGCTTTCATGATGCAGTCCCTTTATGATGCGGCTGCAAGGGCGCGGGAGGGCTCTGGGTGCAGTCCAGGCTAGGACGAGCGCCAGCCCTCGGCGGCGCTAGCACACTACGCCGTCCAACCACCCGCAATCGGTTTTGTTCCATGGAGGCGCGCTAAGCTGCCTTGGACGCCACTCGGGAAACCCGCCAGCGCGTCAAACTTCCAGGCCGAAAGGATCCGGCGTCAGGATTCCAACGTACGCGTGCGTCCGCCGTAGCGAACATCTCGCGCTCTGGCTGCAATCGCGCACACTAGGCGTGCGCCGGCCTGCTGGAAGCCCGTGTTTTGAGTCCCGCCAAAACGGGCCAGAGAATCGCGAGTGCAATGGAGAACAGCACAGTGTCGACGATCCAGCCCATGGGATCGCTCGCGCGACCGTTCCAGATGGCGATATGGCCGGTGGCAACCCCGACAATCGCCAGTCCCGCGAATATTTGAAGCACTCCGGTGGTTATCCGCGCGTTCGGAGCCAGAAAGGCGATGAGTAAAGCAAGGCCCGTCGCCGTCAGGTAGGTCGGCAGAATGGCCACCTCACTCGCGTAAAGACTGATCGCAGCCGCCATTGCCAGCGCCATTGGCTGACCCCATCCGACAGCGGCCCAGATCTTCTCCCACCGCGGAACCGGCCGGCCCTTGTCCCGGCGCCGCGCCAGCCAGATAGTGACACCGGTAAACGTCACGATAGTGAGACCAAGGCCCAGGACGCCGTAGGCGAGTTTGATTGGATAGCCTCCGAACCAGCCGAAATGCAGCGGCTGAAGCACACCGAGGATCTGCTGGCCAACGCCGCCCTCCTCCAGACCACCGTCGCCGATCGGCGTGCCGTCGCCTTTGAAATAATACGTGTTGCCCATTGCGAGATGTCCGGGCGTGCGCATGCCAAGGTGCACGACCTGACCCGCCTTCCCGATATGGTCGATCTGAACGGCGGAGAAGGTCGCGTTCGGCTTCGACACCAGCACATGCCGCATCATCGCGGCCACATCCGGCACCGGAGCGGCACTTTCGTCGGCGCTGGCGCGCGGACCGAGAATCTCAGCAAAGGCTTCCGCCGAATTTCCATTGTAGGCCGCGAGCGCAAGCACGCCGATGATGAGCGTCGACAGTCCGAGCAATGCTCCTGTAAGCGACACGGCTACATGAAACGGCAGGCCCCATACTCCCAGGCGGTTATGCAGGTCCGCATCCTGCAATCGCCGCGATCCGCCCCGGCGCAGAAAGAACGCATCCTTGAAAATGCGCGGATGGGATAGCAGCCCCGAGATCAGCGACGAGAGCAACGCAACCCCGGTTAGCCCGACGATGAACAAGCCCCAGGTCCGCGGCAGGTGAAGGTTCATGTGCAGCGACCCCAGAAATTCGGACCAGGGCGCCGCCACGCGTACGACCAACCGGCCTTCGGCATTGGCCAGCCACTCTCCTTCACCACCGGTGTCGTGATCATGATAGCCAACGAATAACCGCTGCATCGCGGGCCCAGGCCCCATGATGAACATGTCGTGTGCAGCGTTATCGGCGGTGGCTTGCACATAGGCAGCGTTCACCGCGGCGCCGATATCGGCTGGCGTGAGCTGGCGCGCGATGATGGGGCCGTCCGGCTGCTCCCATCGCTGCAACTCATGCAGAAACACGCACACGGTACCCGTAAGGCAGACCACATAGATGAGCGCCGCGAAAGCCAGCCCCAGCGCCGAGTGACCGGCAAGCATCGATCGAACGAACTCCGGCGACAGCAATGGCCGCTTCTTCGGCTTGATCTCGACGCGCTGTTCCATCAGGGGAGCACTTTCGGCAGGAAGGCGATTCCGTAGCTAATGAGAGAGATTGAGCCCAGCACCATCGTGGCGCGCAGTAGCTTCGCATCGCTCAGCGTCCAAGCCATCCCAGCGCCCCAAAGCAAGGGGACGAGAACACCACCGATGACGATGCGGTCGTGGACAGGGACGGGCATGGCGACAGCGAATGCCACGCCGATGCCGATTGCCGCTATGCCGGCGAGGACGATTGACAGCAATGCCTTGGCGCCGGCGCGCGGCCAGTTGCTGGGGCGATCATCGGGCTCGAGCGCTGCATCGCGCGCCTTCTGTGTCTTGGGGGCGCGGACCTCGCGGCCCAGAAATACGATGAGGTATGCGACGAGCGCCAGCACGATGAGCGCATACGCTACGCCGACCTCGGCGCCGAAGACATGACCGAAGACCCAGCATGCCGCGCCAATGGCGAGCCAGCCCGCGATGACGATCGGAAGATTGCCTGCCCCCTTCGCTATCCAGGACCGCCGCAGCAGCACGATGCCGCCTAGAAGCAACAAAACACCCGCTGCGATAACAAGCGGGACCGTGAACAAATCGAGCGGGCTCAACGTCTGTCACGCTCCAATGGCTGATCGGGGTGTGCGTCGCGCGATCATGGCCGCACCCGGCACCAGCACCCGGCGAACCGACAGGGCCCGGCGGGCTTGGTCGACGACTCCCCGGCGGAAAAGACGACCGGCATAGGCGCGCATACGCATTTTTTCTCGCGCCCCCCAGCGTCGATATGAGATGCAGGCGGAGGTTGCCTCTCGGGCCACTGTCCGCTCCCGCCTTCAATATAAGCGCGGGAGCCAAACATTGTCTACTTCAACAGTATGATTTATGGTCGCAACGCCAGGACCGATCTAGCTGACGTTCCGGATGCCGAGCGGCTCTAGACGCGGCAGCGCATCCTCGCTCGACGGCGTGTGCAGCAAGGAAAGGCAACGCCGCTTCAATTCGCCGAACTCCGGCGTCACCGAAACCTCAGCGCTTCGCGGTCGTGCGAACGGCACTTTGATTTCCTCGATGATGCGCCCCGGCCGGTGGCTCATGACAAGCACGCGATCTGCCAGAAACAGTGCCTCGTCGATGTCGTGCGTGACGAACACGATCGTTGTCCGCACCCGCCCCCATATGTCGAGTAGCAACTCCTGCATATGCATACGCGTCAAAGCGTCGAGAGCACCGAACGGCTCGTCCATCAATAGCAGGCGCGGCTTGTTGACGAGCACACGGGCAATTTCCACGCGCTGCTGCATGCCGCCCGACAACTGCTTCGGGTAGCGATTGAGAAAATCCTGCAGTCCGACCAGCTTCAGGATCTCCTCAGCCTGCTCGCGACGCTGCTTGCGCTTCACCCCGCGCATCTTCGGTCCGAACGCGACGTTGCTGACGACGCTCTTCCAGGGAAATAGGGTGTGGTGCTGAAAAACGATGCCGCGCTCGGGGTGCGGACCGTGAACGGCCGCGCCGTCGACGTTCAGCTCTCCGCCTGCCACGGCGATGTGCCCCGCCAGAGCGCCAAGAAGCGTGGACTTGCCACAACCCGACGGACCTATGAGGCAGAGGAATTCGCCGGGATCGACCGACAGCGTCAGATCGCTGACGGCCTCGAACGCCTTGTCGCCGCGCCCCAGTCGTATGGCGACGTTGCGCGCATCGATGCGCCCCGTATCGGCAAGCGTCATTCGTTCGCGCCCGCTCATCGTTCGTCCTCGCTGTGCCACGGCGTGAGCCACCGGCCGACCTGACGCAACAGGAAGCTGGAGCCCATTCCCAGGATGCCAATCACAACCATGCCGACGACGATGTCCGGATAGCGCTGGATCACGTAGGACTCCCAGGTGTGGTAGCCGATGCCGAACTGCCCGGAGATCATCTCGGCGGTGACGAGGCAGAACCACGAGGTTCCCATACCGATGGCAAGCCCGGTGACGATGGCCGGTGCAGCTCCCGGAAGGATGACCTCGCGCAGGATCGCAGGACGCGTGCCGCCGAGGCTCTTTGCCGAGGCGATGAGGCGCGGGTCGACGGTCTCCACTCCGTGAATCGTACTGAGCAGAATGGGAAACAGCGCGCCCAGGAAGGTGATGTAGATCATCGAGCCTTCCGACGACGGAAACATCAGGACGGCGAGCGGAATCCAGGCGACCGCCGGAATAGGCCGCAGCAGCTCCAACGGCGGCAGCAGCACGTCGCCGATCCTGCGCGACCTTCCAATTGCAAGTCCCAGCGCAATGCCTAGCACCGCGGCGATCGAAAATCCGATAGCGACACGCCGGAGGCTGTTGGTGACATGGCTGAGCGTCTTCGGCGATTGCGAAAGCTCGATGGCCGCTTCGGCGACTTCCGTTGGCGGCGGAACGTTGGCAAACGTGATGAAGCCGAAATTCGTATGATAGGTCGATGCCGCCTGCCACGCGAGGAGGCAGGCGGCAATCGATGCGGCTCTCAAGATCCACCGGCGCAGGCCGGCGTCAGGGTTGGCTCGCAAGGCTCTGACCTCAGTTGGAGGCCAGGACGGCTGCGCGAGCCCCCGGAAGATCAAGCACCTTGCCGCCGCTTTCCTTGGCCCAAGCTTCGGCCTGATCTTTCAGCAGGAATGCGTTGATCTTCCCGTCGTCGCCGCGAACGAACCAAGCCTGCGCACCGAGCAGCTTGATGCCGCTGTTGTGATCCTGCGCGTAGAAGGCACGTGACACCTTGCCCTCGGTGTCGAGTGTCTTCAGCGCCTTCAGGGCACCCTCGACGGAAGAGTAGTGACGCACTTTGTCTTCGCCCTTCACCCAGACCTGGGCCACGCGCTTTGGATCCTTGATGTCCTCGCCCGAGCCGGCATCTTTGGCCACGAGTTGAAGCTGGTCGTAGTTCTTCAGCGCAGCGTCGTAGTCCAGGCCCGACGCCTTGAAGGCGGCCCTGATGTACTTGTCATCAACGAACGTATCGACATCGAGACCCTGATCGGCCTTTTTCAGCAGCTTCAGCGTATCGATTGCCGTTCCGACGGCCTGGCGCCATTCCGGCTTCCAGGTGAGGTCGCGTGTCTGAAGCCCAAGCGGGCCGTGGAAGAGGTAGTTGACCTCGGCTTCGATGCCGGAAACCTTTTCGATCAGCTCGCTGTACTTTTCAGGATCTTCGCGGAACAGCCTGTCCGCTTCGATGACGGCTTGCAGATATGCCGTGACGACCTCGGGGTATTTTTCGGCATAAGCCTTGTCGACAAGCACGCCGTGGAACGTCGGCCCGTTCGCCTGCGAGCCATCGTAGATCTTGCGTGCGAAGCCACGCCACGGAAACAACTCGGCAAAAGGCACGAAGTCGGCATGCGCCTCGATCTGGTTCGAGCGAAGCGCCGAGCCGGCAACTTCGGGAGCTTGCGTGATGATCGTCACATCCTTCTCGGGATCCCAGCCCTGCGCCTTCACGGCGCGCAGCAGCAGCCCGTGCGACGTCGACGCGAATGGCACCGATATCGTCTTGCCCTTGAGATCGGCGAGCGACTGCGCCTGTGAAATCGAAGGAACGACGATGCCGTTACCCGAGCCCTTTACGCTCCCCGACAGCGGAGCGATGAAGATGCTCTTACGGCCGGCCTTCTCGTGTGCGACGCCGTTAAACGAGCCAGGGAAATCGGCCATGATGCCGAAGTCGAGCTTACCCGCAATCTGATCGTTGGTGATCGGAGCGCCACTGGTGAAGTTCTTCCAATCAATCTCGTAAGTGACGTCCTTGTACTTGCCATCCTTCGGCAGGTACTTGTCGAGCAGCTTCAGCTCGCGCACGAGCAGGCCACCGGTTGCGGTGTTGATGGTCGTATCCTGCGTTCCGATCGCGACGCGGATAGTCTCGGCTTGCGCCAGCGAGAATGCACTCGCCGCGAACAAACTGCCGACAAGCAGTGATGAAATGCGCATGGTCCCTCCTGAATTGACTGCTGAGCTTCCAGAGCTGCGTTCATTTGCAACGCGCTCAGGCTTGTTCCGCTGAGGAGGATGTCGGTTGCGCTAACCGCTTAGCAACCAAGTTATTCTGAGCTGCTTATGAGCGAAAACCCCTGCAATTAATTGCTCGACGCACGTTTGCAGGGATTTAGCACTCCGCCCTGAGAGCATCCGCCTGAAGGATGACGATGCGCTCCTCCGAAATTTTTATGATGCCCCTTCTCTGGTAGCGGGAAAGCGTCGCCGTCACCCACTGGCGCGTGGAGCCGATGATGCCGGCGAGCTGCTCGTGCGTGATCTTGCGATCGATGCGACGGCTATCTCCGTCGGTGTCTGACAGAATGAGCAGCAGCTGCGCCAGCCGCGCAGTTACGGAGCGTGTGCCAAGCATCTGGGCCAGTGCTGAATAGAACTTACCTTTGGCTACGAGAGCATCGATGAGGGACAGGGCGAAAGCCGGAATGGTTTCGGCCAGATGCCGCACCGAAGCGCCGGGAAGATGCGCAAGCCGTGTCGTCTCGACCGTCACCGCCGACCACATGTGCGTGCCACCACCGAAGACTTCCGGGCCGCCGACGAAATGTCCCGGTGTCCAATAGGCGAGTGTTAGTTCCTTACCCGACGGCCCTACGTAGAAGGTGCGCACCCGGCCTTCCTCGATGAGGAAGATGCCGTTGTGGAGCGCCCCCTGGACGAATACGTCCTCACCTGGGCCAAGTGTGACCACCCGCGAAGCCAGCCGCACGGCTGCAAGCTCGCTGGTCGTCAGACGGTCGAGCATGCCGCGCTGCCCGAGCTCCAGATCGAGTTCACTGAGATAGATCGCCGATTGAAGTTTGTCCCGCGGCTGCACCAACGCCGACGTGGCTCCGCCCATCACACCCTCGCTGCCTGTGCCCGAGCGTGGCAGCCTAGCGGTGCGTATCAAACCCCCAACGAAGAAATAACGATAAGCAAAGTCTGACGTGAACCTCCTCGACTGCCTCATCCCGTCAGACGTGACAGCGCCCACCGCGCAACCTTGCGGACGTCGGGGTCGCTGTCCGCCGCGGCTTCGTCGAGGAAAGGCACCGCTGAATGGTCGCCGATCTCCCCGAGCGCTGCCGCCGACTCCTTACGAAGGTTCGCCTCCGCGTGGCGCAAGTGCGATGCGATTCTGCGCACCGCCGGTCGGGACTTCAGCTTGCCGAGGCTCCGTGTCGCCTTGAGCCGGACCTGCCAATACTCATCGTCGAGCACTGCAATCAGCGCAGCGGACGTATCATGGCCACCAGCAAGCAGAGCGCCAGCTTCAGCGGCAGCTTCGCGCACGCTCCAATCATCATCATCGAGGCGCCCGAGAACCGTCCCTGCAACCACATCATCCTGGACGAAGGTCAACGCACTGACCGCAGCACGCCGGACGCGCGGTTCGGGATCGCCCGCCGCAGCGACCAGCTCTGTTATGCAAGAAATGTCCTTGAGATAGCCCACGGTGCCGACCGCCTCGACACGCACATCGGGATCCTTGTCCCGGAGCGCGGCCAGCGCTGGCTTCAGAGCCGCACCGTTCCGCAGCTCACGCAGCGCCCTCAGCGCGGAAGCGCGAACGAACGGACGCTCATGGGCGACCAGCGGCAAGAGCGGCCCGGCTGCGGCGCTGTCCTTCAGCTCTGCCGCACTTTCTGCCGCCGCTGCGGCGACGCCCGGGTCCGCATCGAGAAGCGCGACCGCAAGAACCTCTGCGGCCTCGACGCCGTCGAACTCGCCGAGTGCGGCGGCCGCTTGCCGCCGCACGCCGCTATCTGCATCCCCTACTGCCCTGGCCAGCAATCTGATGGCGCCGGGATCACCGCTGTCGGCAAGTTCCATGATGGCGACGCGGCGCTCTCCTGCATCCGCCCCGCTAAGACGCCGTGCGATGTCGTCAAGGTCGCTGTAGCGCTCGAAAAGATCGGCCATGGCGCTCGGGATCACTTCAGCAGAAAGGGAATGTTGACGGTCACGGCTCCCGTTGGGCAATCCGCCGCGCACGGCATGCAATACCAGCACTCGTCATAAGCCATGTACGCCTTCCCGGTTCGCTCGTTGATCCGCAGGACATCGAGTGGGCATACGTCGACGCATACGGTGCAACCCTTGTCGGCAATGCATTTTGCATCGTCGACGACGACCGGCACGCTAGTTGGAGAATTCGCTAATGGCATTGTTCGTCCCGATGTCAGACCGCTGCGCGCGCACCGACGCGCTGCTTGTCGTAGAGAGCTTTTTCATCGTCACCGACGGGGACGACATAGGGGGCGACCGCCCGCTTCTCGCTGGTCATCCGCCCGCCGCGCTTTGAAAGAAGAGTGTGGCAGAACCAGTCCTTGTCGTTCTTGACCGGATAGTCCGTGCGCAGGTGATAGAGCCCCCAGCGGCTCTCCGCACGATACAGCGACGCATGGGCCGCCATGTCGGCGCAATCGAGGATCGAGCTGGCCTCGAGAGCGCGCAACAGCTCGTGGGCGTTTCGCGCGATCATGGATCGCTCCATATCCTCACGTACCTCGGCAAACCGCTGCTGCGCCAGCTCGTACTTGCGTGTGACCTTCGGCGGCTGCAGGTAGTCGTTGACCAGCCGGCGCGTCTTGTACTCGATCTGATTAGGCGGAATGCCGTCTTCGCGCCGCGTAGGAGCAAGGATGCGCTCGCGCTCGACCACGACATCAGATTGATCGAACGCGGCCAGATCGTGCCCGCTGGCAAACTCGGCTGCATCGATCCCAGCGACAGAGCCGTTCGTAAAGGCGCCGAGCATGTAGTTGTGCGGAACACTCGCCATGTCGCCGGCTGCATAGAGGCCCGCAATTGTCGTCCGCGCGAACTCGTCGACAAAAACACCCGAAGCGCTATGGCCGCTGCAGAAGCCGATTTCGGAGATATGCATCTCGATCATCTGCCGCCTGTAGTCCGTATGGCGGCCGGCATGAAACGCGCCTCGGCTCGGACGCTCCACGCGATGCAGTATGTCCTCGATCTCACCCACCGTATCGGAATGGAGATGATCGAGCTTGAGGAATACCGGGCCATTGCCGGACTGCAACTCGTTGTAGAACTCCAGCATCATCTGGCCAGACCAGTAATCGCATTCGATGAAGCGGCTGCCGGTGTTGTTCGCCGTGTACGCCCCGAAGGGCCCGGCGACATACGCGCACGCCGGACCATTGTAGTCCTTGATCAGCGGATTGATCTGGAAGCATTCGAGGTTCGCAAGCGCAGCCCCTGCGTGGTACGCCATCGCATATCCATCGCCCGAATTCGCGGCATTCTCGTAGGTGCCGAACATGTAGCCCGACGTCGGCAACCCGAGCCGGCCCGCAGCGCCCATGCACAGAATTACCGCCTTCGCGCGGATCACAAGAAGTTCTCCGCTGCGGGTGTTGACCGCGACAGCACCAGCGACGCGGCCATCTCCGACGAGGAGACGGGTCGCCATGAAGCGGTTGGAGATCAGCAGCCGCGCCCGGCGGAGCTGGCGGTACAGCGCCTTCTTGACCGTCTCACCATTCGGCATCGGGAGCACGTAGGTGCCGATGTGGTGCACCTTCTTGACGTCGAAATCGCCGTTGGCGGTCTTCTGGAATCGAATGCCGTAGCTATCCAGTTCCTCGATGATCGAGTAGCAGGTCTCGGCGTATTTCAGCACCGGTTTCTGGTCGACGATGCCGTCGTTGGCAATCGTGATTTCCTTCGTGTACTGCTCGGGCGTCGCATAGCCGGGGATCACGGCGTTGTTCAGCCCGTCCATGCCCATCGAAATGGCCCCCGAGCGCTTCACGTTCGCCTTTTCGAGCAGAATGACCGTCGACTTAGGGTTAGCCATCTTCGCCTTCAGTGCAGCCATCGGTCCGGCGGTACCGCCGCCAATGACCAACACGTCGCAGCTGACCTCTGTCTGATTGTCGAGAATTTCGTCCATGCGGTCAGGCCTCCGTTGCGCCAGAGCGAGGCGTAATAAAGTCGGCGGCCTGTGGACGCTGCGCGATCTCGAAGATCATCTGCCATGGGAATACGCCCCCATGCGCATCGTCGGAAAAAGCAATGTGTATGCCGTAGCCGACATCGGTCAGCCCGGTGACCATCACACCAGCCGGAGGCGCAGATGCGCCATCGATGCGCCGACGCTCGGCTCTCGCACCCGGGCACGCATCCCAAAGCCTTTCGGCAGTCACGGTGCGCCTGCGTCCGTCAGGATATGAGATCGTGGCGGCCCGGCCGTCGGGCGCGAGGTTAATCTCTGGATTTGTCATGTGGCTCATGCTGCTGCGGGCCCGGCGCAGCTTCGCTCCACGCCGGCCGGCGCCCTAGCAATTAATTGCTAAGCGGCGAGCATGGCGTGCCGGATCGAAAGCCCCAGCCATCTGACATGCGCAGCACTGCCGGCGTTGCGCTCGTCGTGCTACGCCCGGGCGTCGCCTTCGGCTCCGATCGCAGCCTCGCTCACTACGGTAGCGCGGTCGCCCTTCACCGGCACCAGCGTCTCGAGCGGAACTCTGATGCGACACTCCAGCCCCTTGGGGTCGAGCTTGATGCACGGCGATGTCGCAACGCTTCGACCCATCGTTGAAATGAGCGTGAACCCAAATCCGGTCTGCGGAGCTGGCTTCACTTCAGGTCCGCCCCGCTCCTCCCAATTGAAGTCGAGGAACTTGCGCTTTGCTTCCTCCGACAGGTTCCAATCTACGCGCACCTCGCCCGTGTCGTTCGACAAGGCTCCGTACTTCGCCGCATTGGTCAGAAGCTCGTGCACGATCAACGCGAAAGTCTGCACCGCCGACGCGCTCAGCTCGATATCCGGCCCTTGCACGTGGACTCTGTCGCTGAACCCCGCCAGTTCCGACTGCACGATCTGCTGCAGCGGCGCGCCCGCCCAGCTGGCCTCGATCAGCAATTCGTGGGCCCGCCCCAGAGCATGGAGGCGACCTGATAGAATCTCACGCGATTCATCAGCCGATCGGCTCGGCAGCACCGTCCGCGCCGCAATCGATTGCAGCACTGCGAGGATGTTCTTCACGCGATGACTGAGTTCGCGCACCAGGATGGTGAGGCGCTCCTCGGCCCGCTTGCGCTCGGCAACCTCCTCGGCCAGCCGCTTGGCCGTATCGCCGAGCTCGACCGTGCGCTCCGCGACGCGCTGCTCCAAAGTTGCATAGCTCTCTGACAGCTCCGCCCGCATCTGCTCCAGCTCGACGAACACCTTGACCTTGGCACGCAGGATCTCGGGCACGATTGGGGACATGATGTAGTCGACGGCGCCCAGGCTGTATCCCTCGGCCGTCTGGGTGTCATCGGCATAAGCGGTAACGAAGATGATCGGCGTGTACCGCGATCGCCGCCGCTGCCGGATGAGCTTCGCGGTCTCGTGCCCCGACATTCCCGGCATGTTCACGTCGAGCAGCACGAGCGCGTAGTCGCGTTCGAGCAGCTTGAGCAGAGCCTCTTCACCGGACATCGCCGAGACGATGTTCTGGCCGAGTTCTTCAAGGCTCGCGCGGTACACGAGATGCTTTTCAGGCAGATCGTCGACGACGAGGATATCGGTGCGCCGATTATTGCGCATATGACGAGGCTCCGTCTGCCAAATTCAGTGATAGAGCCAGGAACGCAGCACCGAAAGAAGCTGCTGCGGGTCGACTGGCTTCGAGAGATAGTCCCAGGCGCCAGCCTCGATACAACGCTCCCTATCCCCCTTCATCGCCTTGGCCGTCACTGCGATGATGGGAAGATCACGACAATTGGGCAGCTTGCGCGCCTCGCGTATCACGCTGATCCCATCCATCTCGGGCATCATGATGTCCATGAGCACGACGTCGATTTCGCGGCTCTTCAGAAGCTTGAGCGCCTCACGGCCCGAGTTCGCCGATATGACCTTGATATCGTACTCCTCCAGCACGGTTGCGAGCGCATAGACATTGCGCGCGTCGTCGTCGATGACGAGCGCCCGCTTTCCGGCCAGCACATCGTCCGAACGATGCAGATTGTCGATAACGGTGTGTTGTGCCGCAGGCAGCCGCGTAACACGCCGATGTGAGAACAGCGCCGCCAGATCGATCAGGCGTTCCTTGGTCGTCACGTGACGCACAGTCAGCCCGTGGAAGCTCCGCGCCGACGCATTGTTACTGCCGCTGAAATGAATGACCGGCAGCCGACCGTATGGGAGCTGCTGATCTACCAGAGCATCGAGTCCCGGTAGAGCCTCATCAAAGCCATCGGTAATGATCACGCAGTCAACATCCTTTCCGTCGACCGCCGCGGGTATCGACTGGGGATCGGAAACGATCTCGACATCGAGGTCCTCCGATTGGATTGCCGAAGCGATCTCCTGAGCGAGCGCAGCCTTAGACGCACCGATGACGACCCTCTTGTGGGGGCGACGCGCCGCATCGAGCAGCGTCTGCAGGCCTTCGTCCAGCGTCTCCTTCGACTGTACAGGCTTGGGAATGAAGCTCAAGGCGCCTTCCTCAAAGGCACGCACACGGGACTCGTCCGTCGAGATGACGCAAACCGGTATGTGCCGGGTCGAAACGTCGGCTTTGAGCCGCGCGATGATCCGCCACCCATCCATGTCCGGGAGCTTGAGATCGAGCGTGATGAGATCGGCGCTGAAATCGCGAGCAAGCGCAAGAGCCGCGGCGCCTTGGGACGTTACCAGCCCTTTGCAGCCCAGCTCACGCACCGTCTCGAGCAGAACCTTCGCGAAGGCTATGTCGTTCTCGACGATGAGCACCACGCTATCGCCGGGAGCTATCATGTCCCGATCATCGCCGGCCTCATTGACGAACAACTGCGGCCCGGCATTGTCCTCCCATTCCGCGTTGTCATCCACCGGCAATTCCGCGTCCACCGCGTTGACCTGAAGTCGACGCTCCGCAGGGCTGGACTCGTTGACCGACGACCTGCGGCCGGTGAATGCAGGGTTGTAGGAAAGCGGCAGCAGCAGCGTGAACGTGCTCCCCCTCCCCGGATTGCTGACCAGCTGGATCTCGCCGCCGAGCAAGCGCGACAGCTCGCGGCTGATTGCCAGGCCGAGACCGGTTCCGCCATACTTTCTGCTGGTCGAGCCATCCGCCTGCTGGAATGCCTCGAACACGATCTGCTGCTTGTCGGATTGAATTCCGATGCCGGTGTCACTGACCTCGAATGCAACGACTTCCGAGCCGTCGCTCTGCCGCGCGAGTTCGACATTCAGCGATACCTGGCCACGGTTCGTGAACTTGAAAGCGTTCGACAGCAGGTTTTTGAGGATCTGCTGCAAGCGCTTCGAATCCGTCACCATCGACTTCGGCAGGCGTGGATCGAGGCGGAGAAGGAAGTCGAGGCTCTTCGACTCCGCGATGTGGCGGAACGCGCGCTCGCAGTAATGGACCAGATCATCGAGCCGCAGTTCGCTGACGTCGACGACGACGGTGCCGGATTCAATTTTCGAGAGGTCGAGAATGTCGTTGATGAGCGAAAGAAGATCGTTGCCCGACGAGTGGATCGTCTTCGCGAACTCGACTTGCCGGCCGGTAAGATTCCCATCCCGGTTCCGGCACAGCTGATCGGAAAGGATGAGCAGGCTGTTGAGCGGCGTCCGCAGCTCGTGGCTCATATTGGCAAGGAATTCCGACTTATAGCGCGACGTCCGCGCAAGCTGCTTGGCTTTGTCCTCGAGCGCTTGCCGGGCCTGCTCGACCTCGGTGTTCTTCGATTCCACCTGCTGGTTCTGCTCGACCAAAAGCTGCGCCTTCGACTGCAGCTCCTTGTTCGTCGTCTGTAGCTCTTGCTGCCGGTTTTGCAGCTCCTTGGCGAGCGACTGCGACTGTTCGAGCAGCGTCTCCGTGCGCATGTTCGCATCGATCGTATTGATCACGATGCCGATGCTTTCAGTCAGCTGGTCGAGGAACGCCTGATGCGTCGCGCTGAGGTGGTCCAGCGTGGCCAGTTCCAGAATGCCGCGTGCGGTACCCTCGAAGATGATCGGCAGCACCAGAATATTGCTGGGCGACATCTCGCTCAGGCCGGTGACGATGCGCATGGCGGTCGGCGGAACATCCTCGAGCAAGACTTTGCGCCGATCGAGCGCGCATTGCCCGACCAAGCCCTCGCCCAGCGCCACGATCTTGCCGTGCGAGCTTTCGCCACCCGAAGCATAGCTCGCCAGCAGCCTCAGCAACGGCTGCGGCGCACTGGAATCCAGAACATAGAACTCTGCGCGATGCGCCCCGACAACCGGGGCCAGCTCTGAAAGAATCGTCTGACCGACGGTGACCAGATCCTTTTGCCCCTGCAGCAGACGGCTGAACTTGGCGAGGTTGGTCTTCAGCCAATCCTGCTCCTTGTTCTTCAGCGTCGTGTCGCGCAGGTTTCGGATCATCTCGTTGATGGTGTCTTTCAACGCCGCGACCTCGCCCTGGGCATCGACGGCGATGGATCGGGTGAGATTTCCCTGCGTAACCGCGGTCGCAACGTCGGCGATCGCGCGCACCTGGGTCGTCAGGTTGGCTGCAAGCTGGTTGACGTTCTCGGTCAGCCCCTTCCAGGTGCCCGAGGCGCCCGGCACCTTCGCCTGACCGCCGAGCTTGCCTTCGACACCCACTTCGCGCGCGACGCTCGTCACCTGATCGGCGAACGTGGCGAGCGTGTCGATCATGCTGTTCATCGTGTCCGCGAGCGCCGCGATCTCGCCCTTGGCCTCCACGGTGAGCTTCTGTTTGAGGTCACCGTTGGCGACGGCGGTTACGACCTTGGCGATGCCGCGCACCTGAGCCGTCAGGTTGCCGGCCATCGAGTTGACCGAGTCCGTCAAGTCCTTCCACGTGCCGGCGACACCGGGCACATGCGCCTGACCACCGAGCTTTCCGTCGGTGCCGACCTCGCGCGCAACGCGCGTCACCTCGGCCGCAAACGATCGTAGCTGATCCACCATCGTGTTGATGGTGTTCTTCAGCTCCAGAATCTCGCCCTTTACGTCCACAGCGATCTTCTTCGAAAGATCGCCCGCAGCCACGGCCTTGGTGACGTCGGCAATGTTGCGCACCTGCGCGGTGAGGTTGCCGGCCATCGAGTTGACGCTTTCGGTCAAATCCTTCCACGTGCCGGCGACGCCTTGCACGTCGGCCTGACCGCCGAGAGCACCCTCCGTACCCACCTCGCGTGCAACGCGCGTCACCTCGGCCGCAAACGAGCGCAGCTGATCCACCATCGTGTTGATGGTGTTCTTCAGCTCCAGAATCTCGCCCTTCACGTCGACGGTGATCTTCTTCGACAAGTCGCCCATGGCGACGGCCGTGGTCACGTCAGCGATATTGCGGACCTGGGCCGTGAGGTTGCCGGCCATCGAGTTGACCGAGTCCGTCAGCACCTTCCACGTACCGGCAACGCCCGGCACGTCGGCCTGGCCGCCGAGTTTTCCTTCAGAGCCCACCTCGCGCGCAACGCGCGTGACTTCCGATGCGAACGATCCCAGCTGATCCACCATCGTATTGATGGTGTTCTTCAGCTCGAGAATCTCTCCCTTCACGTCGACGGTGATTTTCTTCGACAGATCGCCGCGCGCGACAGCCGTCGTAACCTCGGCGATGTTGCGCACCTGACCCGTCAGATTGCCGGCCATCGAGTTGACCGAGTCCGTCAAATCCTTCCATGTGCCGGCAACGCCTTGCACGTCGGCCTGTCCACCCAGCTTGCCCTCGGTACCCACCTCGCGCGCAACGCGCGTCACCTCAGCCGCGAATGAACGCAGCTGATCCACCATCGTGTTGATGGTGTTCTTCAGCTCCAGGATCTCGCCTTTAACGTCCACCGTGATCTTACGCGACAGGTCGCCAGTGGCCACGGCAGTCGTCACGTCGGCGATGTTTCGCACCTGGGCCGTAAGATTGCCGGCCATCGAGTTGACCGAGTCCGTCAGGTCCTTCCACGTGCCGGCGACGCCCGGCACGTCGGCCTGACCGCCAAGCTTGCCTTCCGAGCCTACCTCGCGCGCAACGCGCGTCACTTCCGAAGCGAACGATCCCAGCTGATCCACCATGGTGTTGATGGTGTTCTTCAGCTCGAGAATTTCGCCCTTCACGTCGACGGTGATTTTCTTCGACAGATCGCCGCGCGCGACAGCCGTCGTCACGTCGGCGATGTTGCGCACCTGGGCCGTCAGGTTGCCGGCCATTGAGTTGACGCTTTCGGTCAGATCCTTCCACGTGCCGGCCACACCCTGCACGTCGGCCTGTCCGCCCAGCTTGCCTTCGGTACCCACCTCGCGCGCAACGCGCGTCACCTCGGCGGCAAACGAGCGGAGCTGGTCCACCATCGTATTGATCGTATTCTTGAGCTCGAGCAGCTCGCCCTTCACATCCACGGTGATCTTCTTGGAAAGGTCACCCATGGCGACGGCGGTCGTCACGTCGGCAATGTTACGCACCTGGGCTGTCAGGTTGCCGGCCATCGAGTTGACGCCGTCGGTCAGGTCTTTCCAGATGCCGGCAACGCCTTGAACCTGCGCCTTGCCGCCGAGCTGTCCTTCGGAGCCGACCTCGCGCACGACGCGTGTGACTTCGGCAGCGAACGTGCCGAGCTGTTCCACCATGGTGTTGATGGTCTTCGCTGTGCGAAGGAATTCGCCTTCGAGCGGCCGTCCCTCGACCTCGAGAGCCATGCCCTTGCTGAGGTCGCCTTGCGCCACAGCGCCGATAACGCGCGCCACTTCGCTCGACGGATGAACCAAATCCTCCATCAGCGAGTTTATTGCATCGACATTGTCGCGCCAGAAGCCCACAGCGTTACCGAGGTTGGCACGCTGCTTCAGCTTGCCTTCCTTGCCGACGACCCTCGACAGCCGGGAAAGCTCGGTAGTGGTTCGCGTATTGAATTCAACTACGGAGTTGAACGCTTCGGCGATTTTCCCGGGCATGCCATCCCAAGTCACCGGCAGCTTTATGCTGGCATCCCCCGCTTTGAGCGCCAGCAGCCCATTCAAAAGCTGAGCAGCCTGATCGTCGGCCACGCGCGGTGCTGCGGCGTCTGCAGCCCGCCGCCTTTTCTGTCGTTTGAGCAGAACTTTATTGAGAGCGCGGGCAACGTCGCCCGTCAGGCCGGACCACTCTTCCGGAAGCGGCTCGAAATCTTCGCCCCGTTCGCACGCCTCCAAAACCCTCAATACTTCTGTCAGCGGCTCATTCTCGATGACCGCAACACTCATCGCCACCCTCCCGGAGTAAGCCGCACGCAGCCTTTGAACTCAACGCGCGCAGATCGGCTCGGGTTCCGAGGATGCCAGGGAAAAAATGTCTCCAAGGGTGTTCAAGCGCCGAAAACACTCATAGAAGTCTAACGCGGCTGAAAGCGAGACACTTGGGGAGGGGATGGCTGAGGATACGATCCCGGCCGATGTTCGCGATTTCATCGAGAAGAACATCGATAGCATCGCCAGCTTGGAAGCTCTGCTGCTTCTGCGCAACGACGCCGTGCGCTCCTGGACACCGGCGAGCGTGGCAGCCCGGCTGTACATCTCAGATAGCGATGCCGAAGCCATTCTCCAACGCCTGACCTCGAGCGGCTTCTTTAAAAGCGCCGACGACGCCTTCCGCTATGCGGCCGACCCCACCCTCGATGCGATGGCGGGGCGCCTCGCAGGCTTATACTCCCGGCATCTCATTCCCATAACCAATCTCATTCATAGTCGATCGGGACGCATCCGAGCGTTCGCCTCTGCGTTTAAGCTTCGGAAGGAGTCCTGATGGCAGCGGTCACTTACACGCTCTGCGCGTTGACGGCTCTCTTGTGCACCGTACTGCTGCTGGCCGGATACCGGCGCTCGGGGTACCGGCTGCTGCTATGGAGCGGCATATGCTTTGCCGGCCTCACCGTGAACAACCTTCTGCTCGTCATGGATAAGGTACTGCTGCCTGACGCAGAGCTGGGTTTCTGGCGCGCTCTGACATCATTCTGCGCAATGGCCGTCCTCCTGTTCGGACTCATATGGGAAACGGAGTGAGCATGGACGGGTCGGCCGACATCACCAACGTGTTGCTGGGAGCCGTCGCCATGGCTTCCCTCGTGTGCGCGCTGTTCTTCCTGCGCTTCTGGCGAACGACGCACGACAGATTCTTTCTGCTCTTCGCGCTCGCGTTCGCTATCGACGCCGCAACGCGCTTCGCGCTTAGCCTCAGCAGCGTCACCGCCGAGTACCAGCCGTTCTTCTATTCCTTGAGACTGCTGACCTTCGGCCTGATCATTGTTGCGATCATCGACAAAAACCGCTCGAACAATCGCGCCCCGTAGCCCGATCCGCGACCGCTCAGCCCTGAACATTGCGTCATGACCGCGGCAGAGGCGCTGCCCCATCGCCGGCAGCCGGCGTAATGCGCCAGATGACGCCACCGACGTCGTCCGCAACCAGCAGAGCACCCGCCTTGTCGAACGTCACGCCGACAGGCCGCCCGCGGGCGTTGTCGTCCTTATCGACGAAGCCGGTGAGCACGTCGATAGGTTGGCCGGAGGGCTGACCGTCGCGAAAAGGTACGAAGATCACCTTGTAGCCGACCCGCTCCGACCGGTTCCACGATCCATGCAAGCCAATGAAAGCGCCGCCCTTGTATGGAGCGCTCAGCTGCGAGCCTTCGTCGAATGTCAGCCCCAGCGCGGCGGTATGCGAGCCGAGCCCGTAATCCGGCACGATCGCCTTCGCGACCAGATCCGGCTTTTTCTCCTTCACACGCGCATCGACATGCTGGCCCCAATAGCTGTACGGCCATCCGTAGAAGCCGCCGTCGCGCACCGAGGTGAGATAGTCCGGCACGAGATCGTCGCCAAGTTCGTCGCGCTCATTGACGACCGTCCACAACGCACCCGTGGATGGCTCCCAAGCCATACCGTTCGGATTGCGCAGACCGGTCGCAAATTCCCGCTTCTTTCCGGTATCGACCTCGATTTCCCAGATCGCTGCACGACCGGCCTCACGTTCCAAGCCGTTCTCGCCGACATTGGAATTCGACCCCACCGTGGCGTAGATCCGCTTGCCGTCGCGGCTGGCGATGATGTTCTTCGTCCAGTGATGATTGAGAGGACCGCCGGGAAGATCAGTGACCTTCTCGCCTTGGCCGCTGATCTCGCCATTCGCATAGCGGAACTTGACCACGGCATCGGCATTCGCGACGTAGAAACTATCTCCGATCAGCGCCATGCCGAACGGCGAATAGAGACCTTCGAGAAACACCTTGTTCACTTCCGCAACGCCGTCTCCGTCGGCATCCCTCAGCACGCGAATACGGTTCGCGCTTTCTGCTGGGCCCGTCGCGCGGCGCATGAAGAACTTCATGAACCAGCCCTTGATGCCCTGCCCTTCTTCCTTAGGTGGCGCGTTGCTTTCCGCGACGAGCACGTCACCGTTCGGAAGTGTGTAGAGCCAGCGCGGATGCTCAAGGCCTCTCGCGAACGCGCTAACCGCAAGACCATCCGCCGCCACCGGCGCGCCGCCATCGTTCCAATTTGTAGCGGGCGCCACGTTCACCGTGGGCAGCAGCGAACTCTGTGGCTCAGGCAGCTTGGGATTAGGGCCGACGCCGGGTTGCTCGGCGGCATGCACCTGGCTGCTTGCAAGCAGCATCAATATCGACATGGTTACAATTGATCGCTTCATGACGGACCCGCTCGACCGATGGCATCGGTGGACAACCCGCGCTCCATCGCGCGGGTTCCATGACGATGTCGCCGCGCCCGTCCCGCAGACGATCTAATCCGACCCGATGCGGCCGAGGTCGTCGAGATAAAGCGGAAACCACACGGTGAACCGTCCAGGATCCTCAGCGACGCCGCGGGCCACCGATTGATGCGATATCCACTCGTGCGCTTCCGCCTCGCTGGGATCGGGCTCCACGGGACCGCGCCACACCCCGACAAACAGATGGACGAATTCGTGCTCCGTCAGACCCGCTCCCACATGCGCACGATAGACGAGACCGCGCTCGCGCGTCAGTGGGCAGCTGAACCCCATCTCCTCGCCCAGCCTGCGTTCCGCGGCGGCACGAACGTCCTCACCCGGACGCGGATGCCCGCAGCACGCATTCGTCCACAGGCCACCGGAGTGATATTTGCCGGCATATCTCTTCTGCAGAAGTACCCGTCCGGCCCCGTCGTGTATGAGGACGGAGAAAGCCCGGTGCAGCGCGCCGTCGCGGTGCGCATCAAGCTTAGGCGCCGTGCCCACCGGCCGGTCGGTTTCGTCGACAAGAATGACGTGCTCTAGTTCATCGTTCACGGTCGCGCGTCCTCCCCGGGGTCCGCTCTCGATAGGAGCCGAAAGGATACCATGAACAGGCCCCACTCGGGCAGCCCTAACGGGTGCAGCGCAAGGAACCCAGCCGCTGCGGATGGTAAAGCAGCAGCAGGTCCGTCTGCTGCCGCGCGATCAGCGGATGGTCGAGATTGACCGGAACGACCTCGCAATCTTCCCGGCTTTCGTGGTCCGTGAAGAACAGCGCCTTATAGCCCCTCCTGAGGGCCAGTTCGACGACCTCCTGCCGACTGATCCCCAGCCGCATCTTCTTGTCCTTGTGCAGCTCCAGAAGGATGAACGGCCGGCTTCGCGACATCGTGGCGTAAGCCCCTGCGAGAACCGCCGGCTCGTAGCCCTCGACGTCGATCTTGATCACATCGGGAACATCACCGCTCCTCTTTGCGAACGCATCGATGCTCGTCAGCTCGACTTTAGCCGCCTTAAGTGCGCGTTCCGTCCTTGGCCAGATCGCGCGGCGAAACTCGCGGGCAAGCCCTTCCCGATACTCCCGCCGCGTCGGCCTCAGCTCGAACATCTTGGTTCGCGCGTACCAGATCAGGGTCTCCCCGTGATGCTCGCTCGTGAGCCCCGTGTTGTGCACCATGACCGAGCGCAACATCGGATCGTCTTCGACAATGCAGCGCAGGCGTATCGCAGCCTCAGGCCGCATCTCGAACGCGTGCACATTCATTGCTGAGCCGCCGAAAGCCGCGGCAACGCGCGAGAAGTAACCCTTGTCGGCGCCGATATCGTAAAAGACGGACACGCTGAACCGCTCAAGCAGGTAAGCGAGCACGAGCGTCGTCACCTCCTCATAGAACTTGAACGACTCAATCCCGCTGAATATCTCGTCGTCGGCTTCGGATTCGAACGCGACCGGCGCATGACCGGGAATCAGCAGGTCGCGACCATTGCCGCGCAACGCCCACGCAAGTTGCGTCTCCTCCAGGTGCCGTCGAACGTCGGCGAGAAGCTCGCCGTCCGTGAGAGCCGCAGGACTGCTCCCACGAGCTCCCGGCGCGTTGACCACGTCCCGATCGCGATGCTGCACAAGTTGACTCATTCTGACGATTGGACTGCTCCCTGGCTCTGTTCGTCCGGCGTCTCCCGCACGTCCGGCACCGTAACCACCACGCTGTCGTCAATCGGCGCCGCATCGGGCACCGTCGCCCAGATTGCCGGACGATCCTCGGCAGCCGCCGCAACTGCGAAAATCGACATGGCAAGCACCAGCAAAGGACTAAGACAAGCCGCCCTCGCGACTGCCATTTTCGGATCGGCCTTCATCGGCATCGCCACCACGCGATTTTTCATCGAGTCTCCCGCAACTGCTGCTCTTCGACTGTGATGAACGAGTGTTGAGCAACCGGCGCCGGTCGCACTTCGAGTGCCACCAGTCCGTTGTCAGCCGCCCTGTAGACGACGGTGACTTCCTCACCCGGCTGCCGGCTCGACAGCTTCACGCCTCGCGCCGCGGTGAAGCGCATCCCGCCGCGCAGCGACACGATCCGTCCGCGAACGTCGATGGAGTGGATCACGCCGACGATCGTCAATGACGTCGCTTGCGCCTGTGACCCAAACAGGGCCCCGAGCACCCATACGGCAGGAAGTAAGATACCCTTCGCCATGACGGCAGCTCCTAATTGCTGTGTTACGATGGCAGCTCCGTTTTTCGCGTGCTTGGCCCGCCAATTACTTTTTCTGTAATGTTGCGGGCCGCGGCCGCCGGGAATCGAATGACCACGCGCAGACCAGGGCGATTGTCGCAAAGCTCGATGGTCGCGCCATGCAAGTCCGCCAGCGCAGCAACGAGGCTGAGACCCAATCCATGCCCATCCGCGGGCGTCGCGTGCTCTATCCGATAGAAACGCCGAAACACCTTCGCGTGCTCGTCGGCAGGAATTCCCGGACCATTGTCCGCCACCTCGAGGACCAGGCCCGACGAGGCCGCCTGGCTCAAACGAAGCACGATCGCAACCGGCTCAGAAGTATGCCGCAGAGAGTTCTCGATGAGATTGGCGCAAAGCTGAACCAGAAGCCCGCGATCGCCCCGTATCACCGCGTTGATGTCGGCGGGAACAACGGCGCTGAGAGAGCCCCCCTCGTCTTCGACGACAGGACCGTAAAGCTCCTCGACGTCCCGAACGATCTGCCGCAGATCGACGTCGACGAAGCGTTCCTTTCGCGTCCCCGCTTGAAGCTGACTGATATTGAGTAGCGCCTCGAAGGTCGCCACGATGGCGTCCGACTGAACAAGAGCGTCGTCGACGGCCTCCTTGAACTCCCCGACGCTGGTCGCCTTCTCGCTCGCCGCTTCCAGTTTCTCCCTCAGCCGCATCATCGGCTTCTTCAGCTCGTGGGCCACGTCCGTCGACGCCTGGTTGACGCTCTGCATCAGCCGCTGAAGGCGCTCCAGCATGGCGTTTATCCTGCGCGCCACATCATCGAGATCGTCGTTCTGCCCGCCCGTATCGATGCGCCTTTCCAGTTGGCCTTCGGATACTGCGGCGAGGGTCGCACCGATATCGTCGATCCGCCGTTGCGCGCGCTGCGCCAGGCGGACACCAGCCACGATCGACAACGCCGCAGTGATCAGCAGTCCCCAGCCGACGCTGTGCAGCAGAATGAGCCGCGCCTGCCGAACTTCGCGGTCACTGCCGCCTACGAACAGCTTACCCTTGGAAACCGGCGTCCAGATCGAGAAGAAGTTGTCCTGCGGCGACCCGAGTGAGGCCACCGACGGCAGACTGGAGCGCGGGATCTTCCTCCAGCCCTCGAACGGCAGCACCCGGCGGACGTTGCCCGCGTAGATCTGTCCGTCGTCACCCAGCAGCAGATAGATACTGTCGGAATCGCGTAGCGAATCCGCCTCGTCCGCCACCACGCTGACCAGCTCGTCGAAACCGTACTTGCGGTCGACAGCAAGGAACACGTCCTTCACCCGCAGGATGCGCGCTCGCGCCGCCGCCTCCAGCTCATCATTCAGGTTGAACACCAGCAGCCCGAACAGAGCGCTCGTCGCCAGCGCGAAGATGGCGGCGATGGTCGCCGCCAGCCGAACCTGCGTCCGCTTGAAAAGCTCACGCAGCATCGGTGAGCATGTAGCCGGTTCCGCGCACGGTCTGCAGCAGCGGCTTCGCGAATGGCCGGTCGATCTTGGACCTGAGGCGCGAGATGTGGGTTTCGACCACGCTCGTCTTCGGATCGAAATGCAGGTCCCACACCCGCTCCAGCAGCATCGTGCGCGTCACGACCCGGCCCTTGTTCAGCATCAGGAATTCGAGCAGCGCAAACTCCTTCTGCTGCAGTTCTATCCGCGTCCCGGCTCGCGTCACCGAGCGCGTGGCACTGTCGAGCGCCAGATCGCCGACCTGCAGCAGATCGCTGTTGTCCTTCAGCGCCGGTCGCCGCCCCAGCGCGTTCACCCGCGCCAGCAACTCCGAGAATGCAAACGGCTTAACGAGGTAGTCGTCGCCAACATCCAGGCCTTCGACGCGCTCGTTGATGCTTCCGAGCGCTGTCAGGAACAGTATGGGTGTTCCGCTGCGCGCTGCGCGTACCGTCTTCGCGATCGACAACCCGTCGAGATAAGGCAGCATCCGGTCGAGGATGAGCACGTCGTAATCCTGCCCCATCGCCTGCGTCACGCCTTCGCGACCATCGGCGATCACATCGACCACGTGTCCAGCCTCGCTCAGCCCGTTGCGTACGTACTGAGATGTCTTGGCATCATCCTCGATGAGTAGAATTCTCACCTGCGCCTCCCTTGCGAGGCAGATGTCGCCGCGCCAGCTTACGTCCTCCTTGCATGGACCTTACTTCATTCGTAAGCGGCGGCCCTTACGCTCATCATATAGGTTTTCGGCGTGTGCCGCGTCCAGCCGAGCGATTCGACATGAGCCGACCGCACTTTTGGCTTTTCACGATACTGATCTCATCGCCGGGCCTGTCGGGCTGCGCCCCAAGCAGCAATGCCGCATCCGATCCCGGTGCCAGGCCGCTGCGCGCCGGCCAGACCTGCAGCGGCATCCAGCAGGAGTTGCGCACGTTGGATCGACGCGGCGTCCCGGCCCACGTCGAGCGCCTTTCCAGTGGCGGCAAGCTCACGCCCGCCCGGCGGACGCAGGCTAATCGCTACAACGATCTGCTCGATCAGTACCTCGGCGCCAGATGCCACGTTTGATGGCTTGCTTAACGAGTATGGTTACTCATCCCCGGCCATGATCGCGCCCGCCCCACTATTGCCCCAAAGAAGAAATCGCTAGTGCCCACAAGCGCTTCGCCAGCTATCTGACGAGCGCCATAATTGCCACCAGCGATGCGGCTACTTCAGCACCCATGATGACATTCCTTCTTTCGAAACTGGGACGCAGCGCGTTCCTGATCTCCGTGCTTGTGATGCCCATCGCGGCACTGGCTCAAGCACCCGCGCCGGCTCCCGCCCAGGCTCAGAGCGCTCCCGCAGCCGAAGAAGTAAAACCTGCCGCCGCGCAGCCGGGCCAGGCCGCGCCGCCACCCAAGAATGACAACGCAGCCGCCGCCGGCGAAGAGCCGACGGAAGCAGCGACCGGCACCGATCGCGCCATCGAACGCACCAAGAGCCGGATCAAGGAACTCGAGGCGCGTACCGACATCGCGCCCGACATTCGCGATCAGGCCATCGCCCTGCTGCGCACCGCGCTCGGGCACCTCGAGGCCGCCTCGGCCAGCGCAGCGTCCGCCAAGCGATTTCAGGAAGCAGCCCAACGCTCCGCCGAACGAGTTGCCGATGCCAAGCAGCAGCTCGAAGCGCTCGGACGCGAGCCGGGCGAGGACGAGTTCGCCAAGCGCGTCGTCAATCTTCCGCTTTCGGAAGCCCAGCAGGCGCTAGATGCCGCCAACGGCGGCGCCGCCACCATCAAGAGCGACCTCGACCAGATCGAGGGCCGGCTGCGCGAGATGTCGACCCGGGCCACCGCGGCACGCGAGGAGCAAACGGCCGAGAAGCAGGCAATCAATGCGCTCGAAAACGCTGACGAGGCCCAGTCCGGCGTCACGGACGGAACACTTATCGAGGCGCGCAGGGCAGCCATTACCGCTGAGCAGCGCGCCCGCTCTACCAAGCTCAATCTTCTCGAGCAGGAGCTGATCAGCCTTCCCGCGCGACAGGCATCGGCTACGGCACGACGGGACCTCGCCGCGGCTAAGCTCGATAAACTTCAGAAGCGCATCCCGATCATCGAGACGCGCGTCAACCAGCTCAAGGAGGCCGAGGCCGCTAAGAAGCAGGCGGAATCTGCCAACGAAGCGCGCCGCCTGGCTTCCCAGCACCCCGTCCTCGAAGCCTACGTGAAGGACACCGACGTCATCCGCCAGCGCGAGGCCGACACGACGCGGCAGCTCGATGAAGGAAAGTCCAAGGTCGCAGAAGTCCAGGGCGAACTGGCGCGCGTCCGTGACAGCAAGGTCGCCGCCCAGCAGGTGCTCGAAATCGGCAGCATCGGCGGCGAGTTCAGCGAGCTGCTTCGCGCCATGCGCGCTCAGCTCCCCGACACCGCGCGGCTCCAGCGTCGCATCGCCGAGCGCGATCAGGCCATTGTCGACGCACGCTTGAAGCGGCTGCAGGCCGAAGAAGCTCGACGCGCACTGAGTGACACCGGAGGCATGGCCGAGCGCGTATTGGCCGCCTACACCAAACGCGCGGTAGATCCGGCTCCCCCCGAAGCACGCCCGGCGCTCGAAAAGCTCGTCGCGGCCCGTCGCGATCTCTACGTCCAGCTTCACGACACCCTCGTCACGCGCATCGCCCAGCTCGCCGAGCTGAATGCCGCGGAGCGCGATCTCCTCAACCAGACCACCCAGCTCCGCGCACTGCTCAACAGCCGCCTGCTATGGCTGCCAAGCTCCGGATCGATCGGCATCGGCTGGCTCGATCAGGTGCGCACGAGCTTCGTCTGGATCCTCGATCTCAACGCCTGGAAAGACACCGCCAAAGTACTTTTCGACCGTGCGATCGATCTACCGATTCCCACGATCCTTGTGCTGCTCGCCGTCGGCGCGCTGGTGGTTCTGTCTCGCCGTTTGACCAAGCGCCTTGGTCGCATCGCTGAGGCCGTTGGCCGCTACTCGACCGACAACTACCTGCGCACACCCGAAGCCCTGCTGATTTCGACGCTCCTCGCGATCAAGACGCCACTGTTGTTCGGCTACGCAGGCTGGCTCCTCGTCCAGCCGCCCCAGGCATCCGACTTCGCCGTCGGCGTCGGTGCCGGCTTGCTGACGATGGCGTCTCTCCTCGCCTTCCTGCGCCTCATCCAGTTCATCAGCGTCGAGAACGGGCTATTCTCAGCCCACTTCGGCTGGAGCGAACGCGCCCGCGCAGTCCTCTACGGCAACACGCTCTGGCTGAAGTACGTCATCACCCCCATCGCCTTCATCCTCGGGATGATCAACGTCAGCAGCGCGCAGAGCCTTCGCGATGGCCTCGGCCGCTTCGCTTTCTTCGCCGGCGGCATCGCCGTGGCGATCTACATCGCGCGCATCATGTCTCCACGTCGCGGCATCCTTGCCGAGCGCCTGACGCCTGCCCATCCCTTGTGGATGACGCGCGCGATCTGGCACGCGGCCCTGACCGCACTGCCGCTCGTGATCGCCGGCATCGCGCTCTGGGGTTACTACGACGGCGCCTCGCAGATCCGCGACGGCCTGCTGCTCACCATCGTCATCATCGTCGGCGCGTTCCTCATTTACAGCGTCATCATGCGCGAGGTCCTCGTCGCGCGCAGGCGGCTTGAGATCAAGCGCGCCGCCGACCGTCACGAGAAGGCACGCGCCCAGATCGCGGCCCAGGCGGCGACTGGCGAGCCTCAGAACGCCCTGTCTCAGGAACCCGAGGTCGACATCGCCTCCATCAGCGACCAGACCCGCCAGCTCGTCCGCCTCGGCGTCTTCCTTCTGCTCGCCGCGACGCTGTATTTCTTCTGGCGCGAAGCGTTGCCCTCTCTCGCCTTGCTCGACATCCCGCTCTGGCAGCAGGTGATCACGGTAGACGGCGCCACGCGCAGCATGCCGGTCACCGTATCGAACGTCATCGTCGCCATCGGCATCGCCGCTATTACGCTCATCGCGGCGCGCAACTTGCCTGGCCTGTTGGAAATAACCGCCCTCCACCGTCTCCGGGTCGAGGCCGGCACGCGCTACGCCATCAGCGCCGTCAGCCGCTACGTCATCGCCATCGTCGGCCTCGCCTTCGCCTTCCGCAGCATCGGCTTCGATTGGAGCCAGGTGCAGTGGATCGTCGCCGCCCTCGGCGTCGGCGTCGGCTTCGGCCTACAGGAGATCGTCGCCAACTTCATTTCCGGCCTGATCATCCTGTTCGAGCGTCCGGTCCGCGTCGGCGACACTGTAACCATCGGCAATCTCACCGGCACTGTTTCGCGCATCCACATTCGCGCCACCAGCATGACCGACGGCGAGAACCGCGAGATCATCATCCCAAACAAGTCGCTCATCACCGAGAAGGTCATCAACTGGACCCTGACCGACAGCATCACCCGCGTGACGCTGAAGATCGGCATCGCTTACGGCACCGATACCTTGCGCGCGCAGATGCTGATCCTGGACGCAGTAAAGGCGACGCCGCACGTCCTCGACTCGCCAGCGCCGAGCGTGTTCTTCATCGGCTTCGGAGCGAAGGCGATCGAGTTCGAGGTCCGCGCCTTCGTGCTGCAGCTCGCCCACCGGGCGACGGTCATCAACGACCTTTACGTCGCCATAGAGCGCGCGCTCCGCGAGAAGGAAATCGCGATGTCATGATTCCGGCCCGCCGTGGGCCGGAGCTACACGCTCACTTCCGCTTCGCCGGACCGCGCGAGAATTGCGGCTGCATCGGCAGCCTGATCTTTGTGTTGCTCGGCCCGAATGCCGCCAGATCCTGCGGCTTTACCGAAGCGAATGCCCCGCCAGGCGCCTTGCCTCCGTTGCGCAGGAACTCGGCCTGGCTCACCAGCCCCTTGATCTGATTGGGCCGGGCATCGTGCACCTCGTTGCGATACCGCTCGTAGAGCGCGCGGCTCAGCGTGCCGCCTGTCGCCAGCTGGCTATCCTTGTAAAAGCCCTTCGCGATCAGCACGAGCGTATACACCGGCCCGCCAAACAGCACCGTGCTGTCGAGATCGATGTCCTGTGGCGTCGTCTGCCGCCAGATCTCCAAGTTCTCACGGAAGCGATCCGACAGCTTCATGTCCTCGCGCGCCGCCTTCCAATAGGCGCTGTCCTGCCGGTTATTGAGATGATAGTGCAGCTGCACGAAATCACGCACTTCCTGGTACAGCCGCTTGATGTGCCGGTTGTAGGCCGCCGCTCGTTCCGGCTCGAAATCCCGCGTCGGCATGAAATGGTGCAGCCAGCGCACGCCCACGTCCGACATGAAAATCGCAGTCGCCTCGAGCGGCTCGATGAACCCGCTCGATAGACCCAGCGCCACGCAGTTCTTGACCCACGCATTGCGCACGCGCCCGGTGCGGATCGGGATGATGCGCGGCTCGCACCCCTTCGCCTGGTCGCCGTAGTACGCCAGCAGTTCCTCGATCGCTTGATCGTCGGAGATGAATTTACTCGAGAAGACGTACCCCGTGCCGACGCGGCTCGTCAGCGGAATGTTGAAGTTCCATCCCGACGAAAACCCGGTTGCCCTCGTCGTCGGCGCAATGACGTTCGGATCCTTGTGCGGGATCTGCACCACCGCCGCGCGATCGTTCAGCAGGTAATCGCTGTACGGCTCGAACGGCTCGCCGAGCGCCTGTTGCAGGATCGAGCCGCGGAAGCCGGTGCAGTCGATCACCAGCTCCACGCCATGCTCCCCATGCCGGCGCAGGCCGAGTGATTTGACGAACCCGCGCTCGTCCAGATTGACAGCATCCACGTCGTCGAGGATGTGCTTGACGCCGCGCTCCGTCGCGATGTCCTTCAGCAGAACTGCAAGCTTCGTCGCGTCGAAATGATAGGTGTAGCCGACCTCGCCGCTGAACTCCGGCTGCCCCGGACGCCGCGGCGCGAGATTGCCGCGCACGATGTCCACCACCGGCGAATAGGTCCGCACGTATGACATGCCCGACGACGGCGTCGAGCGCGCTGAATCGAACGTGACGAAATAATCGGCGACCTGACGCCCGTCGATCGACGGCGGCGCATTGAGGATGTTGAGGAACTCGGTCGGCTGGCCCTTCTCATCGTGGTGCCAGTTTATGAAGTGCGCCGCGACCTTGAACGTCGCATCCGTCTGCTTGAAGAACTCCGCCTCCGATATGCCGAGCTGATGCAGCAGCATGACCATCCCGGGCAGGCTCGCCTCGCCCACGCCGATGATCGGAATGTTCGGAGATTCGATGAGGGTGATCTCGATTGGCTGCTTGCCGTCCTTCGACTTGCAGAACCGATTCAAAAATGCGGCAGCAAGCCAACCCGCAGTACCGCCGCCGACGATCGTAATCTTGCGGAGTGGTTCGCCCATGCCCTGAATCCCCGGATGTCCGCGGGGAGGCTAGACGCTCGGCTGGCGAGTGCCAAGAGGATTGGTGGTTGCACTTCATTGAAGCAACAAGGCGCCCATTAAGTGCTCACCGAGACTGATTTCCGTAACCGCGGGTAAGCCGAAAATCCGCCGACGGCCGAAGCTGTGCATGTTCTGATCCGATCCCGACGCCGGACAATCGGAGGCAATGACAACGTAATCAGCGTCCTTCGCCCGACCTGTCACCGGGTCGCCGGATGAGCACGAGGCACCCTATCGCTCGCCCAAGATCGATGCACCCTTACGGCAACCCCGCCCCGCCCACAAACGCATCGACGATGCAAAGCTGAAGCCAATCCCGCGCTGTCCGTTCTCGATGCCTATGCCTCGACCACTGGCGGTTCCGAAACCGCAGACGATCCCGGCGTCCTCGTCCGTTCCCTTCTCCCCTCCGTCGCCAAAGCGGCAGCCCAGTGCTCGCGCGCGGTCACGCGCCTGCAATCCCCACACCGGCCCGCCATCGCCGCACCTCGACGCGCCCGCGCTTGAGGACCTCGCCCCGCCCGCACGCAGTCCAGCGCCAGACGATCCAAGCGCCGTCCCCGCCATCGCCCCCGATGCAGCCTAACCCGCCCACGGCCACCCGCCACGCGCCACCCCAACGCCCCACCGCCTCGCGCCAGCGCAACTCCCCGCAGCGCATAACGCCCCCCGCGGCTTGCCTTCATCCCAAATGCGGATATTATAACATCCGCACAAATTCGGAAGGATGCTACCCCGTGGATCGAGACCTCGCCGCACACCTGAAACAATCGCCATCCCGCCCCGACGACCGGCTCCCCGTCACCGTGCTGTCCGGCTTCCTGGGCGCGGGCAAGACGACGCTGCTCAACCACGTCCTCAACAACCGCGAAGGGCGCAAGGTCGCCGTCATCGTCAACGACATGAGCGAGGTCAACATCGACGCCGACCTCGTCATGGGCGGCGGCGCCAACCTGTCGCGAACCGAGGAAACGCTGGTCGAAATGTCGAACGGCTGCATCTGCTGCCCGCTGCGCGACGATCTCCTGAAGGAGGTCGACCGCCTGTCGAGAGACGGCCGTTACGACTATCTCCTCATCGAATCGACGGGCATCGCCGAGCCGCTCCCCGTCGCGGCCACCTTCGAATTCCGCAACGAGGCAGGCAAAAGCCTTTCAGACGTTGCCCGCCTCGACACCATGGTCACGGTCGTCGACGCCGCAAACCTGCTGCGCGACTATTCCTCCGAGGAATTCCTGAAGGATCGTGGCGAGACCGCTGGCGAGGAGGACGAGCGCTCGCTCGTCGGCCTGCTCGTCGAGCAGATCGAGTTTGCCGACGTCGTCGTCCTCAACAAGACCGATATCGCAAAGCCGTCGGAGCTGGAGCTGGCAAAGTCGATCATCCGCGCACTCAATGCTGATGCTCGCATCATCGAGACCGACCACGGCAGGGTGAAGCTGGCCGACATTCTGGATACGGGGCTGTTCTCCTTCGACGCGGCCCATCAGCACCCGACTTGGTTCCGCGAGCTGAACGGCTTCAAGGATCACCACCCCGAGACCGAGGAATACGGAATATCAAGCTTCGTCTATCGCGCCCGCGGTCCGTTCGATCCGGCGAAGCTGCACGCATTCTTCACCAGATCTTGGCCTGGCGTCGTGCGCGCCAAGGGCTTCTTCTGGCTCGCCTCCCGCCCCGCCTTCGTCGGCGAGCTCTCACAGGCAGGCCCGCTCGTGCGCACCGAGGCCATGGGCTACTGGTGGGCTGCGGTACCGCGAAAGAACTGGCCCGAGGATGAAAGCCTGCTGTCGCGCATCAATCAGGGATGGGACGGAAAGTGGGGCGATCGCCGCCAGGAGCTGGTCTTCATCGGCACCGGCGAGATGGACAAGGACGCGATCAAGAGGCAGCTCGATGCCTGCCTGCTGCCCATACCGAAAGAAGGAACGATCGATACCAAAGCGTGGGCACGTCTCGACGATCCGTTCCCGCCGTGGCATCGCGCGGCGGCTTGACCGCCTCGCACGCTGCAAAACGGACCTCGCGCCTCAGGGCGCGAGCGTCACGGCCGGCGCAGGCTCACCCGGATCGCGATCCATCTCTGCCACCTGATCGACGGCACCGTCGCGGCCGTAGATGTCGGGCCGGAACACGACCTCGCCGTCGCGCTCTGCCCAAGCGGTGATGTAGGTGAAGTAAACCGGCAGCGGCCGCGTCAGCGTCACATCCACCGCCTGCCCGGCTTCGACAATCTGCTGCGCGCGGCCCGGCTGACCCCAGCCGGCCTCGTAATGCGCGATCCAGTCGGCGAGATCGAACACGCCCTCGACGCGCACGCAGCCCGCGCTGAACGCGCGCGAACGCTGCCCGAACAGCTGCTTCATCGGCGTATCGTGCATGTAGACCGTATGCTCGTTCGGCATGTCGATACGCACCAGCCCGAGCGCGTTCTGTGGGCCGGGGTCCTGCCGGAACTTCAGCCGCTTCGCTTCAGGCGACGACCAGTCGACCGTCTGCGGATCGATCTCGTGCGCGGCCGCAGCATCCAGCACTCGGATCTTCTCGTTCTGCAGGTAGTCCGGCTCCTTCATGAGGCGCGGGATGAGATCGAGGTGTGCCACGCTGTCGGGCACACGCCAGTATGGAAAGAAGTTGAGCGCTCGGATGGTCGCCTTCACCGACGGCGACTGGCGCTCCGTCCGCCCCACAATGACGCGGTGACGCTGCTGCACCTCATAGCGCTCCACAGCCTCGAGCTGGAACGCCGGCACGTTCACGAGGATGTAGCGCTCCTCGGTTGGATTGGACAACAGCTCGCGGATCCGGCCGAGGTTGAGGCGCAGCTGGTTGATGCGCTCGTCGACCGTCATGTTGAGCTGAGGATAGGTCGAGCGCTCGATGCGCCCGGTCGGCCTCAAGCCATGACGCCGTTGGAAGTGCTTCACCGCTTCGGTGAGCTCAGCGTCGAAGCCGTAGGAATTGTAGTACTGCGAGCGCCTGGACAGATCGCCGCTCGCTAGCAGCCTGCGCCGCAGGATCGGCACGCGCTCGTCATCCTCGCCCTCGCGCATCATGCGGCCCGGCGGTACCACCGGCCACCCGCCGCTCTGCGCGATCTGCTGGTAGCGCTGGATCGCAGCCTCGATCGAGGCGATCATTTCGTCGGAACGCATTGGCACGGCATCGGGACGCAGATCGTCGAGCGTGTCCGTCTTGCGAGCTTCCCGCTCGCGATCACGCTCCTCCTGACGGCGGCCCGTGTAATCGGGCGTGCCCGAACCGGTGAGGCTCTCCCACCAGTTGGCCTGAGTCTGCGCACGTGCAGGCGTAGCGGCAGGAATGAGCGCCACCACGCTGGCGAAGACGCACGCGGCCAAACCGCAGCGCCCTGCACCCCGAGCCCGCAGATGCGAAACGAACCGTCGCGCGAGAGCGCGATATGCCAGCATGAACCCGCCCTAAATTCTGTCCGGCTGCCACCATAGCCAACCGCCGCTGCAGCCGTAACCTCTCGTCGTCCGCACGCTTAGGCTACACGACGCCACTGCCTCAATAGCCGCCAGGATATGGCCAAACCAAGACGATTGCGTGCTGTAAAATTGTCCCTGGCACCGACGACTTCTCGACGGTGCGATTTGGTCGCAGACGGAGGAAAATTCAACTTATATCAGCGCTGCGAAAAGTGGTCCCAGCCAAGCTTGGTGAACGCTATCGCAGCTCCATTAGCACCAATCGCCCGCGCCCCGACCGGCCCCGCGGTAATGGCACCTATGCGTGTAGCGCGTACCCCGGCTGCACTGGCGCGGCGCTCGAACTCGGCTGACTTCTGCGGCTCTACCGCGGCGAGAATCTCGTAGTCCTCTCCGCCGATCATCAGATCTTCCAGTGTTGCTTCACCGGCCATCACAATAGTGCGCGCTGCATCCGACAGCGGTAGCAACGCGGTCTCGACACAACCGCCGACACCTGAAGACCGGCAAAGCCTGTCGAGATCCTTCATTAGCCCGTCGGAGACATCCATCGACGCCGACGCGCAGTCGCGCACCGCATCGATCATTTCCACGCGCGGGGGCGGTTGGGAAAATCTCCCACCGAGATAATCCGTCTGCGCAGGAGAAAGCCCACAGCGCGCAGCCAACTCAGGGTCCCGCCGCAGCCTCAACCCCAGCGTCGCATCGCCGATCGTGCCGGTCACGTAGATTTCATCACCCGGCCGCGCCGTATCCCTGCGGACGAAACGCCCAACGGGCACGGCTCCAAACGCCGTGATCGATACCGAGAGCGGCCCCGGCGTGCGATCGGTGTCGCCGCCTGCCAGATGACAGCCGAACGCCTGCTGCGCCTCCATCAGCCCCGCGGCAAATGCCTTGAGCCATTGACGGTCGAACGCCGGCAGCGCCACGCTCATGGTGTATGCGAGCGGACGCGCACCCTTGCCCACGAGATCGGAGACGTTGACAGCCAGCGCCTTGAAGGCAACTGCACCCGGATGCTCGTCCGCAAAGAAGTGGACGCCTTGGATGAGCCCATCGGTGGTGACCACGAGTTCCTCACCCGCCGGCACAGCCACGATCGCGCAATCGTCCTTCAGCCCAAGCGCCCCGCGATAGCCTTCAGCGAGCGGCGCCCAGAATTCGGCGATCAGCGCGTCTTCGCCGACAAGACCAGCTTGCTCGTCATTTGGGTCGGTTGGCATCGCGTTCGAACTCGGCCGCCCGCAGCTTGCGCGCCAGCTTGTCGAGCACGCCGTTGACCACCTTCGGCTCGTCCTCCGAAAAGAACGAGTGCGCGACGTTGATGTACTCGTTGATGACAACGCGGCCCGGCACATCGGGACGTTCCATCAGCTCGAACACGCCCGCACGCAGGATGGCGCGCACGATGGCATCGATGCGCACCAGCCTCCAGCCTTCTGCAAGCTGCTGATCGACCAGCGGATCGATATCGCGCTGTCGCCGTACTACGCCACGGATCAGCTCCGCGAAGAATGCCGCATCTGCACCGGCAGCCGCCTCGTCACCGGGCGGCTTGGGAAATCTCAAGCGCACGAACTCGTCGATCACCGCGTTGAGATCGGTGCCAGCGAGGTCCATCTGGTAAAGACCCTGCACGGTCGCGACGCGCGCAGCCGTGCGCGGCTGCAGCGCCACCTTTCCCGTTTTCGGCGTCGCGTTGCTTGCCGTGGTCATGCCCGTTGCCCCTCGAACTCTCGCTGCAGCTCGATCAGCCGCAGGCACGCCCGGGCGGCATCGCCGCCCTTGCCATCGGTGCCGCCGCGCGCGCGCGCCAGCGCTTGCGCCTGCGTGTCTACGGTCAGGATGCCGTTGCCCACCGGAATGGCGTTCTCCGTCGCAACGAGCATCAGCCAGTGGTTGGCGTTGTTGCAGACGATATCATAGTGCGAGGTCTCACCGCGAATGACGCAACCCAGCGCCACCACGCCGTCCCACTTGCCGTTTGCCAACTGCCTGGGAATGAGACCCGAGCTGACGGCCTGCGTCAGCACCTGCGGAATCTCCAGCGCACCCGGAACGGTGATCCGGTCGTGCTGCACGCCACGGGCCGCCAGCATCGCACTCGCCCCGCTTAACAACTCGTCGGCGATCTCGTCGTAGTACCGCCCCTCGATGATGAGCACGCGCGCCTGCAATGCCCCCCCTGTGGCCTTGCTTGTCGAACGAGTTGGCTTGTCAGGCTTGATGATCATTTCTCACTCAATCCTGCGCGTATCGACGATGCGCAATCCGAACCCTTCGAGGCCGACATACACATGCGCCGGCGAATTGGTCAGCAGCACCATGTCGCTCACACCGAGATCCCTCAGGATTTGCGATCCGATGCCGATCTCGACGCGCCGCCGTTCCTTGCCGCCATCGACTGGCTTCTTTGGCTGTGCCCGCGATGCGATCCACTCCGATAGCAGCCGCGGCCTCAGATCCCGGATCAGCACGACGACGCCGCGCCCTTCGCGCTCGATCATCTTCAGCGAAGTGAGGATTTTCGCGTTCTCGCCGGCTTCGCCGACGCCGAGCACGTCGCTCAGCATGTTGACGGCATGGACTCGCACCATCACCGGACCGGGCTCCGAAAGATCGCCCTTTACCAGCGCCAGATGCTCGCCCGGCTCGACCGTCGTCTCGTAGACATGGAGATCGAAGCGGCCAGCTCCCGTGGTGACCGCCGTCTTGGCAACAGACTGCACGACATGATCGTGCTGCAGCCGGTATGCGATAAGTTCGTCGATCGCACCAATTTTGAGGCCATGACGCTGCGCGAACGTCACCAGATCCGGCAACCGCGCCATCGTGCCGTCGTCGTTCATGATTTCGCAGATCACCGCCGCCGGATAGAGGCCCGCGAGCCGCGAAAGATCGACCGAAGCTTCCGTGTGTCCGGCTCGGATCAGTACGCCGCCGTCGCGCGCGACCAGCGGAAATACGTGCCCGGGCGATACGATGTCGCCGGCGCTCTTCGTGGTGTCGATCGCCGTCGCGATGGTGCGCGCCCGATCGGCGGCCGAGATACCTGTCGAGATCCCCTCGCGCGCCTCGATCGACTGCGTAAACGCCGTACGATTGCGCGAGCGGTTGTCGCCGACCATCGCCTGCAGCTGCAGCTCCCTGGCGCGCGCGCCGGTGAGCGTCAGGCAGATCAACCCGCGCCCGTAGCGCGCCATGAAGTTGATGGCGTCGGGCGTCGCCATCTGCGCAGGGATGACGAGATCGCCCTCGTTCTCGCGCTCCTCGGCGTCGACGAGAATGACCATGCGCCCGTTGCGCATGTCGTCGAGGATCTCAGCGATCGACGACAGACAGCCTCTGCCTTCCGAGATGGCATGTTTGCCAGCTTCGTGCGTCACGGACGAAACTCCAGGAGCCGCGCGATGTAGCGCGCAAAAAGATCAACTTCGAGGTTGACCAATTGACCGGGGGTTTTCGCGCCCCAGGTTGTCACCGTCAAGGTGTGCGGAATGAGGTTGACCCCAAATCGGCAGTCGCTGACCTCGTTCACCGTAAGCGACACCCCGTTGAGGCAGACCGAGCCCTTGGGCGCGATGTAAGGGGCGAGGTGCTCTGGAACTTCAAACGAAATCCGCTGGCTTTCCCCGTCCGCCACAATATCGACGATGCGGGCGAGGCCGTCCACGTGCCCCGTCACGAGGTGGCCCCCAAGCTCCGCCCCAAGCCGAAGAGCCGGCTCCAGATTGATCTTTAGTCCAGGCTCCCACTCACCGAGCGTCGTCTTGCCGCGCGTCTCGTTGGAGACGTCGACCGTGAATAGGCTTCCTCCGGCATCGGCGGCGATGCTGGTCATGGTCAGGCAGCACCCGTCGCACGCCATCGACCCGCCCACCTCCAGCCGGTCAGCCGGCACGTGGGTTCGGATGCTGAAGCGCCCATCGCTGCGCGAAACCACCTCGCCGATGTCGGTCACGATGCCGGTGAACATAGTGGCTTGCCTCACTGCCTGTCGTTGCGATCAAGGGCCGGGACGGCGTTCGCCGCGGTGCCACTGCCGGCGCATAGCCAGCATATCGTCACCGCCGAACGTTCGCCGATCGTAAATCTCAAGTCCGGTTGTCGAGATGTATTCACCCACGGCCGAAACCGCTCGGGCTGGAGAAAGCTCCGCGCCCTCCGGACCGCGAGAGTGGAACAGAACCACCTCGTCGACCAATCCCGCCCGCGAGAACGCGCGCCAGGTCGCAGGGCCACCCTCGACCAGGAGCCGCGTGATCCCGCGCGCCACCAGTTGCTCCAGCACGGCCGGCAACCAGAAGTCCCCGGACACCAGCCGCGTCGGCAATATCAGCGCGCCGGCCGCTGCAAGCGCCGAAGCATCCGCATCCTCCGGGCACACGATCCATAGCGGATAAACGCGAGCCGACTGGGCCAGCCGCGAATTCTCCAAGCCGGTCAGGTCCCTCGCCATAACGACGCGCACCGGCGAGCGGGCTTCGAGCCCCGGCAGCCTGCACGTAAGCATCGGATCGTCGTCGATCACGGTGCGGCGCCCAACCAGGATGGCGTCCGACCGTGCCCGCAGCAGGTGCCCCGCTGCGCGCGCGCCTTCGCCGGTAACCCACGTCGGGTTGCCTGCGCCGCCGCGCGGGACGCCACCGGTCCCATCGAGAGCCATTTTGGCCGTCACCAGCGGACGGCGTTCCGTCACGCGAAGTATATGGCCGGCGGTGACCCAATGTGCCCCTTCGGCCAGAACCCCGCGCTCTACGGCAAGTCCGGCATACCGCAGCCGGTCGAGCCCTCGGCCCGCCACGCGGGGATCGGGGTCCTCGATGGCGCATACGGCGCGCGTCAGACCGGCAGCGACGATCGCGTCGGCACAGGGCCGCGTCACGCCAAAATGAGAGCACGGCTCGAGCGTCACGTAGATCGTTGCTCCACGCGAACGCTCTCCCGCCCGCGCGATCGCTTGCGTCTCGGCATGCGGCCGCCCGCCCGGCGCCGTCCAGCCGCGTGCGATCACCTCTCCGCTCTTTTCGTCGACGATAACGGCACCGACCGAAGGATTTGGCGCAGTCCGCCCGAGCCCACGCTCGGCGAGCCGCAGCGCGATCCGCATCATTTCGAGGTCGAAGCCGCTGCGCTCGGCGCCGCTCATTTCAATGCTTCTTGAGAGGGGTCGTCGCCACGATGGAGCTGTCGAACGCGATATGGGGAGCCTCGGGCACGCCGACCGGCTCGGCAGCAATCTCGCCCAGCACCTCGTGGAAATCGGCCGCCTCGCAGAAATCGCGATAGACCGACGCGAAGCGAACATAGGCAACGGGATCCAGCCCGCGCAGCGCGTCCATGACCAGCCCGCCGATGGTCGACGAGGCAACCTCGCTCTCGCCCGCGCTCTCGAGCTGGCGCACCAGTCCCGACACCATGCGCTCGACTCGCTCCTCGTCGATCGGTCGCTTGCGCAGCGCAACCTCGATCGAGCGCACCAGCTTGTCGCGATCGAACGGCACCTTCCGCCCCGAGCGCTTGACGACGGTCAACTCGCGCAGCTGCACCCGCTCGAAAGTCGTGAACCGGCCGCCGCAATCGGGGCAGATGCGCCGACGCCTGATCGCCGCGTTCTCCTCGGTCGGCCGGCTGTCTTTGACTTGCGTATTCTCGCCGGCACAGTAGGGGCAGCGCATGGGAGCATTCCTCCGCCCGTCGGCTCAGGTGGCCGAGCACGGGAGACGATTATTAGCGGCTGGGGAGCCGCAGAAGCAACGAGGCGCGCCCGGGATATCCCAAGCGCGCCTCGTCTTGTTGGTAACTTGCGATCAGTTGTTATAGATCGGGAAGCGGTCGCACAGCGCGATTGCCTGCGCCTTGACCTTCTCTTCCACGGCGCCGTTGCCGGCTTCGCCGTTCTTGGCGAGCCCGTCGAGCACCTCGGAGATCATGCGGCCGATCTCCTGGAACTCAGCGATGCCGAACCCGCGCGTCGTGCCGGCGGGAGCGCCGAGACGAACGCCCGACGTCACCATCGGCTTTTCAGGGTCGAACGGCACGCCGTTCTTGTTCGTGGTGATATTGGCGCGGCCCAGCGCCTTCTCGGAGATGTTGCCGGTCAGCTTCTTGGGGCGCAGGTCGAGCAGGATGAGATGCGTGTCCGTGCCGCCGGAGACGAGCGCGAAGCCATTATTGACCAGCACCTCACCCATCGCCTTGGCGTTCTCGATCACGTTCTTCGCGTAGATCTTGAATTCAGGACGCAGCGCCTCGCCGAATGCGACCGCCTTGCCGGCGATGGCATGCATGAGGGGACCGCCCTGAATGCCCGGGAAGATCGCCGAATTGACCTTCTTGGCGATGTCCTCGTCATTCGTCAGGATCATGCCGCCGCGCGGACCGCGAAGCGTCTTGTGCGTCGTCGTCGTGACGACGTGCGCGTGCGGGAACGGGCTCGGATGCTGCCCACCGGCGACGAGACCGGCAAAGTGCGCCATGTCGACCAGCAGGTACGCGCCGATTTCGTTGGCAATCGCGCGGAACTCGGCAAATTCGAACTGGCGCGGATAGGCCGAGCCCCCGGCAATGATGATGCGCGGCTTGTGCTCAATCGCCAGCTTATAAACTTCATCCATGTCGATGCGATGCGTGTCGGGCCGCACCTGATACGACACCGGCTTGAACCACTTGCCCGACTGGTTGACAGGCGAGCCGTGCGTGAGATGGCCGCCGTGCGCGAGGCTGAGGCCCAGGATCGTGTCGCCCGGCTGCGCCAGTGCGTTGAACACGCCCTGGTTGGCCTGGCTGCCCGAGTTCGGCTGCACGTTGGCGAAGCCGCAATTGAACAGCTTCTTGGCGCGGTCGATCGCAAGCTGCTCGGCGATATCCACGTACTGGCAACCGCCATAATAGCGCTTGCCGGGATACCCTTCGGCGTACTTGTTGGTGAGGACGCTGCCGGCTGCTTCGAGGACCGCCTTGGAAACGATGTTCTCCGAAGCGATCAGCTCGATCTCATGCTGCTGCCGGCCCAGCTCCTTCTTGATCGCATCGGCGATTTCAGGATCGCTCTCGCTCAGGGTGGCGCTGAAAAACCCGCTCTTCGAGGGCTCGGCCTTGGCGTTCAACATTCGTGGTTTTCCTTGGTTCTCGGGCGAATGGATTTGTTCTTTGCGGGCGCTCAAGCAGCCTCAAAGCCCCTACCATAGTAGGAGGGCGCCGCGCCGGGCTCAAGCCGTACCGCTTCTTGAGGTTTCCAACTAGCGGTTTTTGAGGGGTGCGCCGAAGCGCAGCGGGCGGACTTATTCCGCCGCCAGCCGCACGTATTCGCCCTTGGCCACCGGACAGGCCTGCCAAAGCGACGTCAACGCCTCGACGAGTTGGTCGACCTGAGCCGCATTGTGCACTGGCGAAGGCGTCAGCCGTATCCGCTCGGTGCCCCGCGGCACCGTGGGATAGTTGATCGGCTGAGCATAGATCGCGAAGTGCTCCAGCAGCGCGTCGGTTACCGCTTTGCAGTGCACCGGATCGCCAATCGCGACGGGTACGATATGGCTCGGCGACTGCATGACCGGAAGCCCTGCAGCCGTCAGGCGGTGCTTGACCTCGGCCGCACGCTCCTGGAGCTGCTGGCGCTCGATGGTGCTCGACTTGAGGTGGCGAATGCTCGCAAGTGCACCTGCCGCCAGCGTAGGCGCAAGTGACGTTGTGAAGATGAAACCCGACGCGAAGGAGCGGATTGCGTCGCAGCAATCGCGCGAGGCGGCGATGTAGCCACCCATCACGCCGAAGCCCTTCGCCAGGGTGCCGTTGATGATGTCGATGCGGTGCGCAACCCCGTCGCGCTCCGATATGCCGCCACCGCGGGGACCGTAGAGACCGACGGCATGCACCTCGTCGAGATACGTCAGCGCGCCATACTTTTCCGCAAGGTCGCAGATCGCCGCGATGGGAGAGACGTGCCCATCCATCGAATAGACGCTCTCGAAAGCGATGATCTTCGGCGTCGCCCGGCCATACTTCTTGAGCTGCGCCTCGAGATCCTCGATGTCGTTGTGGCGGAAGATATGCTTCGGGCCGCGCCCGTGCCGGATGCCCTCGATCATCGAGGCATGGTTCTTCTCGTCCGAGAAGATCACCGCGCCGGGCAGCAGCTGCGCCAGCGTTGCGAGCGTGGAATCGTTGGCGACATAAGCCGAGGTGAACAGCAGCGCCGCTTCCTTGCCGTGCAGGTCGGCGAGCTCGGCCTCGAGATGCACGTGATAGTGCGTCGTCCCGGAAATGTTGCGTGTGCCGCCCGAACCGGCGCCCACCGTATCGAGCGCCTCGTGCATGGCCGCCAGGACAGTGGGATGCTGCCCCATGCCCAGGTAGTCGTTCGAGCACCAGACAGTGATCGGCCGCGCCGTCTCGGAGTTGTCGAAGTGATCCGCGGATGGGTAATCGCCGCACCGACGCTTCAAGTCGGCGAATACGCGATACCGCCCCTCACGACGAATGGCGTTGAGCGCATCGCTGAACTGCTTGGCGTAATCCATCAGGCGAATTTCACTCCCCTAGGCATATTTTTGTTTAAGCATCGCCTGTTGGGCTCCGGCGAGCAACGTGTCTATTGTCGCGCCAACGATCAAGATCTGCCCGGCAATCTCTTTCGATTACGCCGGCAGGGCCTTGACCGGGGTCAAGCGAGGTCGCGACATCTAATACGCCGCGGCAACATCACCTACCCCATCTTTTAGGTAAATGTCGGGACGGAATTGGGTCACCCCGTCCGGCGTCGCCCACGCCGTTATGTAGGCGAAGTACAAGGGCACGCCCTTCTTCAGCCGGACCATCTTGCTTTCGCCGCTGTCCCGTAAGTGCGCCACCTGGTCCGCCGTCCCCTGCCCCGCGAGCAGCCATGTCGCGAGCTGCTCGATATTTTGCACGCGCACACATCCCGAGCTGGCCGCTCGGAAATTACGCCCAAAAAGAGATTCCTTCGGGCTGTCGTGCATATAGACCGAGCTCGAATTCGCGAAGTTGATTTTGAGGAAGCCGAGCGGGTTTTCTTTCCCCGGTGCCTGCCGGTAAGAGAGCGACAGCGGCCGGGACGTGCTCCAATCGATCGATTGCGGGTCGAGCTTCTTGCCCCCCTCGTATGCGTCGATGCCGAACTTCTCGAGCACATTGCCCCCGGCCTTCTGCATGTCGCGGCCTTTGGGGATGAGATCTTCTTTGATCACCGTCGGCGGCAGCGTCCACATCGGATTGAAAGCGAGGTCAGTGATGGTCGAGCGCAGCAGCGGCGTTGGCCTGTCGGGCTTGCCGACGACCCCCGAGTGGCGCAAGGCAACGGCATTGTTTTCCACGGCCTCGACCTGCGCAGCGGGGATATTCACGAGAACGTAGCGCTTGGCGACAAGCTTGCTGAGATCGTTCAACCGCTCCAGGTTGGACTTAAGCTGAGCCAGCCGGACTTCGGACGGGACATTGAGGGCTGCTATCGTCCTCTTATCGACCACGCCCGTGGGCGCAAGCCCGTTGGAGGCCTGGAAGCGCTTCACCGCCGTGTCGAGATCGGAGCCGAAGTGATCGGGATAGCTGGACTCCGACGTGAGGTCGCCCGATCGCATCAGACGGCGGCGCAGCACGGCAACGGCCGGGTCGGACGCCCCGGGCTCGAGCTCGACATCTGGGACCAGTGGGAATCCGCCACGCGCGACGATTTCTTCGTAGCGGGCGATCGCCGCCTTAGTCGGCGCAAGGTTCGCCTTCGACGCCGTCGGATACCCCTTCGGCGGATTCGACTGCCACTCTCTGATGAAGCTGCGGTCGTAGCTGCGATTGACCTCGCCCGGCCCCTCGCCGACCGGCCCGAACCGCAGGAAGTCCTGCGCCAGCGCCGGCACGCCGGCCGCGAGCATTATTGCCCCCGCGAGCCCAGCACCCCAGTTCCCCCACATCGAGCCCACGTCAGCCCTCCCGTCTTTGCAACGGATTGTCGATCGGCCGGGCGCCCCGCGAAGCTCAAGTGACAGGAAAGTCGAGACATTCGCGGCCCGCTTGCCGCGAAAGTAAGCCGCAGGCGACGGGGAAAGCAAGCAAAGAGAGATAAAGCCCTAATGCAAAGAGGAGCCGCGGGATGCCCCGCAGCTCCTCATGCAATCGCTGCAATCCGATCGGAGTCGATCAGAGGCGATAGCGGATCTGGTCGGACCAGAAGCGCTCCAGGCGAACGAGCGCCTTGTTGAGGTTGCGGAAGTCCTCCTCCGTAACCTCACCAACCGTCTCGACCGAGCCGAGCTGGCGCTGATAGAGCTTCTGCACGACCTCGCAAGCTTCCTTGCCCTTTTCGGTCAGCGACACGCGCACGCTGCGGCGGTCCGTTTCCGAGCGCTTGTAATGAAGGTAGCCCATGTCGACGAGCTTCTTCAGATTGTAGGAGACGTTGGAGCCGAGATAGTAGCCGCGCGTCTTGAGCTCGCCTGCGGTGAGTTCGCTTTCACCGATGTTATAGAGCAGCAGGGCCTGCACGCTGTTGAGGTCAGCACCGCCCAGACGATCGAACTCGTCCTTGATCACGTCAAGCAGCAGCCGGTGCAGTCTCTCGACGAGACGCAGCGCCTGCAAATATTCAGATCGAAAACCATCTGTTTGAACTGGCGCACGATGGCGCGCCACATCGAGCGCAATACTCATAACTGCCTCATACCGTTTGACGCCGATCCCGGTGCAATTTTTGTTTTCCGGGTTATGCCAACAGGTAAGGCATAAAACTAAAAGTCACCTAAATCGTCATAGTAAAAGAACAGTAATCGGGTGTCAGCGGAACGCTTTGTTTATCGTGGGTGTTTGTTGTCCACTCAGACCCGCGCCGCCTGCATTTCCGGGCGTGTAGCCAAGATCAGCTCATCGTCGCCGAGCGACCTGAAGTAATCGTCAACCATCGCATCGCTCACTTCCTCCAGCGTTTCGGGCTGCCAGCGAGGATGACCGTCCTTGTCAATTAGCGCCGCGCGCACCCCCTCGTAGAAATCGTGCCCATCGAGAAACCGGCACGCAAGGCGATAGTCCACGACTAGCGTCTGGCGCAGATCGAGCGCGCGTGCCTCCTCGATGTGCCGGTGCGTCACCTTCAACGATATCGGAGAACGCGCCTTTAGATCGGCGATCACGGCTTGCGCCCAATCGCGCTCGGAGCCGGTAATCCCGGCAAGCCGCAGAATGATCTCCTCGACGCCTGGCGCCGCGAAACAACGCGCGATGATGCCGGCGCACCGATCAAGCTCACCGGGACCGGGATCGATGTGCCTGTCGTCGAGAACCGTATCAACCGGCCACGTGTCGACGAGCGCCGCCTTGATCTCCTCGAAGCGTGCCGCCGGAATGCAATGCGTCAGCAGTCCGAGCTTGTAAGCGTCCGCCGCGCCGATCGTGCGCCCCGTGAGCCCGAGATACATGCCAATGGCATGCGGAAGCCGCGACAGTGACCACGCAACACCGACATCGGGAAAAAGGCCGATCGCCGTTTCCGGCATTGCGAAGCGATAGCGCTCGCCTGCGACCCGGTGCGTACCGAACAGGCTGATGCCGACGCCCGAGCCCATCACCGCCCCATCGATCAACGAGATCGTCGGCTTCGAGAAGCACTCGTGCAGCCAGTTGAGCGCATACTCGTCCTTCAAGGCCCGCCGCGCCCGAACCCGATCCTCACGGCCCCAGCGCACGATTTCCCGCACGTCGCCGCCGGCCGAAAAGGCCTTTTCGCTCGCCGATTGGATGACGACGCAATAGACCTGCGCCTCGCGGGCAAATTTCGGGTAGGCGTCCGCCAGCTTCGCTCGCATCTCGGTAGTAAGCGCGTTGAGCGCGCGTGGCCGGTTGAGCGTGATGATCGCGCACGATCCGCGTTGCTCGACCAATAGTTCCTGCGGCGGCTGCTCCGCCGTACCTTCAGCTTGCATTTGCCTCGCGTTCGTCGCGTCTTGCACAGCTTTCTACCTCGTCGTGAGCGGCCAACCGCCCCTCATCATCAATCGGACGGAATTCCCTATACACTGGGGCCGATTACGATGAAACTTGCACGGTTGATTCGCCATCCTGGCCGAGATTTCCGTGCCCCTCACCCAAAACGGTGGAGACGCGAACGATGTTGCGATTGGGTGCCGGCTTGGCTGTCGCGCTGACGATGCTCGCAGGGACGGGTGCGCTCGCGCAGACGGCAAAGCCTGTCGGCAAAGGGCAAACTGGGGCTGCCTCGACGGCACCTGAGCACAAGAATGGCGCGCCCGCCGCCGCCACCCCTCCCCCAACTCCTGACGTATGGACTCCAGCCGAGATCCAAGCTGCCAAGGCTCAGTGCGCGGCAGCGATCAAGGGTCTCAACGTCCTCGTCAGCTACGAGGAGCCGATCAAGGACGGCGAATGCGGTAACCCTGCCCCCATCCGCCTGGTCAAGCTCGACAACGTCTCCTTCCAGCCGGCCGCCCTGATCAATTGCGGCATGCTCGCTCCGCTGCACAAATGGATCACCAAGGACATACAGCCTCTGGCCCGACGTCAGCTCGGCGCGAAGATCGCCACGATCGAGGTCATGAGCGACTACTCGTGCCGCACCGCATTAGGCCGCAAAGGCAAAAAGCTCAGTCAGCACGCCTACGTCGACGCTCTGGATATTCGCGGCTTCGTCACCGACAAGAGCCAGCAGGTCCTAGTGCTTGAAAACTGGGGCGCCACCGCGCGGGATATCGCGGCCGCGAAAGCCCGCGAGGAAAAAATCGTCCAGGCGGCCCACGCCGCTGCAGCGGCGCAAGCCGCCACAGAGGCTCAGCGTCCCGAAGCAGCCCCAGCCCCCGCCGCCAAGCAGCCCCCCTCCAAGCCCGGCGCGCCCGCCTCTCACGCCCGCGGCGACGTCGATGTCGTTGCCGCAATTCTTCCCGGCGGTAACAAGCGCCAGCAGGTCGCCGCGCGTCTCGGTGGCCCCCCTGAGAACTCAAAACCCGCCGCCGGAACCGCAAAGCCCACGCTGAAACCTTCCGTGATGGGCGACCAGCGGATAGCGCCGCTCAGCCGGGCGGCCCTCGCAGCCCTCAAGACGCCGAACGACACCCCCAGCGCGCTATTCCTGCGCGACGCGCACGCCGCCGCCTGCCGCACCTTCGGAACCACGCTAGGCCCGGAAGCCAACGAGATGCACCGCAACCACTTCCACATCGACATGGCCAAGCGGACGATTAAGAGCATCTGCGACTAGTCCGCCGGGCTGGATCTAGCTTCAGCGCATACCGGCGCAACCGTCCGCAACGCATCGCCCTTGCAAAATCCGGTGTCTTGCGGTGAGTCTGGGCCATCTCACCCCGGACAAGAACCATGAAAACGCGCCCTCCCGCTCCACAAGTCACTCCCACCGCGCGCGACGCGGGCGTTGGCCCCCGCGCCGGCTCATCCGGGACCGGCGCCTATCCGGGCGTGCGCCTCCGACGCGTCCGCTCAACGCGCTGGTCACGTCGCCTTGTCGCCGAGCACCGGCTGACGGTCGACGATCTCATCTGGCCGCTTTTTGTCATCGAGGGCGTGAATAAGCGCGTGCCCATCGCTTCGATGCCGGGTGTCGAGCGGCTCTCGATCGACAACATCGTCGCCGCCGCTGGTGAGGCCATGGCGCTCGGCATTCCGGCCATTGCGCTATTCCCCAATACCGAGCCGAAGCTGCGCACCGACGACGGCCGTGAGGCCTTCAACCCTGAGAACCTCGTCTGCCGGGCCGCCCGCGCGGTAAAATCTGCCGGCCTCGACGTCGGCATCGTGCTCGACGTCGCCCTCGATCCCTACACCTCGCACGGTCATGACGGCCTGATCCGCGGCTCCGAGATCGCCAACGACGAGACCATCGAAGCCCTCGTGCGCCAGTCGCTCGTGCAGGCTGAAGCCGGCGCCGATATCCTCGCCCCATCCGACATGATGGATGGCCGCGTCGGCGCGATCCGTAGCGCGCTCGAGGAGAACGGCTACGCCAACACGCTGATCATGGCCTACGCCGCAAAGTATGCGTCGGCTTTTTACGGGCCGTTCCGCGAAGCCGTCGGCTCATCCGTCACGCTCGCGGCCACGCAGGCCCAGCGTGACAAGCGCTCCTACCAGATGGACCCGGCCAACTCCGACGAGGCCTTGCGTGAGGTCGCGCTCGACATCGCTGAGGGCGCCGATCTTATCATGGTGAAGCCGGGCATGGCCTACCTCGACATCGTGCGCCGCGTCGCCGAGACGTTCCGCGTCCCGACCTTCGCCTATCAAGTCTCGGGCGAGTACGCGATGCTGCGCGCTGCGGCGGAAGCCGGCTGGCTCGATGGCGATGCCGTGATGATGGAGAGCCTGCTCGCGTTCAAGCGGGCTGGTGCGTCAGGCATCCTTACGTATTTCGCACCTAGAGCCGCCACTATCCTCAACGAGTCGCGCTGACGATTACCCTGTCGTCTCGAGGTCATCGCTAGGTCGGCCTCTGTGCCGACCCGATAGGACTTCTGAATTGGCAACCGCCGCAGCCCCCAGTTCGCCAATCGCACGAGACATCACGTGACATTCTCGCAACTGCGCCGCGTGTTCACTGGATAGTGTGCGGCGTACGCGTGACAGGCCTCGCCGCCACCGACATGATCCGCCTCATTTTTTGGGGTTGGGACATCATGCATTTGAAAGCCGCAATTGTCCGCTGGGCTGGCGGAGTGCTTTTGGCTGTCGGACTGGCGGCTTGCGCCACATCGATAAACAGCCTCTCGAAGCTGGAGATGGAGCAGATCTTCATCGAGAGCGTCGACGTCCGTTATGCACCGAACGCATCGATCTGGTGGGGCAGTGCCGAGCGCGAGTATGCCGCGAAGGTCACGGCCGAAGGCAAGGCGCCCAAGAAAGCGGCATCGACCAATCTTCCAGGCGAAAACTCAACCGACGACTACCGCGAGATCATGAGCACGCCCGAAGCACAGGCGTATCTCCGCGACAAGCTCGCCGGTTTGATCAAGCAGCGCTTCAGCCGGGACATCTCTCCGCATTTCCGAGGCACGCGTGCGATGCGCGTCGAGGTCGAGGTGCACAGCTTTACGATTCCCTCGCCACTGCAGCGCGTAGCCTTAGGCGGGACCCCGATGCTATTTGCCGTCACGACTCTGAAGGACGGAGCGACGGGCAAAGAAGTCGCAAAGCTCGACAAGGGAGCTGCCGGCTCCGCGTTCGGCGGCGTAATTGGCGTAGCTATCGATCAGGCGCTTCCTGACCTGGAAGATCGTGTCTTGGATTCGTACGCACAGAATGTCTCGGAGTGGCTCAAGGCAAAGTAGAACCACTGACGAAATAGTGCAGCGAGACGCGGCACTGGATTGAGCCGCGCTCGCAGACATTTCTCGCTCCCCATCCCAGTTCGCTTGTGCAGGGGAGAGGGATGCGCACCTATCACACGAGCTTGAGGAACTTCTGCCCCTTCTTCGACTTCAGCTCCGCCTCGCTGAGCGTGCCGTCCTTGTCCGGATCGGCTGCCTTGAAGTCCTTCTCGACCACGGCCGAGTACTCGTTGAGGTCGAGCGTGCCGTCGTTGTCGGGATCGGCCTTCTTGAGCTGTGACTTACTCAGCTTGCCCTTCAGCTCCTTCGCATCGAGCGTGCCGTCGTTGTCCTTGTCGAGCCTCTTGAACTCCGCCGCGGCAGCGGTCTTTGCCTCATTGAGATCGACCGTGCCGTCGCTGTCGGGATCGAGCGTCTTCATCAGCGCAGGATCTACTTTGATCTTGGCTACCGCGGTCGTAGCCATCGCACCGCCGAGACCGAACGCCAGCGCCAGCGAAAGAGCAATCTTGGGAAACATGAGCACCACTCCGATAGTATTTTTCCTTATCCGGAGTCCGATACACGGTTACCCGTAAGCGCGGCATGACGAGCGCACGCGCGAATTCCATAAAACTCGATCTAAGTCAGATTAGATGCCGCTCGCGCTCGGGTCAGCGCCGCACGCGGCGGCGCGGCGCGAACGGATCTTCTTCGGCCACCGGTGCTTCGCTCTCGACCGCGCCCGGCACAACACCCGGCGCCGAGCGCTGCGCGATGCCGCCGCGCGGCTTCTGGCAATCGGTCAGCCACACGTCGAACACGGGATGCTCGACGGCGTTGAGACCAGGGCTCTCGGCAAACATCCAGCCCGTGAAGATGCGCTTCTCCTGCCCGTCGAGCTGAACTTCGTCGACCTCGACGAACGAGGTCGTCTTAGGCTGCTCCTCCGGCGGTCGCGAATAGCACACGCGCGGCGTCACCTTCAGCGCGCCGAACTGCACCGTGCTGTTGAGTGGGACCTCGAACTTCGACGTTCGCGCCGTCACCTTGTCGAGCGCCGAGAACACCGCAACGCCATTATCGATACGATCGGCATGGGCGGTTCCCACACAGCAGAGCACGGCGGCACTCGCAGCCGCCAGCATCGAGCCGCGCTGCACACGCGATACTTCCGGCCTGTCGCTCATCCACCTGAAGCCAAGTTGCCGCCCGCCGCGGGCCCATGCGCCTCCCTGAGCCGCGACTTGGGCCGAAGTTGGGAGACAAGAAGCGAATGTCCGGCGCAGGCTCACGCTTCGGGACGCCAGGGCTTGTAGTCGCTGGTCGATTTTGCGCGCACGCCACTACCTAGAATCGAGCCCGGCGGGCGATAGGCACCCGGCGTCCCTGTCTGATTCATCAGATGCGGCCGCTGCCAGGGCCTCTCGACGTAATTCTCATCCGTCGGCGGCGTGTCCGCTGAATAATGCAGCCACCCATACCAGCCCGGGGGCACCTTGGAGGCTTCGGCGAAATCCGTGTAGGTGACCCAGCGGCGCGGCTTGCCGAGCGGGCCGACGCCCTTTTTCTGCTCGTAATACCTGTTGCCGAACTCATCCTTGCCGACGAGGCGCCCCTGGCGCCAGATCGTCACGCGTGTGCCCCAGGTATTGCCGCCCCACCAGCAGAAAAGCTCGCTGAAAAGTCCCATGGTCCTGCCCGCTGTTTCGCTGCCGCAGCATCGCCGATCTGATCCGCCGGAGCAATGCGGCCACCTGGGTCGCTGACCGCGGCAGATGGGCAACACCCGACACCAGTGGAATCGCCATAGGCTGACGCGAGACGACGTTTCGGCGACGCTTTTTGCCAACAGCCGGCAACCCCCAGGGAATCCGGCGCTTAGCGCCCGAAACCGTACCGGGCCCCCACAAGAAATCCACTGACTGTCGGGCGGGTTATCCAGTCATCATCTACATCTAGTATGCGTGCGACCGGCAACATACAAACTCTTTGGCGACTCGCCTCGAATCGGACACCTTGAGTCCAACGCGGCGAGAAAACGGCAGGCGCTCCTGCCGGTGTCTTGTTGCCCCAGTATCGGGCCCGTTGGCCCAATCCAGACAACGCGTAGGTGGCAGGCGAAGGCGCTGGAAGGCGTTTCCGCCGACGGTGGAATTGTGCCTGCCGCCCGCGCCCGCAATGCACATCGGGGGACTTTCCTATGAAGATCACGCGGCGCTTTACGACTGCAGGCACCTCACCCTACGACCTCATCCAATTCCGCCGCGCGACCAGCGAGATCAAGAACCCCGACGGCTCCGTCGTCTTCCGCCTCGAAGGCCTTATGGTCCCCGAGCAGTGGAGCCAGGTTGCCGCCGACATTCTCGCCCAGAAGTACTTCCGCAAGGCTGGCGTCGCCCGCCGCCTGAAGAAGGTCGAAGAGAATAAGATTCCGTCCTGGGCTTGGCGCTCCGTCCCCGACGAGAAGGCGCTCGCCGAGTTGCCGAAGGAAGAGCGCTACGGCGGTGAGAGCGACGCCCGTCAGGTATTCGGCCGCCTCGCCGGCACCTGGACCTATTGGGGCCTCAAGGGCGGCTACTTCACCACCGAGGAAGACGCGCAGGCGTTCTACGACGAGATGCGCTACATGCTCGCCATGCAGATGGCGGCGCCGAACAGCCCGCAGTGGTTCAACACCGGTCTGCACTGGGCCTATGGCATCGACGGCCCCGGCCAGGGCCACCTCTACGTCGACTTCGAGACCGGCAAGCTGACCGTCTCGGATTCGGCCTATGAGCACCCCCAGCCGCACGCCTGCTTCATCCAGTCGATCGAGGACGATCTCGTCAACGAGAACGGCATCATGGACCTGTGGGTCCGTGAAGCACGCCTCTTCAAGTACGGCTCTGGCACCGGTTCCAACTTCTCCAAGCTGCGCGGCGCCAACGAGAAGCTGTCCGGCGGCGGCAAGTCGTCCGGCCTGATGAGCTTCCTCAAAATCGGTGACCGCGCTGCCGGCGCCATCAAGTCGGGCGGCACCACGCGCCGCGCTGCCAAGATGGTCGTCGTCGACGTCGATCATCCGGACATCGAGGAATACATCAACTGGAAGGTGAAGGAGGAGCAGAAGGTCGCTGCCCTCGTCGCCGGCTCCAAGATCTGCCACAAGCGCCTCACCGCCGTGATGAAGGCGTGCGTCAACTGCGACGCCGACGGCGACGCTTGCTTCGATCCCGCAAAGAACCCCGCCCTGAAGCGCGCCATCAAGGAAGCGCGTCGCGACGAGGTGCCGAACAACTACATCCTGCGCGTCATCCAGTTCGCACGTCAGGGCTATCGCGACATCGAGTTCTCGACCTACGACACCGATTGGGATTCTGAAGCCTACCTCACCGTGTCCGGCCAGAACTCCAACAACTCGGTGCGGGTCACCGACGAATTCCTCAATCTCGTCGAGACCGATGGCGACTGGAAGCTCAACTCTCGCCTCTCGGGCAAGACCAACAAGACGCTGAAGGCCCGCGACCTGTGGGAACAGATCGGCTTTGCCGCTTGGGCATCCGCTGACCCGGGCATCCAGTTCCACACCACCATCAACGACTGGCACACCTGCCCCAAGTCGGGACCGATCCGCGCTTCCAATCCGTGCTCGGAGTACATGTTCCTCGACGACACGGCCTGCAATCTCGCCTCCGTCAACCTCATGACGTTCCGTCAGCAGGACGGCGCCTTCGACGTCGAAAGCCTGGAGCACGCCTGCCGCCTCTGGACCATCGTGCTGGAAATCTCCGTGCTGATGGCGCAGTTCCCCTCCCGCCAGATCGCCGAGCTTTCCTATCGCTATCGCACCCTCGGCCTCGGCTTCGCCAACATCGGTGGCCTGCTGATGGCGAGCGGCATCGGCTATGACTCGGCCGAAGGCCGCGCCATCTGCGGCGCGATCTCCGCCGTCATGACGGGCGTCGCCTACTCGACCTCGGCCGAAATGGCCCGCGAGCTCGGCCCGTTCGCCGGCTACCACGCCAACGCCGCCGACATGCTGCGCGTCATCCGCAACCACCGCCGCGCGGCATATGGCATGAGCGACGGCTACGAGAAGCTGGCAATCGCTCCCGTGCCGCTCGACCACGCATCGTGCCCGGACGAGGCACTGATCGAGGCTGCCAAGCGGGCTTGGGATAAAGCCATTGCACTCGGCCAGGCCCACGGCTTCCGCAACGCGCAGGCCACCGTCGTCGCGCCGACCGGCACGATCGGCCTGGTCATGGACTGCGACACGACCGGCATCGAGCCAGACTTCGCTCTCGTGAAGTTCAAGAAGCTGGCCGGCGGCGGCTACTTCAAGATCATCAATCGCGCCGTGCCGGCGGCTCTGCGCACTCTCGGCTACCGCGAGAACGAGATCGCCGAGATCGAGGCCTATGCGGTCGGCCACGGCTCGCTCGCCCAGGCTCCGGCCATCAACCCTGCCACGCTCAAGGCCAAGGGCTTCGACGACGCAGCGCTCGCCAAGATCCACGCCGGCCTCGAAAGCGCGTTCGACATCAAGTTCGTCTTCAACAAGTGGGTGCTGGGCGAGGACTTCATCGTCTCCAAGCTGAAGATCGCCGCCGACAAGCTGAACGATCCGGCATTCGACCTCCTCACCGCGCTCGGCTTTACGAAGAAGGATATTGAGGCCGCCAACGAGCACGTCTGCGGAGCGATGACGCTGGAAGGCGCGCCGCACCTCAAGGTCGAGCACCTGCCGGTGTTCGATTGCGCCAATCCTTGCGGCCGCAAGGGCAAGCGCTACCTGTCGGTCGAGAGCCACATCCTCATGATGGCCGCCTCGCAGCCGTTCATCTCGGGTGCCATCTCCAAGACCATCAACATGCCGAACGAGGCGACGGTTGAGGACTGCAAGGCGTCCTACATGCTGTCCTGGAAACTCGCGCTGAAGGCCAACGCCCTCTACCGCGACGGCTCCAAGCTCTCCCAGCCGCTCAACGCCCAGGTTCTTGGCGATGACGCCGACGAGCAGGAGGAAGCCGCCGAGCAGATGCTGGCCGACAAGCCGCAGCTGCAGCGTGCCCTCGCAGCAGCCGAGAAGCTGGCCAAGCGCGTTGCCGAGCTTGAAATCTCGCTGAAGGATGCGAGCGAGCAGGCCAACGCACATGAGCGTCAGCGGATGCCGAACCGCCGCAAGAGCTACACCCAGAAGGCCACCGTCGGCGGCCACAAGGTGTACCTCCACACCGGCGAGTACGAGGATGGTCGCCTCGGCGAGATCTTCATCGACATGCACAAGGAAGGCGCCGCCTTCCGCTCGCTGATGAATAACTTCGCCATCGCCATCTCGCTCGGCCTGCAGTACGGCGTGCCGCTCGAAGAGTTCGTCGAAGCCTTCACCTTCACGCGCTTCGAGCCTGCCGGCCTCGTCACCGGCAACGAGACGATCAAGAACGCGACGTCAGTGCTCGACTACATCTTCCGCGAACTGGCCGTGTCCTACCTCGGTCGCCACGACCTGGCCCACGTCGATCCGCGCGAGATCGTCGGCGAGACGGGTCTTGGCTCCTCCGACGAAGAGACAGACGAGCAGCTTGGCCTGGAGCTGCCGGAGCAGGTGAGCAAAGTGGTTTCCAAGGGCTTCATGCGCGGCAACCTGCGGCTCGCCTCCAGCGGCCGTGGCGCGACCGCCGAGTTGCGCGAGACGTACGAGGATGTCGTGTCCTCATCCTTCCCTGCGGTCGAGGGCGACACCGCTGTCTACCCGACGGAAGGCGCAACCGCTCTCAAGGCCGACGCGGCGGTGATGTACGCACGCCGCACGGTGACGCGCACAGAGGTCAAGGTGAAGACGCGCGAGAGCGATCTCAGAGCCGAGGCGCGGATCCGCGGCTATGAGGGCGAAGCCTGTCGCGAATGCGGAAACTTCACCCTCGTGCGCAACGGCACCTGCCTCAAATGCGACACCTGCGGCGGCACGAGCGGCTGCAGCTGAGGGAGGGAACCATGACCAAGCTCGCTGACCTTACCCCGCTCTTCGAGATGACCGCTGCCGAGCTTCGGCAGCGCCGCTTCGACGAGTTGCTCGAGACGCGCATCAACCCGTTCTCCGTGCGCGAGATGGCGCGCGCGGATGCGGCTCAAGCAGAAGAGCGCGCCAGAGAATATGACCGTGCAGCCAAGCGCCATCAGTTGTGGGTGACGCGCTTGCTGCAATCTTCCCTCGTCAGTGCATGAGCACCAAAAAAGGGAGCAGGCGCCTCGCGCACCTGCTCCCGACCCTTTCTCATCGCCGCACCGCGAGGAAGAGAATGGGGATATGCGGGGGACAAACAGTGCATGAGCCGCAGAATCGCTCCAGATTCGCCAAACGATTCTGCGCGCAGGGAATGCAATGACTGACGACCTGACCAAACGCCTCGAAGCCCCCGTCAGCGTCTACCTGCTGGCCGAGCACCTCGATGCTGCCCTGGCCGCCGGCGAGGATTTGACGGGCGTGCTCTTTATCGGGCCGGCCAAGCCACCGCGCGATCCCGACGCGATTGCCGAGCTGCGCGCCGGCCAGCGTGCCGCTATCGAGCGCATCCGCACATTCGAATTGACCCTCATCTCGCGCGTCCTCAAGGGCCGCGACTGGGCGACGGAGGTCGCCGAGACCGAGGACCGCTTCGCCATGATGGCGCGGCTGTACCTCGCTGGCACGGCCGTGTTGTTGGACGCGGTCGAGGAATGCGCCGACATCAGCGCCGCCGACTTCGACGCCGGTAGCGGGCTGCTGGCCTATGTGCGAAGCCGCGGGCTCGTTCCGTCCGATGCCCCTGCGCTTTCGGACACGGCTCCGCTTATCGCCGGCGAGAACTTCCTCGTGGCACGGCGCATCGCGCTCGGCCCGCTGCTGGATCTCGTGGCGACCTTCCTCGATACGCTCGAGGCGGAATACGATCTGTTCTTCAAGTACGAGGAAGGCGGATCGGCTTTTGGCCTCCCCGCCGCCCTGTTGCGCTAGACGCGATCGCCTCGGGCCACCGGCCCGAAGCAATTGCATCCTGACCCAGAGACTAGAGCGGCCGGAAGTTGTCCTGCATCGTCTGGCCGGCGCTGCGTCCACCGTCGCTATGCCCGTAGCCATAGCCCCCGGACTGAGCGACACGCGGACGGTATTCCCGGTCCTCGCGGTAGCGACCTTCGTAGCTCGCCACATCGCGGCGCGAACGGCGAGACTTGTTGCTGGCGGTCTTGGTCGACTTTCCAGCCTTCTCCGACTTCTCAGCCTTTGCGCCGCGCTTCTTCTTTGCCGGCTTGGCGTCCTCGTCATAAACCGCAGCGGCGAGCTTCGCCTTTGCCGCCTCCTTGCCCTTGGCCTTCGCGTCGCTGATCTTCGGCAGCGCGATCGACGAGGTTTCGTTTGCAGCAGACAGCTTCACCGGACCATCGATGACGCGATCCTCATCCCAACGCGACTGCTGCGCTGCGCTCTGCAGCGTGCGCGATTGGAGCACCCCCTGACCACGGTCGACGTGGCTCTGACGGGGGAAGCCACTGAACGCAACCGGTGCATTTGCCGGCGAGTACGCGATGGTCATCACGCGACCGATCGCCTGCGGAGCTTCCGCGACCAGCATGTTGCCCGAACCGACACTCTGGCCGGAGAAGGCATTCGCCGTCGTGACAGGCGCGAACGGAGAGCCCGTCGTGGCCTTGAACGCAAGCACCACGGCCATGCCCTGCTGTGCCTCGGCGATGGTCGTATACTGACCGATGTCGCCAGGGACGGGATCATACTCGCGGTTCTTCTTGTAGCGAGCTTCCGCCGGGTCCGGCGCCTTGATCACCTTCACCTTGAGATTGGCGACGCCATCGCCCTCGAAGCCGAGCTTCTCAGCAGCAGCACGCGAAAGGTCCAGCGTGCGGTTACCCCAGTAGGGGCCTGCGTTATTCACGCGCACGACCAGCGCACGCTTGTTCTTCGGCGACCACACGAGAAGCTGCGTGCCGTCCGGATAGATTGGGCTAGCAGTGTTGTCCGGCCGATCGGGATGGAAGCGCTCGCCCGACGAGGTGAGGCCGCACGGATTGTAGCGGTCCTTGCTGCAGTCGTCGTAGTGCGAGGCAGTGACACTCTGCTCGACGCCAACCAGCGCCTGCGTCTCGTCGATCGTCTTCACTCGATGGCACTTGCCAACGAAACAATACGTCTTACCCGGCGTCTTTGCCTCGACAGTCGAGGACGTGACCGCCGGAATGGCGACCGCGCCGATCGCAGAGGCGACCGTTGCGATAAGCGCCAGGCGAACGCGCTTCGCCCAGGTGGATGCATTCCACGCCATTACAGAACTCCGTCGTTGTTTCTTTAATTGCGCCGCGAGAACGAGGTGCGGAAAACTAAGTTCCGCGACCAACTCCCCCCGGAGCGACTTGCAAGAAACAGCAGGAAGAGGAGATAACGCGGCAAATCACTACACAAAGTCGCCGCTGCGACGCATGGCCGCGAATTTCACAACAATCCGCGCGCTGCAAGAACACGCTCCAATTCTTCCCGAGCGCGTTGCAGCAATCTTGAATCTGTAGATCGCAGAACAAGTTGCGTGGAGACGCGACCGCTCGCAAATGACGGATAGCTCCCCATTGCAACATCGGGAAATGTTTTTTGATGGGCTGCAAAAATATCGGCGACATCTCCTTCGGGGCGGAAAAGCTGGATCGTCGCCGTAATCATTTTGGCTCCGGTGCGCAATTTGGGCGTCACGTCGTCAAGCATCACCTGCATGACATCGGGCACTCCCGCGAGCACGATCACGTTGCCGATCATGAACCCCGGCGCCACCGAAAGAGCGTTCGTGATGAGATCGGCGCCCGACGGAATGCGTGCCATGCGCATCCGCGCCGGAGTGGCCTCGACGCCGCGTCCAGCGAAGTACGCATCGAGCAGCGCGACCGCACGCGGATCATGATCAATGGAAACACCGAGCGCCTTCGCTACCGCATCCGCGGTGATGTCGTCGTGCGTCGGACCTATGCCGCCCGTTGTGAAGAGATACGTGTAGCGCGCACGCAGGGCATTGATCCCTTCGACGATGGCAGCCTCATCATCGGCGACGACACGAACCTCGCGCAGCCGAATCCCGATGCTCGTCAGATGCGTTGCGACGTAGTTGACGTTGCGGTCGTACGTTCGGCCGGACAGGATCTCGTCGCCGATCACCAGCAATGCCGCCGTGATGATGTCCTCGCCGCTCAAAGCACCGTTCTCCTCAACCCTGGCGAGCCGCAGTCTTACCACCTAGGCTGACGCCATGCGATTCCCCACTCCGCTCGTGCGCGGTCGTCTTGTCCAGCGCTACAAACGCTTCCTCGCTGACGTCATCCTCGACACCGGCGAAGCCATCACAGCCGCCTGCCCGAACACCGGCTCCATGCTCGGCCTCTCCGCTCCCGGTTCCATCGTCTGGCTGTCGCGCAGCGAAGCGCCGAGCCGGAAGTATCCGCACACCTGGGAGATGGTCGAGGCCTATCTCGGCGCCGGCCCAGCTTTGGTCGGCATCAATCCAATGCATCCCAACCGTCTCGTCGCCGAGGCGATCGAAGGCGGAGGTGTAAAGCAGCTCACCGGTTATGCCGCTATGCGGCGCGAGGTGAAGTACGGGCTGTCGAGCCGCATAGACCTGCTGCTCGAAGACGAGCGCAAGGGGCGTTGCTACGTCGAGGTCAAGAACGTCCACCTGATGCGCTACCCCGGGCGGGCAGAATTCCCCGACAGCGTTACCACCCGCGGCGCCAAGCACCTTGCCGAGCTCTCAGCCATGGTGCGCGAGGGCCACCGAGCCGTCATGGTTTACCTGATCCAGCGCGCCGACGCCGAGACGTTCTCCATTTCGGGCGACATCGACCCGGCCTACCTAGCAGCATTTGCCGCCGCAGCCGACGCCGGCGTCGAGGCCATCGCCTTGAGCTGCCGCCTCGCCGCCGAGGAAATCGCGGTCGAGAAGCCCGTACGGATCGTTCGCTGAAGCCTCCTTCCGCAATCATGAAACTTCTCTAATGTAACGACTGCTTGGCTGCAGCGTATTGAGGAGCAATCCCCATTCGCAGCCGGCCCCGATGACAGGCCGGCGCTACAGCACCAGGGAGGTGCACATGCTGACACGTCGGTCCTTCGGCTTAGCCGGACTTGGTTTTGCCGCAACAGCCGCCGGAGGAATGAGGGCCACGAGCGCTCATGCCAACGAGGAGACAATGACAACAACAACGAAAACCGTCTTCGAGGTTACCAAGACCCCTGACGAATGGCGCCGCGTCCTGACCGGCCCTCAATACTACGTGCTGCGCGAGCATGGCACCGAGCACGCGGGCTCGAGCCCCCTCGACAAAACGTACGCCGAAGGCATCTACGAATGCGCCGGATGCGACCTGCCGCTGTTCTCCTCCGCGACCAAGTTCAACAGCGGCACCGGCTGGCCCAGCTTCTACCAGCCGCTCGACAACGCGATCGGCAACACCACCGATAAGAGCTTCTTCATGACACGCGTCGAAGTCCACTGCCGCCGCTGCGGCGGTCATCTCGGCCACGTCTTCGAAGACGGCCCCCCACCGACCGGCCTGCGCTACTGCATGAACGGAGTTGCGCTGAAATTCGTGCCCAAGGCCGGCAGCTAAGCAAGCGGAGCACAAGGCCCCATGACTGCCGTAGATGATCTCTCTGTCATGGGGCGGCTGCGCCGGTGGGCCCGGAGCATCAAGCGTGACGTTCACGCGCTCTACCTGTCCGCCCGCGATCCGCGCGTGCCCTGGTATGCCAAGGCCGTCGCGCTCGCGGTGGCTGCATACGCGCTCTCGCCGATCGACCTGATCCCGGACTTCATCCCCGTCCTCGGATACCTCGACGACATCATCCTCGTCCCGCTCGGCATCCTGCTCGCCGTGCGGCTCATCCCGCCGGCGGTCCTCGCCGAGCATCGCGCAACGGCAACCGACGCGCGCCTGCCCGGTAGCCGCGGCGCAGCCATCGTCATCATCGCCATCTGGATCGGCCTGGCGCTCGTCGCGATCGGCGCGGCGTTCCACTACGTCGAGGCCAGATAAAGGAGCCCCCCATGCGCAGCATCACAATAGCAGCAGCACTTGCCGTCGGCCTTGCAGCCGGCGCCTTTACGCTCGCGCATCCCTCGCGCAGCGAACCGCCGAAGCCGGTCCTAACGGAGGGGCTCGAGGTCGCAACATTTGCCGGCGGCTGCTTCTGGTCGATGGAATATGCTTTCGACAAGGTCCCGGGCGTCAAAGAGACGATCTCCGGTTTCATGGGTGGCCACACCGAGAAGCCGACCTACGCCCAAGTGTCGATGGGCAACACCGGGCACGCCGAGAGCGTGCAGGTGACATTCGACCCGAAGGTCGTCAGCTACGACAAGCTCGTCGACTATTATTGGCACCACGTCGACCTGCTCGATGCGGGCGGGCAGTTCTGCGATCGCGGAGACGAATATCGTCCGATGATATTCGCGCACACTCCGGCTCAGAAAAGCATCGCATCCCAAAGCAAGGAAGCGCTGAACGCAAGTCATCGCTTCTCATCGCCTGTAGCCGTCGAAATCGCTGACGCCGGCGCCTTCACCGCTGCCGAGGACTACCATCAGAACTTTCACGCGACCAACGAGGCCCACTACAAGCGCTATCGCATCGGTTGCCGACGCGATGCACGCCTCAAGGAGATCTGGGGCGCGGAGGCCGATCCCGCGACACACTGATTGAAGACCGCCAATCGTAATCATCCGGCGGCCCGCGAAAGCGAGCCGCCGGATTTCGTTTCCGCTACTCGCTGCGCCGCCCGAACGAGACGGCGTAGTCCTGCGACCGCATCGGCAGGATCTTGTCGTTTGCGGACGGCTCGATCCCATCGGCAAGCACATTCGGATCGAAGATGCCGGCATCGCAGCTTGCGGCTGGCTCGAGACCGCTGAACGAGAACGTACCCACCTTTACGCTCTTGCGATCTGCCGGCCACTCGGCCGTCGGATCATCGTCCTGGTCACCAGGCTGACCGAGCACCGCGAACAGATTGAAAGACACCGACCCCTTCGCGAACTGCTCGTCGAGCTCCTTGGCGTAGAAATCGGTGCCTTTGGCTTCGGCGTCCTTGTCGCTCAGGCCGACGAACCCGCCCACCGGCTCAGCCTTCCATTTCACTGCCTGCCGTTCGCCCTTGGCATTCGTGAGATAGAACGTGTGCACGCCGAAATAATCGGCAGTGGCGTAGCTCGCCGGCGTTTCCCGAGCGTTGAGCCACGCTCCCTGCTTGGTCGATTCCGGATGCGCACTGAAATAGGCGCCGATCTTGTCTTTGTCCTTGCTTGCGACCGCCGTCAGCAGCGCAACGAAATCCTCTGGCGTCTTGACCGCAAAGATCGGCGCCGAGATCAGCAGGAGATCGCTGTTACTTCCATCCGGCAGCTGGAAGTGCATGGCGATGCCGCGCACGTTGTCCTTCTGGCTATCGGACGCAGCCGGATTGCCGCCGCCGAGCGAGAAGCGCCCGATGAGCGGCACGGGGGCTGAGAATTGCGGTGCCTTGCTGAGACTTGCTGCCTCGGGCGTCGGAGTGAAATTCCCTTTGACGCAAATTCCTTTGGTATGCGCCGCCCGCATCTTCGCGTGCGAGCCAAATACCTTGTTCAACGCGTCGATGAGCTGCTCGGGCTGAGCCTCCTCGCCGAATGCCGGCGCTCCCATGACCATCAAGCCCAGCGCCGCGGCACCGATACCTCGCGCGATATGCATTCCCGTCTCCATCCCTTTGGCAATTCCCAGATGAACGCTATTCGCCCCGCGCGACGACAACGTGTCAACGCCCAACGCGCTAAGACGCCGCAGCCGGCGACGTGGCAGGGAAGAAGCTCCCGTGGAAGCCGAATGGGATGTGGTGAGGACATTCGGCGCGGGCTATTTCGCCCAGGGTCTGAGCATCGAGGACGAGCAGAAAGGAAACGCCACGAGCCGCATCGAGCACGATCGATAAAAGCACCCCGTCGCCCTCGACGGCACTCTCCGGCTTTCCAACGAACACAGGTTCGCCCGGATAGCAGCCATCAGCCGCCCACCTGCTCGTCTCTCCCGTGCTGACATCGACGCGCACGATCGTATCGAGAAAGGCGCCGTTGGCGCTTCTGCCCGTCCCCCAGACATATCGATAAGGTCGCCCTGCACACCGATCGTAGTCGATACGCGGCAACTCGAGCATCTCGTCGGCCACCACCATGCCATCGACGGGGGCATCGGCGAGCAGCGGCACCCAGTAACGCGTCAGGCGCCCCGTTGCGCCCACCGTGTCACCGTTACGCAGTCGGGCAAGGTACAGCTGGTCGATGATGGCGGCATCGTCATAGGCGATGACATCGATGACGATATCGTCCCCGTCCTCGAATGCATTCACGTGGTGAAACGCAAACGCCGCCTGCGAGCTGTGGCTTACCACCAGATCGCCGGTGTCCTTGTCGAAGACGTGAATCTTGAGGCCCCGCTCCGGGGCCCACCTGTAATTCCGGATGAACGGCTCAGCGGCCAACATCAGCCGCAGCGGATCGACGACGAGCGGAAACTCCGTCAGCACGAGATACCGCTCCGTCATCGCGAACGAGTGCATATAAGACGGCTTGTCGACTGCCATCTCCGCCACGACCCGCTCGGGCGACCCGTCGTCCGGAATGGAAAACAGCCGGTATTTCGAATGCCTGCCCAGGTCGACGACGTAGCTGTAACGACACCCACGCGCCGCATCGTGGTGCGGATGCGCCATCGACACCATCCCGCCCACCTCGGCACTCCCAGCGAAGTGCCCCAACGTCTCCAGCGTCTCCGCATCGAAACGCACCGGCAGCGTAGTTTCGGTCAGCGCGACGATCTCTCCGCCGAAGCAATCGACGTTGACGTTGCAGTTGTCTGTGAGGTGCGGCGAAAAAACTGCGGCCACGCGCTGGAACAGCGTCCGGCATGGATCAGTCGCGAACTCGCCCCGCGCGAGCGCACCTTTCGCCGCTGCCTCGCGGTATGATTCCGACTGAAGGAAGCGGTTTGCGTACACGACCTCGCCATCCGCGAAGCTGAACCTGTGCAGCATCGCCAGCCCGTCGAACCAGTGGTTGACCGTCGTGGAGCCCACATCGAATTTCGCCGGTCCCGTCCGCAGCAGGCTGCCGCGCAGCCATGCCGGAAATTTACCTCGCACGGGCAGGATCGCAGGACCTGCCTCAGTGTCGAGATCGGCGAAGCCGACCGCGTAGGATGTCCGATCTGATCCCGTCATCAGCCTGTTTTGCGCCATAACCCGCAAACGAAGCCTCAAGAACCGGATTACAAAGTGCTGAGCTGGGTTGCGAGAATGTAGCCGAGCCACACGGCCACGAGGCACAGCATCACCGACCCGACCACATAGCCGCCCGCATGCAGCCACTCGCCCTCTTGCATCAGCACCAATGTCTGCAGGCTGAAGGCCGAGAATGTCGTAAAGCCGCCGCAGATGCCGACAGTCACGAACGCCCGCATGTTCGGATCGACCACGTACCTGCCGCCTTCTGGACTGGTCAGGGCGACGAAAAACCCGATGACGAACGATCCCAGAATGTTGATGAGCAGCGTCCCCCACGGAAACGTCTCGCCGAACAGCCGCGCGGCGACACCGGTCATCCAGTACCGCGCCACGCTGCCTAGTGCGCCGCCGACGGCGATCCAAATATAAGGATGCACGCCCCCTCCCTAAGTCCAAGTCCAGACATCTGCCCAATCATAGCACGCAAACGCCGGCAGCTGGTTCGCCGCCGGCGCGTGAGTTGGGCGCAGGCAGGTTATGCGGCGGCGGGCCGATGTGCGGCCAGCACCTGATCCGCCAGCCTGCCCTGCAGCTCGGCGAGATGATCGAAGCGCGCAGTATACGTGCCGACGCCCGCCGTCGCCGACCTGAGATCGACGATCAGATTTTCCATTTCCGATGCCGGCATCTGTGCTTGCACCACGTCCCAGCCGCTCCAGCCGTCCCGCGCGTCGAAGCCGAGGATCTGCCCACGCCGCTGCGAGATGATCGCATTGACACGAGCCGTCGCTTCGTTCGGCACGGAAATCGCCACCGACATCACCGGTTCGAGCAGGACCGGCGAGCACTTCGGCAATCCGTCCGACATGCCGATGCGCGCAGCTTGCCGGAAGGCCATGTCGGAGGAATCGACCGTATGATACGATCCATCGAGCAGCGTCACCGATACATCGACCACGGGAAATCCAAGCGGGCCGTGCTGCAGGTAATCTTTGACGCCGATCTCCACCGACGGAATGAACTGCCGCGGCACGACGCCCCCGGTGATCTTCTCGGTAAACGAAAAGCCGGTGCCGCGCGGCAGCGGCTGGATCTCCAGCACGACATCGCCGAATTGCCCGTGCCCGCCCGACTGCTTCTTGTGTCGGCCGCGAATTTGCGTGCCGCCGCGTATCGTCTCCTTGTAAGGAATAAGTCGCGCCTGCCGCTCGACCTGAAGTCCATATTTTCTCGCGAGCCGCTCCAGCGATACGCGCAAGTGCATCTCGCCTTGCCCTAGGAGCAGCAGTTGATGCGTATCGCTGTTCGTCTCGATCGACAGCGACGGATCGTCCTCCAGCAGCTTGGCCAGCGCAGTCGTGAGCTTCACCTCATCCTTGCGATCCTTCAGCCCAAGCCCGATCGCGAACACCGGAGGCAGCGCCGCAGGCCCCTTCACCTGCACAGCACCACCCTTTTCTGAGCTGATCGTATCGCCCGTTTTGATGCTTTCCAGGCGTCCGAGTGCGACCGTCTCACCCGCCCTGGCGCCACCGCGCTTGACCGGCTCCTCGCCGCGCAACGCAAAGGCACCCGCCACGCGCTCATCGCGGCCGTTCGGCCCAATGACGACGGTGCCGTCCCCAAACTCGCCCGTGAGAACGCGGACGAGGGACAGCTTCCCGCCATGTCCCGTGTGCAGCGTCTTCGTCACGTAGGCTGCAGACCTCGCGTTCTCCAGCTTCAGCCGCCGCGCCGTCACCTCCACGGTCGGAGCCTCGTGTCGCAGCGCCTTGAGCAGCCGGAAAATCCCGTGACCGTCGCGCGCCGAGCCAATCAGCACCGGGCAGATAAGACCATCGCGAAACTCTTGTGTGAGATCCTGGAAAATCTTATCGCGCGGTGTCGGTATGTCGGAGAGAAGTTCCTCCATCAGCTCGTCGTCATGATCGGCAAGCTGCTCGAGCATGTGAAAGCGGGCTTCCTTCTCGCGCTCGCTCACCTCCGCCGGAAGCTCGATGATCTCTGACGGCGCGTTGGGTCGATAGACGAACGCGCGCTCGGAGGCGAGGTCGATGAAGCCGGTCGCAACGCCGTTTTCCCAGATCGGTATCTGGCGCAGCACGAGGGGACGCCTGCTCGCCGGCTGCAGCACGGGAATGAGTTCGCGCAGCGGCAGCTCGGACTCATCGATCTTATTGAGAAACAGGAAGTGCGGAATGCCGCGATCCTCGAGCTGCTTCAGGATGATCTGCAGCGACGGAACACGTCGGGCATCGGCTTCGCAGACAACCACGGCCGCATCGCAAGCCGTCAGTGCGACCGAACCTTCATGCTGAAACTCTATCGACCCCGGACAATCCACGAAGGTGAAGCTGTCGCCGAGGAATGAAACGTCCGCGACGTTCAGCGCTACGCTCATGCCGTGGTCTCGCGCTTCCGGACTTGCATCCCCGACCGACGTCTTGTCGGCAACGCCGCCGGCCCGCTGTATCGCACCGGTGCGAGCAAGAATGGCTTCGAGCAGGGTGGTCTTACCGCTGAGATAGGGTCCGACAAGCGCGATGCAGCGGGAGCGGGGGCTCCCATTGGCTCCCGCCTTAAGGACTTCGGACTGCGCCATCTGCTTCCTCCTATGGTTGGAGGCGCACGCACCCGCGTCGCGGTCGCGCGCCTCGCGCCTCATGGAGGAGCGCGACTGAATTCATGGTCGCGCCGACACGAAAGCTGCGCAAGTCCTCAGTGCAAATACTTCGACGAGTTGTTGAGGTAAGTCATACGCACGCGAATATTGCGGTGCATCATAAGAACCAAGAATTCGTGCCGCCACTTCTGCAAAGCACAATCGAAATTACTTTGCGTGGGAACCTATTTGCCGCATTATGAATTCAACTGGTTCGTTGAGTGAATGATCCAGTCGGCCGCAAGAGGCAGCGGCCCAAACGATGAGGCGTAACATGGGTATGAAGAGACTCATCTCGGCAGCGCACGCGGCGGGATATGCCATGGCAGCCGAAGACATCGCTGAGGCCCGCCCCCAGGTGGTACGCGCTCCATCGACCGCCCTTGTCGTCCACCGTCCGGTTCAGCGCGGTGTCATCGCGAGCACGCAGCGCTCGATGCGTCGCATGTGGCTGCAGTGGGTGTCAGAGCATTGGGATCACCGCGCGGCGGCGTGATCTGGAGCGATCGACCTGTAAAGAAACGCGGGCGCACCTTAGAGTGCGCCCTTTTGCTTTTCTAAGTCAAAAGCACGTCCCGACCAGCCGCGTCGCCAGCAATGCGGCGATACTCATTGCAAGCCCGATGCGCCACGCGAGGCACGAAGCGCATTGTCGTTGCATACGGCTCCTCCGCCGACCGCTTACCGCAGGTTGCCACAGAACCGCTGGATGCGCCGGCAAGCATCCTCGAGAATATCCTTCGAGGTTGCATAGGAGATCCGGAACGCCGGCGACGACGCGAACGCTGCGCCGTGCACCACCGCGACACCCTCCTCCTCCAGGAGTGCCGTCGCGAAGTCCTCGTCGTTGCTGATCACCTTGCCCGACGCGCTCGTCTTGCCGATCACCCCGGCACAGCTCGGATAGACGTAGAACGCGCCTTCCGGCTTCGGACACTTCAGCCCGCTCGCCTGATTGAGCATCGACACGACGAGATCGCGCCGCTCGACGAACTTGGCGTTGTTGGCCGCAATGAAATCCTGCGGACCATCGAGTGCCTCCACCGCGGCGGCCTGCGTGATCGACGACGGGTTCGACGTCGACTGCGACTGTAGTTTGCGCATCGCGTCGATGAGCACCACCGGACCGCCGGCGTAGCCGAGCCGCCACCCGGTCATGCAGTAGGCCTTCGACAGCCCGTTGACCGTCAGCGTCCGCTCAAACAGCGCCGGCTCGACCTCGGCAATCGTGTAGAACGTCAGCCCGTCGTAGAGCAGATGCTCGTAGATATCGTCGGTCAGTATCCACACGTGCGGGTGCCGCAGCAGCACGTCGGTCAGCGCCTTGATCTCGTCCTTCGAGTAGGCGGCGCCCGTCGGGTTCGACGGCGAGTTGAAGATCAGCCACTTGGTCTTCGGCGTGATCGCAGCCTCCAGAGCCGCCGGCTTCAACCGGAAGCCGTCCTCGGGCTTGGTGTCGACGAACACCGGCTTGCCGTCCGCCAGCATGACGATGTCGGCATAAGACACCCAGCACGGCGCCGGAATGATCACTTCATCGCCGGGGTTCAGCGTCGCCAGCAGCGCGTTGTAGAGCACCTGCTTGCCACCGGTCCCGACCGAGATCTGGTTCGGCTTGTAGTCGAGGTTGTTCTCGCGCTTGAACTTGCGGACGATCGCAGCCTTGAGCTCGGGCGTGCCGTCGACGTCGGTATACTTGGTACGCCCCTCGGCGAGTGCTTTGACCGCCGCCTGCTTGATGTTCTCAGGCGTGTCGAAATCAGGCTCTCCTGCCGATAGCGAGATGACATCCCGACCGGCCGCTTTCAGTTGCCTCGCCTTGGTCGAGACCGCAATGGTCGCGGAGGGCTGAATACGGTTCAAGCTGTCGGCAATGAAACCCATCTGGGGAGGCCTTTCGGAATTAGTCGCGTCTGGCGCGAGCGGCGCGGACACTATCCGCAGCGCCACGGCCTTTCAACATCGCCAGTTGCGCTTTTAGCGCACCTCTGACCTGCTACTTTAGGCCCACAAGGCAGCCGAGTGGCCGGCACGCAACAACGGCTCCGCGACCTCGTTTAATCAAGAGAATACGCCGCATCCGCCACATTCTGTCCCCACACCCGCCACGAACGGGGGCGACGATCGCGTCATGTCGAAAGGCGTCGGATGACCCGGCGCGAGCAAGAGGGACCCCTTGCGATGTCCACCATCGGACCCCTGAGGTTGATCCTGCGGACCACGGCCGACATCTTCGTCGGGCTCGTCCTGTTCCTGGCAGTTGCGCATGCCATTGGAGCCTATGAGCGCAATACGGCCGCGACTCACCGCCTGGGTGGACTCCTCGCCGTCAGCTCCAGCGCTGGCGATTTCCTGAAATTCTCACTCGACGACAGCCCGTTGATCGCCGCGGCCGTCGTCGCAACCGCGGTCCCCGTGCCGCAGACGGTAACCTTCAGCACGCCCCGTTTGCCGGCCGCTGGGACTGCCTGGGTGCTGCTGGGATCAGTGTTTTCGGGGATGGTCGCGTTTAACCTTGCGTTTTTCCGACACCTTCGCCGCGAGTACGCCTCCCCGCGGTGAGGTGCTGTGGAGGAGAGGCCCGGCTCTGCTGGGAGCCCTTGACGGTCTCTCCTCCACTCCTAACATTCTGGTAACGTCGAGCGATTGTATTGGTGCGGTGCAGAAGTCGGGGGTCCGACTGTCTGCGTGGCGGGGCAACAGGAGCGGAGCTTACTATGGGCACGGGCACCATTCGCAGGAACCTTCCGGTCGCCTTCCTGGGCCTTTCCGCCGTCGGGCTGGGAGCGGCTGCCGTCACCTTGGGTAACGGGGAGGCCGTGGTCGAACGCGGCTTCCAGCGTGCGATCGCCGGCCTCGACAGCTCGACGACCGATCGCAAGGTGCTGCCGGTCATCGCTGGCAGCGAAGACTTCTGGCTGACCCACGTGGTGCACGACGCAGGCTCTACCGCGACCAAACCGGTAGCCGTGGGCGACCGCATCACCATCGCCTCGAACGGTGGCGCCCAGCGCATTCTCAACGTCGTCACGATCGACCGCCTGGACAGCCAGGTGCTGCCCATCTCCACCGAGCGCCCCACGCCGCTGCTTCTGGTGACGTGCCGCGACGCGGCCAATCCGGATACCAAACCGATACGCTTCCTGATCGAAGCCGGCGACGAACTGCCTGCGCTTTCCTCAGTCAAGGTCTCCCGCACTCTCTGAGGCGGGTTGACGACGACATCCAGGCTTCAGGGCGCCCTCCCGCGCCCTGGCCGGTTCTGACGTATTGCCTTCACGCCCGTGCCCCATGGTAAGGTCCAGGTCTACTTGCGGAAGGCTTCGGAGCCATCTGCTAACGCTTACTGGGGGAAGCCTTCGCCATGCGTCTCAATCCGCCGACCATCGCCATCTTCCTCATCTCGCTGACGCTGGCTCTGCTGGCGCTCGTCACCAAGCTCGGCTTTGTCGGCGTGCCGCGCTACCTCCCGCACCAGGAGTTCTGGTTGGCGATCACCGCTTACATCACGCTGATGGTCGGCAACCTCGTGCGCGGCGTCTGAGCACCTGAGCCGCCCGACCGTTGCCGGCCTCACCAGGCGATGGGCGCCTTGTCCCGGAAGAAGCCGCCCGTCGGCCCGGTGTCGGGCAGCATAGCCAGCCACACCGCCGTCTCCGCCCCCTGCTCCACCGTCCGGGTCGCGTTGGGACCGCCCATGTCGGTGCGCACCCACCCCGGACACATGGCATTGACCTTGATTGGGCTCGGCCCGAGTTCAGCGGCCGTAACCCGCGTCAGAGCGTTGAGTGCCGACTTGGACATCCGGTAGGCCGGATAACCTGCCTGCATGTCCGAAAGCTGCCCGGCCCCCGACGAGACGTTGACCACCCGCCCATAGCCACCCTTCTGCATGATCGGCACCACCGCCTGAATCATCCGCAGAGGACCAATGGTGTTGGCTTGGTACGTCTCCATGACGAGCGCGGGCGGCACCTCCAAAACCTTGGACTCTTGAGGGGTCTGCCCCTCCTTCAGGATGCCCGCGTTGTTGACCAGGACGTCGACGCGCCCGAACAAGTTCATCACCTCTGCCACTGCCGAGCGCACACTTGCCTCGTCCGTCACGTCCAGCGCGACGACGGGAGGCTCCAGGCCCTCTGATGCGAGCTTCGCTGCCGCCTCACGACCTTTCTCGACATTGCGCGAGCACAGCACCGCCAGCAGCCCGTTACGCGAAAGCTGCCTGACAACCTCGAGCCCTATGCCGCGGTTGCCGCCGGTAACGAGCGCAATGCGTGTCTCGGCCATAAGGTCTCCTCGAGCTGCGCGGCAGGATTACCGTTTGCGGTGCGCCGACCATACCTGCTTCAGGTGCGTCCCGAGAAGACAAAGAATGCGCCCACGGCGATGAACCCGAACCCTATGATCTGCTTCATCGTCATGGGCTCTTTCAGGTAGAGCGCCGAGAACACGACGAACACGACGAGGGTTATCACCTCCTGCATGGTCTTCAGCTGAGCCGCCGAGTAGACCGCGCTGCCATAGCGGTTGGCCGGCACGGCGAGGCAATACTCGAAAAACGCGATCAGCCACGAGACGAAGATCACGACGAGCAGAGGTTGGTCCTTGAAGCGCAGGTGCCCGTACCATGCGAACGTCATGAAGACGTTTGACAAAGACAACAGGATGATCGGCGTGACCTGCGCCGGGATCGTCGGCAACTGCATTATGGAAGCTCCGCATGAGTTTTGCCGGAGTTAGACGGCCCACCGGCCCGTGTCGATTGAAATCCGCCCCCCTCACCCCGAGCGTGATAACGAGCCACACGTCGCGCCAAGACGCATCGCCAAAGCTTGTTTTGGGTGGCATCCGGTGGCCGCATCTAGGACAATCACCCAACAAGATTCTGCCCCGCCGACCACGCTTCATCAGTGGTTAATGGCGGTCGGCGATGCTGCCCTGCCGGCTATTATCCGGCTGCGCGCCACCGCCCCATGCCAAGGACCGAACCGGATGAAAAAGCTTCTGCTCGCCCTGGTGCTGAGCCTGCCCGCAGCCGCCGCCTCCGCCGAGGACCATCTCCAGCACGTCAACGCGCCAGGGGCCCCCGCGGCTCCATCCGCCGAGGCGAATGCAGCCGACCAGCCGGCTGCCAAGCCCGTCATCGACTGCACCAATAAACTCGGGGTCTCCCGCGTCGCAGAGGTCGACATGACCGGTGGCGGCGACTACGGCGAGCAGTATCCTCCGACCAAACTTCTTGAAAAAGGCGAGGTCGTCATAACTTTCGACGACGGTCCCCACCCGGCCTATACGCGCCCGATCCTCGATGCGCTCGCCGAGCAGTGCACCAAGGCGACCTTCTTCCAGGTCGGCCAGATGATCAAAAACTTCCCCGCCATCTCCAAGGAGGTGCAGGCCGAAGGACACACCGTCGGCACGCACACCTGGTCACACCGCAACATGGGCGCTGTCTCCCTAGATCGTGCGAAGGGCCAGATCGAGTCCGCCATCAACATCGCCAACGAGACCCTGCCCGACGGCGTCGCTCCCTTCTTCCGCTTCCCCTACCTGAGCGATCCCAAGCGCGTGCGCGACTACCTCGCCTCGCGCAACATCGCCGTCATGGGCATCGACGCGGATTCTCTCGACTGGCGTTACCGCTCGCCTGAAAAGGTCTTCAAGAACATCTTCTCGGCGCTCGATAAATCCGGCGGCGGCATTCTGCTGTTCCACGACATCCATCCCCAGACCGCCAAGGCAATTCCCGAGGTGCTCGCTGAGTTGAAGGCGCGCGGATACAAGGTCGTGCATATCGTGCCCAAGACCCGCATCGAGACGGTCGCGGCGGCCGAGCCGGAGCCCATGCGTAATCCGCTCCGCCGTGCCAAGCACCGCCGGGCCCCGAAACACTGAGCCTCTGGGCTAACTTCCGAACAACCGCAGGAACGCCTCGACCTTTGCCCGGTCGTGGTATTCTTCCGCGCGGGTGATGAGGCCGTCCTCCACGCGCATGACCATGCGGAAGCGGCCGCTCAGCAGCTCGCCACTCGCCTGATGCCGGTACATGAATTCGACCTGATGCCTGACATCGTTCCCCCGCGCGAACACGTCGAGCGGTCGATAAAGCAGGTAGTGGAACTGCTGCCGCGCTAGGCGCAGGCCGGCCTCGATATTGGCGCGCCCCACCGTCTCGCCTCCAATGGGTAGAAGATCCTCGGAAATGTGGAGCCTGTAGACGGCATGCTCGGCCACGAGTTGCATCGAGGCCTCGATCTCGCCTGCAGCCCATAACGCGTTGAAACGCCGTACAACGTCAATGGGTTGACCAACCGATGAGGTTGTCACCCGATCATCTGCAATCATCAAAAAATCGCTTCGAAAAATTATCCGGAAACACACAATAAGCCCGAGCTTACTCTCGGATCGGGCCGTCGTGAAGCGTCAGACTCGTTCTCGATTTCAGCCGGATACCGCTCACCGCTGCACAGCGGCAAAGGCTTTAGAAGGCTCGCCGAACGCTTGCGCCGTGCCGAATTTGTGGTTTACTTCGCACCTGCACACAAAGTTGTGCGGCGCACCTTGCTGCGCCTCCCCTGAAAGCCGCTCGTCACGTCGACGGCCAAAGCTTTCCAATCTTACCAAAACGTATACTTGAGCACGCTGTTCGTCCGATGACCGACGGTCAGTCGAAGAGTAACGATGATACCCGGTTGAGCACATGATGACTGGGGGGTCTCGTGCAGCAGAAATCCGGAAGCGTTACCTATCAAAAAGTCGATGACGCCTACTTTCAGGCACGCGGGCTGAAGCGCCACGCAGGTGTCTGGCTTCTTTGGGCGCTCGGCGTCGGCGCCGTCATCTCAGGACATTTCTCGGGATGGAACCTCGGCCTCGCCTCTGGCGGCTGGGGCGGAATGTTCGTCGCGACAATTCTCATCGCGATAATGTACCTCGGTCTGACTTTCTCTCTCGCCGAAATGAGCCCTGCGATGCCGCACACCGGCGGCGCATACTCCTTCGCGCGCACTGCATTCGGCCCCTGGGGCGGCTTTCTCACAGGCCTAGCCGAAAACGTCGAATACGTGATGACCGCCGCGGTCATCGTGTTCTTCATCGGCACTTACGGCGCCGCCATCGTTGGCGCACCTACCGAAACGCAGCCGCTCTTCTGGGTTTTGGGCTACGTCATCTTCGTCGGACTGAACTACCTGGGTGTTGAGCAGTCACTGAAATTCGCGCTCATCATCACCATCCTCGCCGTCCTCTGCCTCGTAGTCTTCTACATCAGCGCTATCGGCCACATCGACTTCAACACCTGGGCCCTGAATATCGCTCCCGACGGAAGCGAGATCGTCGGCGGCAACGGACCGCTGTTCCCGTTCGGCATCCATGGCGTGCTCGCCTCGTTGCCGTTCGCAGTATGGCTGTTCCTCGCCATTGAGCAGCTGCCACTTGCGGCTGAGGAGTCGGTCGATCCCAAGCGCGACATGCCCAAGGGCATCATGCTTGGAATGTTCACGCTGATGCTGTCGGCCTTCTGCGTGCTGTTCCTCAATCCTGCGGTGATTGGCGTCGGCTCCTTCAAGCTCGGCACCTCGGGTGAACCGTTGCTCGACGGCTTCCGCGCTATCTACGGCGAAGGCTTTGCCAATGCGCTGGCCCTCGTCGCTGTGACGGGCCTCATCGCATCGTTCCACGCGATCATCTTCGCCTATGGCCGGCAGATCTACTCGCTGTCGCGCGCAGGCTACTTCCCAAGCGTCCTGTCAGTGACGCACGGCACGCGCAAGACGCCGCACATTGCCATGGTCGTCGGTGCACTTGTCGGCCTCGCCGTGATGCTCACCGTCTGGTACGTCGAGGGCGCGGACCAGGGTGCCAAGGTCATCGGCGGCACGTTGCTGAACATGGCAGTCTTCGGCGCGATGTTCTCCTACGTGATGCAGGGCCTCACCTACATCCAGCTCAAGCGCAAGTTCCCGCACATCGAGCGGCCGTATAAGAGCCCACTCGGCATACCGGGCGCAGCGCTGACCGTGATTATCGCACTCGTCACCATCTACATGCAGCTGCAGGATCCGCTCTACATTGCGGGCGTGCTCTGGGTGGCAGCATGGTTCGCGGTCGGCATCATCTACTTCGCCCTCTTCGGACGTCACCGCCTGATCCTCTCGCCGGAGGAAGAGTTCGCGCTCGCCCGCGGCGAAGCGGCATACAAGTCCCCATAAATATTAGACAAACCATAGTTCCCCTCGTCTCGCGGCGAGGGGAACTAACTAGGCTCCACGTCTTGCTGCGCGGCGCGCATATCGCCTGCTAGGCGACAATCATCCTGCCACCTTGATCGCCACCGCTTGGCGGCTCGCAACTCCAGCCCCGCGGCTCAATCGCCCCGCCGGCAACTATACCGGTGCGTCCGTCGCCGGTGGGCGCAACCGCTCGCTCGCCCCAGCACCCCTGCAGCCGCCTGCCGGCCCCACAAAAAACCCCGCCCGAACTCAGCCCCGACCCGTTGCCTGGAGAACTTCGCGACGACGTCGATCGCCCGTTTGTCTGCGTCGACCACGCTGCCTGTTTGGTGGGCGACCTGCTTACTGTCTTTACATTTTCGAAATTATTGGGCCTTCGCCGCCGCATTCGCGGCCCGCCGGACGGGCCCATGACAGCAGGAAAAATTGAATACGTCTCAGTGCGTTAGCACACCCCCATGCCAAAAGATCCCACGCCATCCTCGAACCGGCACACTCGTTGCACTCAGGTGAAATTACTTGCAGCTCGATGAACGTCGGCTGCCAAGGAGTTGGGATGCGCACTCGAAGAGGTGGGAGAGGCGTATGGAAAATGAAACTACAGCGCTGACGACGCTGTTCACTGAGTTCTACTTTTTCATGACCATCGTGCTGATGTTCTTCATCCACGTTGGCTTCTGCATGTATGAGGTCGGCGTCTCGCGGACCAAGAACCTGCAGCACACACTACTCAAGAACACGATGGCCATCCCGGTCGTCGGTCTCGTGTTCCTTCTGTTCGGAATGTGGTTCTACATCGCGTTGCAGGCATGGCCGGTGGGTTCCAGCACTGTCAGCTTCGAAACAGGCTTCGAGCCCTGGTCGCAGAAACTCGCTCCTAACATCACTGACCGCATCTCCGGCGTATTCTGGGCAGCCTTCGCGCTGTTCGGCATGACAGCGGCATCGATCGTCTCCGGCTCCATCATAGAGCGCGCCAAGACGACCGGCTTCCTCATCTTTGCCGTCTACGTCGGCGCCGTGGCGTGGGTCATTCCCGCTGCATGGGGCTGGGCCGGCAACGGCTGGATGGTGCAGTACCTCGGCTTCCACGATCAGTACTGCTCCGCAGTGCTGCACGCACCCGCCGGATTCGCGACTCTCGGCCTCCTTCTGGCCCTCGGACCGCGCATCGGCAAATTCGGGCCCGCCGGCGAAGTCCGTGACGTCCCGATCCACAATCCGTGGATGGTCACGATCGGCATCTTCATGATCTTCATTGGCTTCTTCGGCTTCTATGCCGCGTGCCACATCCCGATCGTGAACGTTGCCGCTGAAGGCGCACCTGCCTTCTGGACCGCAACCAACATCTACGGCGTTCCGATCACGCTGTCGGGTGTCACCCTCAATTTCCTGTTCGCGATGTTCGGCGGTATGATCACGGCCTACCTGATCTCCGGCGGCAACTCGTTCTGGACCTACTCGGGTGGCCTCACCGGCCTTATCAGCGCCAGCGCGGGTAACGACTTCTATCACCCGATCCTGGCCCTGATCATCGCGTCGGCAGGTACCGTGATGGCCTTCACGCTGCACAACTTCGTCGAGAAGCGCTTCAAGCTCGATGACGCGGTCGGCGCGGTGGCGGTCCACGGTTACTGCGGCGTCTTTGGAGGACTCATCGCCGGCTTTGTTCTGTGGGGCTACCCCGCAGTGATGCCGAGCCCTGGAACCTTCATTGCCCTCTCCGAAGGCGCCGGCTGGTTCGGCACCAATGCCGAGGGCCTGCCCATTGTTACACCAATGGGCAACGCGATCTGCACGGCGATCTTCGCAATCGGCTTTGGCCTGATCCCTGGCTACATCATCGGCATGTTGCTTAAGGGATTTGGACTGCTGCGTGTTCCCGCTGCAGTTGAGGTCGCTGGTCTCGACGGGGAGGTCGTTCCCTACAACTACCCGGCGGCTTCAGGCACGGAGGCCGCTTTCGAGGCCATCGTAAAGCAGGAAGCCAAGTACTAAGCACCGCGAAAGGAGGTAATTATGTCGACTGGTCTGTCTTCACTCTCCAAGCTACCGGAACTGACCACTCTCTACCCGTTCGCGGGCGCAGAGTACGTCTACACTTTGATCCTGCTTGGGTTCATCATCGTCTTCTTCATGTGGCAGACGACGATGGAGCAACTGCACATCAGGAAGATCATGGGCGTAAAAGCGAAGAGCGAAGCTCCCTCTTCGGCCGCCTTCTCACCCGCCGAATAATCAGGCGGGTTGCGAGCACTGACGATGGCCCGGGCGCTTGCCCGGGCCATTTCCGTTTGGCGCCACCAGGTTGCAGCAACAGATGCATGTCAACAAAGGTGGGCTCAACCCCGGCTATGATGCGATTCTCAGATTCGCTGATCGTGGAACCGGTGGCACGACATGGAACGCAACTGGAGCTGTTTCGACTGCCAATTCGAGGGCGCCGAGCCGCTGTGCTTCACAGAGAACGGAGCCTTCGACCCCAAGCGCCTGGGCCGCATCCTGCTCAAGATCGCGCCGCACAGCGTAGATCACGAGGAGAGGGGCGACCGGATGCGGGCCTACGACTGCGTCGACGAGATGGTGCAGACATCGCCCGAGGCCGCTGTCGAATTCATTCTCGCGGCGCTCGATGAATGCAGAACCGGCGAGCAGGTAGCATTGCTGGGCGCCGGCGCTCTGGAAACCGTACTCAAGGCGCACGGACCAAAAGTCATCGGCACGCTTGAGCGCGCCGCCGCGCAGCACGCCAAAGTCCGCTACCTGCTGTCCGCCACCTGGGGGCAGTCCTCCATGGTTCCGAAAGTGTGGGAGCACCTCGTTGCGGCAGTCGCCCCTGGTCCGGTGATGGACGCCGATCCACGCACGCCCGCTGCGGGTATGCAGGACAAGATCCTCGATGCTGACGGCGTCATTGAGCTGCTGTCCAAGTCGATGCAATAGCCTGCCGGTTGCTTCCAATCGAAACGATAAGCGGCTAAATACTCGGCCGGAATGCAAACCCTCGCTCCTCCCGCCATCTACGTCGATGCCGACGCCTGTCCAGTGAAGGACGAGGCGGTGCGCGTGGCCGAGCGCCATGGATTGACCATCACCTTTGTATCGAATGCATTCATGCGGCTGCCCGAGGGCCCGCTGATCCGGCGTGTCGTCGTCACCGAGGGACCTGATGTGGCCGACGACTGGATCGCAGAGCGCATCGAGGCACAAGACATCGCCGTGACGGCAGACATTCCGCTCGCCGCGCGTTGCCTCAAGAAGAATGCCCAGGTGATCGGCCCCACGGGCAAGCCTTTCACGCACGAAGGCATCGGAATGGCGCTCGCCATGCGCGATCTCTCGGCGCACCTACGCGAGACCGGTGAAAGCAAGGGCTACAATGCCTCCTTCACCAAGGCCGATCGCTCCCGATTTCTCGAGGCGCTGGAGCATGCCGTGCAGCGCGCGCTGAAGAAGCGGTGAGCTCGGCGCAGCTCCCTTAACTGACGCCCGCGAGATGACTTGCATCAGCCGTGCGTGTAGGTAACGCAGAACCTGGTCTCAACTTGCGAAGATCGCCTGAGCTTAAGTCACGAGGGACAGTGAACCACACGCCACAAAGCAATCGCCTCGACCGCCCCGTTGGCCCCGACGACCACACCTTGGGCCTGGCAAACGCCCCCATAACGCTCGTCGAATATGGCAGCTACGCGTGCCCCTATTGCCGCGCCGCCAACGCGCGCATTGCCGAGGTGCGCAACGAGCTCGGCGACCGGCTTCGCTACGTCTTTCGCCATCGCCCCTTATCTGGTAGCCCGCTTGCCCGCCGAGCAGCTGAGTTGGTTGAGCGCGCGCGCGACGCGGACACGTTCTGGGAAGCGCACGTAAAACTGATGTCGCGTTCCGAAACGTTGACTGAGGACGACCTGCGCAGTGTCGCCGACGATCTGGGTGTCGAGGTTCCGCCCGAGTCGCCTTCCACCGAAGATTGGCGCCAGGTGGCGGACCGTGTCATGGCCGACGAGCGCAGCGCGCACGCCAGCGGCGTCATCGTCACCCCGACCTTCTTCATGAATAGCCGCCGTTATGACGGCCCGTGGGACGAAACTTCGTTCCTCGACGCGATGCTCGGCACCCTCGGCCATCGCTTCCGCTCTGCCGCACTCGAATTCGCGAGCTGGGGCCCTTCGGCCGGACTTCTGCTCCTGCTCTCGACCATCGTCGCAATTGTCCTCACGAACTCAGCTTGGGGGCCGGGCTTCGAGGCCTTCTGGGAGCAGTACCTCGGCGTCCAGCTCGGCTCTGCAGACTTCAAGATGTCCCTGCGCCACTGGGTCAACGACGGTCTCCTCACCATCTTCTTCCTCGTCGTCGGCCTGGAGATAAAACGCGAATTCACGGTGGGCCATCTCGCGAACCGGCGATCGGCGGCCCTCCCCATCGCAGCAGCGGTGGGCGGCATGGTCGTGCCCGCAGCGCTCTACGCTCTCGTAATCCCATCCGGCCCTTGGGCGCACGGCTGGGGCATCCCGATGGCCACGGACACCGCATTCGCCGTTGCAATCATCGTCATGATGGGTGCGCGCGTACCCGTCGAGCTGCGCATCTTCCTCACCGCCGCCGCCATCGTCGACGACATCGGCGCCATCGCGGTCGTCGCGATCTTCTACTCCAACGCTCTGCAGTGGATTTATCTGGCCGGCGCGCTGGTCGTGATCGGGGGACTCGCCGCACTCAGCGCCTCGCGCGTCTATCGCGTCGCCCCATACGTCCTTCTCGGCATCGTGCTGTGGGCGTGCGTGCACGCGGGCGGACTGCACGCCACGCTGGCCGGCGTCATTCTCGCGCTCTTCATCCCGACGCGCCCGCCGGCCAATCTCGCCGCCCTGACGGCGCAGCTCAACAGCATCGTCGCCGCCGAGGCCGAGCATGGCGACGAGGTGCTGCGTCACGGACCATCGTTGCCGGCGCTACGCGCCATCGACGCAATCTTCGATCGCATGGAGTCACCCGCCGATCGCCTGCTGCGCCACGCGGGCGCCCGCTCCAGCTACATTATCCTGCCGCTGTTTGCGCTCGCCAATGCCGGCGTTGAGCTGTCCGGCAGCGTGATCGAAGGCCACTCGCAGCTCATGCTCGCGATCATTGCCGGCCTCGTCATCGGCAAACCGCTTGGACTCGTCGGCGCGTCCGCTCTCGCCGTATGGGCCGGGTGGGCAGTCAAATCGTCAGGCTACAACTGGCGGCAGCTGGCCGGAGCCGGAGCGCTTGCCGGCATCGGCTTCACGATGTCGCTGTTCATCGCCGGCCAGTCATTCCACGGCGCCTCCGACTTTGCCGCCGCCAAGATCGCCGTCTTCGCAGCATCTGTGATGTCCGCCGTCATAGGCATCGCCGTGCTTTGGAAGCCGGCACTGGTGCATGAGGCGGAGCAGATCGAAGCCACCTAGCTATCTGCGGGCATACACTGGGATCGCGAACTCCGCAGAGAACCCGCCGAGTTCCGCCGGCCCGATCGTCGGTGCTGCAGGCCCGCTTGGCTTCTCCGCAGCAGCGCCGGCGCGTTTGTCGCGGAGGTACAGCATCCACTGGACGCCCCCGCCTTCCTCATCAATCTCGACCTGCGGCTGATCCGCCGGCAAAGCCACGTCGATCGGAATGATGATATGCCCGTCCTTGCCGCGCGCCATGCGGCTCTGTTCGAGCGACCACGAGTGCGACCACACCGGTTCCGTCAGGATATCTTTCCTGAGCCCACCTTTCGGAGTCCGCGTCCACGTCACCGTCAGTCTCTCGCACGCGATCTCGGCCTCCAGAGCAGGCTCGCGGTCCGGCAACTTCGCCGTCACCGTGCCCCTGAAGCGATCGCCAAGGTATCCAGGCAACGTATCGATGCTCAGCGAGGTCGCTCCAAACCGCAGCCATTTGCGCGTCATGGCAACAGCGCATGCTAAAGCGAGCAGGCCGCAACTGACAAAGAACAACGCCAGCAGCGCGCCGCTCCACGTATGGAGCGAGGCAAGTATCTCGTGCCGATTGACGCCGAAAATGAGCGCGCTCCCGGCCCACCAGCCGACAACCCAAATCCAGAGGAAGGCCGCCGCTCCGCGGCTCGAGCGATCGACGAGGCGCCGCGCAGCCCACCCGCTGTTGAGCATCCAAGGCGCATCAGGATGAAGTGCTGCCGTCCTGGCAGCAGCAGCATCGCGTGCCGCGACAACCACATAGCGGTGGTAGAAATGCCAGAGCCCGGCGGCCGTGATCACGGCCGCCATCGCCAAGACCAGCATCGCCTCCGACAGATGCATGTCGCCCCGGCGATAGGCCACGATCACGCTGAGCTGGGTGGACACCCCTGCGAGCACAATGACGGCCACCACCGCATTCAGAACGAAGTACCCTAGCGGCGCCGTCACCACTGTAGAACCGGCTCGCGAGCCATCACCTGTCATGACAATCCCCGTCAAAAATGGGCGGCATCCCGGCCGCGTCCATGATGGGTCAGACCGTCACATGCGTCAGGCGAAATATCCGTTCCCAGGGGAACACCCAGGAAGATGTCACTCGCGCGCGAACACCGGAATGAGAAAGCGTGCGGTGTAATTCATTGCTCCGGGCGCCGCCGACTTCACCGGTCCACTTGCCCGTGCATGATCGGTATGTACGGCAAGCGCCCAGCGGACGCCCGCACCCTCCTCGTCGATCGATGTCCCCTGCTTGCCCGCGGGCAGCGGCACGTCGACGGGAATCGACGTCAGACCGTCCGGCGTCCGCATCAGGCGATCGCTGTCGATGGGGTAGGGCTTCGACCAGATCTGCTCCGTTTTCAACTCCATCGAGCGTCCACCGCGCCCCATCGCTCGCGCCCAGAAGCGGCGCTCGCAAACGAGCTCGACTTCGAGCGGAACCGGCACCGCCAGCCGCGCAACCACACGCCCGCGAAACGTCTCGCCCAGATAGCCTGGCAGCGTATCGATGTGGAGTGTCGACGCCCCGTAGCGCCACCTGTGCACCGTCGCGCTGATCGCACAAAGGACACCGATCAACCCGAACATCGGAAACAGGACCGCCACCGCCGCGTCGCCCCAGGACTCGCTGAACGCGGCAATGATCTTGTCCCGGTTGACGCTCCAGATCAGCGCGCACAAGCCGTTCCAGCCGATTGACCAGATCCAGAGGAAGATCGCGACCGTGCGGCTGCCCCGGTCGACGACCTTGCGCGCCGCCCAGTCCTCGTCGAGCAGCCACGGTGCGCCCGGATTCTGCGCGAGGCGCCGCGCCGCGCGCGCCTGCTGCGCCGGAAAAACGGCGTAGCGAAAGTAATAAAACCCGAGCCCGATGACCGTCAGGATGAGGCTGAACGCAAAGATCGCGATCGCCGTCGGCAGGTCCGCGTCACCGCGCCGATATGCGCCGATCGCTCCGACCTGCGCCATGATGCCCAGCACCGCCGCAAGCCCGAAGCCTGCATGCACGAAAACGCTGCCGAACCCCGTGGCCAGGCGCGACGAGATGCGCCGCGATGACATTGTACGTCTTCCCCCGTGTCAGGACTTTTCGGCCGGCACTGCTAGCCGTTCACGGGGCAAATGAAAAGAGCAAGCCGCATCTGGCACGGCCGGCCGCATCGAGCATCGACCGGCTAGTGCACGTCCACCTGATCGGCGCCGAGGATCGCTCCCGGCTGCTCCGGCGTCCCCTCCTGCACCAGCACGACGGCGCCATCGAAACGCTCGTCCTTCGGCAGCTTGCCCTTGTACGTCGCCGGCGCGCCCGTCCATGTGCCTAGCGGAATGATGTCGCGCACGATGTGCGTATACGTGAGCTTCGTGCCCGAGTTCTCACCGCGCCCGACCGTCACCTCGCGCGAACGCAAATACGGCATCAGCACGACAGTCGCGCCGGGGCTCCCGGGCCGCGCCGTCTCGATCGCAACTTCGATCTCATCCCCGTTCTGCTTGGCCCGCACCGGCAGGCGCGGCGGAGACGTCGTCTCGGCCGACGCACCGATCGCCAGCATGTTGGCACCGTTCGCATGCTCGCTGCCGTTGACGACAGCCTGCGGCGTATAAACCTGGCCATCGCCGCGCATGAACGCGTACGCCCGCTGCCGCTCCGTGAACGCGTGCTTGGCGAACGTATCCTTCCAGCCGAGCCGGTCCCAATAATCCACCGGCAGCGACAGCACGATGAACTGCGGATCGTGAACGAGTTTCTCGAACAGGCGATCTGCCGGCGGACACGACGAGCACCCTTGGCTGGTGAACAGCTCCAGCACCGTCCGCGATCCTGCCGACGCCGCACCCGTGCAGATGCAAACGCCAATCAGCAAACAGGCAAGTCTGCGCATACCGGCTCTCCGAAGTTCCCGTCTCTGCATGAATTCGCCGGAGAGGCTCCGGCGTTACATCGCAGCGCGGTTCAGTGGCCGCCTTCGCGCAATTTACAGGTTCTCAGCCCTTGGTCTCGCTCGCTCGCGTCTCGGCCGAGTGATCGTTGAACCTCAGGCGTGCGGCCCCGATGATGGCGCCCGGTCGCTGCGCCGTACCGGCCTGCAGCAGCACGACAATGCCGTCATAGTGCTCGAAATCCTGCCGCAGCAGCCGCGCCTTCAGCGGTGCGCCACTCCAGGTGTCGACCGGGATGATGTCGCGCACGAGGTTGGCATAGTGCAGGCTCTTGCGGCCCCTCATCGGCTCCGTGTGATCCTGCATGAACGGCAGCACGGTGATCACGCCTGTCTTGGCGTTCGCCGAACCCGCGCCGCCAATTGACAGGTTGATGTTCTTGCCCGCGACCTTCGCCTCCACCGGCACCGAAAGCACGCCCAGCGTCTGCGCGATGCCCTCGCGGATCTCGTCCGTGTCGGAGCCCTGAGCCTCTGCAGCACCATTGATGATGGCCTGCGGGGTGAACAGCACGTCCGAGTTGCGCCGCTCTGCATACGCCGCCTGCCGATCGGTGAAGACCGGCTTCGCCAGGGGATCCTTTCGGCCCGGCGCATCGAACGAATCCACCGGCATGACCAGGGTGATGAGGTCCGGTTGCCGCGCGAGCTTCGTGAACAGCGCATCGGCCGGAGGGCAGGAGGAGCAGAACGGGCTCGTGAACAGTTCCAGCACCGCGCGCGGCGCAGCCTGCGCAGCCGCCGCACCGGCGAGAAGCATTCCCGTCGCAACCGCCATTGATCTCCAACGCATTCCAGAACCTCGTTTTTTGAGCGCCGCCCGATCGGCAGTAGTCGTCCTAATCACGGCCAGGATGGGGCAGCCTAGCCATCTGATGGTTAAGCCCCCGTGCGGCGTTTCGGTCGGAGCCGGCCACGCACGCCAACCGGCCAGGCATGCGCCAACCGGCCGGCTCGCCGGAGTGCGAGTCGGTTGCGCCAGCGCTCCGATCGCCCGAGCGCCTATCGGCGAGGGCGTGAATCGGCAGCGCCGATAAACTGGGAGCGCGGGCGCCGAAACGCTGCGTTCTAGTTCTAGTGAGGCAGCCTTTCGG
>CAZBPM010000003.1:159329-240137 GCA_964493785.1 uncultured Hyphomicrobium sp. | reverse complement strand
CGCACGGTGCGCAGGCCGCGCCGCGGTCTGGCCCTCACGCCGCCCCCGCATCCGCGAGCCCTTCCGGCTCGTCGCCGCAGGAGGCACGCTCCAAAGCGCCTTGGCGGAAGAATAAGAAGCCCAGCGGCTTTATTCATCCCAAGGGCGAGGAGCCTAGGCGCCATCGAAAGGGGCCGCGGCCCCAGGGTGGAGCCCAGGACGCGGGCGGCGCCCACAAGCCAGCGGGCAAGCAAGCGCACAAGAAAAAGCATCGCGCCGCGCCCAAGGCTTAGGCGCTCGTCTCAGCTTTCCTCGCGATCGTAGTAGTCGACCGTGGTCTCCGCCCTGAATATCTTGCGCAGGCCCGGCTCTCCGCCGTCCCCCTTTGCGAACACGGACACCTTGCCGGAATCCGGATACTCACAAACCTCGATATCGACGAGCGTCGAGAGCGCCAGATAGCGTAAGTCGCTCGTGCCGGTGTTGATGATCTGGTGCGCCACCTCGGGGCCGCCGGTCGGGCACGCGATCACGTCGTGCTTGCGAATGGGATATCGCGTATCGCCGAACCTGAGCTCCCCTTCGCCTTCGAGGATCAGAAACATCTCTTCCTCCCCGCGGTGCACGTGAAAGGGGCATTGCGCCTTCCCTGGAGGAAGCACCGTCAGATTGTAGCCGAGCTGCCGCGCGCCGATGCCCGCGCTGAACAAGGCGCGCTTGGACGTGTAGACCCCGTTTTCTTCGACGTCGTCGAAATCGACGATCTCGTCGAGGTTCATGATTGGCTTCATGCTCTAGCCTCCGGCGTTCGGCGTATGACCCAAAAGGGGGCCCAATCTAGCCTGTAGGATTCCCGTTGCTGAATTTCCGTTGAGCTCTCATTTTGCGCAACAAGTGGATGGCGCGGGGGCGCCGCACGAAAGATGGCAGTAGGGACGAACGCCATGAAATACATCGCGCTGGCCGCCGTGATCGCAATTCTGCTTCTGCAGTTGTCCGGCGCCATACCGCAGTCGAGCGTCGGCGGCCCGATGACCATCGCGGCAGTTGTTTTCATCGCCGTTCTTGCAGTTGGAATTTACGAGGCATGGACGAAGCGGCGCGGCGTGCTCGGCTGGATCCTGAGCGTCCTCCTCGCCCTCCTCGGCGGCTTCTTGGGAGCCGAGATCGGCAATCTCGTCATGGGATTGACGCTGATGCTGGTGAGATTTGAAGGCTCACTCGCTCAGTCCGGGCACCCCCTGCTTTATGTGTCGCTGATTGCCATGGTGCTGTTCCCGATCTTCGGGGCATGGGCCGCACTGCGCATCGCCGACCGCATGCGATAAGCCTCTCGCGGCGGCGCGCGTATCGCCGCCCTAGGGCTTCCAGTTCAAGAAGTTCGCGATCAGTTTCAGCCCGAGCGTCTGGCTCTTCTCGGGATGGAACTGCGTGCCCGCCATGTTGTCCTTGGCGATCATCGCCGTCACCGGCCCGCCGTAGTCCGTCTCCGCAACGATCGCACTGCGGTCGTTCGCGACGAAGTGATACGAGTGCACGAAATAGGCGTGCAGCCCTTGCGCCCCCGTGGGAATTCCGTCGAGCAGCGCGTGCGGTGTCACGAGCTTGAGCGTGTTCCAGCCCATGTGCGGGATCTTGAGGGTCGCATCATTCGGCTCGATGTGCCGCACCTCTCCGCCAATCCAGTCGAGGCCTTCCGTCACCTCGAACTCGAGGCCGCGCGTGGCCATAAGCTGCATGCCGACGCAGATGCCGAGAAACGGCCGCCCCTTGCCGCGCACCGCGTCTTCCATTGCCTCGCGCATGCCCGGCACCGCCAGCAGCCCGCGCTTGCAATCGGCGTAGGCGCCGACACCCGGCAGCACGACGCGATCTGCGCTCGCAACCACTTTGGGATCCGCCGTCACGCTGATCTCAGCGTCGGCCTCGCTCTCGCGTGCCGCGCGCTCGAAAGCCTTGGCCGCGGAATGAAGATTGCCCGAGCCGTAGTCGATGATCGCAACGCGCTGCATTATGCCGACGCCCTGGAGAAGACGCGGCTGCGTCCGCGCGCGATGGCATCTTTCGCCTGGTTGGCCGCCGTCCGAGCCCACGAGGGCGTCGACTGCCCCGACTCCGCCAGCGCTAAAGGTTCGCTCGCCGGAATTTCAGTCCGCGTTGGCAGCCACACTTCGAGGAACCGGCGCTCGCAGTCCTCAGCGTTGCGCCCCGAAACCGTCCCGACGAAGCGGTGGCCCCGCCGCTCCAGCGCATCGCCGTAGAGTTGCCCCGCTTCGAATCCAAGCACGATCTGCGCGATGAGCAGGATCGCATTGCCGACGTTCGGCGCCCCCGCTGCCGTGAAGGCCCACACGATAAGGCCGGCTCCGCCTATGAAAACGATGAGCTCCAGCCACATCCGCTTCCATAGCAGCCAGATCGCCGGCAGCACGGCCGCCACCCACGAGAAGCCATCCTTGACGAATATCAGCTGCTCCGCACTTGCAAGGCGGTTCGACGGAGCATTCCGCGGCTCATAGACGTTGAACGTGACCACGCCGGTTTCTCTCTGACGCTAGCAGGCGAGCGTGCCCTTGGTTGAAGGCACGCGCCCGGCTTGCCGCGGATCGACTTCGCTGGCCGCCCGCAGGGCACGCGCGAGGCCCTTATAGCAAGTCTCCGCTATATGGTGGTTGTTCTCTCCGTAAAGGTTCGCGACGTGCAGGGTGATCCCGGCGTTTTGCGCGAATGCCTGGAACCACTCGCGGAAAAGCTCGGTGTCCATCTCGCCGATCTTCGCCCGCGTGAACTCCACGTTCCACACCAGATAAGGCCGGCCCGAGATGTCGACCGCCACGCGCGTCAGCGTTTCGTCCATCGGCAGATGCACGTCGGCGTAGCGCGTGATGCCCTTTTTGTCGCCGAGCGCCTTGGCGACCGCCTGCCCCAGCACGATGCCGGAATCCTCAGCCGTGTGGTGGAAATCGATGTGCAGGTCGCCCTTCGCTTTTAGCGTGATGTCGATCAGGGAATGCCTGGCCAGCTGCTCCAGCATGTGGTCGAGGAACCCGACGCCGGTCGAGATGTCGAACGCGCCTGTGCCATCGAGATCGACCGTTGCGGTGATCTCGGTCTCCTTGGTCTTGCGGGAAATTGTCGCCTGCCGCTTCAAGTTAGCCTCTCTTGGCTAATGGCTTGCCTCGCCGGAACCGAGCGTTTATCAGCTTGAGCCCTGCCGTTCCAGAGCCGCTGTGCACGGCTCAAGCGCTGCAAAACCCGCCGTCGGGAGCTAATGCAATGCAAACTTCTGGCTCTTCCGCGGACGCCCCGCGCTCCTGGCACGCCACCACCATACTGACCATTCGTAAAAATGGTCGTGTCGTGATCGCTGGTGACGGCCAGGTAAGCCTCGGCGCCACTATCATCAAGGCGAACGCCCGCAAGGTCCGCACCCTGGGAAAAGGCGGCGTCATTGGCGGCTTTGCCGGCGCCACGGCCGACGCCTTCACCCTGTTCGAACGCCTGGAAGCCAAGCTGGAGCAGTACCCCGGGCAGCTCACCCGCGCCTGCGTCGAACTGGCGAAAGATTGGCGCACCGACCGCTTCCTGCGCCGGCTGGAGGCCATGATGCTGGTCGCCGACGCTGAGACCACCCTCGTCCTCACCGGCACCGGCGACGTCCTCGAGCCCGAGCGCCAAGTCATGGGCATCGGCTCTGGCGGCAACTACGCCCTGTCCGCCGCCCGCGCCCTGCTCGACCAGCCCCTCGATGCCGAGACAATTGCGCGCAAGGCGATGGCCATCGCCGCCGAAATATGCGTCTACACCAATGACAATCTGGTCATCGAGAGCCTGCCTTCGACGCGGCAGGAATAATCGCGGGACCGCCAAGGGGCAGGAGAGTTGAGCTGATGGCGTGGATGTATCTACTCACCGCCGGAGCGTTGGAAGTCGCCGCTACCACGGTCTTCCGGTTCTCTGGCGGACTGAGCCCCAGCAGGCTGGGCTTCACGCTGTCGTTCTTCGCCCTCGCTGGCATGAGCCTTTATTGCCTTAACCGCTCGCTGGAAGGCGTCCCGCTCGGGACCGCCTACGCCGTCTGGACCGGCATCGGCGCCGCCGGCACCGCGGTGCTCGGCGTTTGGGCGTTCGGCGAGACGGCGAACCCGCAGCGGTTGATGCTGCTGTTCGGCCTCGTCGCCTGCATCGTCGGCCTCAAGTTCGTCTCCGCCTGACGCTACCGCTGGCGCATGATCAAAGACGAGCACATTGACCTTGGCGTCGCCCAGGGCATCATCACCGCCGAGCAGGCCGCTCGACTGCGCGCCCTTGCCGAGACGTCGCCAGCGTCGGTTTCCCTTGGTGCAGCCGAGACCATCGATCCCGACGATGAGCGCCTCCGACTGATCGGCGGCTTCAACGACGTTTTCGTCTCGATCGGCATCTTGCTGCTGGTTTCCGCCCTCTTCGGACTCACCAGCACGCTGGGCTTCGGCATTGGCTTCGCCGCGGTCGCGATGGTGGCCGCGTGGGCACTGTCGGGTGTCTTCGTGCGGCGCCTGCGCCTGGCCCTGCCTGCCATCATGCTTTCGCTGATGTTCGCGATAGCCGGCGGGATCGTCCTCTACATGGCCGTCGGCGGTGGACTCCAGCTAGCCGAGGTTCCGGAGGCGGAATCCCTGACGCCCTCATGGGCTCTGTTCGGCCTGGGCTCCGCGATCGCAGCGGCGTTGCATCGTTGGCGTTTCGCCGTGCCCATCGATGCCGCGATCATCGCGGCTGGCCTAGTGTGCGCAATCGTTGGCGGCCTTGGCTTCATTGACCCCTCCCGCGCCGAGGCATCCCGCGCGCTCGTGCTTGGGGTTCTGGGTTTTCTGATTTTTGCGCTCGCCGTTCGTATCGACGCCACCGACACCGAACGGCTGACCCGACGCTCCGACGTCGCCTTCTGGCTGCATCTTCTCGCCGCTCCGATGCTTGTGGAAGCCGTGAGTACCCTGCTTTTCAGCTCCGCAGGTGAGGCCGCCCAGGCCATCGGAATGCTGGCGCTGTTCACCCTGTTCGGGACGATCGCCATCGTCCTCGACCGCCGCGCGCTGCTGGTCTCCGGACTCTCCTACGCTGGCCTGGCGGTCGGCTACCTGCTTTCCGAGCGCATGGCCAAGGACATGTCGCTCTCGCTGACGCTGCTGGGCCTCGCCGCCCTTGTCCTGCTACTCTCCGCGCAATGGCGGCGTCTGCGCTCCGCGGCTTTGCAGGCCCTGCCGCTCGGCCGCTTCCGTCAACTTGTCCCACCCGCTTCCTGATTGGGGAAGCAGACGCCACATTCCGACAGCGCTTAGCGCGCGATCCCTGCAGGAAGGCAATGACCAACTTCTCCCCCCGTGAAATCGTATCCGAGCTCGACCGCTACATTGTCGGTCAGGGCGACGCCAAGCGCGCAGTCGCCATCGCACTGCGCAACCGCTGGCGCCGCCAGCAGCTCACCGGCGATCTGAAGGAGGAGGTTCTGCCGAAGAACATCCTGATGATCGGACCCACCGGCGTCGGCAAGACGGAAATATCCCGCCGCCTCGCCAGGCTCGCCGGCGCGCCCTTCATCAAGATCGAGGCGACGAAGTTCACCGAGGTCGGTTATGTCGGCCGCGACGTGGATTCGATCATCCGCGACCTCGTCGAGGTCGCGCTCGGCCTCGTGAAAGACGTCAAGCGCAAGGACGTCCGCGCCCGCGCCGAGAAGAACGCCGAGGAACGTGTGCTCGATGCGCTCGTCGGGCCCGGCGCATCGCCCGCGACGCGCGATAGTTTCCGCAAGAAGCTGCGCGCCGGCGAGATGAACGACAAGGAGATCGAGATCCAGGTCGCCGATTCCCCTGCAGGCGGCCTGCCCATGTTCGATATCCCGGGGGCACCGGGCGCCTCCATCGGCGCCATCAACCTCGGCGACATGCTCGGCAAGGCGTTCGGTCAGCGTACCAAGCCGCGTCGCGTCACCGTCGCCGACAGCTTCGACGTCCTCGTCGCCGAGGAGAGCGATAAGCTGATCGACGGTGATGCCCTGACGAGCGAGGCGGTGAGCGCCGTCGAGAACAACGGCATCGTCTTCCTCGACGAGATCGACAAGATCTGCTCGCGCTCGGACACCGGCCGCGCCGGCGCCGACGTCTCGCGCGAGGGCGTTCAGCGCGATCTGCTGCCGCTCATCGAAGGCACGACCGTTTCCACCAAATACGGCCCAGTGAAAACCGACCACGTTCTATTCATCGCCTCGGGCGCCTTTCACGTGGCCAAGCCTTCGGACCTGCTTCCCGAGCTTCAGGGCCGCTTGCCCATTCGCGTCGAGCTGAGCGCGCTGACGCGGGAGGACATGCGGCGCATTCTGACGGAGCCCGAGGCCAGCCTCATCAAGCAGTACGTGGCGCTGATGGCGACCGAGAGCCTGACGATCGACTTCACAGACGACGCCATTGATGCGCTCGCCGACGCGGCGGTGCAGGTCAATTCCACCGTCGAGAACATCGGCGCCCGCCGGCTGCAGACCGTGATGGAGCGGGTGCTGGACGAGATCTCTTTCGACGCCTCCGACCGCCCCGGCCAGGCCGTCACCATCGACGCTGCCTACGTCAACGACCGCATTGGCGATCTCGCGAGAAACACCGACCTCTCCAAGTTCATCCTCTAGTACAGGGTGTCATCCTCGGCTTTATGCCGAGGACCCAGCCTTCAGGGCGCTCCGAAGCTCACCCGTTGTTTTTGGCGCACCCGGTGATCCTCGGGACGAGCCCAAGGATGACGGTGAAGGTGCTAAGCTGCCCGTCCGCCCATGGCCTGCTTCAGCACGCGCGCGAAGTTCCCGAGTGCGATCTTGCGGATCGCCTCGTCGGCGAACCCCGCTTGCTGCCAGGTGCGCACGACTTTCTGTAGATCGCTGTAGCTTGCGATCGCTGGCCGCGAGATGGCGTTCATATCCGTGCCGAAGCCGACATGGTCGACACCCAGCCATTCGCCCAGCTCCCAGGCTCGTTCGGCATAGGCTTCCGGGGTCGTCCCGACATCCGACCGCATCGGCCAAAGGCCGATCACGCCACCCTTCTCAGCGATCACCTTCGCCGTCTCGATTGGCAGTTGCCGCGCCTGCCACACCGGCATCTTCCAGTTCGGCTGGCGCGTGCGCGTCACCGACGAGTGCGACCACACCACCGGCTGCGTCGTGACCTCGAGCGCTTCCTTCACCGCGACATCGGTGCAATGCGCGAGGTCGACCAGCATGCCCAGCCGGTTGCATTCCTCGATCACCTTGCGGCCGAGATCGGTCAGTCCGCCATACTGCGGACGCTCGGTCTGGAAGTCTCCGAGCGGATTCTCGATGTAGTGCACGAGTTGGATGCTGCGCACCCCCAGCTCATAAGCGTGCGCGAGCGGAGCCGGGTCGTCCTCGACGAAGGTCGCGCCCTCGACGGTCAGCACCACGTGCGGCTCGCCCGCGAGCGCCCTGTCGACGTCATCGGGCGTTAGCGCGAGCTTCAGCTTCTGCTCGGACAAATGCTGCTTGATGCGGACCAGATCGCTTTCGAACCAAGCGATCGGCTCGCCGCGCTTCGGCTGGCCCTTCTGCTTGATTCCCGTGCCCGTGACGCGCAGCCACGGAACGTCGCCGACCAGCGACCACGCCACCAGCGTCGCGTTGCCCGCCACCATCGTCGGACCCAGCGGCCTCTTATCCGGAGATGCGCCCATGCCGAAGAAGAACAGGTGCGAGTGCATGTCGCCGATGTAGACGGGAGCGGCGGCCTCGGTGCGTGCTGGCTGCGCCAGCGTACAGGAGGCGGCGACCGCCCCCTGAACGAATTGACGCCGATCGATCTTCATTGCCTGCCGTGGTCTCCTGCCGCCTATTCGATATAGACCGTCGCCACGTAGTCCATGGTGCGGTTGTTATTGTTCTCAGGCAGCAGCGTGTTGACGAGAAAAGAGGTGGGCGAATAGTTCTCGGCGATGCCGGCCCAATTGAAGCCGGTGCCGATCAGGCGCGCCCGCCAGTTCTGCCACATCCTACCGGTCATGCCGACATAGTAGCTCTTCAACCTCTCGAACCGTGGCTGCATCTCCTCGGCAACCTTGCGATGTCCGACCGACATCTTCGACATGCCCGCCGGGTTCTCGGTGAAGATGCCGTCGATGATCGGCTTACGAACCTCGTCGCTCAGCTCCATGCTGTCGAGCACCAGCAGCGGCCCGTCCGCGAGCCCCGAATAGGAGTTGCGTCCGTGTGTGGGCAGCACGTTGCCGGTCGCCTTCATCGGCTCCATCGGCTCTTTGATGCATGAAGGCACGCGGCTGCCCTTGAAGTCCGCGTCGCTTTTGGCCGGATCGCAATTGCGCAGCGACAGCAACGACCAAACGTACTCCGAGCAATACATGTCGAGCGGCTTGCCCGACGAGTTGCCCTGCCCGAGCGCGATCTGGCCGAAGCGCTTCACGAAGTCGAGGTTGGAGCCCGGCTTGTACTTCGGTGCGTTGTAGTCCTGGTTGAAACTGATCTGGCTCGGATAGACCTTGCTCGCACTTGCATTGAGCTTCGTCGCCCAGCCGAGCAGGTTGGCCTTCTGAGCATCCGTCAGATTTCGCGGCCGGACGATGTGCAGGAAGTTCAGCGTGCGATAGTGCTCGCTCGTCAGATTGCCGGGCCCGACATATTCGCCGTCCATTGGATTGTCGAGATTGCGCAGGTTCCCGTTCTTGTCGATGTAGGCGAAGCCGGTGTGGCTGATCCCCATCTGGATGTTCGGGTACGCCCCGGCGCCGCCCCACTCGGAGCGGAACGTCAGCATGATGTCACCGGTCTGCAGCAGCCCGCTCTTGCCAAGGCGCGCCGAAAGCCCAGACCGCTTGGCTACGACGAGCCGCAAACCGACATCGCCTTTCGCCTTCACCCCGTCGGGATGCTTGAACTCGACCAGCTTGTCGGTGGTCTTGATGTCCTTCGGCAGCGGCGCCCAGGAGCTCTTCGGCACGGCGAAGAACACCGGGATCTTCAGCTTCTTGGCGAGGTCTGCGTTGGTTTTCTCGTTATATGCGAAGTCAGCGGCGCCAGCGGCGCACGCCCCCAGTGCGGCCAGGATTGTAGCAAGTCCTGCGACGGTGAACGTTCTTGGCAATGACATCGGGCGTCTCCCCCACGCAACTTTTGGCAATTCGATTAGCACGTCGCCGGTTTTGGCCAAACACTGACTTTGAGCAGACACTGACGCCGGATTGAGGCGCCATCGGGATAGCTGCCGCCGCCAGTCGGACTAGGATTAAAATCTGTGGCAGCCCATCGCCATCGGCACCTGCACGAGCGCGACTGAAAACCCCGCCGATTTTGTTTTGCGTCGCGCCGATGTGGTCACCGGCCGGCGTTTGAATCGTGCCGCCAAGCCCGCGTGTCTCGAGGCCTTGGATGCCCGCATGCGGCAATGAATAGGGTGCAATATTTATTCTTCCCCGTAGAATAGTCCGTCAGCTTCGCGAAAGGACCCCCCCGAGGAATGCCGCACGACACACCGCTGATCGCCACCATTGTCATCGGTCTCTGCCTCGCTTTTGTGTTTGGCGCCATAGCTCAGCGCATCCGCGTTTCACCCCTCGTCGGCTACCTGCTCGCTGGCGTCATTCTAGGTCCGCATACACCCGGCTTCGTCGCCGACCAGTCGCTCGCCAGCGAGCTGGCCGAGATCGGCGTCATCCTGCTGATGTTCGGTGTCGGGCTGCACTTCTCACTTAAAGACCTGTGGTCGGTCCGCACGATCGCCATTCCCGGAGCCATCGGCCAGATCGCCGTCGCCACGCTGTTTGGGATGTTGTTGGCTCACCTTTTGGGCTGGTCCGTGGGGGCTGGCCTGACCTTCGGCCTCGCGCTTTCTGTCGCCAGTACCGTCGTCCTGCTGCGCGCTCTACAGGAACGGCGCATCGTCAATACCGAACGCGGCCGCATAGCCGTCGGCTGGCTGATCGTCGAAGATCTCGTAATGGTGCTGGCGCTCGTGCTCCTGCCCGCGGTTGTCCCACTGCTCGACGGAAGCCTCGAGCGCGCGACGCCGTTCGGAATGCAGGAGATTTTCAAGACGCTGGCGATCACCGTGGCCAAGTTGGTGGCTTTCGTCGCCATCATGCTGGTCGTCGGACGCCGGGTAATCCCATGGGTGCTGCACTATGTGGCACACGGCGGGTCGCGCGAGCTGTTCCGACTGGCAGTTCTATCGATCGCTTTGGGATGCGCTTACGGTGCGGCCCAGCTCTTCGACGTTTCGTTCGCCCTCGGCGCGTTCTTCGCCGGCATGATCCTGTCGGAGTCCGCGCTCAGCCAGCAGGCCGCCTCGGAGACGCTGCCACTGCGTGACGCATTCGCGGTACTGTTCTTCATCTCGGTCGGCATGCTGTTCGACCCGTCGATACTCGTGCGTGACCCGCTGCTCGTTCTTGCCACCGTGAGCATCATCCTCGTCGCCAAGTCCGTTGCAGCGTTCGCGATCGTGCGCGCCTTCGGCCGTCCATGGATAACCGCCGCCACGATTTCGGTCAGCCTCGCGCAGATCGGCGAATTTTCCTTCATTCTCGTCGGCTTGGGTGTCGGGCTCGGCCTAATGCCCGAGCAGGGACGTGAGCTGGTTCTTGCCGGCGCGATCATCTCGATCCTACTCAACCCGCTGCTGTTCCGCGGGCTCGACCTCGCCAAGCCCTGGCTCGATAGGCGCGACGGAACACCGCCTCAGCCGGCTTCGGCTCCCGTACCGCACTCGCCGCCTGCCGCAACGCCCACACCTGCAACTCCAGAGGCGCCGCCGGTTCCGGCCACCTCGATTTCCAAACCCGTCGACGATGATTTCGAGGCGACGACCCAGCAAGGGCACACCGTTCTCATCGGATACGGTAACATCGGCCGCTGGATAGGCGAGGCGCTCATTCGCGCCGGCGAACCTCTGTTCGTCATCGACGAAAAGGACGAGATCGTTGGCCCCCTCAAGGCGGCAGGCGTCGACGTCGTATCAGCGAGCGCACCGGTCGCCCTCGGTGTCGCCAACCTCCCGAAGGCGCGCGCGCTGATGATCGCAGTGCCCGATCCCTTCGAGGCGGGTCAGATCGTTGAGCAGGCGCGCGCAGCCAACCCATCGCTCTACATCATCGTCCATGCGCACTCTGCGACGGAGACCGACTATCTCACCAGCCTCGGCGCTACCGTGGTGGTCGAGGGTGCGCGCGAAATAGCCGACACGATGGTCGCCCGCCTCCCGCCTCTGCGAGCGCGCGAAGAGCCTGAGCCAAATGCCGCCGGCTAACTTATTGGCCCGATTTCATACTTCCGTCGATATTGCTGTGCAGCAACGACATCGAATCGCGTTAATTGCGTAGGCGGGCGATGCACATGTCGAACAGACCAAACGGGCTCTCGGCCACACTCTTTGCGCTTGCGGCTTCGCTAGTCCCAGTCGGGTCGGTCAGCGCCGCGGACGGCGAAGGCTGCGTGGCCGTCAACCGCGGAGCCCTGAACGGTCAACTTTCCGCCGGCTCCTCACTTCGAAAGAGCGTTTCGCTCGACGCCGGCGATCTGCTGACGTTCACTGCCGACGCAGCGTCCGTCTCGGTTTCCGGCGGACCTGACGGTCTTGCGACGCTCGTCGATGGCAGCTCTTCGGACACGGCGACCTTCCGGTCCGCGGTCGCCGGCACCTACACCTTCAAGCTTGCCACCTCTGCCGATGCCGCCGGCGCCGTCCGCGCGTCTTGCGTGTCGACGACGACCGAGGCCGCAAACGCCGCCTTCCTCGAACGCCGAAAGGCCCTCCTCAACTCCCGCGATCCAGACCGTCTGCGCATCGATCGCGCGCCGACGCCGATCATCAATGCCGAAAAGCCGCTGTCGAGCAGCGTTTCTATCGGCGAAAACGGCCGGGCCAAGGACGTCGGCTTTTCCGTAAGCCTGTCGGAGATCGCCGCCGCGGCGAACGGCAACAAGAAGATCGATCCGGGGATCGTCGATTTCTGGCTCGAGGGCCGGATGCAGACCTATGACGCCGCGCTCGACACTGGCAACAACCTCAGTGTGCTCTACATGGGCACGCGTTCGATGCTCTCCCCCGACATCATGGTCGGCGCCCTGGCGCAGCTCGATCGCGGCGTCGAGAGCTTCCGCGACAGCACGCCCGACATGGCGGCGCGCGGCTGGATGGTCGGCCCGTACACGAGCGTCAAGGTCGGCTCTGGCGTCGTCTTCGATGCGCGCGCCGCGTGGGGCGAGACGGAAAACGCCGTATCGAGCGGGGCAATCGACGACACCCTGACGCAGCGCAAGCTCATCCGCAGCAAGCTCACCGGCACGCGTGAGTTCGGCGGTTGGAAGGTCGCGCCGAGCGTCGGTCTCGTCTACGTCGAGGACGCGGTGCGCGACTCCGCATCAAACGAGACGAGGGCCGCGGGCAACGGCAAGGTCGAAGTGCTTCCCGAAGTATCGAAGCGCTTCGCGCTCGATGACAGCACTTTCATTGAACCGCGCGCTGCGCTCGGCGCCTTCGTCGGATTCGATGATCTGCAGGCGCTCAATCCATCTGCAACAGCGATCCGCCCTACGGACGTGCAATTGAAGGCGGAAGCAGGCGTCGCCGTCGGCGTGAAGGATGGCACGAGCCTCGAAGCCAAAGGCGGCGTCGAAAGCGGAGCGGCGAACAGCGCAGCAGGAAACTGGATGGGCCGCTTGCAGCTCAACGTGCCGCTGGGGAATTGACCGTTTCGCACCGCAGCAACGCTGCAATTTTGTCAACATTGTTCTTACGGTCATGCAACGGAAAGTTATTTCGAGTGTCACAAACGTCACGTATAGTGAATGTTGTAGGTGATCAGTATTGGCCACGGGTTCACTGCTCCACGAGTAGGCGCTAGCTCCCCCGAAACGCCTTTCCAGCCGTGGCGCTGATCTCCTCGCAAGGAGGTGACGCATGGCATGCCCGAAGATAGAGGTCCGCGGTAAGAGAGTGATCATTCTCAGCGGATTTCAAGACGTCGTCAGAGCCGCCCGCCCCCAAGTGCTTGGTGAAGCCGACGTGAAAGAGGTCGACGAGCTGCGGCAGTCCGCGCGGCTGCACCCCGACGCAGTGGCCTTCGGCTTTGTCGCAGGACGCTGGGTGCCCGCCGCCTGAACCCCGGGCGAGCCCCAAGCTACGAATTTTGCAGATCCCCGGACCCGGCAGGGTTCGGGGATTTGCTGTATTTGAGGTGCATCGCTAGATAGTGTCGATCGCCATTCGCTCGGATTTTCATGTCACTCGCCCTCGACAATCTGCCAGCGGCCGACGCCGTGACGGCCGCCAAGCCAAGTCTGGCCGGCCTCGGCCGCGCCGGCCTCAAGGCTGCGCTGGCCGCAATCGGCGTTCCCGACAAGCAGCAGCGGATGCGCGTCAACCAGCTCTGGAGCTGGCTCTACGTGCGTGGCGTCACCGATTTCTCCGCGATGACCGACGTGGCCAAGGAACTCCGTCAGGCACTCGCCGAGCGCTATTCTCTCGGCCGTCCGGAAATCGTGTCGGAGCAGGTGTCGGTCGACGGCACACGCAAATGGCTGCTGCGGCTTCCTGCTCAGGGCCGCGACGGCAAGCCGCCCGAGGTTGAGACCGTATATATCCCCGAGCCGGGACGCGGCACGCTGTGCATCTCGAGCCAGGTCGGCTGCACGCTCAACTGCACATTCTGCCATACCGGCACGCAGCGCCTCGTGCGCAATCTCACCGGACAGGAGATTGTCGGCCAGATTCTGCTGGCGCGCGATCGCATCGGCGATTGGCAGGGTGCCGAGCCCGCTGGAGACGGCCGGCTGCTGCCGTCCTCCGACCGCAAGATCACCAACATCGTGCTCATGGGCATGGGCGAGCCCCTCTACAACTTCGACAACGTCAAAGCGGCAATGGAAGTCGCGGCAGATGGCGAGGGGCTCTCTGTCTCCAAGCGCCGCATCACGTTGTCGACCTCCGGCGTCGTGCCGGAGATTGCGCGCTGGGGCGCCGAGACCGGCACGATGCTCGCGATCTCGCTGCACGCCGTGCGCGATGACCTGCGCGACGTCCTGGTGCCCATCAACCGCAAATACCCGATCGCCGAGTTGCTTGACGCCTGCCGCAACTATCCAGGCCTGTCGAATGCCCGCCGCATCACCTTCGAATATGTGATGCTGAAAGGCGTCAATGACAGCCTCGCAGAAGCGCGCGAGCTTGTACGCCTGCTGGCCGGCATCCCGGCGAAGATCAACCTGATCCCGTTCAATCCGTGGCCCGGCACGCAATACGAGTGCTCTAATTGGGAGCAGATCGAGCGTTTCGCCGAGGTGGTCAATCGCGCCGGCTACGCCAGCCCTGTGCGCACACCCCGCGGGCGCGACATCTACGCGGCCTGCGGACAGCTCAAGTCGGCGAGCGTGAAGCAGCGCGCGAGTGCGGTGCATGCAAGCGCCGATGCCGGCACGAGCGGGAGCTGACACCGGTGAGGACTGTCGGGCGCCTGCTGATCGTCGTGCCGTTCGCGATGCTCCTCGCCGCGATTGCGAGTCTTTACGTATTCACCACTCTGGGCCTGGAGCGCGTCACCACGTTCCTGCATATGAACCCGGTCGAGATCGAAAATCCCGACCAGGTTTTCGCGGTGATGGACCAGGGGCTGATCCTTGTTGCCAGTGTCACACTGATCCCGGCGTTGCTTCTGGTGATCGTGGGCGAGATCGCCCGCATCCGCTCGATCATCTACTACGTGGCCGGCGGCGGCTTGGCGCTCGCCGCTATTCCCTTGCTCGCCCGCTACGGCCAGGCCGGCGCGACCACCGCACCCGAAGCCATCGTCTGGCAGATCTTCGCAACGGCGGGGTTTGCCGGCGGATTCGTCTACTGGCTCATCGCCGGCCGCAACGCCTGAGCCGTTCGTCTTCTATGGCCGTCTTGATCATCCAAGCTGAGCCGCTGTAGGCTCACGGCATGATGTTCATGTCCACATTCTTCCCGCTGATCTGAACGACGACGTCGTTCACGGCGCACCGCGCCAATCAGATCGCAACGGCTCCGCTCGCGCGGCGGCCGATGGAGAATGTGCATGCCAGACAACGAGCACGGCCTGACGCCACGTCAGGTTCAAAGTTTCATCGACGACGGCTTTGTGAGAATCGACGGCGCCTTCAGCGCCGAACTTGCCGCGCAGTGCACTCGCGAGCTGTGGGCCGAGATCGGCCTCTCGCCGGACCAGCCAAAAATATGGACCGAGCCGGTCATCAGGGTCGCGAGCAAGTCCTCCCGCCCCTTTGTTGAAGCGGCAAATACCGCGTCGCTGCACGCGGCGTATGATCAGCTTGTCGGCCCCGGGCGCTGGGTTGTGCCGTTAGGGCTCGGAACCTTCCCGATCCGTTTTCCTTCCTCCATTCCGCCCGCCGACGACGGCTGGCACGTCGACATGAGCTTCGGACAGAGTAACCCCGATTTCATGGAGTGGCGTGTCAACGTCACCAGCCGCGGACGCGCCTTGCTGATGTTGTTCCTGCTCTCCGACGTCGGCGCCGATGATGCGCCGACGAGATTGCGCAAGGGCTCCCACGCCGCCGTTGCGCGTGAGCTGCTGCCCTTTGGCCGGGCTGGGGCGAGTCTGAGACAGCTCTCTGCCAATGGATACTCATCCACGCAGGCTTGCGAGGTCGCGCTGGCCACCGGATCGGCGGGCACAGTCTACCTCTGCCATCCCTTCGTCGTTCACGCGGCGCAGGCGCATCGCGGACGTCGGCCGCGCTTCATGGCGCAGCCGCCGCTCATTCCGACTGGCGAGTTCTCGCCCGCGTTGCCGCCCTCGCCGGTTCAGATCGCCATTCGCAAGGCTTGCGGTCTCAGGTTTTAATGACGCGGCCGGGGCATTAAGCTGTCCCCGGCCGCCCCAGCTCCCGGATGCGCCAGGCCAGGTATTAGGCAGACCCGCCATTTAGGGTTGAGGCAGGCAACCCGGCGCCTGTAAGCTCCCCCCAGGGTGGAAACGAGGGGCTGACCCCATGCTCACGCTGCTGCGCGTTCTCTTTGGCTTTGCGATCGCCTGCCTCGTGGCGGGCGCGGCGACCGTCGCCTTCGTCGTGAACCCTGCCGCCATCGCCAACCTCCCCGCCGACGCGCAGACGGAGCAGCTCAGCAATGCCGGCATCCTGGCTCTGCTTGCCGCCACTCACTCGGCGATTTTCGCCGCCCCCTTCGCCCTCATCGCACTTGGCGTGGCCGAGCTGACGCGCATTCGCTCGTGGCTCTACTACGCGCTGGTCGGAGCGGTGATCTCGCTCGGCGGGCTCGCTGCGGTCTACCTCAATGAGGTGCCGGGACAACCTTCCATCCTCAACGACTATGCCCTTATCGCCTTTGGCACCGTTGGTGTCCTTTCCGGCCTGACCTACTGGCTTTTCGCCGGCCGTGGTGCCGGTGGCCGCCGGTCACCCGCTGCCGCTCCGCCGCCATCGGCTCCTGGGGACGCCAGCACGGTTGCCCAGCCGACATAGGCTCAACGCCACCGCTCCACGCGCAATTCTGTTGTTGCGTCGCAACGAACCGACTAACCTTCCATTGTTGCGTGCTGTGGGGGCAATGAGAGGTATTACGATGCTCGACCCTGAGCTCCAGCAGCGCTTTGCGCGCCACTGCACCGATGCCGCCTTCGGATATTCGGCTGCCACCACCGCCGCTTACGCCGCCATGGCCGATCAGGTCATGGGTTTCTGGTCCGCCGTGCTGCAATCACCAGAGCCCAAGCGCGAGCCTGCAACGTGGCAATGGCCAGTTCCGTTGGCCCCGGCATCAAAATCCCCGGCCGCCACCACGCCGATGGCGCTGTTCAATCCGTTCCTGTGGGCTCTCCCGCAGCCCGCCCCGCCGCCACCGCCCAAGGCGCCCTCCCTGCCGACGAACCCGTGGGAGGCCATGTCTCAGTTCGCCGAGGTGATGAGCGGCGCCTTGACCGCGCTGAGTGCAACACCCGTCAAGCCCGCGCCCAGCCCCGCGAATCCGATGGCGGCGTGGCTGACGACATTCCCGTTCATGCCGCCGACCGCCGCATGGCCGATGGCATTCATGATGATGTCCCAGGGCGTGCCCCAGGCCGTCGCATGGCCGACGGCTGAGGCGAATGCCGCGGTGCTCGACGCGGCCGAGATCGCGCGCCGCTCGATCAAGCAGGCGTTCGCTTCCTACCAATCAGAGGGTGGCCATGCCGCCGGCGGTAACGTCTGGCCGCCAACCGACATGCTGACGCTATTCGCAGCCGTGCCGCTGAACGTGGGCACCATGCTCACGGCCATGAAGCTGCACTGACGCACCGCTGCCGGCCTCAATGGAAGTGCCGGCGGGCTTCGGCAGCGTCGTGCTCTAGGTTGGCTTTTTCGTTTGCGCGGACCGCGTCGACTTCTTCCGGCAGTACGCCTTGCGCATCTTGCCGTTCTTCATCTTGGTCTCTTTGATCCACGAGCATTCGGCCTTCGCCGTGCATGCTGCGTTGTCGAGCCCTTTACACGGCGACGGTGCTGCCTTTTCGACTACGGTAGGCTTCTTCTCTTCGGCCGCGACGGCCACGGCGCAAAATGCCAACGACGCGGCGACCATTGCGGCGGCGCGCCAGATCCTCAAACGCATGGACAAAATCTCCCCAAACCAACAGTGAGAATATATCAAGAACACTTGCGGAATTGAACAGCCTTCCCAACGCGTATGCGCTTACGCTAGACACATGATGCATTCTGAGCACAACACCCGCACATACGCTCACCGGCCCGCGTACGGGATCCGCGCGACATGGTGCGCATCGATGTGGAACTGTCGGGCGGAATGACGTACAGGGCGGAGCGTCTATCGTCTGGACGCCGTGCCCCATCTCATAATGAGCTCCCCATGACCTCCAAGCCCAAGCAGATCAAAAAGGTCGTGCTCGCCTACTCCGGCGGCCTTGATACGTCGATCATCCTGAAGTGGCTGCAGCAGACCTACGGCGCTGAGGTCGTCACCTTTACCGCCGATCTCGGCCAGGGCGGCGAGCTGGACCCGGCGCGCGAGAAGGCGCTGATGCTCGGCATCAAGGCGGAGAACATCTACATCGAGGACCTGCGCGAGGAATTCGTTCGCGACTACGTCTTCCCGATGTTCCGCGCCAACGCGCTCTACGAAGGCGTCTACCTGCTCGGAACCTCCATCGCCCGCCCCCTCATCGCCAAGAAGCAGATCGATATCGCGCGGGCCACTGGCGCCGACGCCGTCTGCCACGGTGCCACCGGCAAGGGCAACGATCAGGTCCGCTTCGAGCTGTCGTACTACGCGCTCGAGCCGTCGATCCGCATCATCGCCCCCTGGCGCGACTGGCAGTTTAAGAGCCGCGAGGACCTGATCGCCTTCGCCGAAGAGAACCAGATCCCGATCGCCAAGGACAAGCGCGGCGAGGCACCGTTCTCGGTCGACGCAAATCTTCTGCACTCGTCCTCGGAAGGCAAAGTTCTCGAAGACCCGAACGTCGAGCCGCCGTCCTATGTTTTCCAGCGCACGATCTCGCCCGAAGAGGCGCCGGATAAGCCGACCGTCATCACCATCGGCTTCAAGAAGGGCGACGCCGTATCCGTCAACGGCAACCCGCTGAGCCCGGCGAATCTGCTCGCCACGCTGAACGACTACGGCCGCGACAACGGCATCGGTCGCCTCGATCTCGTCGAGAACCGTTTCGTCGGCATGAAGTCGCGCGGCGTCTACGAAACGCCCGGCGGCACCATCCTGCTCGCCGCGCATCGTGCCATGGAATCGATCACGCTCGACCGCGGTGCCATGCACCTGAAGGACGAGTTGATGCCGCGCTACGCCGAGCTCATCTATTACGGGTTCTGGTTCTCGCCCGAGCGCGAGATGCTGCAGGCCGCCATCGACAAGAGCCAGGAGCACGTCGAGGGCGAGGTCACGCTCAAGCTCTACAAGGGCAACGTCATCGTCATCGGCCGCGAGAGCCCGAAGACGCTCTATTCCTCGACGCTCGTCACTTTCGAGGACGACAAGGGAGCCTACGACCAGAAGGACGCAGCCGGCTTCATCAAGCTCAACGCGCTCCGCCTGCGCACCCTCGGCCAGCGCGACCGCAAAGGCTGATCAGCGCATCAGACCGGGAGCTGCTGTCCAGCGCTCCCGGCTTCGCATCGCGATCGGAGGGCAATATCTCGTGTCCACAGAGGCCAAAACCGATCCGCCCCTGCGCGTTCACGCGCTGACCGACTACCTCACCGTCTTCTATGCCGGCCGCGATCCCGCATATCGCGCGTTCGCCGAATGGAACTGGGTCGACGATTCCGCCATGAAGCTTGGCATCGCGACCTATGTCATCCACCGCGGCGACGAAGCCATCGTCTACGACACCTGCACCACCATCGAGCAGGCGCGCTGGATGCGCGGCTATCTCGAGGCCAACGGCATCCGAAAATTTACCGTCGTCTATAGCCACTGGCATCTCGACCATATCGCCGGCGACGCGGTGTTCGCCGATTGCGATGTGGTGTCTACGCGCCTTACCGCCGAGGCCATCGCCGAGCACAAGGCCGCGATCGAAGCCGGCACGCTTTGGGGGCCGCCAGCGATCCAATCCATTCGGGCGCCGAATGTCGTGTTCGATGACCGCCACAACATGACCATCGGCGACATCACGCTCGAACTTCGCCTGCGCAACATTCACAGCGCTGACGGCTGCGTGATCCTCATCCCTCGGGACAAAATCCTGCTGGCCGGCGATACGCTCGAAGACCCGATCACCTACATGATCGAAATCGAGAGCCTGCCGCGTCACCTCGAAGATTTGAAGGAGATGCGCACCTGGGATTTCAAGCGCATCTATCCCAACCATGGCGACCCGCGCGTGATCATGGGCGGCGGTTACGACAAGAATCTGATCGACGCCACCATCGCCTACGTGACGGCGATGCTGCAGAGGTCGCACGACGCTGACTATCTCGACGGCACGCTAGAGGACTACATCGGCGATCTAGCCGCCAAGGGCTGGGTCAATCCTTTCGAGCCTTATCGCGAGGTGCACGCGGCGAACCTGAAGCTCGTCGCCGAGCATTGGCGCAGCAAGCCCCTACCACCCACGTAGCTAAGCCGCGGATGGGAACATCTCGACGTGGCTCTCGCCTGAGCATCCGCTGTAGACCGCGCGCGTCCGCTCTGTGGACGGGGTTCGGTGCGTCAAAATGCGCGAAGTGCTGCGCGTCTATCCTCTGACGTGTGTCAGTCAATGCTGGGCACCGTTTACCACGCGCTCAGGCGGAAGCTGGAAGAATTGACCCGCGGCACGGCAGGCGACGCCGCTGGGGGAATACATGATGACGCGTGGCGACGATGGTCTCCGTGACCGGCTTGAGTTCATGGGTATCAACGAGCGGTCGCGGGCGGCTCTGCGCGAGATGCGCCCGCTGATCGCGGCCAGCATCGGCCCGGCGCTCGACGCGTTCTACAGCAAGGCCGGGGCCACGCCGGCGACGGCGCGGTTCTTCGGTGAGCCGGGGCAGGTGGCGCGCGCCAAGGGCCGCCAGATCGAGCATTGGCAGGTCATAGCGGCGGCGGATTTCGGCACGCGCTACGCTGATGCGGTGCGGGCCATCGGCAAGACGCATGCGCGTCTCGGTTTAGATCCACGCTGGTACATCGGCGGGTATGCGCTCATCACGGAGCAGCTGCTCCACTCTATCGTCGCCGCGCGCTGGCCAAGCCTCCTGATGTTTGCCAAGGGCCAGGCACACGGCGTCGCGGAAGCCGTGTCGGCCCTTATGAAGGCGGTCATGCTCGACATGGACCTCGCCATCTCCACCTATCTAGAGGCGCTCGCAGACCAGCGCGCCGAGGTCGAAGCGCAGCGCCTCGAGGCATCGAGGGCCCAGGGACAGGCGCTGAGTGCGCTGACCTCTGCATTGGAGCGAGTCGCCGCCGGCGATTTAACGACGCGCATCGATGTGCCCCTTGGCGCCGAGTTCGACAAAGTGAAGTCGGACTTCAACGCGACGCTTGTCAGATTGCAGCAGTCGATGGCGACGATCCGGACCAGCGCCGGTGCCATATCGTCTGGCACGGAGGAAATCTCGGCGGCAGCCGAAGACTTGTCGCGACGTACGGAGCGCCAGGCGGCGAGCCTGGAGGAGACCGCGGCGGCGATCGAGGAAATAACATCCACGGTCAAGAATACGGCGCAGGGGGCGGCTCACGCGCGCGACGTGGCGTCCACCGCTAAGCGCGACGCGGAGCAGGGCGGCATCGTCGTGGCCCGCGCCATCGATGCCGTGAGCGACATCGAGCGATCGGCGGAGCAGATTGCTCAGATCATCGGCACCATCGACGAGATCGCATTCCAGACCAACCTTCTCGCCCTCAATGCCGGCGTCGAGGCAGCACGCGCCGGCGATGCCGGCCGGGGCTTCGCCGTCGTTGCCTCAGAGGTTCGTGCGCTCGCGCAACGCTCCGCCGTTGCGGCGAAGGAGATCAAGATGCTCATCTCCAACTCGACCTCGCAGGTAAAGCAGGGCGTGGACCTGGTCAGGGAGACAGGCAACTCGTTCGGCCGCATCCTGGGACAGGTCATCGACATCAATGCCGCCGTCGAGGCAATCGCCAGCGGGACCCAGCAGCAGGTCGTGGCGCTGCAGGAAGTCAATGGTGCGGTGAGCGAGATCGATCGGGTGACGCAGCAGAACGCCGCGATGGCGGAAGAGGCCACGGCGGCCAGCCACGCCCTGGCGCAGCAGACGGCCGAGCTGGATCAGCTCATCGGCACCTTTCAGTTGAGCGACCAGATCGAGGCGGCAGTGCGCAGGTTGCGTCAGCACGCGCAGACATCACCACGGGCCCAGCGGACAGCATGAGCGAGGGAGGGTCGTCTGCGAGTGCTGCGTCGCTGGTGACTACGCCGCGGCAGTCGGCAGCGGCTGCGCTGAAGAACGGTCGACCTCTGGTCGCGGCCACTGATCCGGCAATTCGCACAGCCCGCCGCCCATGTAGAGCTGGTGCCAGAGCTGGGTCGAGAGGACGCCTGTAAGGCCCATCTTCAAGAACACGTTGATGTTCTTGTCCTGGCCTTTGCCGATGGCCTCGTAGTCGCGCAGCACGGTCTCGACGTCGAAATATCCCGTCTTCGCCAGCGACTCCGGGCTCATCAGGTCACGCACATACTGTGGCGGATTGACGAAGAAGCTCTCCGCCAGCGGCGCACGGAACATGCCCTTCTTGCGCCAGGCGCTCTCCTTCGGCAGTACGCGCTCCGCTGCATGCCGCAGCAGGAACTTGTCGCGCATCATGCCGCGCAGCTTCCACCGGGGAGCAAGCTTCGACACGTACTCGATGACGTCCTCGTCGAGGAACGGGTAGCGGGTCTCGACGCTGTTCGCCATCGCCACGCGGTCGCCCTTGTGGTTGAGCAGCAGCCCCGGCAGATGGACTTTGTAGCCGTAGTAGAGCGACTGGTTCAGCGGATCCCAGCGGCGCACGCGCTCGGCATCGATCGGTACATCCTCGTACGGCACGTGGTCGCCGATGCGCTCCTTCATCTCGGCGCTGAAGTAGCGGTCACGCGACTGCCCGACGAGGTGATAGATCAGCGTCTGCGCGTGCGCGCGGCCCATGTGCTCATCGATGCGCTTCAGCTTCGCGTTGCTGTGATACGGCGCCATGCGCATGCGGAACATGCGGTTGACCGCATCCGAGGCGTAAGTGCCTCCGACGTCCATGAAATAGCTGAGCTTGCGCAGCTTGAACCAGATGTAACCTGCGAACGCTTCGTCCGAGCCCTCACCCGTCAGCGCCACCTTGTAGCCCTGGTCGTGCACCTCCTGCGACAGGCGCCACAGCGCCGCGCACGACGTGTCGATCACCGGGCTGTCGGCCGAAGCGATCAGCTGCGGATAGGTGTTGGCGATGACCGTACTGTCGGAGCGTAGGATGGTCGGTCGGCTGCCGATGGCGCGCGCCGTGAACAGCGCGTCCGATGTCTCGTCGAGACCTTTGCCCGGAACCTGGATCGTAAAACTCGGAATGGGCGAGCCGCGCAGCTTTGAAGCCGTCGCCAGCACATAGGCGGAATCAACGCCGCCCGACAAATAACCCACGACCGGAACATCCGCGCGCAGGCGGATCTCCACCGCGCGGCGGAAGCGTGCTTCGAACTCGTCAATCAGCGTCTTCGGATCGCCGTCCAGTTCCTCGCCTGCATCGGGGAAATCAAAGTCCCAATATTGGCGCTCGACGATCTCGGCCGGCTTCCCGTCGGCGCGCATCTGGAGTTTCAGGTAGTGCCCCGGCAGCAGCGATTGGACGCCCTCGAACATCGTGCGCCGCGTGCCCATCGCAAAGAACGTGAACAGGTGGTCTATGCCGCGCGGATCGACTTCTGCCGGCACCGCCCCTGACGCCAGCAGCGCCTTGATCTCTGATCCGAAGTAAAGCCAGTCGCCCTGGCGGCTCCAATGCAGCGGACAGATGCCGACGCGGTCGCGTGCGAGGAAAATCGTGCGCTTGGAGAAGTCGACCAGCGCGATGGCGAACTGACCCTTGAGCTGTGCGAACACGCCCTCGCCGTACTCCTCGTAGAGGTGCACGATGATCTCGGTGTCCGTGTGCGTGCGGAACTTGTGGCCCTTGGCCTCGAGCTCGGCCTTGCGCTCCGGATAGTCGAAGAGCTCGCCGTTGTAGACGACGGCAACGGTTTGATCCTCGTTGAAGATCGGCTGGGACCCATCGCCGAGGCCGACGATGGAAAGTCGGCGATTGGCGAATCCAAGACCCGGACGGATCAGGTATCCGTCCTCATCGGGGCCGCGGTGCCACAAGGCGTCCGCCATGCGCTCCACGACGGCGCCGTCGGGCTGCCGCTTGCCATTAAGATCGATTATTCCGGCGATGCCGCACATGGATCCTCGCTAGGTCGAAGGTCGCGGGGCGATTCGGGCTAGGGTTGTAGTCCACCTTGCCCTGGTAAAGGCCCAGTTACACTGCGTCGCAAAGGGGCAGTGGATATGCAGCCGCTGCATACGCAACTTCGCTGCCAGATGCCAGTAGCCTCCGCGCCGGGTTTAAAAGAGGCGGAGCGCCTTCAGGCTCGCATGTCCTTCACGCCCAACGATAATATGGTCATGAACGGCTATTCCTAAAGGGGCCGCAGATGCGACGATCTGTTTCGTCATATCTATGTCCGCACGTGATGGCGTCGGGTCCCCGGACGGGTGGTTATGCACCAGAACGATAGCCGTCGCGGAAAGCTCTAGCGCCCGCTTCACCACTTCGCGGATGTAGACGGGTGTGTGGTCCACCGTGCCCTGCTGCTGTACTTCGTCTGCAATCAGCCTGTTGCGCTTGTCCAGGAACAGGATGCGAAACTGCTCCCGGTGCTCGTGGCTCTGCGCCGCGTAGAGGTAGTCGAGCACCTGCGTCCACGATGAAAGCGCCGGCCGCTTCACGATCTCACCGCGCATCATGCGCAGCGCGCCGGCGCGAATGAGCTGCAGCTCCGTCACCACGCTTTCGCCAACGCCCGCAACCTCTTTGAGCCGTTGTTCGGGCGCGTTGACCACCTCGGCGAACGTGCCGAAGCGCGCGAGAAGCTGCTTGGCGATGCCCTTGGTATCGCGCCGCGGCAGCGCCCGGAAAAGGATCAGCTCCAAAAGCTCGTAGTCGGGCAGCGCGTCCGCGCCGCCCTTGCGGAACCTCTCGCGCAGACGCTGCCTGTGTCCGGCGTGATCGGGCGCCGCCGCCTCGAACATTGAGGCCTGCTCAGCCGCGCCCTTGTTGCCGTTGCTGTCCTCGCGTTTCGGCATAGCGCGCGACCGGCCGCCTAGCGCTGATCGAAGCGCGGGAAGTCGATGCCCGCGGGCGACTTAGTGAAGATCTCGCAGCCCGTCTCCGTCACGCCGACGCTGTGCTCGAACTGTGCCGACAGCTCGCGGTCGCGCGTCACCGCCGTCCAGCCGTCGGGGAGCACCTTCACATGCGGCCTGCCGAGATTAATCATCGGCTCGATGGTGAACAGCATCCCCGGCTCCAGCACGACGCCTTCGCCAGCCTCGCCGTAGTGCAGGATGTTCGGGCGGTCGTGGAAGACCTGCCCCAAGCCATGGCCGCAGAAATCGCGCACGACCGAGCAGCGCTCGGCTTCCGCATAGGCCTGGATCGCCGCGCCGATGTGCCCCGTGGTTGCGCCCGGCTTCACTTGCGCGATGCCACGCTGCAAAGCCTCGTAGGTCACAGCGATCAGCCGCTCCGCCCTACGCGCGATCGGCCCGACCGGGTACATTCGGCTCGTGTCGCCATGCCAGCCGTCGACGATCAGCGTCACGTCGATGTTGACGATCTCGCCCTCGCGCAGCGGCTTCGGCCCGGGAATGCCATGGCACACCACGTGATTGATCGAGGTGCAGATCGCCTTGGGAAAACCGCGGTAGTTGAGCGGCGCCGGATAGGCTTTGTGATCCAGCGCAAATGCGAGCACGCGCTCGTCGAGTTCGTCGGTGGTGACGCCCGGCCTGACGTATTCGGTCAACATGTCGAGCGCCTGTGCGGCGAGCTGCCCCGCCTTGCGCATTCCGGCGAAGGCTTCGGGCCCGTGCCGCTTGACTTTGGCGTCGCGCTCGGCCGCGCGGCTGACTTCCACATTCGACATGCTTTAATCCCGATTGGATCGATTGCCCGGCCACCTGCCGTCGATCAGGCACCACGTTAGATGAGAGACGCCCGTTCCCCAATATATTTGGTGCCGGAAAGCTTATGCAAACCCTGCCGCGCCGCACCAAGGTTCGCTGAAAACGAAAGCGGCGCGCCTCGATGAAGCGCGCCGCAAATCTATTGGCGGGTACGAAAGAGGGGGACCCGCGAGGTCAGCCCTGGGCTTCCTCAGCCGGAACTTCGGCAGCAGAGGCTTCGGCGATCAGAGCCTGGGCCTGGCCGACCCAGTCGTCCTTCTCGATGCGGCCACCGAGCTGCAGCGTCTCGTCGACGTTTGCGATGTCCTCGTCGGAGAGGTTCGCGATCTGCTCGAGCTTGATGACATTGAGCTGGCGCAGACGGCCGGCGAGATCGGCGTCGATGCCCTTGATCTTCGTCAGATCATCGGGCTCGCCCTTCTGCTTCTTGAAGCCCTTCCAGGCAGCGTTCAGGCGGCGCGCGCGGGCGTCGGAGCGCTCTGCGATGCGTGCGGACTTACCGCGGCGTCCGCGCAGGTAGTAAAGCTTCGCGCGACGAACCTTGCCGCGGCGGATCACTTCGATCTCGGCGATATAGGGCGAGTAGACCGGGAACACGCGCTCCACGCCCTCGCCATACGAGATCTTGCGTACGGTGAAGTTTTCGTTGATCCCGGCGCCGGAGCGGCCGATGACGACGCCCTCGTAGGCCTGGGTGCGGACGTTATCGCCCTCGATCACCTTCACCATGACCTTTACGGTGTCGCCAGGTCCGAACTCCGGCACACCGCGCTTCGCCGTGACGGCGCTGATCTGCTCGCGCTCGATCTCTTGGATAACGTTCATAGGGCACCTAAACCGTAGAAATAGACCGTCGAGGCACGGCGCTGGGCCGGCACCCCTAAACGGCGAACCTTGGGGAATTTGCCCGGGTCATAGCCGAAAGACACCGGCTTGTCGATACGGTGTATTGGGAATGTGTCTCGAGCGGGCCGACGAGGGGGGAATCTAGCATGAATCCTGAAGCGCTTTCGCGTCTTCTCGCAGCGCTTTGGCTGCTGGTCAGCGCGGCCGTATTTTTCCTGATGCAGGTTGGGTTCAGTCCGCTTCAGGCCGCCTTCCTGGCAGTCTGGGTTGCCCTTCCGATACCGGGTGGCTACTGGGTTGGTCGACGTATCGCCGTCGGCGGTGCGGCATGGTGGATCATCGCCATTGGGCTGGCAGCCGCCTTTGCTTTTGGAGCCTGGCTCTATTGGGATGCCTTCCTGGGGCCCAGCAGCCGCACCGAAAGCCTCTCAGGCCTAGTCGTGCTGCACGGTCCGCTTTACCAATTCGCCGTGCTTGCGGCCGCGTTGTCAGCTGCTCGGCTGGTCGACAGCCCTTCCAGGCGAGCCTAGCGCCGCTTGATCAGATCCGGCCGCCGCTCGGCCGTAACGCGCTCGGCCTCCCGCCGCCGCCACTCCGCGATCTTTTTATGATCGCCCGACAGCAGCACGTCCGGGGTCGCTCGCCCCTCCCACTCCCTTGGCTTGGTATATTGAGGGTACTCCAGCAGCCCGCCCTCGAAACTCTCTTCGCCGAGCGACTCCGCCGCCCCGATGACGCCGGGCAGCAGGCGAACGGCGGCATCGATGAGCACCATGGCGGCAAGCTCACCGCCCGAAAGCACGTAGTCGCCGATCGACACCTCGCGCATGCCCCGGGCTTCGATCACCCGCTCGTCGACGCCCTCGAAGCGCCCCGCGAGCAGCATCACGCCCGGCCCCGCCGCAAGCTCGCCGGCAAGCTTCTGTGTCAGCGGCTCGCCGCGCGGCGAAAGATAAATCAGCGGCGCATCGGGTTCCGCGGCCCGCGCGTGATCGACGACGGCCCCAAGCACGTCCGCACGCATCACCATGCCTGCGCCCCCGCCTGCCGGAGTATCGTCGACGGCCCTGTGCCGGCCGATCCCGAACTCGCGAATGGAAACGGTGTTGAGCGTCCAGAGCCCGGCATTGAGCGCCTGCCCCACCAGGGACACCCCCAGCGGCCCCGGAAACATCTCCGGGAACAGCGTGAGCACGCTCACGCGCCAAGGTGCCCGCTCACCCTTCTCCGGAAAATGCGCCATCGCTTACTCCGCGCGCCCCCAGGCCCCGCTTGGGGCCAGGGAGTTACACGCCCTCGACGACGACCATGTGCAGCGTGCCGGCGCCCTGACGTAGCGCCTTCGCCGCTGCGTACTCCGGCGAATTAGCGTAGCCGAGCGCCTTGTCGTAGCTCTCGAACTCGAGCACGACGTTGCGCGCCAAGCCATCACCCTCGACGATCGTCGACTGTCCGCCGCGCACGACCGGACGGCCCTCGTACTTGTCGAGTGCAATCTTCGATTTCGCTAAGTATTCAGCCCACTTCTCGGGGTTCGTCACCTCGGCGCGAACGATCACATAACCTTTGGCCATCGCAAATCTCCTCCAGCTGTTCTTAGGCGGCGCGCGTCAGTGGTGCGACTGCGCTTCGCGGATGTGGTTGACGAATGTTTCCGCGACGAGCCTTGGATCGTCCGCCTGCGTGATCGGCCGGCCGACAACGATGCAGTCGGCTCCGGCCTTGATCGCGTTATCCGGTGTGGTGATGCGCTGCTGGTCGTCGGTCGCTCCGCCGCTGAGGCGAATGCCCGGCGTGACAATGAGAAACCCCGGCCCGACGGCCTCGCGGACGCGCGCGGCTTCCTGTCCCGAGGCGATGACGCCGTCGAAACCCGCTTCCCGCGCCAGCACCGCCCGACGCACGACCATGTCCGCTGGCGTCAGCGACAAGCCCTGCTGCTTCAGGTCCTCTTCCGACAGGTTGGTCAGCACCGTGACAGCAAGCAGCTTGAGCTTTGCCGGGCCCCGACCGGTAACCGCAGCCCGCATGGTCTTCAGATCGTGGCCGTGCACGGTCAGCAAATCGACGCCCAGTTCGGTGACGTTCGCCACCGCACGCTCCACGGTGTTGCCGATGTCGAGCAGCTTCATGTCGAGGAAGACGTTCTTTTGCTGGGCTTTAAGCTCGCGCGCCAGATCGAGCCCGCCGGCGAACAGCAGCTCCAGACCCACCTTGTAGAAGGTGACGCTATCGCCGAGCTGAATGACCAGCCGTCGCGCTTCTTCGACGGTCGGCATATCGAGGGCGACGATCAAACGGTCTTTGGCAGATGCTTTCATTATGCTGGGCGCCATTATCTGGCCGCTAGCCATGCAGCACGTGCGCCGCGCGTGCAAGCTTCTGCAGCAGCGCCTTGAAGGTTTCCTGGCTGTCTTTGTTCTTGAGGTGCCCATCCTCGCCGAACGCGTCGGCAGCGCGGGGGACGGCGAACTGATCGGGCAGAACCAGGGCCCCGAGCCCCAATTCCAGCACCTGCCGCACAGTGTTGAGGCCGCGCAAGCCTCCCATGCCGCCGTTGGATGCCGACCCCAGGGCAAACACTCGCGTCTTGTAGACCTCCGCGCCCGTCATTCCCGGCTCGCGTACCCGGCTCACCCAGTCGAGCGTGTTCTTGAGCAATGGCGTGATGGAGGCGTTGTATTCGGGACAGGCGATGAAAATGCCCGTATGGGCCGCCATCAGTTCCTTGAATTTATAGGCGTTGTCCGGAGGGCCTTCGACAGCTTCGATGTCGCCATTGAAGATCGGCATCGGATAGTCGCCGATGTCGGCAAAAGTCGCCGCGATGCCGTTGGCCTCGGCGATCTTGTCCCCGAGCACGGCGAGCCTCTTGTTATACGAGCCCACGCGTGAGGAGCCCGCGAAGAAGAGTAACCGCACCGAGCTGGTCATGATGTCTCCGGCTTAAGAGCTTTTGCCCTCGAAGAAGTCTTTGACGCGCGCGAAGAAGCCGTGGCTCTCCGGGCTGGTCTCCTTATGGCTCTCCTGCTCGAACTCCTCCAAGAGCTCGCGCTGGCGCTTGGTGAGGCTCTTCGGCGTCTCCACTTCGACCTGGATGTACATGTCGCCGTTCACCTTGGAGCGCAGCACCGGCATGCCTTTGCCCTTGAGCCGGAACTGTTTGCCGCTTTCCGACCCCTCGGGGATCTTGATGCGTGTTGCCCCGCCCTCGACGGTAGGCACCTCGATGTGCCCGCCGAGAGCCGCCGTCGTCATCGCGATCGGCACCTTGCAGAAGATGTCGGCGCCATCACGCTGGAAGAACTCGTGCGGCTTGATCGACAGGAAAATGTAGAGATCGCCGGCCGGTCCGCCACGCAGCCCGGCTTCGCCCTCGCCAGCGAGGCGAATGCGCGTGCCGTCCTCGACGCCGGGCGGGATGTTGACGGAGAGCGTGCGTTCCTTGGTTACCCGGCCCGAGCCGTGGCAGGTGCCGCACGGGTCTTCGATCGTCTCGCCGCGCCCCTGGCAGTTGGGGCAGGTGCGCTCGATGGTGAAGAAGCCCTGGCTCGCGCGCACCTTGCCATGGCCGCCGCACGTGGGGCACGACGTCGGCTTGGTGCCGGCCTTGGCGCCGCTGCCCGAGCACGTTTCACAGGAAACCGAGGTCGGAACGCGGATCTGGGCGGTCTTGCCGATATAGGCTTCAGACAGCGTGATCTCGAGATTGTAGCGCAGATCGGCCCCGCGCTCGCGCGCGGTTCGGCTGCGGCCCCCGCCGCGCCGGCCGCCCATGAACTCGCCGAACAGGTCATCGAAGATGTCCGACATCGACGAGGCGAAATCTGGCCCGAAGCCTCGTCCGCCGCCGCCCTGTTCGAACGCGGCATGGCCGAAATGATCATAGGCCGCGCGCTTTTGCGGGTCCTTGAGGACCTCGTAAGCCTCGCTGACCTCTTTGAAGCGGATCTCGGCCTGCGCATCCCCGGGATTGCAGTCCGGGTGGAACTCCTTGGCGAGCCGCCGATAGGCCGACTTGAGGTCCTGCTCGTTCGCTCCTCGTGCGAGCCCGAGCGTTTCATAATAGTCGCGCTTAGACATGTTTAGCGCGGATCCTTCGAATTGGTCCAAGGCACAACTGCCCCTTGATTGGGAAATAGCGATGTTTTGGGCGCTGGGGAAGGGTTGCCCGACAAGCTTGGTATTTGGAGTGCCCGGGGTGTGGCCGCAAGCCACTGCGACTGTAGGGTAGGTGACGAGCGACCTTGGAAATCAAGGGATGCGGGAAACGGAGCCCACCTCGTGCGATCCTCAAACGCCGAGCCCGGCCGCTGGGGCCGGGCTCGCATCGTTTCAGTTGGGCGGTTGGTCTTAGGCCGACTTCTTCTTGTCGTCCTTGACCTCTTCGAAGTCGGCGTCGACGACGTTCTCGTCGCCCGAAGCCGATCCCGTATCTGCCGAGCCGGCTTCTCCGGCCGAGCCGGCACCCTGCTGGCCGGCATAAATGGCCTCGCCGATCTTCATTGCAGCCTGAGCAAGGGCGGTCGTAGCCGACTTGATGCGGTCTGCGTCTTCCGAGCCGACGGCTTCCTTCGCCTCGGCGATCGCCTTCTCGACGTCCGGCTTGGCAGCAGCGACACCCGGGTTGCTCTCATTCTCGGAGAGCTGCTTCTCGGTCGAGTGGATCAGTGCCTCGGCCTGGTTACGGGCCTCGATCAGCTCGCGCTTCTTCTTGTCCTCGGCGGCATGCGCCTCGGCGTCCTTCACCATGCGGTCGATCTCGGAGTCTGAAAGACCGCCCGAAGCCTGGATGCGGATCGACTGCTCCTTCGACGTCGCCTTGTCTTTCGCCGACACGTGCACGATGCCGTTGGCGTCGATGTCGAAGGTGACCTCGACCTGCGGGATGCCCCGCGGCGCCGGCGGAATGCCGACGAGATCGAACTGGCCGAGCAGCTTGTTGTCCGCCGCCATCTCACGCTCGCCCTGGGACACGCGGATCGTCACGGCGTTCTGCCCGTCTTCTGCGGTCGAGAAGGTCTGGCTCTTCTTGGTCGGGATCGTCGTGTTGCGCTCGATGAGACGCGTGAACACGCCGCCGAGCGTCTCGATGCCGAGCGACAGCGGGGTCACGTCGAGAAGCAGAACGTCCTTCACTTCGCCCTGCAGCACGCCCGCCTGGATCGCGGCGCCGATGGCGACGACTTCATCCGGGTTGACGCCCTTGTGCGGCTCCTTGCCGAAGATCTGCTTTACGACTTCCTGCACCTTCGGCATGCGCGTCATGCCGCCGACGAGCACCACCTCGTCGATGTCCGCAGCCTTGAGGCCGGCGTCCTTGATGGCCTTCTCGCACGGGCCTTTTGTGCGCGTGATGAGATCGTCGACGAGGCTCTCCAGCTTGGCGCGGGTGAGCTTCATCGTCAGATGCTTCGGACCCGAAGCATCGGCGGTGATGAACGGCAGGTTGATCTCGGTCTGAGTGGCAGAAGACAGCTCGATCTTGGCCTTCTCGGCAGCCTCCTTGAGGCGCTGCAGCGCGAGCTTGTCGCCGCGCAAGTCGATGCCGTTCTCTTTCTTGAACTCGTCCGCGAGGTAGGCGACGAGCTTCATGTCGAAGTCTTCACCGCCGAGGAACGTGTCGCCGTTCGTCGACTTCACCTCGAACACGCCGTCACCGATCTCGAGGACCGAGATGTCGAACGTGCCGCCACCGAGGTCGTACACGGCGATGGTCTTGGAATCTTTCTTCTTGTCGAGGCCGTAGGCGAGCGCTGCCGCCGTCGGCTCGTTGATGATGCGCAGCACTTCGAGGCCGGCGATCTTGCCGGCGTCCTTCGTCGCCTGACGCTGAGCGTCGTTGAAGTAGGCGGGGACGGTAATAACGGCCTGAGTGACCTTCTCGCCGAGCTTGGCCTCGGCGGTCTCCTTCATCTTCTGCAGGATGAAGGCGGAAATCTGCTGCGGAGAATACTGCTTGCCGTGGGCTTCGACCCAGGCATCGCCGCTCGGACCTTTGACGATCTTATAGGGGACGAGGTCCTTGTCCTTCTCGACCATCGGATCGTCGTAGCGGCGGCCAATCAGGCGCTTGATGGCAAAGAACGTGTTGAGCGGATTGGTGACGGCCTGGCGCTTGGCCGGCAGGCCGACGAGCTTCTCGTCGTCGGCGGTGAAGGCGACGACCGATGGGGTCGTGTTCATGCCTTCGGCGTTCTCCAGAACCCTCGGCTTGCCGCCCTCCATGACTGCCACGCACGAGTTGGTGGTTCCGAGGTCGATGCCGATCACTTTAGCCATGTGCTTATCCTCATCCTTCTGCGGCAGACCGTCCGGACCCGATCATCCGGCGTCCAGATATTTATGCGGCGTGAAGATCACGCCGAAAACGGTCCCCTATGGAGCATTCAAACGGTAAACGCCGCTTATATAAGGTGACTTTTTCGCGGCGCAACGGCCGCGAGACGCAGTTGAGCGGTCAATTATCCCCAGGCTTGCGCAGGAGACTTCACGATTGAAGGTTGCCTGATCCACGTCAGGCGGCGTCGTCCGACGCCTTCGGCTCCGAAGCGGCTTTAGTCTCGGCAGACCGTTTCTCACCACCCTTTGACACGACGACCATGGCGGGCCGAAGGACACGGTCCCCTAGAGCGTACCCATCCTGGTAGACCTGAACGATGGTTCCGGCTGCAACATCAGGCTGATCGACCTCGACCATCGCCTGATGCTGATGCGGATTGAACGGCTGGCCGGCCGCATCCATCCGCTTGACGCCGTTTCGATCCAGCACGTTGAGGAACTCGCGCTCCGTCATCGACATGCCGTCCAGCAGCGTCTTGAGCGCCGGATCGGCATCCGCGGCGCCGGCAGGCACCGCAGCGATTGCGCGTTGGAGGTTATCGCCCACTGCCAGGATATCGCGAGCGAATTTCGTGATGGCGTACTTCGCCGTCTCGTCCTTCTCGCGCTCCGTGCGCTTGCGCAGATTGTCCATCTCTGCGTGGGCCCTGAGCAGCCGGTCGGTCAGGTCGGAGATGCGGCTCTCCAGCACCTGAACGGTGCCTGCGCCATCGCCGTTACCGGCGGGTGCGCCGTTATCGCCCGGAGAAGCTTCCCGGTCGGGCTTGTTGTCTTCGTCAGCCATGATCACTCCGCGAGGGGTGGCGGATTAAAGGATTGGTGCCCGATATCAGGCTTAAGGAGCAAAAATCAAGTCAACAGCCGGCTTACAAGTTTCGCAGTGTAGTCGACCATGGGGATTATACGCGCGTAATTGATGCGCGTGGGGCCGATAACGCCAAGCACGCCGACGACCTTGCGGTGTTCGTCGTGGAACGGCGCGACGATCAGCGACGACCCCGACAGCGAGAACAGCTTGTTCTCCGATCCGATGAAAATGCGAACGCCGTCAGCGCTTTCCGATAGCCCGAGCAGCTGCACGAGGTCGCGCTGGCGTTCCAGGTCGTCGAACAGCAGTCGTATCCGTTCGAGGTCTTCGACCGCGCTCACGTCCTTCAGCAGGTTAGCTTGTCCGCGCACGATCAGGCTCTTGCGGTCGTCGAGTGAGCCAGACCATTCCGCCAGCCCCGTCTGGATCACGCGCTGCGTAAGCGAATCGAGCTCTGCCCGTGCCGATTGAAGCTGCCGCTCGATGTTGGCGCGCGCCTCCCCCATGGTGAGGCCGCGGATGTGCGCGTTGAGATAGTTGGTCGCCTCGGCCAGAGCAGATGGTGGCAAGCCCTCCGGCAGCTGTATGATTCGGTTCTCGATCGTCTGATCGTCGCCGACCAGCACGACAAGTGCCTTCCCCGGCTCCAGCAGAACGAATTCGATATGCTTCAGCCGTGTGACCTGCTTGTCCGCCAGCACCACGCCTGCGCAGTGCGAAAGGCCGGAGATCATCTCGCCGACCTCGCGCAACACGTCGTCGAGGCCGGTCGACCGCTTGCTTGCGAGGTGCGTCTCGATCTGGCGGCGCTCTTTCGTCGTCAGGTCGCCAACCTCGAGCAACGCATCGACGAACATCCGAAGGCCGAGCTGCGTAGGTAGCCGCCCTGCCGAGGTGTGGGGCGCGGCAATAAGGCCGAGCTGTTCCAGGTCTGACATCACATTTCGGATGGATGCCGGTGACAAGGTCATCGGCAGTACGCGCGACAGGTTGCGCGAGCCGACCGGCTCACCGGTCTCCAGGTATGACTCGACGATTTGCCGCAAGATCGCGCGCGAGCGCTCGCTGAGCTTTGAGAGTTCGCTGACGCGTTCGGTCATGTGATCGGTATCATCAACCTCGTGGCTTCTATGTCGCAAAGATTAGGGACGCAGGCCTAGGTTCGTCAAACGGTGGGCGGTTTTGGTTGCTGCGCGCCTGCCGGTCCCTTAGTTTCGGCCGGCTTTTCCTCCCACAACAACCAGAACCGGCAGTCTCATGCGCCCTTCAAAACGTAAACCGGACGAGCTACGCCGCGTCTCCATCGAGCGCGCGGTATCCAAGCACGCGGAGGGTTCGTGTCTGATCAAGTTCGGCGACACCCATGTTCTGTGCATGGCGAGCCTGGAGGAGCGCGTCCCACCCTGGCTCAAGGGGCAGGGCCGCGGATGGGTCACAGCCGAGTATGGCATGCTTCCGCGCGCAACCAATGAGCGGACGCGCCGCGAGGTGACCGTGGGGCACCCGTCGGGCCGCACGCAGGAGATACAACGCTTGATCGGCCGCTCCCTCCGCGCCATCGTCGATCTCCCCAAGCTCGGCGAGCGCCAGATCAGCGTCGACTGCGACGTCCTCCAGGCTGATGGCGGGACGCGTACGGCCGCCATCACTGGCGCCTGGGTCGCCCTGCACGACTGCATCCAGTGGATGAAGCTGCGCGACATGGTCCAGGACGGCGTCCTTCGCGATCAGGTCGCCGCCGTGAGCTGTGGCATCTACAAGGGCACTCCCGTGCTCGACCTCGACTATGCCGAAGATTCTTCCGCCGATGCCGATTCCAACTTCGTGATGACGGGCACGGGCGGCATCGTCGAGGTGCAGGGCACTGCCGAGACGGTGCCTTTCAGCCAGGAGAACTTCGATCAGCTCATGTCGCTGGCTAAAAAGGGTATCGGCGAGCTCGTCTCGCTGCAGAAGCTGACGGTGGCTTGAGACGGAGCACTCCATGCTTGCTGGCACTCTCGCGCTCGTCGTGGCGGCGCTCTTCACCGGAGCGGCCTTCTACATCAACTTCGCAGAGCAGCCGGCGCGCCTGGAGCTTGACGACCATGCGTTGCTCGCAGAATGGAAACCCAGCTACAAGGCTGGCTTCGCCATGCAGGCGACGCTCGCCATCGTTGGATTTGTGTTCGGCCTTCTGGAATGGCTCATCTCCGGCGAACTCGCCTGGCTTCTGGGCGGCTTCGTTCTGCTCGCCAACTGGCCGTTCACGCTTGTCTACATCATGCCGACCAACAGGATTCTGATGGCAACGCCGCTTGAAGCTGCCGGCCCCGCATCGCGCGCTCTCATTGAGCGCTGGGGTTGGCTGCATGCCGTCCGCACCACTCTCGGCGCCACCGCCACCGCGCTATTCATCTGGGCCGCGATATGACAGCCTCAACCTCGCCGACGAGAGTACTCGAAACAGTCCTCTATGCGCGCAATCTAGCCGCCGTCGAAGAATTCTATCGCCGCGTGCTAGCGATGGAGCCGTTCGCGAAGGCGGAAGGCCGGCAGATCTTCTATCGCCTCGGGGATCAGATGCTGCTGTTCTTCAATCCGGTCATGACGTCGAGGGAGCCCTCGGCCGATGACGAGATCGCGGTGCCCCCTCACGGTGCCGACGGCGAAGGGCATGTATGCTTCGGCGCCACCGCCGACGAGATTGCAGCCTGGCGCCAGCGCCTCGGCCGCGAAGGCGTGTCGATCGAAGCCGATTTCGAATGGCCCGGCGGCGGCCGCTCGATCTATTTCCGCGATCCCGCCGGCAACTGCATCGAGTTCGCCGAGCCCCGCATCTGGGGGCTAGCGTGACGCGGCGCTTGCAGCGCGGCGACAAGCTCGTCGTTGCCACTCACAATCCCGGCAAGGTCTGGGAGATTGGCAAGCTCATCGAGCCATATGGCCTGGCCGCGGTGTCGGCCGGCGAACTGGGGCTTGAGGAGCCGGTCGAGACGGAAACCACTTTCGAAGGCAACGCCAGGCTGAAGGCGGTGTTTGCCGCCAAGGGATCGGGTTTGCCCTCCCTCGCCGATGACAGCGGCATCGAGATCGACGCCCTGGATGGAGCTCCCGGCGTTTACACGGCCGATTGGGCCGGCCCAAAGCGCGACTTTTCCATCGCCATGCAGAAGGTGCATGAGGAGCTGGTTAAGCGCCAGGACTGGAAAGGCGAGCCCCTGCGCGCCAACTTCATCTCCGTGCTGTGCCTTGCCTGGCCAGACGGCGATGTCCAGTTCTTCGAGGGCAAGGTTTACGGTTCTGTCGTTTGGCCACCCCGCGGCGGCAACGGTTTCGGCTATGATCCGATGTTCGTCGCCGACGGACATGCCGAGACTTTCGGCGAAATGGAGCCGGCTGGTAAGTATGCCATCTCTCACCGCACCAGAGCCTTTGATCACTTCAAGCGCGCCGTCCTCGATGACGCCGGCTGACGACGTCGGCTTCGGCGTCTACATCCATTGGCCGTTCTGCGCTCAGAAGTGCCCTTACTGCGACTTCAACAGTCACGTGCGCTTCGGCGGCATCGATGAGCCGCGCTTCCGCGCCGCATTTCTGCGCGAGCTCGACGAGACCGCATCCCGCATCGGACCCCGCTCCGTATCGAGCATCTTCTTCGGCGGAGGCACGCCATCGCTAATGCAACCCGAAACGGTTGCCGCGATTCTCGACCGCATCGCAAAGCTATGGACCGTCGAGCCGGATGCTGAGATCACCCTCGAAGCCAATCCGGGCAGCGTCGAGGCCGGTCGCTTCCGCGGCTACTGCTCAGCCGGCGTCAATCGCGTGTCCCTCGGCGTCCAGTCGCTGCGCGACGACATCCTGAAATCGCTTGGCCGCATTCACTCGGTTGCCGAGGCGAAGGCCGCAATCGAGATCGCGCGCTCAACATTCGATCGCATCTCGTTCGATCTGATCTACGCGCGTCCTGGACAAACGCCCGCTCAATGGCGCGAGGAACTGCGCGAAGCTCTCGCAATCGCAGGCCAACATCTGTCGCTCTACCAGCTCACCATCGAGCCCGACACGCCCTTCGCCAAGCTCCACGCTGCCGGCAAGCTCGTCGTGCCGGACGAGGATACGTCGTTCGCCCTCTATGACCTGACACAGGAGCTGACCGCAAACGCAGGTCTCCCCGCTTACGAGATCTCGAACCACGCAGGGCCCGGCGAGGAGAGCCGTCATAACCAGCTTTACTGGCGCTACGGCGAATATGCTGGCATCGGCCCCGGCGCTCACGGGCGCCTTCTCGTCGACGGGGCGCGCCACGCCACCAGTACCGAGCGCACGCCGGAACGATGGGCCGAGCGCGTCGAGGCAGCCGGGCACGGCCTCGTTGAGGATGCGCCGCTCGCACGTGCCGAGGAAACCGACGAGATGCTGCTGATGGGGCTGCGGCTTTCCGAGGGCGTCGACCTCGACCGCCTGGCCCGTTTTGCCGGTGGCCCGCCGGCGCCGTCCGCACTGGCGAAGCTGACACAGCAGGGACTCATTGAAACTATACCCGGGACGCGGCGCATCCGCGCGAGTGGCGCCGGCCGCTTCATTCTGAACGAGATCGTGCTACGTGTCGCCCTGAGCCTACCGAATGTAAGCCCAACGTCCCCCGCAACTCGCCCCGCCGCCGATCTACCGCCTGCCGCAGAGTAGAAAGATCAGATGCGCAAGCTCTACGACTGGATGATGCGCACCGCCTCGAGCAGGCGCGCACCCTACGCCCTGGGAACTGTCTCGTTCATCGAAAGCTCGTTCTTCCCTATTCCGCCCGACGTGATGCTCATCCCGATGGTGCTGAGCAACCGCCAGAAGGCCTGGTGGTACGCAACCATCGCAACGGTCACTTCGGTGCTTGGCGGGTTGCTCGGCTATGCCATCGGCTACTACGCCTATGAAGCGGTCGGCCTGCCGATCCTGAAGTTTTACGGCAAGGAGCACGCGCTCGATACGTTCATCCAGTTCGTGCACGAGTACGGCATTCCGGCGATCATCATCAAAGGCGCGACCCCAATACCTTTCAAGGTGGTGACCATCGCCGCGGGCGTCGCCAAGATGGATCTTGTCGCCTTTATTGGTGCCAGCATTGTCGCCCGTGCTATGCGTTTCTTTCTCGTCGCTGGCCTCCTTTATTTCTTCGGCGAGCCAATTCAGAAATTCATCGAGAAGCGCTTGACGCTCGTCACCACCGTTTTCGTGGTGGTCTTGGTCAGCGGATTCGTCGCTGTTAAATACCTATTCTAGGTAGCTTTCTAAGGTGCGTTGATGGCGTTCGCTGCACATGATCCGACCGGCCACTCCGCCTATCGCACGGGCGCCTTTGCCCTGCTGATCGCGGTCGCTTCGATCCTGACGGCGCTCGGCTTCCAGCACCTCGGCGGCGTTCAGCCCTGCGAACTCTGTCTCGAACAGCGCTATGCCTATTACGCCGGCGTGCCGCTGATCTTCCTGGCGCTCGTATTGCTGACGGCAGGACAGAAGCGCGCGGCCACCACCCTGTTCGTGCTCGTCGCCTTGGTTTTCCTCGGCAACGCCGCCCTGGGCGTCTACCACGCCGGTGTCGAATGGCATTTCTGGGCAGGCCCTGCCGCATGCAGCGGCTCGCAGCAGCTCACGACCAATGCCGGCAATCTGCTCGACGCACTGAAGACGACCAACGTCGTGCGCTGCGACCAGGCGGCTTGGCGGATGTTCGGTCTTTCGTTTGCGGGCTGGAACGTCATTGCATCGCTGCTCGTCGCGTTTCTCGGCTTTCGTGCCGCCGGCGAAGCACTGCACGCGCGCTGAAAATCGCCGCGCCGAAGTTATCCACAAAAATCTGTGCGTTTTCCGCCGGCAATTGCGTTCAGCAACTGTCAAGCTAAATACCGTTGGTCCGACACGGCGGCGCCATTCCGTGGTCAAAAAGTAACTGTCTATTCCACTCGTTCGCGGAACACGCCGGTCTGAGTTCGCGTTTGATAGGCACCAGTGAGTTGCGTTGCGTCTGTCGAGTTCGGTTGGTTGCGTCGAGTTCGTGTCTTCGAGTTTTCGCGTCTCAAGCCGTAGCGTCGCGTTCCGCGTCAGTCTCTTCGGGAACCCCGCGTCCCGCCTCTGTAGCGTAAGTAGCGTTCGCGTCAGTCGGTCCAGTCTCGCGTATCCCCGTCAGTAGAGCGTTGTTTAGGTGTTGCGTTCGTCGCGTCACGTTGCGTGCGTTTGCGTCAGTGCCAGTTGCGTCCGTTTGCGTCGGTAGCGTTGCGTCTGAGTGAGTGTGTTGCGTTCGCGTTGAGTGATGTGCGTAAGCCAACTCCCCCAAAGCGCCTTCTCCCCCGAGGGCGCACTGCAAATCGAGGCGAACCGCTCGGAGATGAGGTTCAGCGTACTTCCGAGCGGTTGCAGCTCTTGTCGAATGAGTGGCGTCTGTAGCGTTGGTTGCGTCGAGAGTTGAGTGGTCAGTTAATCAGTGAGGTGTGTCGTGGCGTCTGATTTGAGTTCGTGGCGTTCGTTGTCGGACGTCGTTGGCGAAGTACTCGTCGCTATCGGAAGCCCGTCGTCTTCGACGGACATCCCCATGGCGGTGGCGTCGAAAAGTTAAGTTGCCGCTTATTGGTTCTGGAGGGGAGCTAGAGGGACCTTCCAACGAGCTGGCAAGCATATGGAGCGTCGGAGGCGCTAGCCCCCACGAGACATCGCATGACCCGGTTCTGCGTAGTGATGTCAGCGCGCTCTGTGTGCTTGCCAACAATTTCCGCCCCGCGCCCGGGCAATGAAAGCGGCGCGTAACGAGCCCGCGCCGGGACTTCAGCGGCGCAACAGGAGAGGTGTCAAATGAGTTTCAACCACATCAACCCGCTGCAGTGGCATCAGGCTCTTGGCGTCGCGCGCGCCTCGTGTGCCAGGTTCTTTCGCGACGGCGGCGCTCCGGTCGACGCATTGCGCGCCTTCGGGATCGCAGCCGATGATCGCGCGACCAAGGACTGGAGTCGCGCGGTTGAGGCCATCGCCGAGCAGCTCTGCGCCACGCCGATGAAGCGCGCTGCTTAAGCAGCGAGCGCTCGGCACGAAATATCGAGATTACTCCCCCGTCGTCGTCCTTCCCCAAAACGACGAAGGCCTCGGCAACCGCATTGCCGAGGCCTTTCTTTTTTTGCGCTCTGAGAGTGCCAGCTCACTTAGCCGCGCAGTGGCACGCGCCCAAGGGGCGCCGCGCCCTATGGCGCGGCTATCAGCTCGTTCGAGGCTTGCCGCAGAACAAGTCTGTTTGAACTCGCGTCACTACAATCAAGAAATCAAGGATCCAGTTCGGTATCCCAATAGAGGTAGTCGAGCCAGCTTCGGTGCAGGTAGTTGGGAGGGAATAGCCGACCATTGCGATGCAGCTCGAACACCGTCGGCCGATACGGCATCAGTTTCGGCAGCATCCCCACTTCCTCCGGCATCGCCCCGCCCTTCTCCAGGTTGCAGGGTGCGCACGCAGTGGTGACGTTGTCCCAACGCGTCTGCCCGCCCCGCGAGCGTGGGATGAGGTGATCGAACGTCAGGTCGTCCCGGCACCCGCAGTACTGGCAGGTGAAGCGGTCGCGCAGGAACACGTTGAATCGCGTGAACGCCGGGTACAGCGCCGGCTTCACATACGTCTTGAGGGAGACGACGCTTGGCAGCTTCATCTCGAAAGAGGGGCTGCGCACGAACCGATCGTATTCGGAGACGATGTTCACGCGATCAAGAAACACCGCTTTCACCGACTCCTGCCAGCTCCAGAGCGACAAAGGATAGTAGCTCAAGGGGCGAAAGTCGGCGTTTAGGACGAGGGCCGGAAATGAATCCGGTATGGCCGTATGCGCATCCACGTTTACGGGCGTCCTATGCGTTTAAGTCCTGCGAATCGCGTTCTCCTGATCTTCCGGCCGGGATACTAGCGGCGCATATCAACTATGTGAAGGTCCCGCCGGTGCTTGCCGGGAGGGTGTGACCGCCCTGCCTAAGGCACCGGAATTCAGGATTTTTTCGGCTTCTGAGCAGTGAAGGTTGCTGACTTGTAATACGCCCACAGAAGATGTGCGGCCACTCCGCGCCACGGTCGCCACTGCTCGGCGATGTCAAAAAGCTCGTCCCGCGACGGCCGCCGGCCCAATCCGAGCGCCGACTGAGCCGCGATTTGCAGGGCGAGATCGCCAGCGGCGAACGAGTCTGCGCGGCCGAGGCAGAACAGCAGATATATGTCAGCGCTCCACGGGCCGATGCCCGGCAACGCCGTCAGCGCTGCGTGGACATCGTCCTCGGGCGCGTCCTTCAATGAACTGACGTCGAGGCCGCCGACGATTGCTTCGCCAAGCGCGCGCAGTGTCCGCACTTTGCCTCTCGACAGTCCGGCGGCGCGCAGTTCCTCATCGCCGAGCGCTAAGAAGCCTTCAGCAGACATCGGCTGCACCGCGACCTGCATTCGGTTCCAGATCGCCTCTGCGCTGGCCAGCGATAGCTGCTGCCCGACTACGATGCGCGCAAGCCCCTCGAAGCCGGCAGCGTGGCGCCGCACCGAAGGAACGCCCGTAGCTGCGTGCAGTTTTCTGATGTGCGGACAAATGCGGCTGAGTGAGCGAACGCCCTTCAGCATATGCGCATCGTCGAGAACGATCTGCGGCTCCGCGCGTTTCATATCTTCGTCATCATGTGCACGGCTTACGCGAAACTCTTCTCTCTGTGTTGTCGTCAACGTAGTGTCTTACAGGCCAGGGCGCAAAGCGGGCGCTCAGTCAGGCTTTTTGTCGGAGTGCTCGGCGATGCTGTTTCGGGCGCGATTTGGGAGTGTGGCTTCCGTCGGCATGTTGTTGTTGCTGGCCTTGACGGGCGCAGCCGCGACGGCCGACTGGCGGCGCGATTGGGCGACGTTGCGGAATGAACGCCACGGCTTTCTCATCGCCTATCCCGTCGAGGTGTTCGAGCAGCGCGGCGAGCCGGAGACCGACGAGGGCCGCGTGCTCTATTCGCGCGACGGCAAGGCCCAACTCCTCGTCGGAGCATTCGCCAACGATGACGCCGACACTCTCGCCTCCTATCGCGCGTTTCTGCTTCAGGAGAACTATGCCGGTGCGCACATCGACTACGCGCCGATGAGGGGAAAGTGGTTCGTGCTCTCCGGCACGATCGGCGATCGCGAATTCTATGAGCGCGTGAGCTTCACTTGCGGCGGCAGGCTGATAAACAGCTGGGCGATGATCTATCCGAGAGCCGAGCGGCGCTTCTATAATCGCGTGGTTGAAGCCGTCGCGCGCAGCTATTCGCCGGGCGCGGGACGCGCTGGCGAATGCGACTGAGGCAAGCCCGCCCTTTATGACCAGTTCCGTTTATCGTTTCGCGCCAAGCCCGAATGGACAGCTGCATCTTGGACATGCGCTGTCGGCCCTGACCGCCTTCGACATGGCGCAGAGGTCCGGCGGACAATTCCTGCTGCGAATAGAGGACATCGACGTGGCCCGGTGCCGCGAGGAATATGTCGCCGGCATCCTCGAAGATCTGTCATGGCTCGGCATTTCCTGGCAGGAACCGATCCTTCGCCAGTCGCAGCACTTCGCGACGTACGTCGAGGCTGCCCAATGGCTGGAGGCTCAAGGCCTCCTGTATCCTTGCTTTGCCTCGCGTAGCGAGATCGATGCGGCCGCCAAGCCGGGCGCGCTCGATCCCGACGGCGCTCCGGTTTATCCCGGCCTGCACAAGGGCATGGCGCCGACCGAGATCGATACGCGCATGCAGAACGGCGAGCGTTTTGCGCTCCGCATCGACATGGAGAAAGCGCTGGCGAAGGCGCGTGGGCGCCTGGGCGGCGCCCCGCTGACGTTCACAGAGCTGGATCAGGATGGCTCGACTTCGGTGGTCGAGGCGCACACCGAGCGCTGGGGCGATGCCGTAATCCTGCGCAAGGACGTGCCCGCCAGTTACCACCTCGCTGTGGTCGTCGACGACGCCCGGCAGGGCGTCACCCACGTGACCCGTGGGCGGGATCTTTACGCGGCAACCGACATTCACCGCCTTCTGCAGGTACTAATGGGCCTGCCGCAGCCGGCCTATCACCACCACCGCCTGCTGTCCGACAGCGACGGCAAGAAGCTCTCCAAGAGCGCGGGCGACACCGCCTTGGCCGACATCCGCGCCGCCGGGGCTTCCCCTGTCGACATCCGGCGCATGATTGGCTTGGCATAGATAGCTAGCAATAACAAGCGCTTGAAGGCTTTTGCGAAGATCAAGAATTAGAAAGCGGGCGCATCTGCATAAAACAAAGGGCGAGGTCGCGCATGGTTAGCGCTTCGATAACGCTTGTCTGGAATGATAACGATTGAAATGCAGCGACATCCGTTTCCAAAGGGCAACGCTATGGAAGCAAACTGGCAGAAGGCATTGTCAGATAAGGCGAATAAGGCGATCAGTTGTTGTCAACGCGTAGCCGCGTCCGTTTTGCGTGCAGCCCATGACCTCCGTCTTCGGTCGGTGGTCCATGCAACCTGGATCAAGAAACAAGCAACGCTGCGCCCCATGCTTCGACGCCTCGCCGCTTATCGGAACCTCGGCTTACTCGGGCTTTCGAGCCTGTCGACGGCGGTTGCGTTCCAGGAGATCACCGGCCGCGCCCCGCGTGAGGTGGCGCGCCTGGCCGAGCCGCTACGGCTGACCGTCGAGGATCACTGGCGCCGCGCCACCGGCGTCATCACTGCTGCCCTCGCTAGCTTCCAGCGCATCAAGAGCCTCAACGCTGCGGCCGCGCGCCAACTCGACTCAGCCGACTACGCGCTGACCCAGCTTCTGCACGATCTGCGGCCCGTCATGGGCCTGCCAGCTGATGTGACAGGTCTGAGAGCGGTGCTGGCAGAGGCCGAGCGCTCGAGCACGTCGCGCGACGTCCGAAAGGCTCTGGCTGCCTGATCCCGGAACGGATGGAGAAGTGGCGCTAGTTCGGCGCCGCTATGGAGCCCGTCTGCGTCGGCACTGCCGACGACAGCCTGGTCGCCTCGAAGCTTGCCGGCGCCGGGTCGACCACAGCCGAGCCGATGGCCTGCACCTCGACGATGGCAAGCCCACGCTCGCTCCGCCCATCGGCACTGAAGCGCACGATGCCGTCGACGCCCGAGAAGCCGCTGGCTCGTGTCAGGTTGGCCTGCGTGTAGCGAGCCCCAGGAGGATTGCTCGCTAAGCCAATAGCGAAGCTGACGGCGTCGTAGGAGATCGAAGCTATGCGCGGCGGAGCCGTGCCGAACGTCTTAGCGAACCGCTCCGAGAACGAGCGCCAGCCGAGCGGATCGGGGCTCGGATACCAGCCGCCTATGAAAGCCGTCTCGCGGCCGATCGTCGGGAACTCCCACGCGCTCGTGCCGAGGAGCTTGATCTTCTTCGTATCAAGACCGGAGTAGGCAATGACGGGGCCGATTTGCGGCAGCAGTTCCTGTCCGCCGGGAAGGAATAGCGCATCGACCGGGGCCATCTGGGCCTCGGCGCCCTTGATTGTCTCTACAATCCGCTTTGCCGGCCCGATCATGCCGTTTGGCGAGTTGGGATACCGCTCGACGGCCACCACCGTTCCGCCGTTGCGCTGAACGGCGCTGCGGAAAGCGTTTTCGAGCACGCCCCCGAAGGCATCATCGGTAATGAGCGCCGCGAACCGCCGCTTCCCTTGCGAGGCCGCGAACGAAACGATGCGGTCTACCTCCTGCTCGGCGAGGAAGTTGATCAGGTAGACGCCGTTGCCGGCCACCTGCGTGTTGTTCGAGAACGAGATGACGGGCACTTTGGCCTCTTGCGCCACCGGCGCGACACCGCTCACCGACGGCGACAGCAGCGGGCCGATGATGATCTCGGCGCCTTCCTTGATGGCGGCATCGGCGGCGGCTCGTGCACGTGCCGGCGTGCCCCCATCGTCCTTGGTGATCAGCTCGACGTTCGGGTCGTTGACCTCGAATAGCGCCATCTCGGCGCCCTGCTTCAGGCTTTTGGCGACGGCTGCGGTCTCGCCCATGCCCCCCATGGGAAGCAGCAGGGCGATTTTGACCGGCGCCCGGATCGGGCCTTGGTTCTGACTGGTGGGTGGTGCGAGGGATGCGCTGGGAGCTTCTGCCGGACCCATGCCACTCGTCGAGCAGCCGGCGATGACGAACCCGCACAATGCCAGTGCGAGGGCGGATCGGCCTCCGCCTAGTCTGCAGAGCTGCAAGCCCGTTCGCATGAATCCGGGTTCCCCCTTGGCGTTGCCCGGTTGTTCTGCGATCACCACGAGGACATCGGTCGCCCGACCCAGTGATGATTCGACTATCCCCCTGGTTAGACGTTCGATTTGCGCTCGAAAAGTGTCTTCCAGCCACTATCGTGAACATTCAACATCGCAGTTGCGAAAGTGATCGCCGCAATGCCCCCGGAAGTGCCAACAGGAACGCCTTCGGGGACGCCCGGAGAAATGCCCGCAGATCCCGCCACAGGCGTGTCGAACGAAAGCCCGGTCGCAGACCTCGCCGCGCGTGAGCTGCGCCGTCAGCTACGTCCTGACTTGGCGCCCGGGCTGTATGTCGTCGCAACTCCCATAGGCAACCTTGGCGACATCACCCTTCGCGCGCTGGCCGTACTTGCTCGGGCGGACGCAATTCTGTGCGAGGACACCCGGCACAGTCGCACACTGCTGAACCACTTCGGCATCGACGTGCCGACGAGGCCCTATCACGAGCATAACGCCGCCAGGGAGCGGCCTCGTGTCCTGGCCGATCTCGCGGCCGGCCGCCGCATCGCCCTGATCTCCGATGCGGGCACCCCGCTGGTGTCCGATCCCGGCTGGAAGCTCGTCCGTGAGGCGCTGGATCGGGGTCACCGCGTCGAGGCTCTGCCGGGCGCCTCAGCGACGCTCACCGCATTGTCTGTGGCCGGCCTGCCGACCGACGCATTCCTGTTCGCCGGCTTCCTGCCGCCGCGCTCGGGCGCGCGCCGCACCCGCATCGGCGAGCTTGCGTCGGTCCCGGCGACGCTGGTGTTCTTCGAGGCGCCCTCGCGCGTCGCCGAGACGTTGGCCGACCTCCTGGCCGTGCTGGGTTCGCGGCCTGCCGCCGTAGCGCGGGAGTTGACCAAGCTCCACGAGGAAGTGTCGCGTGGCCCTCTCGATCAGCTCGCGGCATCGGCCGGCGAAAGGACCGCCAAGGGCGAGTTTGTCATCCTGGTAGGCCCGCCGGTCGAAGGCGACGTCAGCGACGAGGACATCGAGGCCCGCCTGACCAAGGCCCTGGATGAGATGAGCCTGCGCGACGCTTCCAAAGCCGTCGCCGATGCGCTCGGGGTGCCGAAGAGCCGCGTCTATGACCTTGGTCTCAAGCTGCGCCAGAGCGAGAAATGAACGCCCGCCCGCCGCGCCGTCCGGCCGATGCACAGATCCGCCGCGCCCGCCTGCGATCCGGCCGCTTTGCCGAGCTACTCGCTAGCGCGGCGCTCATGGCCAAAGGTTACCGCATCCTGGGTCGCAACGTGAGGACCAGGGCCGGCGAGATCGACATCATTGCCGTTCGCGGCACGCGCCTCGCTTTCGTGGAGGTGAAGCGCCGACCGACGCGCGAGGCGGCCGAGGCTGCCGTCGGCGGCCACCAGGCAGACCGCATCCGCAACGCTGCAGATTACTGGCTCGCGCACCGCCCTCGCTACCACGCCTACGAGCAGGGGTACGACCTGATGCTCATCCTGCCCCGTCGCTGGCCCCGCCATATCGAGAACGGCCTCTAGACCAGGATCGTTACGCGCCCTGCCAGTCGGCAGCCTGGATCGTGACGGCTTCGTTTTGCCACGAGGTTCAAATTTGCGGTCGCAGGCCCTATACCCGTGCGTCCGCAGCTAACAGCGAGCGCCGCATGCCCCTACGCATTGCCTGCCAGATGGACCCCATCGACCGGATCGACATCCGCGGCGATTCCACGTTTGCGATCCTGTTAGAAGCGCAAAAGCGCGGACACGACCTCTTCTACTACACGCCGCCGAACCTTTCGCTTCACGGCGACAAGCTTCTCGCGCGCGGCCATACGCTCAAGGTGGAGGACAAGGTCGGCGCGCACTATCAGCTTTCCGATCCGCGCGTCGAGAACCTGGCCGATCGCGACGTGGTGCTGCTGCGCCAGGACCCACCGTTCGATATGGCCTACATAACAACGACGCACCTGCTTGAGCGCATCCATCCCAAGACGCTCGTAGTGAATGATCCAGCGCACGTCCGCAATGCGCCGGAGAAAATCTTCGTCCTCGACTTCCTAGACCTCATGCCGCCGACCATCGTGACGCGTCAGCTCGAGGATGTGCAGGCCTTCCGCAAGGAAATGGGCGACGTCATCTTGAAGCCGCTCTACGGCAACGGCGGCGCTGCAATCTTCCGCCTCAGAGAGGACGACAGCAACACCGGTTCGCTCGTCGAGCTGTTCCAGACCGTGTTCCGCGAGCCGTTTATGGTGCAGCAGTTCCGCCCCGAGGTGAAGGATGGCGACAAGCGCATCATCCTCGTCGACGGCGAATTCGCCGGCGCCATCAACCGCGTTCCTCAGCAGGGCGAGACGCGCTCCAACCTCCACGTCGGCGGCACGGCGAAACCGACCACGCTGACGAAGCGCGAGGAGGAGATTTGCGCCCGCCTCGGCCCTGAGCTTAAAAAGCGCGGACTGCTCTTCACTGGCATCGACGTCATCGGCCCTTATCTCACCGAGATAAACGTCACTTCGCCCACCGGCATCCGTCAGGTGAAGGAATTCGGCGGCAACGACATCGCAGCGATGATCTGGGATTCTATCGAGAGCAAGTTACCGCGCGTGCACTAGTCAGCTCAGTCGAGCGGCTGGCGCTTCTTTTTCTTCTTGGCGTGGGTTTTCTTGGAAGCCGTGGCCGCGGGTTTCGTTGAAACCTTCTTCGCGGTCGATTTCGCAGCCGCCTGCGCCGCAGGCTGAGCCCCGGGCTTTGCCGTGCCTGCCGCCGCGGCGGTTTCCTGCGGTGGTGGCGGAGGCGGTGCGGCACAGGCGCGGAACCGGTCGATCATGCCGGCATCCGGCTCAAAGCCCGCCCCGACGACGGTGCTCGGATAGTTCTCAAGCCGGGCAATCGGGAAAGACGTCTTCCACTCGTAGGTGCGGAAGCCGTTTTCCAAAAGCGCTGCGGCGCGCGCCGTCCGGGCGTTGCCGCTGCCTTCGCCCAGCACGATTGCGATCAGCTTGCGGCCATCGCGCGTCGCGCTCGCAGCAAGATTGTATCCGGACGCACAGGTGTATCCGGTCTTGATTCCATCGCCGCCGGGGAACGACGTTAGCAGCGCGTTGTGCGTGCCGACGATGATCTTGCCGATCTGTGTCTGCGTCAAAGCGTAGAGCGGCGTTTCCTCGGGGAAGTCGCGCAGCAGTGCCCGCGAAAGGATCCCCATGTCGCGCGCTGTGGTGACCTGTTGCTCTGCCGGCAACCCGTGCGGATTGATGAAGTGTGTGTGCGCCATGCCCAGGCGCGCCGCCGTCTGGTTCATCTCCTTGACGAAGGAAGCCTCGTCGCCGCCGAGCGTCTCCGCTATCGCGACGGCCACATCGTTGGCCGAGCGCATCATGAGGGCGCGCAGCGCCTCATCCAGCGTTATGTCCTTGCCGACTTTTAGGCCAAGCCGCGTCGGCGGCTGTTTGAATGCCGCCGGCGAGATGAAGATCTTGGTCTCTTTCGTCGCGCGCTTCTCGCGAATGGCGGTCAGCGTAATGTACGCCGTCATCATCTTTGTTAGCGACGCGGGATACCACGGGGCATCGAGGTCCTCGGCATAGAGCACGTGACCTTCGTCGAGATCGAACACGACGGCGGAGCCGGCTACAGCCGGATGCGCCGCGGCAGCCCAAGCTGCCACGACCAGTCCTAGTGCGGATCCCATGCCCTTCGCCAAAGCGGGCTTTCTCTGATTAAGCTGTTGATTCCCAGAGTGAGATTATGCGCACTCGGACGGCCGATGTCAGCCTATAATGGCAAGGTACGATCTTGACCTAATTAGTTGGGCGTCGGCTCGTAAAGGGTGAAGCTGGCGCGCCCGCTATCGTCCGCGGCAGGCGTTACGCGCAGAGCCTCGCCGACCATGCGCTTGCCCCACGCCTCCTGCAGAGTGCGGGGCCATTCGCGATAGATCTCCTCGAGAGCGTTTGGGCGCCGATAAAGCTCGATAAGGCGAATGTTTCTCTCTCTGAGCATTGAACGATGCCGCCAACGACGGCCGAGAACCCGGCTAGCCTTACCGGAAATCCAGGACGGTAGACGCTCCTCCATCGCCTGCAAGCGCCCGCCGCACCGCACAAACAACGGGCGCAGCACGGTCGGTATGTGCAACAGGAGCGATCGGTTGCTGAGTTGTGAGGCGACCCGCTCCCCCGGAGCCTCGACCACGACGAGATATACCTGCTCAGCCGCGGAAATCTTCCGCATGAACGCAATGTCTTCGCACGCCCAGTAATCGTCGGGTGCCGGCGGCAGGCATTCTCCGTCCGGCCGCGGTTTGTAAGCCTGAGTAATCTCGTAATGGATGATCTGGCCGTCGGGCCGCTCCGACGGTGAGCCGAGCAAGCGGTGGGCTCTCGGGATCTTCTCGCCTACGAAGCTCCAGCGCTTGATGTCTTGCGGCAGACGTGAAGCGATATCATCCGACAGACTTGCAGTCAGGAGTTGCTGGATGAAGGTGCTCTTGCCGCTGCCGGACACCCCGGCGACCACCACAAGCGTTTTTATGTTCGCATCGAAGTCGACGCGTTTCTTGGGCGGCACCGCTTGATGCCGCCACTCCTCCCAAGGGGAAGAGACTACGTACATCGGCGCCGAAACAAAGGCGGTCACAAGCCCGGCAACTGATCCCAGCAATCCCACGGAGCACACCAACGCAGCACTGTGAAAGATTCCGCCCGACGAAATCCCGCCCGGCGCAGCAACGATGTTATGCGAATTATTACATTGTGACGTTGCGCAGTCGACACACTCGGCAACGATTTGCAGTCGAGCTTAATGCCCGAACATGGATAAGCCGAAGGGGCGTGCTCCTGTTGTGCAGACCCCGCTGAACGCCCATTCACGCTCAAGGTATCTTTGTGGCAGGCGACGGAGCGCCTGCTTAGCCCGCGTTGTTGTCTGTGTTCGCGCAGAGTGACTGAAGCAAGGCCACCTGACGCGCTAAGGACAATCAGGAGAGATGATCATGAAGTATCTTGCTTTGATGGCTTTGCTCGCCGCCCCCCTTGCGATGGCAGCTGCCCCGACCTCAGCAGAGGCCGGCCCACGTGACGGCTACCGCTGCCAGATGGTCAAGAAGACGGTCTGGAAGTTCGGCAAGAAGCGCACGAAGTGGGTGAAGGTCTGCCGCGAGACCCACCGCCATCGCCACCACCGCTAACACTCTCCGCCCGCCGGTGTCGCTGAATTGCGGCCCGCGCGGGCGGTGCCTCTTTGAGATCAACGTGGGCGCAGCAGGTAGACCGAGCCCAGCAACGCGGACATGCCGCGCTCTTTGAAATGAGGATGACGCGGCAGAGCGTCCTTGGCGACGAGTTCCACGCACTCGTAGTGGTCGGCGAAAAGAGCCTCCACAGTGTTGCGCGGCGTTGAGAACGGGGGGCCTGCCATCTCGCTCTGATTGTACGCAAGCGACACGAGCAAGATCGGCGCCTTCGGCAGCAACGTTTTCATCTTCGCCGCGTATCGCTGCTGCATTTCAGCAGGCAGCGCGACCAGCGCCGCGCGGTCGTAGACACCGCCCACATCACTTGTCGTCGACGGCGGCAGTGCGAAGAAATCGCCGCACCAGATCTCGTAAGGCCCCGACGATTTGACGGTGAAACCGGTTTCGCTGCGCGTCTCGGGCGTAAGGCCGCGCTCAGAGAAGAAATCGTCAACGGCGCGCTCGCTGAGCTCGGCGCCAATGACGCGATATCCTTTTTGCGCCAACCACACCATGTCGAGGCTCTTGCCGCACAGTGGGACGAATACCGCAGAGCCCGCGGGTACGTCGAGCTGCGGCCAATACCTGTCGAGCGCCGGATCGAAGTCGGCCTGATGAAAGCCGATCTCCTGCTTGCTCCACCGTTCGATCCAGAAGTTCTGTTCCACGCACTCGCCTCTCGACTAGCTGCGATAGTCGGCGTTGATGTCGATGTATCCGTGCGTCAGGTCGCACGTCCAAACCGTCGCGCGGCCGTCGCCGATTCCGAGATCGACGCGGAGGGTGATGTCGGGCCGTTTCATGTAGGCTGCGACTTCATCCTCGCTATAGCTCGGTGCACGCTCGCCCTCGTGCGCAACGAGAATGTCTCCAAAGCGGATCGACAGCTTATCGCGGTCCGCTGCTTCTCCCGATTTGCCCACGGCCATTACGACGCGGCCCCAGTTGGCGTCTTCGCCTGCTATCGCGGTTTTCACCAGCGGCGAGTTGCCGATTGAGAGCCCGATGCGACGTGCCGCGCGGTCGTCCTCTGCGCCGTTGACCTCGATGGTCACGAACTTGGTGATACCCTCGCCATCCTTGGCAACGAGGATGGCCAGTTCTTCGAGCAGGCTATGCAGCGCCGCGGCGAAGTCCGCGATGCGCGGATCGGTTGCGTCGGAGATGCGGGCGCAGCCACGCTTCTCCGCTTCGCCCGTCGCGAACACCAGCAGCGTGTCGCTGGTCGAGGTATCACCGTCGATGGTGACGCAGTTGAACGTCCGATCCGCGCTGTCCGCGACCAGCGGCTGCAGTGCTGCCGCATCGATCGGTGCATCGGTGAAGACGAAGCACAGCATCGTCGCCATGTCCGGCTGGATCATGCCGGCACCCTTGCAGAAGCCATTGATGACGACCTCGTGGCCATCAATCTTCGCCGTGCGAGTAGCCAGCTTGGGGAACGTATCAGTGGTCATGATGGCGCGCGCAGCGCCGTGCCAGGCATCGGCCTTCGCCGTCCCCGCCAGATCAACGAGCAGATGCGCAAATTTGCCGGCGTCGAGCGGCTCGCCGATCACGCCCGTGGAAGCGATGAAGATCTCGGCCGGCGTGCAGCCGACGGCGGCAGCGCCAGCGTCGGCCGTGATCACCACGGCTTCGAGCCCCTTTTTGCCAGTAAAGGCGTTGGCATTGCCCGAGTTGACCACCAGCGCCCGCGCCTTGCCTTCACGCAGGCCGAGCGCGCACCAGTCGACCGGCGCCGAGCGAGTCTTTGAGCGTGTCAGCACGCCGGCGGCGTGCGTCCCCGGGGAGAATACGCCCAGCAGCAGGTCGGTGCGGCCCTTGTAGCGTATGCCCGCCTCAGCGGTTGCAAAGCGCACACCAGGCACGTCCGGGACGGCAGGCAGCGAGGCAGGTGCGAAGGGAGAAATCGGTGCAGGCTTACCCATCGTCGGCTCCGGACGGTTCCAATATGCCGCGAGAGGAAACAGATCGGGCCGCTTTGAGCAAGCGGCCCGATATCATGTAAGTCTGAAGTCTGCCTGCCGCTCACTTCTTGGCAGGGTCTGCGGGCGCCGGAGCTGCACCAGGAGCGGGAGCCGCGCCGGGCTTGGTGCCCTCGGCGGCAGCTTTCTTCGCTGCTTCGAGTGCCTCAGCCTGCTTCTGCTTCTGTTCCTCGACCTGCTTCTTGATGCCCTCGTCGACGTACTCGATTTTCGCCTTGCCGCGCATTTCGGCCGAGGTCTCCTGGGCCTTGCGCACGGCGAGGGAGTTCATGATCGTGTCCTTGACCTGATCGAACGCCGGCGGCGCCTTGGCGCGGCGATCCTCGAGCTTGATGATGTGCCACCCATAGGCAGTCTTCACCGGCTCCGAGATATCGCCCTTCTGCATCTTTACGACGACGCCCTCGAACTCAGGAACCATCTGTCCCATGCCGAAGTAGCCGAGGAACCCGCCATCTTTCTTGGATGCCGGGTCGATGGAATTTTCTTCGGCGAGCTTGGAGAAGTCGCCGCCGCTCGCGATCTTGGCGCGAAGCTCCTTTGCCTTCTCTTCGCTGCTGACGAGGATGTGCCGTGCGGCGAACTCCGTCTCCGGCTTCATCTGGGCGATGCGGGCGTTGTAGATCTTCTGCGCCTCGTCTTCCTTGATGTCGGCCTTGAGGATCTTCTCGAAGTATTGCTCCCGCAGCGCGCGCCCGCGCAGGTACTCCATGTAGGCCTTGAACTCGGGCGTCTCGCCGAGCTTTGCGGTTTCACCGGCATTGGCGAACAGCTTGTTGTCGATGAGGTATTCGGCGAGCGCGCGACGCTTGACCTCTGGCGGCAGCTGACCGAGCTCGGAGCCGACCTCGGTGTCGGCAAGCTTCAGGTCGCCTTCCGTAATCGGCTTTCCGTCGACCGTGGCGACGACCTTGTCGTTCGCGATGTCCTGCGCCAGGACACTGGTGCCGGGCACGGCTAGGACGGCTGCGGCTGCTATCGCGAGCCCTGCAAGGACACGCTTATTCGGAATGACTGGATACATGCTGATCTCTTGATTGTTGGACGGCCGGACGGACGGAGGCCAATACCCAGGCCAATACCGCAGGATTGTTGCGCTCTCGTGCGCGTGGAACGGGCGGTCCCGGCCGATTGCGGGCCCATGGATAGTGGGCTGGATAGGCGCTGCCAAGTTAAGAATTGGAGAGTTGGTCGAAGAATTTCCGATGATTCTGGGGGGCGCAGAAGCGTTCCCGGCGCGTTGACAAGCCTATGGTGCGGTCCTTATCTCTCCCCCGCAGCCTAACTTCTTGCGCAATCGGCTGTTGCGGCGCACACCGGGCGCCGTCCGCGCAGCCAGATCGAGCCGTCCCGGTAGTAACTTGGCGTCCTGGCGCGGGCAGGAATTTCTCGCGCATCGTGCCAATACCTCCCGGCAGAAGCCCGGTAATTTGGGGAACACTTCGAATGCTTTCGACGATCGGCGGATTTGCGGCAAAGATCTTTGGCTCATCCAATGATCGCCGCGTGAAGGGCTACCAGTCTCGCGTCGACGCGATCAACGCGTTGGAAGAGGACATCGCCCGGCTGAGCGACGCGGAGCTGAGAGGCCGGACGGATGAATTCCGCCGCCAGCTCGCCGAAGGTGCCACGCTCGATGACCTGCTCGTCCCCGCATTCGCCACCGTACGCGAGGCCGCAAAGCGCACCCTCGGCCAGCGCCACTTCGACGTCCAGCTCATCGGCGGCATGGTTCTGCACGAGGGCAAGATAGCCGAGATGAAGACGGGCGAAGGCAAGACGCTCGTCGCCACGCTCCCCAGCTACCTCAACGCGATCGCCAGCAAGGGCGTCCACTGCGTCACCGTCAACGACTACCTCGCACAGCGCGACGCTGAATGGATGGGGCAGGTCTACAAGTTCCTCGGCCTCACCGTCGGCAATATCGTCCACGGCCTGGACGACGAGGAGCGCAAGGCGGCCTACGCCTGCGACATCACCTACGCCACCAACAACGAGCTCGGCTTCGACTATCTTCGCGACAACATGAAGATGGACAAGACGGAGATGGTCCAGCGCGGCCACAACTTCGCGATCGTCGACGAGGTCGACTCCATTCTCATCGACGAAGCACGTACCCCGCTCATCATCTCCGGTCCCCTTGAAGATCGCGCCGACCTCTATCAGGCCGTCGATGAAGTCATCCCGACGCTTACAGCCGAAGACTTTGAACTCGACGAGAAACAGCGGCAGGTTTCGCTGACCGATCTGGGTAACGAGCGCGTCGAGGCACAGCTTGTCGAGAAGGGCCTAATGAAGGGCTCCCTCTACGACATCGAGAATGTCTCGTTCGTCCACCACATCAACTCCGCGCTCAAGGCGCACAAGCTGTTCCAGCGCGACAAGGACTATATCGTCAAGGGCGGCCAGGTCGTCATCATCGACGAGTTCACCGGCCGCATGATGCCGGGCCGCCGTTATTCGGAAGGCCTTCACCAGGCGCTCGAGGCTAAGGAAAACGTCGAGATCCAGCCTGAGAACCAGACCCTCGCTTCAATCACCTTCCAGAATTACTTCCGCCTCTACGGCAAGCTCGCAGGCATGACCGGCACGGCCTCCACCGAGGCGAGCGAGTTCCTCGACATCTACGGCCTCGATGTCCTCGAGATCCCGACCAACCTGCCTGTCTCGCGCTTTGACGAGGACGACGAGATCTATCGCACGGCGAAAGAGAAGTACGCCGCCATCGTGCAGACGATCGCGGATTGCCACCGTCGCAGTCAGCCGATCCTGGTCGGTACGGTCTCGATCGAAAAGTCCGAACAGCTTTCCGAGCTTCTGAAGGATAAAAAGTACATCCTTGAGCTGGGCCGCAATGCGCTTTCTCTGGCCGAGAAGTTGAAATCGCCCAAGGAGCAGGAGCTCAAGGATTATCTAAACGACATCGGCTCCTACCTCGTTGAGCAGGGCTCCGCCAAAGGCAACGGAGTGGCTATCCCCCACCAAGTGCTCAACGCGCGCTATCACGAGCAAGAAGCCGCCATCGTTGCGCAGGCAGGCGTTCCCGGTTCGGTGACGATCGCCACCAACATGGCCGGCCGCGGCACCGACATTCAGCTGGGCGGCAACGCCGAGGCACGCCTCAAGGAGTGGCGGCTTGCCGAGGCCGAAGCCGGTCGCGAGCCGACCGACGCCGAGGTCGATAAGCAGCGCCGCAAACTGCAGGACGAGGTCGCCGCGCATAAGAAGCAAGCGCTGGAAGCAGGCGGCCTCTACGTGCTGGCGACCGAGCGCCACGAAAGCCGCCGCATCGACAACCAGCTCCGCGGCCGCTCCGGCCGTCAGGGCGATCCCGGGCGCTCGAAGTTCTACCTATCGCTCGAAGACGATCTGATGCGCATCTTCGGTTCGGGCCGCATGGACAGCGTCCTGAAGACGCTCGGCCTGCAGGAAGGCGAGGCTATCACCCATCCCTGGATGAACAAGTCCCTCGAGATGGCACAAAAGAAGGTCGAGGCGCGCAACTTCGACATCCGCAAGCAGATCCTGAAGTACGACGACGTGATGAATGACCAGCGCAAGGTCATCTTCGAGCAGCGCCTCGACATCATGGCCGAGGAGGACGTCTCCGAGACGGTGAAGGAGATGCGCCAACAGCTCGTCGAAGAGTTGGTACGCCAGAACATCCCCGAGACGGCATACGCCGAGCAGTGGAACACCACCCAGCTCCGCGAAGCCATCAATGGCGTCTTCGGCATCGATTTGCCGATCCAGGACTGGGCTGCCGAGGAAGGCATTGCCGACAAGGAAATTGCCGAACGCATCCTCAAGGAGGTCGACGAGAAAGCCGCCCGCAAGGAGCAGGAGATCGGCTCGACCAACTTCCGTCAGATCGAGAAGATGGTGCTGCTGCAGACACTGGACCACCTCTGGCGCGAGCATCTCCTCACCCTGGAGCACTTGCGCCAGGTCATCGGCTTCCGCGCCTACGGTCAGCGCGATCCGCTGAACGAATACAAGAGCGAGGCCTTCGTCCTCTTCGAGGCGATGCTCGGCAATCTGCGCGAGGCCACCACCGGCCAGCTTATGCATATCGAGCTTGCTTCGCCTGAGGCCCAGCCCGGCGGCCTGCAGCCCGTTGAGCTGCCGGAGATGCATGCTCACCACGCCGATCCGTTCTCAGGCCTCGACGAGCTGGCCTTGGCCGACGCCGCCATCGCCGCCGAAGCGCGTGGCCCGGTTCCGGCGGCGCCCGATCGTCGCCCGCCGATTCAGACCCGCAAGAGCACGACCGATCGAAGCGCGTCCGATCCAGCCACCTGGGGGCGTGTGTCGCGCAATGAGCTGTGCCCTTGCGGATCCGGCAAGAAGTACAAGCACTGCCACGGCAAGGCGGATTGACGTCTGCCGTCATCGTTCCGACTAAGCAAAAGCCGGCTCTTGGGAGCCGGCTTTTTTGTTCGGTGCCGCCGGGTGAACTCGCTACGCCGCTTCCCGCAGCAAGGCGTCGAGATCGAGCGCACGCGTATCCATCGCAAGCTTGCCGTCGGCCGTTCGTGGCCACTCCACGGGATCGCGGTCCCAGTACAGCTCCAGTCCATTGCCGTCCGGATCGCGCAGGTAGAGCGCCTGGCTCACGCCGTGATCGCTGGCGCCGTCCAGTGGCACGCCGGCCTCGACCAGCCGCTTGAGCGCATCCGCCAGAGCGGCCCGGCTCGGGTAGAGGATGGCGACGTGAAACAGCCCCGTCGTCCCGCGCGGCGGCGGCGATCCACCCTTGCTCTCCCACGTATTGAGGCCGAGGTGGTGATGATAGCCGCCGGCCGACAGGAATGCCGCTTCCCGGCCATAGCGCTGCTTCAGCTCGAAGCCGAGTACGCCGCAGTAGAACGCGAGCGCGCGATCGAGATCGGCGACCTTGAGATGCGCATGTCCGATGCGAACGCCCGCATCGATTGGACGCGGCGTCAGGTGCGGTTCGGTCGTGGGCGCCAGCGCGGAGTAGTCGGCTTGGGCTTTCATTTGGCCTCCAGGGAGTGGTGCACGAGGCTGTCGGTTTCGCTCCGGGATATAAGTCTATCTTGGAGCAATTCCACCGGCGTCCGGCGCAGCAGCTATGCGCCGGCTTCGTCCATTGAAACGGTGCAGCGGATGTTGAGGTCGGCCACCTCGCTTTCGAACGCGGCAAGCTCGAACAATCCCACGCAGGGCGTCGCTCCGGGTGCTGGTCCGGCTCCCGAGAGCAGCCGCCGTGCGAGGATGACCGACGCAATCCCGGGCACGTACGGCCCGTGCCCGTGCGGCGCTACGAGATGCCATGAGCGCTGCTGCCGCACACCCGCGCTGTCGCGCCCCGACACGCGCACGAACATGCCGCCCGTATCCGAGCCGAGCCTTGAAAGCCGGCGTTTCATTGCCAGCATCGGCGCTGCGAGCGCCCCCGGTCTGCGCAGCAAACCGGCCCACGCGAGCCACGAGACTCCCCACAGGCCAAGATGGAAAGCGCCCACCTCCAGGCCCGCCGTGAAGCGCACTGTCTCGACGCCTGGATATTGCGCCGGCAGAAGCTCGAGATCGGGGACATCGACATCCCCCATCCAACGCGCCCCGATCTCCTCAAACCGATGGCGATGCAGTCCCTGCCAGCCATACGCCGTTGTCGCGCGTCCGCCCGCCCGCACGGCGAACGGCTTTCCGACAGCGCCGAGGATGGAGGCTGTCGTTGCAACGCCGGGGTCAAAACTGTTGCCGGGCGAGATCCCAATCAGGATTTCGCTGACCGTCTCCAGCCCGTCCGAGAGTTGAGCGACCGCTGCGGAGGAAACGCCCGGAACCGAACTCGCGCCGCTGATGACGCTGACGCCGGCCGCGCGCGCTGCGTCATCCAGCACTGGGATGCCGCACACGAACGCGCGCGCATCCGCGAGGTCGATGTAGTGACAGCCTGCCCCGATGCACGCGCGTGCCAGTCGATAGTTCTGCGCCTGGAATGGCCCGGATGCGTTGATCAGAACGTCGGCGCCGAGCGCGCGCACATCGTTGTCGCTGGCGCGGTTTGCATCGAGAGCGGTCGCTTCGATCTTCGCTCGTGCGCCTGCCTTTGCGAGCAAGTCGGCGTACGCACGAGCCTTCGTCAGCGATCGGCCAGCGATGACGATCTCGATGCCGCCATCGCGGGCCAACCGCTCCGCGATATGCGCGCCAAACGCGCCGTAGCCGCCGACGATGACGACACGGCTCATGACGTCGCGTGTCCTCTATCCGTGCTTCTTGCTGCTGGTTGGCGTCGTGGGTGCTGGCGCGTGAGAGGTGTGCGCAGGCTCCGAGCTCCCGTGAGTTCCCGCGATGCGATCGGACAGCGCCAGGAATACGCTCGACACGACGAACACCACATGGATGGTGACCAGCCAGAACAGGTCCCGATCACTCACGGTCGAGATCGTCATGAACTGCTTCAGCAACTGAATTGCGGAGATGGCGACGATCGAGCCGAGCAGCTTGATCTTCAGCGCTGTGAAATCGATCGTGCCCATCCACTCGGGCCAGTCGCGGTGCGCGGAATGATCGATCTTGGAGACGAAGTTCTCGTAGCCCGAGAAGATGACAATGATGATCAGCGATCCGGTGAGCGCCAGATCGACAAGCGCCAAGAGACCGAGGATCACCTGCGATTCTGTAGCGGTGAACGCCGTCTCGGCGATATGCACGAGTTCGAAAAGGAACTTGATCAGCAGGACGAATAGCGAGAGTGCCAGGCCGAGGTAGAAGGGAGCAAGGATCCAGCGGCTGGCGAAAATGGCGGTTTCCGTGAAGCGCTCGAGCTTTCTGGGAAGAGTGCTCAACATGTTGATGACCCGCTGATTGTCTTTACCTCAGCGTGTATCGCATGCTGCCGGAACCGACTGCAAGCAAGAGGGCCCGAAGCCGCCTGCGGCTACCGGGCCCTCTTGTTTCGCTTGATTGCGCGACTAGAAGCCTCGCACTACTCGGCGTAGCGCTCGGACCGGTAGGAGCGATGCGAGCGATACGACCGATACTCACTTACTTCGCTGTAGTGCCGGCTCCGGCGCTTCTTCTTGGCCGATTTCTTCTTCTTCGGTTCGCGGGCCTTCTCGCGCTCAGGCTCCTCGAGCTTCAGCGTCACCTTGTGGGCGATCTGCTCGCGCAGTTCCGCGTAGCGACGGCAGCTCGGAAGCGCCAGCGAGCACGGGAGCTGACGCGTCAGCGTTTCGCTGAGGCCCGGATGCGGCGTGCGCGGGGCTAGTTGCTGCTCGAAATTCTCGCCCAGCCGGTTGGCGATGATGGCAGCAGTAGCAGGACCGCTGAGGTAGGACGCCGGCCCGGACAGGGATGCCGTCTTGATTTCCTCGGACTGCCTCTGCGGTTCCGGTTGCTCGGCGACGCGCTTGTTGATCCGCGACAGGTCGGCGATGACCTGTGCCGTCTCGGGACACACGTCCAGCGGGCCTGGATTGGCGGCCTCCATCCGGCTTGCCGAGGAGAACACGTAGCGAGGCCCGCAAACACTTACGCGGGGAGGGCGGTGCGTACGCTCGAAGAGGTCGTGCCCTTCCTTGAGGTTCGCCCAGAAGCTGCGCCATTGCGGAGCATCGTACTTGGCGAGATTGGCCTCGGTCATGCGGAATGGGAACACATGGATCGGAATGTGCGGCTGACCCGCATCGAGTGCATCCGTCGCCAGCTTGTAGACTTCTTGACTGACCTTGTTGGTCATCGCGAAACAGCCGATCGACGCGCATCCGCCGTGGATCAGGATGTAGGATCCCGATCTCAGGTTCACCTTATCGAATGCGTTCGGATAACCCACGTTGAGAGACTTGGGCCAGCGCGTCCCCTTATGGATGCTCTGCTCCATCGTGATGGTGTAGAAGCCTTCCGGGGCCTGCTTGTCGCCTTCCTTCTGCTTCGGCCCGAGCGTTCCGGACCAGTAGCAGATCGGATATGTCGCGAAGAGCGTGTAGTTGCCGCTCTCATCGCCCGTCCAGACCTCCATTTCGGATTCGGCCTTGAACACGCGAATGAAAAGTGGAGCGTCTTGCGCAACTCCCTTCTCAGTGATGCGTTGGTCGAGACGATCAAGGTCCGGCGTGCCGGGCAGCGGCAACTTGCCGGAAGCGTTCGCCTTCTTGCGCTCCATGCGCAAGTCGGTGATGTCCTTGATGTCCAGCGAAAGTGCTGACGCGGTCCCTATGTGTCCCAGGACGGCGACAGCTGCGCACAATGTAAGAGCGGTGCGCCCCATTTTTGCGATCGGCTTTCTCATGCAGCCGTTTCTGCATGAGGCGTGCCACTGCAACGATTTGAACGGCAGTTGCCGCTAAGTGTTACGAAACGTGTCAGCATGTTGAACTCTCTAACTCTTCTTCGTGCTGGCATATTCGGCAGGTGAAAGGATGAGCAGCGACTGTCAACTGCGACTCACGTCGCAGGGCAGCTCACGGTGATGGGCGCGCTGCCGTCGCTAACCCCGGTTGAGGGCCGAATTGTGTAGCGTCCATCGCAGACACTCACATTCGGTGGGACACGATCGCGCTCGAAGGCGTCGTACCCGACCCGTAGCTGTCGCCAGAACCCGATGTTCGGATTCCCCGCATGCAGTGACATATTTGTCTCCGACATGCGGAACGGGAAGACCTGTACTTGAACCCGCTTTTGACCAGCTGCGAGCGCTGAGGTCAATAGCGACCAAATTTCATCAATAACACCGTGGGTCATCGCGTAACAGCCGATAGAACGGCAGTCGCCGTGCACCATCAGCAGCGACCCGGTGCGACCATGTGCGCTGTCGAACGCGTTCGGAAATCCCAGATTGAACGAGCGCCGATATTGGCTGTTCGGATTGAGCGCTGAAGAATCAACGCTGTAGAAGCCCTCAGGCGCCTGCTTGTCGCCCTGTTTCAATTTGGGCCCCAGCAATCCCGACCACATGCAGATGGGATATGCGGCAAAAAGCTCGAAGCGATCTCCCTTCTTGATCCACATCTCCAATTCGAACTCGCGCTTGAAGATGCGCATAAATATCGCATCCCCCAGCTTCATATTTTGGCGCTGCAGCCGCTCTGGCAAAGCGCTGAGATCGGGAGTTCCCGCAAGTGTCCGGCCCGCTTCGTACGCGGTCCAGTTGCCCGCCTTCTTCTGATAGATCAGCTCGTCTTCGATGAGCGAATAGATCGTCGGCCAGAAGATGAAGCCGACGACGGCGATACCGGCGAGCAATGCAGTGATGGTGATGAGCGTTGGCCAGCGGCGCTTGCGATCGGACATCACAGCACCATGGCCGGACTGCTGGGCCGAAGCAATGCTTCAACCAGAACGGGCGTCGCGACGATGTATGTCGACGCAGCCACTACTGCGAGAAACCAAGAGCAGGGGCCGCTGTGCTGCCTGTATCTACTGGCGCACCTAGCCCGAACGCCGGCTGGTAACTGTTGTTGATCGTAGCGGCAATCGCGTCCTGCGGCTGAGCGGCGGCGAACTGGCGCGTCTTGGGACCCGGCGCCACGATGCGCTCCTCGGCCACCTCCTGCTCGAAGGGCCGCGGCGTGAAGGGTTCGTACATCGGTCGTTGGAAGCGCGGGCAGCGCCCGTCTGGCCGGAGCGACGACGCGTCAGACGCCGACATCTTCACGTTGACGACGTACCGCTTCTCGCAAACGGCGACTGTGGGCGTCAGGCGATACTTCTCGAAGAAGTCGTATCCCTGCTTCAGCGTCTTCCAGAACGGCATGTTCTCGTTGCCGTTGAAGCGCGCCATGTTCGCGTCCGTCATGCGGAACGGGAAAGCATGCACCTCGAAAGCGTCCTGGCCGCCGCGCAGTGACTCGCGCGCGAGCATGTAAATCTCTTCCATCAGCGCGTCGGTCATGGCGTAGCAGCCGACTGACTTGCACGCGCCGTGCACCATCAGAGCATCGCCCGTGCGCTGCAGAGCGCGATCATAGGCGTTCGGATAGCCGAGGTTGAAGGCGAGGTAGTACTGCGAGTTGGGATTCATCTGCGTCGTCGCGACACGATAGAACCCCTCAGGCGCCTGCTTGTCGCCTATCGCGGTCTTCGGGCCGAGATTCCCGGACCAATTGCAGATCGGGTAGGTCTTGAAGTGATAGAAGTGGCCGTCGTCGCGCTGCTTCCAGACCTCGAGTTCAGACTCTTCTTTGAAGATGCGCACGAAGATAGGAGCGCCGGCATCCATGCCCTTGCGCCCGAGCATCGACATCGTCTCTTTGCTGAGGGGCTGCTCTGCCGGGATGAGGGTGGGAACGCCCGAGCCGCAGCCAGCAAGCGCGCACGCTGCGCCGACCGCGGAAATAGCGGCAAAGATTCGGGCTCTCAGAACAGAGCCAAGGATGATCATACGCATACGCAATGCCCCTGGCGCACGGCGACCACCATCGATCCTCAGAGTTTAACAAATCGCTAACGTTACGGAAATCCTAATACGATTCGGCTTACGCCGCCCCGTGTCAGGTCAGCCCGAAGGTACCCGGTAGATAGGACGGGAATGGGGCGCCGGGCAGCCACCCTGCTGCGGTCGGGCGAACCTAAGCCATTACAAAGACTGGCCAATTTCCATAAAGCGGGCGTGCCGCTGCCGCCGGATGTCTGCTGGCGACTTGCCATCGAACTCCGAAAGAGCCCGCACTATGGCGTCTCCCGTCGCCTTCATGATCGCTTCGCGGTCGCGATGAGCCCCGCCCACGGGCTCCGTGATGATCACATCGATCACCCCGAGCTGGTCCAGGTCCTGGGCCGTGATCTTCATATTCGTGGCAGCGTCGATCGCCTTGGCAGAATCTCGCCACAGGATGGAGGCCGCGGCCTCCGGCGAGGCGACCGTATAGATCGAGTGCTCCAGCATCAGGATGCGGTTGGCCGTTGCGATGGCGATAGCGCCGCCGGACCCACCCTCGCCGATGACCACGGTGATCAGCGGCACGCCGATGGCAAGGCAGCAGTCCGTAGACCGGGCGATCGCCTCGGCTTGGCCGCGCTCCTCCGCCCCAACGCCGGGATAGGCGCCGGCGGTATCCACCAGGGTAATGACCGGCAGCCCGAACTTTTCTGCCATTTCCATCAGCCGCACGGCTTTCCGGTAGCCCTCGGGCTTCGCCATGCCGAAATTGTGCCGGATGCGGCTCTCGGTATCGGAGCCCTTCTCGTGTCCGATCACCACGACGGAACGCCCGCGGAAGCGGCCAATCCCGCCCACGATAGCCTCGTCCTCGGCGAAATAGCGGTCCCCGGCCAGCGGCGTGAAGTCCTCGATCAGCGCGCTTATGAAGTCGAGGCAATGCGGCCGGTCGGGATGCCGGGCGACCTGTGTTTTTTGCCAGGGCGTGAGCTTGGAATAGGTGTCGACGAGGGCCCCGCGGGCCTTCTGTTCGAGCTTCTTGATCTCATCCGCAATCGACACCGGGTGATCATCACCCTCGAGCGCGCGTAGCTCCGCGACCTTGCTTTCCAGCTCGGCGATCGGCTTTTCGAAGTCGAGGTAGGTGCGGATGGGGGAGCGATCCAAGCGGGTCCTCACGTCATATCCAGGGGGTCGGCCGACATTCGCGCTAGCTTTTCCGGTCTGTCAAGGCACCGGCGTCGCAGCGCTTAATGTCTGGCCGGAATTGGCCTTACCCCTTCTTGGCTAGCGGGTGATGGTCGTGCACCAGCTTCTTCAGTCGCTCCTCGAGCACATGCGTGTAGATCTCGGTGGTCGCCGTATCATTAAAAAAAAACAGTTGCTGCACCGAGCGAAGGTCAGCCCCGCGGTCAAGCAGGTGGCTGGCAAAAGCGTGCCGCAGCACGTGCGGGCTCACCCGCGTCTCATCGAGTCCAGCCTCCTCGGCCACGAGCTTGAGATCTTGCGCCAGTCGCTGACGCGTCAGGTGGCCCTCGACGCTGCGCGAGGGGAACAGCCACTTGGACGCCACTCGCCCTTCCCCCGAGATCACGGCAAGGTAGCGATCCAGCGCCGACCTCGCCGAGGAGTTGAGCGGGACCAGTCGCTCGCGGCCGCCCTTGCCCTTGATGGTGAGGACGCGCGCATCGCCGGAGAGAACGGAGCGCGGAAGCGAGACAAGTTCGCTGACGCGCATGCCCGTCGCGTACAACATCTCGATCAGACAGTAGAGCCGCAGAGCGCGGAATTGCTCGATGCCGGCTGCTGTCTCGGCCCGCCGCGCCGCCGTTGAGATCAGCTTGTCGACCTCGGCGACGCTCAGTGTCTTGGGCAGCGCCCGCTTCTTCCGCGGCCCGGAGTGCCCATGCGTCGGGTCCGCTTCGATCTCGCCCTCGGCCAGCAGGAACTTGTAGAGCTGGCGCACCGCCGACAGCGCCCGCGCCCGCGAAGACGCACTGAGCCCCGCCTCCGACAATGCCGCGAGCCACGACGACACGACGGCGGGATCGGCCGCAGCGACATCGATCCCCCGGCCGGCGAGGAACCCCCGGTACTGACCGAGATCGCGCCGGTATGCCTCGATGGTGTTGGTGGTGGCGCCGCGCTCGATGCTGAGCATCTCTAGGAACGTATCGAGCTGTCGCTGGGATGTGCTCATGGCCGCTTCGATGAGTGCCTCGTGGTAATGGCGAGTCATCCAACGTATCAGACTCGCATGGGCGCTCGGAGTATCCGCCGCGCTCCGGAGGTCGAGGGGCGTACAGCGCCAGCCCTGCCTGAGAGCCGGCGCGACTGCCGCCGCATACTCAGTTACTGACGCTTCTCGGCCAGCCGGCGAAAAGGGCCTCGAACCCGAGACTGTCAGCGTCTTCCTTGAGCCCGGCGCGTCGCAGCGCCCGGATGGCATCGCCGAGCGCGATCATGTGCGCGCCCTCTGCGCCGTTCGGCCCCAAGGTCTGCATGGCCAGCAGCACGGTGCGGCCGAACTGCCGCTTCTTGGCGGCATCCTGCAGCTCCGTCAGCACGCCGGTCTCGGGCAGATGCCCGCCCGCTGGCTGCGGCGTCTTGCTGGCCGCCTCCCACAGCGGGATGGGCACGTTGTATTGGAGCGCGTCGAGCACCGTCGCGAGCCGGTGCAGCAGCGTCGCATCCATGCGGCCACGCACCGCGAGATCCTCGACGGCCCGAAGATCATCCTCGCGCCTTTCCGCCCCCTCAGCGATGTCGATCAGCGCCAGCCAGTGGTCGAGGTTCGCCGCTGCTCCCGTTTGCGCCGATCCGAACGCAGTCCACTCGCGCGCCCTGCCGAAGTTGCCGGCCGCCAGCGCGACCTCGACACCTGTTTCCGCATACCAGCCGATTTCCGGCGCACCCACGATCGTGTCCGACAGCGGAGCGGCCATGCGCAGCGCCGTAAGGTAGAAGCCTGCGCGGTGAGCCTCATCAAGAAGCGCCCGGATGAAACGGACTTTCTTCTGCGGCGTCTCCTCGGTTTCTGCCGCAACGAACAAGGAGGCGCGGCGCATGGGTGTATCTGTTCCCGCCGCGTCGGAAACCGAAGCCTCGCCGCGACCGAACGTACGGTAGATGTCGGCGAGTTGCTGCGGCGTGATCGCGTTGACTGTTGCGGCAGCCTCCGCGGCAGCAAGCCTATCGGGCGCTTGAGCTTGATTGTCGAGCGCCAGCGCGGCCAGCAAGGCCGGCGCAGCGTGTGCACGCAGATGCTTGCCCTCGACAGCCCCGCCGGCGACCTCGATCAGTCGATAGTCCAATAGCGTGATGGATCCATCCTCCGGCGCCTGCGGCTTAGCACCCATCGAGAAGGCGTCGAGCGCCGAAAGCCCCGGCCCTTCTTTGACGCCCTCCTCCCGGGCGAGCTCGGCGGCAAGACCCGCGCCCGCCGCATCACCGGCTACTGCCGCGCAGTAACCGGAGATGAGCGCCGCGTCTGCCTTGACCGGCTTAGGCAGCGCTGCCGGTGCCGCGCCCGCCGATTTCGCGGCATCGCAGCCGCCAGTCTTGTCGCCGAGCCCGATGGCGTTGCGGGCCGACAGGATCGCCACCACCGGATCGCTGGCCGGCTGTCCAGCAAGAAGGCGCGAGGCCTCATCGAGAAGTCCCGACCGGTAAAGGATCTCCAGCCTCAGCGCGAGGAACTGCTGGTCGGTTACGCCGCCATCGGGTGGCGGCATGTTGGAGGTAATGAGACGCAGCCACAGCTTGTGCAGTGCCGGCGACTTGGGCGGGATCTCGATTTCAGAGATCAGCTTCTCGAGCGTGCTGGCGTTCAGTCCCTGCCAGAGCTCGTAGGGCAACCCAGAGCCGTCGGGTGCCATGACGGGAGCAAGGTCGCCCCTCTCCACGCTGCTGATGCTGCTGTCACCAAGCGGCCGCACGACGTCGTCGGCGTTGGAAGGGGGTGCATTCCCGCGATCGCCTTCGCGCTGCTGAGCGCGGGCCCGATTGGCGTTTGAATCGAAGGGATTCCAGTCCTGGGCCAGAGCACCATGGGCTAGGAGCCAGCCGATAAGTGAGGCTCCCGCCAGGAGCTTACCGGCCCGAACCGCGGCAAGAGGGCAGTGCTTACGCATTAGCTCGGCCGCTTCACTCCGAACGAACCTTAACGCCAGGTACAGGCTTGGTGACGGTACGGGGTTCCGGCTCGAATTCCGTGGCAAGGATATAAAGCGCGCCCGTCACGATGGCACCGGCTGTGCCAACGATGAACAAAAACCGGAACAAGCTGGGCATTTGCTATCCAGTCCCCCAAAGGCTTTGGTCGCCCTGCAAGTTGGCGCCATTATGACTTGCACTCAGCGACGATCCAAAGTAGGCGGCGCAGGCAATGCGGGCAATTGCGACAGCGCCCGAAGTGAAATCGGCTGTGGGCGGCTAAGCTTGACTTGCCGGCGCCCATCGGCTGATTCGGCCAATCCAAGCAAGGATCCCGCCCAGGGGACCCGCGAGAGAGACAAATGCCGGACGCGCAATCAACGGCTGAGATCCGAACTGCCCTAGGGCAGCGCTCGGTCGTACTCGTCGGCCTTATGGGATGCGGCAAGTCGGCGATCGGCCGCCGGCTGGCTTCGCGCTTGGGATTGCCGTTCATTGATGCCGACGAGGAGATCGAGCGCGCCGCTGGCAAGAGCATTGAGGATATCTTCTCCGACCACGGCGAGCCTTATTTCCGCGACGGCGAGCGTAAGGTGCTGGCACGCCTGCTGCGCGCAGGACCGCAAGTTCTCGCGACAGGCGGCGGCGCATTCATGAATGACGAGACGCGGACTGCGATCGCCGAGAGCGGCGTGTCGGTCTGGCTCAAGGCCGACCTGCCTCTACTGGTCCGCCGCGTCGGCAGGCGCGGCAACCGCCCGCTTCTGAAGGCTGGGGATCCCGAGACCGTCCTGCGCGATCTCATGGAGAAGAGATATCCGGTCTACGCGGAAGCCGACGTCACCATCGAAAGCCGGGATGTTCCGCACGAGGTGATCGTCAACGAAATCGTGGAGCGGCTGTCCGATGCGCTTCCCGTGTCCACCGAGGTGACGCCATGAGCGCCGCTGCAGAAAAGGTCGACGACGTCCGCGCAGTCCGCGTGCCTCTCGGCGATCGCGCCTACGACGTCTTGATTGGGCCGGGACTTATTGGCCGCGCAGCTGCGCTTATCGGCGAGCGACTGGGATCGGCGCGCTGCGCTATCGTCACCGACCAGAACGTTGCCAGCTTCCATCTTCCGGCCGTCGAAGCCGCCCTTAAGCCTGGTGGCCGGCACTCGACATCGATTGTTCTGCCGCCTGGAGAGAAGACCAAAAGCTTCCGCGAGCTGGAGCCTTTGTGCGAGCGCCTGTTGGAATCTGGCATTGAACGCGGCGATCTCGTGGTTGCGCTGGGTGGCGGTGTTATCGGTGACCTCGCCGGCTTCGCTGCCTCCATTCTGCGTCGTGGCGTTCGCTTCGTGCAGATCCCGACATCGCTCCTCGCGCAGGTCGACAGCTCCGTCGGCGGCAAGACCGGCATCGACACGCCGCAGGGTAAGAACCTGATTGGCGCATTCCACCAGCCCGGCTTGGTGCTGGCCGACACCGACACTCTGAAATCGCTGCCCGAGCGCGAGCTGCGCGCTGGATATGCAGAGGTGGCGAAGTACGGTCTGCTCGGCGACGCACCTTTCTTCGCCTGGCTGGAGCGCAATCATCCGGCGGTGTTCGCACTCGAAGCAGCCCCGCTGACGCACGCCGTCGAAACGAGCGTCAAGGCAAAGGCGGACATCGTCGGCCGTGACGAGACCGAGCAGGGTGAACGCGCGCTGCTGAATCTGGGGCACACCTTCGGCCACGCCTACGAGGCGTTCTGCGGCTACTCCGATCGCCTGCTGCACGGTGAGGCGATCGCCATCGGCATGTGCCAGGCTTTCCGCTTCTCCGCCGCCCAGGGCTTCTGCGACGCCGAGGCGCCGGGCCGTGTTGCCGCGCACTTTGCCGCGGTAGGCCTGCCTACCAGGATCGCTCAGATACCCGGCAATAAGCCGGACATCGAAACGCTGATGAAGCTGATGGCCCAGGACAAGAAGGTCCGCCACGGCCGTCTGACCTTCATCCTTGCCCGCGCAATCGGCGAGGCGTTCATTGCGCGGGACGTATCTGGCGATACCATGCGCGCCTTCCTGGCAACCGAGCTTGACGCCTAACGCGCACTAACGATCCGTCTCTCAGCTTGTGCTAAGAGTGCGCTCTCCGGCGACCTGCTGGAATGGTGCGCAGGCAACTGCAAGGGAGGCGCATAGTTACGCCCGATGTCACTCGTCACGGCACTCATTCTTCTGGCGATAATCCTGCTGATCGCGCTGTCGGCCTTTTTCAATGGCAGCGAGACGGCTCTCACGGCCGCCTCGCGCGCGCGCATGCATGCGCTGGAGCAGGAAGGCAACGAGCGCGCGGCGCTCGTGAATCGCATCTTGCAGATGCCGGAGAAGATGATTGGCACCATCCTCATCGGCAATACGCTCGTGGACGTGCTTGCGTCCGCCTTGGCGTCGGGTTTGGCCGTTCTACTCGTGGGTGAGGTCGGCGTCGTATACGCCACCGCAGTGATGACGCTGCTCATCGTCATCTTCGCCGCCGTGCTCCCGAAAACGTATGCACTCGCCTACTCCGACCGCGTCGCGCTATTCGTGGCGCCGATCATGCGCACCATCATCGTCGTGCTCAACCCGATCACCGTGACAATCGAATTCGTCGTGCGGTGGCTCTTGAAGCTTACGCCGAGCAACCTCGACGACGAGGCAAATATCCTGGCGGCACACAACGAGATCAGAGGCACGATCGAACTGCAGAAGAAGGAAGGCTCGGTTGCGCGGCATGACGCTGACATGCTGGGCGGCGTGCTCGACCTGCGCGACCTGCAGGTCGCCGACATCATGGTCCATCGCACTAAGATGGATACCATCGACGCGGATGATCCTCCGCAAAGGGTCGTCGACGAGCTGTTGCGGCATCAGTACACGCGCGTTCCGATCTGGAAGGACGAGCCCGAGAACATCGTCGGCGTCCTCCACGCCAAGGACCTTTACGCAACGCTTGGCCGCACGGGCTGGGACGTCAGCAAGCTCGACATCATGAGCTTCTGCGTCGAGCCCTGGTTCGTTCCGGACACGACGCCGCTCAAGGATCAGCTCAATGCGTTTCTGAAGCGAAAAGCTCAGATGGCCCTGGTCGTCGACGAGTACGGCGAGGTGCAGGGGCTCATCACGCTTGAGGACATCCTGGAGGAAATCGTTGGCCAGATCGCCGATGAGCACGACACGCACGAATCTGCGATCAGGGTCCAGCCCGACGGCACCGTGAACGTCGATGGTACTGTTGCAGTACGTGACATAAATCGTCAGATGGGCTGGGGGCTGCCGGATGAGGAGGCAACGACGGTTGCCGGTCTCGTCATTCATGAGGCCCAGAATATTCCCGAGCCCGGGCAGGTTTTCACGTTCCACGGCTATCGGTTCGAGATACTTCGCAAGACGCGGAACAAAATAACGGCATTGCGCATTAGTCCGGTCGTTATCTCCGCTATGCGAGCAGGGGACCGCGCCACTACCGATCGCTGACCGATGCCATTCAGATTAGGTTCAGGTGCCGCAGTCAACTCTTGAGCGTGGATCACATCAGGAGGATCCAAGTTCGTTGTCTACCGCAACAACACAAAGGCGGCGGCAGCGACAGTTGAAAAGGAGCTTTTATGAAGAAACTTCTCTCCCTCGCCGCCGTTGCGGGTGCTCTTCTTGTTGCCGTCGGAAGCGCTCAAGCCGCTCCGGTCTCCGGTAACGTCCTCGGCAAGATGACGAGCGTCAGCCAGGACAACAGCGTTGTCGAGAAGGCGCACTACCGCCATCATCGTAAGTGGTACAAGAAGCGCTACTACAAGAAGCGCTGGTACAAGAGGCATCACCACCACCATCACCACCGCCGTTGGCACTAATCGCCACGGCTCTGGTTTAGGCCGGTGCTACCATCTCGCCTTCGCTCAACGCGGAGGCGAGATTTTTTGTGGCCGCGCCTTCGAGCGGCCAACCTTCGAAACTAGATCTGCTCACCCGGCGCGAGTGCCTTGATGGCGAGCGCGTGCACGCCGTCTCTGAGCTCGTCCTGCAACAGATCGTTGATCATTCTGTGGCGCTCGACTCGCGACTTTCCAGCGAAATCGGCTGAGACGATCAGTACGCGGAAATGGCTTTCACCAGTGCCGGGCGAGGACGCATGGCCGGCGTGCTGGTGCGACTCATTGACCACGTCGAGGCGCGTCGGTCCGAGAGACACCATCAGTTTTTCGCGCATCCGCGACTGCAGGCTCATTAGGGGAAGCCTCATCGATATGTGAAAAAAATAGTGCGTTGCCCGCCAGCCCGATTGGCTTGTGCGGAAACGGCCGGGGGATCATACTTCAGTTACAATGAAGCTCGACTCAAAATACTTCGACAGCATTCGCGTCGGCTCAAAGCGGGGCCGGCCCGAGCCCGCGCGCGAGAAGCGACACCCCCGCTGCCAGTGGAAGGGGTGCACCGCGCAGGGGGACCACCGGGCACCGCAAGGGCGCGGCAAGGACGGCCTCTACTATGCTTTTTGCATGGAACATGTCCGCCAGTACAACGCGACCTACAACTACTTCGACGGCATGAATGACAGCGAGGTCCAGGACTTCCAAAAGGACGCGCTGACCGGTCATCGCCCTACGTGGAAGGTCGGCGTCAACGCCTCGGCCCCTGGCACGCCGTCGGCCAAGGACCAGGCGGCTGCGGCGAGCCCGGGCTTCCGCTCCATGGACCCCCACGGCTTCTTCGCCAAGCGCGCCAAAGCCGCTCGCGAGCAGCCGGCCGATAGTCGGCGCCAATTGAAGCCTCTGGAGAGGAAAAATCTCCAGGTGCTCAACCTGTCAGCCGAAGCCGACAAGGTCGAGATCAAGTCGCGCTTTAAGGAGCTGGTGAAGATTTACCATCCTGATGCGAATGGCGGCGATGCGCGCTCCGGCGACAAGTTGCGGGAGATCATCCAAGCCTATAACTATTTGAAGCAAGCGGGTCTCGCCTAAAATCCGGTATTGCCGCCGCGCCGGCCCGTTCGCTCGCCACACTCCGAGGACACCGCTACATGCGTGCGCAATCCCAGTCGGGCGCCGAGACCAAGCCGGCGAAACTTCCCGACATGAAGCTCTCCGTTCGCCAGGTCTTCGGCATCGATTCCGATCTCGAGGTCCCGGCCTACTCCAAATCGGACGAGCACGTCCCCGACCTCGATCCCGACTACCTCTTCAATCGCGAGGTAACGCTCGCCATTCTGGCCGGCTTCAAGCACAACCGGCGCGTGATGGTTCAGGGCTATCACGGCACCGGCAAGTCGACCCACATCGAGCAGGTCGCCGCGCGCCTCAACTGGCCGTGCATCCGAGTCAACCTCGACAGCCACGTCAGCCGCATCGATCTCGTCGGCAAGGACGCCATCGTTCTCAAGGATGGCAAGCAGGTCACCGAATTCCGCGAGGGCATCCTTCCTTTCGCGCTTCAGTCCAACACGGCCCTCGTGTTCGACGAGTACGACGCCGGCCGCCCTGACGTGATGTTCGTCATCCAGCGCGTGCTCGAGGTTTCCGGCAAGCTGACATTGCTCGACCAGTCGAAGGTCATCCGCCCGCACCCCGCGTTCCGCCTGTTCGCGACGACCAACACGATCGGCCTCGGAGATACGTCGGGCCTCTATCACGGCACGCAGCAGATCAATCAGGGCCAGATGGACCGTTGGTCGATCGTTGCGACGTTGAACTATCTGCCACACGACGACGAGGTGAAGATCGTCCTCTCGAAGGTGAAGTCGTTCAACAAGACGGATGCCAAGCGCAAGCAGGTTTCCAACATGGTGCGCGTCGCCGACCTGACGCGTAACGCCTTCATCAACGGCGACCTCTCTACGGTGATGAGTCCGCGCACGGTCATCATGTGGGCGGAGAACGCCGAAGTGTTTGGCGACATCGGCTTTGCTTTCCGCGTCACGTTCCTCAACAAGTGCGATGAGCTCGAGCGCCCTCTGGTTGCCGAGTTCTATCAGCGCTCGTTCGGCGAGGAGCTTCCCGAAAGCGCCGCCAACGTCGCCCTGAGTTGACCCTATGACCACTGGCCCGAAGCGCAAGGAGGCGCCGACGGAGCCCTTGAAGCGGGCTATCGGCCTTTGCGTGCGCGCCGTCGCCGGCCACCCTGACATTGACGTAGGCTTTGCCGCCGGCACGCCAGAATTCACATCGAAGCGCGTGCAACTCCCTGAGCCCTCACGCGTGCCCTCACAGCGCGAGATCGCAGTCATTCGCGGCTGGGCGGACAGCTTCGCGCTGACCGCCGGCTGCCACGACACAAAGATCCATAACAAGCTCGCCCCGTCGAGCGGTCCCGCGCGTCTCGTCTTCGAAGCGGCGGAGCGCGCGCGCGTCGAAGCCTTGGGTGCCAATCGAATGCCGGGCATGGCCCGCAATCTCACCGCGCGCCTTGAGGATCAGTACGCGCACGGCCGCTATGCCGAGGTGAAGACCAGAGCCGACGCACCGCTCGAGGACGCGGTCGCGCTGATCGTGCGCGAGCGTCTCACGGGCCTGCCCCCGCCCGCCACCGCCAAGGGCCTGGTCGATGTGTGGCGCCCTTCGATCGAGCAGCGCGCTGCCAAGCTGCTGCAGCGCATCGACACCCTCGCGGAGGATCAGGAGGCGTTCGGCCGTCTCCTGCGAGATCTGCTGCGCGCGCTGGAGCTCACCGAGGACAGCGTCCAGGCTGACCGCGATGAGTCCGATAGCGAGGACGAGGAGCAGAAGGACGGCAACGAGGGCGACAACGAATCGAGCGAGATCGGCGAGGAATCGAGCGACCAGAAGCGTGAGGACGGCGAGGCTGACGGCGAGATCAGCGAGACGCAGGAGACATCCGAATCCACGAGCATGGACGATATCGACAACATGCCCGAGGACTTCGAGCAGTTTGAATCTCCCGAGCCATGGCGCCCCAACACCTCCGTTCTCGATAACCCCGAAGCCTTCGGGTACAAGGTTTTCACGCGCGAATTCGACGAGGAGATCGGCGCCGAGCAGCTCTCATCGCCCGAGGAGTTGGAGCGCTTGCGCGCCTACCTCGACCGCGAGCTGCGCTCGCTTTCGAGCGCCGTCGCGCGACTTGCCAACCGCCTGCAGCGCCGGCTCCTTGCACAGCAGAACCGCGCCTGGGATTTCGACCTGGAGGAAGGCGCGCTCGATGCAGCCCGCCTGACGCGCGTCATTATCGATCCAATGCACGCGCTCTCGTTCAAGCGCGAGCGCGACACCGAGTTCCGCGACACCGTCGTCACGCTTCTGCTCGACAACTCCGGCTCCATGCGCGGCCGGCCGATCATGGTTGCGGCCTGCTGTGCCGATATCCTTGCCCGGACGCTCGAGCGGTGCGGCGTAAAGGTGGAGATCCTTGGTTTCACGACCCGTGCCTGGAAAGGTGGCCAGGCGCGCGAGCAGTGGCTCGCCGCCGGCAAGCCGCCAGGTCCCGGACGCCTCAACGATCTCCGTCACATAATCTACAAGAAGGCCGACGCTCCATGGCGCCGCGCCAAGCGGTCTCTCGCACTTATGATGCGCGAAGGCCTCTTGAAGGAGAACATCGACGGCGAAGCGCTGGCCTGGGCCCACCGTCGTCTCCTGGCGCGCCCCGAGCAGCGCCGCATCCTGATGATGATTTCCGACGGCGCGCCGGTCGACGACTCTACTCTGTCGGTGAATTCCGGCAGCTATCTCGAACAGCATCTGCGTCAGGTTATCGAAGAGATCGAGACGCGTTCGCCCGTCGAGCTGATCGCCATCGGCATTGGCCATGATGTGACGCGCTACTATCGGCGCGCGGTCACCATCACCGACCCGACGGAGCTTGCCGGCGCCATGACCGACAAGCTCGTCGAGCTTTTCGAGGAGAAGGGGCGTGACGAGCGCCACCTCCGCAAACCGCGCCGGGGGCGTCTCAATTGAGCGTAGTTGAGTTCTTGAAGTCGCATCGCGGACGGCGGCTGCGCCTGCCCGCAGGTGTTGCCCTCATCGCCGCTATCGGTGCCGGCGTGGCATACGCGGCTAAGCCGTCGACGGCCGATCTGGTCACCGGGCCGATCACTGTCGATGCCAAGCCGCTCGCCGGCTTCGATCGTGTGGCGGGTGACAAGACGAAGTTCGGCAAGCTCACCTGGCGCGGCGGCTTGGTTCTCACCTCACCCTCGGGATACTTTGGCGGCTGGTCCGGCCTCGCGTTGAACCCGGACGGCAAGGGCTTCTTCGCTATCTCGGACGCCGGCGCCTGGATGCGTGGCGCGCTGGTCTATGATCCGACCGGCGCTCCGGCCGGCATGAAGGATGTCATCCTCGGCGCCATCCAGTCGAAGAAGGGCGATCCGCTGTCGCGCAAGAAGGACGCCGACGCCGAAGGCCTGGCGCTGACCCAAGGCGACACCGACAACGGCCGCGTCTTGATCTCGTTCGAGCGCCGCCACCGCATCGCCCGTTACGACATCACGAACGGCGAGCTATCTTCGTCCATGGGCGAGGTAACGCTACCCGGTTCCGCCTACGACATGCCTTCGAACGGCGGCTTTGAGGCAATTGCCCAGCTGCGCGGCGGACCCAACACGGGCAAGCTCGTCGCGTTCTCCGAGCATAAGCGTGATCGCGCCGGCAACTACGTCGGCTGGATCTGGGAGAGCAAGAGCCGGCCGCGCAAGTTCTTCATGACCAATGACGGCGACTACGACATCACGGACGCCTCTGCGCTCCCCGACGGCTCGCTGCTCGTGCTCGAACGGCGCTTCCGCTTCAGCGAGGGCGTCAGCATGCGCCTACGCCACATCAAGGCCAAGGAGTTGCGCCGCGGGCGTGTGATAGACGCGGACATACTGGTCGCCGCCGATGGTTCCAAGCAGATCGACAACATGGAAGGGCTCGCGACGCACGCGGGGCCGGACGGCGAGATCATCATCACCATGATCTCGGACGACAACTACAATCACGCCCTGCAGCGTACGCTGCTGCTGCAGTTCTCCATCAGCCAGTCGGATCTCGACGCCAAGCAGGGCGGCTCCGCCGCTGATGGTCGCTGACCGCGCTCCGATCGCCCGAGCGACGTCTCTTCGCGGCCGCAGGCGGCAAGGGCGCAAGGCGCCCCGGCGCGAGCGCCGGCCATCCACTCCCGCCAACCTCGCCGCACGACAAGCGTCTCTCAGCTCGTGTCAGTCCAAAACCAGACACAGAAAATCCGCCCCTTCCCAGAGGAAAGAGGCGGACCATTCATGACAGTGAAAGCGAAGAAGCTTAAGCCGCCGGGCTTGCCGTCTTCGCGACCTTCTGGATCTCGCGCTTCAGCTTGAGCACGCGATCGGACAGGTCGTCGTTACCAGCCTTGAGCAGGAACGCGTCGAGACCGCCACGCTTCTCGACCGACTTCAGCGCGTGCGCGGAGACGCGCAGGCGGAACTTGCGGCCAAGCGCGTCGCTGATCAGCGTCACTTGGCACAAATTCGGGCGGAATTTCCGCTTCGTGCTATTTTCGGCGTGGCTCCTCAGCTGGCCCGAAAGGGGCAGCTTGCCGGTCAGCTCACAGCGCCTCGTCATAGTAAACTCCTTCGCCACCGCTCCCGTCGCGGCAGGCGTCGTGCAAGGATTGCAGGAAACAAAATGTCCCCGCCAGCGGCCTGGGGGGATTTGGCGGTGTCTATGCCTCAGACCCTCACCCGCGTCAAGGCGTCGGAGCATATGGGCACGGCCTCCGGCCCAAGCGTTGGCCTGTACGCAGGGCCCCGGGCCACACAATGGACGTAAAATCGCAATATCCGCGGACCTACAGGATGACCTCCTTGAGGGCTTTGAGCTTGATGATTTCAGGACTTCGCCGGACAGTCGGAGCTACCGCGGCAGTTGTCGCCGCCATCGCGGTCCCGATGACCGGGCTTGCGGCCGAGTCCCGCAAGGCCCCCTTGCCCGCCAACGTTGACGCCGTCTACCGCGTCAGCTTCACGGCCTTGGGAGATATCGGCCATTTTCACTTCAATTCGAAAGTGAACGGCGACACGTATGCCCTCTCCGCCGACGCCAAGATCGATACGGCGATCTTCGACTACCGGGGCGACATGTCGAGCAAGGGCGTCGTGACCGCCACCGGCATCCAGGCCCAGCCGACCGATTATAAATACGGCTACAAGCAGAAGACCTTCCTCAAGAAGAAGAAAGTCAAGACGCTCAATATCGCCTTTACCGGGCCCCGGGTGAGTAAGGTGACGCCCGACGATCCGCCCTCGCCCAAGGCAATTCCGGTCAAGGCCGAGCAGCTGAAGGGCGTTCTCGACCCCCTCAGCGGTGTCATGGCCCTTTCGCTCGGCAATATAGCCAATCCATGCGCCCAGAAGCTTCCGATCTATGACGGCAAGCAGCGTTTCGACGTGATCTTCACCCCCGCGCGCAAGTCAGGCAACGATCACATCTGCACCGTCAAGCTCGCACCCGTTTCGGGCCATAAGCCGGGCGAAGGGTCGACCTCGGTCGTCAACGGCAACATCGAGCTGGTCATGCGCCCTGTGCCCAAGGCCAACATCGTGATCCCCTACGCCATCACCGTGCCGACCATCGTCGGAACGGCCACGCTGACCTCCGAGCGCGTGGACATCACCATGGCCGACAACCAGCGTATCGCCCTGCGGCGATAGTGCCGCCAGATAGTGACGCCACCATCGCCACCGGACCGGAAGCCGAGTAGAATGTGCCCGGTTTAAGCTTGCCGACGGCAATCACGCCCTTGATCTCCGGCAATGTCTCTGCGATGCCATCGCCAGGGAAATGAGGATGCCAGATGGCCAGCGACCTCGAGGCACGCATTCGCAACGTCACTGCGGTGCTGGGACCTACGAACACCGGCAAAACACACCTCGCCATTGAGCGCATGCTCGGCCACGAAAGCGGCATGATCGGTCTGCCGCTGCGCCTTCTTGCGCGCGAGGTGTACGATAAGATCGCCAATCGCATCGGTGCCGACAAAGTCGCGCTCATCACCGGTGAGGAGAAGATCAAGCCGGAGCGTGCCCGTTACTGGGTTTGCACCGTCGAGGCGATGCCGCGCGATGTCGATGTCGACTTTCTCGCCATCGACGAGATACAGCTCGCCGGCGACCCGGAGCGCGGTCATGTTTTCACCGACCGCCTGCTGCACGCGCGTGGCCGTTCCGAGACCCTGCTGCTCGGCGCGCAGACGATGCGCGAGGCGATCGCCGACCTGATCCCCGGCGCCAACTTCATCTCCCGTCCGCGGCTGTCCAAGCTGAGCTACTCGGGCCAGAAGAAGATCACACGCCTGCCGCAGCGCACGGCCGTCGTCGCGTTCTCCGCTGCCGAGGTCTATTCGATCGCGGAGCTCGTTCGCCGTCAGAGCGGCGGCGCTGCAGTCGTGCTGGGTGCACTGTCGCCGCGCACGCGCAACGCGCAGGTGGCTCTCTACCAGTCGGGCGACGTCGGCTTCCTCGTCGCCACCGATGCAATCGGCATGGGCCTGAACCTCGACGTCGATCATGTAGCCTTTTCGGCGACGAGAAAGTTCGATGGTCAGAACCATCGCAACCTGACGCCAGCCGAGCTGTCACAGATCGCCGGCCGCGCAGGTCGTCACATGAACGACGGGACCTTTGGCGTCACCGGTGCCGCCGAGCCGTTCGACAGCGACACCATCGACCGCCTCGAGACGCACAACTTCGAGAGCGTACGTGTTCTCCAGTGGCGCAGCCGCGAACTTGATTTCCGCACGCTCGAAGGTCTCAGGCATTCGCTACGCGAGACACCGAATATCCAGCGTCTCGTGCGCGCCAGGGCTGCCGATGACGTCGTTGCGCTGGAGACGCTCAGCGCCGATCCCGACATCGCTTCCAAGGTCGTCGCGCCGGCTGCCGTTGCCCGGCTGTGGGATGTCTGCCAGATTCCCGACTACCGGAAGATTTCAGGCCAGAGCCATTCCGAACTGGTCGCTACGATTTTCGGCTATCTCGTCGGGTCGGACGAGCGCATTCCCGAGGACTGGTTTGCCAAGCAGGTATCGCTTGCAGACCGTACCGATGGCGACATCGATACCCTCGCCAACCGGATCGCTCACATCCGCACCTGGACGTTCGTTTCCAACCGCAGCTCCTGGCTCAAGGACCCGGAGCATTGGCAAGGCAGGACGCGTGAAATCGAGGATCGGCTTTCTGATGCGCTGCACGAGCAATTGACGCAGCGTTTCGTCGATCGGAGAACGAGCGCCCTGATGAAGGGTATGCGAGACAAGGACGAGTTGCACGCCGACATCGCGCCCGATGGCGCGATCAATGTCGAGAACCATTTTGTCGGACGCTTGAAGGGGTTCCGCTTCCAGCTCGATCCGGGCGCCGAAGGCATCCACGGCAAGGCGACGCGAACCGCCGCCGCCCAGGTGCTGGCCCGCGAGCTCGGAATGCGCGCACGCCGCGTTGCCGCCGCGCAGCCCGATGCGCTCAGCATCGACCGCCGCGGTCGCGTGATCTGGCGCGAGGAGGAAATCGGTCAGCTCGAGGCGACCGAAGACCCGTTGAAGCCGACCGTCTCTCTTCTTGCCGACGAATACCTTTCCGCTTCCGATCGCGAGAAGGTTCAGGCGCGCTTGGAGACCTGGCTGTCGCAGACCATCGCCGAGAAGCTGAAACCGCTCGTTGACATTGGTAACGCCGAAGACGTCACCGGCCTTGCGCGCGGCATCGCCTTCCGTCTCCGCGAAAATCTCGGTGTGCTGCGCCGCGAGGCCGTCGCCGAAGAGATCAAGTCGCTCGATCAAAACGCACGCGCGCAGTTGCGTAAGTACGGCGTTCGCTTCGGAGCCTTCAATATCTACTTCCCGACTCTCCTGAAGCCGGCGCCTGCCGAGTTGGTCCTGACGCTGTGGTCTCTGAAGAACGCCGGGGCGCACGGGCTGTCAGCCGACGCTTTGCCCGAGGCTCCGCGCGCCGGTCTGACCTCGTTCACTCCGGACGCCGCCTGCCCCGAGCCGTTCTATCGCGCTTACGGTTATCACGTGTGTGGCCCTCGCGCCGTGCGCCTCGATATGCTCGAGCGGCTCGCCGACGTCATTCGCCCGCTGCTGGCCTGGCGCCAGACCGAAGGGGCCATGCCGCCCAAAGGCGCCACCGGTGACGGCGGGTTCACGGTAACTCCGGAGATGATGTCGCTCCTCGGCTGCTCACCTGACGAACTGGGCGGCGTGCTCAATGCCCTCGGCTTCCGTCT
>CAZBPM010000003.1:29292-159319 GCA_964493785.1 uncultured Hyphomicrobium sp. | reverse complement strand
TCGATCGCCGCCCGATCAAGCAGCAGCCGGCACCTACTCCGGCGCCCGCCGATGCAGCGGCTGCGACGGAGGCCACTCCGCCCGCACAGGAACTCCCGGCCGAGACGTCGGCGGAGGTGCCTGCGCCGCAGCTTGACGCCGCTGCCGGTCAGCCTGCCGCGACCGAGGCGCCATCCGACATCCCTGCCGCTTCCGACAGCGCGCCGCCCAGTTCGTCCGGCGATCAGCCGAAAACGGCAGAAGCCGTCGAAGTCAAATACGAGGAGATCTGGCGGCCCCGTCGTCATCACCGCGAGCGCGGCGAACGCCGAGACCAGCGTAACCGCCACCGCGGCAACGACCGCTCGCAGCAGGCAGCAACAGCCAAGCCCGTGCCGTCCGAACCGGCGGCTCAGGCCCCGTTAGCTGAAGCGCCCGCGCAGCCGCCGCCTGAGCCGAGGCAGCCGCGCCGCGATGATCGTCGCCCGCAGCATCACGGCAAGGATCGTGACCGTAGCGAGCGCGGCAACCGTGACCGCGACGCGGGGCAGCATCGCCGCAACGGTCCCGGAGATCGCAACCGCCGCGATGACCGCCGCAAGGCCGAGGTACATTCGGCCGCTCCGCCGCGCCGTGGCGGCGTCGACCCCGATTCACCTTTTGCAGCCCTGGGTGCGCTGCGGGAGGAGCTCGCCAAGCGCTCCAAGGATTCCGGCGTGTGAGCACAGACGCGCGAGAGGCTGCCGCTCCTGCGGGCACTCAGCGCCTGGACAAATGGTTGTGGTTCGCGCGCTTCGTAAAAACCCGCACGCTGGCGAGCGATCTCGTTGCAGCAGGCAAGGTCCGCGTTAACAAGGCCCGCGTCGACAAGCCCGCCCAACCCGTCCGCCCCGGCGACGTCCTGACCATTTCGCTCAATCGGCGCGTCCTGCTGGTGCGCGTGACGGCGATGGCGGAGCGCAGGGGCCCTTCTGCCGCGGCGCATGAGCTTTATGAGCAATTGACACCCGAGGGGGATGCCATAAAACCACTTGCGCCCTCGCAGCCATCCGCGAGTCGACCGCCGGCCGATATCAGCCCCGCTGATCGGCCAGCCGGAACTGGGCGGCCGACCAAGAAGGAACGGCGCGAGATTGATCGCTTCAATGGTAGGCCGCGCTGACTTGGGGTTTTCGGGGTGCGAGAGGGGTTGCGTCGACCCTCGAAACAACGGCGTTCTGCTGCCGCCTCGCCAAGTGGATTGATCCGGATCGGGATAATGACCTACGTCGTCAACGAGAAATGCATTAAGTGCAAGTACACCGATTGCGTGGAGGTCTGCCCGGTCGACTGTTTCTACGAGGGCGAGAATATGCTCGTCATTCACCCTGACGAGTGCATCGACTGCGGCGTCTGCGAGCCCGAGTGCCCGGCCGACGCCATCAAGCCCGATACGGAGCCCGGCCTCGAGAAGTGGCTTGAGCTAAACCGCAAGTTCTCCGAGAGCTGGCCGAACATCACGTCCAAGAAGGACGCCATGCCGGACGCCGACGCCTTTAAGGACGAGTCGGGCAAATTTGAAAAATATTTTACTCCCGAACCCGGTTCAGGAGACTGATCCGCCCGCCCGGCTAAGTTGTTGCGGCAAAATGCGCAACCTTTTCGCACCCTTCTCAGATTGCTTACGATTCGGGCTCGCCTGGTAAGCCCGCCCATACCCTGCCGCAGGGCTGCCCTTCATTTTCAATGAACTTTATGTTACGCTCCTTCTAGATGACGCAACACGCCCGGTACAGAGTCGGAACAGGAGCGAACAAAGAGCATCCGCTTTGCCTTTTCGGCAATGATCGGACCGTTGTTTGGTCCGGCCGCAGAGCGGGTTTGATCAATTCAAAGCACAATTCTGGACCGGCTACCGCTCCCCACGGCGTCTCCGATCCACCATATATGCCTGAGGCGCGGGTAGGCAGGCCGGCGCATCGGGTTGACGTGAATCGCTGCGAGTACGGCTCATAAATCCGACGAGAAAGTGAGACGACCCCTATGGCTGACAAGAAAAAGGCGATCGCTGCGCGCTCAGCGAAGTCTTCGGCTGGCGCCGGTAAAAAGGCAAGCCACGCTTCGCCTTCGGCGAAGAAGCCGGGTCGCGTAGAGACCAAGCCTGCCGCCAAGAAACCTGTCGCCTCCGCCCATCCGCCCCAGAAGGGCGACGTCAAGGGTAAGAAGCCTGTTGCCAAGTCAGCAGGATCTGCTCCGGCCGTCAAGCAGACCGTGAAGGCGCCGCCGCAGAAGGCTGTGGTTGGCAAGCAGGCTGTTGCCCACAAGCCTGCATTCGCTCCCAAAGCTGCATTCGCACCCAAGCCGGCTGCCGCGCCGCAGCGTGCTGTCGCCGCCAACAAGGCCTCGGGCCAGAAGCTCACCGCGCCGGTTCCTCCTCCGCAGCAGCCGCAGGCGCAGATGACGCCGAAGGCCGTCGCAGAGAAGGCAGCGGCCGCGCGCCAGCTCATGACCGCTCAGAAGAAGCCGGTCAGTCAGCGCCACGGCTTCAAGGCCACCGAGTTCGTCGTTTATCCGGCACACGGTGTCGGCCGCATCGTCGCCATCGAAGAGCAGGAGATCGCCGGCATGGCGCTCGAGCTCTTCGTTATCTCGTTCGAGAAGGAGAAGCTGACGTTGCGCGTTCCGACCGGCAAGCTCGCCAGCGTCGGCATGCGCAAGCTGGCCGAGGAGCCCGTCGTCAAGAAGGCGATGGAAATCCTCAAGGGCCGCGCCCGCGTCAAGCGCACCATGTGGAGCCGTCGCGCCCAGGAGTATGTCGCCAAGATCAACTCGGGCGATCTCGTCTCCATCGCTGAGGTCGTGCGCGATCTCTATCGCTCCGAGGCGCAGCCCGAGCAGTCCTACTCAGAGCGTCAGCTCTACGAGGACGCGCTCGATCGCATGGCGCGCGAAATCGCGGCCGTCGACAAGCTTGACGAGCGCGGCGCGGTTCAGCGGATCACCGACGTGCTGTCGAAGAGTGCCAAGGGCCGCCGCCTCGCTTCCGAGGCAGAAGCTGAGGCCGACGCCGAAGATGGCGACGCGGAAACCCGCGCAGCCTGATCCGTCGAAGCTGGCCACGTCAAAGATCAAGAGCGCTCGGTGCCCCTGGCTCCGGGCGCTCTTCTTTTTCCGGCGCCTCTCCATCCGTTCGGCCGCTACTCGTCATCGCCTCAGATGGTGGCTTCGAGCTTCCCGGAAGCACGTCCTCTGCGGGCACGATCTGGCTCGGATCCTCGATGTCGATGTACGGCCCGTTGCGATACTGGATCCATCCGCGCACCTCGACGCGCTTGCCCTCTAAGCCTGCAAGCGCCGCAGCCCAATCCGGGTTCGCATTGAGAACTTTCGCGTCAATGCCGGCTGTAAAATCGCTCCTCCAGTCAGCCCCGAAATTAATGTAGGTCCGCGATTTCGTCGTGGCCACCTTCGCGACGCTACCAGCAACGATCTCGTATGAGTTCCGGCGGCGCAGCAGGTCGCGCGTTGCCCGTGCCGCGCGCACCCGATAGGCAGCGTTCGACCAAAGGCCGAGCCGGTGATCCCGCGCGGCCCGCTCATGCGCCACGAGCTCTCGCATGCACGCGTAGCTTCCGGGCAGCCCGTAGGCGCGCGCATGGCCGGCCGACAGCATCGCACCCTGGACCCAGACGCTCTCGCCGTCCTTCTCCACGAACAGGTGCGCAAGCTTGCGGCCGTAGCGATCCTCCGCGCGCCCACCCGTTGCCAGCGACACAGAGTGGCCAAGCACCAGAGACTTGAGCGCTGCAATCGCGTCGTCTTCCACCGGCCAAGCCTGCGCCTGCGGAGTGAGATCCGGCGAGCGCGGCGAGAGGGCCCCGATCAGCCGGACCTCCGAATGATCGTCGAGGAGCACGGTTTCGCTGTCGATGACCCGGACAACCGATCGCGTGGGCCCGCCGTGCAGTTCGCACGACAGCTCGTCCGCCGCGTGCGACCGTGTTGCCACCATCGCGGCAAACATCCCGACGCCGGCCATCATCGCAAAGCTACGCCCACCAACCATGAGGCCTCCCGAGGGCCATGATAGGCGGCAGCCAAGGCGAAATCTCGCTAGACGATGATCGCTGCAGGCTCCATCAGCCCGAAGCGTGAATCATCGCTCTAATCTAGAACAGCGCCAGAATGTAGGGGTCCGCGGGCCACGCCTCCGCGTGTACCGTCTGCGTATCGTCACCACCCCAGGACTGCGCATCAAGGTTGGATCCTTCCAGTCCGCCCGCCCCCTCCCCGCCGACGAGCGTCAATGGCGTCGGCATGCCGGCTTCAACGCCCTCCAGCGCCTCGCGTTCGATCGGCGGACCATGATCGAACACGATGCGCTCTATGCCGGCGCCCGGCCCGTCGAAAAAACCTGCAACCAGGATCGAGCCCTGCGGCACCAGCAACAGGAGATCCCCGGTCCCCGCGCGCATGGCTGAGACATCTGCAGGCGTGATGCCGCCCGCGAGCAGCAATTCGTCGAACCCCTCGTCGCCTTCCAGCTCGATGATGACGTCATGGCCGTCGCCGGCCGAATACACATAGCCGTCGCTGCCCGGCCCGCCGATCAGGGTATCGCAGCCGCCCCCGCCGTAGAGTGTGTCGTCGCCGGCCATCGCGTCGATCACCTCGTCCGCGTCGGACCCGATCAGCCGGTCCACACCGCCGCCGCCTGACGAAGCCGTGCCGACAACAGCATCGTCATAGGCGAGCAGCCTCGCGCTTCGGTTGGCGGCATCGTTCCCAGCGTGCGGCCGAAGCACGCGATCGTCTTCGATGATGTTCAACTGCCGGCCGGTCTCGATTTGGTCGGTCGACGCATTCCATTGGATCCTTTCGATCGAGAACAGGTGGTCGATCCCATGATCGTGCACAGCCAAGAAGTTGGGCGACTTATGCGGGACCCAATGCCGATTGAAGGTGATCGTCACTTTGCCAGCGCCGGCATAGTCGATGACGTCCGTCCCATCGGCCGCATAGGGTAGCTGCGGCTGCCCGCCGTGGACGATGTTGAACCCAGGCGACCATCGGAACATGTCGTCGCCTCTGCCGCCGAAAAGCTTTTCGGTGTGTCGGTCGGTATTCCCGGTCAGTACGTCATCGCCCCCGCCGCCCAGCAGCGTTGAAAAACCGTGCTCCGCGCGCAGATGATCATTGTCCCCCGTCCCAAGCAGTGTAGACGTTCCCGGCGACATGCGCATGCCGAAGGGCAGGTTCTGCGATGGGTCGAGCCCCGAGTAGTGGATCAGCGACGCGACCGCGGAGGACGAATTGATGGTCGGTGTCGGCGAGCCTGGAAGCCCCAGGGCAATGTAAGGATAGTCCTGCTCCTCGATGTCACGCGCATAGCTGGACATCGTCTCCCACGCGCGAAATTCGTCGCCGCTGTACGGCAGCAGCCGGCTGCCCCTCAGCTCCGGCGTGCCGATCTTTTCCGTCAGCGCACTGCGTGCCGCAGCGTTGGCCATGGCGAGGGTGGTCCGTCCGTCGGCGCCCTCGATGCCGAGAAAGGTGCCGACGCTGGTGTCGTCGCGCACGCCCTCCATCACGAACCAGTCGTCCTGGCCGGAGACGCCTTCCCCAGGCTCGAACACGAGATGCAGGTGGTCGAGCCCGAGGTGCCCGAGCCCAAAAGTCTGCACCGGTACCCATTCGATGCGCACGCGCGGCAACGACCCCTCCGCTAGAGGTGCAACCTTAAGTTGAGAAAATCTTAAATCCGATAGCACGGGACGGCAGACTCAGGCCATCAGCCGTGGTTATCTGGCCCCCAGGAAGCGAGCTACGCGTAGTTTTCTTGCCACGGCGTGATGGCTTGGCATCCGCTTTTCTCCAAGCCCGGCTTTCGGCCGGGCTTGTTTTTTTGCGCCGTGTTTGCCCTCGCCCTGTTAGAGGAGTAGCAAGCCGGAGCGGTGAAAGGCCCCGTAGCTCAGCTGGATAGAGCACCAGATTCCTAATCTGGGGGTCACAGGTTCAAATCCTGTCGGGGTCACCAATAATTCAATGGCTTGAGAAGTTGAGCTAAACCAAAAAGAGAGCCGGCGCTGCCGCGGCCTGCTTGATCGCCGTCAGTGCTTCGTAAAGCATCGCGGTTAGTGTCGGCCCGCTCACCGTTCAACGAGGCAAAGCAGGATTTCGATGTCCAACACCCCTCACACGCTCGCCGAAGAGTTCCCCGACAAGGTGGACGTGATCCACAAGCTCAAGATCAGCGATCCGCACTTCGCCAAGCTGCTCAAGGAATACGACGACGTGAACGATCAGGTGCACCTGGCGGAGACCAACGTGCAGCCGACGGGTCAGTTTGAAGAGGAGAAGCTGCGCAAGCGCCGCCTTCAGATCAAGGACGCCATCGCGGAGGCGTTGTCAGCGGCCTGAGCCGCCGAGCGCGCGGGCCGCCATGCTCGCGCCTCCCGCCGGTCGTTGGACGCTGACCGCAGACGATATTCCATCGTCGCCTTTTGACCGATCGCGACCGCTCAAGCGACCGGAGCCGGCGCCGCTGCGCATGCCTTGCGAAGCGGCGATAAGGGACCTCGCTCATCGCGCCGGCCCGCCCTAGGATCACTCTCCAGAAATAGTTCCCGATTTGGAGAGGTTAATGGCGGTCGAGGCAGCAGCAGGCAATCTCGTACAGGCAGTTGCGTTGCTGGGCTCGACCGTCGTCGCCGTCACGGTGTTCAAGCGCCTTGGGCTGGGATCGGTGCTCGGCTACCTCGTCGCCGGGCTGGCCATCGGCCCCTTCGGCGTCGCCCTCTTCACCGACCCCGCCGCGATCCTTCACATCGCCGAGTTGGGCGTGGTGATGCTGCTCTTCATCATCGGGCTCGAGATGGAGCCCGTGCGCCTTTGGGCTCTGCGGCGCGAGATCTTCGGCCTAGGCGTCGCCCAGGTCGGCGCCTGCGGAACGCTGCTCACCGGCATCGGCGTGCTGATAGGCTTTACGCCCGTGGTGGCCTTCGTCGCCGGCATGGGCTTCGTCCTCACGTCGACGGCTGTTGTCCTTCAGGTGCTGAACGAGCGCGGAGATTTATCGACGCCGTCCGGCCGTCGCATCATCTCGATCCTCCTGCTGGAGGATCTGGCGATCGTCCCGCTCCTGATAGCCGTAGCCTTGCTCGCGCCCGGGGTCCCCGGCCACGCGCCGGACGTCCCATACTGGCAGTCGCTGGGTATCGGTTTCGGCTCGCTCGCCGCCCTCATCATTGTTGGCCACTGGCTTCTGAACCCGCTGTTTCGTTTCCTGGCGGAGCTGCGCGCCCGCGAGCTGATGACGGCTGCTGCACTTCTCGTCGTCCTGGGATCGGCGATGCTCATGCATATCGGCGGGCTCTCCATGGCGATGGGTGCGTTCCTCGCTGGCGTACTGCTGTCGCGGTCGAGCTTCCGCCATCAGCTCGAGACTGATATCGAGCCGTTCCGCGATCTTCTGCTGGGACTTTTCTTCCTCGGCGTCGGCATGTCGCTCGATCTCGAACTCATCCAGGAAAACTGGACGCTGATCCTCGGTTGCGTAGTCGCCTACATGGCAGTCAAGGCGCTGGGCATCTACGTCATCGCGCGGCTGCTGCGGGTGTCGCACCGCGAGGGGCTTTATCGCGCCGCACTCATGGCGCAAGGCGGCGAGTTCGCATTCGTCCTCTACGCTGCAGCCTCGAACGCCGGCGTCATCGACGAGGCAACCAACGCCGTATTCACCGCCGCAGTGATCCTCTCGATGGCGTTCACGCCGCTTTTGATGCTCACCCTGCGTTGGCTGCCCAAGGCCAATGCGCCGTCGATGGACGGTATCGAGCTTGCCGAAGGCCTGACGGGCACTGTGCTCATCGTCGGTTTCGGTCGCGTGGGACAGGTCATGAGCCAGCTTCTGCTTGCCCGCGGGGTCGACGTTTCAATCATCGACACCGACGTGGACATGATCAGGGACGCCGAGAGTTTCGGCTTCAAGGTCTACTATGGCGACGGCACCCGCCTCGATGTGCTGCGCACTTCCGGCGCCGCCGAGGCCAAGGCGATTGCGATCTGCGTGAACGAGCCCGAGTCGATCGATAGGATCGTCGATTTGTGCAAGAGCGAGTTCCCCAATGCATCTCTGCTCGTTCGCGCCTTCGACCGTCAGCACTCCCACAAGATGATCGCCAAGGGCGTCGACCTCCAGGTGCGCGAGACGTTCGAGTCCGCCATGCGTCTGGGCGAGCTTGCCCTGCAGCAGCTCGGCGTGCCTGCCGAGGAGGCTGCCGACATCGCTGCCGATATCCGCCGCCGCGATGCCGAGCGTTTCGAGCTAGAAATTGCGGGTGGCGGACTGGCAGCCGGCGCCAAGCTGCTCATCGGCAACAGGATGCGACAGACGCCGCTGCTGCCGCCCAAGCGCCCGGTCGAGCCTCCCGCGTCTCAAGCCGCCGAGAAGCCGGCAGGCCACCCCGCGCGCAATCCGGATTCGCCCAATAACTAGCCACGCTGCTACCCGGTTGCGCAAAGCAAATGAGGCGCTCGAGAAATCGTGTGCCCCGCTAATAGCTTAGCCCTGGCACGAGACTTGCCTTGATAGAAAACGTTTTTCCTGTCGGGAAAAGCACCGAGGTGCAGCCCCGACACTGAGTTCCGCTGAGCGGCTTTAGGCTGGCACGTTCCCTTCCCCAGCCTCACTGGCGCCGGACCCACAGGGTTCGGCGCCAGACCGCATTTAAGGGACTAGGGCTGCGTACGGCGCCCGATGAGTGCGCTCACTCCCGCAACGATCAGCGCCGCCGGAATGGCCGCCAAGAGAATGAGCCCGATTGTCGCCGCGATGCCGACGAACAAGATCGCGGCAATAACGAGAGCCGCCACGCCTCCGAGCAGCGCCGCTGCGGCGAGCAGCACGGCGCGCCAGCCGGTCACGACCGTGGCCTTACCATTCCTCTCGACGACGAGTAGCGTCCGATCTTCGCTCATCTGCATCCTCCGCGAAGTGCAACTTGCCAGACGATGGCGACGATTGTGTCACCTATCGCACCCCGGATAAAAGGTCATCGCAAACTGGGGATGCGCAACATGATCGACCTTTACTACTGGACTACGCCGAACGGTCACAAAATCACGATCTTTCTAGAGGAGGCCGCCCTCCCGTTCCGTCTTGTCCCCGTGAACATCGGCGCCGGCGAGCAGTTCAAGCCAGCGTTCCTGCGTCACGCCCCCAACAACCGCATTCCCGCGATCGTCGACAAGAGCCCCAAGGACGGTGGCGACCCGATCAGCATTTTTGAATCGGGAGCCATCCTCCAGTATCTCGCCGAGAAGACGGGGCGCTTCCTGCCGAAGGACGTGCGTGGCCGCTTCGATGTGATGCAGTGGCTCTTCTGGCAGATGGGCGGGCTCGGTCCGATGGCCGGCCAGAACCATCACTTCGTGCAATACGCGCCAGCGCGTATCCCCTACGCGATCGACCGCTACGTCAAGGAAACCAATCGTCTCTACGGCGTGCTGGATCGGCGCCTCGCCGGCCGCGAGTTCATCGCCGGCACATACTCCATCGCTGATATGGCCTGCTATCCCTGGATTGTGCCACACGAGCGTCAAGGCCAGAACCTCGACGATTTCTCAAATCTGAAGCGTTGGTTCGCTGCGATGGGCGCGCGCCCCGCCGTGCAGCGCGCGTACGAGTTGGCCAAAGCCGTCGACGCCGAGACGACGATGTCGAAGGCGGCGAAGAAAGTTCTCTTTGGCCAGACGGCTTCTACGTCCTCGAAGAAGAAGCCGGGCAAGAAGCTGCCGGCAAAGGCCAAGCCGGGAGCCCGCAAGGTCGTGCGCAAGCCGAAGGCTTAAGCCGGGAGGCTGTCTCAGGGCCTTCGCGCATGCGGCAGCACAAACGGCACACCCGCTGCCGGGGTTGTGTTGGTGCGAACCTCACAGCCGTACGAGCGCGACAATAGCTCGTCGCTGAAGACGTCCCGGGCCGTGCCTTGCGCCACGATCTGCCCTCGGCTCATCAGCACGAGTTCGTCGGCGAACGCCGCGGCGAGATTGAGGTCATGCAGCACCGCAAGCACGGCGCGCCCCGCGCGAGCCTGCTGTTGCGCTTCCGATAGTACCGCGCCTTGATGCGCAAGATCAAGACTTGCAGTTGGCTCGTCGAGCAGCAGGATTGACGCTTCGCGTGCTCCATTGTCGCCCATCGCAAGCTGCAGCAGCGCGCGCGCAATATGTACCCGCTGCCGCTCGCCGCCCGACATGTGCGTGTAGAGCTGGTCCGCAAGACCGTGCAGGCCGACGGTCCTCAGACAATCTGCTGCCGTCCGCTCGATATGCGCCGACGGCGCTGCAAAGCCCGGCACCGTGGCACCAAGCAGCACCACCTCACGTGCTGTAAACGGAAACGACAGCGCGGTCGCCTGCGGGACCACCGCGCGTCGCCGCGCCAGCGCGGCTGGCTCGTAAGCGGAAATTGCACGCCCGTCGAGTTCGACCGACCCGGATGTCGGCTTGAGCTCACCCGAAAACAGTCGAAGTAACGTCGACTTTCCCGCCCCGTTCGGGCCGATGATGACCACGAGCCTTCCTGGGTTCAATGTCATGTCGACATTTGAAACGAGCGCCTTTGCGCCCACGCGAAAGGTCAACGCAGATGCTTTGAGCATGACCTACTCCACGCCGCCGATGCCGCGCTTCATCACCAGATGCAGGAACACCGGCGTGCCGATCGCAGCCATGACGATGCCGATAGGCAGTTCGCCGGGTTTGACCACCAGCCGCGCCGCGATGTCGGCAATGAGCATGAGCGCCGCCCCCAGCAGCGCGCTTCCCGGCAGCACGACGCGGTGATCCGGGCCAGTCAGCAAGCGCACGACGTGCGGCACTACAATCCCGATGAATCCGATGATGCCTGCCATAGCGACGGCGGCTCCGACCGACGCGGCCGTTACGACCACCGCGATCAGCTTGGTGCGCTCCACGTTGATGCCGAGGTGGAACGCTTCGGCTTCGCCGAGCAGGAAACCGTTCAGTCCGCGAATAAGCAGAGGCGTCATCACCGCAACGAACAGCGCGAACGGCATGACCGCGAAAACCTTGGGCCAGGTCGCACCGCCGAGGCTGCCCATCGACCAGAACGTGAGGTCGCGAAGTTCTCGGTCGTCGCTCGCATAGGCGATGAGGCCCGTCAGCGCCCCGGAAAGCGCGCCGAGCGCGATGCCCGCGAGCAGCAGTGTGCCGATCATCAGCTGTCCGTGCCGTCCCGCGATCGCGACGAGAATGCCTGTCGTTGCAATGCCGCCAATGAACGCTGCGACGGGAAGTGCGTAGACCCCGAGCGGCTGCAGCAGCGGCGCACCGATCCCGTTGCCGAGCGCAATGGTTGCAACCGCCGCCATCGCCGCGCCAGACGAGACGCCGATCAGCCCCGGATCGGCGAGCGGGTTGCGGAACATGCCCTGCATGATCGCGCCTGCGATCGCGAGGCTGGCGCCGACGAACATCCCCAGCAGCGTGCGCGGCATGCGGATGTCGAGCAGCACCAGTTGCTCTCGCGCTGCCGTGCTGTCCGTCCTGAAGCCGAACGCCGATGCGAGCGCGCGTGGAAGCGAACCCAGCGTGATCCCGGTCGGCCCAAGTGCGAGCGACGCAACGGCGGCAATCAGGAGTAGTGTCGCGGCGCCCGCGATCACCTGTCCCGCGCTGAATGGATGCGCGGAACGCTTCTTTGGAGCAACCAGCGGCAGGGCTTCACTGGTCGTCATTTATCCGCGCTCGCACGCTTCATCGCCAGGTCGGGATAAAGCGCTGCCATCAGTTCCCGTGCAGCCCGCGCACAACGTGGCCCGAAACCGAGCAGATACAGGGCGTTCATCTCGATGACCTGGTTCTGTTTTAGCGCTGGGCTCTGCTGAAGCGCCTTGATGGTGTTGATGGCACCGGATGGCGGGCCGGCCCTGCCGTGCTGCATCGTGACAACTGCATCGGGAGCCAGCTCTACGCCGGCCTCGTCGGCGAGCGGTTTGTAGCCGTGTGCGTCCCCTGCTGCGTTCACCGCGCCTGCAAGCTTCAACATCGCGTCGGCAGTGGTTCCCGACCCCGCGACGGTCGCGCGCCCGTTCTGCACGCTCAGCACGAACAACGCGCGCTTAGGGCTAGAAATCTTGCTGCGCTGCTCGGCCAGCAAGGTGAAGTCGCGCTCGACATCCTTTGCCAGGGCTTCTCCCTCGGCATCGGCGCCGATCACCGAGGCGATGAACCGGATCTTCGCAGCGACGCCTTCCGGCGTCTTGTCGTCTGGCACCTGGACGTAGGGAATGGAAGACGACTGCAGCACGGCCACCACGGGCGGCGGCCCGGCATCTTTCGCGGCAATGATCAGCGTGGGATTGGTCGACAGCACGCCCTCGGACGAGAGCGCGCGCATGTAACCCACATCCGGCTTCGATCCGAGCGCCTCAGCGGGAAACTGGCTCGTCGAGTCGACTGCGATGATCTTGTCACCCGCCTTCAGCGCGTAGAGTATCTCCGTGACGTCGCCGCCAACCGAAAGGATGCGCGAGGTGTCGGTCACTGCAACGCGACGGCCGCTCCCGTCGACGATCATCTTGTCCGCCCATGCGCTGCTCGCGCACAGAGCGACGACTGTTGCTGCGACGATGCGCAGCCGATTGATTCTATGTCCTCGACGCGGTGTCATCGTGCCTCACTTGGTCAGTATGAGCTTGCCGTTTGCAGTGATGCGCAGGCGGTAATCCTGCCCGTCGTGCTCGAGGATCGCTTCCCTTCCCCCCTTCAGGATGTCGGAAACACGAACGCGCACTTTTCCCGCATTAGTCGCCGCCTTGTGTTCCGATGCTGATGCAGACTCGTCGGCCTCGACTGCAGTCGTCATGACCTGCGCTCCGTAATCTCTCGAGTTTGGTTTCGTGGTGTGTGTACGGTGGTGCATCGCGGGCGCGGAACGTTGCGCGAAGCGCCAATCGTGATTGTTGACTTTAGTAGTCATAAAAGATTAGTTTGCACAAGCCCGGTGATGTCGGGCTGTTCAGCGCTGACCTCCTGTCGAGGCGGCGCACGAGGCAAGCCCGCTTAGTACGCGTCGCGCGTACGCCAGCCAGCCCGTGAGTAAATTCTGGGGGTGGATTGGTATGTGTGCGTGTAGCGTACGCGTTGGCGCGTCCGACGCAGGAGTTCGGCCGCTCGTAGTCTGGTCGAGATTTGCCGGTTCTGATCGCGGCGAAGCGTCAGCAGAGCCGCAGGGTACAAAGAGCGCTTCGGCGCCTCTATTTAGGGCGCTGCTCGTTGTCGGCGTCTCTTCGCTTGCGGTGACGATCGCCGCCAAGGCGGTTGCGCAGGAAGCGCAGCTTCCTCCGCTGGTGGTTGAAGGCAATCAGGAAAAGCCGAAGAAAAAAGCCGCAGCCAAGAAGGCACCCACGCCATCAGCTTCTGCATCTGTATCGCCGATTCCGCAGGCCAGCACTCAGACCGCAAAATCAAAGACAGTCGATCCATCGGACGTCCCCTATACGGTGCCTGCTGGCGTTAGCGTCGTCGGAGCCGGCGAGATTTCCACGTTCGGGCAGGCTCGGGTCGACAACGTTCTACGCACGACCCCCGGCACGTTCACGCGCGAGAGTTCGAGCAACCCCGGCATCGCCGTCAACATCCGCGGCTTCGAAGGCCAAGGCCGCGTCGGCATGAGCATCGATGGCGTGCGCCAGAATTTCCGCTTTACCGGCCACGAGGCATCTGGTTTTGCCTACGTTGACCCGCTGCTGCTCGCCGGCATCGACATCCAGCGTGGCGCCGTCTCGACGGCGGGCGGCGCCGGTGCGCTCGCGGGGACGGCAAACTTCCGCACGATTGACGTGGAGGACGTCCTGAAGCCCGGCGCCAATCAGGGAGCGCTGACCGGCTTGACGTGGGGCAGCAACGGGCTCGGCTGGGCCGAGATGGGCGCGGCAGCCATGCGAAGCGGCGGTGTCAGCGTCATGGGTGCAATCAGTCACCACGACGAATCCAATTATAAGAACGGCAATGGCGAGACAGTACCGAACACGGGTGAGGACCTGTGGTCGGGCATCGCCAAGGTTCATCTGAACATTGCATCGGACGAGCGTCTGTCGTTCCAGGCAATGCGGTATAACAACGAGTTCGTCGCCAACTCCCACGATCAGACGCTGATCTCCGACATTTACAAGGTCGGCTACATCCTCAGCCCGACAGACAATCCACTGATCGATCTTCGCGCGAATGCAGCGATCAGCAATGTCGAGATGGAGTATGGCTCGTACTTTACGGGAACTCCGCCATCCATCGAGAATGGCGAAGGACGCGTCATTGAGGATCGCGGGCTAACGCTCGATCTTTCCAACACGTCGCGCTTCATGCTCGGCGGGGTCGGCGTTAAATCCAACTACGGCGTCGAGTACTACTATGACGACATCACCGCTTCGAACGGAGGCGTCAATCCCAACGGCACGTCGGATCTGGGCAGCGGCTTCACGCAGACGACGTTCTCGTACGGCACGTGGGACCTCATCGCAGGTCTCCGATATCAGAGGTTCAATCTCGAGGGGACCACCACTCTTTCGGCGTCCAATCCGTTTGGCCTCCCAGCCGGCCAGTATGACATCGACAGCAGTGAGTCGAGTTGGGATCCCAAAGTCACGCTAGCGGCGCAGGTCACGCCATGGCTGCAGCCCTACGTCACGTATTCGCAGTCGATGCGCGCACCCACGGTTAACGAAACGTTGATGACGGCAACGCATCCTTACTTTCCGCCGTACTACGTTCTGGAGTTCGTTCCCAATCCCTTCCTCGTCCCTGAAAAGCAGAAGGGCTGGGAGTTCGGCTTCAACGTCTTGAAGGACGGCGTGTTCGCATCGCGCGATAAGCTGCGCATAAAGGCGGACTACTACACGCAGGACGTCGAGAACTACATCAGCTCCTGCATTGTAAGCACCTTCACGCCACCATTCTCGCAGCGCGACTACGCTTACTTCTGCAACAACTTCGGCACCACTGATCTCCAAGGCGTCGAGATCGAGGCCGACTACGACATGGGCCACGCTTTCACGCACGTCGCCTACACGTATACTCATACGGAAATACCGCAGCAGCAAAACGGCCTTGGTGCCGAAAGCTACATGCCCGATCACGTATTCTCGATGACCGGTGGTCTCCGATTCCTCAATGAGAAGCTCGTTGTCGGCGCACGTGGGACATACGTCTCACAGACCGATCTCGGCAGCGGCAACATCCAAGAAGCCTATACGATCGCCGATGTCTTCACGACATACGAGGCGCATCAGGGGCTCAACTTGGGGCTGACCGTCGAGAACGTGTTCGATAAAGCCTATACGCCCGCGCTCAGCACGGTGCCCACGGGGAACACCGGAGTCGACACAGGGCGTGGACGCACTTTCATCCTCAGCACGCGCGCTCAATTCTGAAACGGAGCAGCGGGAACGGGACAAGTGGTACGTTGGCCGCACGGTCGGCGGCGTGTAAAAAAGGCCAAGCATCGGCGGGTGTCCGCATCTGCCGATGCACATTCGGATCGCTCTCCTCGGTTTCGACTTCACACAAAGGAACCCACCATGTTCATCGCCATGAATCGCTTCAAGGTCCTCAAGGGCTCGGAAGCCGACTTCGAAAACGTTTGGCTCAGCCGCGAAACGCATCTCCCCGAGGTGCCCGGCTTCGTCGTGTTCCATCTCTTGAAAGGTCCGGAGCGCGAGGATCACGTGCTCTACTCATCTCACACGATCTGGCGCTCCCACGCCGACTTCGAGGCCTGGACCAAATCCGAGCAGTTCCGCAAAGCGCACGCACGCGCCGGCGGCAACAAGCCGCTCTATCTCGGTCACCCCGAGTTCGAAGGCTTCACCGTTCTCGTCGAGCAGAAAGCAGACGGCACTTCGCGCCGTCCCGAAGCCGCCGAATAAGCGAGGGCACGTCATGAGCACGTTGACCGAGCAGCGTCCGACGCTGGCCGCGCGAGCAGCTTCGAGTCCGGGCGACCTGCTGGAGCAGATCGCCCGCGAGTACGGCGTGAGTACTCTGGAGGTTGTCCGCAATCTTCCGCCGGAACAGGCGACGGTCGTCTCGGGCGAAGCCTTCGCCGACATCATGCAGGACATCTCCACCTGGGGCGACATCCTCTTTCTGATCCACAACGCCGACATCGTGCTCGAGTGCACCGGCAAGCTGCCGCAAGGCTCCTTCGGCCACGGCTACTATAATATTCATGGCGACAGTCCGATCGGCGGTCACATCAAGGCCGAAAACTGTAAGGCCATCGCCTTCGTTGTCCGGGGCTTGAAGCGTGTCGGCATGTCGGTGCAGTTCTTCAATGCGGCCGGCGAGGCTGCATTCAAGATCTTCGTATGCCGCGACGACAACCGCGATCTTGTCCCCGAGCAGGTGAAGATGTTCGCGGCCCTGCGCCAGCGCCAGGCTTTGAGCTGAGACGCAGTTCCCCCTATCCACATCCATGATCATCAGATATGGGCTGGCGCATGAGCCAGCCCATTCTGCTTGTCGCTGCCGCGGCACTCGTCGATGTCGATAACCGCGTCCTCATCACGCGCCGCCCACCGGGACGGTCGATGGCCGGCCTGTGGGAGTTCCCCGGCGGCAAGGTGGAGGCTAGCGAGTCCCCGGAGGCCGCCGTACGTCGCGAGCTGCAGGAAGAGCTGGGCATCGACGTGTGCCCGACATGCCTTCATCCGCTGACCTTCGCCAGCCACGCGTACGAGAAGTTCCACCTATTGATGCCGCTCTATCTCTGTCGGCAGTGGGATGGCGTCGTGAAACCGCTCGAAGGCCAAGAGATCGCCTGGGTCCGCGCCAAGCGCCTGACCGACTATGCGATGCCTCCTGCCGACGAGCCGCTGATCGCCCCGCTCCGCGACCTCCTCGGCTGACTGCGCCCCGACCATCCGAGCATCTATCAGCGAGGTCGTGAATCGGCAGCGCCAAAAAGCTCCGCCCGCCAGCTAGGGCGGCGCGAGTGAGTTCAACAAGCCACGTTGGCGCGTGTGAGTAAAACTACTCTTCCAGCTTCCCTTCCTTCACGCCGAGCGCATCGGCGAGTCTTGCCTGCGCCGACCCGGGCTTCAACGGCTTCGGCTGGCTTTCGTCCGGAGCCCACGCCGTGAGTGTCAGGATCTCGAACGTTGCTGGCACGCGCCCGTCTGCCCCTGCGAAGCGCTCCGAATAGATCTCGGCAGCACGCAGCAGCAGCCGTCGCGTCACAGGCGTGCGCCGGCGCGCCACCAGCATGTTGCTTGCGCCCATGGCCTTCACCTCGCGCATCACCGCGATGGGGTTGGCATAATTCACTGTCACTGTCTCGGAATCGACCACCGGAAGCGCAAATCCCGCGCGCTGCAGCAAGGCCCCCATGTCGCGCACGTCCGCGAACGGAGCAACGCGCGGCGATGCTCCGCCGCTGATCTCGGCTTCGGCCGCAAGCCATGCTTCGCGCAGCTCTCTCAGCGTTCCGCCGCCGAGCATGGCCGCCATCAGCAAACCATCCGGTTTCAAAGCCCGGCGTATCTGGATGAGCGCTCCAGGAAGATCGTTCACGAGCTGCAACGACAGCCCCGAGACGACGAGGTCGAGCGATGCATCCGCGAACGGCAGCGCGTCCTCGTCGGCCACCACCCGCATGCCCCCCGCGTGGGCGACAAGCGCTGCAGTGCTGTCGACGCTGACGACGTTCGTCACACTGGCGATCCCCTTGATCCGCCGTGACAGCAGGCCGTGATGCGCCCCTATGTTGGCCGCCAGCGGAAACGCCCGTCGCACGATTTCAAGCCGATCGGCCAGATCGTCGGCCGTGCGTGCAAGAAGGAAGTCGTGCGCCTCGGCAGCGGGCGCCGCACGGCTTCGCCGCAGCGCAAGCAGCCGGCGGTCGAAGATCTGCGTGGGTTCGGGCGTCGGGGCCAAGCTATGTGACTCTTTGGGGCAGCCGCTCGCGGACAGTCGTACGCCGCGCTAGCATGCTGCCTCGATCAGGTCTTGGCCAGCCCATCGCCGGCGGTCCGGCCTGCAGGGGAAAAAGGTGCATGGCACCGTGGAAGCAAGGTCCCGCCGTATTCGCCCGCGCGATCAGCTCGGTTGGCGACTTCCTTGTCCCACCCGTCTGCCATGCCTGTGAGCGTCCGCTCTCCTCGCACGATGCCATCTGCGCCGGCTGCTGGGCCAAGATCGACTTCATCCGGCCGCCGCTGTGCGATCGCTTAGGCCACCCGCTTCCGTTCGACCTCGGCGGAACTACGATCTCGGCCGCTGCCGAAGCCGATCCGCCTGAGTATGACCGCGCTCGCGCCGTGGCCCGCTTCGACGGTGTCATGCGCGAGCTCGTCCACGCCCTCAAGTTTCGCGATCGCCACGATGCGAGGCGCCTGTTCGGCCGTTGGCTGGCGGAGGCGGGCGCCGAAATTCTCGTAGATGCCGACATGATTTCTCCCGTGCCGCTCTCGCGAAGCCGGCTCTTTGTCCGGCGATTCAATCAGGCCGCGGTACTCGCGCGCGAGGTCGCCCGCCTGGCCGGCGTAAGTTACGAGCCCCAGTTGCTGCGCCGTACGCGCCGCACTTCACCCCAGGTTGGGCTCAGCCGCCGCCAGCGGCGTGACAATGTATCGGGCGCCTTCGCCGCGGATCGCGCCAGGAACCGGTCCATCGAGGGCGCCAAGATCGTGCTGGTCGACGATGTTATAACGACGGGCGCGACAGTCGGCGCGTGCGCCAAAGCGCTGAAAAAAGCCGGCGCGGCGCGGGTCGATATCCTCTCCCTGGCTATGGTTACCGACCCTGCCTTCCTGTCGCCGTGAAGCGCTCGGTGAATATCGGAGGGTGAGTCGCCCGGTCACTTTGCTTTGCTGCGGCAAAAGCACTAAATTGGATTGATGCGCCGACGTCGGCAGTTCGACGGGCGCAGGAAAGGGGATGCACAGACTTCCATGCCCAGGATCACCGTTTATACCACGCGATACTGCCCCTACTGCCACATGGCTAAGGAGCTGCTGCGCAAAAAGGGGATCACGGTCTTCGAGGAGATCGACGTCAGCCAGCGTGAGCTGCGTGCTGAGATGAGCGCCAAGGCCGGCGGCCGGCATACGGTGCCCCAGATCTGGATTGGCGAAAGGCACGTCGGTGGATGCGACGACCTTTACGACCTGGATCGCGAAGGCAAGCTCGACGTCCTGCTCACGGCCTGACCGGTCGCACCGCACCCGAATAGAAAGAAGCATCCGACATGCCGGACGCACATGAAGCGTTTCGCGTCGGCCTCGTGCAGATGTGCGCCGGGCGGGACGTTGCAAAGAACATCGCTGATGCCAGCGTCCTGATACGCGAAGCCGCGGCGGGTGGAGCGGAGTACGTCCAGACCCCCGAGATGACGAACATCATGGAGCTGGAGCGGGACCGCCTGCTGGCAGTCCTGAAGCCGGAGGCCGACGATCAGGCCGTGACCCAGTTCCGCTTTCTGGCGCGCGAACTCGGCATCTGGCTGCACATCGGCTCCCTGGCGCTGCTGGGCGAGGCAGGCAAGCCCGTCAATCGCTCGCTGCTGATCTCCCCGGCCGGCGCAATCGTCGCCCGCTACGACAAGATCCACATGTTCGACGTGGATCTCGGCGGCGGCGAGAGCTACCGCGAAAGCGCCAACTATCAGGCCGGACGCGAGGCGGTCATTGCCACCATGCCCTGGGGGCAGCTCGGCATGACCATCTGCTACGACCTGCGCTTCCCTCAGCTTCACCGGGCGCTTGCAAAAGGTGGCGCGCGCTTCCTTGCCGTCCCCGCTGCCTTCACTAAGCCGACCGGGCAGGCGCACTGGCACACCTTGTTGCGGGCGCGCGCGATCGAATGTCAGTGCTACGTCTTCGCCGCTGGCCAGGGAGGCCGGCACGAAAACGGCCGGGATACATTCGGCCATAGCCTGGTGATTTCGCCCTGGGGGGAGATCATCGCCGAAGCCGGCGTTCAGCCCTCAGTCACGTTCGCCGATGTTGAATTGCAACGCTTGGATGATGTTCGCCGACAGGTCCCCTCGCTGCGTCACGATCGGCCTTTTAACGTGATATATGCGGGAGATACGCCGCCAAACGAGGTTGCGTCGTGATCAAGTATCGACTGCAGTGTGCGCAAGGTCATGAGTTCGAGGCTTGGTTCGCCTCGGGCGCGTCCTATGACGCGCAGGCCGATGCCGGACAGATCGCCTGTCCGCAGTGCGACAGCCGCGAGGTCGGCAAGTCGATCATGGCGCCGAACATCGCTGTGAAGTCCCGCAATCAGGATGACGACTCGCCCGCGCGCTACCGCAATCTCGTTCGCGAGGTGGCGCGTGCGCTGTCGGCAAATTCCGAGGATGTCGGCGACCGCTTCCCCGAGGAGGCGCGCAAGATCCACTATCGGGAGGTCGAGCAGCGGGCCATTCGTGGCATCGCATCTCCCGACGAAGCGCGCGCGCTGGTCGACGAGGGGGTCGAGATCATGGCCATTCCTCGGCTGCCGGAGGATACCAACTGACGCCGGCCACTTATTCCTGGGCCAGCACCACCACCGTATAGAGAGCCGCCGACTTCGCATTCTCGGTGCGGAACTTGGGTTCGCTATTGCCCGGCGACACCCACGTATAGCTCTTGCGATCGTGGTTCCAGATTCCGTGCACATGGCCTGCACGATCGATGACGATCCCGCCTTCTTGATCGAACGAGAGCGAGTATCCCTTGAGCTTCAATACTTCATTCTGCTCTAGAAGGCTGAACAACTCGCGGTTTAGCACCTGATTCATCGCTTCCCCCATCCTGTGCGCATCTCTCAGCACGGCATCCCACTGGCGCAACTGATGCAGCCGCCCGCTTCCCCCACGGGCCGATGTGCGAGAGTTGAAGCGAAAAAAACACAATTTCAACGATGAGCGTTTGTATTCGTTATCCAATTCCTAATTGGTATGAAGCAGCGTTAAGTATACCGCCGCCCCGCGCCGCTCCGGGCGGACTTTTCACTGCGGCAACTCTGCTGTCACATATGCTTCACGCTCGGACGATAAGGCCTGCCCTTGGGAATATTGGGGTTAGGACTGATGCTGCCGCTCATACGTGCCGCCGTTGTCCTGTGCGCGCTCGCGACCACCGCAGCCGGTCAGACGATCTATCCGCTGGACCGCGCAGAACTCATTGCCGGCGCACGCTTCGACCTGAAGGTTGAGTTCCCCGGCGCTGTGCCACCGGGCGCCATCAAGGTCACGGTCAACGGCAAGAGCGCACCCGAGGTGCTCGGGCGAGAGCCGGCAATCGACCCGGATGAGGATGGGCTCGGCCACACCGCTTACTGGATCCGGTCGGTTGAGCTACCCAAGGCTGGGAAATACACCGTCGAAGCAACCGACGGCACCCGCACCAGCAAAGTCGAGTGGGAGGCATTCTCCCACCCCGAGCGCCTGGCCAAAAACGTTATCCTGCTCATCGGCGATGGGCTCTCGATGGCTCACAGAACCGCAGCGCGAATGCTCTCGAAAGGCATCCGCGAGGGTCGCTATGGCGGCGACCTGGCCATGGACGACATGCCCCACACCGCGCTCGTCTCGACCTCGGGCACGGACTCCATCGTCACGGACAGCGCCAACGCGATGTCGGCCTACACGACCGGCCACAAGACCTGCGTGAATGCTCTCGGCGTCTATTGTGCCCGCAATCGCAGCACGCTCGGGCACCCGAGCGTCGAGACCATCGCCGAATTGGCCAAGCGCAAGCTCGGACTGGCGGTCGGCGTCGTCACCGATGCTGAGATCGAGGACGCCACGCCGGCCGGCATGGTCGCCCATACACGCCGCCGCAGCGACTACGACGACATCGTCCGCATGTTCTTCTGGCTGCAACCAGAAGTGATGCTCGGCGGCGGCAGGTTGAATTTCCTTCCCGCCGCGGACGGGCGCGGCAAGCGCAAGGACGGCCTCGATTACATCGTCAAGTTTCGCGACGCGGGCTACGCGTTCGCCGATACCGCGAGGAGCCTGACACAGGCGGCCAACGACCCATCGACGACTCGGCTCCTCGGCCTGTTCAACGACAAGAACGTCGACGGCGCACTCGACCGCAAGATCCTGAAAAAAGGCACTGTTTCAAAGTTCCCCGATCAGCCGGACCTGACCGAGCAGACTGCCGCGGCGCTCAAAGTCCTGTCGCGCGCCTCCGGGGGCTTCCTGCTGATGGTCGAAGCCGGCAGGATCGACAAATACAGCCACTCGCTGGATTGGGAGCGGGCCGTCTACGACACGATCATGTTCGATAACGTCGTCCGCATGGCCAAGGAGTTTGCCGGCAAAAACGACGATACGCTGGTCATCGTCGTGCCAGACCACGCCCATCCCGTGTCGATCATCGGCACCTACGACGATTCAAAGGGCGAGCAGCTGCGTGATCGCCTGCAAACGTATGCCGACGCGGGTTTCCCCGACTATCCGCCACCCGACAAGGATGGCTATCCCGGTAGCGTTGACGTCCCCCGCCGCCTCGCGATGGTCTTCGCAGCCTACCCCGACTATTGCGACCCTGGCCGACCCTATTTGGACGGTGAGAACGAGCCGACGACCGCAGGGCCTCCGGCCCCAGAAGCGGTGGCTGCTCCGTCGGTGGCCGTTGCGCCGCCGTCAACATCGTCAACGGCCATGCCTACCTCCACTCAGGCAGTTCCGTCCGGCCAAGGCTCAAAGGAACCTCTGCCTACGGCCGTCGCCAACGAGGTCTATTGCAAGAGGGGCGCCGCGCGCAAAATCGGCAACCTGCCGTTCACGGCACGCAATGGCGTGCACGCCGCCGACGACGTGGTGCTCACGGCCATGGGGCCCGGCTCCGACGTCCTGCGCGGACGTGTCGACAATACCTTCGTGTTCCGCGCGATGGCGCGGGCTCTTGGATTGGGCCGATGAGCCGAGGGTGGATCAGCTCATTTCGGCGAAGTAGTAGTTTTCTCGCGGATTGCAGCTTGCCAGCCGCCACTCGATCGGCCGCCCCTCGATGGTGTGCACGACGCAGTCGAGCAGCAGGATTGGTGAGCCCTCCTCGAGTTCCAGCAACGCCGCCACGTCACCCTTTGCTGCGCTGACGCCGATCCGCTCCTCTGCCCGGCCAAGCAGGACGCCATAGTGGTGTGCCAGGACGACGATGCTGCGTGGGACCTCGGTCTCTCGCTCAAGCCCCGGAAACATGGACTGCGGAACGATTGACTCCTCGACCATAAGTGGCGAGCCGTTATGTGCTCTCACCCTGTGGATACGGAACACCGGCTCCCCGCTGCGCAGGAGCAGGCGCCGGGCCTCTGTTTCGGTAGCCGCAGCCGCGACGACCGTACAGCTCACGATGTCGCCGCTGATCCTCATTCCATCCGGCGTGCGGATGTTGCTGAAGCGGATAGCCTGCTCGTCCGACGATTGATCTATGACGAAGGTGCCGCGGCCCTGCCGACGGGAGATGAGCCTCTCTTGCTCCATCTCGTCTAAGGCCTTGCGAACCGTGCCGACGCTGATGCCGAGCTCCCGTGATAGCTCGATCTCGTTGGGGATGGCCGCTCCCGGTTTCCAATCACCAGCGGCAATGCGCTGGATGAGCATGTCTTTGACTTGGAGATAAAGTGGCCGAGTTGAAAATCTTCCGACCGCTGTCATGGAAGCCCTCAAAGGTAAGAGGTTCCTCGGACGCACCTAAAGCAACTATGCGCCTTGAAACCTTTGCACTACATAGGATGCACTCACAATTTCCTTCAATTAAGCGTATAGTTATTAGAAGAGCATAATAATCGATTTCACTATAGCACGGTGTGCTGACGTGTGCTCGTCGGTTGTCCACGTTTATTTCACTACTCGACTTGATGCTGCGGCATTGACGCGCAGGATTTGCACGCAGTCTGCCTACAAACCCCGCGTCGAGTGGTCGGGCTTTGCCCAACTCTTCCGCAGCTACAATTGACCACGGAAAACGCGTCCCCCTCGCGAGCCCCGGGTCAGAGAGCCCCGCCAGGTCCCCTCCCCCCTCCTGGCGGGGCTCTCCCAACCTGCGCCCGAATGCGCATCCGTTAGGCCTTGCAGCGCACCCCCAGGCCGGTACAAACATCCGGGCGGGCGCCGTATTCCGACGCTTCGCCCAGCGAGGGAGCCTTTGCACATGATGGAGTTGGGGACGTCGCAGCCGGTCACCACCGGACAGCCGGCTGACCGTACGTTGCGGCACGACTGGTCCCGCGACGAGGCGCAGGCCCTCTACGACGCTCCGTTCAACGATCTGCTGTTTCGCGCGCACAGTGTTCACCGCCGCTACTTCGAACCTAATACGATCCAGCGCAGCCGTTTGTTATCCATCAAGACCGGGGGATGTGCAGAAGATTGCGGCTATTGCAGCCAGTCCGCACATCACGCCTCGGGACTGAAGGCCAGCAAGCTGATGCAGGTCGAGAAAGTCCTGTCCGAAGCCCGCACTGCTAAGGAGCAAGGCGCCACGCGCTACTGTATGGGCGCCGCCTGGCGCTCGCCCAAGGAGCGCGACATGGACATGCTTTGCGCCATGGTTGAGGGCGTCAAAGCAATGGGCATGGAAACCTGCATGACTCTCGGCATGTTGTCTGACGATGACGTGGGCATGCTCAAGCACGCAGGCCTCGACTACTACAACCACAACATCGATACATCTGAGCGTTACTACGAGAAGGTCATCACCACGCGCACCTTTGCAGACCGTCTCGACACGCTCGAGCGTGTACGCGAGGCCGGCATCAAGGTCTGCTGCGGTGGAATCGTTGGCATGGGCGAGGAGCCCGAGGACCGTGCCGACATGCTCGTGACCCTCGCCAACCTGCCGCAGCATCCCGAGAGCGTTCCGATCAATATGCTCATCGCGATCCCCGGCACGCCCCTGGCCGACGTCGAGAAGATCGACGGAATTTCCTTCGTCCGCACCATCGCGCTTGCCCGCATCATGATGCCCAAGTCCTACGTCCGCCTCTCTGCCGGCCGTACGCAGATGAGCGAGGAGACCCAGGCGCTCTGCTTCTTTGCCGGCGCGAATTCGATCTTTGTCGGCGACACGTTGCTGACGACGGACAACCCCGGCGAGGACAGCGACGCCGTATTGTTCGGAAAGCTTGGCCTGAGGCCGCTCGAGCTCAAATCCGGCTCGGCTGTTGAGCGCGATGTACAAGAATCATGAGCGCGCGCTTGAGGCATTGGCGCGGCGTGGTCGCCGCCGGTCACTGACTGCGCTCTCCGGCATCGACTTCTCATCGAACGACTATCTGGGCCTCGCCAATTCGCGCGAGCTGAAAAACGCTGCGCGCGCTGCCCTTGAGCGGGATGTCTCGATCGGATCGGGCGGCTCCCGCCTGCTTCGAGGCAATCACCGCGAGCACGAGGCGCTCGAGGCCGAAGCGGCCGCGTTCTTCGGCTCGGAAAGCGCGCTGTTTTTCGGCGGCGGCTTTATCGCCAACCTGGCGCTATTCGCAACGCTGCCGCAGCGCGGCGACCTCGTCGTGCACGATGCGCTCATCCATGCCTCGGTGCACGATGGCATGCGCATGGGGAAAGCCGAACGCGCCGAGGCCAAGCACAACGACCCGCAATCCTTCGAGGATGCCGTCACGGATTGGCGTGCCGCCGGCGGCACCGGTACGCCATGGATTGCGGTCGAAAGCCTCTACAGCATGGACGGAGACCGGGCGCCACTCGACGACCTTGCCGAGATCGCGCGCCGCCATGATGGCGTGCTCGTTATCGACGAGGCGCACGCCACGGGCGTTCTCGGCCAGATGGGACGCGGCCTCGGCGCGCATCTGGAGAGTGGAGGCAACGTCATCGCGCTCCACACCTGCGGCAAGGCGCTGGGAGCGATGGGCGCGATCGTTACGGGCCCGCAGGTCCTGTGCGACTTCCTCGTCAATCGTTCGCGCCCCTTCATTTACGCGACGGCGCCCTCGCCCTTTCTCACCGCCATTGTCCGCGCTGCACTGCTGATCTGCCGCTTCGACAATGCGCGCCGTGAAAAGCTGGGCGCGCTCGTCGCGTTCGCCGGTAGGCAGCTCGCTGAGAGTTGCGGCGTCGAGCCTACGGGCACTCATATCCAGCCGATCGTCGTCGGCGCCGATGAGCGTGCCACCCGCCTCGCCACCGCGATGCAGGCACGCGGGTTCGACATCCGCGCCGTTCGTCCGCCGACCGTCCCCGAGGGCACGGCGCGACTCCGCCTTTCGCTGACACTCAACGTCGACGAGCAGCAGGTCGCGTCGATGGTGTCGGCCTTAGCCGAGGAGATGAAGAGGCTCGACGCATGACGCCGGCAATGATCGTTACCGGCACCGATACGGACGTCGGCAAAACCGTCTTCGCGGCGGCCCTCGTGGCCGCACTCGACGGTTACTATTGGAAGCCGGTGCAGGCCGGGCACCTGCCCGAATCCGACTCCGTGACCGTGCGCCGGCTCAGTGGCCTACCCGACGCAAGAATCCTCTCCGAGGCTTACGATCTCTCGACGCCAGCCTCGCCACATCTGGCAGCCGAGCGTGACGGGGTCGAGGTTGACGTCGCGCGCCTCGCCAAGCTGCCGGCCATCCCGGCGGATGCGCAGCTCATTATCGAAGGCGCGGGCGGGCTTCTCGTGCCGCTGACCAGGCGCACGTTGCAGATCGACGTGTTCGCCCGCTGGAACGCGCCGGTCGTGCTCGTCGCATCTACGCGTCTGGGCACCATCAATCACACGCTGCTTTCTATCGAGGCGCTGCGCCACCGCGCAATCCCGCTCGTGGGTATCGCCTTCGTCGGCGACGCGAACGAAGATTCCGAGCGCACCATCGCCGAAATCAGCGGCGCACGCCGCCTCGGCCGCCTGCCGTGGCTTGAGACTCTGAATGCAGAGACCCTGCAGGCAGCATTCGCCGAAAGCTTCGATGTCACCGATTTCGGCGCCGCTCCGGTGCGCGCATGACCAGCTCCAGTCCGATCTGGCATCCCTTCACGCAGCACGGCCTGCAGCCGGAGATGATCCCTGTCAGTGGCGCCCGCGGCGCCTGGCTCAAGACCCGCGACGGCGAGCTGATCCTCGACGCGATATCATCCTGGTGGGTCGTCACGCATGGCCATTGCCACCCGCGCATCGTGGGCGCCATCGAGGAGCAGGCGCGACGGCTCGATCAGGTCATCTTCGCGGGTTTTACCCACGCCCCCGCCGAAATGCTGGCCCGCGGCCTGATCGAAATGGCCCCCGCCGGCCTCGCGCACGTCTTCTTCTCGGACAGCGGCTCGACCTCCGTAGAGGTGGCGCTAAAGATGGCGCTTGGCTACTTCCGCAACATCGGAGCCCCGCGCCGCCGCATCGTCGCGCTGGAGCATGGCTACCACGGCGATACCGTTGGCGGCATGTCCGTCGGCGCCCGCAGCATCTTCACCGCCGCATATGAGCCGATGCTGTTCGAGGTCGAGCGCATACCCTTCCCCTCGGCCGGCGATGAACAGGCGACTGTCGACGCGTTCGACGCCGCCTGCGCCAACGAGCCGACCGCCGCGCTGATCGTCGAGCCGCTGGTTCTCGGGGCGGGCGGGATGCTGATGTACGGCGAGAGCGTCCTGCGGGAGCTGAAGCGCGTGGCAGAGCATCACGGCGCTCTCTTTATCGCAGACGAGGTAATGACCGGTTGGGGGCGCACCGGCGCTCTCTTCGCTTGCGAAAAAGCCGGCATTGCCCCCGACATCCTATGCCTGGCTAAAGGCATCACCGGCGGGTCCATGCCGCTGGCGGTCACCCTCTGCACATCGCCGATCTTCGAGGCGCACCGTTCCACCGATCGCAGCAAGACTTTCTTCCACTCGAGTTCCTATACCGCGAACCCGATCGCCTGCGCTGCCGCCGTCGCCAATCTCGACATCTGGCAGACCGAGCCGATGGCCGAGCGTATCGCGACACTGGTCGCAGCGCAGGCCGAGCGGATCGCGCCCCTCGCGGACCACGCGGCGTTTTCGGATGTCCGCCAAATGGGCACCATAACCGCCCTCGATTTGAAGGTTGACGACGCCGGCTATCTCGCCGGTATCGGCCCGCGCCTCGCGCGCCATTTCCTCGAGCGCGGCGTGCTCCTGCGCCCCCTCGGCAATACCATTTACGTCATGCCGCCCTACTGCATCACCCCGGCCGAGTTGGATCTGGTCTACGCCGCCATCGCCGACGCTCCCGAGGCACTGGCCGGTGCCGTACCGGGAGACTGGCCATGAGCGCCGCGGCCGGCTCTACCATCCTGGGCTTCGGCCATTACGTTCCCGAGCGGCGCGTCCTCAACGCCGAGATCGAGCAGCGACTGGGCTTGGCACCTGGATGGATACTTCGTCGCTCAGGTATCGAGGAGCGGCGCTACGCGGCCCCGACCGAGGCCCTCACTGACATCGCCGTCCCCGCCGCCGACATGGCACTCGCCAAGGCGGGTTTGAACCGGAACGAGGTGGCTCTCACGCTCCTCGCGACCAGCACCCCTGATCATTTGCTTCCGCCATCCGCGCCTCTTCTGGCGCACCGGTTGGGCCTTGCACGCTCGGGGGGCATCGACCTTGCCGGTGCCTGTGGCGGCTTTCTCTACGCGTTGACGCTGGCTGACAGCTTTGTGCGCACACAAGGCGTGCCGGTGCTGGTCGTCGCCGCCAACATTCTGTCGAGGCGCATAAATCCCGCCGAGCGGGGCAGCAGCATCCTTTTTGCTGACGGCGCGGGCGCGGTCGTTCTGTCGCCGTCCGACAGGGTCGGCAGTGGTGTTCAGGGAGCGCAGCTTGCAGCCGACGGCAGCGGTTACGGGTTGATCCGGATCCCAGCCGGAGGGAGCCGGGCGCCGTTCGGCCCCGACGTGCCGATCGAGGACACGCAGATGATCCTGTCCGATGGCCGGGCCGTATTTGCGCGCGCTGTCGAGCTGATGGTCTCCTGCTCACGTGCCGCACTTGCCAAGGCCAACCTTTCGATCGAGGATATTGACTGCTTCATCCCTCACCAAGCCAACGGCCGGATAACCGCGGCGGTCGCTCAGCAGCTCGGCGTCGACCCCGGCAAGACCGTCTCGACGATCGAGCGCTACGGCAACAGCTCCGCCGCGACGATTCCACTGTCACTTTCACTCAGCGCCGCCGACCGCAGCCTCGCGCAAGGAACGCGCCTTCTAATGTGTGCCGCAGGCGCTGGGCTGACCGGCGCAGGCGTTGTCTATGTCCTGTAGCGGCTGCGAACATCAGGGTTCAGGTTCGGTTCATGCGGACAATGGTTGAGTGTTGTCGAAGCGCTGGATCTGTCTGGAATTCCAGGCTTCACCCCACGAAACCGAGACGAGCAATGCCCAAGGCCCATACCGCGCCTCAAAGCAATGCAGGAACTGCCAAACGGCATGTCGCGTTGTTCGCCGCATCGGAACGTGCAACTTTAACTTTTTGCCGTTTTTAACATTATCCAGCGGCTAGGTGAAAAACATGCCGAAGGGCGCTACCAGCTCCGGTACCCAGCGAGATCTGCGAATTGACTTCTTTCGCGGCCTGGCCCTCCTGTTCATCTTCGTCGATCACGTGCCGGACAACGCGTTCGCGAAGTTCACGCTGAAGAATTTCGGCTTCGCCGATGCCGCCGAGGTGTTCGTCCTGCTGGCAGGCTTCTCGGCCGTGCTGGCCTACGGCCGCACCTTCGAAAACCAGGGTTTCAAAGCCGGCTTCGCTCGCGTCTTCGACCGCGTCCGCCAGATCTACTTCTGGCATCTCGCGCTGATCCTGGTTTGCGGCCTTGGGTTGACTGCGGCGGCGGTCTACTTCGGCGACTTCGCCTACATGAAGAACATCGGCGTTCACGTCTTCTCTCAGGAACCTGGCAAATCGACCGTTCTTGCCGCGCTGCTCGTGAACCAGCCGAACTCGCTGAACATCCTGCCGCTCTACATCGTCCTGCTGCTGTTCTGGCTGCCGTTCGTGCTCTGGCTGCTGCCGCGCAACCCTTGGCAAGCGCTTGTGCTCTCGATCGCACTTTGGGCGGCCGCCAATATTCTGTCGGCGAACCTGCCGAGCCTGCAGCATCCCAAGGGCTGGGTATTCAATCCCTTTGCCTGGCAGCTGCTCATTACGATCGGTGCGCTTACGGCACACTTCTATCGCAAGGGTGAAGTCCCCTACTCGCGAGCTTTGATGTGGGGCGCCGTCGGCTACCTGACGTTCGCGTTCCTCTTCGTTGCTCCCTGGACCCAAATTCCGGGTCTGGAATATGCGCGGCTTTTCGCCTCGGACGCGATTGGCCATGTCGACAAGACCTACCTGTCACTGTGGCGTTTGGCGGACGTCATGGCGCTTGGCTACGTTGTGCTCAACTTGTTGTCGCCGCAAAGCCCGTGGTTATCTGCCTCCCTGGCCAGGGGAATCGGACACTGTGGCCGGCACTCACTCGAGATTTTCTGCCTGGGAACGGTTCTGTCGTTTATCGGGTGGGTCATCCTGGTTGAAGCCGGTTACGGACTCGGACTACAGATCCTGGTAAACTTCGTGGGTATTGGGATCTTGTTGGGGATGGCATGGGTTCTGGCTTCGCGCAGTCGCGACACGGATTGGGTCTTCGCTCAGGCGTTCCGCAACTTCTTTGCAGACAGGCGTTCAAGCTCGTCGCAGTTGCCGGCGTAGCTTGCGCAGCCTTGATGTCGCCGGCAGCGGCTGCACCCCGCTGCTCGGCACCCGAAGCGCTCGTGCATTTCGACGCGCCGTTGCCGAAACTGTCCGCCGCCCTCGCCACTGGCCAGCCGGTGCAGATCGTTGCACTTGGCTCGTCGAGCACTCAGGGCGTCGGCGCGTCGAGCCCCAAAGCCTCCTATCCCGTGCGGCTGCAGGCGGAACTTCAGCAGCTGTTTCCGCAGAGCAAGATAACCGTCCAGAACCTCGGCATAGGCGGACAGCTCGCGACGGACATGATCCCGCGCATCCGTCAGCAAGTCATTCCGAGCAAGCCTACGCTGGTCATCTGGCAGACGGGCGTCAATGACGCGCTCCGTCATGTGAAGGTCGAGCAGTTCCGCGACACCGTGAACACGGGCCTCGAAGAGTTGAAGCGCGCCGGCATCGACGTCGTCCTGCTCGACATGCAGTACTTCCCCAAGGCCGACAAGCTGCGCGACTTCCCGCGCTTCCTCGTCACGATGCGTCAGCTCGCCGAGCAGCGGCGCGTGCCGATCCTTCAGCGCTATGCGATCATGAAGCACCTCATCGCCACCGCGCAGTACACGCCTCAGCAGCTCCTCGCCTCTGATCAGTTCCATCCCAATGATCTCAGTTACGGCTGCCTTGGGCAGATGATGGCGGCGGCGCTTCAGGTCGAGGTGACCGACTTCGCGAAGACCGCCATCAAGCGCAAGTATCCTGCCGAGGCCGCGAAGCAGGCAGGCAACGGCCGTCCGTTACCGGTTCACTGAACGGGCGTGCCGCGACGCTGGCCTCGCCCGCGCAAATAGGCTAGCTCACTGCCCGGAACAGGATCAGGGCATGACCCAGCTATCGCGCACCCTCGAGCACGCTCGCGACCGCTATGACGTGATCGTCATCGGGTCCGGCTACGGCGGCGGCGTCGCTGCCTCCCGACTTGCGCGTGCAGGCAAGAGGGTGGCCGTTCTCGAGCGCGGCCGCGAAGTCCTGGCGGGCGGCTTCCCCGCTCGCTTTCCCGACCTCAAGAACGAGATGCAGGTCGCCGGCAAGAAGCTGCGCACGGGCCCCACCTCCGCCCTCTATGATGTTCGCCTCGGCGAGGACATGCATGTGCTCGTCGGCTGCGGCCTCGGTGGCGGCTCGCTGATCAATGCCGGTGTTGCGCTGCGCCCGGACGACCGCGTTTTCGCCGACGAGCGCTGGCCGGGGCAGATCATTCAGGACGGTCTCCTAGAGGAAGGCTTCCGCCGCGCGCGGGCCTGGCTCAACCCGCAGAGCGATCCCCGCGCCGACACCCTCACCAAATTTAGGACGCTGGAATCCGCCGGCGCCGCACTCGGCCATGACATCGTCCGCCCGACGGTCACCGTCAGCTTCGAGCCGACGACCAACGTGGTCGGCATCGAGCAGCCCGGCTGCACGCGCTGCGGCGATTGCTGCGGCGGCTGCAACGTCGGCGCCAAGAATTCCGTCGCCGTGACTTATCTGCCCGACGCTGTGCGTCATGGTGCCGAGCTCTTCACGCATGCCGGCGTCCGCTACGTGTCGAAAACCCCCGACGGCGAATGGGAAGTGCACGTTCGCCGCCTCGACGGACCCGGCGGTGACCGCGTTCTCCGTTCCGCTATGGTCGTGCTGGCGGCCGGCACCCTGGGCACGACCGAGATCCTGCTGCGGTCGCGCGCCAACGGCCTCGCGCTGTCAGATCGGGTCGGCGAGCGCTTCTCCGCCAACGGCGATATCATCGCGTTCGGCTACGGCGCGCGTGATCCCGTGAACGCTGTCGGCGTCGGCTTCCCCTCCAAGGTCGAGGGCATGGAAATCGGCGCGGCAGTTTCCGGCCAGCTCGAGATCGACGACGAAACGACACTCGCCAACGAGCTGCGCGTGCAGGAAGGCGTGCTGCCCTCGGCGCTCGCTCCTGTGCTTCCCGTGCTCTTCATCCCAAACGGCAGGTTGCTCGGTGCACTGCAGAGCCTGGTCAACGGCGTCTATAAGGGGCCGTTCTCCAAGTTGCAGACGTTCTTCGCTGTTTCCCACGACAGCGCCTCGGGGCGCTTCGTCCTCGACGATGACCGGCTGTCTCTGGTCTGGCCGACGGCAAAGGACGAGCCTGTCTATGCACGGCTCGATGCCATTCTGACCGACGTCGTGAAGCAGGCAGGCGGCAGCTACGTGAAGAACCCACTCGCCGGCACCGTCATGGGCCATCAGCCAGCAACCGCGCATCCCCTCGGCGGCGCGGGCATGGGCCGCGAGTGCAGCGACGGCGCGATCAACCACAAGGGGCAGGTGTTCGATGCCGCTGCGGGTCGCGGCTCCACCGATGTTCACGCAGGCCTATATGTTATCGATGGTTCGATGATGCCGCGCTCGCTCGGCGTCAATCCGCTGCTCACCATCACGGCGCTGGCCGAGCGCGCCCTCATTCATATGCAGCAGGATCTCAGCCTCTCGTTCGACGCCGCGCCGCTGACCGGCGTGCGCGCCACGCCACAAGACCTCAGCCCCTTCCTCGCCGCCTAACGTTGCGCTGAGCCGTCCTGCGCCTTTACCGCCCTGACGCCGTCGTGCGCGCTCCCGAGTGCATCGTGAAAGAATGCGATCTGCTCGGAGCAGCCGCGCTCGAACCAGCGACCATGATAAACGTCGAAGTGATCGATAGGCAGCACCACGAGCCGCGCCTTCTCGCCGATCATTGCGGCGCACTCCGCCGCCGCTCCGGCAGAAACCATGGTGTCGTCCGCGCAGGCGATCAGCAGCGTGGGACACTTGACGCCCCGCGCAAGACGAACCGGCCGATACATCGGCAGGCTGAACAGAACGCGTGCTGCGACCTCGTTTCGCCAATCTGGTGGCACGATGGCGAGGCATCCGGCATACGCCTCGTCGGACGCCATCACGCCAAGTTCTCCGCGTCGCGCAACGAGCGGAATGTAGTGAGGCGAAAGTCCGGCTGCAGCTGCCGCCACGTCCTTCAACGCAGCAATCAGCCGTTGCAGAAATCCGCGGGCACTGCCGCGCTTCACCGCCATCTGCGCGCTCGCCATTCCGTCGAGCATCGGGCACTGCGCGGCAATGGCGGCGACGCCGTGATCGCGCCCGGCCGCCACGATCACGTGTCCCCCTGAGAGCGATGTTCCCCATAGGCCGATGCGCCGCGCATCGACGCCGGGCAGGCCGCGCGCGAACTCTATCGCCGCCTGCCAGTCATCGAGCTGGCGCTTGGGGGAGACGATCTGGCGCGGCTCTCCGTCGCTGGAGCCAAGGCCGCGATAGTCGAACACGACCACGAAGAATCCCTCGGCCGCGAAGCGTTGGGCGTAAGGCTCGAGCGACGCTGCGCGCGTGCCGCCGAGCCCGTGCGCCATGACGATGCACGGAGCGGAAGCTGAGGTAGCGGACGTGGGTTCGAACACCCACGCACGACAGGTGACGCCGCCCGAGAGGAACGACGCGTCCCTCCGTGTTGCGGGGATAGTACGGACCATGTCTTCCCCGGTTGTTGTGGCGAGGCCGACGCTGGTGATCTGGTTGCGCTGGCTGAGGCTCATGGGATTGCAGACCTTGCCGAATTTGCACGGCCGCTATCGTTGGCGCTGTTCCTTAAGGAACAGCGCTTCCCATGGGCGCAAAATTATGCAGGTCGCCCCGGAGCGACGGGTGTCAGTGCAAGCCCGGCATCGGCTTGCGGACCCGCAGCAGGTTCACCGGACGCGCCGGCGAGGGCGCATTCGCCACCGTAGGGTTGGCGCCGGCCGGAACCACCGATCCGCGGTTGCGTCGCGGCAGCGGCCACCATTTGCCGCGCGGGGGGCTCTGCAACTGGTCCATTTCCAGGAAAGCCAGGACGGCCCGCACGTGCGCCACGAACTCTTCCCGGCGCGCATCGCCGCTCACATCGCCCTTGAGGATCAGCTTGCGCCAGCGCCCGCTCCACGAACGCGGCATCTGGCCGATCCAGCGGTTGGCGGACTCGACCTTCCAGAATGGCTCTTCGCTCTTTTGGGCTTCGTCCAAAACGACGCGCAGCGCCGCTACCACGGCGTCGACATCAGCCGCCATCTTGACCCTCCAGGTACCCACCGCCCTTGCCCCTTCGCCGGCATTTTAACGGCTTTCTCCGATCAGTACATGCCCCCATGCAACTGATCTCCAGGGAAGATAAATCGCGCGACTTATCTGGGAGTGAGCAAAAATCGTCGCGTGAGCGAACTTCAGCCCGGAGGGCTCAGGTCGCAAGGCGACCCGGCGCTTAGCGCCGCCCCCGCGGAGCGCCCATCAGGCGCGTGAGCGAATAATGGTGGAGCCGAGGGAATCTCCAGATTCCAGTATTTACGGGCGTTTTCGAGCAGGTTAGCCACCAATCCTTGGCAATATATAGCAAAGACTTACCGCCTCGCTGGCTAACCTTGCTGCACCAAGATAGCTGGCTAAAACCCTCTTGTTACCGGCTCCCTGCCGCTACTCCCAAGCCGCTGGTTAGCCAATAATTGAAATTCACTTCACCTCACCAACAACGGGGCACACCGCCACTCACGGTATCCCGTTCCTTCATCGACAATCTCAAAGAACAGAAGACCCGACGCCGTTGGCTAACCTGGAGCACCACCTGGTCTGGCTAACTTTGCAGATGCACGACTTGGCTGCTCTAACTTCCCGCCGACGATCTGAGCGCCGACGTCTGCAAAGTGGCCACAAGCGGTCATCGCGATTTCCACGCCGCATGTCGGCAAAGGGCCAGGAACGGGGCACAGCCGCGATCACAATCGATCGTGCGCGGTAGGCGCGATGTCCCACAAGCGGAAGTCGACGCGGTACTATCCGCCACGCGCAATGCTTTGCCACCATGTCGGCTACGGGGGCGCGACCGGTCGAAGTGCGGGCAGCTGACCCTGAGCGGCTGGCCACTCTTGTCAGTCCGTGAGAAATGCGAACCGGCTGGCCGGCTCCCACACATAGTCAGAAGTCGCTCGGTAGCCGCGCAGCCAAAGCCCTTCATCATTCCGTCGCAGATAGAAGCCATTGGGATACGCGTCGTCGTCCCTGGTCTTCGAGGAAGCGACCGTCAAATAAGGGCCCTCAGGCTGGTCTAAAAATTGAAGCCGGAAGTGTGGTGCCAGCTCAAGTGGGCAAAGATCCAGACCGGCACATCGGGCCCTATCGAAAATCTCGACGCTTGTAGCGCCTGCCGTGAGGCCCAGCTCTGCTACGGTGACCTCTGTAGTAAGGACCCATCGACTAGTCTCGGAAGTGACGAACGCGGGATCGTCGAATAGGACCTCGGCATACATATTGAGACTGATTCCCGCTTGACGCAGAGCTGACAGCAACTCTGTCTTGCTTCGTCCGCCGCTCTCGAACCTTTTCGTGCGTTCTGGGAACATGCAGTCTTCCACCCTTTCAGCAACGCTCGACTACAACCTAGTGCTGTATCGCGTCGCCTAGGCAGCTTAGTGATCCGCCATCTCCGCTCCTCTATCGCCTCCCAAACCAGGCTGTGAGAGCTTCGACGAGACCCTCATTCGTGCCCGACCCCACCCAGGCGACATGGCCGTCCGGGCGGATCAGCACAGCCGAGGGTGCCGAGACCGCGCCGATCACCGGGAGGTTCCAGCTTCCGCCGTAGCTCGCCTCGACGGTCCGGGTGTAATCGGACCATGGACCCGCATCTACACTGCCTGGACAGCCGAGATTGAGAAGCAACGGCCGGGCCTCCCGCAGATGCGTATAGAGTCGCTCCTCGCCTTCAGCAGTTTCAAGATCAAGGTCCGGCATCCGGCGGCCAAGGAGCGAATGCCCCTCTCCAAGGTCATAGCGAATGTCGAGACCGGACATCCGACCGGCCGTGACGAGCTGCGGCTCGCCCATGCCGGCGAGCTCGCTGACGATGGCGCTCAGGGCTTGCATGCGATCGTCGGAGCGGCTGAGTGCGACAGTTGCCATGGTATACCGCAGCATGCTCCCGGCGACCGGATGCCGCTCGGTATGATAGGTATCGAGCAACGAGTTGGGCGCTGCGCCCTTGACCACCAGCGCGAGCTTCCATCCGAGATTGACCGCATCCTGGATGCCTAGGTTCATTCCGAACCCGCCGGCTGGGTAGTGGATATGCGCGGCGTCACCTGCCAGGAGCACCCGACCTTTACGATAGGTCTCTGCCTGCCGGGTCATGTCGGTGAACCGCGTAATGAAGGCCGGACTGTGGACGCCGTAGTCGGACCCATAGTGGGCGATCAGGCCCTCGCGGAGACGGTCGAGCGCCGGTTCAGCGACTTCGATGCTGCGCTCCGTTACCAGGATTGCAATCTTGCCGTCTTCGGTCTTGCTCAGCGCGTGGGTGCCGATCGCGTCGCTGCGAAGCCCGCATTCAGGTTCCCTGGTCATTCTGGCTTCGGCGAGGAGATGGCTGACGGTTGGATCCGATCCCGGGAAGGCGATGCCCGCAGCCTTGCGGACAAAGCTGCGCCCGCCGTCGCAGCCGACGAGATACTGAGCCCGCAGCTGCCGGCCGTCGCTGAGCGCCACGGCGATGCCTGAGGCCACCTCTGTGAAACCTATGATCTCGACGCCGCGGAAGATCGGCACGCCGATCTCGTCGGCCCAATTGAGGATTATGCGCTCGCTGTGCTTCTGGATGAGCGCGAGGCCGTAAGGGTGGCGACTCGGGAATCCGCTGATGTCAAATCGTACTCCGGCGAAGCCCAGCACCTGCGTTGGTTTCCCCTCGGTGAGGAAACGGTCGGCTATGCCCCGCTGATCGAAGACCTCGATGGTGCGGGCATGGAGGCCGAGCGCGCCCGGCTGAACACGCTCCTTCTCCGCTCTCTTCTCGATGATGGCGACGTCGACGCCTGCCAGTTTCAACTCGGCGCCTAGCATCAGCCCAGTCGGGCCGCCGCCGGCAATGATTACAGCGTGTTCGCTCATGTGCCCTCCGCGTTTCGCAATGGGCACTTCTTCTAGTGTATGACCGGGGTCTTGAAGCAAGGCCCTTGTGAGCTACATGTCAGAGTGGGCGAGGAGTTATTCCCGGCAGTCATCCCGTCATTACCCTTGTGACACCGCGTGAGCCTCGATGCTCGCGTGCGCCCTGTTCAATCCCCGCAGTTCGATATCGGTGAATCTGCCGCCGCGCCGGACTGTCAGCTTTGAGACGCGCGGTAAGGGACCACGAGTTGTCCCACAAGGGGCCATCGAGCTGGTCTGCTCGGCGCCGTCCGGGCCATCGCCAACCAAGTCCGCAGAGGAAGAATAACCGGGCAATGTGCGGGTTGGTTTGACGCCAGCTATTCCGATACCAGGCAGCACGACGATGCCCAACCGCTGAAACGTTTTCACTGCACACGGCACCAGGGATGGCGGCTTGCCGGGCTGGAGAAGCGGAGGTAGCCGCGACCACGCAGGCGGCTGCTATGAGACCGTGCCTGCGCAGCCGACCTGGATGCCCTTGGCCGCCTCGGCAGATTCAATCAACTTGTCGCTGCTCAGCGCGACGCGCTTTGCCTTGCCAAACTCGTTTGTCGGCAATGACTTTCAGCGTTGCCGCAACGATCAGGACGCACAGGGCCACCTTCGACACCGTTTCCATGGTGCCCTCGATTAGTACGGTGTGGACAGCGGTTCCTATGACAATGACCGCTGCGAGGAGCGTATGAGCGATCCGCCACGTCCGCAGACGCAGGCCTAGTCGCTGGCGGAGCGCGACCATGATTGCGACGGCGAAGATGGCCCACATGGCGATCACGCCCCAGACAGCGAAGGGCGTCGGCGACGTAAAGAGGAGGGCATCGATCACGTCCGGCGGGCTGGTGATCCAAAGCCCAGCGACATGTATGATGACGGCCCCAACCAACAACGTTCCGATCCAGCGATGGCCGCGCCGTGCCTGGTACGGGGAAAACCCCGGCAGCGAGCCGCCAATCAGCAAAGGTTGAAACATCATCAAGCCAAGCCCGGCAACCCCCGCAAGGCACGCTACGATGTAGACAGGCTCGCGCCATTCAAGCAGCGGGCTGAGCGTTGCAGCAATGACCGGAACGGCAACGGCTGTCGCAACGGCGCCCCAGATCAAGCACGCTCTGACAAATCTCATGCGCGCCTGAACCAAGCGTCGCTCAAACCGGCTTGAGCACGAAGTGCGCCTCTAGGCTCTTGTCTTTGGCGCTCGCCATCAAGGGACGAAGAAAGACGGTCTCGAACTCGCCGCTGTCATAGGCAAGGTGGCCGTGCGCCTGACCAAAGGCGGGAACGATCTGCGGCATCTCGAGCCGGAAACGCCCGGCTTCATCCGTGCGTGTAGCCCCATGGCTGTGCGGGTCCCGCTCATGCCCTTCCGTCGTGTGCGCCCAAATTTGGATGCGCTGACCCGCAAGCGGCGCTCCATCTCCTGCACGGCGCACGGTGCCGCTCATCCGGAAGCCGCCGCCCCCGATGCGTTCCACGATCGGCGCGCCCGGACGGTAATTGTTGGATCCGCCCCGCATCGAAGGGGTTGGGGCAACGCCCTGCGCTCTGGCGGGCAAACGTAGCCCTGAGGCTCCAAGGGCGATTAGCGCGCCACCCGCGGCGAGAAGGCCGCGGCGGGTGAGCAAAACGTCAGCCATGCAAAGTCCTCCTAGCGCATCGAATGCCCAATCGAGAACGAAGAACGCACGCTATGATCCGTTGGGGCAGCCGGCCAGTTACAAATTCCTAACTTACGAGCGCGTTTCACGAGCCAAGGTTTCGCGACCTGGGTAGAGAGACCGTAGCCCATAGCCTCTTTTCGAGACCATCGTCGGCTAGCGGTTTTCAACCATCGCGGCGCGCGAATCGGCAGAAGCGGTTCGCATGCGCCCATCAGCGCAATGGCGATTGTCCTTTATCGTCGGGGAAGACGACCTTCCAATCGTCCTTCATGCTGATGACGTTCCATCCACGTTGCGGCGCGGCGTCGAGCGCCCTGTCGAGGCGGCCGAACTCGGACACACGATCGTAGGCAAACTCACGCTTGGCATCGTCATGATGCACGATCATACCGAGACGACGGCCGGGGCCGGTGGTCGTCCATTCAAGCATCTCGAAGTCGCCGTCCGAATTCCCGAACGCAGCGATGGGTCGCTTGCCGATGAATTTCTGGATGCCGAGCGGCTTGCCAACGCCATCATCGACGAAGTCCATCTCAGGCAGCCGGACGATGGCCGGGTTCTTAGCGTCCGACTGATATTTCATCTTGATGGAGGAGCCGATGACGTTTTCCGCGGGGATACCGTACGTTCGCTCTGTCCATGGACGCATGAACTCCACGCCGCCGCCGGAGACAATGAAAACATCGAAGCCATTCCCTTTGAGATAGGCGATGAGCTCAAGCATCGGTTGGAAGATCATCGCTTCGTCGAGCTTGCCGGTCTTCGGATTTTTCGCCGTCGCTATCCAATCAGTGACGATCTTCTCGAACTCGGTCGTGGTCATGCCGGCATGTGTTGCCGCAACGATCTCCGCAATGCCCCTCTGTCCGGAGGCGGCGACGCCCTTGATGTCATTCGCCAGGACGGATCTAAATGGCTCTTTGTCCTTCCATTCTGGATGATCCGGCGCCATTGCCCTCACGCGGTCCAATGCGAAGGCGAGCTGCACGTACTTGGGCTGCTCGCTCCACAACGTGCCATCATTGTCGAAGGTGGCGATGCGCTCACCCGGTTGGACAAAGTCCGGCGAGCCCTCGGTCGTGACGGCTGCGACGAAATCGGTGATGGCGCGCTTGGCGGCTCCATCGTTCCACGAAGGAAGCGGGCCGGGCGTTGGGTTTGCCGACGCTGCGAGCGATCCCGCTAAAAGCAGCGCGACAGCGATTGCCAACCCAGCGGACCGAACCCTCACAAGCCGCTCATCCATCAGTTGCCGGTCGGCAATCCAATGTGGAAGCCGTCTTTAGCCAGTTGCTCCTGGACGTATTTGAAGCGCTGATAGCGCGAGATTGTGATCGGCCCCGTGTAGCTCTCGCTCTGTAGCTTGCGGGGCGGATATTGGACGTAGCTCTTCATAAGCGCCTGCACCGCGTCATTCGCCGGCACGAGTGCCCAAGTGTGCTCGGTGAAGTTGGTCATGAAGATGTCATAGCGCTCTTGTGGATCAGCCAGGAGATCGAACACCTGCGGCACCGTCGCGACGTAACTTGTCGGACCTTTCCAACCAAGGTTGCTGTCGACGGCAAGGCCGCCCGTCTTGGCGCCGTCGTCGCCGCGCAGGTTGAACACATACTTGAGGTGGCCAACGCGAACGGCGCCGGGAGAAAGCTCGTCCTCGGTGAAGTAGAACCAATCCTTGCGCGGTGACTTGCCGGTGCCCAGCCAAGCGGGTGTCATGTCGTAGCTATCGAAGGTGATCGGCTGATCATCACGATCATTCGTTGGCAGGGGCACGCCGCCAAGCGAGGCAAACGTTGCCATCAGATCGAGGTTGCCGAGAATATCGTTGTTGACTGTGCCGCCTTTGACCTTTCCGGGCCAGCGCACCATCGTCGGCACGCGGTTTCCGCCTTCGCGAACCGTTCCCTTGGTACCGCGGAACGGCGTGTACCCAGCGTCGGGATAGACGTCCTGCCACGCGCCATTGTCGACGGTGTAGAAGACGACGGTGTTGTCGGCGAGACCAAGCTCGTCGAGTTTGTTGAGCAGATTGCCGATGCGCGTATCGAGTTCCACAACCGAATCCGAATATTTCGACTTCGAGATCGACTTGTTGATGAAGTCGGGATGCGGAAGGTTTGGCTGGTGGTTCTTCATGAAGTTCACGTTGATGAAGAACGGCGTGTCTTTCGACTTCGCCGCTGTGTCGAGGAATTCCATCGCAGCTTTCTCGACATAGGCATCCAGGTATGGAATGCCGACGACGCCCTTCTCAGGAGTGTCGACGTACTCTCCGTTGACCTTGAAATCTTCCTTGACCTCCTCACCGGCGTTGCCCGTGAGCGAACCCTTCGTCACCTTCTCGTACATCTCCCGCAGCTCCGGACTCATATCCGGGAACCACTTGGGATCGGGGTAAGTGTAGGCGTTGAGGTGATAAAGGAAGGCGTTCTTCATCACATCGTAGCCTTGAGCGTTCGGCAGCGCGTAGTCGCTCTCTCCGAGGTGCCACTTGCCGGTGAAGTAGGTCTTGTAGCCGGCTGTCTTGAGTACGGAGCCCAGCGTCCACTCCGCATGCGGAAGTCCACCGCCCTCACCTTGGAAAGCAACCGTCGTCATGCCGCTTCTGTTCGGGATGCGGCCGGTCTGGATCGCCGCGCGGCCTGGTGTGCAGCTCGGCTGCCCGTAGTAGTTGGTGAAGAACATGCCTTCTCGCGCGAAGCGATCGAAGTTCGGCGTCTGCATGCCGCGTGCTTCGCCGCCGAGGTAAGGCCCCAGATCACCCCAGCCGGTATCGTCCGAGACGATCAGGAGAATGTTGGGCTTACTGCCTGCTGGTGGCCGGTTCTCAGTTTGCGCAACCGCGCTTTCGGACCACAGGGCGCCGCACATCAGCGTGCCGGCAATCGCGATCATCGCTGCAGGTGTCTTGCCGCCGGTCTTGTTTGAATATTTCTGCGCCAAGCGTTGCATTGGGCTCTCCGTCTCACGCAAACGTCCAATAAACGTGCACCCAAACCGTCGCGTGACAACCAATTGCATGCTTTGCATTATCGACGTTCCGTGTACGTGGTGTGGCGGCCGTTAACGCTTGAATGCTCCGCAAATTGCATCTGACGCCGCGGCAGCAATCCAACCGACTTTGTTTGCGCAACGCTTACGTTTCAGCGCGAACCTGACGCATCAGCAATCGGCAGATTGAGACCATGATGTGCTCCGCGGCGGCAGAAGTGCGGAAGAACGGCAAACGCAACGCAGGCGTTGCGGCGGGCGCGCTGCTTCTTGCAATGATTGCTCACTGGGGTGTCGCACACGCGGCGGGCGAGGCGACAGACTGCAAAGGGTTTGCGTCGCTCGCTGCCGGGCCGGGCGAACATCCGGGGATGGTTTTTGTACCGGGCGGCGCATTCGTCATGGGCTCAGATCATCATCTCCCCGAGGAGAGATTTACGCATCTGGCCCGGGTCGACGGGTTTTGGATGGATGCGACCGAGGTCACCAATGCCGAGTTTGCAGGTTTCGTCCAGGCGACGGGATACGTGACGAAGGCCGAACGGAAGGAAAGCCGCGGCGCCGCCGTGTTCACGGCACCCACGCAACTGACACGCGGTGGCGACATCTCGCAGTGGTGGCAATTCAAGGACGATGCGAATTGGCGCCGCCCGGAAGGAGGTGGCAGCACCGTCGAAGGCCGCGACAACCATCCAGTCGTCGATGTGAGCTACGAAGATGCGCTCGCCTACGCCAAATGGCGCGGTCGCGATCTGCCGACGGAGGCAGAGTGGGAGTACGCTTCGCGCGGCGGCCATCGCGAAGACGTCGATACGCGCGGCGCCTACGAGAACGGCAAGCCGTTAGCAAACACCTGGCAGGGTGTGTTCCCGGTGCTTAACTCCGGTGAGGACGGCTTCGTGGGCGCAGCGCCGGTCGGGTGCTTCAAGCCCAATGCCTACGGCCTCTACGACATGATCGGCAACGTGTGGGAATGGACCAGCGATTGGTATCGCCGCGGCCACGCCCGCGATGCCGTGGTGAACCCCCAGAGTCCGGCTCGAGCGGTTGACCTGGAGCCCGGACGAGCGCCGAGCCGCGTCATCAAAGGTGGCTCGTTCCTATGCGCCTCCAATTATTGTGCTCGCTATCGCTCGACGTCGAGGCAGCCGCAAGAAGTGGACCTGGGAACGACGCATGTCGGGTTCCGCACGGTCCTGCGCGCGTCGGGCCGCAGAGTGATTCACGCACAATCAGCGCCAGAATAGTAGCCTGACCGTAGCTCTCGGCGGGGCAGCCGAGTCGCCGCGCCCTCACGCTGGACCTCGACCAAGCCTTGCAGAAGCGGCGCTGCCCACAGATGTTGATCCAGGAGGCCGTTCGACGCTCGGCACAGCGACCCAGTGTTCCTCTTCTTCGGCCCACGTAAGGCTGCCACGCATAGGGATATAAGCATGGACATCAGACGCGTCGGCACGCTGGCGTCAAAGCCGGGTTCGGCCGACTGCTTCACAGGCCAGGTGACGATTGAGCCGATCGTACAGCCGGAAGGGGCACGGCGTGTCGCCGCGGCAAACGTCAGCTTCGCGCCGGGAGCGCGCACCGCGTGGCACACGCACCCTCTCGGCCAGACGCTGGTCGTCACCGCCGGGCGCGGGCGTGCACAGCGCGCCGGCGGTGCCATCGAGGAGATCCGCCCCGGGGATGTCGTCTGGTTTCCGCCCGGCGAGAAGCACTGGCACGGGGCGGCGCCCGACAGCCCCATGACGCATATCGCCATCCAGGAGACGGAAGATGGCAAGGCCGTGGATTGGCTCGATCACGTGAGCGACGCCGCCTACGGCGCCTAACCTCCGGGGCTAAAGAAGCACACCGAAGCACCCCAGGTCGGCGATCGTCCATCCAGATCGAGCAGTCGCCGCACGCATCTGCGAGATGAGCGAAGGGAAGTGCTGAGCCCGCATGTTCACTGGCCGCTAACAGTTCTGGCTGCTTTGTGATGCGGCCAACCCGCGCCATTCAGAGCAAACAAATGCATCGCAAAACCGACTCTAATTCTATTGATCGCCGGGGGCTGCTTGCGCTCGGCGCCGGCACGCTCGCCGCTTCCATAACCCCATTCACCGTTGCGCCGGCCTTTGCAGGAGGCCCCGCGCCGGGCGAAGCAGCGCGCTCCCCGCAGCACGCGCTCGAGGGTCTCATCGAGGGCAATAAGCGCTTTGTCTCGCAGCCGCAGGAGTGCCAGATCGATCTGGCGACGCAGCGCGCCAAAGTCGCCACGGGACAGGCGCCGTGGGCAACGATCCTTTCCTGCGCCGACAGCCGCGTCCCTCCGGAACTGATCTTCGGTGGCCGCGGACTCGGCGAGCTGTTCGTCGCCCGCAACGCCGGCAATCTCGCGGATACCGGCACGGTCGGCACCCTGGAATATGGCGCTGCCGTACTCGGCTCGCCGCTCATCGTCGTGCTGGGCCACAGCGCCTGCGGGGCGGTGAAGGCCGCGTGCGACGTGGTCACTAAGAACGCCACCTACCCCGGCTCCATCGGACCGATGATCGACCCCATCGTCCCATCGGCGCTGGCGGTGCGCGACCAGTCTGGCGACTTCACCGCGAACGCGACGCGCGAGAGCGTGCGGCGGACGGTCAATCGACTGGCCGGCAGCAGCGCAGTGCTGGCCGATCTCATCGAGGCTGGCAATCTGCAGATCATCGGCGGCATCTACGACCTCGAAACGGGCAAGGTCGAATACCTCAGCAGCGGCGCATGGCGGACAACGGGCGCATCTCCCTAACCCACGCCCCGCAATAGCTCGATTTTACAGCGTTCGACCGCTCGCTGGGTACTTGGCGAAAGAGCCGATCGAGCAGCAATTTCATGCGGCCTAAAATAGGTCGCAACGTCATCGCGCGCTTTCGTGCAACAGACTGTTCAGCTTTGAACTGCTCGTCGTAAGTTCTCGAATGCGAATCGCAGTCCAGACGCTTGGCACGAGGGGCGATGTGCAGCCCTACATTGCGTTGGCCCTCGGTTTGATAGCCCGAGGCCACGATGTGCAGATCGCTGCACCCGAGCAGCACGAGACGTTGGTCACCGAGCGCGGCGTTCCTTACGCGGCGCTACCCGGAGAATTGTTAGCGCTCATCGACACGCCCGAAGGCAAATCGGCACTCGCGGGTGGCGAGGGCTTCGGAGCAGGCTTCAAGCTGCTTAAGTATGTGCGCCCGATGATGCGGCGACTTCTCGATCAGGAGTGGCGAGCTATCGAAGCCTTCGGGGCCGACCTCATCATTTATCATCCGAAGTCGATAGCTGCGCCGCACATAGCGGAGAAGCTGGCTCTGCCTTCTATCTTGGCTTCGCCGCTCCCAGGCTTCACGCCAACCAAAGCGTTCCCGAGCCCGCTTCTACCTTTTACATCGCTTGGCCAGTTAAACCGCGCGAGTCACGCGCTGGCCATCCACGGAGCGAAGGTTCTTTTCGGCAAGGTGCTTCGGGAGTGGCGCGTGTCTTCTCTTGGGATTACGGGATCGCGCGGGCGTACTCCTATAGGTACGATCTACGCTTACAGCCCCCACGTCTTACCCAAGCCTGCCGACTGGGGCCAGGACGTTCTCGTCAGCGGCTACTGGTTCTTGGACAGCCCCACGTGGCAGATGCCAGCCGGTCTCGAGGCATTTCTTGGAGCGGGCACGCCGCCGATCTACATCGGCTTTGGCAGCATGCCGGGCATCGATTCAGATCGCCTGACCGCGATCGTCGTCGAGGCGCTCGATCGATCAGGAAATCGCGGCGTGCTAGCCACCGGCGGCGGGGCGCTGGCCGCCGTGCGGACAGCCCACCATGTGCATTTCATATCCGGTGCGCCGCACGATCGCCTGTTCCCCCATATGAAGGCGGCGATCCACCACGGTGGCGCAGGCACCACTGGGGCCTCGCTGCGTGCCGGAAAACCGATGGCGATTTGCCCGTTTTTTGGCGATCAGCCGTTCTGGGCCAGGCGCGTTGCGGCGCTTGGCGCGGGCCCAGCACCCCTCAGTCGCAAGTCGCTGACAGTGGAAGCTTTAGCCGAGGCAATTGCGGCGATGGCGGATCCTCGAATGCAGAGGAAGGCAACATTGCTTGCCGCGGCAATCGAGGTGGAGAACGGCGTGGAGCAAGCGGTACACTTCATCGAGCAGCGAGCGACCAGATCGGCAGCCTAGGCAGCGGCTCCCCACTGCGCCATTACCGCGATGTACGTTGGTAGGCAGCCACAAGTCCGATTTGCGGTCGCCGTATATTCTTCAGGCGGCGAGAAACCATTTCAGGAGGTCTGTTCCCGTGAGAGCACGCGTTCGCAAGCTGCTAACCGATGTGGGCGACACGTTCTGGCTGGTGCCAGCGCTGATGGTTCTCGGTGGCGTGCTCGCTGCCATCGGGCTCGTCGAGGTAGATCGCAGCGACGCGCTACCGGAGTGGTTGCTTGCCGGGCCGTGGCTCTACAATGGCGGAGGGACCGGCGCACGTACATTGCTAGGCGCCATCGCCTCGTCGACCATTGGCGTCGCAGGAACGGTATTTGCAATCACAATTGCGGCACTATCGCTGGCAGCCGGTCAAATGGGTCCGCGCCTGCTGCGCAATTTCACACGCGACCGAGGCAATCAATTCACCCTTGGGGCGTTCCTGGCCACCTTCTCGTATGCATTGATGGTCCTCCGAAGCGTCCGAACCCAGAGTGAGGGCGAGTTCATCCCGCACCTTTCACTCTCATTTGGCATCCTGCTCGCGTTCCTCTGCGTTGCAACGCTGGTCTATTTCGTTGGCCACATGGCCAGCCGCATAAACGTCGATACCGTCATCGATCTTGTGAGCGACGATCTTCGATCAGCCATTTGCCGTCTTACGTCGGATGCGCCTCACCCCGATCCGCCCGCGCCGGCCTTCTGGGCCGAGGCGAGGCCCGTGATCGACGATCGGCGCGGCTACTTGCAGCAGTTCGATGATCAAGGGCTGGCGGATTGGGCCGCTGAGCATTCGACGAGCATTCGGATGCTCGTTCGTCCCGGAGATTACGTCTTTCCCGGCGCCCCAGTCGCGGCCGCCACGCCAACGACGGAAGGCGTCTGTGAGGCTATACGAGATGCGACGGCGCTCGGTGCCACGCGGGTAGGAACAGCGGACCTAGAGTTCGCCGTAGCGCAGCTCGTCGAGGTTGCCGTGCGGGCTCTGTCGCCTGGTATCAATGATCCCAACACCGCTATCAGTGTCATTGATCGGCTCGGCGAGGCACTGTGCGACATCGCCCCGCTACATCTCCCAACAGGTGTCTACGAGCGCAATGGCGGCCCGGTGCTTGTCGTGCGCCCGGTCGACTACGATGGTTTGGCCGACACAATGTTTCATATGATACGGCAGAATGGGCGCGGTAAGCCGGCGGTTCTGATACGCCTGCTCGACGTTCTGACCGCCGTGGTCAGCTGTGAGCGCAATGCCCACCGGATGGACACGCTGCAACGGCACGCCGACCTCGTCATCGGCGACGCCAAGCGAGACGTTCCAACGCCTGCTGACCTCGCCGACATTTTGCGCCGATATGAGCGCTTCAAGGCAATGAGGCAGCTTGGACCCGATGGCGAAGCTAAGATGCGCTTTGGAGTTGCGTCCGAACACCGGAAGGATGGCGATTAATGTTGCTTTCGACGCTCCTATGCTGATCGTCGCCTAGATTTCGTTCTAGGGGAGCGGTCACTGCGCTCGAACGTGGACCCGGGCTCGGAGACATCGTCAGGTCAGCGGAAACGTTCGCTCCCCCTTCCCGATCAAGCGAAGTGGCTCTTGTCTTTCGGGATACTGCTCGGACGCCACGAGCTCTTTACGCTGCTCATCACGCCGCGCTTCTGGCGCGCATAATATGCGGGTTACGACCGTGAAGTGCTCTTATTGGGTTCGGTAGGCTGTGTACTCGAACCCACACTATAAAAATCACCGTGTGCAGAGAAACAGGGTGCACTACGCCAACAGCCTGGTACGGAGCCGCGACGAGAATGTCAGGTGTGGGTGGTTCACCGGACGCCCCGCGGCGAGCCGAAAGCGTGATAGTGCCGCGAGCTTAAATGTCCGCAAACTCGGCATCGCGACGGCAGCGACGTCCCGACAGCGAACATCAGCACGCCACTTTTCGGCACCACGGGGCGATCACAGAGCAGGTCCGCTCGTAGAGGCGAACCGGCTGTCAATGGTCGAGCTTCTCCGCGACTTCGAGCTGCCATTGTCGGCGGACCAGATTGTATTGGTGCGCAGGCCTGCCCCATTTTTCAGCCACGCCGAAACCCTTGAAGCGTCGGGCGCAATGGAGGAAGGTGAATGCATGCGACGCAATGAACGCCTCGACGCAGCAATTCGAAATGCCCTCGAAGTTGCTGGCTGCTTAGATGAGCAGGAACTTGCGAGTTCTGTGGCTCGGACATTACGAGCAGAGGGTCTAAGATCCATCACTTCCGAGGCGGTGATCGCCTACCTTGAAGTATACGGGGCCGAGCTACTTGGCCCGCCAGTCCACGCGACCCAGTCGGAGGTAGACTTCGCACAGATCCAGCAGAGACTGACAAGTCGCGTAGGGACACCGGAGGATCAAACCTTTGCCGACGTGTTAGCGCGTGGCCTCAAGGTCAAGGATCCGGTTGCGATGGCGTTAGCAGATTGGCTGCAACAGAATGTCGAGCAGGAGTTCGCTGTTTCGCAGGAACTGCTCTCCCTGCTGCGCGCGGCTGAGGCGAAGCTCCACCAATAACGGTAACCTATCGACGGAGATTTGCGCCGGTCCCTCAGCCTAAGAGTTCACGCCTCTGCTGTCGCACGCCTTCGATGCCTCCAGGATAAAGTTCCGGCTTGCTGTTGATGCGGCGCGACGAACAGGCGGAACATTTCATTCGCTTGCCAACGTGCGGCACTGGCAAACTGGCAGGCAGCGGGAGCATGGCTGGGTCGACGTCGCGTTCGCGCCCACAGTCACAGCAATAGACCCACAGCAGCTTGCCGGCCTTGATCAAATCTCTAAGCGTGACGGGCTCGGCTTGTGGCGCGTGTACCATCCACCCGTGCAGCAGTTGTGACTGCTACGATCAAAGCACTTTGCGTTTCTTCTCGACCGCCTCGAAAGACGCCTTGGCTCCCTCGCAGAAGGCGATTGCGGATCCCGTCCGGTTGACTCAATCTCCTTTACGCCTGCCTGCGCGTCCTTAGCGCGGCTGTGCCAAGTGACGATCACGTCTCCACCATTCGGGCGACGGCGAGCACAGTGTTGCGGCCCGGACGAAGGCTAAGGTTCGTGCGCGGCACCTCCTAGAGCCGTACGGGCGATGCCACCACCGCGCTTTGGGTAATCGACGCATAGGCCTCGGCCGCAGCCGCAAATGCTGGATGGCCCGCGAACAGTGGCGTGGGGTGGAACGCGCCTGTATGGCAGAGGGCGTAGGCCAAGAGTGCCATGAATTCCTCATCGTCGAAGTATGAGGTGTGAATCAGCTCCCGCCACGTCAGGTAATCAGCGACGACGTCCGACGTCGCCTCGGCGCTTTCGGCTGCCGTTAGGCTATCGATGATGTTGCGGAACTTCGGGACAGCGTTGCCGATGGCGGCGTCGCTCGCAGCTTCGATGCCATCCGCGATGCGCGGCGGCAAAGGTGGATATCCGCGCGTCAGCCAAGTGGGCCACTCGCCCGCATCGACGGCAAAGTCCTCGAGCGCGTCACTACCATATGTGGCGGCCTTCAGCTGGGCGAGGGTCAGCGGATTGAGAACAAGGCTCAAGCCATGACTCGTAAGTTTGGCGATGCCATTGAACGCGACAGTGATCAAAGCCGCTGTCGCGAGGAGCACCGCCAGCCCAAAAACGAGAAGTGCGATTTCCGCCGACAACGGCATCTTATCAAAGGACAATGTCGGCAGCAGGAGGTTTGCGGGAATGACCAGCAAACCGATGAACAGGACGGCAGCGTTCTCGAAGATATTCGCGCCGCCGGAGGGGTAGAGGTTCTGGGCTTCGGAAGGATCAATGACGGCGAAGACGCGCGTTGCGATGGCGTTCATGGCTGATTGCGAGTTGAGAACGAAGACGCACAACAGCGGAATGAAGCCCACCGCCAACAGGTTCAGGGCGGACGCCGCAAAATGGCGCGGAAAGATTTTGACATCGACGCGCTTCACGGCCTTGAGGCATTGCACCGCCTCGTCCTTGGCATGCCAGAGCGAGAGCCACCGGTCAGCGAAATGCTTCTCGGCAAAGCCAAGGCCTCGGCGATTGAACCGTAGTGAGCGACGACGCTCCTGAAAGCCAAGGAAGCCATAGAAGAGCCCGATCGGGACAAGGAACGTCGCCACCAGCATCACCCAGGCAACGGGCTCGGCTTCGACCGACCCGCCAAGCGCGATGAGGATGCCCAGTATAAGGAACGTCAGCAGGGTGAGATAAATGGCCTTGCCGAGGATGCCGAGCCTGGAGAATAGAAACCGCTGGCGTTGGGTTTTGAGAAAGGGCGTGCCGACCGTGATCCAGCGCCGCATGTTGGCCAATGGCCGTCTGTCGCGTGCCGCATTGAGAAGCGCGGCGCTAAGCACCGATCCGCCGTGGCTATGTCCGATGACGGCAAATGCTTCTCCGCTGGCGTCGAGCGCTTGGAGCCGGGCTGCAAGGCGCGCCCCTGCGGCGTAACGTGCCGTCTCGCTGTTGTAGCCGTCCCAGACGAAGGGTTCGACAACAACGCGACCGTCGGCGCCGTCGATCAGTTGCGGAATGCCCGACGCAAAGCCACTACCCAGCTGCCACCACTTCTGTCCCTCGAGCGGTCCGCTGGAGAAGGTGCCGTGGACGGTAACGATCGTTGCCATTCTGCCCCTTCTCGAGAACGCCGCGTACCGCTCAATCGCGGTGACCTAAGATCCTCGTCTTTGTTCCCGATAGCGCGCCTCGCCGAGGAGGCCAACCACATCTCTTCTTGGGGCTGGCATGGAGTTGCCCCGATGGTGCTCGAAGGCCACCCTTGGCATGGCTGAGACTCGCGTCATCGACGGGTAAGAGTCGCTCTGACCGACCCTCGACAGCAGGAGCTGGTCCATGTCTTCGACAGGTTGGTCCCAATAACGGAAGTCAATTGCTTGCGCGCCGGCGGTATCCCTGCAAAACGAGTTTATCTCGCCTGATGGAATTACAGCGGACGTTTCGCGCGTTTGGGGACAGGCGGTAAGGGCTCCGGCGGACCACGGTCACTCCCGGGTATAGTGACGTTGCTGACCCGTACGCGGGAACAGCGATGATGCGGACGCATCTGCTAGCTTCCCGGACGGGGCGTGGCCTCGTTGAGCCGACCCTGAGCATCCAGACTTCAACAGTCAGTGCTCTCGGAAGGCGCGCGAGAAGCTGTCGAGCACCGGCCTCAGCATGTATTCTACGAACGTCCGCTCACCCGTCTTGATATAGACGTCGGCGGGCATCCCAGGCGTCGGGCGGAAGTCCCCGAGCTTTTGGGCCACGTCCTTCTCGTCAAGTTTGACGCGGACGATGTAAGACTGGTGATGAAAGGTCAGCGGCTGGCTCTGCTCTTGTGCCTTTTGTTCCGCGACAGCGTCAGCGGAGACGTAGATCACCTCGCTGTTGATGACCGGCGTAAGCCTCTGATTGAGGGCTGTGAGCCGCACCAGCGATTCCTGTCCCTGATGCACATGCGAGATGTCGTGCGGGCTGACACGCCCCTCGATCACCAGCTTATCATCGACCGGCAAAAGCTCCAGGATGACTGCGCCGGGGGCCACCACGGCACCACGCGTGTGGTAGTTCACCCGCACGATAACGCCGCGCTCCGGCGACCGAACCTGGACGCGCTCTAGCACATCCCGGCTGGCCCCAATCTGCTCGCGCACATCGTCGAGCTCGGCTTCGGTTTGGCGCAGCTCCTCGACTGCCTTTTGCGTCGCAGCTGAGCGTAGCTCGAAGATCTGCTGCTCGGCCCTCGCGATACGTTGCTTGCTATCCGCGATCCGCCCCAGAAGTTCCCCGCGCGTGCCAATCAAATCAGCCTCCGATCGCCGCAACGCCATCACCTCGGTCTTGCGCGCCAACTGCCGGTCGAGCAGCGATTGTTTATCCGCCAATTCCTCGACGAACAGCTTGAGCCGCTGCTCAACTGCTGCGGCCTGCGCCTTATAACCGCCAATCGACTCGTTGAGAGCAGAGACCTCTTTGCGTAACACCTGCTCTTCATCGGCTTGGTTCTGCAGCCTCGCCTGCAACTCGATCTTGTGCCGCGCATAAATTTGCTGCACCTCGGGATCGTCGCGGCTGGCGGTCAGATCCTTCGGCAGCTCGAAATCACGCTTACCGTTTATCTGAGCTTCAAGGCGCGCCTGCGCGGTGTACAGCCGGTATTCGCGCAGCGTCAGTCGGCGGACCTTCGCCCTCGCCGGTGTCTCGTCAAGGCGCAGCAGTGTCTGGCCGGCCTCCACGACATCGCCTTCACGCACGAGCATTTCGCTGACAATGCCGCCTTCGAGATGCTGGATCTGCTTGTTCTGCCCCGTGGCGACGAAAGATCCTGACGAGACGACCGCCCCGTCGAGTGGTGCCAGCGCTGCCCATGCGCCGAAGCCGCAGACCCACGCGCCGACAAGCGCTATGCCGAACATGGTCGGCCGGCCAATGCCGCCCGGTACTTTATGCTGCCACCGATCGAGTGGTGCCGCATCGCTGGTCATGACGGCGCACCTTGATCTGCAATCCGGGGGCCGTTAGCCGCGGCGGGTTTCGTCCCCGCAGATGCCGGCGACACCACTCGGTGCAGCACCTTGTCAGGTGGACCGTAGGCTTCTGCACGTCCATTGCGCAGCACCAGCACGCGATCGACTGACGTCAACAGTGCCGGCCGCTGGGTGATGACGATCACCGTCACACCGCGCGCCTTGGCGCGAGCGAACGTCTCAGCCAGCGCCTGCTCACCGAGCGCATCGAGATTCGAGTTTGGCTCGTCGAGAACGATCATCGCCGGATCGCCGAACAGCGCTCGCGCCAGCGCGATACGTTGCTTCTGCCCGCCAGACAGGGGCGCACCGCCCTCCTTCAGCACCGTGTCATAACCATGGGCGAAGTGAGCGATCATATCGTGGACGCCTGCAGTGTTGGCGGCCTCAAAGACCATCGAGTCTGGTAGGTCAGCGCGCATGCGACATACGTTTTCCTTGATCGTTCCGGGGAAGAGCTCGACCTCTTGCGGCAGATATCCGATCAGCGCGCCGAACTGCCGTCGATCCCAATTGCGCAGTTCGGTACCGTCGAGGCGCACGCGTCCCGCGGTCGGCGTTAGGCAGCCGACGAGCAGCCGCGCCAGTGTCGATTTGCCTGAACCCGAAGGACCCACTACCGCGAGCGATGTTCCCGGCTCGAGTTCGAAGCTGACGCCATTGATCGTCGGATCTCGGCTGCCCGGAGGAATGTAGAGCAGCCGTTCGCAGGACAGGCGCCCGGTCGGCCGGGGGAGCTGCATGCGTGGCGGCTCACGGGTATAGGCATCGACCGAGGCGATCACCCTTTTGTAAGCCGCGCGCGCCTGCACAACACTGCGCCAGCCCTCGATCATACCCTCCAGCGGCTGCAGCGCCCGGCTCGCGATGATCGATGCGGCAATCATCATGCCGCCGGTGATCTCTCCGGAGAGCGCCAGGAACGCGCCATACCCGAGCACAATGATCTGCGTCACCAAACGGAAGAACTTCGACGCTCCGCTGATCCAGAAGTTGCGGTTGGTCGCCTTTCCTTGCGTGGTTAGCGCCTCTGCGTGCTCCGATCCCCAATGCTGAACGCTTTCATGCAGCATGCCCATTGCATTGATAACCTGCGCATTCCGAGCCAGCGCCTCGGCCCGGTCGTCGGCGCGCGTCGCGTATTGGCCCGCCATGCTGAGTGGCTGCGACGTCACGCGCTGGTTCAGCACGGCGATGGCGGCGAGCATTAAGCCGGCGACCACCGCGATGATGCCGAGCGCCGGGCTGATGAGAAAGACTGCGGCGAAGTAAAGCGGCGCGAGGGGAGCATCGAACAGCAGCAGCATCACCGGGCTCGACAGGAAATTGCGCACATAGTGCATACTGCGCATCGTCTCGATCGGACCGCCGGCCAATCCTTGAGGCGACGTGATGACGCTTGCGAGCAAGTGGCCCCCGAGAATTGCTTCCAGCCGACCGGCGAGGCCACCCAGCACTTGCCGCCGGGAAATATCGAGTAGCGATAGGATGGCGATGAACCCGACAGCCAGCAGCGATAGCATGAGCAGCGTGTCGATGCTGCGGCTGGTCAGCACGCGGTCGGAGATCTGGAATAGGTAGATCGGCACCGTCAGCATCAGGAGGTTGACGAACAGGGAGAACACGGCAACGGTTGCGACGCCGTGCTAGCGCCCCCCATCGCTGAAGCGGGGTAGCCTCGTGCGGCCCGAGGATCTCGCCTGATGCTTCCTGTACGTGGCCGTGGGAAGGGTAGGCGCGACTTTCGATATCCGGTGGAATGACGGTCGGCTTTCCGCTCCACAGCCGGGCCGTCTCGCATAACAAGAACGCTAGCCGATCGCGCCGCGCGCGCAGGCTTCCGATTGCCCCGGCCAACCCTCGTGGCAGAGCGTAACCCGTCTCCGCGGCCTCATTGCTGCTGACCCTCTCTGCCCCGTTTATCATGGTCTATGCCAGTACGTCGGGTGCAGTTCTGAGTGCGGCTTGATCGAACGCAAGGGCCTCGGCAGCTCCGTGGTCGGTGCCTACCAAGTGGTCCGGCAGATGCGCGTCGAGGACCGATGCGTCGCCTTCAACAGTCGTGGTGCTGATGGCGTTATCCGTGCTCATCGCAATGCCGTAACTCGTATAGGAGCCTGTCGGCGTAGAGAGGTCCGTCGCGGCGTGACTGTTCCCTGTTTCTGCAAAGTGCAATTGCCCGGGAAGTCCCGTATCCGAGCTACCGCTATGCTGGTCACCGGAATGCGCGCCGAGCCCGACAAGCGAGACCACCGGGCCTAGAAGCGATGGCGCGATGTCGCTCGAAATATTTTCGACGCTGTGCAGCAGCCCGCCGACGAGGGGAAGGTTTCCCAGCGTGTCGCCGACAGAGTCGAGCAGGCCGTCGAGCACGTGGCCGGCATCGATCTGTATATCGCCTACGGTGAGGTTCAGCCCGAGATCGAGCGGCAGTCCGTCGTGACCAATCGAGGCCGAAACGGACTCGCCGGCGAAGGCGTCGTCGCCGTGGGCCGTGCTTGCGTCGCCGTCAGCGTGGCTGCTGCCGCCTCCTCCGCCTCCGCCTCCGTGCGAGGCAATCTGTTGGGCACCAAGATCTTCCACCGGAATAGCTTTGACGGCGGCCAGTTCGCTGGCGACCGTCGCCGGGGCATATTCGGCCATGAGCGCCGCTTTATGCGCGGGATCCGAATCCGGCCTTTCCCCTGTAGTCGATATGCTGACGTCGGGCAGATTATTGGCGATCGGGGCGCCGTCGCCCGATCCCGGATGCGTACGTCCGGTGTCATCGTCCATGGCATGCGCCGAGTTCGGCAGGAAGGCATCGCGGCTTGCCATCTCCGCGAGTACGAATGCCCAGGTGAGAAAACTCAGCCACCGGCGTTTGTCAGTAGCTCCAATGGCCTCGGCAACATTATCGGCCTTGCGAATGCGGCCGATATCTGCAGCCGGCATCGAGGAAATTGAACTCGACATTTGAGACCCTCCAAAAAAGGGACGGCCGGCGCGATTACCGGCCGTCGTGCTGAGGTCACGAGGAGACGTTGTCGACGAGATGATCGACGTCGAGACCGCCGAGGGCGTTGCCGATGTCGAGGAGGCCGCCGTCACCACCAATCGATGGATCGATGCCGTCGACGATGCCACCGAGGTCCACGCTCCCGAGCAGGCTACCGAGTTCTGCACCCGCCACTGTGGCGTCGAGCGTATCGGGCACGTGCGCGTCAAGAGTATCGGCGCCGTTCAATGCGGACACAGTGATGGGATCGTTTCCAGTGCCCCCGATGTCGTTAAGACCGCCGACATCACCCATGCCACCCAGGGCTGAGCCGAGGGTTGACCCTTCGCCTACTGTTGCATCCAGCAAGCCAGGAGCGTGTGCCTCGGCAAGATTGTCGGAATTCAGCGCCTCGACAGTGATGCCATCCAGCGCCCCGACCGGGTTGCCGTCTAGAACGTCGCCAAGGCTGCCGGCGTCGTCGCCGACCGTTGCGTGGAGGATGGCAGGCGCCTGAGCGTCGAGGATGCTATCCCCGTTGAGGGCCTCGACACTGATGCCATCGAGCGTACCACCCAGAGGGGCACCGTCGAGCGTATCAGTGACGCCGGACAAATCGGCATGCACGTCCACGAGCCCATGGCCGTCGCCGTCAGCGCCTGTGTTGTCCAGGACCGAACCTATGGTTCCGTCGCCGACAGTGGCATCGACAATCCCCGGCGCGTGAGCTTCGAGCACGCTGTCGGGCGTCAGAGCACTGACATTTATGCCGTCGATTGATCCTCCGGTCAGGCCGGACGTGTCCGCATCTACGTTGATGAGGCCGCCGCCAGAGCCGTCGCCATCACCACCGACTCCGATGGAGATGCCGCCTCCAGTGTTATCGCCGCCGCCGGTCGTACCACCGCCCGCGTCACCGCCACCGGTCGATCCACCGCCCGAGCCGTCACCGCCCGTGTCGCCGGATCCAACACCGCCGTTAGAGTTGTCTCCATCGGAGGGATCGTGTCCGCCGTCACTGGGTGGGGGACCATAGTACGGATATGGATTTTGGTTTGTGTTTAAGGCCATCGGTTCCTCCAATACTTTACCGGTTGGAAATTCTGTCTTCGCGGACGGTCGATGCCGTAAAGCGAAGAGGCGTACTGGTGAAAGGAATGGCAGCCAGCGGCAGTCGTTCCTCGCGGACTCCGTGCAGCGTGTGTGTCGGGTATACGAGAAGGCTCGTCTTTTAGGCATAGCAGCGGGGAACACCGCGAACGGCCTTCTCACGCAAAACGAGAGAACTGATTTCAGCGCGAGCGTCGCGACGGAAGACCTATAACAGGCCACGATGCGTTCAGCCCGGAAGCCAGTCATCGTGCCAACGGTTCTGCTGGCGGATGTCCTTTGCGAAACCGGGCCCCCGCACGGTTAGCCTTGCATGGACGTCGGCTGTCGGAGGCGTAACGGACTGGCGATACACATCATGCGATGCATCGGCAGTCTCCGTCCTGATGTCCGCTGTCTCGGCAAGTCCGACATTGGCATATGGGCAATGCTGCCGTTGCTCAAGTCGGCTTCGGCAAGAGCCAATCTCCGAAGTGTCAGCAGCCGGGTCCGCTTAGAGCGCGCTAACAGACGTGACTAGCCTAGAGAGCGAGCGGGCGGGCGGGCGCGGGAGCAACTTCTTCATCTAAGCTTCGTCCTAAGCCGACAACAGGTCAGGCTTCCGAACATCCAGATTGATGTGGAGTCGTCACCGAACGCTCCTGCCGTGGCTCGTAACGACTTTGTGAATCCGCACTAAGTGCGCCCGACTACGACCGACTACGCTCAGGCCCACCGGCTCATTTTTCGCAATTGCGCTTCCCCGTTTTCCGCCGATAGCGTGCTTTCTCAACCATTATGAGGAACGGGAAATGTCTATCGATCTGCAGGATAAGGCTCTTGTTACGATGCGTCGCGGACTAAGTCGGACCGAAGCCGCGCGATACGTGGGCGTCAGCCCCCGCAAATTTGACCAGTTGGTTTCTGATGGGCTGATGCCGGTACCCTTCCGATTGGGCAACCGGGTCATCTGGGACAAATTCCGTCTCGATAGCAGCCTCGAGGCGCTATCGGATCCCCTACCCGTCGAATGGCGTACACCGAAACTCTAGTATCGGGCGCGAGCCGCGCTCAGCGTTCATCCCGGCAGTCATCAGGCTTTGGCATTAGCAGCGGCATGGCGCCAGCTGCGATGCGCTTTTGATCCACTGCCTTGGTGTATCTCTCTGCCTCTTTCAAAGTGCGCCAACCGAAAATCGACATCAGCTGATGCGGCGTAGCCCCGTTCTGCGCGGCAATGGCGGCGCCGGCTTTGCGCAATCCGTGCGCCGTGCAGCTGGCCAGGCCCGCGAGGTCGCACCAGCTTCGCATCTTGTTGCCAAAGCCGTTGGAGCTGAATGGCTTTCCGGCGGCGGTGACGAGAAACGTTTCCTTGCCGCAAGGGCTAGCCTCGATGATTGCCTGCAATTCCGGAAGGACGGGTAGCCGCAGCCGCACGGGTCGGCGCTCGCGATTTTTCTGCTGGGTGAAAGTGAGGATGCCGTCTTTGACGTGCCGTGGCCCGAATAGAATAACGTCGGATCTGCGCTGGCCGGTGAAGAGAAGCAAGGCGAAGGCCAGTCGCGCCACGGTTCCGACTGGATACGTTTGCTCGAAGCGGGTGACCTCATCTGGTGTCCACGAGTGGAACCCCTCAGAGTTCGGCCTTGGGCAGCGTACCGATTTGACCGGGTTTGACGTGATTCCTTGGATCCCGCTTTCAGGCATCATCGCCCAGTCGAACACGCGGCTGATGGCCTGCAGTCGCTTTCTCGCTGCGTATGGCAGGCCCTGCTTCCGATCACGCAGCACGGCTATGGCTTTCGGCGTCATCGCGGCCAGAGGCGCGTCGCCAAATACCTCGAGTGAGCCCGGTGTCCATAGTTCTCGCAAAGTAGAATGGAGGATCATCTGACGGTCGTGTTGCGTGCGCGGATTGAGTTGCGCGTAGTCGGTAGACTGGAAGTAAAGGCTGCAGAGCCAGCGCCACGTTCCTTCCCGTATCGCAAACTTTGACCGTTCTGGTGATGTCTCGGAGGTCGCGCAGCCTCCCGATTTGACCAATGCGTCGTAAGCCCCCTCGAACTGCGCAGTGCCTATTTCGTGGGAGATGGGGACACGGCTGCCTCGGCGCCGGTAATAGTGTCGCTGCTTGCCGTGGCGGTCCTTGTAGGAATGCACATAGGGATACCGTTTCACAACGACGGGGCTCCCCACCCCTCAGTTTCATCCAAATCAGGAAGGTCATCAAAGGCTGCGTCTAAGCGTCGAATGTCCCACACCCTTCGCGCATCAATCTGCTTGGGGCGCGGCATCCGGCCATCAGCAACCATCGCAAGGAACTTGGTCGTGCTGATGCCGATGTAGGCCGCTGCCTCGTCGCGGTTGAGGCCGCGCTTGAGCACTAGATACGCAGAAACCGGCTTCTCCATAAGCCCCTCAGTCGCGATCCGATGTGCGTGAGTGCTCCACCATCGTGCACTACGAGGAGAGGGCCTTTCAAAAAGGGACATTTCTTGTGCAGGTATCTGGCGCGTTGGTTACGACGCGCTAGGATCGGCAAACGCTGGTCTTGCACCGAGCAAGCGACGCAATGAGATCAACCTTCAAAAGGGTCCCTTTTTGATAGACCGGAAGTTGATGCGGGTCGGAGTTCTGCGCGGCCCTGCACGCGCGGGTGACGGCAATGGGAAGCGGTGGGGATGAAGGTCGGCTACGCGCGGGTGTCGACCGACGACCAGAGCCTGGCACTTCAACTCGACGCGCTGAAGCTTGCGGGATGTGAGCGCATCTTTGAAGATCGAGGCGTGTCTGGATCTTCGACGAGCAGGCCGGCACTCAATCGCGTTCTCAGCGTTCTCAGGCCGGGTGATACCCTGCTGACCTGGAAGCTCGATCGCCTTGGCCGCAGCCTCGCACATTTGATCGCGTTGACCTCTGCGCTTGAGCAGCAGGGTGTTGCGTTCGTCTCACTATCAGAGGCCATAGATACCCGCAGCGCGAGCGGACGCCTACTATTTCATGTCATGGGCGCTCTCGCCGAATTTGAGCGATCGCTGATCGCCGAGCGAACACGGGCGGGCATCGCCGCGGCACGTGGGCGAGGGCGGTCGATAGGACGCCCTCTCAAGCTGTCGCTTGATCAAGTCAAAGCGGCGTTCGCACAGCTTGCCAGTGGAAGAGTCCGTCTTAAGGACCTAGCTGATCAATTTGGCGTCTCGCCGCTGACCCTAACCCGTGCGTTCTGCCGCCTGCCGTAGGTCCGCAATTTGGTATGGGTTACATAACCACTATGGCGGGATCAACCGCATTCGCAATGATAGAACGGAGTGGGCAACGCACAAAGCTCCGCGGGGCCCGCAGAGTCAATGCTCGCGTATTCCGGACTTGACCGTCAGGCGACGTACGCGTCGAGCAAAGGTGACGTCGCAGCCGTTGCTTTAGCGCGGCGCGCAATGACGCAAAGAGCAGCTTCGCGCAGCAGAGCCAGCTTCTTCTGATCCCTATCTAAGCAGCTCAATAGTGTGGCCTCATCGGCCGCCGCGATGGCCTCTGGCTCGCACAGCCCTTCCTTGGCAAGACGGCAGTAGTCACCGCGTAGCAGATTGGCGCCCGCTTCACGGGCGAGATCGACGGCGACGGCGGGGACACCGTAGGTCAGGCGAATGGTCAGGCGGGCCACTCGGTCCTGGAGGTCTAATGTCGGGTGGAGGATCTCTGCCACGCGTGCCGCGGTTGGCAGCAGATCGCATGTCCGTCCAGCGACGCCGCGAATAGGTCCTGCAGCGCCACCGAAGGCCCCGCCGAATTGCGTCAGCGTGGCCTCGATATCGGTCATAGGCCGACCGGACACGAAAAGCAGGCACGCAACCGCTTTCTTGGCACGCAGCGTAGCTTGCTGCACGTCTTGCGTGTTTTTTTGTAGCGCCGCCAGAAGCGACGACAGCACACCCTGATGGCGCAACTCATTGGGCCAGAGCTGCGGCTCCTTCTGTGTGCTCTTCTTGTTCATGGGAAAATGCACCTGATCGAGCTCGACCGTCGCCTGGGCGGCTGTAATCAGTGCGGGATCCGTAATCTGTGCGAGATTGAGCGGTCTGAGGCAGTCGACAAGTTGAAGGATCGAGCGCACTTCTGTCGCGCTCTCGCCGGCAAGCCGCCCCAAAGCGGTCAGCTCGTAGGCATCCACCGCATTTTTCTCGATCAGCGCATGCGTTTCCAGATCCGCCAGGGCGCTTACGATCTGGGGACGGTTCCACTGCCATCCCTGCCGTTGCCGCGTTGCCTGGAATGCACCGAAGCTGCCCTCGAGGAACGCGATGATGTCCTCGGATACGACACCCTCGCGCGCAGCGCGTTGCGCCGAGACCAGCACGCGAACAATGAGGGAGCGCACATCGGTAGCCGAGTCGAGAAACCTCGAGACTAGATCCTCTGGCTTGCCCTGCACGTACCGAGTCCAGAAATTGTGCTCCGTGCGAGGATCGAGCGCGAGCAGGTACGACGTGCCCTTCTCGGCATATCCGAGCCTTCCTGCACGACCGACCAAATTCTTATATTCGGCAACGGAGTAAGGTTGCTCTCCTGGATGTTCGAGGCCGGAGATGATGACAGTAGAGGCCGGTGTGTTTACCCCCATCGCGAGTGTCGTTGTCGCGGCGATGACGCGAAGACCTGAGTCTGCGCGCCGAAACTCGTCTTCGACAATGAGACGTTCTTCCTGCTCCAGATCGCTGTTGTGGAACGCCACGCCGTTTGAAAGCGCCTTGCGCAAATCGTGGCTCGCTTGCGAAGGATCCCCGGTGGGCATCCTCTCCAAAGCGACTTTTGCGGGCGCCAGCCCCAACGCAGTCGCCAGATAGTTTGCGCAACCGCGCGCCTCGCCTTTGGTTTCTCGGAAGACGATCACCTGCTGGCCTTCGGCAACTAGCTTGCGGGTCAGCGGGATTACCCAGTCCTGGCTAGTGCCCTTGCCGTAGACCCGATTGATGACCGGCCCGTCTCGGCGCTCGGCACCCGTCTCAGGATCGATATGGCGAAAGCGGCCGTCGGATAGCAGTAGGCCCTCATCTAACGGCACTGGCCTTTCTTCGCGACGCAAAAGTCGCGCGCCCAGCCATCTTTCAAGGCCGTTCGTGTCACCGATCACTGCCGAGAGCGCGATCAACTGGGGCTCCACGCCTTCCCGGCGGCGCATGCGGATCAAAGTCAGGATGAATTCGAGGTTTGCGCCGCGGTTCATATCCGCAATCATCTGCGCTTCGTCGACAACGATCACGCCCACCTGCGCCAACACATGAGGGAACGTCAACGCAATGGCTGCAAACTTCTCGTAAGTGAGTAGGCCGATGTCGTATCTGCCGCGCAAAAGCGGCGTGATGTCGTCGGTCTCGCCAGTCGCTTCGATCGTGCGCACGCCGAAGGGACCGTAGACCGCATCGAAGTGCCGCTTCTTGTCTGCAACGAGCGCTTTGAGCGGCAACAGGAAGAGCGCGCGCCTGCGCTCCATCACGTGACGTAGTGCCGCCAGCTCTCCCACCATGGTCTTGCCGGACGACGTCGGCGCCGAAACCACAAGATGATTGCCGCCTAGGACATCAAAGTCATTAATAGCGGATGTCTGAAGCACATTGAGCGAGGGGATCGCGCCTGCCCATCCGTCGATCAGCGGTTTCGGGAATCCCACTGACGCAAGGCTGGCGAGATTTGCGGTCACGACCGCCTTGCTGCGCTCCGGAAATGCTGCGTTGAACTTGGGGCCTCGCACGAATACGGGCCAACTGATATCGCCGTCGATGCTCCCACGCATCGTCGGGTTCTGCTGCCGGCCGATCTGCTTGGCGATGGCCTGCACACGGTTGGTAACATGCTCGAGAAGCCGGTAGAGCGAGATCTTGCCCGCACTGACGACCTCCTCCGCGCCAGCTAAGGCCTCGATGAGGAAGTAGGTCAGAAAGCCATGTCCGTAGCGAGAGTGCTCGTAGGCCGGTTCTGTCGCACTCGATGCTGTGAAGATGACGCGGCCGTCCCCGGCGAGTTGGCACAGGCGAGCTTCCGTAGATCGAAGGTCGCGTGGCCTTGCCTCGACCCGCAGTACCTTGGCGCCGATGCCCCCAGAGAAGCAGCAATCCAAGAAAAAGATGAGGCGCTTTGCGGGAATCTCAGCGAACCATTGCTGGATGAGGTCGAGGGGAATGGCCGTGTTCGGCAGGTCGTAGATCTCCGAGTCATGCGTGACGAGCTCGTGCGTCTCGGAGCCGTGGCCGGAGAACGCGATGACGACGGTGTCCTGGGGATCGCAACCGCGCAACGCGGCGAACTCGGTAGCGATGCGAGCGCGAGTTGCGTCGGTGTCGACCAATAAAGTTGAGGAGCCTCCAAGGGAATCGGCGAAAAGCGCATTCATCGCGAGGGCATCGCGCCGTGCGCAAGTCAGCTCGTCAATTTCTTGAGAGATGTACCTGTCGATCCCGATAAATAAGCCGCGGAACGCCATTTTTGGTAGCTTTCACACGACGATCGCGGCTGTACGGATGCCGTCGGGGTTCGCCGTCTTGAGCACGACCGGGGGGAACGTGTCCCTCTGGACAACCTGCTTGTTGCCCACCTTCTCAAACCAGACGCACCAAATGGCGTCCTCGCCAGTCATCGATTTCTTCCCGACTTGCTCGACAGTCATGGTCGGGCCACCAGATTTCAGCCTCACCATGTCGCCCGGTTCGAAGCTCATTTCCCATCCTTCGCACCGGCCGTCGGTGCTGTGTCGCCGTGACTCTCTTGACACCTCTAACGCTGAAATGATTCGTTAGAACGCGTCAAGAACAGGAGGTGAGCTAATCAGTATCGCCTTGCAAAGCTGCTGCAGTCGTCCGAGTTCAGCAGCGGCCAACGGGATACTACTTTGGCAAGCAACACTTCTTGTGCTTTTTTCCGCTGCCGCACGGACAAGGATCGTTACGCCCGACTTTTTGCCGGGCGTCACTGCCCCCACTCCGTGCCTGGACACTGCCTGCATCAAGCGAATTCACCCGAGCATCCATCTGGGGGTCCGCCACCCATGGATAGTCCAGCTTGAGACCAAGCCTGATTGAGGCGTCCGCTGGACTGATCACCAATCCGAACCAGGTCCCGGCCTTCTGAGTGTATTTGCGCGCCTCACAATGCAAACGAAGGGTGGACGCGGCAACCATCTCAGGGGCGCCATTGCAGTGGACCGTGACTCCGGCCGAGGCTCCACTGAACCCCAATGTGATGTCGTGGTTCTTTCCGTCGCGCCAGGTTGCGGCACGGATCTGGCGGATGCCGCCATTCAGAGAGTCGGCAGAACCCTCACTCATCTGAAGAAGTAAGAGCCCGAGGTCGACCGTGCGCGGGTCGGGCGATCTTTCAATCTCCGATAGGATTTGCCCCGCGGGAGTATTCCGCAGGCGCGTCAGTATTCCATCCGGCGTTCGTTTGCCCGATAGCCCCTCCCTCCTGACCGCCATAGCGACATCAAGATCGGCAGCGATATCGTCTTCAAGTACGACCGTATCGTACTCGCCGCTGAGCCAGAGGTTGCGCTTCAGATGGTAAGAGAGAGCTGTGTGTTCGTGCATCGTCATGAGTTGCGAGCCGAACCGCGCCCGGAGATCCAGATAGCTCAGAAAATGCAGCGGCGTATCAAGCATTTCCGCCATGGCATCGAGCGCAAAGACATCTGTGACTAGAGGCGCAACGATCTTTGGCGCGGTTTGCACCTGAAGGAATTCTCTCGCCTGTACACTCAGCGCGGGATAATGGTCAGCCACTATGCTTACAGGATAGATAACGTCGAGCGGCCTCACTTGGATCTGCTGGCCGGCAGAATCTGTCAGGTTTATATCTTGCTGAGTCAGCGCAGCGGCACACAGATACGCTTGGTCGTAAGACTCCTGTATGGCCTTCTTAAAGTCGCTCTTGATCTGGCGATCATTCCCCTTGCGCGCCTCAAGCGTCAGCCGCTTTGCCTTGGCTTGTAGAACGATGGCTCTGTTGCCGAAGACCACGAGAACATCGATCTCACCTAGTTTGACACCCTTCTTCTTCCAGACATCCACATTGATGTGGACCTTGTCCTTTCCAAACACATGAACTAGTCGGTCGTAGGCGAACTCCTCGGTGAAGCGTCCTCGGTGTGCAAGGGCGGTAGGTGAATATCCAGGATCTGTATTAAGCCAGTAGAAAGGACCTTCATACAGCGCTTCAAACAGACTGTACTGCTGGAACAGGACATACTCGGAGCCCTTGCGGATAAGAGGCGTTCCGTTGATCGCGTTGTACTCGCTTAGGGCGGTGAACGAGCCGTTTGCTGCCCCGTCGGGGACAGTGAAGGCATCAAGGATGGATCTCACTTTCGCGCCATCGAGGCCCATTTGTGCAGCCAGTTCTTCCGCCGAGAAGGAAAATCCCGGCAGAATCGTCCGGGTCTCGGGAGGAGATGACAGGAGCGACCGATGCGCCTTGAGAACCTTGGAATCTTGAAGCTTTGCCACTGCTGTGACGACTGCAGATGCTTGAGCAATCGTGAAACCCTTGTGTTGCAAGAGCCATGGATCGTCGGTGGAATACTTCCGGACAGCCAGATCGCGATATTGAAACCCGTAGGCAGACTCTCCCCCATAGAAAATGGGCTCTCTAATTGATGCGGCGGATCTGGTCGACTTGAGAGCTAGTGTCTTGCCATCCTCATCAAACAGCTCCTGCAACATGGCCGAACTCATGGTGTGATGCAGTTCTTCGAGAAGGCTCTCGGTTCGATCAACGTACCGCTGAATAGTGTCTAGGCCAGGAAAGGCAAAGTCGACGGGCCTCTTGATCATCAGGCCGGTCAACGTGGAGATTTCCGTCCTGATAAGCCTTGAGCGGGAGAACATGTGATCCATGTCTGTCGCTTTGAGCTCGCGATTGTAGCGGACGTACGTATCCCTGTAGCAGAGCAAGGCGAGCGCGTGCGCATAGCCGGGCGATGAGCAAAGGCTCTCCAAGTCGGCAAAGACCTCGGCCTCCGTGCGTAACGAAGGCGTGTCCGAGTCTGGCGGCGTTGCTGATGAATCTGAAGGCATGAGCTGTCTATTCACTCCGCAGCGCGGCCGGTCGTGCAAAGCCGCGACGAATATGGTGTTGGCCTAGGGTTGGTCCCGCCATGCCCGTGGACGACACTTTCTTTTGTCGCAGGCATTGCTTCGGTCTAGGTCGAAGCCCCCGAAGCAAGCGGAACTCAATCTTCAGTTTTCGATGCAGCGAGTCCCTTCCTCATCGCCTCAATGGAAATTTCAAGAATCTGGTCGAGGCTCGGAGCTCCGCCTCCACGCAACTGCATTATCGCCTTGATATATGCTTTGACGGTTACCTCCATCTCGGAGGCACAGTTGGCGTAGCTTTGAATCAATCTGAGCTTGGGAAACATGAGGGCCAGGAATCGCTCGTTGCGATCCTTGAACTCGGACGCCATGGCTTTTGAAATGTTGGACTTTGGCGTTTCGAGTTTGTCTTGCCCGATGTCGACATACAGAGCTGAATTCTTGGCGCGGTTAGAGTTCTCATGGAAGCCGCGCTTCATCCTCATGAAGGCTTCGTGCTTGGCCTTCCAGTCGCCCTGCTCCTGGGCGGATAGTTCATCTCCCTCAACTTCGAGCATATAAGCGTTGATGGAGTTCTTTGCCTTGTGGTGAGTGAGGGATGCGTAGAACTTCGAGGGATCTGGGCTTGAGCCGCCGAACCGGCCAATGATCCAGGCTCCCAACAACTCGAGCTTTCCGCACTCCTCAAGCGAGATCTGGTGAAGAAAAACTGCGCGAGCGTGATGTCCCGACTTAGCGAGCGCCTGGGCCTCGTCATATAGGTCCTCGGCGTTTGAGAAAGTGGCTTCGGCTGCCGCAATGAGGTGCGCGAGCTCTTTGCCATCGATAGGAGTAGTAGTATTGGCTTGAGAGCTGTTTTCATTCATGGACGGCGTGCTCCGGGCGATGACATGGACTGCAAAGCGCAGCGTTCTGGACATGCACCGCTGATTTTGTACTGACGGCTGATTGGAAAGAGAAGCGACACACGGTGGTTTTCTTGAAAGCGCTCAACAGCGTTGTGGCCGACATAATTGTCGAGCTGACACGGCTCCAGTCAGTGCCCTTTGTGCGCCGCAACGATGGGGACGACTTCCCGCTGCCCCGCATGATCGGTGCCGGCAACGGCGGCAGTCTTTTCATATCGAAGAAGATCGACGTTGCAATCACCGAAGTGGCGCGGCGATTGATAGACAACGAACCATCGCGCAAGGCCAGCCATACGCAAGCGGAATGGCGCGCGGCTGTCCGCCGCTCGTTCGGGCCGGCCCTTGCCTCTATCGACCTAGATGACAATCCCGAAGACAATGCCGAGCGAGTGCTGCAACTGGTCAGGGCGGCGCTCTGCGAGAACCAGCCTCGCCAGGAGGCCCGTGAGCACGCCTTCGGCTGCACACTGTTTGGTACGGCTAAATTCGATCCGTTCGCCATCGGCCCCGTTCGCTTCGAAACACGCCACGATTGGCTTAGCCGCCAGGTCGCCGCCGGCTATATCTCGACGGTCACCGCGCGACGCATTGGCGAGGCGTGGAAAGGGAAGCATCTTGGGAAGCGCAAGGTTTCGAATGGCTCTCTGCGTGAGGATGACATCCTTGCCGCCATCGGTTCCTGTCCGTTCGTATGCAGCGTTACGACCGCAGGATTGGCTGATGAGGCTGCCAGCACGAAAGCGTTGACGGCCGCGCGCCTCGCCCTGGCCGCCATCGCTTTGCTATGGCAGACGCCCTCTCGCGCGTTGAGCGGCTTCAACCTTCTCGCCGACCGTTCGGTCCGCAGGGTCAAGACCCTAGTCTTTGCCCCGCCGACCCACGTTCTGTCCGGCTCATCGCTTTCGCACATGCCGCACGGGCCGTGGCTGCGTCCCGGTGAATGGGAGAAGCTGCTGCAGAAGTGGAGCGATCACTTTGCCGTCGCAGCGCACATATTAGACTACCTGCTGAGCCCGACCGGCAACGTTCCCCGCCCCAAGATCATGAATGCGCTCGCACAGGCGCTGATGTGGTTCCATGAAGCATGCCGCGAGACGGTGACGCTCATGAGCATCGTCAAGTACACCGCATCGATGGATGCATTGGCTGGCGGCCATGGCGCGCCTGCCATCACGCGTTTGATCGCCGCCCGAGCAGGACGGTCGCCGCAAGATCCAATTCGGGTCGATGGCGCGTCACTCACTGAAACCATCAAAAAGATATACGGCGACGGGCGCAGTCGCACCGTTCACGGGACCAATGATAGGCTTGGATGGGATTGGTCCGACACCAATGGCCTCGCCGAATACTTCGCCAGATTCTCTCTTGTCGCCTGCATAGATTGGGCAGCGACAAACACGTTGCGAGACGACCCGGCCCTCTTCCAGAAATAGAACTCCTAAGGCTCGCTTGGGTCTTTGGCGACCGCCAGAACGCCCGTAAGCGATCGAGATGCCTTCCGCTTTTCGTTATACTGTTCCCACGCATCCCACCCGAACTTCGCGGCAACGGCGAAGGGCAACGCAGGGCCGAGAAATGGCGCCAAACTGGGCCAAAGAAGCGTAATGCCAGTCAGGACCCCTGCTCCTGTGGTCTGGACATACTTGGACCGAAACTTGTCGTCGATTTCACGCACTACGCGATTGTGATCGGCGATGCCTGAGTCGATCTCGCGCGCCATCTCGGCAGCAATGCGGTCGATATCCGCGATGGCGGATTCATGAAGTCCGCTGATCACGCCCTTCATGCGCTTCCGGAAAGCTTCGTTTTCATTGTTCTTCCGGATCTCTACCAATGCATCGATCGGAACATTGGACAAGAACTCAAGCCGCTTCGACCCAAATCCGGCCAGCATGGTCTTCGTTTGACCATCCAGCACGCCGATCCGCTCCAGCCTTTCACTATTCACCCGCGAGACGAGTTCAAAGTAGTGCGCCTGCTGCTGAATCGATAGTAGCGGATGGGCCCGGAGTTCTTCGGCATTTTCGAGAAGATGGTACTGCGGTTGCAGGCGCTCCGTCACCGCGTTTATCACTTTCCCCGCAGGTGTGAGTCTATCGAAGTCCTTGATCCATTCCGGCGACCGCCATGTCCGGATGTCCGCCTCGTACCGCGTGAGCGCATCGTTCACCGGTTCGCCTATCGGTCCCTCCGGTGCCACGAAGAGCTTATTCCGCTCGATGGCCTCCAACACCTTCTCAGGTTGATCGCGGGCGATTCGAGCAGCATCATCGGGCGTGCGGATGTCCGGGCTCACGAAGTTCGCGAACACGTCTGCCACCATCTGCAACGTGCCGTCGATCGTCTTTGCGTCGCGCTGCTCCAGGGATTTCTCCCAGCTTGGGAACACCAGGACGGGGCTATGAGCCAAATCAGCATCGACGATCGGCTTCAGATGCAGCAGCGCATGCGCCGCCTGGAGCATCAGAACATGCCGAAATTTCTCCTCCGATCGCTCGGCTTCGAGCCAGGGGAAGACCGGATCGGGAATCAGGATCGTATCAGCGTACAACAGCGAGCCTCGGACGCTCGCGAGTTGGCTCCCTTGGAACCGGGAACTGCCGCCAAGCACCAGCTTCATGCCGCCCAGGCCCTTGGCGAGAGCAAAAATTTCGGCGCCTCTGCGCGCATAGAACGCGCGCAGTTCGTTGTCCGCCCAACCAAATGCGTCCTCGCCGCGATGCGCGAGAATATGGGCGTCCCTTCGAATCCTGTCCCCAAAACCTTCTATCGTGGCAAATTCCGTAGCCGGCATTCCCGTTGCGCGCCCGAAGAATTCGCCGACATGTTGGAACAGTTCGATCTGATATCCAGAGAGGGTTTTCGCGATATCGCCTTCCAAGGCCCGTTGCTCCACTATTCGCGACTTCTTCATTCGTCGGCGGCTTTGGCGTCCTCGGCTGCCTCGCGATATCGCGGAAGGACAGCCATCTGACAACAGCATCGTCGTAAGTGGACATGGTCGGCGATGGCCTTCCATCTACCGACCATGAGCCACCGATGACCAAAATTGTATAGGAGCGGATCTGCTCCAGGGCGTTTCAGGGAAGGTGCCACGCCCTTCGGCTCATGCGAGAGAGGTCGGTAGCGAGATTGGAGTTCGCTCCGATCTACTGCCGGTTAGCCAATTCATCCGGTGCAGCACGTGCTCAACACTTGGCGGGAACACACTGTAGGAGCGCCGCGGCGAACGTTCCCCAATTGAGGTGCCACTAAGCGCGAGCCGAAGCGTGCCGCCGGTACGCGATGCGTTGTCATCTGCGTGGAGGGGGTGCGAGTTCGAAATGGACTCGCATGCGGCTAACCTCGATACTTCCAAATGACGAATACATTCAGGCATTTCGCATTCGCACACGATGCGAATGGCTAACCGTTGTGAGTGAAGTTAGCCAGAGCGCCAGCGACACGGCTCGGTAATTCGCGGACAAACAGCCAAAAATCCCAGTAAAATGGCACTTTGTAGATACAAGACAAAACGCGAAATGGATTTGGTGGAGCCGAGGGGAATCGAACCCCTGACCTCTGCAGTGCGATTGCAGCGCTCTCCCATCTGAGCTACGGCCCCAAGGTCCGGCGCATTTACGGCTCGGCCCTGAATCTTGTCAAGAAAGCGCGTCCTGACATGGGGCGGCGAGCGCCAAGCTTGCCGTGCGCTGTTGTGAGAGGCTAAACGTGGCGCCAAGCATATCTGGAGCGGCACACGATGGTCCTGCTACGCCTGATCGATTTCCTGAGCTACCTGATAACGCTCTACACCTACGTCATTATCGCCAGCGTCATCTTGAGCTGGCTGATGGCGTTCGGCGTGGTGAACCCATACAACGCGACGGTCCGGGCGATCTGGCAGGGCATCAATGCCGTGACCGAACCGCTCCTGCGCCCCATTCGCAATATGATGCCCAATCTGGGCGCCATCGACATCTCGCCCATCGTGCTGCTGCTCGCCTGCTTCTTCGTGCAGAGCGTCGTCCTCGGCTCGCTTCGCGATCTGGTGATTGCCTCGGGATGACGACGGCTGAGCAACCCTGGCGCGCAGGCACCGGGTGCGTCATCGTGCGCGTGCGCGTCACCCCGAAATCCTCGATAGAAGGCGTCGACGGCGTGATCCCGAGCGCGGAAGGGATTGCGCTTCAAGCCCGCGTGCGCGCGGTGCCGGCCGAGGGGGAGGCCAACGCAGCGGTGGAAAAGCTCATCGCGCGCTGGCTCGACGTGCCGAAAAGCACGGTGCGCGTGACTGCGGGTGGAAAATCCCGCATCAAGTCGCTCACCATCAGTGGGGAGACCATTGGCCTTGAGCAACGTCTCAAGGCAAAGCTGGCGCCTACCTGATGCAATGATGCTGGAACGGCGCAATTAATCGATCCGAGGGAGGATTTCTCGCTATGACTGCTTACGCCATCGACGGCAAGGCCATTGCCGCAAAGGTGCGCGCCGACGTTGCCGCCGACGTTGCCCGCATCAAAGCCGAGCACGGCTTCGTCCCCGGACTGGCCGTCGTGCTCGTCGGCGAAGACCCGGCAAGCAAGGTCTACGTGCGCAACAAGGCTCAGCAGACCGTCGAATGCGGTATGCAGTCATGGGAATATAAGCTGGCCGAGACTGTCTCCGAGCAGGAGGTTCTCGACCTCGTCGCCAAGCTGAACGCCGACCCGGCCGTCAACGGCATTCTCGTGCAGATGCCGCTGCCCAAGCACATGGATTCCAACAAGGTCCTGGAGCTGATCGACCCCTTGAAGGACGTCGACGGGTTCCACCCGATGAACGTCGGCCGCCTCTCCATCGGCGAGCGGGCCCTTGCGCCCTGCACGCCCGTCGGCTCGATCATCCTGGCGAAGTCGGTGAAGCACGATCTCTCCGGCCTCGATGCCGTCGTCGTCGGCCGCTCCAACATCGTCGGCAAGCCGATGGCCCAGCTGCTGCTGCGCGAGAACTGCACGGTCACCATTGCGCATTCGCGCACCAAGGATCTGCCCGACGTCGTCCGCCGCGCCGACCTTGTCGTCGCTGCAATCGGCAAGCCCGAGTTCGTCAAGGGCGACTGGATCAAGCCGGGTGCGATCGTTATCGACGTCGGCATCAATCGCATCACCAAAGACGACGGCAAGACCAAGCTGGTTGGCGACGTTGACTACGCGTCCGCAGTGCAGGTGGCGAGCGCCATCACGCCGGTGCCGGGCGGCGTCGGCCCCATGACCATCGCCTGCCTCCTGAAGAACACCGTCGAGGCGGCCCTTATGCAGCGCGGCCTCAAGGCCTTCGCCGCCTAAGACGAGCGAATAGCGAATTAGCGAGTGGCGCAAAGGCGCTGCTCGCTGTTTTGCCTATCCGGCTCTACGGCCGCAGTTCTCTGACGCAGCGTCTCCCCGCGATAGCTCAGCGCCTCCGCGATGTGCAGGCGGACGATGGCCTCGCTCCCGTCGAGATCTGCGAGCGTGCGGGCAACGCGCATGACGCGATGGAACCCGCGCGCCGAAAGCTGCAGGCTCTCGGCCGCCTGTCGCAGCAACCGCGCGCCGTCGGCGTCGGGCGCCGCCATTTCCTCCAGAAGCCGGCCCGAGCATTCCGCGTTGGTGCGAGTGCCCTTCGCCCCGAGCGCCACGAACCGCGCGCGCTGCACTTCCCGCGCCCGTGCCACCCGCTCGCGAACCTGCGCGCTGCCTTCCGATGGCGCCGGCAGGACCAGATCCGCCGCGCTCACCGCCGGCACCTCGATCTGCAGGTCGATGCGGTCGAGCAGCGGTCCGGAGATGCGCGCCTGGTACTCCGCCGCGCACCGCTCGCCTCGCCGGCAGGTGACGCCGACGGCACCGCCGCACTTGCACGGGTTCATCGCCGCGACGAGCTGGATGCGCGAGGGATATTGGATGCGGTGGTTCGCCCGCGCGATCACCGTTTCTCCCGTCTCCAGCGGCTGGCGGAGGGCGTCGAGCACACCGGGCTGAAATTCGGGAAGCTCATCGAGGAACAACACGCCGAGGTGCGCGAGGCTGACCTCGCCCGGCTTGGGCCGCGTCCCGCCACCGACCAGCGCCGCCATGCTTGCCGAATGATGCGGCGCACGGAACGGCCGCTCCGCTGCAAGCTTGCCGCCCATCAGCTCTCCCGCGAGGCTGTGCACCATCGACACTTCGAGCATTTCTTCGACGGTCAGCGGCGGCAGGATCGATGGCAGCCGCGCCGCGAGCATCGATTTGCCCGAGCCGGGCGGCCCGATCATCAGAAGATTGTGCCCGCCCGCCGCAGCGACCTCGAGCGCCCGCTTAGCGCCCTCCTGGCCTTTGACGTCGGCAAGATCGGGCATCGCCGACGCATCGGCGCCGAGACCGGGTTTCGGGCGCGACAGCGTCTGCATTCCCTTGAAGTGATTGACGAGCGACAGCAGGTGCGGCGCGGCGACGATGTCGACGTCCTCGCCCGCCCATGCCGCCTCCGGCCCGGACGCAGCCGGACAGATGAGGCCCTTCCCCATGGCGTTGGCGCCGATGGCGGCAGGCAGCGCACCCGGCACCGCGCGGATTGATCCATCGAGCGCCAGTTCACCGATCGCGGCAAAGCCGGCAATGGCATCCGGCGCCACGGCCTCCATCGCCACCATCATCGCAAGCAGGATTGGGAGATCGAACTGACTGCCTTCCTTCGGAAGATCGGCCGGCGCGAGGTTCACCGTCACGTGCTTGTAGGGCATCCCGAGCCCCACCGCGTGCAGCGCGTTGCGCACTCGCTCCGAGCTTTCGGCTACGGCTTTGTCCGGCAGCCCCACGATCACGAATGCGGACTTGCCTGGCGTGATGCGCACCTGCACCTCGACCGGCCGCGCCTCGATACCTACGAACGCCAATGTCGAGATATGCCCGTACATGCCTGCCCCGAGACGCTCCCACGCGCCTCTGCAAACCTAACGCTAGGGCCGGACCAGGCGCAAGAACATTTTAGGAACATGCTAGCGAATGCTGGACGTCATGGCCGGTGGCCCGCACCGCCCAATCGGATCAGGCCACGCCCATCATCGGCCGCACCGCCAGAACCGTCGTGTTGTCCTGGTGCGGATCGCGGATCGCCTCCACGGCGCGGATCAGCGCGTTGGCAACCGCCTCGGCGCCATCGGCAGCATAGGCCGAGATGATCCGCTCCACCTCGCTCGTCTCCAGCGTGTGCAGCCCATCGGATGCCAGGATGACGTAGTCGCCATCCTCCAGCACCAACGGCCGCCGCGAGATGTCGACGAGGTCGAGCTCGTCGCCTGTCACAGCCGAGCGGAGCATGTGCCGGCGCGGATCGGACTTAGCCTGCTCCGGCGTGATCTTGCCGATGGCGGCAAGATGATCGAGTTCCGGAGCTAAGGAGTGGTCCTCGTTGAGCAACGCCACCTCGCCGCGGCGGAACAGCAGCAGCGGGCTGTCGCCCACGCTCACCCACTCGACGCCCTCGCTGGTGAAGACCGCCGCGACAAGCGTCGTACCCATGCCGGCCAGCATCGGATTGGATTCCACCTGCGCAGCGATTGAATCGTTTGCCGCACTTAGCGATTTCAGCAGCCGCTCGGGCCGAGCGCCATTGAGCCCCGAATAGGCCGAGATAAAGCTGTCGCACACCATGCGGCTGGCAAGCGCGCCGGCCGTGTGCCCGCCCATTCCGTCAGCCAGCACGGCAACGAGCCGCGTGTTGTTTGCGGTAGGAGGAACGTCAGCGCCTCCGGCCGCGCGATCAGCTGGCGGCCAGAAAGCGCTGGAGTCTTCCTGATAGTCGCGCGCACCCTTGGTGGCGCGTGAAGCGTGGTCGTAAGCGGGCATCAGTCCTTGGCATCGGTAAGCTCGGCCCAATCGAACTCTGTTCCGCAGAACGGCACGAACACGAGCTGCGTGCGCCCGATCGTGATCACGTCCATCTGGTTGAGCTCGACGGCACCGGTGGGGCGCTTGTCGTTGATGGAAACGATATTGGTCTTAGCTAGGTTCGGCACGAATAGAAACGAACGCGACGAGGAATCGTACCGCAGATAGGCCTGCTCCTCTGACGAAATTGCGTCATCGCCGAAATCCAGCGGAATTCGCTGGCTCGACGAGCGGCCAATCGTGTTGTTGCCCTCGAAAATCGGGCGATAGGAGCCCAGGCCTGGGCCACCGACGACCACCAGCCAGCCGACGACCGGATCCTGTTCGAACTCGCCGCGCTTGACCTGAACCTTGCCCCGCACGAGCTGCGTGCGCGGTGAATCCGTGATTTCGACCTTGGGTGGCCCGCCGCGGACCACGCGAGTGGTTGGAGGAGCGCCGAATTCCAAATGCTTTTCCGCAGGCTTGAGCGAAGTCTGCGCCTTGACCTCACGCGCGGCTTCCGCCGCACTCGGCGTCGCGGCAGGCCCAGCGGCAGGCGTTGCCGCCGGAGCAGCTTCGGCTTTCGCCGGCTCGGCCGCGGAGGGCTTGGGTGTTTCAGCCTTCACGAGCTGAGTTGCCGGATCGGCGGCAGCCGACGCTGCGCCGCGCTGAGTGTCGTCCCGGCTCGCAGCAGCGAGCGCGTCCTTCAAGGAGCCCAGGAACCCGGCATGCTTTGAACCCTGTTGAGACATCGTATCCTCCGTTGCGCCTGGGCTATCGTCCGGCATGTGCACTCTCCATCTCAGACCGAGCGCAACCCGTTCCCCTGCGTCTTAGCGTCAGATCGGGCGCGCGTCGAAGCTTAGCTTCACCTCTCCAATGGCAATCACGTCTCCGGACTTGAGGCGGCTCTCGCCGACGCGTGCGCCATTGACGATCACGCCGTTGCCTTCGGGGCCGGATAGATCCGTAACGATGACCTCTCCGTCGCTGCTGCGCCGGATGACGGCATGGTAGCGGTGCACGGTTTTCTCCGTGAGGCATATGTCGTTGTCGGCCTCGCGCCCGATGCGCACCATGGCACGCCCGATGACAAATCGCTGCCCCGCAACCTCGACCCACGCTTCCGTTGGCCACGCGGAAAGAGCGACCGTCCGACTGGTGGTCTCAGGCCTGCCTGTGCGCTGCGATGATCGCGATAGGCGAAGGGTCACGTCGCCTTCGCGCTTTTGCCGGCGCATCATCAGTCCCGCAATCGCCAGCGGCGGCAGCGTGATGAGTACGGCGAGCACCAGCACGAGAGCGGGCGCTTTATGGTAGCTTTCGCCGATCCAGGTATTGAACTGCTGCCATGCGTCGGCGGTCACCGTGAGCATGACGAGATAATGCACCGCCGCCGAGCCGACCGGCTCTGCCGCGACTGCTGCTGCAACGCTGAATTGGGAAATCGCGACTGTCGCAATCGACAGATTCGGCAGCGGCGACCACGGCGATCTCATGATCATGAGGTCTCGGATCAAATCATCAGCGAGCGTCGGGCCGCATGACGGCGATAACATGGCAGTTAGTCCCTCTTCCGAGATTTGTTTGCCGGTCGTTCTTGCTCAAGCCCGCGCCACATTTGCCCGCCATAAGTGTGTCGGAGGCGGTACAGCAAATTGACGAGCGGCGCGGCGCGTAGCATGTGAGCGCGAAGATCTTCGTCTCGGAGACCTATGACGAATCTTATCGCACTGCCAAACGGAACTGAGCTGGTAGGCGACTATCGGATCGAGCGGGTGCTGGGAGCCGGTGGTTTCGGCGTCACCTACCTCGCCGATGAGATCGCGCTCGACCGTCTGGTGACGATCAAGGAGTACTTCCCGAGCGATATCGCAGCGCGCGATGGCGGCGTCGATGCTGCGCCCCGCTCCCAGGACTGCGCCGGAGACTATCGCTGGGGCCTCGACCGCTTCATCGAGGAAGCTCAGACGCTTGCCAAGTTCGACCATTCCAACATCGTCCGCGTCTATCGCTACTTCCGCGCCAATAACACCGGCTACATGGTCCTCCATTTCGAGGAGGGCCAGAGCCTCAAGTCCTGGCTCAAATCGCTCGGCCGCGCACCGCGCCAGAAGGAGCTCGACGCGATCTTGGCTCCGCTGCTCGACGCATTAGAGCTGATCCACAAGTCGGACTTCCTTCACCGGGATATCGCGCCGGACAACATCATAATCCGCAAGGCCGGCGATCCCGTGCTGATCGACTTCGGCTCGGCCCGCGGCGAGATCGCATCCCACACCAAGACGGTCTCTGCCCTCGTGAAGCCGGGGTACAGCCCCTACGAGCAATATGCCGAGACCAGCCGCCAACAGGGCCCGTGGACCGACATCTACGCGCTTGGCGGCACGCTGTACCACGCCATCACCGGCAAGCGCCCGGCCGATGCGCCCTCGCGCATGGTCAAGGACGAGTATGTGCCGGCCCGCGAGGCAGCACTGAGCTCGTATCGCTCGGGTTTTCTCAAGGCCATAGACAAGGCACTGGGTCTCGCGGTCGACTCGCGACCGCAGTCGATTGCCGCTTGGCGAAATGAGCTTTTTGCACCCGATCCGGTGCGCACCCGCTGGCTGGGCCGCTCCAAGAAAGAAGAGCAGCCCGAGGAACCGACAGTTGTCGCGCCGTCGGCACCCGCCCCGGCGGCGACGACGCCCGTCGCTGAGACGGTAGCGCTCCCCAAGGAACCACCGCCTGCGCCTCAGCTCCTGGCAAAGGTACCCGCGCCAGCGCCGGCCGCCACTCCCGCGCCGGCCGCGAGCGCTGTTGCCACGCCTAAGGGCGGACTGCTCGATCTGCTCGAAGGTATGCGACGCAAGCCGGGCGTTGCGCCCAAGGCCGCACCCGCGCAGCCGCCCGCCGAGCCGATAAAGGTCGAGCCGCCACCCGCGGCGGTCGTTGCAAAGAAGAAATCGCAGTCGAAAAAGCCCATCCCGAAAGAGCGGGCCCTCGTCGTCGTCAAGACGCCTGTGCGTGCGCGGCCCCGCCGTCTCAAAGGCAGCCGCCCTAGCCTGTTGCCGCTATTCTTCAAGCTGCTGGTCGGTGTCGGGGTGGCGAGCGCGGCCGTCGCCATGCAGGATCGATTCCCGCAATTCGAAAGTCGCGGCTCGGGCATCACCACCGGCACCACCAACCCTATTCCCGCGCAGCAGGCCCGCGCCGAGACTCAGGCGCAGGAGCAACCGCAGCCCAAGCCGCCCGCCCCAATCACCCCTCTCGCCGAGATAGAAGCTCACCGGGGAACGGTAACCGCCGCGGCCTATACCGGCGACGGACGTCAGATCCTCACCACCGGTGCCGACGGCGCAATGCGCCTTTGGGACACCGGCACCAACCGCATCGTCCGCACCATCGAGCTTGACGATGGACCCGCCACCGCCCTCGCGATCAGCGGCCGCAAAGCCCTCACCGGCCATGCCAACGGCAAGGTTGTCGTGTGGGACATCGACCGGGCCGAGAAGATCGCCACCGTTCACCGCAGCGACGCCAACGTCTGGGCCGTCGCCTTCACCGGCGATGCGAACCACTTCGCTGTCGCCAGTCACGACTTCAAGGTCGCCCTCTGGGATGCGCGCCAGCCATCCGCGCCGCTGGCCGTCCTCGATGGTCACGAGAATGCCGTGCAGGCCCTGGCCTACGCCCCGCAGCAGCTTCTGCTTGCTTCCGGCAGCGCCGACCGCACCGTGCGCCTCTGGAACCTCGATACGCTGACGTTGAAGCGCAACTATTCCGGTCCCCGCGATGCCGTCACCTCGCTCGCGTTCTCGCAGAACGGAAAGCAGCTCGCCGCCGGCGCGCTGGACGGGCGCATTCACATCTGGTCCGTGGCGTCGTCGCGCCGCCTGCGCGCACTGAGCGGTCATCGAGGCCGTGTCGCTGGCGTCGCTTTCTCGATGTCAGGCGATCTGCTGGCGTCCGCCGGCGAGGATGGAACGGTGCGTCTGTGGACCCTCCCGCGCGGGCGCATAGTCCGTGCGCTGACAGGACACATCGGCGGTGCGACGGTCGTCGCCTTCTCGCCAGACGGTCAGCACCTGCTCTCTGCGGGAGTGGACGGACGCGTGCGCATCTGGGCCATTCCCCTGGGCCCCATCGCACGAGAATAGCAGCACTTTTTCGCGCATTTGCCGGCGCTGGCTCAGCTTCTATGCACAGCTTGTCACGCGAGACTGCGGGCCGCATCCGTTTGTCTCGACGCGGTCGCGGAAGCACGCCACAATGGCCTGAGTCAGCAATAAGAAAAACTTAAAGCGGGTGCCATGGACTTGGATGCAGTTCTTCTGGCCCGGATCCAGTTTGCCTTCACCATCACGTTCCACATCATCTTCCCGAGCTTCACGATCGGGTTGGCTGCTTTCATTGCAACGCTGCTCGTCCGCTGGCGTCTGACCGGGCACGATCACTTGCATCGCCTTGCGCGCTTCTGGACGAAGATCTTCGCGGTCTCGTTCGCGATGGGCGTCGTCTCCGGCATCGTCCTCTCGTACCAGTTCGGCACCAACTGGAGTAACTTCTCCGTCGTCGTCGGCAACGTGCTGGGCCCACTGCTCGGCTACGAGGTTTTGACCGCGTTCTTCCTGGAGGCGACGTTCCTCGGCATCATGCTGTTCGGTTGGAACCGCGTGCCGCCTAATCTCCACGTGCTCTCGGCAGTTCTCGTCGCCGTCGGCACGTCGCTCTCCGCTTTCTGGATTCTCGCCGCCAATAGCTGGATGCAGACGCCGGCCGGCCACGAGATCCGCGACGGCATCGCCTATCCGCTGGATTGGATCGCCATCATCTTCAATCCGAGCTTCCCCTATCGCTTCGCGCACATGTTCACGGCCGCCTATCTGACCACCTCGCTCGTGGTGCTGGCCGTGGGCTGCCGCTACCTGGTGAAGAACCGCTTCCCCGAGGAAGCAAAGACGATGCTGCGCATGGGGCTCGGCATGGTGGCCATCCTCGCGCCGCTGCAGATTTTCATCGGCGATCAGCACGGCCTCAACACGTTGAAGCATCAGCCGGCCAAGGTCGCCGCCATCGAGGCGCACTGGGATGGCTCCAAGCCTGCGCCCCTGGTCCTGTTTGCGATCCCCAACTCGGCCGAGGAACGCAACGACTACGAGATCTCCATCCCCAACGGCGCGAGTTGGATTCTGACCCACGAGGCGGACGGCCTGTTTGCAGGCCTCAAGCAGTTCAAGCCCGAGGACCGGCCGCCCGTGTTCCCGGTGTTCGTTGCTTTCCGCGTGATGGTCGGACTCGGCGTTCTGATGCTGGCCATCGGTTTCGTCGGAGCCTGGCTCTGGTTCCGCGGCCGCCTGTTCGAAACCCGGTGGTACTTGCAGTACACGCAGTACGCTTGGCCGCTCGGCTTCATCGCAATTCTGGCCGGCTGGTACGTCACCGAAGTTGGCCGCCAGCCTTGGATCGCGACCGGAATCCTGCGCACAGCCGACGCAGTCTCGCCCGTCCAATTCTGGGCAGTGCTGGTTAGCCTGATCCTGTTCGTGATCGTCTACGCCATCGTCTTCTCTATGGGCATCTACTACATCAACCGCCTCATCGAGTACGGACCCAAGGGCGCTGCCGCAGCATCGCCCGACGGCTTGCCTTCGCGACCGCTAACGGCTGCCGAGCCGGCCGCGCACGATGCCATCGGGGGGAACTAGGTCATGGACGCAATCGCCTACTGGCTCCCCGTGGTGTGGGCCGCAATCATCGGCATCGCCGTCACCATGTACGTGATCCTCGATGGATTCGATCTCGGCCTCGGCATCCTCTTTCCGGTCACCCCGGAAGAAGAACGCCGGGACGTGATGATGAATTCCGTCGCCCCCTTCTGGGATGGAAACGAGACATGGCTGGTCCTCGGCGGTGGCGGACTGTTCGTCGCCTTCCCGCTGGCGTACGCCATCATCATGCCGGCGCTCTATCTGCCGATCATCATCATGCTCCTCGGCCTAATCTTCCGCGGCGTCGCGTTCGAATTCCGTTGGACGGCCAAGCCCAATCACAAGTTCTGGGACGACGCCTTCGCCTATGGCTCAATCGTGGCCGCCTTCATGCAGGGCGTCGTCCTCGGTGGCTTCCTCCAGGGCATTGCGGTCGAGAACCGCCAGTTCTCAGGCGGAGCGCTCGACTGGTTCGCCCCGTTCCCGCTCTTCACCGGCGTGTCGCTCGTCGTAGGCTACGCGCTGCTCGGCACGACTTGGCTGGTGATGAAGACCGAGGGAGAGCTCGCAGTGAATGCGCGGCGCTGGGCGCAGCAATTGCTGCTCGCCGTCGTGGTCATCATGGCGATCACCAGCTTATGGACGCCGCTCGCCTTCGAGCGAATTGCCGAGCGTTGGTTCACATGGCCGAACCTGCTCTACCTATCGCCGGTGCCGCTGCTGACGGCCGCCGCCGCGTTCTCGTGCTGGCACGGACTGAGGACCGGTCGCGACGTCATGCCTTTTCTTTCGGCCGTCGCGCTGTTCTTGCTTGGCTTCGTCGGGCTCGCAATCTCAAACGTGCCCTACCTCGTCCCGCCGACTCTCACCTTCTGGGACACGGCCGCCGTGCCTGCTTCGCAGATCTTCATGCTGATCGGCGTTCTGATCATGCTGCCGCTCATCCTCGGCTACACGGTGTTCGTGTACTGGACGTTCCGCGGCAAAGTGCGTGAAGGCGAAGGCTACCACTAGCCTTCGCCATCTTGTCGTACTGGTTCGCTGGAACCCTTCGATTCGCTGGGCAATTCTGTGCCGTGGCGACCTAATCCTGTTTCGGAGGCCGAATGCTCGGGTGGCGCAAGCGCAACGATGGCTTTGAGTGGCGGGACTATGTCCGCACCACCATCCTTGTGCGCCGCAAGCAGCGGCGCGACCGCATCGCCGAAGCCGGCCTCGCCGCTGTCGAGAACCTCAAGGAAGCGGGCCAGCGTGGCGTGGCCGCTGGAGCCGAAGGCGCCAAGGTCGTAGGACGCGGCGCGGTCAATCTCGGGCACCAGGGCGCGGCTATCGGAGCCGCCGGAGCAAAGGCCGTCGGCGAGGGCGCCCTCCACCTCGGTAAGGAGGGTGCCAAGCTGAGCGTCGCCGGCGCTAAGCTAGGCGCTGCTGGAGCGATGGCGAGCGCCGAGCGCTTGCGCGCAGCGATTCCCGTCGCCGGCGGATATCTGCAGCGCGTCGGTGGATGGATCATCTACGCAGCAGCTTACACCTGGGCTGTGCTGCGCATGCTCGTCGCCATCGTTGGCGACTATCTCGGGCCCCCGTTGGCGCCGGTCGGCGACTTCTTGCGCCGGCCCGGCATCCGTATCGCTGTGCTGGTTGCGGGTTCGGTTGCGCTGCTCGGAGGCATCATTCGAGCTTTCGCCAACGGTTTCGTCACCGACACGCTGATCGCCCTGATTGTCGGAGCCGGCCTGCTGATCGCCCTGGCCCTCGCCCACGCGTCCTCCGGTCTGCCGACTTGGCTGACGTCGCGCGTCGGCCCCCCACTCGGTCGCCTCAGCGCTTTCATCGAGCAGGCATGGGCCAGGCCATCCGTTCAGAAGGGACTGGCAATTGGTGTTCTAGTCGTCGCAGTAGGTTTTGCCCTGCACGCTTTCGGCTTCACGCAATCGCAGCCCGATAGAGGTTCGGCGACCAGAGCCTTGCGCAGCGAGCGTTCGTCCCCGCCGCCGGCTGCCCGCGCTGATAACGCGGCCGACATCGCGGGGCGCGGCAGCGCTATTTCCGGCGACACCCTGCGCATCGGAACCACAAACGTCCGCCTCAATGGCATCGAGACGCCTCTGTCGACGCAGGTCTGCAACGATAGCGCTGGTCGCCCCTGGAATTGCGGTGCATCCGCCCGTCAGGCACTTTCGCGCTCGCTCCGAGCCGGACGCGTGAGCTGCGATCTCTCTGGCAGCGAGGAGCCGCGAGCTGGCGCCTGCAGCGTCGACGGCCGTGACTTGGCAGCCGAGCTGGTTCGCGGCGGACACGTCTTTGCCGCCAGTGGCCTGTTCGCCCCGTATGGCAGCGAGGAGCGCGAGGCAAAGGCGTCCAAGTCGGGCATCTGGTCTGGCGAGAACGTGCGTCCCTCCGAGTACCGGGACCAGAAGTGGCAGCAGGCGAAAGCGGCCGCACCCGATGGCTGCCCCATCAAAGGGAGCGTTCGCGGTGGACGCCGTTTGTACGTGCAGCCCTGGGACAGCGGCTACGAACGCGTGCGCGTGGTGCAGAGTCGTGGCGAGCGCTGGTTCTGCTCGCAAGCCGAGGCAGAGGCCGCCGGCTTCAAGGCCGCAGAGCAATCCTGACGGCTTACAGCGTCATACCTGATGGGCAGCCTGAAAAAGGAAAGCCCGCGCTCCGGGGGAAGAGCGCGGGCTGCGATGCGTGACGCCACTTAGGGGGGACAGGTGGGAGGGCGCCACGTTCGGAGTTTCAGCAAATACCAAAGCGGCCCATTTTGCAAGTCGTTCCCGAGTAGATTTATGCAAGAGTTAAGAAACAGCTTACAATGGCGTAATGTTTTAGGCCATTGCCCTAGCATTTCATTGCGTCGCAATAAATCGCCATAAATAGGCGATTCCAGCGCAGCGAAACCCTAAGGATTCAGGCCTCACAGCTCGCGCTCTACAGGCCTCAGTTGCACTTCGTTCAACCCGGTGCTCCGCACCACGGTCACCGTGACGTCTCGATCTATCCTCCTTTCGTCTAATAGGCGGAAAAGGTCATCGACGCCGGTGATCGGCTCGCCATCCAGACGGACGATGAGATCGCCCGTTAGAAGCCCTGCCTGCGTTGCTGGGCTGTCCGGCTGCATCTCGCGAATGCGAACGGCACTCGACTGCTTCAACTCAGCGCGATAGGCGACGCGCGGCGGCAGCGGCACCTGCTCTGCGACGATGCCGATACGCGCGCGTCGCACACGTCCATGCGCCAGGATCTGCGTAAGCGCGTGCAGCGCCGTGTTCGACGCCACCGAAAAGCAGATGCCTTGCGCACCCATGATCACCGCCGTGTTGATGCCGATGATCTGCCCAGCGGAGTTCACCAGCGGACCGCCGGAGTTTCCTGGATTGAGCGCCGCGTCCGTCTGAATGACGTCCCCGATCAATCGGCCGTTCTGCGTCCGCAACGACCGCCCCACCGCGCTGACGATCCCCGCAGTGACGGTCGACTGAAATCCGAGCGGATTACCGATCGCGATCGCGATCTGCCCCTGCCGCACCGACTTCGAGTTCGCAAGCCGTGCGGACGGCAGCGTCTCGCTCGTCTCGCCGCGCAGCACCGCGAGGTCGGTGTCCGGATCCCGGCCCAATGTCCGCGCACTGAAGCGCCGCCCATCCGACATCGAGATCGCCACTTCCTTCGCGCCGTCGATCACGTGATTGTTCGTCAGGATGAGCCCGTCCGGCGAGACGAGCACCCCCGACCCGGTCCCCTCGGAGCGACGGCCGTTGCGCACGCCGCTGACTTCCACATGGACCACAGCCGGCGCCACGGAATCGACGACGTCGACAACGGCCTGCGAGTAGGAATCGAGTAGCTGATCGTCCGTGATCACCCCGCCTGCCGGGGCGTCGGAACGTGCCGGCTCCGGATTCGCAAGGAATCCAATGAGATTGCGCATAATGTTCTCCCCTGGCGCGGCCGGCTTCTCGTGGCCACGCTGATCGTCGGCAGATATGGGGAGTGCGGTATCAGGTTGAGAAGGGGCGCGCCTCGCCGCGGCTCACGGGCGGCTGGTCTTGAATTCTACGCCGGTGATACCGGTGTCTAACGCCAAGCGATTTCGAACGGAGAGATCAGCAGCGTGCCCGGCGCCTCCGGTAACCGCTGGTACCCGACCGCGGCAATAACGCCATCGAAGAGAGTTTCGGGACTTTCTCGCAGCAGCACGCGTTCGTCGTCGATCACCAGCGTGCCGTCGACCCAAAGCCGGACGACACCGTTTTCCTTTCCAGGTTCGTTCAGCACGAGCTCTTGTTCGATCTTGACCCAGTGGTTGACCGGTATTGGCTGGCTGCGTCCGGTGAAATGCCGGATATCGCCGCCCGTAGTGACCGCAAGACTCGGTTTACCGGCGCTGTCCCAACGGGGACCGACGGAGATGCTTTCCCCGCCCGCATTGCTGCCGGCGACTTCACCCGCGGAAACGCCTGGAAGAAATCCGCCCTCGCCGAATGGAAACTGATCGGAAAGCAGGATGCTGTAGCTGAGGCACGCCGAGTTCGCGCCCCCGATCTTTGGGTTCCAGTGGAACTCGATGCCGTTGCGCGCCGCCGCACTTGGATCCGCGCCGGCCGGCAGCTTCCGCAGGCTCACCTGCAGCGCCTCCTTAGAAGGCCCGCCCGCAACTTCCACGACAGATGCATTGTCAACGACGCCGAGATCGCGCGCACCCGCGCGCGCCTGCAGCTGGATCGCGCTCAAGGGCTTACCCTCGCGCGTGCGCAGCGAGAACTGCGTGGCCCCCGGGTAGCGTGAGCTGCACGTCGCCGTCGTTCGGGTATGCAGCGCCTCCCAGGCGACGTAGCCGGCAATGAACAGCACGACGAGCGTCGCGGCGACGTTGATGAGGAGATCGAGGTGCTTCGGCTTCATCGATGTGGATCCGGATGTCCCCGCCACCTGACGGCCGTGTGGGCCGCGGCAACTCGGAACGTGGTACACCGACCAGGTTAAAATCTGCGCGCCGTCGCAGTGCCTTCGGCCGCCAATTAAGGCTGCCCCTTTGATCGCCCACGTGATTTCTCGGACCGCTATCTTTTGTTGCCGCGCATACTGAGTTAATAACCTCCGGCGATGCGATTTTGTCAGTGCGCGTCTTCGCCGGGACGAGGGGAGAGGTTCATGACGATCAGGCTGACGCTGGCGGCCACCATCCTGGCCGTGGGGGCGTTCTCGGCTGTCGAGGCACGCGATGCCGCGATGCTGCCTTTGGGCAAGGCGATCGAGCGCAGCCATGCTGCCGCCCAGGTGGTTGAGGTCGCCAAGCGCCGGAAGCGCGATGTCGACACCCGCCAGACCGCCCCGGAAACCTCCGCCCTTCCGCCGGGGCAGGCGAGCAACGGCGAGGTGCTGTTCGGCGTTCAGGATGTGGGCTTCCTTGTAGACCGCGACGTCATTCGCGTCGGCTCCGAGGTCGGCAAGTTCGATCGCGTTCGCCTGCGCGTCCTGCGCAACGAGATTTTCGTGACCGACCTCAAGGCGGTCTTCGAGGACGGCACGTCGGAGACACTGCTCACCGACGCCAAGATCGGCGCCGACCGCAAGACCGAATGGATACCGGTGAAGCACAAGGGCTTCATCAAGGAGATCCAGCTCGTCTACCGCTCCAAGCCGGACTTTAAAGGTCAGGCCCGTGTCGAAGTGTTCGGCGAGTACGAACCCGGCTGGCTCGGACCGAACGGCGAGGGCCGTAAGTACAACGACGGCTGGGTGCTGCTGGGCACCGATACGGCCGGCAGCGTCGGCTTCGACCGCGTGAAGATCCCTGTCGGCCAGAACGAGGGCGGCTTCAAGCAGCTCCGCGTCTCCGTCAAGGATCGCGACATCACCATGACCAACCTCGCCGTGGTCTACAGCGACGGCGCCAAGGACGAGATCGAGGCCAACCGCATCAAGGTCGAGGCGGACAAGGCCTTCGGCCCTGTCGACCTGAAGAAGGGCGCGACCATCAAGGAGATCGAGGCAACTTGGCGCTCGCGCGCCCTGGCAACCTCAAAGCGCGACCGCGCCTATGCCACGGTCCAGGTCTGGGGCAAGCACTGATCCCGCTCTCCTAGCGAGCGCCCGCACACTGCACCCCATCAAACAAAAAGGCCGGCGTGACGCCGGCCTTTTTTCGTCTTGCTGGAGTGCCACCTCAGCCGAACGCACCGAAGTGGTGCGAGATGCCCGTCCCGATCTCGCGGATCAGCTCGTAGGCTTGCTCCATCGGCGCCAGGATTTCCGTCTCGACCCGCCCGTAGTCATCGATGCCGTGCGGCCGGTAGGTCGCCTTTTCGCTGTACTGCGCGCCGTCGCCCCCAGCTTCGACGCGACGTGGGAACGCCCGCCGCATTTCGGTGACGACGGACGGGATGTCGAGCATCAGCGCCATCTCGAACAGCTGGCGATGCGAGATGTCGCGCGTGGCAAACCTTGGCATCTGTGCCGCGAGGATGAACACGCGCATGATCAGCGCCAGGCGGATCGCCTGCAGCAGGTCGAGCTCGAGGCGCGTATCGTCGGGAATCTTGCCCCCTTCAATGCCGATCTCCTCCAGCATCGAGTGCAACTCCACCGCGTCCAGACGCAGGTGATGCACGAGGCTGTTGATCTCGCCGTTGCGGTCATCCCCGAGCAACAGCGATGCGAGCGAGCGGAAGGCGGGATCGAGGTTCGGTTCCCGGCCCCACGAGCCCCGCCACGCCCAGAAGCCCGGGTCGAAGATGATGGCGTTGGCGCCCATCGCATTGAGACTCGATAACTGTTTGCCGCGCGCGATCATTTCCAACAGCGGACGAAGACGGCGAGACGAGCGCGCCAGCTCGATGAAGCGCTCGCGCTCCGACCCGACCGCCGCTCCGAGGCCGGCGACGACGTTGGCGACGTATCCGAACTGCTGCAGGATCGCGTTGTTCGGGATGGCCCGCATGCGCGAGATGGCGCTGCGATCGATAGCCCCGCTCGAGTCCATCTGCCGCTTTACCGGACGCGATCCGGTCTTGAACAGGATGTTTGCACCGAACGCACTGAGCACCGCGCGATAGCCCGGATGCGCGAAGAGATCTTCCTGATACTCGCGGAGCCGGCCGATGAAATCGAGCCTGAGGTCGGTATCCTCGTAGAAGGGATCATCGCTCTCTGCCGGCACCTCGCCATCCATGATCACGGTGGCGAGCGCGCGCGTGGTCAGCCGGCGGTTGGCGAAGAATTGATAGCCATCGCCGCCCTGGAAGCTCGTCTCGTGCTTGATCGGAATGCCACCGCGGGCAAAGCGGCACCGCGATTCATCCGAGAATACGTAGTGTAGGCGCGTGCGCATCTCGCCCGGATGCGCGCCGCGACCCATGGACTCGCCATGCGTTGAGAAGATCAGCGTCTCGACGCCTTTCAGGTCGGAATTGCCGATCGCTTCCGCGATGCCATGGTGAAGGCGCTCGATCGCGAGCGTGGCTGCAATCTGGCCAACGAAGCGCCCGGCGTCGGAGAAGCCGGTCTGCAACGCCAGACGACCGCGCTTGCGTGCATAGTTGACGTACGCCTTCTCCGCGACCAGACGCTCGACCACGCGCGCGCCGGTCTCGAGACCCAGCGGCGTCTCGAACAGCGGCGAGACGTCGGTGATGTCATCGACGCCGAACAGCGTAGCGAAGAAGATAGCGATCAGCACCGTCGCCGGCGATTCCGTCTCCGCGATGAGGAAGCGAACCGGGGTCTCGCGGTCGACGTGCTTCTTGATCTGGGCGATGAGTGCGAACTGGCGGATCGCGGTTGCGGTCTCCAGGTCGAGCGACTCGAAGTTGACGGTCTCCTTGCGGGCCGATTCGATCATGCCGACGATACGTGCCAGCGCCTGGCTTTCCGTCAGGTCGCGCGTCCAAGGCTCATGCACGAATGCCCGGAATGCGTTGTTGAGCTGCACCGCGTTGATGCGCACGTGAATGTGCGCGGTGCCGAGCCCCGTCGCCTCCATGAGGCCGGCGAGGACGGCGACGCTGCGCTTGCCCTTGCCCTCCGGCAGGACGTCTATCAGCCCGCGGAACAGGCTGACGATCGGCTCCACCGTCGTGATGTTGTATCCGTCCTGGCGCGTTATGACGTTCGCCGCTTCCGCCAGCGGCATGTTCTTCGTCATAACCTTGTCGAGCGCCTCGATCTGTTCGTCGACGGCGGCTATCGTGAGGTCGAGCTTGCCCTTCACCTGGCGCGACAGCCGCTGGGCTTCCCCGTCAGCCGGCAGCTCGCCCTTGAGCCCCATGAAGCGTTCGCGAATGTCGGCAAGCGACGCGCGCTTCTCCTTCAGACGGAGAATGAATGATTTGCGCCAGTCGATGTCGGTGCGGCCGTCGAGGTCATATCCGACCCAGCAGGCGAACGTGGCGAGCTTCGGCCGGATCTCGTAGGCCCTGTCGCCGAAGCGATGCAGCGCCGCCGTGAAGAAACTGTCGAGCAACTCTACATAGGCGTTCCGCAGGTTCTGGATCGCGTTCTGCGCCCGGCCATGCTCGTACATCAGGTCGATGTTTTCGTCCGGTCTGTGCGGAACGCCAATCGGGGCATTGGGGTCGACGTCGCCTACGGCGATCTCGACGATCTTCTTCGAGAGCGCGTCTGAAACACCGAACGTCGGATGCGCCGTGAGCACGATGCCGGTGCGTGCACGCTCCCATCGCGCCTTGAAGGTTTCGAAGTCGGCTGCCGCTGCCGCGCCTTCGACGAAGTCGGTGAATTCCTTATAGGTCGTTGCGCGGTCTACGAAGCCGACGCGCTCCCGCAGGTGCAGCGCGCGCTGCACGCACGCGCGATCCATGAGCCGTCCAGCCAGCGCCTTGACCTCATCGAAGCTGATCTCGCCCGCCTCCAGCTGTCGAGAAAGATCGAACGCCAGATTGACGATGGGATTGAGCGCCGGCGTATCGGGGATCTTAGTGCGCAATGCGCGAAGCTCGTCGCGTAACCGAAACTCGTCGACCTTAGCGGGGGCAATCGGCTGCACGTCGTTCGGCATCATCTTCTCCACGCTTGGCAGGCAACCGCCCGGTGTAATGGTTGAGCGTCATGATCGTGATATTGGCCGCGTGCGCGACGGATGTCGGCGAATTTCGCGATCTGAATGACACTGGCAAGCCAAGCAAGCGAGTGTAATTGAGATCGCGAAGTCCGTTTGAGCCGCCATCAGATCGAGGCCACTTTGATCGGGCAGCCGCGACAGCATGCGAGTTCGTGATGATTTCGCGAAGTCCCAGGGCAGAGGGGCCCGCCTCGTGTGAAGCGAGCCCCAAGCTCTTACGCGACTTTCTGCATTTTGTTGAGCACGCCGGCGATGGTTGCCCCCATCTCCGACGGCGTCGGTGCGATGGTCACGCCGCAGCCTTTGAGGATCTCGACCTTCTCCGGCGCGGACTCTCCGAACGCCGAGATGATCGCGCCCGCGTGGCCCATCTTGCGGCCCTTGGGAGCCGACAGGCCTGCGATGTAGGCGACGACCGGCTTCTTCATGTGGTCGCGCGCGAATTCGCCTGCTTCAGCCTCTTGCGGACCGCCGATTTCGCCGATCATCAGCACGGCATCCGTCTCCGGATCGTTCTCGAAGTGCTCGAGGATGTCGCGGAACGAAGATCCGTTGATGGGGTCGCCGCCGATGCCGACCGAGGTCGATACGCCGATGCCGAGCGCTTTCATCTGCGAGGCGGCCTCGTAGCCCAGCGTGCCTGAGCGGCCGACGATGCCGACGCGGCCCGGCAGGTAGATGTGCCCCGGCATGATGCCGAGCATTGCCTTGCCCGGCGAGATAGTGCCGGCGCAGTTCGGACCCGTGAGTACCATGCGGTTCTCTTTCTTGTAGCGCCGCATGTAGCGCTTCACGCGGATCATGTCCTGGGCAGGGATGCCGTCGGTGATGCAGACGCAGTACTTGATGCCCGCATCGGCGGCTTCCATGATTGCGTCGGCCGCGAACGGCGGCGGCACGAACACGATCGCGGCTTCCGCGTTGGTCTCCTGCACCGCGCCCTTCATGGTGTTGAACACCGGACGGCCGAGATGGGTCGTGCCGCCCTTGCCCGGAGTGACGCCGCCCACGACGTTAGTGCCGTAGTCGATCATTTCCTGAGCGTGGAAGGTGCCGATGCGCCCGGTAAAGCCCTGGATGAGGACCGGGGTGTTCTCGTTGATGAAAATAGCCATGTGAACGATCTCCCTACCCTTAACCGGCGCTCTTTGCGGCGGCGACGGCCTTCTGGGCCGCTTCTGCCAGCGTGTCCGCGGAAATAACGGTGAGACCGCTCTCGTCGATGATGCGGCGGCCTTCTTCGACGTTGGTACCGGCAAGACGAACGACGACCGGCATCTTGATGTTGAGGTCGTTCACGGCGTCGACGACGCCCTTGGCGACCCAGTCGCAGCGGTTGATGCCGGCGAAGACGTTGAGCAGCAGCGCCTTGACCTTCTTGTCCTTCAGCACCGCCTTGAACGACTTGGCCACACGCTCCGGAGAAGCGCCGCCGCCGATGTCGAGGAAGTTGGCGGGCTCGCCGCCAGCGAGCTTGATCATGTCGAGCGTCGCCATCGCGAGGCCGGCGCCGTTGACGACGCAGCCGATATCGCCGTCGAGGCCGACGTAAGCCAGGCCGCGATCCGATGCGTACGTCTCGCGCGGGTCTTCCTGGCTCTTGTCACGGAGCTCGGCGATGTGCGGGCGGCGGAACAGGGCGTTGTCGTCGAAGCTCATCTTGGCGTCGAGCGCGACGAGGTTCTTGTCCTTGGTGATCACCAGTGGGTTGATCTCGACCATGGTGGCGTCGAGATCGCGGAACGCGCGATAGCAAGCCATGATGGTGGGGACCAGCTTGTTAATGATCTCCGGGTCGACGCCGAGGCCGTAAGCGACCTCGCGAGCCTGGAACTGCTGCATGCCGACCGCGGGGTCGACCTGCACGCGAATGATCGTGTCGGGCTGGTTGGCGGAAATCTCTTCGATCTCCATGCCGCCGGCGGCCGACGCGACGACCATGATTCGCTCAGAAGCGCGGTCCATCACCAGCGCAAAGTAGATCTCCTTGGCGATATCGGTCGCTTCCTCGATGTAGAGGCGCGACACGAGCTTGCCGGCAGGACCTGTCTGGTTCGTCACCAGCTTCTTGCCCAGCATGGCCTCAGCGGCCTGCTCGATCTCGCGATCGGTCGAGCAGACCTTGATGCCGCCGGCCTTGCCGCGGGCGCCGGAGTGGATCTGGGCCTTGACGACCCACTTGCTGCCGCCGATCTCGGTGGCGCGGTAGCTCGCCTGCTCCGGGCTGTATGCGATGCCGCCGCGGGCAATCGGCACGCCGAACTTCGAAAGAAGCTCCTTGGCCTGATACTCGTGGATATCCATGTGAATGTTCCCTTGGGCGTTTCCGTTTATTTGTTCGGCCGGCCTGCTTAGGCGGCCTTGGTCCGGGCGGCTTCACCCTTCTTGATTGCGGCAGCAGTGGCGAGAAGGTTGTTCGCCATCTTCTCGGAAGCGGCGTCGATCATCTTGCCATCGAGAGAAGCAGCACCCTTGCCCTGGGCCTCGGCCTCCTTGAGGGCGGCGAGGATGCGCTCGGCGCGCTCCACTTCCTTCGCCGTCGGCGAGAACACCTCGTTGGCGAGCTCGATCTGCGAGGGATGGATTGCCCACTTTCCTTCGATGCCCAGAGCAGCGGCGCGCTTTGCACCCGCCGTGTAGCCGGCCGGATCGGAGAAGTCGCCGAACGGACCGTCGATCGGGCGCAGGCCGAATGCACGGCAGGCAACCGTCATGCGCGACAGTGCGAAATGCCACTGGTCGCCCGGGTAGTCGGGGTTGAGGCCGCCGATGACGACAGTGCGCGCCTTATTGAAAGCGGCGTAGTCGGCGACGCCGAAGTGCATGGCCTCGAGGCGGCTGTTGGCCGACGCGATGGATTCGACATTGGCCATGCCGAGCGGCGTCTCGATCAGTGCTTCCATGCCGATCTTGTGCGGCAGGCCCTTCGCCACTTCGATCTGGCTGACGAAGCTTTCGATGGCATAGACGTCGGCGGCCGTGCCGACCTTCGGAATAAGAATGGTGTCGAGCTTGGCTCCTGCCTGCTCGACGATGTCGACGACGTCACGGCAGCAGTAATGCGTGTCCAGACCGTTGATGCGAACCGACACGGTTTTGCCGGCGCCAGCCCAGTCGAGATCGTTCAAAGCCTGGATGATGTTCTTGCGGGCCTGCTCCTTGTCCGGCGGAGCAACGGCATCTTCGCAATCGAGGAACACGTAGTCGGCCGCGCTGGCGAGCGCCTTCTCGATCATGGTCGGATTGGAGCCCGGAACAGCAAGCTCCGAACGCTGAAGGCGGGACTTGCGGAGGGGGTAAAGCGTGTAGCTCATCTTGGGGCGTTCCTCGGTTGAACGGCTTTTGATTGGGATGGTTTCAGCGCGACGCCACGCGGTGGCGCCGGCTGCATTCGATCGCCGACAAAGAAGCGGCGCCCTTTTGGGGGCGCCGCTCACTGTCTCTTAGCTGGCGAGCTTCAGCTCGGGACGGCTGGTCGCCGATGCCTTGCTGGTCTCGCGGAAGTACTGGGCAGCCGCACCCGTGCCTGAGCCCGGGACGATGTTGACGCCGCAATCGAGCAGAGCCATCTCGGCCGCGAACAGAGCGCCGCCGACCATCACTTCATCGAGTGCACCGAGGTGACCGATGCGGAACACCTTGCCCGCGACCTTGTTGAGGCCGACGCCGAACGAGGTGTTATAGCGATAGTAGGCCGTCTTCACGACCTGCGCGCTGTCGACGCCTTCCGGAACCAGGATCGCGCTGACGGTGTCGGAGTGCCACTTCGGCTCCTTGGCGCACAGCTTGAGGCCCCAGCCGGCGACGGCGCGACGCACGCCCTCGGCAAGGCGGTGGTGACGTGCGAACACGTTGTCGAGACCTTCTGCGAACAGAACGTCGAGAGCCGCGCGCAGGCCGCGCAGGTGCGGGGTGGCCGGCGTGTAGGGGAAATAGCCCAGGTCGTTGTTCTTGATCATGTCCTCGAACGAGAAGAAGCAGCGCGCCATCTTGCCCGACTTGTTGGCTTCCAGCGCCTTGTTCGAAACGGCGAGGATGCCCAGGCCCGTCGGCAGCATGAAGCCCTTCTGCGAGCCGGAGACGCAGCAGTCGACGCCCCACTCTTCCATGCGCATGTCGATCGAGCCGACCGATGACACGCCGTCGACGAACAGCAGCGCGGGGTGCTTGGCGTCGTTGAGTGCCTTGCGCACGCCGGCGACGTCGCTGGTGACGCCCGTTGCCGTCTCGTTCTGCGTGACGAACACGGCCTTGATCTCGTGGCCCTTATCGGCGGCGAGGATCTCGGCGTACTTTTCGACCGGCACGCCCGTGCCCCACTCTTCGTCGAGAACCTGCACGTTGAGGCCGAGGCGCTGCGCCATGTCGACCCAGAGCAGCGAGAACTGGCCGAAGCGGCTCATCAGAACCTTGTCGCCGGTGTTCAGCGTGTTGCTGATCGCGGACTCCCAGGCGCCAGTGCCCGACGCCGGGAAGATGAAGACGCGGCCGTTGGTGAGCTTGAACGCCTTCTTCATGTCCTCAAACAGCGGAAGCGTGAACTTGGGGAATTCCGGCGAGCGCATATCCTCCTGGCGGATGTCCATCGCGCGGCGCACGGCCTCAGGGACATTCGTCGGACCAGGTATGAAGAGATGCGGCGTAACAAGCATTGTGTATTTCCTCCGAATTGCCGTCTGAGTTGGCTGCGTCTGAATTGCGCTTATGCGCGAGTGCCATCCTCGCGCCCGAGGCTGGCACTTTTATCTCTTGCTTGCGGCTGGGCCGGGAGCATCTATTTACGATGATGCCGACGCAACACCCCATCGGGCAGCCGTTCCACGCGAATGGGTAGCGGTCCGGCTATGCTTGAGGGTAGTCGTTACTACCCACGAACGCTGCGCGACTGCCAAGTGGATTTCCCCTGGTCATCGCGCACACTCCTGCCGTGTCGCAAACCCGCGGAAACATTAGCCGCTCTCGACGATGAAGCAACGTGCAAAAGCGCGCGCATCGATTGTGCAGCGCGTCAATTCTGCGAGCATTTCACTGCGTTCAGCGCTGATCCAATGTCGTCTGCATGTAGAGCGCAACGGCCATCGCGCGATTGGACACGCCAAGCTTATCGTAGAGGTTCTTGAGGTGATACTTCACCGTGTTGCGCGAGATACCGATGCGCGATGCGATCTGCAGGTTCGTCCATCCGTTTGCGAGCGCGGTGAGCAATTCGCGCTCGCGCGCTGTCAGCTCCGCAAATGGATCTGCCGTTAGCGCTTGCAGGTCGATGTAAGGCAGCGACATGCGTCCGCGCGCGACGGCCGCAATGCTCTCGACCAGCACAGCCGGCTCGTCGCTCTTCGAGATGAAACCCCACGCTCCGAGACGGATGGCCTGACGCAGCACTTCCTTGCCCGGCTCGCCCGTATAGACGACGACGCGCGTCGACAGATGGCGCCGTTTGATCGCCGCGAGGATTTCGCTTCCGGTCACGTCAGGGAACGACCAGCCGATGATACCGATGTCCGTCGGCTTTTGCTCTATGGCGGCGATGAACTCGCCGCCGGTTGCGACCGCGTCGAGAACTTCGAAGCGCCCGTCGCGCGTGATGAACTCGCGCAGGCCCGACCGCACGACCGGGCTCTTGTCCGCGATCGAGACGGTTGGGCGGGGGGCGCCCTTCGTGGCTGGAAGCAGTGATTCTGCCATGTCGCTATTGGTAGCAGCGAACCTGAAGGATTCCATCAAGAGCTAGCGGATGGAAAAACGCTTGCCTCTACACCTTGCCGCAATCCTTTGCCGGCGCGCTGCCGGTGTCGGCACAATCGCGGTGCTCGACCTCCACCGTTGCGTGCACGACGCCGAACGCCTCCTTCAGCCGGGCTTTGATGGCTGCTGCAACTTGCTCCGGAGGGACGTTGTCGCACGTGAGAGCGTGCAGCGTCATTACGCGACGGTTCTCGCTTAGCGACCAAGCGTGGACGTGATGAATGCCCTGCACATTGGGAACGTTGGCCTCGAGATCCTTTTGCACTTCTCGCACGTCGAGGTCGCCGGGAGCTCCCTCGAGGAGGATGTGACCCGCTTCCTTGGTGATGACCCAAGCGCTGCGCAGGATAAGAAGTGTGATCACCATCGATAGGATCGGGTCTATCGGCGTCCAGCCCGTCATTAGGATGACGATTGCCGCGCCGATCGCCGCCACCGATCCCAACAGGTCACTAATGACGTGCAGCAGCGCGGCCCGGACATTCAGGTTCGCCTCGCCGCCGTGCTGCAGGATCAGCAGCGTCGCCACGTTTACGATAAGGCCGATGACGGCAATGGTCAGCATTGTTCCGCCGAGTACTTCGACGGGCTGGTACAGCCGCTCGAACGCCTCGTAGCTGATCATCGCGGAGATGAAGAACAGCGCCAGACCGTTTGCGAAAGCCGCAAGCACCTCGAAGCGGTCGAACCCGTACGTTCTGCGCCAGTCCGCAGGCCGGCGCGCAAATCGCACCGCCAGCCACGCCAGGACTAGCGCCGCCGCATCGGTCAGCATGTGTCCGGCGTCGGCGAGCAGGGCCAGCGATCCCGAAATGATGCCGCCGGCCGTCTCGGCCAGCAGCGTCACTGTGGTGAGCGCTGCAGCCAGCAGCAGGCGCCGCTCGTTCTTGGAACTGGCTCCGGCACCGTGCGAGTGGCCATGGCTATGACCTTCGTGCCCGTGCCCCCCCGGTCCGTGAGTATGTCCGTGTAATCCCATGCATCGGCTCCTTGAGCCCATCATAGCATCGCGGTCGCGAGGCAATTTGTCAGACAGTAACTACGCTGCGCCTCAGGCAAAGAGGCGTGGCAGCCGGCTGAGCGACACGTTTTGCGCACCAACCGGCCCGACCCGCAAGGGCAAGCCCCAACCCGCTAAGGGTGATCCCCTTTGTCATCAACGATGCGCGAAAGCCTGCGCTCCCTGGCGTCGGCCTTGAAGACCAGCGGCGAGCCAGGCAGCCGGGATCATCCGGTAGCAGCCCTGCTGTTGGTCACGGCGTCAATGGCATTGCTGGGGGGCATCGCCGCCGTCGCGCGTAGCGCTGCGCTGAGCGGCGTCGATCCGCTGCAGATCATGTTCTTTCGCAACTTCTTCTGCGTCATCCTCATGCTGCCGCTGTTCTACCGGCGCGGATGGTCCCTCGTACAAACACGCCAGCCGCGGCTCTATGGTTTCCGCGTCGCAGTCAGTTTCATCGCCATGCTCTCCTATTTCCAGGCGCTGGCGCTGCTGCCGATGGCGGAGGTGACGGCGATCGGCTTCCTCGCGCCCCTATTTGGCGCTCTGTTCGCCATTTTTCTGCTCGGCGAGCACGTCGGCCTCGACCGATGGACCGCGCTGTTTGTCGGTTTCGCCGGCGCTATGATCATGCTGAGGCCGGCAGGCACTTCCTTCGGCGACGGCCAACTGGCGGCGCTCGTCTGGGCCCTCTCGATGGGGTTGATCGGCCCACTCATCAAGCAATTGACCGGAGAGGACGACGCCGATCGCATCGTCTTCATCACCAATCTGGTTTCGGTGCCGCTCTCCATTGTGCCGGCACTGTGGGTCTGGTCGTGGCCTCCGCTCGACGTTTGGCCGCAGCTCGTCTTGCTGGGCGTCTTTGCCGTCCTCGGGCATATGACTCTCGTGCGCGGCTTTGCGATTGCCGACGCTTCTCTCGCCATGACCTTCAACTTCAGCCGGCTGCCGTTTTCGGTCCTCGTTGGATACCTCGTCTTCGGCGAATTGATCGACGGCTGGACTTGGGTGGGCGCAATAGTGATCTGCGCTGCCTCGGTGCTCGTTACTCATCGTGAATCGAAGCTGGCGAGAAAAACTATTTCCTCTGAGGAATAGCTGGCCAACTTCGCCTGCAGATTTGCGGAAACCGGTTTGCGCAGTGTGGCGATCCCGCGCCGTCGTTGCACTTGCGCGTCCTGTTCGAACGGACAATATCGGCGCGGGAAAAACTGCAGCCGGCTCCTCGGCAGTCCGCATGGGGGCGGCCAATAAGAGCGTTTCTGGGAGGAACTTGTCCTTGACCGTTAAGTCCGACATCGAGATCGCGCGCGCCGCGACCATGAAGCCGATCACCGAAGTGGCGGCGAAAATCGGCATCCCTGGCGATGCACTGATTCCGTATGGGCACACCAAGGCCAAGGTCAGCTTCAAGCACATTGAAGGCCTGAAGGACGCCAAGGACGGCAAGCTCATCCTCGTCACGGCCATCAGCCCGACCCCTGCCGGTGAGGGCAAGACGACGACGACGGTTGGCCTCGGTGACGGCCTCAACCGCATCGGCAAGAAGGCGATGATGTGCCTGCGCGAGCCCTCGCTCGGGCCGTGCTTTGGCGTCAAGGGTGGCGCTGCGGGCGGCGGCTATGCGCAGGTCGTTCCGATGGAGGACATCAACCTCCACTTCACCGGCGACTTCCACGCAATCACCTCGGCGCACAATCTCCTGTCGGCGCTGATCGACAACCACATCTACTGGGGCAACAGCCTCGGCTTCGATACGCGTCGCATCGCATGGCGCCGCGTGCTCGACATGAACGACCGCGCGCTGCGCGAGATCACCAACTCTCTGGGTGGTGTCTCCAACGGCTTCCCGCGCACCGACGGCTTCGACATTACGGTCGCATCCGAGGTCATGGCTATCCTTTGTCTTGCGCTCGACCTGAAGGACCTTGAGCGTCGCCTTGGCAACATCATCGTCGGCTACACGCGCGACAAGACGCCGATCCGCGCTCGCGAGCTGAAGGCCGAAGGCGCGATGACGGTGCTCCTGAAGGACGCGATGCTGCCGAACCTCGTGCAGACGCTGGAGAACAACCCCGTGTTCATCCACGGCGGTCCGTTCGCCAACATCGCCCACGGCTGCAATTCGGTCCTTGCGACGAAGTCCGCTCTAAAGCTCGCCGACTACGTCGTTACGGAGGCTGGCTTCGGCGCCGATCTCGGTGCCGAGAAGTTCTTCGACATCAAGTGCCGCAAGGCTGGGCTGGCTCCGGCTGCGGCCGTTGTCGTTGCGACGGTGCGCGCGCTCAAGATGCACGGCGGCGTCGCCAAGGACAACTTGAAGAACGAGAACGTCCTCGCGGTGAACAAGGGTTGCGACAACCTGAAGAGACACCTCGAGAACATGGCGAAGTTCGGCGTGCCCGTGGCCGTTGCGATCAACAGATTCATCACCGATACCGACGCCGAGTTGGAGGAAGTCAAGAAGGCGGCCGAAAGCCTCGGCGCTAAGGCTTTCGTTTGCACGCACTGGGCCGATGGCGGTGCCGGCACCGAAAGCCTTGCTCGCCACATCGTCGAGTTGACGGAGACGACGCCGTCGAACTTCAAGACGCTGTACCCCGACAACCTCTCCCTGCGCGACAAGGTCAAGACGATCGCAACCGAGATCTACCGCGCCTCCGACATCGCTTGCGACGCGGCGGTGGAAACGGCGTTCAAGGATCTCGAGGCCGGCGGCTTCGGCAATCTGCCGGTCTGCATGGCGAAGACGCAGTATTCGTTCTCGACCGATCCCGCCAAGCGTGGCGCACCGACCGGCCATATCGTTCCGATCCGTGAGTTGCGCCTCTCCGCAGGCGCCGAGTTCGTCGTTGTGGTAACCGGCGAGATCATGACCATGCCGGGCCTGCCGCGCGTCCCTGCGGCAGATTCGATTCGCCTCAACGCCGATGGTCAGATCGAGGGCCTGTTCTAACGAGATTGAGAAAAGCATCCGCCCCAATTGCCCTACATCAAGGCAAATGCCCGCAACTCAGGCAGCGCTCTTTGTACGATTTGCTGCCACTTTTCCTGGTTTGCAGGCATGATGCGGCTTGGTTCGGCAATTGGGGCTGAAGTTGCAGCAGCAGGAACAGACGTCGGTCAAAGCCGCAGCGGGGCTACGCAAGGCCTTCGATGAGATGAACGGCGCCGGAGACGGCGTTCGCGTGCCTTACACCGCCGTATCCGAATGGCTTGGTACGCAGAAACTGGATGACCTCAAGCAGAAGCTGCTTGAGGCAGAGACGATGTTCCGGCGCACCGGCATCACCTTCGCCGTCTATGGCAAGGAAGAAGCCGCAGAGCGCCTCATCCCATTCGACATCATTCCCAGGATCATCTCGGCCGCCGAATGGCGCCGTCTGACGTCAGGCATTGAACAGCGTGTTCGCGCGCTCAACGCCTTTATGTACGACATCTACCACCGGCAGGAGATCATCAAAGCCGGCAAGATTCCCGAGGAGTTGGTCGTCGGAAACTCGGCCTTCGTCCCTGAGATGATGGGCGTCGAACCGCCCCTCGGTATTTACAGCCACATCATCGGCATCGATATCGTGCGCACCAGCGAGAACGATTTCTTCGTTCTTGAAGACAACACGCGCACGCCGTCCGGCGTCTCCTACATGCTGGAGAACCGGGAAACGATGATGCACATGTTCCCGGACCTCTTCGCACGTAACCGCGTGGCTCCGGTCGACGACTACCCCGAGAACCTCTTGAAGACGCTCGCGAGCGTTGCCCCGCGCGGCCTCGATGGCGAGCCGACCATCGCGCTGCTCACGCCGGGTCAGTACAACAGCGCCTACTTCGAGCACTCCTTCCTCGCCGACCAGATGGGCGTCGAGCTTGTCGAAGGGCATGATCTGATCGTTCTCGACGGCTACCTGCAGATGAAAACGACGCAGGGCCCACGCCGCATCGACGTGCTCTACCGGCGCATCGACGACGACTTCCTCGATCCGCTCGTTTTCCGTCCGGATTCGGTGCTCGGTGTGCCGGGTCTATTCGATCTCTTCCGCGCGGGCCGCGTGAGCATCGTCAACGCTCCCGGCGGCGGCATCGCCGACGACAAGGCTATCTACAGCTACATCCCCGAAATCATAAAGTTCTACACCGGCCGCGCGCCGATCCTGCAGAACGTACCGACCTTCAATTGCCGCAAGCCCGACGAGCTGAAATACGTCCTCGACCACCTTGCCGAGCTCGTTGTCAAGGAAGTGCACGGCTCTGGCGGCTACGGGATGCTCGTCGGCCCGACCGCGTCGAAGGCCGAGGTCGAGGCGTTCCGCAAGAAGCTCGTATCGAACGCAGCGAACTATATTGCCCAGCCGACGCTGGCGCTGTCGACGTGCCCCACGCTGGTGGAAGCAGGCGTGGCTCCGCGCCACCTCGACTTGCGGCCCTTCGTTTTGTTCGGCGACGAGGTGCGGCTGAGCGCCGGTGGCTTGACGCGCGTCGCGCTCCAGGACGGATCGCTCGTCGTAAATTCGAGCCAGGGCGGCGGCACCAAGGACACCTGGGTTCTCCAGGACTGACAACAATCAAGACACGGGCGCTAGACATCGCATGTTAGGACGGACGGCCAACGACCTTTACTGGCTGGCGCGCTATGTGGAGCGGGCCGAGAACATGGCCCGCCTCACCGAGGTTGGCTATCGCATCGTGTTGCTGCCGCGTGACGGCGACGGCACCCACGAGGAGTGGCGCTCGACGCTCGCGAGTGCCGGCTGCGCGCAGGGCTATTTCTCCAAGTTTGAGACGCTCAACACGCGCGACGTCATCAATTACTTGCTCTTCGACTTCTCCAATCCGTCGAGCGTGAAATCATGCCTGGCCGCTGCCCGCCGCAATGGCCGCGCGCAGCGCACGTCCTTGACGCGCGACATGTGGGAGAGTCTCAACTCGGCATGGATCGAGTTCTCCAACATCAACCCTGCGAGCATTAGCGCCGGCGAATTGCCGCGCGTCCTCGATTGGGTTCGCTCGCGCTCTGCGCTTTATCGCGGCGCCCTGCTCAACACCATTCTGCGGAACGACACGTTCTTCTTCAGCCAGCTCGGCACCTTCCTCGAGCGCGCCGATAACACCGCCCGCATCCTCGACGTGAAGTACTACGTGCTGCTGCCGCAAATCGAAATGGTGGGCAGTGGGGTCGACGCGGTGCAGTGGGGCGCCATCCTGCGTTCAGTGTCGGCGCACCGCAGCTATCGATGGGTCTACAAAGAAAACTACAAGCCTTGGCGCATCGCAGAATACCTGATCCTCAATCAGGCCATGCCGCGCTCGCTGCGCTCGTCATACGATGAGATCAACACCGCGCTGAACGACCTCGCGGCCCACTATGGCGCGCGTTCCGTTTGCCACGATACGGCCGCATCGACGCGCGCCCGGCTCGCCAACGGCAACATTGACGATATCTTCCAATCAGGATTGCACGAGTTCATCGAGGACTTCATCATCCGCAATAACCGCCTCGGCAGCGAAGTTGCGGCGTCCTACCATTTCAACGGTTGACGAGGGCCAGGGCACTAATGCTCGTCTCCATCGGTCATGTGACGCGCTACACCTACACGAGCCCTGCATCCAGCAGTGTCCACACGCTGCGTCTCACGCCTCCGAGTTTCGAAGGTCAGCGCGTGTTGAGCTGGCGCGTCGAGATGCCGGAGATCGAGCGCGCGCTCCGCTACCGCGATGCCTTCGGCAACGTTTGTCACCTCGTCTCTATCCCCCATCCGCGCTCGGAGATCGCGATCATCTGCCGCGGCACCGTCGAAACAAGCGACAAATCCGGGTTTGTTCGAGGCCTGACCGAGGTCGCCCCGACGCGCGTTTACCGCCGGCAGACCGAAAAGACCGCACCAGACGACACCATCAAAGAGCTGGTCGCCGGTTTGAAGGCGCCCGATCGCATCGACCAGCTGCACGAGCTGATGCAGGTCATCGGCGAGAGGGTAACTTACGAGATAGGTGCGACGAACGCCCACACCAGCGCCTCGGAAGCCCTGAAGGATGGCCGCGGAGTCTGCCAGGATCACGCCCACATCTTTATCTCGGCCGCGCGATTGATGGGCCTCCCGGCGCGCTACGTCAGCGGATACTTCGTTACAGGCAGCGAGCCTTCGGAAGCCCAGCATGCCTGGGCCGAGATCCATATTGATGGCCTCGGCTGGCTGGGTTTTGATCCCGCTAACCAACTTTGCCCCACCGACCGATACATCAGGCTTGCCGGCGGTCTGGACGCCGTATCGGCCGCGCCGATTACCGGCAGCCGCCGTGGGGGCTCTGATGAGGTTCTTGACGTCTTCGTTGAAGTCCAGCAGCAAAGCAGCGCCCAGCAGTAGCCCCTTGAGGTGAAACCGGGCATTTTACTGCGGACGGGGACTGATCGATGACCTATTGCGTGGCCTTGCGGCTCAATCGCGGCCTGGTGTTCGCTGCCGACACCCGCACCAATGCCGGCGTCGACAATGTCGCGCAGTTCCGGAAGGTTCATACGTGGAAGAAGCCTGGCGAGCGCGTCATCGTTTTGCTCACGGCCGGCAATCTGTCTCTTACGCAATCGGTGGTGAGCCTCCTGAGCGAACAGCTCTCGGAGGAGGATGCTGATCCTGCCGCGCCAAACCTCTTCAACGTCCCTTCGATGTACCGTGCCGCCCGTCTAGTCGGCGATTCGGTGCGTGCAGTGCGCGCCATCGACGGTCCGGCCCTCGAGGCAACGAAAACCGGGTTCTCGGGATCCTTCATACTTGGAGGTCAGATCGGGCACGAGCGGCCGCGGCTTTTCCAGGTCTATTCCGAAGGCAACTTCATTGAGGCGACGGACGAGACACCTTTTTTCCAGATCGGCGAGCACAAATACGGCAAGCCGATTCTCGATCGAGTGGCGCAGCCGACGATGCGGCTGGGCGAAGCGGCCAAGCTGATCTTGCTCAGCTTTGATTCGACCCTGCGCTCCAACTTGTCGGTGGGGATGCCCATCGACATCGTGCTTTATGAGAGAGACAGCCTCGACCTCACCCGCGAAAAGCGAATCTACCAGGACGACGAATACTTCAAGAAGCTGTCGCAGGCGTGGTCTGAAGCACTGCGCGGCGCCTTTACGAAGATCGATGAATTCAACGTTTAGTGCCGGCGGGTCCACAGGAACGGCCAGTTAGAGCCGTGAGTGTGATTACGCCGCAATTGCATCGCGACGCCGGTTGGGCTAGCGCGGTGAAAGCTGCTGCTTCAACCTGGAGCAGGCAGGGCCTATTGCAGCGCCAAAGCTCGGGAGGAAGATTTGAACATCTGCATGGTTGGTGCCGGCTACGTCGGCCTCGTCTCCGCGGCATGTTTTTCCGAGTTCGGCTGGACGGTCACCTGCGTTGACAAGGATCCGCAGCGCCTCGCCGAGCTGAAGGCCGGCAAGTCCCCGATCTACGAGCCGGGCCTCGACGATCTAGTGCAGCGGAACATGCAGGCCGGGCGCCTCGTGTTCACCGACAGCCTCGGCGCTGCGGCGAGCAGCGCCGACGTCATCTTGCTAGCGGTCGGCACGCCCATGCGCCGCGGCGACGGCTACGCCGACCTATCCTACGTCTATGCTGCGGTCGACGAGATCGCCCCGCACCTCAACGGCTTCACCGTGATCGTCACCAAGTCGACGGTTCCCGTCGGCACCAGCCGCGAGATTGAGCGCCGCCTGCGCGCTGCCCGGCCCGATGGTGAGTTCGCGGTATGCTCCAATCCCGAGTTCCTCCGCGAAGGCTCCGCCATCGGCGACTTCATGCACCCCGACCGCGTTCTCATCGGCACCGACGACGAGCGCGCAGAGGAGGTCATGGGCCGGCTCTACAAGCCTCTCGCCCTGCGCAGCGCTCCCGTCATGTTCGTCGGCCGCGAGTCGGCCGAGCTCGCCAAGTACGCGGCGAACGCCTTCCTCGCACTCAAGATCAGCTTCATCAACGAGGTCGCTGACCTATGCGAGGAAGTGGGCGCCAACGTTCAGGAAGTCGCCTCCGCGATCGGCAAGGATCGCCGCATCGGCGATAAGTTCCTTCACCCAGGCCCCGGCTACGGCGGCTCGTGCTTCCCCAAGGACGTCTCGGCCCTCATTCGCACCGCACGTGAGCACAAGGCACCCGTGTCGATTATCGAGCAGGTGCAGCGGGTCAACGACGAGCGCAAGATCGCCATGGCTCACCGTATCGAGGCGGCAGCCGGCGGTGCGGTGCGCGGCAAGACGATTGCGATCCTCGGCGTCACCTTCAAGCCCAATACCGACGACATGCGCGACGCGCCGAGCCTGGTGATCGTTCCCATGCTGCAGGAGCGCGGGGCAACCGTGCGCGTCGTCGATCCGCAGGGCCGTAAGCAGGCCGATCCGCTTCTGCCTGGCGTCGTCTGGTGCGATAGCGCCCTTGATGCAGCCACAGGAGCCGACGTCCTCGTCACGGTCACCGAGTGGAACGAGTTCCGCGGCCTCGACTTGGTCGTGGCCAAGGCAAAGATGCGCGGCGACATGCTCGTCGACTTGAGAAACGTCTATTCGCCAGACTTGGCGCACGCCGCGGGCTTCCGTTACTGGGCCGTCGGCCGCAAGTCAGACGACATCGACCTTTCATCCACTCCTGTCGCTTTGCGCGCGTAAGGGCTGGTTCGCAGCACGACCCGCAGCACCGGGATGGAAATTTGGTGTTGCGGGCTTCCGCACCGCGCTTCGCCCACCCCGTTTGCGGGTCTGCTGTTCGTCGCCAGCCTCAACGCGCTTGCGTAGGCCTGCCTGATCGGTTTGCGGTTGGCCGTGATGGTTTCCAGCGGCCCCAACACGCGGGGCAGCAAAATCGCTGCCGCGAGAACGCTGGCGGGGTGGCACGCGCCCGCCGCCACGAGGTAGGCACCCAGCCCGATCATGGTCGACTGAAGCGCTGGTCGCAGGGCACGCAGTGCGCATGCTGACAGTGCGGGGCGCTGCAGCGACGCATCGTATCGAATGGGACGCCGCCGCGAGCTTTTGAGCCGGCCGGCACAACGTTCCATCAGCGCGATACATCCGATGATCGATCCGGCGCCCCCTGCAGCGAGCAGCCCGAGCGCGGGATGGCATAGGTAGAGAACTGCGAGATAGAGCGGAACGAGCGGCAGGTCGCAGAGGGCGGCGGGAACCGGCCCCCGTGCCAACGGCCCGAAGACGCCCAGTTCTTTCGCTGCGCCCGGCCCAGCTCTTCTGGCGAGCCAAGTGGCCCCGCGCTCGATGCGCAGGGCGCAATGCGTGACGTTCTTCTGCCGTACGATGTCTACCGCCGCGCTGAGTCCATACAACCCCAGCATGATGGTGGTCGCTACTATGAGTTCGCCGTACGCGTCCGCCTGCACGGCGCCGCCGAACAGCGCCAGCATGTATGCGGGGCCGGTGAGGGCCAGGAGATTGAGCGCCGCGGTTTGAGCTGCAACGGCGCCCAGTCTGCCACCGCCTGCCAGGGCGACCGCCACGCGTAGGACTTGCCTGTTGATGCCTGTGCCAAGCCTGCCCGACATTTCCCTCAAGGCACCGGTATCGAAGCCACGGAGCAGTCTTTGCGCGTACCTATGCAGAAATACAATTATAAGTTGTAGTGCGTGAGGCGGCTTGGTCAAGCCGGATGTATGCGCGCGCACAAGTGTGGAGCAATCCCGCGCTGGCGAGGGCCGGAAGGAGGCTGGATAACTCCTCACCCCATAACGAAAAAAGCTATGCGCGCTCGATCATTGGTCACCTGCATGGCATAGATCGTTGCAAGTGGCCCCGAACGGCCCGGAATCGCAGCGGCAGCGCATGCCGAGGGGACGGCGCAAGGATGAACCAGCCACAGCTACTTTCGGCTTATTTCGCACGCTGGGCGGGGAAACGTCCGGCCCGCCTTGCTGTCGCGGCAACCATCGAGGCGCTGGCGAGCGCGGCGACGGAGCTGTCCGAGCTTCTCGGGCAGGGCGCCCTCGCCGGGCCGTTGGGCAGCTCGACCGGCCGGCAGGGAGAGGGTGACGATCAGAAGGAGATCGACGTCCTTGCGAACAACCGCATCGTCCAGGCACTGCGGTCGGCCCCCGTGGCGTCGGTAGCCTCCGAGGAAATGGACGGGCCCCTGCTGCTCGATGAGAAAGCCCCCCTCCTCGTTGCCGTCGACCCGCTGGATGGTTCCTCGAACATTGACGCCAACGCCTCCATCGGCACGATTTTCACGGTTCTCCCCGCGCTCGAGCACAACGAAGACCCGTCCGCGTTCCTTCAACCCGGTGTCAACCAGCTTGCCGGCGGCTTCTTCGTGTACGGCCCGCAGACTGTCCTCATCGCCACCGTGGGGGCCGGCACTCAGATATTCACTCTGGATCGCCGCTCCGGCACATTCCTGCTGACCCACCCGAAGGTGGAGATCCCGCCGCGCACGAGCGAGTACGCGATCAACGATTCCAATACGCGCCACTGGGAAGATCCTATCCGCACCTACGTCGAGGACTGCCGCCGCGGCAAGGAAGGCCCGCGCGGCCGCGACTTCAACATGCGCTGGACCGGCTCACCCGTGGCCGACATCTACCGGATCATCTCGCGCGGCGGCATATACCTGTATCCCGGCGACAAGCGTCGCGGCTTCAGCGATGGCAGGCTGCGCCTGATCTACGAGGCAAACCCGATCGCATGGATCATCGAGCAGGCGGGCGGCGCCGCTTCGACCGGCCGCGAACGCGCTCTCGAGGTCAAGCCGACGTCTCTGCACCAGCGGGTGCCCCTCATTGCCGGCTCGCGCTATGAGGTGGAACACGTGGTTCGCCTTCACGATGGAAGGCAGGTCCGGGGCGAGCGCTCGCCGCTATTCAGTCGCCGCGGTCTCCTGCGCTTCTAATTAATCAATAATTATAGGGCACTATTCCGGCCGTCATGTCAGCAAAGCACCCCATCATCTCGGTCACAGGATCGTCTGGCGCTGGCACCACCTCGGTGCGCCAGACCTTCGACAACATCTTCCGCCGCGAGCACATCACCGCCGCTTTCATCGAGGGCGATGCGTTTCATCGCTACGGCCGCGTCGAGATGGAGCAGGCGACGGTCGAGGCACGCCTGAAGGGTAACAACCACTTCAGCCACTTTGGCGAGGAGGCAAACCTGCTCGACGATCTCGAGGAGGTTTTCCGAACTTACGGCGAGCACGGACGGGGCCGGACGCGCCACTACATCCACGAGGAGCAAGACGCTGTTCGTCTTGGTGCCCCGGTCGGCACCTTCACGGCGTGGGAGGATCTGCCACGCGGCACCGATCTTCTCTTCTACGAGGGTCTACATGGCGCGGTCGTCACGCAATCGGTGAACATCGCCAAGCATGCCGATTTGAAGATCGGCGTCGTGCCCGTCATCAACCTCGAATGGATCCAGAAGCTGATCCGCGACAAGTCGATCCGCGGTTACTCGCACGACGAGGCCGTCGATGCGATTCTCACCCGGATGCCTGATTATGTGAACTACATCTGCCCGCAGTTCACCGAGACAGACATCAACTTCCAGCGCGTCCCGACCGTCGACACATCTAACCCGTTCGTCTCGCGTTGGATCCCGACGCCGGACGAGTCGATGGTCATCATCCGCTTCCGCGACCCGCGCGGCATCGACTTCCCCTATCTTCTGTCGATGATCCCGGAGAGCTTCATGTCGCGTGCGAACTCGATCGTCATTCCTGGCGGCAAGCTCGACCTGGCCATGCAGCTCATCCTGACACCGCACATCCTCGCCCTGGTTGAGCGCAAGCGCCGCGCCTGACAGCTTTATGCACAGGGTCGGCGAGTGGGCCGAGCTGCCGCGTTGTTGGAAATAGAGGCTTACGTTAGCTAAACTGGAATCCGCGCGACGCCCCCATTCGGAGGATCTGTTGATGGCCGGCTCCGTTACCATTGCTCCCTCGATCCTATCCGCCGATTTCAGCCGGCTGAAGGAGGAGGTCGCGACCGTCGAGGCCGCTGGAGCCGACTGGATCCATCTCGATGTCATGGACGGCCACTTCGTGCCTAACATCACGTTCGGGCCTCCGATCATCAAGGCGCTTCGCCCTCACTCGAAGAAGATTTTCGACGTGCATCTTATGATCGCGCCGGCCGACCCTTTCCTCGAAGCTTTCGCCGATGCAGGCGCCGACATCATCACGGTGCACCCCGAAGCCGGCCCGCATCTCGATCGCTCGCTGCAGACGATAAAGGCCCTGGGCAAGAAGGCCGGCGTCGCAATCAATCCGGCAACGCCCGAGGACAGCATCGCCTACGTGCTCGACCGCCTCGATCTCGTCCTGATCATGACGGTCAACCCCGGCTTCGGCGGCCAGAGCTTCATCCCGGCAATGGTCGAGAAGGTCCGCCGCGTGAAGCAGATGATCGGATCGCGTCCGATCGATATCGAGATCGACGGCGGCATCACCCCGGAAACGGCTCCGCTCGTCGCCGCGGCCGGCGCCAATGTGCTGGTGGCAGGCTCGGCTGTCTTCAAAGGTGGGACGCGCGACTCCTACGCTGCCAACATCACCGCCATCCGCACGGCCGCTGATCGCGCGCGCGGCAAGCAAGCCGCCTGATCGGCATCATCAATATCCCCGGGGTTCGCCACCGCGCCTAATCTCACGCAACGAATTTGTGTTGCGAGGATCGCGTGGACGATACGCCCAACCTCGGCCTGCCCTACATCATGGCGGCCCAATCCCAGAAGCACGTCACGCACAACGAGGCCATCCGCGCCATCGATGCGATTGTGCAGCTCTCTGTGCTCGACCGGAACTTGAACGCTCCGCCCGATAGCCCTGCCGAAGGCGCGCGCTATATCGTCGGCTCGAGTCCGACAGGTGCCTGGAGCGGCCACGCGCGTGCCGTCGCTGCCTATCAGGACGGGGCGTGGATGATCTATCCGCCGAACGAGGGATGGATCGCCTGGGTTGCCGACGAGGACATCGCGGTCGTTTGGGACGGATCCGCATGGAGCACCCTGAGCACAGGCGAAGGTGGTGGCGGCTCCGAAACTGATCCCGAATTCGATACCGTCGCCATTAACGGCGCCACTGCGGACACCACGAACCGACTGTCGGTCAATGCGCCGGCGACGCTGCTCAATCACGACGGCAACGGGCACCAGCTCAAGATCAACAAGAACACCGCCGGCGACACCGCGAGCCTGCTGTACCAGACGGGCTTCTCCGGGCGCGCCGAGATGGGGCTCACCGGCGACGACGATTACCATTTCAAGGTCAGCGCCGATGGCTCCGTCTGGAACGAGGCGATCGTCATCGACAAGGACACGGGCGAGGTCTCGTTCCCGAACACGTCGATTGGCGGCGGTGGAGGCGGTGCGCCGACCGACGCCGAATACATCGTCAAGTCGTCCAACGGCACCCTCTCGGCCGAACGGGTGCTGACCGATACGGCGACGCTTGCCTGGGACTATGCGACCAGCGGCCAGGCCAAGGCCAATGTGCCGAACGACGCCATCACCTACGCCAAGCTGCAGAACGTCTCGGCGACCGACAAGCTGCTCGGCCGCGCCACGTCCGGCGCCGGCGACGTCGAGGAGATCGCCTGCACGGCCTTTGCGCGCTCGGTGCTCGACGATGCCGACGCCGCGACGGCGCGGGCGACGCTCGGCGTCGCCATAGGCAGCAACGTGCAGGCCTACAGCGCCAACCTCGGCACCTTTGCCGGCATCGCGCCGTCGAGCAACGCGCAGTCGCTGCTCGGCGCCGCGAACTATGCGGCCATGCGCGGATTGCTCGACCTCGAGGCCGGCACGGATTTCTATTCGATCTCAGCGGCCAATGCCGCGTTTCAGCCGCTCGACGCGGACCTGACGACGCTCGCGGCGCCCGGCTCGCTCTCGGCTGAAGCGGCGCCCGCCAACGGCGACAAGCTCGTCGCCGTGGTCGACGGCGCCTACAAGACCATCGACTGGTCGGAGCTGCCGAACGCGCGCCGCAACCGCATCGTCAACGGCGCCCTGCAGCACAGCCAGGAGAACGGCAACGCATCGGCGACCACGGACATCTACTACCTCGCCGACGAGTTTTCGGTGCGTCGCGTCACGTCCGCCGGCACCATCACCGCGCAACGCGTGCAGTCGGTGACCCCGGCCGGCGCCAGGGACCGCGCGCGCATCACCATCACCACGGCCGACACCTCGCTTGCCTCCGGTGAATACCTGCTGCTGCTGACGCAGATCGAAGGCCAGAGTGTCGCCGACCTGAAGTGGGGCGCCGCCGGCGCCCGCCAGGCGATCTTGCGCTTCCTGTTCAAGGGGCCTTCCGGCACCTATGCCGTGTGCGTCAGAAACTCGGCGCTCAACCGCTCCTACGTGGCGCATTTCTCGCCCACGGCCGCCAACACCGACGAGATCATCGAAATTGCCATCCCGGGCGACACCTCGGGCACCTGGCTGACCGACAACGGCGTCGGCCTCTACGTCGGCATCACCCTTGCCTGCGGCGCGACCTTCCGCGGCACAACGGGCTGGCAGTCCGGGCACTATCTCGGAACCTCGACCGTCTCCAACGGCATGGGCACCGGCTCGGCCGTGTTCGAGTTCGGCGAGTTCGGCCTCTATGCCGATCCCGACGCGATCGGCTACTCGCCCCTGTGGGAGCTGCCCGATCCGGCGGATGAGCTGATCCGCTGCCAGCGCTTCTACCGCGTCGTCGGCGGTCTCAATGCCTACGAGGCCTGTTACACGGTCGGCTATGCCGACACCACGACGCAGGGCTGCATACCCTGGACGTTCCCGGTGGAGATGCGCGCCGGGCCGGTGGTGACGCTGAGCTCGGCAGGCCATTGGACGCTGCGCTTGTCCGACGTGTCACTGGTGAACGTGACTGCCTTCACCTACGGCGTGCCGACGCAGAGGGGCGTCTACCTGTTCCCGACCGTCGCGTCGGGTCTCACTGCCGGCCGGCCTGTGTTCTTCCAGGCCAACGGCACGACGGACGCACGCATCATTTTCAACGCGAGGATGTGATGGCGGCGACCGAGGTAGGCGTCTCTCAGATTTTCCAGCCGGAGTGGATGGCGGCGACGCCGCCGGTGAGGTTGCGGTAGCTCACGCGGTCAAATCCCGCTTCGCGCACCATCTTCGCGAACGCCTCTTGCTTCGGGAATTTGCGGATGCTCTCCGCCAGGTAGCGGTAGGATTCCGCATCACCGGTGACCGCCTGACCCAGGCGCGGGATCACCTCGAACGAATGAAAGTCGTATAGGCGGTCGAGGATCGGCACCTGGACCTCGGAAAATTCAAGGCACAGGAACCGCCCGCCGATCTTGAGCACGCGAAACGCCTCGGCAAGCGCTTTGTCGATGTGCGTGACGTTGCGAATACCGAAAGCAATCGTGTAGGCGTCGAAAGAGCGATCGGGAAAAGGCAGCGCCTCAGCATTGCCTTCGACCAGCTCAATGCGGCCGTCGAGGCCGGCCTCGGAGACGCGACGCTGACCAACGGCCAACATCTCGGGATTGATATCGCAGAGCACCGCCGTCGCGTTGGGGCCGCTGGCGCGCGCATATCGCAAGCTTATGTCGCCCGTCCCGCCTGCAACGTCGAGCAGTCGGAACGCCTGCGATCCGCGCGGTGGATTGAGCTCGCTGATGAAGTCGCTCTTCCACAGCCTGTGCAGCCCGCCGGACATGAGGTCGTTCATCAGGTCGTAGCGCTCGGCCACGTTTGTGAAGACACGGTTTACGAGGCCCTGCCGCTCGGTCTCTTCGACGCGGCGGAACCCGAAAGTCGTGCTGGTATCTGGCGTGGACGGCTCGCTCATGCCGGGACAATAGCGAACCCAGGCGGCGGAGGCTATGCTGCCGCGCACCCGCCAATAGCGACACAAATGCTCCCCTATGCCTGAGTTACCCGAGGTCGAGATCGTTCGGCGCGGCCTGGTGCCGGCGCTCGAAGGCAAGGTGTTCGACACAGTCGAGCAGCACCGGCCAGATCTTCGTTTTCCACTCCCCGAGGGGCTTCCCAGCCGGCTACGGGGCCGCAAGGTCGTCAGCCTTGAGCGGCGCGGCAAATATCTCTTGGCGCATCTATCGGGCGGCGACGTGCTGTTGATGCATCTCGGGATGACCGGGTGCTTTACGGTCCACGCGCATGGAACGGCGCCCAAGAGTCGGATGCCTCGGCTCGTCAATGGCGGTGTAGATAGTGGTACTGCAGGCCGTAGCGCCCACGATCACCTCGTCTTCCATATGCGCCATGGCGTCACGATCACTTACAACGACCCGCGCCGGTTCGGCTTCATGATGCTGATCCCCGAAGCCGAGTTGGATGCCCACCCGCTCCTGCGCAGCCTCGGCATAGAGCCGCTCGGCGACGAACTGACGCCGGAGTTTCTCGCTCAGCGCGCGGCCGGCAAGAAGGTCAACCTCAAGGCCTTCCTGTTGGATCAGCGCATCATTGCCGGGCTCGGCAACATCTACGTTTGCGAAGCACTGTATCGTGCAGGCCTGTCCCCGAAGCGAGGCGCATCAACCATTGCCGACCGGAGCGGTCGTCCAAACGACCGCGCCCGTGCCCTCGTAAAGGCAATCCGCGCCGTGCTCGAGGATGCGATAATGGCGGGCGGTTCCACCCTGCGCGACTATCGCCACGCCGACGGTGAACTCGGATACTTCCAGCATTCTTTCGCGGTGTATGGGCGGGAGGGAAAACCATGCCGGCGCAAGGGCTGCGGTACCGTGCATCGCATAGTGCAGTCCGGCCGCTCGACGTTCTATTGTCCGCAATGCCAGCGCTAACGTAGCCGGCGCCAGGTCAGGAGCGACGTCAGGGAAACGATGAGAACCGTGACGCCTCCCGCAATGAAGACCACGTTCGCGGCCCAGTCGTCCTTCGGCGTTGCCAGCTTTCCGGACGCGACAAGATAGATCAGTGCTGCGATTATTGCGGCCACCAGCGCAATCGTCATCCGCATCAGCAGCGTCAACGGCGCGCCCGCACGAAATGGCGGGCGTGTACCGATCAGATAGCCGGCGACGGCCAACGTGCCCGCTCCCAGCAGCGCCATACCCAGGCCATACTGCCACCAGTGCCGCCACACCAGCCCGCCGAGTGGGTAAGCGGTGAGCATGACTGCCGCGCCCCATGCGAATGAGAGCGATGTCAGAACTGAGTTGTCCCACGCCCACGCGGGTTCCGAGCCGGACTGTACGCCGCGCCATAGCGGTACGTTGATGCGCGCCAGTATCAGAAGCACCTGCAGTGCGAACAGGGCGGCTGCGAGTGCGAGCGTCAGCTCCGACCGTCGTGCGGCCGCTAGAACTGCGATCGCTACACTCAGTCCGCCGGCCAGCAGGAGGGTTGGCAGCATTCGTCTCAGGCGCATCGGAGCCTCATAATGTCTCAGGCAGCGCGCACTATGCGCCCGCGCGCCGCGCCGACGGTCCCCAGAGAGCATTGGCACTGATGATGGCCAGCGCCGCCGCGCCGAAGAAGAAGATCGCATTGGCGGCCCAATCGGGTTCGCTCGGATCGCGTGGCATCTTGCCGTCGACCACCATGCCGATCATGGCGATGATCATGCCTGCGAACTGCGCGATGGTGAGATAGCGCGCGACGCGGAGAAGCGTCTCGTCTCTCCGTCCCGCGGCGTCATCCTTCGCCATCATCGACGCGAGCCCGAGACTGAGCGCTGCGACGCCGATGCCGGCGATCACGTACTGCCACCACTCGTGCCAGCTCAGGAATAGCTGGTACGTCACCAGCATGGAGAGCCCGGCCCACGCCCAGACGAGGGCGATGGATGCCGCGGTAGCGCCTGCTAGCGCGGGCTCGCTGCCACCATTCTTTACCCGCCGGTTGCGGTCCAAGAGGGCCAGCAGCACGAACCCTGCGCAGACCAGTGCGGCGATCGCCATATGCATGCCCTGCCCGGTCGTGGCGCCGTAGCTGACAGCTGCTGTCCCTGCAACCAGGGCCGCCAGCCAGAGCCATATCGAAGTCATGAACCCCCCTTAAATATTGCCGTCTCCAGCGGTAACAGAGCCCTGGGACCGCCGATCTGGCAAGTCCGAGAGACGCTTAACGGCTCGCAAGCGCCGTTGACCCTACACTTTGTCGCGTCTATAGGATCGCCACTTGACGCCGCCCGAAGCTTCATGTTTCGGGCGGCATACGCATTGGGACAAGGCTACACCTGTGGTGGCGCCTGAACTCGGGCGACGGCAGGTGATAGAGAGGAACTTGGAATATGGCGAATACGAAGTCTGCAAAGAAGGCGGCGCGTCAGGCAGTCCGCCGCACTGAAGTCAACAAGTCGCGCACAACGCGTGCACGCACGGCTGTCCGCTCCGTCGAGGAAGCGATCAAGTCGGGCGACAAGGAAGCCGCATCGAAGGCGCTGCGCACGGCCGGTCCTGTGCTTGCTCGCACAGCTCAGAAGGGCGTGCTTCACAAGAAGACTGCAAGCCGCAAGGTCTCGCGTCTCTCCGCCCGCGTGAAGGCGATGTCCAACTAAGAAGCCGCGGACTGTTCACAGGTAGTCCAAGGGTACTGCAAATGAGGGTGCGGTAAGTTCGCAACAGCGCTGCCGCACCATCCACCTTCGCCACACGAGTCTCGAACAGCTCTAAGTGGCGGATTCCGCGGCGCTCAGCGCGCGGCCTGGGCGTCTCGCCCGTTTTTCGCCCGATTACTCCAGCGGGCGATCCAAGCACAAAATGACATTTAGGCGACGAACCAGAGGACAAGTTTCTCTGGTCGTCGGCGCTTGTCGCGAGGCCTTGGAAATCATGAACTTGGTCAGCCAGCTATCCACAGTTCTTGCTTTCAATTCACAGGATATCCACGCATTCGCCGCGCTCGTGCTCACCTCTGCAACCAGACATTCATGCACCGGTTACGCTTGCTTAAGGTGTGGTTAACCGCTACGGTCCTGAAGGTCGAGGCGCGGGGTTTTATCCACTCCCAAGCGCTCGTCACCGCCAGGTTTTGTACAGTTCCGCGTCCCTGGCTTCAGCGTAACTTATGTTCGGTTTTCGCGTATCTTTCTGAGCAGTTGCTTGGAAAGTTGAGGAGATCGTTTCCTCTGCGCGCATCGAACATGTGAGCAAGCCGATCTGAAGCTTAAATGTTTCAGCCCGTCTTGTGAGTTGGAGGACGAAAGTGCAGTCGTTGGAAGTCGTCCACATCGATGACGTGCCTGTGGAAGAGGTCTGGGCTCGTCTTGGCGCGGACGCGAGTGCGGTTCTGATCGACGTACGTACGCGAGCAGAATGGACGTTCGTGGGGCTCCCTGATCTTGGCAAGATCAACAAGCGGGTGCTCACGGTGGAATGGCAGACCTATCCTGAAGCGACAGATGCGGGCTTCGTGGATCGGATGACCAAGGCGCTCGATGCGGCGAGCGCTTCTAAAGATAGCGAGTTGTTCTTCATCTGCCGATCCGGCGCTCGTAGCCGCTTGGCCGCTGAAGCTATGGCAGCCGTCGGTTTTCGACGATGCAGAAATGTGGCGGACGGTTTCGAGGGGCCTCTCGATGCCGACCGCCATCGAGGGCAGGTCTCCGGCTGGAAGGCTGCCGGACTAGCCTGGGTGCAAGGTTAGGCACCCGTTTCGGAAGACCCGGATTTGGATCGATTGCGCACCCGCGGCGGCGGAGGGCGACGGTAGATCTGTGTCTGGGAGGCTTGAGGTGCAGGTCAAAAGTTCAAGAAGTGCGGGGGTTTCCAAATGCAGACGATTCATAAGGCGGATCATTCCGTTGCCGGCGGCTTTGCGGGCGCAGCGACCAACGGACTGGAAGAGCGTAGCGCAAACACCATCGGCAATGGCGTTACCTCTCAAACACTGACAGTCACTACCAACGACGAGCCGCGTGGCCAGAAGGTGCGGGCCATGCTCCGCGCTCGTCTCGGCGACGACATCTTCACGAGCTGGTTCAACGCTCTGGAATTTGAAAGCTTCGAGAACAGCACGGTAAGGTTCTCGGTGCCGGTCAAGTTCCTGCGCACTTGGATCCAGTCGCACTACTCAGAGGACCTGCTCGCCTGCTGCCGTGCCGAGTTCAAAGGCGCGGAGAAGGTCGAGGTCGTCCTTCGCCAGCCGGGTAACGCCGCCGCGGCACGCGCCGAGATCGCGCCTGCCGCAACCGCTACCGAGCCCCTAAACGGCTCTCGTAGTGGCGTGGCTTCAGAATCCGCACAGCGCGGGCCGATGTTCGTTGCTCACGCACCGGTCGGACGCACCAGCGTCGGCGGTTTCGAGGGCTCGCCTCTCGATCCCCGCTATACGTTCGACAGCTTCGTCGTCGGGTCCTCCAACCGCATGGCCCATGCTGGCGCCACGCAGGTTGCCGAAACGGCGCTCAGCGATGCACCGAGCTTCAACCCGCTCTACATCCACTCGGCGGTTGGCCTCGGCAAGACCCACTTGCTGCACGCCATTGCCTGGGAAGTGAAGCGCCGCGCGCCCAACGCTCAGGTCCTTTATCTGACAGCTGAGCGCTTCCGCTATCAATTCGTCGAGGCTCTTCGCAGCCAAGACCCGCTCGCATTCAAGGAAAAGTTCCGCGGCATCAACGTGCTGCTGATCGACGACCTTGAGTTCATGCACGGCGAGCGTACCGAGCAGGAATTCGACCACATCATCAACTCGCTGCTCGACGGCGGGCGTCAGGTGGTCGTCGCTTCGGCTCGCGCACCGAACCACGTTGAACGCCTCAACGAGCGCATGCGCTCGCGGTTGCAGCGTGGCCTCGTCACCGAGATCGGCGTCCTCGACCACGAACTGCGTCTCAAGGTTCTGGAGAAGCGTCTCGCCGAGAAGCGGGCGATCGATCCTTCCTTCGCGCTGGGCCGTGACATCCTTGCGCTCCTGGCCGAGCGTCTGACCGAAAGCGGCCGCGAGCTCGAAGGCGCCATCACTCGCCTTTACGCCACGTGGCAGTACATGCGCACGCAGATCACGCCGGACGTTGCCGAGACCGTGATCCGCGATCTGGTGCAGGGCCTTGAGCCCCGCCGCATCAAGATCGAGGACATTCTCCGCATCATCTCGCGTCACTTCGGCGTGTCGAAGGGTGACCTTCTCTCCCAGCGTCGTCACCGCTCCGTCGTGTGGCCGCGCCAGGTTGGCATGTACCTCGCCAAGCAACTCACGGCGCGCTCGCTGCCTGAGATCGGTCGCCGTTTCGGCAACCGGGATCACACGACCGTGCTGCACGCGATCCGCAAGATCGAGGGTGAGCTGGCCGGAAATCCGCGCCTCAAGGAAGAGCTTGAGGAACTGAAGCGTCTACTCAGCCATTGATGGGGGCGCCCCATCAAAAAACGGCCTGTCGCGCCGAGGGACGGGTGTGGCGGGCTTTAGCGGGGAGGGGCGGCGTCCTTTATGGCGCCGCTCCTTTTTTGACGTTGTTCCGGGTGTTGGGCCTATTGGCGGTCGGACTGCCTTCGACGTAGACAAATCGCGCCGACGGCCCCCCGGCTCTTGAACGGCTGGTCCGCTCGGGGCATGGTGGCGTGGGGCGAATCCTATACAAGACGCCAGTCTCTGGTCCCGCCGAGTTTCCCCCTCGCGACCCGGACCGTCGTGCGACCTCGCAGGGGGCGCGGACGGGCCAGTAACCGAACCAGGCCACCGAACTGGCTGAGAAGAACCCGCCGAGGACCTTTCCATGCGGCTAGTGATCGAACGTGGTGAACTGTTGCGGGCGCTTGGCCACGTGACCAGCGTCGTCGAGCGGCGCACGACGATCCCCATTCTGTCCAACGTTCTGCTGCGAGCCAAGGACTCCACTCTCGAATTCAAGGCGACCGACCTTGAGCGCGAGGTGATCGAGGGAGTCGCCGCCGACGTCCAGCAGCCCGGAGCCGTCACGGTCCCGGCCCACATGCTGCACGACATCGTCCGCAAGCTACCCGACGGCAGTGAGGTCGACATCCGCAAGGAGGCCGACAAGGAGCGACTGACGCTCGCCGCCGGTCATGCCCGCTTTGCGCTGCAGACCCTGCCCGCAGAGGACTTTCCCGATATCGGCATCGGCGAGATGGGCCAGGAGTTCGAACTCAGCGCCCAGGATCTCAAACGCCTGATCGACAAGACGCGCTTCGCAATCTCCACCGAGGAGACGCGCTACTATTTGAACGGTATCTACCTCCACACCGCCCAGACCGGCGGCAAGACGAACCTGCGCGCCGTGGCCACCGATGGCCACCGGCTGGCACAGGTCGAACTTCCGCTGCCGCAGGGCGCCGAGGGAATGCCGGGGGTCATCATTCCGCGCAAGACCGTCCACGAGCTGACGCGCCTCATCGAGGACAGCTCTGCCTCCGTGAAGGTGGCTGTCAGTCCGTCCAAGGTCCGCTTCGAGATCGGCAGCGTCACGCTGACGTCGAAGCTCATCGACGGCACCTTCCCCGACTACGGTCGCGTCATTCCCCAGGGCAACGACAAGGAGATGACCGTCTCCAACGCCGAGTTCATCGGCGCCGTCGACCGCGTGTCGACCATCGCCTCCGAACGCGGACGCGCCGTGAAGCTCAACATCAAGCCGGACAAGCTCATTCTGTCGGTCAACAACCCGGAAGGCGGCAGCGCCACCGAGGAGATCGGCGTCGAGTACTCCGCCCAACCCCTTGAGATCGGCTTCAACGCGAAATATCTGCTCGATATCGCCAACCAGCTCGCTGGCGAGCGGGCGACCTTCAAGCTCGCCGATCCCGGTTCACCCACGATGGTCAATGACCCGGGCGACGAGTCGGCGCTCTATGTGCTGATGCCGATGCGCGTCTAGGCCGGCGCTTGCCCGGTCCAGCGTTGCACGAGGCTTAACTAACGAATGCTTTGGGTCGAGCGGCTTACGCTTTCCAATTTTCGCAACTACGCCAAGGTCGTGCTCCAGGCGGGGCCCGAGCCGCAGGTGCTCGTCGGCGCCAATGGCGCAGGCAAGACGAACCTGCTGGAAGCCGTCTCGCTTCTCGCGCCCGGCCAGGGCATGCGCCGCGCTTCTTACCCCGATTTGGCGCGAGGCGCGGGTGATGGCGGCTGGGCCGTAGCTGCTCATGCGCACACACATGCCGGGCCAATCGACATCGGCACGGGGCTGCTGGCCGAGAACGCCGACAATGAGCGCGCGGGCCGCACCGTCCGTATCAACGGCGAAACGGCGGGCGCTGGGGTTCTCGCCGATTACGTCGAGGTCGTCTGGGTGACGCCGGCCATGGACGGACTGTTCACCGGGCCCGGCTCGGAGCGGCGCCGCTTCCTCGATCGCCTGATCCTCTGCTTCGACCCACAGTATCGCACCGGCGCCTCGCGTTTCGAGCGCGCCATGCAGCAGCGCAATCGCCTCCTGGCCGACGGCGTGCGCGATCCGTCGCGTTTCGAGGGCCTTGAGCTGCTGATGGCGGAAACGGGCGTTGCCATTGCCGCGCAGCGCGCCGAGGCCGTGGCTGCGATCGCCGCGATCATGGCCGAGCGGACGGCGCGCGATCCCGCTTCGCCCTTCCCGGCCGCCGCCTTGGCGCTCGAGGGCGCCCTTGAAACGGACTTGGAGCGCATGCCCGCGATCGAGGTGGAGGACATCTACCTCCGGCGCCTGCGCGACGGACGCGAGCGCGACCGAGCAGCCGGACGCACGCTGGATGGGCCGCATCGATCCGATCTTCTCGTCTCCCACGCGCCCAAATCCATGCCCGCGCGCCTGTGCTCCACCGGCGAGCAGAAAGCGCTGCTCATCGGCCTTGTCCTCGCCCATGCCGAGCTCGTGACACGCCGCAGGGAGGCGGCCCCGATCCTCCTCCTCGACGAGGTGACGGCCCATCTGGACGCCGACCGCAGGGCCGCGCTGTTCGCCGAGATCCTGCGGCTCGGCGCCCAGGCTTGGATGACCGGCACCGACGAGCAGGCGTTTTCCTGGCTCGACGGCAAGGCCCGATTCTGGCGCGTTGACGACGGCTTTTTGAGCGCTTTTGGTTGCCAGCCCGAGCAAGGTGCCGCAGCGCCTTCTAACTAGCGGAAAATATTACTATTTATGTTGGGGCTGACTGAGCCGAAAGCGTGCTTTTTTCGGCCCTTCGTGCTATAGCTAAAACAAGCCTTGAGCGACCCCTAGGACAATCAGAAGAATGAGCGCTTTGCCCGCACAGAAAACCACGGCTGCCGATGACTACGGCGCCGAGTCGATCAAGATGCTGAAGGGCCTGGATGCCGTCCGCAAGCGCCCTGGCATGTACATCGGCGATACCGACGACGGGTCCGGCCTTCACCACATGATTTACGAGGTCGTCGACAACGCCGTCGACGAGGTGCTCGCTGGCCACGCGAAGGCCTGCTACGTCACGCTCAACCCGGACGGCTCCTGCACGGTGCGCGACGACGGGCGCGGCATCCCGACCGGCATCAAGAATGACGACGACAACGATCCCAAGCGCTCGGCCGCTGAGATCGTGTTTACCGAGCTGCACGCGGGCGGCAAGTTCGACCAGAATTCCTACAAGGTCTCCGGCGGTCTGCACGGCGTCGGCGCCTCGGTCGTCAACGCGCTCTCGACTTGGCTCAAGGCCCGCATCTGGCGCGAGGGCAAGGAGCACGTCATCGAGTTCCGCGATGGTGTGCCGGTGGCACCGCTCAAGGCTGTCGCCGACGGCAACGGCGAGCGCGGCACCGAAGTCTCATTCCTGCCGAGCCCCAACACGTTCACCAAAACCGAGTTCGATTTCGCGACGCTGGAGCACCGCCTGCGCGAGCTGGCGTTCCTCAACTCCGGCGCCAAGATCGTGCTGACCGATGCGCGCCACGCCGACGTGAAGCGCGAAGAGATGTCCTATGATGGCGGCACGGCGGCATTCGTGCGCTACCTCGACCGCTCCAAGCAGCCGCTTATCCCAGAGCCAATCATGCTCAGCGGCGAGCGCGACAAGGTTATTGTCGAGGCCGCCTTGTGGTGGAACGACAGCTACCACGAGAACGTGCTTCTGTTTACGAACAACATCCCACAGCGCGACGGTGGTACCCATCTCGCTGGTTTCCGCGCCGCGCTGACGCGCATCATCAACAAATACGCGGGCGAAAGCGGCATCGCCAAGAAGGAGAAGGTCGATCTCTCCGGCGAGGACGCGCGCGAAGGGCTCACCTGCGTGCTGTCGGTGAAGGTGCCTGACCCGAAGTTCTCCAGCCAGACGAAGGACAAGCTCGTTTCGTCCGAGGTCAAGCCCGTCGTCGAGAGCATCATTGGCGATCAGCTGATGGCATGGTTCGAGGAGCACCCGAGGGAAGCCAAAACCATCGTCGGCAAGATCGTCGAGGCCGCGCTCGCCCGCGAAGCCGCGCGCAAGGCCCGCGAGCTGACGCGCCGCAAGAGCGCTCTTGATGGCCTGCGGCTGCCGGGCGGCTTGGCCGAGTGCCAGGACCGCGACGCCGCAAACACCGAGCTTTTCATCGTCGAGGGTGACTCGGCAGGCGGCTCCGCCAAGCAGGGCCGCAAGCGCGAGTTCCAGGCAGTGCTGCCGATCCGAGGTAAGATCCTCAACGTCGAGCGCGCGCGCATCGACAAGATGCTGTCGTCCGAGCAGGTGACGAACATTATCGCCGCGCTTGGCACCGGCATCCGGGACGACTTCGACGTATCGAAGCTTCGCTACCACAAGATCATCATCATGACGGACGCCGACGTCGACGGTGCCCATATCCGCACGCTGCTGCTGACGTTCTTCTATCGGCAGATGGCGGAGCTGGTGGAGAAAGGGCACGTCTACATCGCCCAGCCGCCGCTCTACAAGGTCGCGCGCGGCAAGTCTGAGACATACCTGAAAGACCAGCGCGCTCTGGAGGATTACCTCATCCAGACCGGCCTCGAGGACACGGTTCTCGTTACTGGAAGCGGCGAGCGCGCGGGCCGCGACCTGCGCTCGATCCTCGATCACGCGCGTGCAGTTTCATCGGTAATCGATGGCCTGCATTCGCGCTACTCGCGCGTGGTCGTCGAGCAGGCCGCCATCGCCGGCGCCTTCGATACCCAGTTGTTGCAGTCGGCTGCAAAGGCGAACGACCTCGCCACCAAGATCGCCGACCGCCTCAACGTCATCGCCGAGGAGACCGAAAAGGGCTGGGAAGGCCGCTACGGCAACGACGGCTTCCACTTCAAGCGCGAGGTACGCGGCGTAAACGAGGTGCACGCGCTGGATCTCGCATTGCTAGGCTCGCTCGACGCCCGCCGTCTCAACGAGCGGCAGGCTCAACTGACCGAAGTCTACGAGACCGCGGCCAAGCTGCGCCGCAAGTCCGAGACCATCGACGTCTACGGGCCGCGCACGCTGCTGGAAGCGATCTACGAGGCCGGCCGCAAGGGTCTCTCGCTGCAGCGCTACAAAGGTCTGGGCGAGATGAACCCCGACCAGCTCTGGGAGACGACGCTCGACCCCAACATCCGCACGCTGCTGCAGGTGAAGATCGGCGAAGGCTCCGAGGCTGACGAGATTTTCTCGAAGCTGATGGGCGACGTCGTCGAGCCGCGGCGTGAGTTCATCCAGGAAAACGCGCTGGCCGTGACGAACCTCGACGTCTAGGGACCGGTGGAAGGCTAATTCATCGTAAGCGGGCGCTGTCAGGCGACGCGCTGATAGTCGCCGTCGATGACGGCGCCGGCCGACGGCCGATAGCCGCGCTTCTCCAGATGCCGCTGCAACAGCCGCAAGTTCTTCATGTTGGCCTTGAAGACGACGTCGAACGCGTCGCCGACAATCGGCACGGCACCCGCCACGGTATCGACCAGCGAGTTGCCCGCCATCCGCCACAGCGTCAGCTTGGAGACGCCGAGCCGCCTGGCCTCCCAGATGATGTACGCCGAGATGACCTGTGACAGCACGTCGCCGGCCACCGGGATGAGCCCCAGGATGGAATCGACGCCCAGGCGCAGCCGCGTGCCGGGAATGGCAAACAGAGAATCCATTATCCGCGCCAATGAGTTGATGCGCAGGAGGGCGGCTTCGATCTCGGCCTGCTCCAGCCGCTCGATCCGCTCGAATGTGCCCGGCGCACCGGGCTTGACGAATGCCATGCTGACGTCCGCTCCAATCCTGAGCCCCATCGGCCCTGCAGATAATCGCTGGCGCGCGACCTCGTTCCATATAGGAACACATCCGCACGCGGTGTAAGGGTTGTTTCGTGGCCTTCGCGACGGTGTTAGGTTTGCCGGATCGCGGATTCGCCACGGGTTTGGGGGAGTTTGTCCGTGCTGCGCCTGTTCCTGTCGATCAGCAACGTTGTCTTGTCGCTCATCCTCGGCGCCCTGTTGATGGCCGTTGTCGCCATCTACTCGCCGGAGACGCTGTCGATGATGCTCGGTTGGGCGCGCAGCTTCAAAGGCCTGATCACCTCCACCGGGCTGGAGCCCAAGTACAACATTTGGCTCGAGATTTTGCTCGAGGAGCGGCAGCTTCTGCTGATGTTCTTCACCGTGATCGCCCGAATAATTCTCGCGATTGTCGCGTACCCGATTATTCTGCTTCGTGAAAGAACCTGAGATATCAGGAAGTTAAGCGGTGCGACGCAAGGTTTACTGCGCCTTAGACGGACCCGGGTTAGGTTGACCGGACAGTTGCAGTAAGTGGCAATCTTTCAGCAAGTCATTTTGCGAGGGAGCAGGCTCGCCTATGGGCCTCATTTCGTCATCAACGTCCGAGCCGAAGCGCTCCTTGCTGCGCCGAATGCTGGCCGTTCCCGGCGCTGTTCTTGCGGCCGCCGCGACGGTCATCGTTGGCCTCATGGCCTACTATTCGGTGATCTATCCCGATCCCATGTCGCTCCGCCCCAAGGAGAGCGCCCCGTTTGTGCGCATTCTTGCGCGTGACGGCTCCGTGCTATCCGAGCGCGGGGGCGGCGACGACTACGTCCCCATCGACTTGCTGCCCCATTACGTCGCCGATGCGGTGATCGCGACCGAAGACCAGCGCTTCTACGACCACCACGGCGTCGACCCGTTTGGACTGGTGCGCGCCGCAATCACCAACCTGCGCGAGGGCCGCACCGTCCAGGGCGGCTCGACGTTGACGCAGCAGCTCGCCAAAAACCTTTACCTGACCTCCGACCGGACGTTCTCGCGCAAGCTCGAGGAGTTCACCCTCGCCTTGTGGTTGGAGATGAAGCTCACCAAGGAAGACATCCTCGAGCTGTACCTCAACCGCGTCTATCTGGGATCGGGCGCGTATGGCATCGACCAGGCGGCGCGGCGCTATTTCCGCAAACCCGCGCGCAACTTGTCGCTCGGCGAGGCCGCAATGATCGCCGGTCTGCTGAAGGCGCCGTCGCGTTACTCGCCCCTGTCAAATCCCGGCCTGGCCCGCACGCGTGCCCGCCTCGTGCTATCTCAGATGCAGGACGCCGGGTTCATCTCCGAGGACGAAGAGCGCAAGGCAGCCGACGAGATCGCCCGCGCCTTCGAGCGCACTCAGCGAGCTGGCGCGGTCGGCTCCGACTACGCCGTCGACTATGTCATGGATCAGCTCGGGCCCGCCTACATCGCCGGCCTAGCCGTCGGAGCCGAAGGCCTCGTCGTCGAGACGACGATCGATCCAGCACTCCAGGCCAACGCCGCGGCGATGATCGAGCAGGTCATCGACATTCGCGGACCCGATCTCAACGCGAGCGAGTCTGCCGCCGTCGTGCTGGGCCGTGACGGCGCACTCCTGGCGCTCGTTGGCGGCCGCTCGTACGCAGAGACGCAGTTCAACCGCGCAGTGAAGGCACAGCGCCAACCCGGCTCAGCCTTCAAGCCGTTCGTCTATCTCGCAGCACTCGAGGCTGGCTACACGCCCGATAGCATCGTCGACGACCTTCCGCTCAATGTGTCCGGATGGGCTCCGCGCAACGACAACGGCACCTACCTGGGGCCGCTTCCGCTTCGCACCGCCCTAGCAAAATCTGTCAATACGGTTGCCGCTCGCCTAGCCGTCAAGGTTGGCCCGGCGCGCGTGTCTCAGACAGCTAAGCGCCTCGGCATCAAATCGCCGCTCGCCCGCGACGCCACCATTGCCCTCGGCACCTCCGAGGTCTCTCTTCTCGAGCTGACCGGCGCATACAACGTGATCGCCAACGGCGGTCAGGCGGCCGAGCCGTATGTCGTCCGCCGTGTTCGCAGCGCCAGGGGCGACGACCTGTTCGTTCGGCCCGCGCCGCCGTACGCCCAGCTCGTAGCGCCGGAGCAGGTTGCGGCGATGAACGATATGCTGGGAGCCGCACTCGCAGACGGAACCGGCCGGCGCGCAGCAATCCCGCCGCACCGCGCCGCGGGCAAAACGGGAACGTCACAGGGTTTCCGCGACGCCTGGTTCGTCGGCTACACAGCCTACTTCACCGCTGGCGTATGGTCGGGCAATGACGACGGCGCCCCGATGAACCGCGTCGTCGGCGGCAGCCTGCCGGCCGAGATCTGGCGCGCGATTATGGTCAGTGCCCACGCTGACAAGACGCCGCTGCCGTTGTCCGGACGCCCTGCCGCCAGTCAGCTCCTCGCGCGCGAAACGGGTTACCCCGAACAGGGCATAGCTGAGGACTTCATCGCCCGGGCGATGGTCGACGACCCGAGCATGGACACAGGCTCGATCGACGGCCTGCACGCGCGCTGACTCCGAAGATCCGACGCTCCGCGCGGCACCAATCAACGACAAGCGGTCTTGGGGTGCATCAGTCGGCGCTGGGGCCGTAGCGGTGCAGCTCGAGGCCGTAGTGCTGCAGCCAGAGCTTGTCTTCCTTCATGCTCGGCATCAGACGCTCCACGTGCGCCCAGAAGCGCGGCCCGTGATTCATCTCGGCGAGATGCGCAACCTCGTGCGCGGCGACATAATCGAGGATGCGCTGCGGAGCGAGGATGAGCCGCCACGAAAATGACAGCACACCCGTGGTCGAGCACGATCCCCAACGCGTTGCCTGATCGCGAATGGCGATGCGTTTGGCTTTGACGCCGAGAGCGCGGCAGTGCACCTGCACGCGCGCATCCAGGTCGCGGCGCGCTTCTTCCGCCAGCCAGTCACGCAGCCTGCGCGACGCGTGTTCGACGCGGCCGGAGACGCGCAGTTCTGGCAGGTCCGACGTGCGCGCAGCGCGCACGACACCGCCGCCTGCGGCGCGCTTGCCGGTGAACGCTAGAGTGTGAAATTCGCCGCGCAGCGGCATGCGCGCGCCGTCCTCGAAAGACACTGGCTGCGGTATGCTGTTGAGGCGCTCGCGCACCCATTCGATGTTGCGATCGAGAAAGGAGCCTGCCTCGCCGAGGTCGCACTGCACGGGCAGCGTGACGATGACAGCTCGCCGTGTGCGGCTGACACGCAGCGTCAGCCTGCGTGCACCAGGATGTCGTCGAACTTCGACCGGGCAATCGAGCTCTTCGATGCGCGGACGCTTCAATGCTTGCCCCCGGACAGACTTCCGCACCGACTTCCCCCCTCGTGCCGTCAACTCAACACACGGATGTTGGTCGGAACGCTCGCTGAAACTCGAGAGCAACAACGAGCATCTTCTGACCTAATCGAAATTCAATCGCCCCGCCAGCGACAAAGCTCAGTCGCTGCACGATGCGGCAACACTGTGGCGCTGCCGCCGCTGATAATCCAAGTGAGTTAAAGCACTTTGCTTAGCTGCTCGACCATCTGATCGACGGTCGTCATCGGCGTGAAGTGCGCGACGTAACTGCCGTCGGGTCCCATCAGGTAGATGATCGACGTATGGTTCATGCCGTACTCCGACGGCGTCTTCTCGTTCGGTGTCTTCTCGTAGAACACCCGATACGCTTTCGCGATTGCAGCTATTTCCTCGGGCGTGCCGGTCAACCCGACGATGCGGTCGTCGAAGTTCTTGACGTACGTTGCGAGCTTCGCAGGTGTATCACGCGCGGGATCTACGCTGACGAAAATCGGCGTGACGTTTGCGGCTTTCGGGCCGAGCTTGTCGAGCGCGGCAGCGATGAGCTGCAATCCCGCCGGGCATATGTCGGGACAGTTGGTGAATCCGAAGAACACCAGCATGTGCCGGCCGCGAAACGTCTCGTCCGTTACCTTCTTGCCGTTCTGGTCCGTGAGCGCGAACGGACCACCGATCAGCGCTTTGCCCGACGTCGTCTGTGCCGACGGTGTCAGCAGCGCATTCCTCGCCTCCGGAAACATCAGGACGGCAGCCACGGCCCCGATCAGCAATCCTGCGATGATACTCGCTATTATCTTTGCGCGCATGGTTCCGCTTTCCTGTCTGCCTTGCGCAATAAGCTGTAAGCGGCCTTAGCGCAACTCGCTCACCAGCATTTTTAGAAGAGGCATATGCCGCATCGTCTTGGCGAGGCGACTTCCGGCACTCAGCCCCCGTCGTCTGTCGCTATTCGTGCCAGACCGGCTCGATGAAGCGCCCGGCGGAAACCGCGATTTGAAATAGCTGGTGGAACATTCCTCAGAGCTAGCATATTCGAGGGGGCAAACCTGAAGACCGAGGTCCCGCGTGCTGTTGCAGACGATCGCCCGCCACCGAAAAAGAAAGACCCAGCGTGTGCTCGCTGATCCGGTCAACAGCCGGCTCCGGCTGCACACCATCATCCGGCTTCGATGGGTCGCCGTGCTCGGTCAATTTGCCGCCCTGTCGCTGGTGGCTTTCGGTCTCGGCTTCTACGTGCCGATCGGCGCCTGTCTGACCGTCATTGCGCTGTCGGCATGGCTCAATGTTTTTCTCGCCATCTGGTACCCCTCGCGCCACCGTCTGAGCATCCCCTACGCGACGGGACTTCTGATTTACGACATCCTGCAGCTGGCCACGCTGCTCTTCCTGACTGGCGGCATGGATAATCCCTTTGCCATGCTGATGGTGGCGCCGGTCACCGTGTCCGCGGCGACGCTCCCGCTGCGCAATACGATTGCGCTCGGTCTCGTGGCCCTCGCCTCCGCTGCTCTGCTCGTGGTGGCGCACGAGCCGCTACCCTGGTATCCGGGCATCGCACTCGAGCTGCCGATCATCTACAAGCTCGGCGCCTTCGCCGCTCTTTGCGTTTCCACGACGTTCATAGGCCTCTACGCTTGGCGCCTGACCAAGGAGGCGCGCCAGATGTCCACCGCGCTCACCGCAACGGATATCGTTCTGGCGCGCGAGCAGAAGCTACATGCTCTTGACGGTCTCGCCGCCGCAGCAGCTCACGAGCTCGGCACACCGCTCTCGACCATCGTGCTGGTCACCAAGGAGCTCGAGCACACCGTAAAGCCCGACGACCCGATCCGCGAGGATATCGCACTCCTAAAGGCGCAAGCCCTGCGCTGCCGCGAGATTCTTCAGAAGCTGACGCGCCACCCGGGCGAGGAAGATCCCATGCACGCCCGCGTCAGCGTGCGGGCTATGCTTGAGGAGGCGGCTTCGCCTTACTTCTCTGAAAAGGTGGCGATCAACATCTCGGCCGGGCCGGCATCGGAAAACGCTGAAAGCGGACGGCGGCAGGCCGAGCTGGAGCGGCGCCCCGGCGTGATCTACGGCCTGGGCAACCTGATCGAGAACGCCACCGAGTTCGCAAAATCCACCGTGGACGTGACCGCAACCTGGAGCGCCGGTGGGCTCGTGGTGGTCATCGCCGACGACGGTCCCGGCTTCCCCGCCGAGATAATGGACAATATCGGCGAGCCGTATGTCACCACCCGGCCGAACGACACCATCGACGGGATGCTCGACGAGGACTCCACCGGCCTTGGGCTCGGATTCTTTATTGCCAAGACCCTGCTGGAGCGGTCCGGAGCCACTGTCAGCCTCGCCAATCGCACGGGCGGAAAGCAGGGAGCGGTGGTCACGGTCGGCTGGCCGCGAGCCTTCATCGTGTCCTAGGTGGCACCAAGTTTCTAAAATCTTTACGTTTTTGGACGGGTTAGGCGGGATTCGGGCTAATTCCGCGTTGACAAAAAGCCTATCTTCGGGCTGACAGACCTGCGACAAGGTGCGACCTTACGCGGTGAAAGCCTGCGCAAGGCTCCGCACGGGCCGGCTCCGATCGCCGAACTGGCTCCCTGATGAAACCCGCGTTTGAGTAAGGAGGCGTTCGTGGAGGCGAAACACGCTGCCGCCCATTCCGGACTGGCCGGAGGAACAATGAACGAAACAGAAGATGATCTCTCCTTCCGTCAGGATGAGCTTCCTGAGGACCGATCGCTCATCATCGTCGATGACGACCGCGCGTTTGCCCAGCGTTTGGTGAGGGCCATGGAGCTTCGTGGCTTCGAGGTGCGCGGTGCCCACTCCGTCGCCGAGGGTGTCGATCTCATCCGCGACCGCGCGCCAGCTTTCGCCGTGGTCGATATGCGCCTCGAGGATGGCAACGGACTCGACGTCATCGCCGAGCTTTCCCGAGCTCGCCCCGATGCGCGTGCCATCGTGCTGACCGGTTACGGCAACATCGCGACCGCCGTGACGGCCGTTAAGCTCGGCGCGGTCGACTACCTCGCCAAGCCCGCCGACGCTGACGACGTGACCGACGCGCTCCTCGCGCCGTCCGACGACAAGGCTCCGCCACCGGAGAACCCGATGTCGGCCGACCGAGTGCGCTGGGAGCACATCCAGCGCGTGTACGAGCTCTGCAATCGCAACG
>CAZBPM010000003.1:0-29282 GCA_964493785.1 uncultured Hyphomicrobium sp. | reverse complement strand
CCCGCCGCCTCAACATGCACCGCCGTACCCTGCAGCGCATCCTCGCCAAGCGCGCGCCGAAGTAATCCGGCGCGCACTCCATCTCATGAGTTCTCGATCCCCGGATCCGTGAGGTTCTGGAGCGTAAATGCGGCTGCGCGCGCGATCCGCAGCGTCATCGCCTTGCGCCGCGCCGCGACGAGCCGTGTCTGCGGTGCATCGCGCACGATCTCCCCGCCATATCGATCGGCGAGTATCAGCCCGGTGTCCTCCGGCAGCACCTGCCGCGGAAAGTCCGGTGCCACGGCAAAGAACAGCGCATCCGAAAACTCGCGGTACTCCGGCCATTTGGCATCGACGCGCAGGTCATCGAGGCAGGACTTCACCTCCACGATCCAGATGTCTCCCGAGGGTGAAAGCCCCACCACGTCGGCGCGCCGCCCGTTGGGCAGCGGCAGCTCGGTGATCGCCGCGAACGACATGGCTCGCAACAGCCGCCCCACCCCACGGCAAACATCGCGCGTGACGTCATTGCGTCCCGCCGCGGCAACGATTGTCGCGCCTTCGCTCGCTGTGTCGTTTGCCAAATCGGTCACACCGCAGGCCACTTCCGCCACACCGATGCCAGTTTCCCCGGGTTTATCGTCTACTGCCGTCATTTGACCACCATGGGTCGGACACCTGTCGGTCTCGGTTGCGCAGGTCGCGCGAGGATGCATCCGACCTGCTTTCGTTCGAGCTGGCCCGGCCTGCTCGGCAAAGTGATCGTGCTGCAGTGCTGCGGGCAACTCATCGAGGGACGAGCGCCTGACCCCATGTTCTTCAAACGCTTCAAGCCAGACAAGAGTAAGGCCGTCGACGAATCCGCTTCAACGGCGGAAGAGAAGTCGAATGAGCAGGCAGATGTCGCCACCGAAAGCGCCGCAGCCGCTCCTGCCGAGCCCGCTCTGGCTCTCGGCGCCCACATGGATTCCAAAGGCGACACCGACCCGGCGAGCCTCGGCTTCAAGACGACGGCCGACCTGAAGCCGGCGGACGGGCCGATCGGTCAGGAAAAGGCGCTTGAGGCCATCGACGTGGCGATCGGCGTCAAGGGATCCGGCTACCACGTCCTCGTCGTCGGGCCGACGGGATCGGGACGCCGCACGGCAACGCGCGCCAGGCTGCAGCAGGGTGCCGCGAAGGCCGATCGCCCTGCCGACTGGGTCTACGTCAGCTCGTTTGACCCGACCGGAGGTTTCCGCAGCTTGAAGCTCCCCGCCGGTGCCGCAAAACCGTTCGCCGAACGGATGGCCCAGGCCATCGGTCAGCTTGCCGATGCGCTGCCTGCCGCTTTCGCCGCCGACGATTACGAGCTCAAGCGCCGCACCATCGAGGAAGAGTTCCGCTTTTCGCGTGAGGACGCGCTCGAAGCCCTGCGCCGGGAGGCCGAGCAACAAAACATCGCTCTCCTGCGCACGCCGGCCGGCATCGCTGTCGCTCCGGTTCTGGAGGGTAAAGTCGTCAAGACCGACGTCTTCAACTCGCTCCCGGAGACACTGCGCCGCGAAGTCGAGACCAAGATCGGGGCACTTGAAGCCGAGATCGAGGCGATTCTGGCCGAGCGCCCCGAATCCGAGAAGGAGCGCCGAGCCCGGCTCGTCGCGCTCAACGAGCAGGTCGCCGGTCGCCACGTCCGCGCCGTGCTCGAGGATATCACCTCGGATTATGCCGATCTCGCCGGCGTCGAAAGCTATCTCAAGGCTGCCGCGCGCGACCTCATCCGAAATGCCGGGATCTTCATCGCCTCCGCGCCGCCCGGCCAGACGACACGCTTGGCAGCCATCCATCAGCAGTTTTCGCGGTATGCCGTGCACGTTCTGGCGACGACGTCGGCGGGAGCCGGCGCTCCCATCGTCTACGAGCAGAACCCGACCTACGCAAACCTCTTTGGCCGCATCGAGCTTGGCGTGGCCGCCGACGGAAACAGCAGTGTCGTGCGCATCAAGCCCGGCGCCCTGCATCGCGCCAACGGTGGATATCTCCTGATAGATGCAGAGGCGCTGCTGGAAAGTCCGGCAACGGCCGAGGCGCTCCGCCGTGCGCTCGAAACGCAGGAAATCCGCTTCGACCCGCCGGCCAGTCCTGTTGGTGCCGTGGGCGACGAGGTGCCCGATCTCGAATCCATTCCGCTCAACGTGTGTCTCGTCGTGTTCGCCAATGCCGAGACACAGCGCCGGCTACTGGCGAGCCATTCCGCGTTGCGCCGCTTGTTCAAGGTGGAAGCCGTGTTCGAGCACGCCGTCGAGCGCACGAAGGAAACCGTCGATCACTTCGCGCGCATCGTCGCCGGCGTCGTCGAAAAGCAGGGGTTACGGCCGATCGATGCTAGTGGCGTCGCCCGTCTCGTCGATGAGGCTGCGCATCGGGCGGGAGCGATGAGCAAGCTCTCGCTCCATATCGCCGACATTATCGACGTCTGCCGCGAGGCAGACCACTGGGCTGCGAGCGCGGGCCGCAAGGTCATCTCGGCGGCTGAGGTCAACCGGGCGCTGCTCCAGCGCCGCTCGCCGCTCAACGGCAGCGGACTGGCTGAAGCATCATGATCGCGCACGTCGCATCAGCCGACGAGCGCAGTGGCCGCGTCGTCCTGTGGCTGAGCGGCGCATCGGCCATCAGCAGTGTCGCCATCGAGGCTGCGATGCTGCTCGGCCAGGCGTTTCAAGCGGAGGTCGAAAGCCTCTATGTTGAGGACACGCAGCTCTTCGACCTTGCCGAGTTTCCCTTCGCACGGGTGATCGGCGACGCGGGTGGTAGCTGGCGTCCCTTGCCGCACGAGACGCTTGAGCGTGAAATGCGTTTCACAGCAGCGGCGTTGCACAGGCAGGTGGCGGAGGCCTGCGCACCCGCGTCCGTACCGTGCCACGCGCGCAACGTGCGCGATGAGTCGCTGCGTGCGCTTGCGCGCGCTTGTGCCGAGAACGGTCCCTGGAATGTTGTGGTCGTCGGCGAGGCCATCGGTCCCAGCGATGACACGCGTCTCGCCGAACTTTTCGATAAGGTCCGCGATACCACTGGAGCCGTAATCACCGGCCCGCTTGCGAGGCGAACGCGCGGCCCTGTGGTCGCCGTGGTTGAGGAGTTCGAGCGCCTCGGTCCCATGTTGAAGGCAGCGCAGCGTCTGGCCCCGATAGCCGGCGGCGATGTCCGGCTCACGCTTGTCGGCGACCGCCGCGACGAGCTGGAGTGGATGGAAGGCGAAGCGCGTTTGCTCTGCGCCGCGGGCGAAGAGGAAGGCGAGATCACCGGCTTCGAAAGCGTGCTCGCGGCCAACGATGATCCCGCGCCATTGGCCGCGGTGCTGCAGCGGCATAAGCCCGGCATGGCGCTCGCTCAATACGGCGGCCGCCTCATCGCACCGGGCACGAATTTGCGCCCGCTCACCGCTGCGCTGGAATGTCCGCTACTGCTCGTCCGCTAGACCAAATTGCCGGTCGCCCCGGCCGTGCAGGCCTTAGCTTCTGACCCAGCGGACGAGACGTCTCGAGTGTCTGCCCATTCCTGGTCCGCATGTGTGATCGGACTGAGGTAACGCAGCACGTCGCGATCGGCCATTAGCTCCACCTCGCGTTCCTTCGATTGAGCTGCAAGCGCGCGAACATCTTTCGGTGACAGCCCGAAGCGGTCCTTGAAGGCGCGCGTGAAAGCCGACGGGTGGCTGAAGCCAAGCTTGAATGCAAGTTGCGAAATGCGCAGGCGCTGCTGCACCGGATCGACCATGGTTCGGAATGCGTAGTGCAGGCGCCGCTCGGTGATGTAGGTGCTGACGCCGCCCAACGGCTCGAACAGCCGATACAGAGTGGAGCGCGCCATGCCGAATTCGTCGAGCAGCACCTGCGGGCTCAATTCGGGATCGGCCAGGCGCCGTCCGATGGCGGCCTTGATGGAGACGAGCGAGACGGTGCTGCTGCCGGAACTCGGCTCCACCTGCTGACGCGACAACGGCTCGAGGCAGGACACTGCGACCTGAACGATGGCGGAGGCGATCGCGCGCGCATCTGGGACCGAAATGGTTGGACCCATCGTGAGAACTTGCTTCATCATGCCGAGCAGCAATGTCGTCAGCGGGCCTTGCTCGCGCACGAAGCAATGTGCGTCGTCAAGAAACGGCAGCATCTCTTCGAGCTTGCGTCGAGAGATCGCGAGGCTGATGTTCTCGACCGCCGGAGCCTCGATCAAGACCTCCTGCGACAGATCGATGAACGCCACCTCACCTGGCTCTACGCGTCGCGTCGTGCCCGCCGTCTCCAGCATGAAATGCCCGCGCGTGTAGCAGACGACGAGTAACTGGTCGTTGGGCGACTGTGCGATCGACTTGATCGTGCGCTTGAAACGGCTGCCGGCGGTCCTCGAACGTGAAACGGTGACGTCCGGGAGTGCGCAGATTTGCGCATTGGCGAAAAAAGGCCGCTCCTTGTCGGGGGGCGGCACCTCGAAGTCGAACACGGGCTGCATCAGCTTCTGGTACGACGCCGTGCTTTGAGGATCTCCCGCAGGAAAATCGAACCGGTAGCAATCGATGTATGCGACTTGGCTGTCGCCGGCAGGCTTCATGGGGACGCGCCCGTCTCAGTACTGATGTGTCGTCGGAGCGGTGCAACCTGCGGCGCCTGATGAACAACCGCAAGACTACGACGCTACGCAGTGTCCCATTTTCTTAACCTAGCGTCCCAAGTGGCGCCGTTAATCTTGAACGCAGCGCATCGCCGTTGGAACAGTCCGCTCAGGCGCTCGCGGAACCATCGATGGTCTCCCGCACCGCTTTCAAGGCCCGGGGGGACCTCTGAGTGCATATTCGCCCGAGAGTGCTGTCTGCGCTTAGTCGCGGGTCGCTAGCCAAATTAGCGTCGTTCCTCCGGTTTTTATCGGTGCGTACCCTGGCGGCGGCACCGGTCATGATGCTGCTCGCAGGTATGCCGGCAGTGTCCCATGCAGGCCCGATCACGGGCGCCAATGGCGCTGCTGGCTCCGATGGCACGACAACGCTCGGTGGCGCGGGCGGTGATGGCGCAAGTAATCTCGGCAGCGGCGGCACGGGCGCCACGGCAAATGCCGGCGGGAGCGGAGCGGCAGGCAGTAATGGTTCAGGCGGAGGCGGTGGTGGTGGCGGCCTGAACCAAACGTGTTGCAGCCCGCTGGTCAGGGCCAATGGCGGCGCTGGTGGCAACAGTGAATTCGGAACAGGCGGTGCCGGAGGCACGATTACTGAGCCGGCCCGTGGCGGCGGTGTAGAGGCCGGAGGCGGTGGCGCGTTCGGTGGATCCAGTTCGGTCGACGCCGGCGGTGGTGGTGGCGGCGGCGGCGGGCGCGGCTCGACGATCTCGACTGGCACGGCAACAATCGATGCGGCAGACCCGGTCACAGGTGGCAACGGCGGCAATGGCGGTAACGGCGTTGGATCGTTTGGCGACGGCGGCGCCGGCGGTGGTGGCGGCATCGGGGTCGTCTTCAGCGGGGCGACATCTCTAACTGTCAACGGAGCGGTCACGGGAGGTAACGGAGGCACCGGAGGCAATGGCGGTCTCGGCTTTGGTTCCTCGGGCAGCTATCCCGGCGGCGGTGGCGACGGTGGAACAGGCCTACGCGTTACGCAGCCGGGGGCGACCGTCTTCGTCAATGCGGCCGTGACGGGTGGCCAAGGCGGAGCCATTGGCGTCGGGCAGAATGCCAATTCAGTTGCACGCGCCAGAACCGGCGCTGGGGGCGCGGGCATTGTCGCTACTGGAACGACCATTATCACCACGAGCTCGATCTCGGGTGGTTTCAATGGCAGCGGGGCCGTTCGCGCCGATGCGATCACCTTTATCGGGGGCGCGAACGCGCTGACGCTCGACACAGGCTGGAGCCTCACCGGCAACATCGGCGTCAACGGCACAGGAACCACTGCAACGTTTGCGCAGACCACGATCGACGCGTCAGTTGCGAACATTATCACCGGCACGGGAGGAGTGATCGTCGACGACGCAGGCTCGGGACGCGTGCTGACTTTGAGCGGCATCAATGCCTATACCGGCAGCACGGCCGTAACCTCCGGCAAGCTGGTCGTGGACGGCTCGATTGCCAGCTCCAGCGGCGTCACCGTCGGTGACGGCGGAGCCATCGGTGGCAGCGGCACCGTCTCCAATCTCGTACTCGACAGCGGCTCCAAGCTTACCCCGGGCAACTCCATCGGCACTCTCAACGCGGCTAGCGCCACCTTCAACGTTGGCATGGCATACGAAGTAGAGGTCAACAGCGCCGGCGCCTCTGACCTGCTGAACGTTTCCGGCGTCACGACCATCAACGGGGGCAAGGTCGTTGTCGTGCCGTTCCCAGATTTCGCGGTCAACACGACCTACACCATCGTCACCTCGGCCGGCGGCGTGAACGGCCAATTCAGCGACGTTGAATCCAGCATCGAAACGGCATTTCGCACAGCGGTGCTCAGCTACGACCTCAACAATGTCTACCTGACGATCAATCAGATCGCGTTCGCCGATGTCGCCCTGACGACCAATCAGAAAGCAGCTGCATCCGCCGCCGAGAGTCTCGGTGCAGGCAACGCCGTGTACCAGGCAATCCTTGCGCTCACCGACGTCGAAGCAGCGCGGGGCGCATTCGATGCGCTGTCGGGCGAGGTGCATGCCTCCGTTCAGGGCGTCTTGATCGAGGATAGCCGCTATGTGCGCGACGCGGTGTTCGGCCGCCTTCTCCAGGCGTCGTATGCAACCGGGGGCGCATCCCAGACCGCACTTGCCTCCAATGCGCCGCTGACGGCCGGCCGCATGGCACTCGGCGCAACGGACAAGAGCGCGCGAGACCTTCCGGCCAACAACAACCTCGCCTTCTGGGCACAGGGTTACGGCGCCTGGGGTAACATCGACGGCAACGGCAATGCCGCCGGCGTCGATCGCACGCTCGGCGGTTTCGTTTCAGGCGTAGACGCAGGCCTGGGAGGCGGTTGGCGCGCCGGCATCGCTACCGGATACGCCCGCTCGAGTCTCGATGTCGATGCTCGCCTCTCTTCGGGAAGCATCGATAGCTACCACATTATCGGCTACCTCGGCGGCAAACTCGGCGCCTTCGCGCTGCGCGGCGGCGGCGCCTGGACTTGGAGCAACGTCGAAACCTCGCGCACCATCGCATTCCCCGGCTTCGTCGATCGCACCGAAGCGAGTTATGACGGCGACACGGGACAACTGTTCGGCGAACTCGCGCTGCCCCTGAGCCAGGGCACGGCCGCATGGGAACCCTTCGCACGGGTCTCATACGTTCAAGTCGATACCGGAGGCTTCACCGAGGCCGGCGGAGCCGCAGCCCTCGCAGGCGCGGGCGCCGATGAATCACTGGGCTACTCGACCCTGGGTGTCCGCGTTACCACGACGATGCGTGCCGCTGGCTTATTGCTGACGCCGCACGCCTCGCTCGCCTGGCAGCACGCCATCGGCGACATCGACCCGGCACAAACGTTGGCGTTCGCGTCGGGTAGTGCGGCGTTCACGGTGCTCGGTGCGCCGCTGGCGCGCGACAGCGCAATCATCGATGCCGGCCTGGCGGTCACGGTGGCTCCCAACGCAACGCTGGGATTCGCCTACTCGGGGCAGGTGGCCAACCAAGTCACCGACAACGCAGTCACCGGCAGATTTGATCTGCGGTTCTAAACTGCATGCGATGAGCCCATGAACGATTGATCGGTTGTCGCATTTTGCTGTCGGTCATCGAACGCGATACGGCGCCACTTCAGCGACTAATGTCCGCCTGAGCTCGGCTCTGTTTCTGCGACACTTGAGGAGCAGTTCGGCGGTGCGCTCCCAGTCGTCTTCCGCGAGCGTCCCTTTAGCGAGAAGCTCGCTCATTGCCGCCGCTCCCTGACGTATAGCCTGGATCTTTGCGTCTGAGTTCATGTGGGCCTCCCTTAGCGGCAGGCCATCGGAAAAATGCGTCCGTTGACGGGCCGCAACGATCAACAACGCGTGCTTGTCTGAAACAAAACGGAAAGCGGCGCGCGGCCACCGCATGCTTTTGCGACGCGTCGGCGAAGCATCAGTACGCATGACCACATAGCGCGGTTGGGTTCAAAAGGCAGAATTCACCAAATCCGCATGCAGGTGCGTTGAACTTGGCCGCCTTCCGATAAGACTACTGCAGCTGCCGAGATATATCCTGGAGCAGGTTTCCCAACGCCTCCGGCGAGTAAGGCTTCGCCACGAAGCGCGCTCCACTGGGCAGATCATCATCGATTGGAGATCTGCGCCCCGAACTCACGACAATGATGGTCGGCGGCCAACGTTTATGAACGTAATGAGATAACGCAAGCCCATCCATGCCGCCCGGCATCTGGATGTCGGTGAAGACCACTCTGATCTCATCGTGAGCCTCCAGTACGGCGATGGCTTCCACAGCGTCCGCCGCCTCGAAGGTCTTGTAACCGGCGTCCTCGAGGGTTTGGGCCAGGTCAAATCGGACCAGGGCTTCATCGTCGACCACCAGCGCAGCGATTTGATTGTTCACGGATTATCCTTTCCGCCTCAACTCCCTGTTGAGCCATTGGTTGCGTCAGGCCGCGACGACCCTATGTTTGCCAAGCACTGGAGGCGTCTCGACAGGTATGGCTCATGACTATGTTGAAGGGTCAGTTCGTTCAGTGAGCCGACTAGCGGCCCTGAAGCGAACCGCGCTGCTCGATACGCCTTCGGAGCCATTCTTCGACCGGGTCACGGGGCTTGCAGCTCGACTTCTTAAGACCAACACGGCGCTCCTGAGCCTGGTAGATGGCGACCGGCAGTTCTTCAAAAGCGAGTGCGGGCTACCGTCCCCGTATGCCGAAGCGCGCCAAACGCCGCTGTCGCACTCATTCTGCAAGCACGTCGTGTCGTCAAACGAGACCCTGGTCATCGGCGATTCACGTCGAAATCCCCTCGTCGAGAGGAATGCTGCCGTCACCGATCTCGGTGTGGTGGCCTATCTCGGCGAACCGGTGCGCAGCGTAGATGGTGAGGTTCTTGGCTCGCTGTGCGTAATCGCCACCGTGGCGCGCGATTGGTCTGCCGACGACATTGCCGTGATCGGAGACTTGGCTCGCATCATCGAGCACGAGATCCATGTTCGTGAGCACGCACGCGTGGTCGGCGTGGTCGCTGAAGAGAACGCACTCCTCGCCCAAGAATACCACCACAGGGTCAAGAACGCGCTGGCTGTGTCCGCAGCTCTGGTGAGCTTGTCGGCACGCGATGCCACGTCCATTGACGATTTGGTCCAGAAAACAAGCGGGCGCCTGCTGGCGTTGGCCGGCGCACATGACTCGCTCATCACCATGAGCGATGACGTCGACTTGCAAGAGTTAGCCGCGCGTCTGCTACTGCCTTACGGTCCCCTTGACGCGATCGCAGACGTGTCGGGTCCGGCAGTAAAGTTGACGCACGCACAAGTCACGCCGATCTGCCTGTTCCTCCACGAACTGGCGACCAACTTGGCGAAGTACGGTGCGTTCGGTCGAAACGGAAAGGTCGAAGTTCGGTGGACCATCGATGATGGAGCCGTCCACCTGCGTTGGAATGAACGGCTGCCACAACACTCGCAGCTTTCGCCCGCGGGCTTCGGTAGTAAGTTGCTGGAGGTGGCGGCGCGACAGCTGAAAGGTCGAATGAGCTCTACGTGGAACGACGAGGGCTTGTTGGTTACGTTGGATTTCCAAAGCACCTGACAAATACTTTGCCACTGACAGCAACGCCACGCTCGACACCCGCCACCGATGCTCCGTTGCGGACACGCAGCTGATTTGCGTCCATGACCGCTCTTGACCCAAGGCTGACATTGCAGCGTGCGGGACGATGTGCAAGACCAGCGATGGTAGCGTTTCCGCTGCTCCGATCTTGAGCTGAGAGCCTTCATGACCGCGCAAATGCACGACCGGCTGCTTGACTTCGGGGCAATGGGTATGAGGTGGGAGATCACACGCTCTACCTCCGACACGGCGGGCGAATTCTTCGAGGCGATCAACGTACTCGCACCGGGCTTCTCAGGCCCTCCACTGCATACGCACCCGTTTGCAGAGGAGAGCTATGAAGTGCTCACCGGCACGCTCGATGTCTGCGTCGACGGTGTGTGGCAGCAGCTTGTGCCCGGCCAATCCATTATGGTGCCCGCGGGGATACCGCACACGCTGAGGAACACTCATTCGACCGAAGTCCGACTTGTGAACGTGCATAAGCCAGCGCTCGATTTCGAACCTTTCTTCAGGAAGCTGCAGGCTTTGGTGGTCGACGGCCGAATGAGACTTCCGCCAAATAATCTTCAATCGCTCGTTCTGGTATCGATGCTCTTCGTAGCGCACGAGAAAGAGATCCGTTCGGCAACCCCGCCCCACAGCATCATGCGGATCGTAGCATTCTTCGGCAAACTGTTGGGCTATAGGCTGTAGCCACTGTTGATCTGCTGAAGAGATCCCTCGCGGCCCTAAGTGACCTCTTGCAGCAAAGTTTCGGCACTGTCGCAGCCGCGATGCGGCCACCCTCTTCTCAAGGTGCGCTATCGAAGTACTTCGGCCCGGTGCCAATGATCTTCGCGTCCGGCTCGCCCACGGCCTTCGCGTCCTTGCCCTCGTAGTCGACATTGTAGAGCACCCAGCGGATCGTCTCGAGCCGCGCACGCCGCTGATCGTTAGCACGCACGATGATCCAAGGCGCTTCGGCCGTGCTGGTGTGCTTGAAGATGTCGGCCTGCGCCCGCGTGTAGTCGTCCCACTTGTCGATGGCTGCAAGATCGACGTCGGTGATCTTCCACCGCTTGAAGGGATTGTGCCTCCGCTCGTGGAAGCGCTCAAGCTGCATTTCGCGACCGATCAGGAGATAGAACTTGAACAGCTTGGTGCCGTCGTGGACCAGAAGCGATTCAAAGTCTGGAGCAGCCTTGAGGAAAGTGTCCACCTGCGCCAGCGTGCAGAAATTCATTACCCGCTCGACGCCGGCTCGGTTGTACCAGGAGCGGTCGAACAGAACCATGTCTCCGGCTGTCGGCAGGTGCACGACGTAGCGTTGGAAGTACCACTCCCCTCGTTCCTTCTCTGTCGGCTTCGATAGCGCGATGGTGCGGGCATGACGCGGGTTGAGCCGCTCGAGGAACCGGCTGATGCAACTCCCCTTGCCTGAGGCGTCGCGTCCCTCGAACAGAGCGACGAACCGCTCGCCTCTCGCGGCGATCGAGGCCTGCAGCTTCAACAACTCCAGCTGCAGCGTGACGAGCTGCTCGGCGTAGGCCTTCTTTTTTATCTCCTCGTCATACGGAAAGCCCCCAGACCCTAGCGCGCGTTCGGCGATTTCCGGTGGCAGTGTCGGATTGTCGATATCGAACGAGTTGGACGAGGAGCGCGTGTCGTTGGCATCCTTCGGCGATTTCGCATTCATTGCGGCCAGTCCGTCCTGTTGTTATCGGCGCGATCGTAAGGTGAATCCGTCGACGTGCGCCTGTCATGTTTGAAACGCGTTATGATGCCAATTATCTACAGTATGGTGCTTTTGATGATATGGGAGGCAGGCAGGCCATGTCGCTAGGGGCGGCGCTGAGCAACATGCGCTGGACCGAGCGCAAGGCTAGCTTCGAAGCGTGGGCCTCGACGGCCCCGTCAATCGCAAGGCGCCGCGTCGCCGCTCGCTGGATGCCGATTGCGGCAGCCATTGTGATATTTGCGGTGCTGGTTCTGTTTGGCGCCCTGGGTATGCTCACCGGCACCGCGGCTGCGATGGCCCTTATAACCGCGGCCGCAGTCTGGCCGCTGGACACGACTGTAATCGATGTGCTCTCGGGGAAGCCTTTGATGGTTGCTGGATCGCGTGTGGGCGAAACGGAGCGCAATAGCTGGCGGGCGGTGATCGACGCGATCCCCACTGCCGCCCTTGCACTCGACGAAGCAGGCACGCTTTTGCATTTCAACCGCCTTGCGGCTGAGATGTTTCCCAAGATCAAGGACGGTCTGCCGATGAGCCACGTGTCGCGCAGCCCCGATCTCCTCGTCGCTGTCGATCGCGCCCTGGGAACGGAGGAGGAGCGCATTGACGTGGAGCTGATCGAGCGGGTTCCTGTCGAGCGCCGCGTAGCCGCGACGGTATCGCGCCTTGCCCTGTCGGCTCGCTCCTCTGCCCCTCACGTGCTGGTGACGTTCCGGGACCTGACCGAGCAGGATCGACTGGGCCAAATGCGCTCGGACTTCATCGCCAATGCCAGCCACGAGTTGCGAACGCCACTGGCGTCGCTGCGCGCGTTCGTCGAAACCCTGCAGGGCCCGGCGCGCGACGATGCCAACGCCCGCAAGCGCTTCTTGCAGCTCATGGCGAGCCAGGCCGAGCGCATGACGCGACTGATCGACGATCTCCTTTCGCTCAGCCGCGTCGAGATGCGCGTGCACCTTCCGCCCCGCGGCATCGTCGATCTCAACGAGACTGCAGCTTACGTGTGCCAGTCGCTCGAGCCGGTTGCCGAAGCCGCAAAGGTGAAGGTCGCGCTCGAAAAGACGCAGACACCGGCGCGTATTCGTGGCGATCGAGAGGAGATCGTGCAGGTACTGCAAAATCTCATTCAGAACGCCATTAAGTATGGCCGGGAGGACGGCATCGTTGAGGTACGCGTCGCGCGTGACACCCGCAGCGCCGCCGGAGCCAAGGTTTCGGTTTCCGTTACCGATGATGGCCCCGGCATAGCCCCCGAGCACCTCCCTCGATTGACCGAGCGGTTCTATCGGGTCAATGCCGCTTCGAGCCGGGAAAAAGGTGGCACTGGCCTGGGGTTGGCTATCGTCAAGCACATCCTCAATCGCCACCGCGGCGAGCTTAGGATCGCCTCGCGCCTCGGTGCGGGCTCCTCTTTCACCGCTACTTTCGACGAGCTGGGCGCAGCCGCTTGATCTTTTGGCGTTGGCTGAGACAACCTGACGCGAATTCGAAGAAGTTGAAATTCACTAATTAATTTCAGCGTATTAACCTGTCACGAAACTATCGCTGCGTTGGTCTATCTAAGCCGCACGGCGCAAGGGCGTCGTGCGGGGGGAGGTTCGCGAGGTGCGGAAATCCGCACGCCCCGCTATCACCTCCAAGATTTAGGAGACCAGTGTGAGCAACAAGCTTATCGCCTGCACGGCGGCGGCGGCCGTCGGCATGGTAGCGTTCGCCGGCGCGGCTGTCGCCCGCGATCAGATCCGCATCGTCGGCTCGTCGACGGTGTATCCCTTCACCACCGCTGTCGCCGAGCAGTTCGGCAAGACGGGTGGCGGCAAGACTCCTGTTGTCGAGTCCACCGGCACCGGCGGCGGCATGAAGCTGTTCTGCGCCGGCGTTGGCGAAGCCAACCCCGACATCACGAACGCCTCGCGCGCAATCAAGAAGGGCGAGTTCGAGGACTGCCAGAAGAACGGCGTCAAGGACATCGTTGAGATCAAGGTCGGCATTGACGGCCTGACTCTTGCCCAGTCGAAGAATGGCGCCGACACCAACCTGACGCGTCAGCAGGTGTTCCAGGCTCTCGCCGAGCAGGTGCCGGACAAGGACGGAAAGCTGATCCCGAACCCCTACAAGAAGTGGTCGGACATCGACCCCTCGCTCCCCGACGTCAAGATCGAGGTTCTCGGTCCGCCGCCGACTTCCGGCACCCGCGACTCCTTCCATGAACTTTTCATGGAGAAGGGCGCTGAGGCATATCCGGTTCTGAAAGATCTCAAGAAGGCCGACTCCAAGGCCTTCGATAAGGTTTGGAAATCTATCCGCACTGATGGCGCCTACGTTGAAGCTGGCGAGAACGACAACGTCATCGTGCAGAAGCTCGAGGCCAACAAGGACGCTTACGGCATCTTCGGCTATTCCTTCCTCGAAGAGAATGGCGCCAACCTTAAGGGCGTGTCGATCGAGGGCGTCGCTCCTGAGTACGACGTGATTTCGTCGGGCAAGTATAAGGGCGCCCGTCCGCTCTACATCTATGTGAAGAAGCAGCACGTTGGCGTCATCCCCGGCGTTGACAAGTTCGTCGAGGAGTACGTCTCCGAGAAGGCTATGTCGAAGGATGGCTATCTTGCCCGCAAGGGTCTCGTCGCTCTTCCCAAGGAAGAGGCCGACAAGGTTCGCGATACGGCGCTCGGCATGAAGACGCTGTCTGCTGACCTGGTGAACTAAGCTTGAGTGAAGGTCACCGCTGAAAAAATACTCGGCGGTGACCTTCCTTCGCGCACGCTACGCTTAGAAGGCCCGTCGATACGCGCCAACGGCTCAGAAGCGAGTTGATATGTCCGGCTACTATTTCGTCACGATGGCGGTTCTGGTCCTGATCGCCTTCTTCGGTTCTCGCTCCCGCGCGGGACGACTGATCAAGGGTGGCGCTGGACAGCTGCACTCGTTGCCGAATTACCATGGACTATTTGCAGCTTCGGCGGTGTTCGTGCCCATGCTGCTCATCTATCTCGCCGGCGTACCGCTGCTCGAAAGATTTGCGAACGCTCAGGCACTCTCGCTCTTTGGCGCTGAGGCCGCCAGCGACGCTTTGCATCGCGGTGCAACGCTTCGAGATATCAATAACCTCGTTGCCGGTCAGTACGCCGGCACGGCATCGGACACGCTCATCGAAGCAGCGAGAGGTATGAGATCCACCCTCTGGTGGGGAAATGCACTCATTTTCGGGGGAGGAGTTCTCGCCGCGCTCATCGCCCTTGGCCTCAGCATCGGACGTGTCAGCACGACATTCCGGGCGCGAAATCACTTCGAGCGTCTGGTCGTTGTCATTCTTCTGTTGTGCGCCGCCGTGGCGGTCCTGACGACAATCGGCATCGTCTTCTCTGTCCTTTACGAGACAATCCGCTTCTTCTTCGACCCGAGTTTGAAGGGACGGCCGACGGTCACAGAATTCTTGTTCGGTACCGAGTGGAACCCGCAGGCGGCGATGCGCGCCGATCAAGGTGACATCAAGACAGCCTATGGCTTCATTCCGCTCCTGACTGGCACACTTCTGATCACGCTCATCGCCATTCTCGTTGCCGGTCCCCTGGGACTGTACTCAGCGATCTACCTTTCGGAATACGCGACCCCGCGTTTCCGGGCTTGGGCAAAGCCGGTGCTTGAGATCCTGGCCGGTATCCCCACGGTTGTCCTGGGCTTTTTCGCTGCCTTGACCGTTGCACCTTTGATCCGCGGATGGGGCGCATACTTCGGCCTCGACGTGGCCTCGGAATCCGCCCTGGCTGCCGGTCTAGTGATGGGGATGATGATCATCCCGTTCATCTCGTCGCTGTCCGATGACGTGATCAACGCAGTTCCGCAGTCATTGCGCGACGGCGCCTACGCGATGGGGGCGACCAAGTCGGAAACCATCAAGCAGGTCGTGCTCCCCGCCGCACTACCCGGGATCGTGTCGGCCTTCATGCTGGCGATAAGCCGCGCCATTGGCGAGACCATGATTGTTGTCATGGCTGCCGGCCTTGCCGCGAACTTGACCTTCAACCCGCTTGAGGCGGTGACGACTATCACCGTCCAAATTAAGACCATTCTCGTCGGAGACCAAGAGTTCGACAGCGCCAAGACTCTCGCCGCTTTCGCGCTCGGCTTCGTGCTGTTCTTCGTCACTCTGGTTCTCAATATCATCGCCCTGACCATCGTTCGCAGGTATCGAGAAGAATATGACTGATATCACCGCCTCGGATGCCGCGCCCATGCGGCGGGTCGATGTGACTTCGCCAGCTGCAAAGGCCCGGATTCGCACGCGCTATCGCCGTGAAAAGCGCTTCAAGCTTTATGGTCTTGCTGCACTTTCGCTCGCCGCCGTTTTCGTGGTGGTGCTCATCGGCGACGTCCTCAGCCGCGGGCTGCCGGCCTTCTGGCAATACTCGCTAGTGCTCGATGTGCCTGTCGACGCCGCTGCTGTCTCTTCGGGCGGAAAGGTCGATGAGGCCAGCATCCTCGCGGCGGATTATTATCCGCTGACGAAGGCGGCACTGGAGGCAGTTTTTCCAGGCGAGTTGACCCGTAGTGCTCAAAAGCAGCTGGTCCGCCTCGTCAGCACCGATGCTGCACAGCCCCTGCGGGACAAACTAATCGCGGACCCGGCTCTTGTCGGCACGACCGTCAAGACACGTCTGATCCTTTCGGCGAACTCAGACCTTTACTATAAGGGTGCGGGCACACCGATTTCATCTCGCCAAATGCGTGGAATAGCGACTCCGAGCGGAACGTCGGGCGACATCACTATCTTGACCTCGGCCAACGACTTCGCCGACGCGCTGGTGCAGCTTAAGCAGCGGATTGCTAAGGAAGCCACCGCTCTGAAAGCAGAAGCCGATCGGCTCGAGTTGTTTGCTGGAGACACCATAACAGCGAAGGTCAAAGCGTTGCGGGACGAGGCTGCCAAGCTTCAGCAGCGTGTTGATCAGCCGAAGGTCGAAGAGACGCTCGACAACAAAATGCCGAGCCTGCTGATCGCCATCGATGGTGGTCTGGTAAAGATCACCAAGCTTAGCGACGTCTCGGCCACGGGCACCGTGCTGCTCCCGCTACGATCGACTGACGATGCAAAACCGGGCACTTGGCAGCTTGTCACTTACGAGACGCCCGAGAGCAACCGCAAGGTGAGTGACCAGGAGGTCGCGTTTCTTGAGCGTTTCAAGGAACTCAACGATGTTGAGCGCTCCTTCAATTGGACCTTCCTCACAGCAGGTGACAGCCGCGAACCGGAACTCGCCGGCATTCGCGGTGCGCTCGTTGGCACCGCGCTTACACTCCTGATCACTCTCGTGCTTTGTCTCCCAATCGGCGTGCTGGCGGCGATCTACCTCGAGGAGTTTGCCCGCAAGGGCAGGCTCACCGATATTATCGAGGTCAACATCAACAACCTGGCGGCCGTGCCGTCGATCGTATTCGGCCTGCTTGGTCTGGCGGTATTCCTCAACTTCTTCGGGATGCCACGGTCGGCGCCACTTGTCGGCGGTATCACGCTTGGGCTGCTCGTCCTTCCGACGATCATTATTGCCTCCCGTGCCGCGTTGAAGGCGGTCCCGCCGTCGATCAAAGAGGCCGCGCTAGGTGTCGGCGCTTCGCATCAACAGGCAATCTTCCATCATGTATTGCCGCTGGCTATGCCCGGTATCATGACCGGAACGATCATCGGTATGGCGCACGCCCTCGGCGAGACGGCCCCCCTGTTGATGATCGGCATGATCGCATTCATCGTCGACGTTCCGCACGGCTTCACCGATGCGGCAACTGTGCTTCCGGTCCAGATTTATCTCTGGTCCGACCTACCTGAAGTGGCTTTCAAGTCCAAGACAGCAGCTGCGATCATCGTGCTGTTGATGTTCTTGTTTGTGATGAACGGCGCCGCCATCTGGCTGCGCAAGAGGTTCGAGAGACGTTGGTAAGAAGTTCAACAACCGAGGCAACCATGCATACCCTGGTCGACAAGCACGCGGACGCGGTCGTGCACGCGAACTTGGCGGCTGGACTTTCCAAGTCGAAGGTCAGCGCCAAGGATGTGAATGTTTACTACGGCGACAAGCGCGCGCTGATCGACGTATCTGTCGACGTCCCGGATCGCGGCGTCATGTCTTTCATCGGCCCATCCGGCTGCGGCAAGTCGACGTTCCTGCGCTGCATCAATCGCATGAACGACACCATTCCGATTTGCCGCGTAACCGGCAAGATTACTATCGATGGGCAGGACATCTACGACCCGAAGCTCGACGTCGTGCAGCTGCGCGCCCGCGTCGGCATGGTGTTCCAGAAGCCGAACCCTTTCCCGAAGTCGATCTACGAGAACGTCGCATACGGCCCTCGCATCCATGGGTTGTCGCATTCCAAGGCCGACCTCGACGAGATCGTCCAGTCCAGTCTCGAGAAGGCTGGGCTCTGGAAAGAGGTCAAGGATCGCTTGAATGAGAGTGGCACCGGCATGTCGGGTGGCCAGCAGCAGCGCCTCTGCATCGCCCGCGCCATCGCGGTGAACCCTGAGGTCATCCTCATGGACGAGCCCTGCTCTGCGCTCGACCCTATCGCCACCGCCAGGATCGAGGAACTGATCGACGCGCTGCGCCAGAACTTCTGCATCATCATCGTCACCCACTCGATGCAGCAGGCAGCCCGCGTCTCGCAGCGCACGGCGTTCTTCCACTTGGGAACCTTGGTCGAGGAAGGCCCAACGCCGGAAATCTTCACCAACCCCAAAGACAAGAGAACGCAGGACTACATAACAGGGCGATTTGGCTGATGCTACGCGCACTCCTCCCCTTTGGTCGCCAGCCGGCGACCCCGAAAGTTCAGCCCCGCGCGCCCCGTCCGGCAGGAGAGACTCCCATGAACGAGCACACCGTAAAATCATACGAAGAAGAGCTGGCGCTGCTCGACAAGAAGATTGCGCAGATGGGCGGCCTCGCCGAACAGCTCCTCGGCCAATCCCTCAGCGCCCTCGAACGCCGCGATCCCAAGCTCGCCGAGGAAGTCGTCCTCGCCGACAAGCAGATCGACACGCTCGAGCGCGAGATCGAGGAGCAGGTAATCTCCATGATCGCTCGTCGCCAGCCGATGGCCGACGACCTGCGTCACATCATGGGCGCGCTGCGCATCACCACCGATCTCGAGCGCATCGGCGACCTCGCCAAGAACATCGCCAAGCGCGCTCTCGCGATCGCTGACGAGTCCCATCCCAAGCCGCTGATGTCCGGCATCCGCCACATGGTGGAACTGGCACTGCATCAGCTCAAGGAGGTGCTCGACGCCTATGCCGAGCGGGATGCCGACAAGGCCCTGGCCGTCTGGCGCGACGACGCCCAGATCGACGCCATGTACAACTCGCTGTTCCGCGAGCTGCTCACCTACATGATGGAGGACCCGCGCAACATCGGCATCTCTGCCCATCTACTGTTCGGTGCCAAGAACATCGAGCGCGTGGGCGACCACACGACTAACATCGCCGAGACGGTTCACTTCCTGGTTCGCGGTTTCAACATCGCCGACGATCGCCCCAAGGACGATCAGACCAGCTCCACGCTGATCTCCGGGTCGTGATGTCTCGAACGCACGAGGCTAACTGAATGACGGCTAGGGTTCTCATCGTCGAGGACGAGGCGCCGCTCGCTGAGATGCTGCGCTACAATCTCGAGGCCGAGGGCTTTCGCGTCTCCCATGCAGAGACGGGCGAGGAAGCGCTCATCCTGCTTGAGGAGGATCGTCCCGACCTTGTGGTGCTCGACTGGATGCTGCCTGGTGTTTCCGGCATCGAGCTATGCCGCCGGCTGCGTTCCAAGTCGGACTCGCGCAACGTGCCCATCCTCATGCTGACGGCACGCGGCGAGGAGAGCGACCGCATCCGCGGCCTCTCCACCGGAGCCGACGACTATGTCGTGAAGCCGTTCTCGCTTCCCGAGCTGATGGCACGCGTCAAGGCGATCCTGCGCCGTACCTCGCCGGATCGCCTTGCCGACGTGCTGAAGATCGCCGACATCGAGCTGGATCGCGCAGCACACCGCGTCACGCGAGGGCTGCGCCAGGTTCGCCTCGGACCGACGGAGTTCCGCCTTCTAGAGTTCCTCATGGAGAGCTCCGGGCGCGTGCTGTCGCGCACCCAGTTGCTTGACGGCGTGTGGGGCCGCGATGCCTTCGTCGACGAGCGCACTGTCGATGTGCATATTGGCCGCCTGCGCAAGGCGCTTATTCGCGGCAACGAGCGTGACCCGATCCGTACCGTGCGCTCGGCCGGCTACGTCTTCGGCGACAGCTGACGCCAACCCATCGCATTGAGTTTCCGAAGCCGGCGGGCGACCGCCGGCTTTTCTCTAGGCTGCCGGCCTAGACTCGCCCCACACCACAAAAAAAAGCGCGGGACGGGCCCGCGCCTCAAATCTCCTTGGGCTAGTGCCGCGGCGACCGCTTTATGCGGTTTCTTTGCGCGGAAGAGTGATGTCCATCGGCGAGGTGATGTCGATGTTCTCGCGCTCGCGACGGCGGGCCTGCGGCGGCTGGAACGCCCGGCGAGCGTGGAATTCGCAGTACGGGAGGCCGGGGACCTTGTTCTTGCCGCAGAAGTGGAAATCCGCCATCTGCGGGTCACCGATCGGCCAGCGGCAGCTGCACTCGACCAGCGTCTGGATTGTTTTCCGCTCGTTCGCAGGAATGACCATTTCCTCGACCGGCGGCACGTACACGTCCGCTTCCTGGTAGAGCGCGCGGAATGCGGGATTTCCGGTCGCCGAGAAGCGGCCGGGCTTCGCCATGCGCTTGGAAGCCATGCGCGGGCGCGGCCGGTGGCTCTTCATGCGCGAGGTCGTCGCGCGGCCGGACAGCCCGAGCCGATGAACCTTGCCGATCACGGCGTTGCGGGTGACGCTGCCGAGCCGCCCGGCGATCTGGCTTGCGCTCAAGCCCTCGCCCCACAGCTTCTTCAGCAGATCCACGCGCTCATCAGTCCAAGCCATAAAGTCTCGCTCCCTGAGGATCAGGGGCGCGCGCCAAAGCGCACACCGATTGACATTCGGGACAGACGAAGACGCGACGCGGAGCGTGCGGAGACGCTACGACGAACGCGACAAGCCGATGCCTGCCCGGTTACGGGACGCTTTACTTGGGTGACGCGAACTGAAACGCGCTTGACGTGAAGCGCGAATTCGACTGGACGATCAACTCACTCGCCTAGCCGCGTCAGGGCTACTCGCAGAGGAGCGCTCAACAAGCGCGAGCCCTCGTGCCCTGACAGGGAGAAACCTACAACAGGCAGAATTGGGCCTACAAGGTCGTTCGATCCGGCACCCCGGCCATCCTGCGGGACAGGTGGTATATTCGCAACACGCAACGGCCGGGCAGTGGCGGTTTTGCCCGCGAATGCTGGCCAGCCAAAGCAGCGGCGGCGGAGCGGATCCCTGCAATCCCCAATACTCTCGTATCGTACCCATGATCCACCGCCGGCTGTGTCACGCGCGCTGTCGGAGAGCACGCCTGGTTCCCCCCGGCAGCAAAGCGGGAGCAACTGCGTCCGTTCCGTTGACAGATGACCCCCGCGCGCGTATCTACAGCTCTTCACTGGCCGCCGCGGAGGCGGCTTTTTTACTTTCCAGCGATGCTTCGCTGAACGGGAGTGGGCCGACCGATGTCCGCATCCTTGGCGGCCTCGGACCACTCGACCAAGGCCACTGATAAAACTGCCGCTTCGTCTGGCCCGTCCGTTGCCGTCATGGGCACCTACGCGCGCCAGAACCTCGTCTTCGAGCGGGGCGAAGGTGCTTGGCTGATCACGGCCGGCGGCGACCGCTACCTCGACTTCGCATCCGGCATCGCGGTCAATGTGCTTGGCCATGCCCATCCACGGCTGGTCGCAGCTCTGACCGAGCAGGCCCAGAAGCTGTGGCACACCTCCAACCTCTATCGCGTCGAGGGGCAGGAGCGACTGGCCGAGCGCCTGGTCGCAGAGACGTTTGCCGACAAGGTCTTCTTCTGCAATTCGGGCGCCGAAGCCTGCGAGGCCGCGATCAAGGCCGCGCGGCGCTACCACTTCGTATCCGGCAATCCTCAGCGCTGGCGCATCATCGCCTTCAACGGCGCCTTCCACGGCCGCACGCTGGCCACCATTGCTGCCGGCGGCAACCCGAAATATCTGGAAGGCTTCGGTCCGCCCGTCGAGGGCTTCGAGCATGTTCCGTTCGGCGACCTCGCCGCGACCGAGCAGGCAATCGGGCCGGAGACGGCCGCCATCATGATCGAGCCGACCCAGGGCGAAGGCGGCATCAATGTCGCCAGTCCTGAGTTCCTTCAGGCTCTGCGCGCGCTGTGCGACAAGCACGGCCTTCTCCTCATCTTCGATGAGGTCCAATGCGGCATGGGCCGCTCCGGCAAGCTTTTCGCACACGAGTGGGCCGGCATCACGCCCGATCTCATGCCGATCGCGAAGGGTATTGGCGGCGGCTTCCCGCTCGGCGCCCTTCTCGCGACCGAGGACGCCGCCAAGGGACTGACGCCCGGCACGCACGGGTCGACCTTCGGCGGGAATCCGCTGGCGACCGCGGTCGGCTTCGCGGTGCTGGACGCCGTGCTCGAGCCGGGCTTCCTCGACGCCGTGCAGCAGAAGACTTTGCGGCTCAAGCAGGCCCTCGCCGAGGTGAAAGACGCCCACCCGCATCTCGTCGAAGAGGTGCGAATGCAGGGGCTGCTTTCGGGCATCAAGGTCAAGGTTGCCCCGGCCGATGTCGTGAAGGCCGCGCTCGGCGAGAAGCTGCTCCTCGCCGGAGCGTCCGACAACGTCGTGCGTATGCTCCCGCCGCTCAACATTGCCGACGAAGAAATCGCCGAGGCCGCGCAGCGTCTTTCGCGCGCTCTCGATCGCGTTTCGGCACCCTCGACCTGACATCATCTCAATCCAGCCGGCCGGAGTGCTATGGCCACGAAATCGCGAACCGTTTCTGAACCGAGACATTTCCTCGATCTCGATAGTCTCGACGCAGCCACCCTGCGCAAGATCATCGACATGGCGCACGCCATGAAGAAGGCCGGCAAGAAAACCCCTGCCAAGTTCAGGCCGGACGGCATCGAAGAAAAAACGCTGGCGATGATCTTCGAGAAGCCGTCGACCCGCACCCGGGTCTCGTTCGACGTCGCCATGCGCCAACTCGGCGGCCAGACGCTCTCGCTCAACAACACCGATCTTCAGCTCGGACGCGGCGAGTCCATCACCGATACGGCGCGCGTTCTGTCTCGTTACATCGACGCGATCATGATCCGCGCCAACGCGCACGAGACGCTGACCGATCTCGCGAAGTACGCGACCGTGCCGATCATCAACGGCCTCACCGATAAGAGCCACCCCTGCCAGGTCATGGCCGACGTCATGACGTTCGAGGAGCACAAGGGCCCCATCAAAGGGCGCTCGGTCGCCTGGGTCGGCGACGGTAACAACGTCGCCGTCTCGTGGATGCACGCGGCTGTGCGCTTCGGCTTCGAGCTGCGTGTCGCCTGCCCAGACGAGCTGCGCCCCGAGCAGGAGGCAGTTGATTGGGTGAAGCGCGAGAAGGGCACCGTCAGCTACACCAGCGACGCCGCCAAGGCTGTGCGCGGTGTTGACTGCGTCGTCACCGACACCTGGGTTTCCATGGGCCAGACCGACGCCTCGCGCCGTAAGAAGATGCTGGAGCCGTACGCCGTCGACGCGCGCCTGATGAAGACAGCCGACAAGGACGCCATCTTCATGCATTGCCTCCCCGCCTACCGCGGCAAGGAGGTGTCCGAGGACGTCATCGACGGTCCGCAATCAGTCGTGTTCGACGAGGCCGAGAACCGCCTGCACGCTCAAAAGGCGATCCTTGCCTGGTGTCTGGGAGTATCGTGATGGCGGACGACGCGGCGACGACGGGCACCCGAAGCACGCCGAGCGATGACCTTGTGCTTCCGTTCCGCACGGAGCGCTCTGGCATCATCGGCCGCCTCGTGCGCCTAGGTCCCGCCATCGACGAGATCCTTTCGCATCACGCAGCGCCCGTTGCGGTCTCGCAGGCATTGGGCGAAGCCGTAGCGCTGACGGCGATGCTCGGCACTGCCCTCAAGATCGACGGCAAGCTGACGTTACAGACCAAGACCGACGGTATTCTGGACTTCCTTGTCATCTCCTACGAGTCCCCCGGCCGCGTGCGTGGCTATGCGCGCTACGACAAGCGCCGCGTCGCTGCGAATGACGAGGTCGCTCCGGGCGCGCTCCTCGGCGAGGGCCATCTCGCCATCACCATCGACCCCGGCCAGGACATGGAGCGGTACCAAGGCATCGTCGCGCTCGACGGCAACGGAATTGGCGACGCTGCGCTGAGTTATTTCCGGCAGTCCGAGCAACTTCCATCATTCCTGCGGCTCGCTGTTGCCCGTCACTATACCGCTGGCGAGAACGGAGGGCCCGGCCGTTGGCAATGGCGTGCCGGCGGCCTGCTGGTCCAGCACCTTGCGCGCGACGGCGGCATCGAGGCCGCGTCCCTCATTTCCGAGGACGACGAGGATATCCTGGGCGACACCGACGACGATTGGGAGCGCACCCGCATTCTCGCATCCACCGTCGAGGACCACGAGCTGCTCGACCCAACGCTGGCGCCGGAACGTCTGCTGTATCGCCTTTTCCACGAGGAAGGCGTGCGCGCATTCCCGTCCGCTCCGATCGAAGCCTACTGCCGCTGCTCCCGCGAGCGGGTACACGCTTTCCTGCAGAGCTTCGGTGCGGCCGAGCTGACCGACATGCGGGAGCCGGACGGTACGATCACCGTCACGTGCGAGTTCTGCACGACGGTCTATAGCTTTGAGCCCGGCGAGATCACTTAAGCGTCTTCAGATAGCTCACAATCTTCGCGCGCTCGGAAGCATCCGAGATACCGCCGTACGGCTTCATCGCATTGCCGTGCACGACGTTGTCCGGATTCTCGATGAACTTGTCGAGGTTGCTCTCGTCCCACGTAACGCCGGAGCTCTTCATCGCCGACGAGAACTGATAGCCCTCGATAGACCCGGCTTTGCGCCCGATGATGCCGTGCAACGTCGGCCCGAGGCGGTTGTCGTCAGCCTTGAATGAGTGGCACGTACGGCACGAGTTGTTGAAGGCGACCTTGCCGTCTTCGCCCATCTCTTGCTCGGCGGATGCCGGCGCAATGGCCAGCATCGTGATGCCGCTGAAAACAATGGCGCATAATGTTGAGCGCTGCACGAGAACCTCCGTGGCTGTGATTAATTCCACGTCGGTCATAAGTCCGCAGTATGCCAAAAGTTCCCGGCGGCGAACTCAAGCAGGCTGAAGAAGTCGTGATCGTTGCGCGTCAGCGCACGGCGGAGCCGTGCTCCGCCCAATCGCCGAGGCGCTTCAGGAAAGCATCGCACTTGTCGAGCTGATCCTTCTCGATCCATTCGTCGGCGGTGTGCGCCTGCGCAATGTCGCCCGGGCCAATCACCACGGCCGGTGAGCCTGCCACCTGAAATAGGCCCGCCTCGGTCGCGTACGAAACCGCATGCGTTTCGTTCTGCCCCGCGAGCTTCAGCGCCAGCGCCACGGCTTCGGATGCGGCGCCTGCGGAATACGGCGGCACCTGATTGGCGATCGCGATGTCGATGCCGGCTTCCGGCGCGATCTTGTGCATTTCCGGCAGGCAGGCGTCGGCCGCAAAGGCGCGCATCCGCCTGTCGATGGCCGCGATGTCGACGCCGGGAATGGCGCGCACGTCGAACTGCATCGTGCAATTGATCGGCACGATATTGGTCGCGGTGCCGCCCTCGATCTTCGTCACCTGCAGTGTCGCATACGGCGGATCGAACCTTGGATCGCGCGGGCGCTGCTTCAACTCCTCCTCGATCTCCGAAAGCTCGCGCAGGATCTTGCCCGCCACGGCGATGGCGTTGACCCCGAGCGGCGCCATGCTCGAATGCGCTGCCCGTCCCCGCACGTCGATGCGCCAGCGCACCGGCCCTTTGTGGGAATCGACCACGCTCATCGACGTCGGTTCGCCTACGAACACCATGCGCGGCTTCGTCAGCCGTTTGCCGAACTCGGCGATCATCGGCCGCACGCCCAGGCAGCCGATCTCCTCGTCGTACGACAACGCCAGATGGATCGGCACCGTCAGCGGCCGCGCAATAAAGCTCGGCACCGCAGCGAGCGCGCAGGCGATGAAGCCCTTCATGTCGGACGTGCCGCGCCCGAACAGCTTTCCGTCCCGCTCGGCTACGATGAACGGATCCGACGTCCACGTCTGCCCATCGACCGGTACGACGTCGGTGTGCCCCGAAAGCGCAACGCCCGGCGTGCCCCTCGGCCCGATCGTGGCATAGAGGCTCGCCTTCGTTCCCTGCGCGTTGGGCACGATCTCGGCTTCGACGCCGTGCTGCAGCAGATAGTCCTCGACGAAGCGGATCAGCGGCACGTTCGGCTTGTGGCTCGTCGTATCGAACGCGACCAGACGTTCCAGCAGCTCTTGCGATGAGTAGCTCGGTCCCGTCATGGGTGGTTCTCGGACTTCTCGACCATGGGACTAGTTGAGGCTGCGCGCGACGAAAGGACTGTCGAGCGAGAATGCCGGTATGGCGACGTCGAACAGCTCCCCTTTCTCATCGGTCATCTGGTAGCTGCCGACCATGATCCCCGATGGCGTGCGCAGCGGACACCCCGAGGTATAGCTGAACGACGACCCCGGCTGTATGACCGGCGTCTCGCCGACGACGCCAGGGCCCCGCACCTCTTGCGTGTTCCCCACGCCGTCGGTGATCAGCCATATCCGCGAGCGAAGCTGCACCGTCTCCTCGCTCTCGTTGGCGATGTCGATGGTATAAGCCCAGTAGAACTGGCTTTCGTCCGGCTCCGACTGATCGTCGAGGTATTGCGGGGTAACGCGGATGCGGATGCCGCGGGTCACAGCTTCGTACATAGTGCGGCATTGCTCCTGGTGCCCGGCGCGAGCGCGTCGGCGGCGAATACTAAGGCTGCCCGGCGCCGGGTCAATGACGCCTGTCACCCATTAACGACGGGTTGCGGCGAGCCCTTGATCGAGATCGGCAGCCAGGTCCTCGAACGCCTCGAGCCCGACCGATAGGCGCAGGATGCCGTCGCTGATGCCCAGTTCGGCGCGCGCCTCCGGTCCAATTCGGTGGTGCGTCGTGGTCGCCGGGTGCGTGATCAGGGACTTGGCATCGCCCAGATTGTTCGAGATCTTGATCAAGCGGAGCGCGTTTTGCAGCGCGAAGGCAGCCGCCTTGCCGCCCTTCACCTCGAACGCGATCATCTGCCCGCCGCCGGTCATCTGCCGCTTGGCGATCTCGGCCTGCGGATGGTCTTCGCGACCGCAGTAGATCACGCGCGAAACTTCCGTCTGTTCGGCCAGGTGATCGGCGATGCGCGCCGCCGTCGCCACCTGAGCCCTGACCCGCACCGGCATCGTCTCCAGGCCCTTCAGCATCACCCATGCATTGAACGGGCTCATCGTCGGCCCGGTCTGCCGCAGGAACTCCTGCAGGTGGTTGGTGATGTAGTCCTTGGAGCCCAGCACCGCGCCGCCCAGGCACCGGCCCTGGCCGTCAATGTGCTTGGTCGCGGAATAAACGACCACGTCCGCGCCATGCTGCAGCGGCCGCTGCAGCAGTGGCGTCGCGAATACGTTATCGACCACGACGATGGCGCCGACCTCGTGCGCGAGCTTCGATACCGCTGCGATATCGACCAACTCCAGCGTCGGATTGGACGGCGTCTCGAAGAAGAACAGCTTGGTGTTCGGCTGGATCGCCTTCTTCCAGTTCTCGAGGTCACGGCCATCGACCAGCGTCGAAGTGATGCCGTAGCGCGGCGCCAGCACGTCGACGATGTAACGACAGGCGCCAAACAGCGCCCGCGCCGACACGATATGATCGCCCGCCTTGAGGTACCCTAGGATTGCAGCATTGACGGCTGCCATGCCGCTCGCCGTGGCGCGCGCTTCCTCTGCGCCCTCCAGCAGCCGCACGCGTTCCTCGAACATTGCGACTGTAGGATTTCCGAACCGGCTGTACTGGAACCCGGGGTCTTCGTTCTTGAAGCGCGCCTCGGCCTGCTCGGCATTCGCGTAGACGAACCCTTGCGTGAGGAACATTGCCTCGGAGGTCTCGCCGAATTGCGAGCGCAGCGTTCCGCCGTGCACGAGCTGGGTTTCTGGCGCCCACGTCTCGGGGCCGGCCTGATTTTTCTTGCTGATAGCCATGCGCACTTTCCTCCAGGGCAAAGCCCAGTAAAAAAACCCGGCCAGCTAAAGCGCTGCTCGATAAGGAAAAGCCGCGCCAAAGCTTGCGAGTGCGCACGGCCCTTTTAGCGAGTTGTTTTACGTGGCTGCAAGCCGGCCGGCCAAATGACCACGGGGTAACAGCGGGGATTACTCCCGCTTCGCGCTTGGCGTCAAGGCCCGGGTGTTCTAGAGCGACAAGCTGCACTTGCGGCGAGGACTTAACGAGTATGGCTAAGCCCGAAATTAAAGCTGCGGACCCTGCTGCTGAGGCGGCGGCCGGCATCCTGCCGTCGCAGGCGATCACCGCCCTGATCGCAGCCGGACAGGTGAAGCTGGCCGAGCCCCTGCTGCCGAACCAGTTGCAGCCCGCGAGCCTCGACCTGCGCCTGGGCACCGTTGCCTATCGCATCCGCGCCAGCTTCCTCCCCGGCAAGGGCGAAACCGTCGCCGCCAAGCTCGACGACCTGAAGCTGCACGCCATCGACCTCACCCGCGGCGCCGTCCTTGAAACCGGCTGCGTCTACGTCGTGCCGCTGCTTGAAAGCCTCGCGCTCCCCTCCGCGCTGTGCGCGATCACGAACCCGAAAAGCTCCACCGGCCGCCTCGACGTATTCACCCGCGTCATCGCCGATGGCGTATCTGCCTTCGACCAGATCCCAGCCGGCTACAGCGGCCCGCTCTATGCCGAGATCTGCCCGCAGACCTTCCCGGTACTCGTTCGCCGGGGCTCGCGCCTTTCGCAGATCCGCTTCCGCTCGGGCGGCGCCGACGCGCGGCCCGTGCAAGAGATTTCGCTCTCCGTCGATCTCGCTGGCGGCGAAGGCGGCCTCGTCGGCTACAGAGCCAAGCGCCACACCGGCGTCGTCGATGTCGATCAGGTCGGAGCCTGCCCGGTGCTCGACTACTGGGAGCCGATCTACGTGCGCGATAAAAAGCGCCTGATCCTCGATCCCGATCAGTTCTATATTTTGGCGTCCAAGGAAGCGGTGCACGTGCCGCCCGATCAGGCTGCCGAGATGGTGCCCTTCAATCCGCTCGTGGGCGAATTCCGCGTCCACTACGCCGGCTTCTTCGACCCGGGCTTTGGACACGCCGAGGCGGGTGGAACCGGTGCGCGCGCAGTGCTCGAAGTCCGCTCGCACAAGGTGCCGTTCATCATCGAGGATGGACAGAATATCGGCCGGCTCGTCTATGAGCAGCTCACTCGGCCGCCCGAGCTCGTCTACGGCCGCGACCTCGCTTCGCACTATCAGGCCCAGGGCCTTAAGCTCTCCAAGCACTTCAAGTAGCTTCCACCTATTCCTCGCGCCATCAGCTACGCGCCTGATCCTCGGCATGAAGCCGAGGATGACAGGCGTGAGTTGCTGGATGTCAAAGAGCAGATTCATTTGCGCTGCCGATTCACGCCCTCGCTAATTTCAAAGAGCGTGCGCCAACCGGCCGCCGGAGTGCGAGTCGGTTGCGCCGCCATGAACCAGGCATGCGCCGGCGGCCGGCTCCCCGCGGGGGAGTCGCCGGCGCAAATCAAAAGTGGGAGCGCGGGCGCCGAAACGCTGCGTTCTAGTTCTAGTGAGGCAGC
>CAZBPM010000002.1:65076-247205 GCA_964493785.1 uncultured Hyphomicrobium sp. | reverse complement strand
AGGCGTTCACGCAGTTCGGGACCCGCAGGCGATAGATCTCTCCGGCTGGCGCAGACGCGCCACCGAGCTGGAGTACGAGATCGGCAAAGTCATCATCGGCCAGCAGCGCATCATTCGGCTGCTGACGATTGCAATATTCGCGCGCGGCCACGTGCTGCTCGAGGGCGATGTCGGTGTCGGCAAGACAACGCTGCTCCGGGCTGCGGCGCGTGGGCTCGGCGGGGCGTACGAGCGCATCGAGGGCACCATCGACCTCATGCCGGCCGATATGATCTATCATACGTATATCGGCGAAGACGGCAGGCCGCGCGTCGAGCCGGGCCCGGTGATCCGCTACGGCAGCGATCTGACGGTCTTCTTCTTCAACGAAATCAACCGCGCGCGCCCCCAGGTGCATTCTCTGCTCCTGCGCCTGATGGCCGAGCGCAGCATCACTGCCTTCAACCGCGAGTATCACTTCCCGTATCTTCTGGTGTTCGCCGATCGCAACGCCATCGAGCGGGAGGAAACGTTCGAGCTTCCCGCGGCCGCGCGCGACCGTTTCCTCATGGAGATCAGCATCGCGACGCCGAACGACGCCGAAGTGCGGCGGCAGCTCGCGTTCGATCCGCGTTTCCATGACAGCGACAAACTAATCGAAGCGGTGCCGGCAGGATTGCTCGAGCACAAGGAACTGCCTGCCGTGTCGGCAGCGATTCAAGCCAGCATAGAAGCCAGTCCTGATCTGGAGCGTTATACGCTCGATCTGTGGCAGGCGGTGCGCAACCCCGAGACGGCCGGCATCGACATTGGAGATGTCGACATGGGCCGGCTGATCATCGGTGGCGCGAGCCCGCGCGGCATGAGCTACTTGCTGCGAGCAGCACGCGTGGCTGCTTGGCTCGACGGACGCAACATGGTGGTGCCGGAGGATCTGCGCGCCGTGTTCTTCGAGACGATGGCGCACCGGATCTTCCTCAGCCCGATCTACGAGCTGCGCCGCGACGCGATCGTGCGCGAGTTGATCCGCCAGCTCTTCGAGCGGATCCCGGCGCCATGACCGACGAGGTGGAGCGGACGGATCTCGCCTACCGGCTGCCCTGGAGAAGCGCGCAAGCCCGGGTCGGGGCCCATCGCAGCAAGTTCGAAGGCGCGGGCGGGTTCTTTCGCGATGTCGTGCCGCTGATCCGTAATCCCGATCCCCGCCGCATCGACCTCCGCGTCAGCGCCATGGACCCATTCGAGGGGCTCCATGTCCGGCGCTTCGAGCAGAAGTCGGCGGTCACCGTCTACGCGCTCGTCGACGTGTCGGCATCGATGGGCTTTCGCGGCAGTGCCGAAAAGCTGGCGTTGGCGGCTGACCTCTGCGGAGCGCTGGCAGCTTCGGCTCGCCGCGCCGGGGACGCCTTCGGCCTCATCGGATGTGATGAGCACGTACGCCCGGAGCTCACGTTCCTCGCGACGCGTGGGCGGGGCAGCGAGACCGAGATGCTGTCTCGTCTGAGGAGTGCCGTTCCGCGTGGACGCAGCGCCGCCGGCCTGCGCGATGCCGCCGCAATGATATCGGGCCGGCGCAAGCTGGTGTTCGTCGTGTCGGACTTCCACATGCCGGACGAGGAGATTGAGGCCACTTTCGCGACCCTTGCACAGCACGACATCGTGCCCATCCTTCTCACGGACAGTCTGGAGATCGAAAAACTACCTCGGTGGGGGATTATCTCACTCACCGATCTCGAGGTCGGCCGGCGGCGCCTGGTCGTCATGCGCCCGCAACTGCGGGAGGCGTGGCTAAGGAGGAGCAGGCGCCGTCGCGCCGATTTGAAGAAGTTGGCGGCGCGCTACGGACGACCACCATTCGAGGTTGAGGACCATATCGACTGGCGACGGTTCGCAAGCTATCTCATGGACGGAGAAGCATGAGGTGGTTCATCGCCGCAATCGCCCTTCTATCGGGCACTGCCGCTCACGCCGCGTCGCGTCCGCCATCGATCTCTGTCGTTGAGCCGCGTGCGTTCGGATATTTTCTAGGCGACGTCCTCAGCCGTCAGATCACTGTACGCCTAGCCGCCGGCGACGAACTCGACAGCTCTTCGCTTCCGCGCCCCGGGCCGCTCAACTACTGGCTGGAGATCAGCCGGATCAATCACACCGAGACGCACGACGGGGACGGCTCGGTCCATACGCTCGATGTCAGCTACCAGACGTTCTACACGCCTCTGGATCCTCGCAGCCTGACCATTCCAGGCTTCAAGCTCAAGCTGCAGGACGACGGCGAGATCGCGGTCCCTGCGTTCTCGTTCATCACTTCGCCGATACGGCAGCTCTTTGCGGCGGCCAGCCAGAGCACGGGCAGCGCCGTCGATCTCCAGGTCGATGAACGAGCACCACGGCTGACAACAGGTGCCGAGCGAACTGGGTTGCTCGCTTCGGCGATCGGCGCGTTGATAGCGTTGGCAGGATTGGCCTGGCACAACGCATGGTGGCCTTTCAACCGACGGCCCTCGCGTCCCTTCACTGAGGCCGCACGGTTTCTTCGGTCGAATGCGTCCAGCCTCGATGGCGCCAGCGGCTATCGCGCCGCCCTGCTGAAAATGCATCGCGCGTTCGATCTGGCGGCGGGACGCCGCGTGCTGGCTGATGATGTCCAATCTTTCCTCGGTGAGCATCCCGAGTTCCACGACCAGCAGTCCGGCATCGATCGCCTGTTTCTCGCCTCGCGCCGAGCTTTCTTCGCCAACGACGTTGACGAGGCGCGAGCCGATATGCCGTTGGCGGCACTCGTCGAGCTCAGCGCGCAGCTCAGCACGGCGGAAAGGAGAGCGGCATGAACCTCGCGCTCTCCTCACCTTGGGTGCTATTCGCTCTGCCCCTGCTTCTCGTGCCCCTGCTTGTGTCGTTGCAGCGTCGGCAAGGATACCCGTCACTGCTGCACATCGCGCCGGACCCTATTTCGCGCAGCGTGGATGTCGGACTGCATGTGGCTGGGGTCGTCGCGATCGGCGCCCTGCTTGCCGGCATCGGTGGGCTTCACCTCAAGGGCCAGACGGTGGAGCGCGTGGGGGAGGGGGCACACGTGGTGCTGCTGCTCGATCGCTCGAGCAGCATGGACGACACGTTTGCGGGTAGCCGCCCAGGAGTCGGCGAACCATCGAAGTCGGCTGCCGCCCGCGATCTGCTACGGGACTTTGTGACACGACGTCCACACGACCGCTTCGGCGTGGCAGCGTTCTCGACCATGCCTATGCACGTCCTCCCCATCACCAGCCACAAGGATGCTGTGCTTGGCGCGGTGGATGCAATTGCCCGGCCCGGCCTCGCCTACACGAATGTTGGCCTCGGCTTGTCATTGGCGCTTTCCATGCAGGATATGGATCCGACACCTGCGTCAAGGGCGATCGTGTTGGTCTCTGATGGCGCCGCTGTGATCGACCGGCGCGTGCAGGAGAAACTGCGCGCGCAGATCGCAAAGCGTCCTGTGAATTTCTATTGGCTCTACATTCGAACCGCGGGCGCGCCTGGAATTTTCGATCCACCCGGGAAGGATGTTCCAGATACGCCGCAGGCCCTTCCAGAGCGCCACCTCAATTTGTTCTTTCAGTCGCTTAAGGTGCCGTACAAGGCGTTCGAGGCTGAAAATCCGAAGGCGGTCGCAGATGCGATCACTGAGATCGACAAGCTGGAGCGCAATCCGATTCGCTATCAGGAGCGCATCCCCGAGCGCGATCTATCCGCATGGGCCTATGCGATCGCAGCGTCGGCCTTGCTGCTCCTGCTGCTTGCAAAGCTCTTCGAGGTTCGTCTCGACCGCGGTGAGAACTCGGGCGTAGCGACGCCGACAAAAAGCACGCGTCGTGTCGCAACCGCTCGCGAACTGCGGGAGGCGGCATGAAGCTGCAAGCTTGGCTGCCGAAGGCGGGAAGCATCAAGGGAGCGCTGTTGAAGACGCTGCTTGCGGGCGGGGTCGTCGGTGCCGTGATCTCGGGTTCCCTGCTGTACTCGAAGCTTCAGATCAATTCGACCATCGACCGCCTTCGTGCAGGGAAGGACGTTGAGGTCGATCCCGCATCTGCGGCGCCGGCATTGCTGGAGGCGCGCGCCGCGTATCTGCTCAGACGAAACCGGATCGACGAGGCTCAGCCGATGCTCGACGAAGCCGGGGAGCGGGCTGGGCCGGCGATCAATGTCCGTATGCTCTACAACATGGCAAACGCGCGTGTGCGTGCTGCCATCACCGCAATCGAGAAGGGTGACTTCGATAAGGCCATTCCGCTCGTCACGCTGGCCAAGTCCGAATACCGCAGCGCGTTGCGGCTCGATCCCTCACACTGGGATGCGAAATACAACCTCGACGTCGCGATGCGGCTTGTGCGCGACCTGCCCCAGGCCGTGGGGGAGGACGAAGACAAGCCGCTCGAAACGCCTGAGAAGCTGTGGACCGATCTCCCCGGCGCGCCTAAGGGGCTGCCATGAATCGGTTGAGGTTCAAGGATGCACGCCTGTGGCTGACCGCCGGAGCCTTCGTGCTGGCGCTGGTGGCGCTTCTGGTGCCGCGGCTGCCGCTGCAGCGGAATGCTTATGACGTCGTGGCGATCGTCGACATCACCACCAGCATGAACACCCGCGACGTTCAGAGCGGTTTCGACAAGATCAGCCGCCTGGACGCCGCCAAGACGGCGCTGCGTGAGACGGTTGCCAAGCTGCCATGCGGCTCGAAGCTGGGTCTCGGCTTCTTCACCGAGCGGCGCTCGTTCCTGCTCTTCGATCCCGTCGAGGTCTGCGAGAACTTCGCTCCCGTCGATGGGGCGATCTCATTCCTGGATTGGCGCATGGCGTGGGAGGGAGACAGCTACGTCTCGAAGGGCCTCTACAGCGCTATCGATATTGCGAACAGCCTGAAGGCCGATCTCATCTTCATAACGGACGGGCACGAGCTGCCGCCCCTACCGTTCAGCGGCGTCGCGCCATTCGAGGGCAAGCCCGGCGATGTCGGCGGACTGATCGTCGGCATCGGATCGCACAAGCGCTCTCCGCTCCTCAAGTACGATGACGATGGGCGGGAAATCGGCACGTACGCGGCTCAGGATATTCCCCAGGAAAACCGCTCCGGTCCGCCACCGCCGGATGCCGCATCGCGACCCGGATATCATCCTAAGTGGGCGCCGTTCGGCAATGCCGTCGTCAACAACAAAGAGCACTTGGCGGTTGTCCGAGAGGACTATCTGAAACAACTCGCGTCCTTGACGGGGCTTACCTACGCATACCTCGAAAGCCCGCATGATCTCGTGCAGCCGCTCTCCATCTCTGCCCATCCGCGCGATCTGACCGTCGCGACGAATGTCAGCGCCGTGCCGGGCGCGTTGTCGCTGGCTCTGCTCTTACTCGTCTATGCCGTCGGCGTCTTCGACCGCCGGCGTCCTCTTATCCAAATACGTCAATCAACTCGATCTCAGGGAGCTTACTGAATGCGGCCGCTGCGTATTCTCGTTACGTCGATCTCGCTTCTCATGCTTGCATTTGCGGCGCAGGCCCATGGCCCTACGCCCCAGAAGGTCGATGAGAGCATCGACATAGCCGCCCCTCCGGAGAAGGTTTGGGGCATCATCAAGGACTTTGGCAACGTCGCCGACTGGAATCCTGCGCTCACCAAAAGTGTCGGCACCGGAGGCAATGATTCAAACGCCACGCGAATCATCACCTTCAAGTCGGGTGGCGAGCTGCAGGAAGGCCTCGACTACTACAGCGACAAGGAAATGAATTATCTCTATCGCCTGTCGAAAGAGAAGATCGATGTCCTGCCGGTGAGCTCGTACACATCGGAGATCGTCGTCAAGCCTGGGCCTAACGGCGGCAGCACCGTCAAGTGGATGGGCCGTTTCTATCGTGCGGACACGGGCAATGAGCCGGCACCGGACAAGAACGACGCCGCCGCGGTCAAGGCTATGAAGGAATACTTCACGACTGGCCTCAATGGCCTCAAGGCCAAGGCAGAGGCGAAGTAGCCCATGAAAGGCCAGACCGCGAGCTTGTGTCTTGTGGTCTGGCCCGCCTGTGTGTTGCTGCAGTTGGTCTCGCCAGCAAGTGCACAGCAGCCCTGCATGGACGATGCAATGATCGTCTTCGACGCCTCCAAATCTATGGCGGCCGCCGCGGGCGACAATACCGGGTTGCGGCGCATCGATACGGTCCGCACCGCATTGGCGCGCGTGCTGCCGCGGGTTTCATCCAAGCGCAGAATCGGCCTTATCACCTATGGTCCGGGATCGCGGCCGGCTTGCGCCAACGTGGCGTTGGAGTTGAGGCCCGCCGTCGACAACGGCAAGCGCATCATGAGCCGCGTCGATGCACTCCGGCCCGACGGCCGTACGCCGCTCACGCGCGCAGTGCTGCGCGCAGCCAACGCTCTCGATTTCCGCAATCGTTCGGGGACCATCGTGCTCGTCACAGACGGCGAGGAAACGTGCGGGGGAGACTCCTGCGCTTTGGCCCAACAGCTGAAGACAGAAGGCGCCGGCACGGTTGTGCACGTCATCAGCTATCAGATCGCAAGCGCAGTTGGCACCGAAGGCAACTTCGCTTCACGCTGCCTGGCTGACGATACCGGTGGTGTCTACGCGGCGACCAACACCGTGGACGAGGTGACGGCAGCCCTGGAAACGGCTCTGGGCTGCCCTGTTGTCAGCGAGGCAGCGCCGCGCGCGTTGATCGACACGGCGGCGCGCAGTCGCACATCAGGATCCGCTCGGTAGCGATTTCCCGGCAAACTTTGTGTCGTTGCTATCCTTGGCGCGCACTTCCAACTGATCGCCGTCGCTGCCGTCAAACGTGAACCGCAGGTTGGGGTTCTCCGAGATCGAAATCCCGCCTTCCATGCGCAGCAAAAGGCGACCGCCGCGCGTCACCTCTAGCAGGTCGATATAGCGCGCCGGCGTATAGCCACGCGACACGATATCCATCTGCATCCCGGTGAAGTTGGGATGGCGGATCATGATGATGCCTTCGCGCCAAGCCGCACCGTGCGCGGCGCTCGCGGTCGACTTGACCTGCATCTTGCCGAGATTGGCCATGGCCTCGTCTGCATCTTTTGATGCTGGCGCCGAGCAGCCGCCAGCCCCCATGACGAACTTTTTCGCCATGTGGAGCTTGCCATCAGCAGTTTCGAGGATCGCGCGGATATTCGAGAAGCTGTCGACGCGCACGCGGGTCATGATCTTCCGCTCACCGATCTCGGCAGACCCTGCAAAGGCCTCGCCGAAGCGGAACGTCGCGGCAACCGGCGCCGGGTTACGGTCGATGATGATGGTCAGCGACTTGGCGGTGTTGGCAATGTTCGGCGGCATATGCACCGCCACCGGAACGATTGCTGCGTCCTCCGCCTGCTCGGGAACGTACAGCGCGAGACTGCCATCACTCTCGACGACCGGACGGCCGCCGAAGACGCCAGCGTGAATATCAGGCCAAGGATCATCAGCCGCGCGGGCCGGCAGAACCACGCCGGCCACCGAGAGTGCAATACCGGCGAACGCCGAAATCAGCGATGAAATGCGCATTGTCGTATCCTCCGCGAACGTCAATCTGTGCGCTTGTTCCGACAGATTGTCGCGGGAGTTTTTCCCGCTTCTCCCTCAGAGTTTCGGCGGTTCGATCTTGAGACCGTCACGCAGACTGAAGGAGCCGTCGAAGAGACGCTTATCCGGCGCGGCTTCGGAGGTCACGATATTGCGGGCGGGTATACCGAGCGTCTTGTCGATATACACAGTCTGCACTGTGGTGCCTGCGCCAGCGTCGGCGCCAGGCTTGCCATCGGCGGCAGCTGCGCGCTTGGTGCGATAGCCCGCATACGTCTTGCCTTCGAAGGTCACGTCGCCAAGGCACTCGAACTGCGACGTATCCTTTGGCGGCTCGGCGACGGTTTCCTTCATCTGCTGAGTAATTTTGGAGGCGAAGTCGGGCGGCACTTCGGCCCAGCCGGCGTTGGCCTGATTGCTCCAGGCTTTGCCTGCGACGAGGATCATTTCCATCTGTTGCGGGCCGTCCGAGCCCATAGACACGACCTGGTGCATGCGGTCAGGCAGCACATAGTCATTGCTCATGGTGAGCGTGCCCTGCGGGTTGGTGATCTTGGTCTCCATGCGGAAGGCGGCGGACTTGCGCAATTTGGCAAAGGCGTCGTTGACCTCGGACGTGCAATCGGCGGCTGCAGAGGTTGCTGCCAGCGCGAGAGCGGCTGTTGCTAAAGCAATGTTTCGCATCTGAATTTCTTTTGTTCCCAGGGGGTTTCCTCTTGCCGCGCACGCTGGCACATGACGCCGTGGAAAGTCGTGGCAAAAATCCCAGAGAAAATCCGGCAACGCGTGCTCGCAAAACAAAAAATGCCGCCTCTACCTGTAGGGGGGTAGAGGCGGCACAGTGAGCTGCTGTAGTGCTGGGGGGCCTTACTGCAGCTTCATCTTGAACCCTGCCCACAGGGTCCGTCCGATCCCCGGCTTCATGCCGTCCGCCCGGTCGGCGATGTAGAACTCGTCGAGCAGGTTCTGGCCGGCGACAAACAGCGTCGTCGCGGTTCCAGGGATCGTGTAATTGGCACGGGCCGAAAGGAGCCAGACGTCGGGAACCAGGCCGTTCACGCCCTCGTCATCGACGCCGTACGGTGTGTTCGCAAGGTCGGTGTAGAATTCGCCGATGTAGGTCCACGACAGGCTCGCATCCCACAGTCCGCGCTCCTCGAAGCCGACGGTGAGCGTTGCGAAGTGGCGCGGCACTTCGGGAACGTAATTGCCTTTCAGGTTTGTGTCGGCATCGTCGCCAACGCCGCCGGGAAGACCATCCTCGCCGAGGTCGACACCGCTTGAAACAACCGAGTCGGCGAAGGTGTAGTTCGCTTGGCCGAAGAAGTTGAGGCGGCCGCCAGTGAACGGCTGGCTGTCGGCGCGAGAGCCAATCTCAAAGCCATTGATCGTCACCTTGTCGACCGTGCCGAACACGTTCGCGCCGGTGTTCTCGGCCGTGAATGCCTCCTTGATCTGGTAGTCGTCGATGCGACTGTGGAAGTAGGCGAGGTCGAACGTCAGGCCTTTGATCGCACTGCTGCGAATGCCGATCTGGAAATTGTCGCCGATCTCCTCGGGCAGCGGATAGAACTCGCCGCGCGCCACCGATGGCGTGAAGCCCCGGTGATAGCCGCCATAGACCGTATTTCGATGACCGGCATCCCAGGCAAACGCGACGCCGGGAAGAACATGGTTGAACGTCTGCTTCTCGACGCCGACTAGGTCACCTGCCTCGATGTCGCCCGGGTAGGGCGTATCGCCTGCAATCGGAGCGCCGGGACCGGCATAGACGCCGTCGCGGTCGACGTTGTAGTGCACGAAGCGTACGCCCGGCGTCAGCGTGAAATCACGCGTCAGATGCATCGCCGACTGGATAAAGGCTGTGTATGCGTCGGTCTGGAACTTCTCCAAGCGTCCAGTGTCTGTGTCGCCCAGCCCCTCATCTGCAAAGCAATTGCCGGTGTTGTTGGCGTTGAGGGTCTGCCCAAGCTCTCCAAAGCTGGTGCAGTTGCGCATCGTGTGGCGCTCATAGCTGATGCCCACCTGGATGTCCTGGCTCGTGCCGCCGCCGAACAGTTCCCGATTGGCGAATTCAAGTCGGCTGTCAGCGCCCCAGTAGCGATAGTGGCGATTGCGGCCACGCATGTAGAAGTCAGGGCCGAACTCCTCGCGCGCCGAGAAGCGGTTGCGCTCGTGGTCGTGGCCGTAGACGCGCGTCGACAGCGTCGTCTCATCGTCGATGTTGAGGTTGTGAGCGAGCTGCAGCTTGTAATAATCGGCGTTGTACGTGTTGGCGTCCGATGCGCCGTCGCCGATGTCCGGATTACCGGATTTCCGACGGCCGTTGGCGAAGAAGTCGGCCTCTGTGCCCTCGTAGTTGTCTTCGTCGTAGTTGTCGCGCTGACGGAAGTAAACGCCTGAGATCGTCAGATCCTGATCGGTACCTTTCCAGCCGAGGGCGCCATAGAAGTCGTTGTAGCGCAGCACTTCGTTGTCCCAGGCACCACCTGCTTCGCTACCCGTATACGAGGCAACGACACCAACGTTGCCCGCGCGCTGGCGCGTATGGACGTGCCGGGTGTTGCTGACGCTCTTGTTGGCGCCCTCCGTTGTGCCGATGCTCGCGGAGATGACTGTCTCATCCGCGCCGAAAGGGCTGAGGTTCTGGAAGTTGACGACGCCGTGGTTGGTCAGCGGCGCGAACGGGATGTTATAGCCGCGCAGCACCTCGACCCCTTCAACGCGCTCGGTCGGGGGCGTGTAGTGCGTCGACGGATCGAGGTAGCTCGAGAAGTTGATGGATTGGCCATCTTCCTGCACGAGCACTTTGCGCGAGCGCCGGATGGGCGAGCCGCGCAGGCCGATACCGCTGTGCCGCGACATGCCGTCGTCATTGACGACCATGACGCCGGGTACGGTTGCCAGGATCTCGTGGTTGTCCTTGGGTCGCAGCTCGTCGATCTGGCTTTCCGTCACCTTGGTGCCGGCGCCAACGTAATCCTGCATGTCGTTCGGGAGGATGCTCGAAGCTGGATTGACCGGACTGAGGTTCGGCGCCTTGTCGACGACGCGGCCATCCTGCGTGCGCTCGGGACCGGCGAAAGCAGAGGACGATGCCGGCGGTTGCGGCGCGGGCGAGACCTGCTTCTTTGCTGCAGATTTCTTTTTGGCTGCGGGCGCCGGTGACGGCTGCTTTTGAATGACCTCGACCGGCGGCAACTGGCCTGCGGGGGCCGGCTCCGGGGCCTCCTGCGCAGTGGCTGACGTTGCCAAAGTGGATAGGATAGCCACCGCCGAAGCGGCGGACATATACGCAAAACGCATTATTCGTTACTCCCCCATGCCACCGGCTTCTTGAACCGGCCGATGGCTTACTCAACCCCGAGGGCTCCTTCGGGCGAACTGAAGAACCCACGGTTAAAGGGGTAACTTGGTGCAGGCAGGATTTATTCCCGATTGTTTCACAAAAGCGTTGCCAGAGCGTCCCGGGCTTCGACGGGATTTTTCGGCCGGTGAACTTGGGAAAAAAAGAGTAGAGGGTTGCAAGAAACGCAGAGCCGAAAAAAAGTGTGATGTCGCGATGTGTCTTCGAGCCGTATGCGGTCAGCGCAGAAAAGCGCCAAATGACCGGGGACCATCGCTCACTTCGGCGCGGGCGTTGACGGCGAGTGTGTCAACGTCGATGCGGATCAGCTCGTTGTCGGCCCAGCACGCGACGTAGACGGAGCTGCCGTCGGCGGATGCCTGGATACCTTCGGGGTAATCGCACGCGGTGATCGTAGTCACGCTTGCGTACGTCGCGAGATCGAACACACTCACGGAGCGGGCCGCCTGATTGGTCACGAAACCCTTGCCGCGCGCAAACGCGACGCCATAGGGCCTGGAACCAACCTTGACCGTCGCGATCACCGATCGCGTCGCGAGGTCGACGACAGAAATATCGTTGCTGACGACATTGGCGACAAAGGCGCGCTTGCCGTCGGGTTCGATCGATACTGCGAACGGATGGCTGCCGACCTTGACCTCGCCAACGCGCTTCAACGTGGCGGAATCGATGATGCTGATCGCATCGACCTCTCGGTCCGCAGACAAGAGCGTCTTTCCATCCGACGTCACCGCGATGCCCGACGGCGCCTTGCCGACTGCGACGCGGCCAACCACCGTATGTGTGTTTGGATCGACCGCTACGATCTCATCGCCGTACCAGTTCGCGACATAGACCGCCCCGCTGCCCGGATTGACGGCGATCCCAAGAGGACCTTTGCCGGTCGATAGTCGCCAGATCACCTTCCGGGCAGCGGCATCGATCGCGATCAGCTCGTTGCCCTCAGGTGCGGTAACATAGGCCGTGTTGCGATCGGGGGAGAGCGCGATGCCTGCCGGGCGGCCGCTGACTGCAATATCTCCGACGCGCTGCATCGTCGTCAGATCGACGACATCGACCTTGTCCGCAAGCTGGCTCGTTATCAGAGCCTCACGCGGGGCATCGGCATGGGCGAAAGCCGCTGCTGTGCAGGCAATCGCCAACAGCCAAGGTGCAATGCCCGCAGCAGCGCTTCGGTTCACTTTCCGCCTTCTGCCTTGGCCTTGAGTGCCTCGAGGCCAGCTTTCTGGAATGCGGTCACAGCTTTGGTCGCCGCCTCGTCCGAGAGCTCCGGCGGGGGATCGTTGTTCATGTAGCCGCGGTAGAAAGCTCCCTTCCACTCGACCTTCGACTTTCCGGCATCGTCGGCAACGGAGATCGTCGAGGAATAGCCTTCGACGGGCAGCTCCTTGTGATCCTCGTCATTGGTCAGGAAGGCGATGGTGCGCTTGTCGGGCTCATAGCGTGTCAGCGTGTCTGTGAAAACGGCGCCGGATTTGAACGTCAGCTTGCGCTTCGACACTTCCTTCTTCAACTCACCTGGCGTTGCCTCGGTGCTGGCAATAGCAGGATGCCAGCTCATGTCGCCGTAGTTGCCGACGATCGCCCAGACCTTGTCGGCCGGCGCGTTGATCTCAATGGTCGAGACCTCCTTCTTGCGGCTCGGTCCATGGGCGACGGCCAGTGTTGGCAGAACTGCGGTGAGCAAGGCGGCAGCAAAGAATCGATTCACAGGGCGTCCTCATGGATTTGTCGTGCGGCGTCACTTCCGGCGAGCGGCGGCGTAGCACTCGCGGCAACGAGTCAGCAATCGCCGGGGTTGTGATCGGGAAGTTTTCCGGAAGACACTTCCAAACTGTGTGATCGTCGACGGCGCCGCTCCGCCGCGATTGCGCAGGATCACGACATATTGAGCGCTCACGGGAACTGCTCCCATGCCATTGCCGCTTGCGCTCACATAGCTTGCCAGCTCGCAAACCCGACGGAATTTGTCGGCCTCACATCAGTTGGAGCTTCCTTTTATGCGCTGGGCCAATCTAGCACTGCTTGCCGCGTCATCCCTGGCTCTTGGCAGCGTCGCGGTTACTGCCGAGGAGACTTTGGATCTTCCACTCCGCAAGGCAGGCCTTTGGGATGTGGTCACCCAGACCGACGAAGGTCGTGGCGCGCGCGAGCAGCAGTTGACCATGTGCATCAGCGAGGAGGCGGAGCGGAACACCGTTCGCACCAGCAGCGCGGAGAACAGAGCCAACTGCAAGAAGTACGTCGTCAGCAAATCCCCCGCTGGAACGACCGTCGATGCATTGTGCTTCTACGATGATCGCAAGGTGACCACGCACACCGAGCTGAGTGGCGACTTCTCCACGCAGTTCGAGGTGAAGGTCGAAAGCGCTGTGTCGGGCAACGCGCCTCGTGCGCAGGGTGGCCAACCGGTAGACGTGCGTCGTAAGATCGTGCAGAGCGGAAAGTATCTCGGCGAGAGCTGCGGGGATCTCAAAGCTGGCGAGGCGAAGACGACCGAAGGCGTCACAGTGCTGGTGCAGTAGGCCGCGGCATCAGAGCCCAAGCTGATTGGAGTGACGGGATGAAAAGAGACCGGATCGGTCGACTGCTTCTGACGCTAGTGGCCGTCGCATCTACGGGATGTCCTGTCGCCCGTGCGGGCGATGCCGGGAGCGACGGCGCCGAGGTGCGCCTTGCTCCCACGCGGCACCCAGGCGGGATCTGGAAGGCTTCGGTGCCGCCGGTGGGCATGAAAGCCGAATTCGACGGTCACGATCCGATCGGCCTCGCGTCCGGCGCCGTGATAAAGGCCGATTGCTCGCTAAACTGGATCGATCCTGACACGCGCAAGCTCTACTGCTTCTCCAGCGCCACGTCCCAGAGCTATTTCCAGGATTGGCCGAAGCGGAACATCGAGCGGGCAGCCCGGAAATGGCAAGCGCGGTCTGCCGGAGGATCGTGAGGCATCAGGGGCAGCTCTTGTACGACGAGAGCTTGGTGATGCGTTGAGCCTCGGCGTCATACAGCTTGGCCCGCGATTCGTCCGATGACAGCCCGCTCGCGATGTCCGCGGTAGCCGCGCACGCATTGCAATCAGCGCTCAGGTCTGATGCGTATTTGCGGGCGCCGACGCGCACGAGGTCGTCGGCATAGAAGAACTTCTCTTTGCTGCTCTGGATCGCCGCCTCGGACTTGCGGAAGTCGAGCAGCATGCCGCTTGCCTCGAACTTGTCGACAGTTGGCTGATACCGATCGCCAAGACAGGTGCCGCACCGCTTCAAAGCTCCGCCAAGTCCCATGGTCGCGCTCATCCGGGCGGCGTCATGTAGCTCGCTCGGCGTCAGGCATTGCTCGTCCGCAGCGTGCGCCATTGAGGCGGTTGCCAGCAGTACAGCGGTCGCGACCGCGAGGAACTTGAACGTCAATGTGATCTCTCCGTCTGCGCCGTCACGTTGAAGGACGCCATGCAGAGGCGAAATCGAGCAGATGACCAGGGTGAAGTTCACTGACGCCTCGGGAGATAATATCCTTGCCCGAGGATAATCTCCCGTGCGCGCGCACCCATACAACTCGGGGCGTATGATGTCCGCCGCGTCAGTCGCCCTATTGAACGCTCTTGATACTTTGCGCCGGAAGGTGGTCGATTGCGATCCGCATCAGTTCCGGCAGCGAGCGGGCGCCAAGCTTGCTCTTGAGCTGGGCGGTCGTGTTGACGACGGTCTTGTAGCTGACGCTCAACAGCGCGGCGATCTCGCTGTACGGCTTGCCCGCGGCAATCAGGGTGATGATCTGCCGTTCCCGCTCGGTCATCTGCGCGAGTGGATCGCGCTGGCCGCGTGCCTCCATGAAGGCGATCTGGGACGCGAGCTCGTGGCAGAGGTAGCGCCCGCCACCCCGAACGATGCGAAAAGCGGTTATGAACTCATCCCACGCCGAGTCCTTGAGAAGGTAGCCGTTTGCGCCGGCTTCCAGCGTTCGGCTCACGATCATCCGGTCCGAGTGCATGCTGAGCACCATGATTGGTGTGTGCTCGTCATGGGCCCGAAGTCGGCGGATGAAGGAAAGTCCGCCAAGCGACGCCGCCTGCATCGACAGATCGGCAATGATCATGTTGGGACGCTCCCGCCGATACAGCTGGAAGCCCCGTGAGGGCCGGTCGGCAATCAGCATCTCGTCGACGCCAACGTCTTCCAGCAGCCTCCTGCAGCCCTGAAATACGATCGGGTGATCGTCGATGACGAGAACTTTCATGTGGTGGCTTCCTTGGCCTGGTCGGTCACGTTTGCCTTCGAGACATTTCCCCTGCGCGTCGGGATCTCGATTGAGAGCGTCGTTCCATCCGGTGTGCTCTCGATGGAGCTTGAGCCGCTTATGCTGCGCACACGTTCACGCATGGCCGTTGTGCCGATGCCGACGATGATGTCGTCGGGCAGGCCCCTGCCGTTATCCTTGATCACGACGCGCAGCACATTCGCTTCGGCGAGTTCACCGATCTCGATGGTCGCCTTGGTGGCGTTGGCGTGCTTCATCACGTTGGTCAGACCTTCCTGCACGCAACGGAAGATGGTGATGTCCGCCTCCTCGCCGTAACCCCGCTCCACCTTGCCGAAAGAGAGCTTGAACGCGCATTCCGGATGCCGCCGCTCGAAACCAGCCACCAGGCTGCCGACCAGTTCTGTCAGAGGAATGCGGCCTATCTCGACAGGGCGAAGGTTCCGCAACAGGTCGCGATTGATCGCCTTGAGGCGCTCCGTGATGGTGTGAATCTCATCGACCCGCGTCTTGATCGGTTCGGTCTGACCATTCGGCTCCAGCACCGCAAGGCGCGCGATCGAAGCGGCGTTAGCCGTTATGCCGAACAGGCAAGGTCCAGCCTCGTCATGCAGGTCATTGGCTATTCGCCGACGCTCGTCTTCCTGTATGCCTATGAGACTCCGATAAAGGCGGGTGTTCTCGTCGCGGGACTTTTCAAGCGCCTCGGCGAGCAGGTTGAATTGGGAGGCGAGTGCGCCGATCTCACGCACAGGCGGTGGAGCGACGCGCGCCCCATAGTGGCCGTCCTCGAGCTGGTGCATACCCGCCGAAAGCTCGACGAGCGGATTGAGCAGCCGGCCAAGCACGAAATACAAAAAGGCCAGCATCAGCGCAGTGATCGCAAGCCAGATGATGGCGCGGCGAGAGACTTCCTCCCACACTTCACCCAGTTCGTCTCGAGGCTCACCGACGATGAGCACCGACCCCATACGGTCGTTTCCCAGCATGACCCGGATCTGTCGCGTTCCAACGCTCGGTCCGACGAGGTCGGCAAACCACTGGGGCGCCGACTCCGGATGGTGAACGAGGTCGTTTGTGCGCGGATCCGGCGCGACCTGAACGAGGTCTCCGCCGTCGCTGGAGATGAGAATGCGAGCATGCCGGACCGATGTCAGTTGCTCCGGTATGAGATCCACCAGGCTCTTGCCGGGGCCTTTGCTGTCGGAGCGTCTGATTGCATCAGTCACCAGCTGGTGCGCAACCTCCATCGAGGAGCTCACCTCGACCTCGACGCGTCCGCGGGCATCCACCACCGCGAGGATGATGGAAAGCAGCACGGCGCCGATGCTGATGACGGAAATCGAGATCATGAGCTGCCAGCGAACGGGCAGCCCGTACCAATAATCTCTCAGGGTCTCGACCGGACGGGTAAACGACACTGTCGGATGGCTTTCGGAGCTGCTGCTTGCAGGCCGTGTCGGCGTCGTGATCTGCAGCTCGCCGGAAGGTGGGTAGGCCTGTTGCCGCATGCGGTCTACTCCTTCCAGCAGGATACATCATCGGGCGTAGTCCGGCAGTCCCGCCCGCGCCGGGGCGCATTGTCCTGCGGCAATTGCCGAATCTTCCCGACCGCCATCCGCAAGGCGCATGTTTCAGCGCTCATACGATCTTCTGTTCGACGGCGATCCGTATGAGCTCCATGGGCGTGCGTGCCCCGAACCTGGTGCGTAAAGCTGAACAGATAACGGCGATTGTTTTGTAGGAGACGTTTATCAACGCGGCTATCTCGGACATGCTTTTGCCCTTGGCCAGGAGCCGCAAAACTTCGCGCTCCCGCAGCGTCAGCGCCGCGCCGCCTTCTCCAGCACCAATACGCAGGAATGCGATCTTCTGCGCCATCTCGGGAGCCAGGGAATGGCCGCCGCGATGGACCGAGCGGATCGCGTCCAGGAAGTCCTGCGGATGATCGGTCTTGCTGAAGTATCCCTTGGCGCCTGTCTCGATGGCCTGTGCGGCGAAGATCGAGTCATCGTTCATGGAGAACATCATGATGCGTGCGGACGGGTCGTCGTTGAGTATCCGCCGTGCAAGCTCGAAGCCGGAGACGTCCGGCAGGTTGATGTCAATCACCGCCACGTCTGGTCGCTCGGCCAGATAGACGTCGTGCGCCGTCGCAGCGTCTCCCGCCGAGACCATTTCCATGTCGTCGGTGTCTTTAAGGAGAGCCCGGCAGCCGGACAGAACCAGCGGATGATCGTCGACGATTAGGACCTTCATGTCTCGTCTCATTACATGCAATTGTATAACGTAGCATCATGTATTTTCCTCGGGAATACCGGGAATTATTCCCGAGTGCGCGCCTTTCGAAGGAGACGGAATGTCCATCAGCTTTCGGCTCAATGCGCTGATCGTCGGCTTGCTGTCGGTGGCATTGATTTCCTTCGTCCTGGCGATGGTGATCAGCGCGGGGCCGCGCATACGAGCCGAGAACGACAGCATCATGCGGCTCGCGAAGGAGTTCGTCGAGACGACGATCGAAAGCTTGCAGGGGACGGCCGATCCCGAGCAGCACCTCAAGATACTTCTAGGCGGACTCAAAGAACTGCGCCACGTCAGGATATACCGCGCCGAGGACGGCGTGCCCGAGCCGTCAAAGGACAGTGATGAGGACGGTGCCGCGCCTCAGTGGCTTGCACAGATGGGCGCACCCGTAGCCGATCTCGAAATTCCCGTGGTCGTTAATGGGCGCAGCTTCGGCAAGCTGGTGGTGGCGCCGCGCGCAGATCATGAAGCGGCCGAGATCTGGGACTCGATCATCACGTTCAGTGCGGTCGGTGCAGGCCTCGGCATGGCAACGTTGCTCTTCATCAGCCTGATGATCACGCATCTGTTGCGGCCCATCAGAAACGTCGGCGACGCACTCATAGTGCTGGAAGCAGGTCGATATGATGTGGTCGTGCCGGAAAGCGGGCCTCCTGAGATCTCCGACATCTGTCGCAAGCTCAACAATTTCGCGGCCACGTTGCAGCGGACGATCTCGGAGAACAGACGGCTGGCTGAGCGTGTCATCAGCGTGCAGGACGAGGAACGCAAGGAGCTCGCGCGCGAGCTGCACGACGAACTTGGCCCCTACCTCTTCACCATCAGGGCTGCGATCACGGTGATCGACACCGAGATCGAGCGCGGTGGACGTGATCACGAAAAGCTGCGCGATGCCGGAGCAACTCTATTAGCCAGCGTCGATGCCATTCAGCGGGTCAATCGGCGCGTGCTGCTGAAGCTGCGGCCACTTGGGCTTGACGAGTTCGGCATAAGGGCAAAGTTGACCTCGCTCGTTGCAATGCTGCGTCAAAGCCATCGCGGTCTCGCGATCAATCTCACCGTCGCCGATGACCTTCCAGAGTGCGACGAAACGACAAATCTCACGATCTACCGCATCGTCCAGGAGGGTCTGACGAATGCACTGAAGCACTCCGATGCCGACGCCATCGATGTCATCGTCGAGCCGATCGAGACGGCACAAATTCCACGGTCGATGAATGCCCGAGATGGATCCATCGTCCGTGTCACTGTGGCCGACGACGGCAAAGGCCTGCCGAATGATATCAAGCCCGGCTACGGGATTGCCGGCATGAGCGAGCGGGTCTGGGCAACCGGAGGCGAGTTGCGGCTAGGAAACCGGATGGACCGCGGGACGACCCTGGAAGCGTGGATTCCCGTCCCGGCGCCGGCGGGCGTCTAACGGGAGCGGGCAGGGCGACGTCCCGCACTTGCCCCTTACGGCTTGATCGCAATGCCCCATGGCAGTCGTCCGACAGGCACAGACCTTTCCGCCCGCAAGGTCTCCAGGTTGATGATGGTCACGTCGTTCGTCAGCCCGTTGGCGGTGTAGAGCTTCGAGCCGTCGGGCGACAATTCCATGTGCCAGGGGCGCTGGCCGACAAGAATGTAATTCGTCACCTCGAGCTTCTCGACGTCGATGACGGCAATACGGTTTGCGCGCCCAAGTGCCACATAGCCTCGCTTGCCGTCCTTGGAGAAGCGGATGCCGAGCGGCTGAATGAGTTCGTCGCGCACGCCCTCGATGGCAAAGCCGATCTTCTTGACGATCTTGTAGGTCGTGGCATCGATGACTGCCAACGTGCCGCCAACCTCCGAAGTCACCCAGAAACGCGAACCGCTGTCCTCGTAGAGAACCGCACGCGGCCGTGTGTCGACCAGTACGTTGGCGATGAGCTTGAACGTCGTTGTATCGATGACATGGGCCATGCTCGTCGATTCGGACGTGGCGACGGCATGTTTTCCGTCGGGGCTGAATGCCATGCCCTCGGGTTCGATACCCACGGGGATCTCGGCCTCGACCTTGCCGTCAGCGATGTCCGCAACTGAGACCATCGCATCGTCCTCGTTGGCGATAAACATGCGCTTCCCGCCAGGCTCCACCTCGAGGTACTCCGGGTCCGCGAGGGTCGGGATGGAGCGGACCACTTCGAGTTTCGCGGTGTCGATCACGTCGATGGCATCGTCGTCGCCGACGCAAACCAGGACTTCCTTGAAGTCGGGCGTGATGCGTATCCCACGGGGCCGCTTGCCCGTCTTGATCACCTTCACCGGCTGCATCGTCGTACTGTCGAGCACGGTGACCGTGTTGTCCTTCTCGTTGCTGATAAAGAGCTGATAGGCTTCTACCGGGGTCGCGGCGAGCAGAGCAAGCCCGATGGCGAAGGCGGATGCTTTACGCATTCTGTCTCGTCCTGTTCGTTGGGGAACGCACCGACGTTCGTTCGACTTCATCAGTTCGGAGGCGGTGTCGACAGCAGCTGCAGCGCACTGACCGCCACCTCGTTACGAGCATCACGTGCAATGTCGAGCGCGGACTTGCCAACGTTATTTTTGAGCGCCGGATTGGCACCTTTGCCCAGCAGGAGCCCAATCATTGGCGCATTGTTGTGCCCCGCGGCGACCATAAGCGCGGTGACCCCAGCGGCCGATTTCGCATCGACCTCAGCTCCTTTCGCTATCAGCAGTTCGGCGATGTCGATGGGCGTCTGACCTGCTGCGAGATGCGTCGCGCGCGCCTGCTTGCTGAGCTGAGAAGCTACAAGCATGAGCGGCGTGATCTTCTGTGCACCACTTGCAACATTCACGTTAGCACCGGCGTCAATCAATGCCCGGGCGGCAAATAGCTGGTCTTCGCCGATTGCCACCTCGAGTGGCGTATAACCCTGCTTCGTCTGGCGCTCGATGTCCGCGCCCGCCGCGACCAGCGCTTGAACCGATGGAACGTGGTTGCGCATGATTGCGTGCACCAGCGGCGTCATGCCGTCGCTATCCGGTACGTTGGGATCCGCTTCGTGCTCGAGCAGTAATTTTACGAGATCGGAATTGCGGCTGCGCGCGGCGGTGTGCAGCGGCGCATAGCCGTTGTCGTTGAGGCGGTTGACGTTGGCGCCTTTGCCGATCAGGAACGTTACGCGCGCGGGATCGAACGCCATGACGGCGTTGCCGAGCTCGACATCCACATCGGCGCCGCCGGCGAGCCATTCCTCCAGGCGCTTTTGCGAGACGATTTGGTCTTCGGAGGCAGCGCTGGTCGCCGGGCGCTGGGATGCCGACTTCAGGTATCGCTCCTCGTATTTCTTTTCGAGCGCCTTATCGTAAGACCCGTGCGAAGGAAGCGAGCCTGCTGCCACGCAGTCGCTGCATTGAATCAGCGGCACGCCATAGTCGGCGAGAATTTTCTCGATCTCGTCCTTTTTGGCCATAAGGGCATGGTCGAGCACGAATTTCAGAACGACGTCCGTGTTCTGCACGCCGATAGACAGGCTGAACTCGAGCGGGATGTCGTCGTCCATGAGGTTGACCGGCTGCACCGTGATCGGCGCGCCCTTCACCTTCTGGAACCAGCCTGCAAACGGTCCCCAGACGCCAACGACATCGAGCGAGCCGTCGACGAGCTTCTCGAGCTGACGCCAGGGCTGGTTCTCGGGCCGAAGGTCCGCGTCGGGCGTCACGATGGCGAGGGACTGGAGGTTCTTTATTCCCTGCTTGGCAAGGGCGATGCGAATTGCAGAGTGCTGATAGGTTCCGATACGGAGCGCCTTCAGACGCGGATCATCGAGGCTCTTGAAGTCGTAGTGCTTGTCCGCGAGGTATGCGAGCACGTACGTCGAGCGATAGATCGGGATCGTCGTCAGCACCGCAGAGGTGTCGGTCGGCATGTCGAGGAGGATGTCGCATTCGTTGTTGGCGAACGTCTCCCGCGTGAGACCGCGCTCTAGGTAGGGGCGCCAGAAGTACTCGACGCGCGCGCCGAGATGTCCGGCCACGACCTCGATGATCTTGTTCTGGAAGCCCTGTTGGCTATTGTCCGACAGCGGCATGTTACCGGGGTCAGCGCAGACCGAAAGACGCGTCACCTTGCGGGTCTTAGCGGCGGCCTTGGCCTTGCCGATTTCCGCCGGCGTCATCTGCTCGTAGGGCGTAGACAGCATGTAGTCGCGGCGACCACTCGGCCTCTCGACGGCTCCAGCGTCGGCAGACACGAGCGTGGCAAGGAGCAGATAGCAAAAAATCGACGTGCTTAGGGAAGTTTGCATTGCAGGACGCCACCTGTGATCGACACCAACGGATATGGCGCCCGGTGCCACATGGGCTCCGAGCGCCACGATTGTCGTCTAGAGGCAGAACTCACTCACCCAAAGCAAAGGTGTAGAGCATGCCGGCCTGCGGGATCTTGTCGAGGCCGGTAGCTTTCGCCATCGCCGTCGCACCGATCGCGCCGTACTTGTCGTCCATGTCCAGCCCAGCGGTGACAGGGATGCCAATCCAGCCGCCAAGACCGGCGAAGATCGACACGTACTGCTTGCCCTTCACCTTGTAGGTGATCGGGTTACCGATGATGCCGGAGCCCAGGCGCTGCTGCCAGAGGACCTTGCCGGTCTTCTTGTCGACGGCGCGGAAGTCACCGTTGTTGGAGCCGTAGAACACGACGCCGCCATCGGTGACCATGGTGCCACCCCAGTTCGGATACGGATCAGGGATCTCCCAATCCGTCTTGCCGGAGAGGACGTCGAACTTCTTCAGCTTGCCAGCGATGCCGGGCTTCTCAGGATACATGTACACGTTGGCGAACACGTAGACCGTGCCCTGCTGCGTGTGCGTGCGCTCCTGCGGTTCGTCTTCCATGCACCAGTTGTTCGTGGGGCAGTAGAACTTGTTCGGCTCCTTCGGATCGACCGAGCACGGCTGCTGGTCCTTGCCGCCCATGGCGGAGGGACATGCAGGCGTATTGCGGCCGACTTCGAACGGCGAATGCTCGCGCACCTTGATCGGGCGACCGGTCTTCAGGTCGACCTTCTCGGCCCAGTCCACCGTGACGAACTTGCTTGCGCGCAGCAGCGTGCCGTTCGTGCGATCGAGAACATAGGCGAAGCCGTTACGGTCGAAGTGAGTGAGGGCCTTCACCTTCTTACCGTCGATGTCCATGTCGGTAAGGATGTTCTCGTTGACGCCGTCATAGTCCCACTGGTCGAAGGGCGTCATCTGATAGGCCCAGGCGACTTCACCGGTCTCGACGCTGCGGGCGAAGATGGTCATCGACCACTTGTTGTCCCACTTGCCGGTGTTGCATTCGTCATGGGTCTTGTCGCCGCAACGATAGCTCGGGCTCCAGTGGCCGGGGTTGCCGGTCGACCAGAACACGAGCTTCAGCTCGGGATCGTAAGAACCCCACGCCCAATAGGAGCCGCCGCCGATCTTCCACTCTCCGCCGTTTGTCGACGGATAAGACGTGACACCGATATCGGAGCCCGCGGTGCCGTAGTGCGGGTTCGCTTTGTTGGTGTCCTTGGTCAGGCATACATCGGCGTCGGGGCCGGTCGAGTGGCAGTTCCACACGACTTTGCCGGTCTCGATGTCGTATGCCGTCAGACGGCCGCGGGCGGCGAACTCGTCACCACCGAAGCCGGCAATCACGAGGTTCTCGGCGATGAGCGTCGGACCGGTGATGGTCTCGCCCTTCTCCGGGTATGCGTGCTTGACGACCCAGATTTCCTTACCGGTCGAAGCATCGAGTGCGATCACGAAGCCGTCGAGCGTGTGGTAGATGACCTTGTTCTTGGCGTAGTTGACGCCACGATGCACGGTGTCGCAGCAGGCGCGCGGCACAGCGGATTCATCGCGATCGGTCTTCTTGACGTAGTTCCAGACCTGGATCGGATTGTCGGGATCAGTGAGGTCCAGCGCCTGCACGATGTTGCACTGAGCCATGTTGGGGCAGCCCGATGAGAAGAACATCATCGGCTTGCCGTCGTGCTCGACGACGACCGGCTGGCCTTCGTGGCCACGCAGAGCGCCGGTCGACTGAGACCACATATACTTCAGCTTCTTGACGTTATCGGTCGTGATGTCCTTGAGGTCGCTGTGACGCGTCAGCTTGTTGTCGCGTCCCGGTGCGGGCCACCAATCAGGGTTTTTCGCCCGCTTGTCGATTTCCTCGGACGCCGTTTCGGCGACCGCGAGGCTTGGCATTCCTACAGCTCCGGCCAGCAACAGGCCGGAGAGCAGGAGAACCGAACTGCGTATCATGCTCGTTTCCTCTCCTCTTGTGCACGTGGCCACGTCCCCTCCCGGCAGCGCCTTTTACGGACGCACCGAACTTTCGCTCTGGCTGCGGTCTGCGACCTGATCCCAATTGCGGGTCATTGGCCGACAGCCGCCCGAAGCACGCTTTTCGTTGCATTCAGGAACCGCGGCCGGGCATCGGATCGTGATCTGGAGGAAGCGCGAAAACCGATGCCTGACTGCGACGTCGTGGCATGTGGACCGTAGGGAAACGGAGGCAATCAAGTCAGCGGCAGACTTCCTTGAGGCCGGCAGAATGTTTCACTGGAGCGGCGCGTGGTTTCCCGAAACAGTCTAGACAAATGCGCAACGATCACATTGGCGTGTACCAACGAGCGCGGCGCGGGCGCACGTAGCCAATGAGTTGCAAACACGTGGGTCGGCGTGTCTTGCCACTCGTGGCATGACAAACATTTGAAAGACTGGCAGCCATGATCGGGAAGTAATCCCAGGCCAGCTATCACTAATAGCCACGGAGTGCAGGGATATTTCGCCGAGCTCCAGCGGCACTGCTGCTGCGGCCAGACCACGCCCCGCCATCGTCCCTATCCCAATGATTGCCACTGGCCGACGCGCCATAGGCGTGGCGCTGCGTCTTCCGGCTCGACCGATGCCCCCATTGCATCAACCTTTGGGTTGAGAGAGGCGTCGGCGAGCCGTGTTACCTGCTTAGGTGCCGGTGCCCAGCATCAACCTGATGAGATCCGTCTGCCGGCGCGTTCCGGTCTTCGCCATGAGGTGATTGAGGTGTGTCTTGACGGTCGACTTGGAAACGCCGAGCCGATCCGCGATGTCCGAGATACTTCCCGCTTCGAGAACGGCCGCAAGGACCCTGAGCTCACTCGGCGTCAAGCCGTAGTGCTGCGCCGCAGCCTCCAACGGTGTCCGCACGGCAAACGTGGTGCCCCTGACGAAAAGCGCAGCCACCGCGCTGCCCGCATCGGGCACCCGCCTAGCCTCGGATACGATCGAAAGCACGTTGGCCAGATAGTGCCGGCCCTCTGCGTCGACGAACGGGATGTCGATGCCTTTGAGGCCGAGCGCCGCATCACCACGCGCAGCTGCCGCAAGTGCGGCGCGCAAATGCTTGTCCGCCGCCGGGTTCGCAGCTCCGATGATGCCCCGGCGCGTGGTCAGTATCTGCTTGGATCGCAGCATGTCCTCTGCGGCTTGGTTGGCGAATACCACCTGACCATTCGCAGCCACGAACACCACCGCCGCCGGCACTCGCTCCAGCGCCGTTTTCAGCATTCCTTGTACGGACTTCGCGTTCTGCACGACCTTGCCGATCGACACCGCTCGGCGCATGTGCGGTGCAATGAGAGCGCATCGCTGTCGCGACGCAGCGTCTACGATGCCGTCCTCTTTGCTGCGTCGGATGGAAAAGAACGCGGTGCTTGTCGCTGTGCGCTCCAGATTGACACCGAGCACGTCGATCAACCCCTGCGGCTCGACCCACTCCTTGAAGAAGCGCGTTTGCCGGAATTCGTCATGCGAGATCAGATCCTCCGCGGCAACCGCCTTGCCGACCTCGACGAAAGCCAGCGCCGGGAAGAAGGGATTGAGCCCTGCATACTTCTCAAAGTAGAGCTGGTCGTAAGTGGGATCGCAGCCCCACGAATGGAACGTGATCGACTCGTTGGTCGCAGCATCCTGCCAGAAAAGATTGGCGCCGCGCCCCTTCACATATCCGGTGGCTTTTTCCAGCGCATGCGTCCAGCGGTCATGATCGACAGCGGCATCGTAGAGGCTCTCGATGGTCGACGAGAGCGCTTCAATCTCGCTCAAGGAATATCCGCTCCGAAATCGCCGCTGTGCTTAAATGACCTGGAAACACCAACGTATGGACGTTGTTGATCCTAGTTGCACCTCTGTCAGGCCGCAACGCTTCCGAACTGCGGGCCGGGCGTTGAACCGACTGTTACTGAACGCGGTTAAGTCCGGTCGTCCACCTCCACGTTCTCAATCGCCGTGCAGGCCAACCTAGACGCTCGAATGGATCAAGCCTGATGAGATCTGCAATGAACGGGCGCAAGCCGGTGGTATTGACTTTGCTAGCGATTATCGGCTTTTCGGGCGCGTCAGCCGCCAAAGAGTTGCCCTCGACTGCAGCCGCCATACCCAAGCCCGTGACGGTGGCGCGCGCTACAACCATTCCCACGTGTGCCCTGCATGTCGACACCGCCTCCGACGGCGACGGATCGGCCTCGAACCCCTACAAGACAATCGCGGCTGCGGTAGATGCTGCCGAACCCGGCACCATCATCTGCGTGGCCGAAGGCGTCTATCCCGAGCAGATCAAACCCGGCGAGAAGCACTTCACCCTTGCCGGGGGCTTCAAACGGGGCAGCGGCTTCGCAATCCGCGACAGTGCAACTTTTGTCAGCAAGGCGCAGGGACAGGGCACGGGCTCCTTTATCTCGATCACCGAGACCGCCGGTCCCAAGGGACTGACCGCGATCGATGGATTCGAGATCACCGGCTACTCGCAGGCGATCCTGCGCGACTACTGGGAGCCGCAGCGCTTCGAGGTGACGAACAACTTCATCCACGACAACAAGTGCGACGCCGACAACAAGGCTGGTGCCGGCGTGGCTTTGGTCAACGTGTCTGGCACCATCAAAGGCAACGTTTTCAAAACGAACGCGTGCGCTCGCGGCGGCGCCGTATTTCTCAACGGTCCCACGAACGACAGCGATATTCTGCTCGAAAACAACTGGGTTGAAGGCAACTCCGGCACCGAGCCGGGCGCCTCGCACGGCGGCGCGTTCTACCTCTTCGCTAACAAGCTGACGGTGGTCGGCAACGCATTCATCGACAACAAGGTCACCATGTGGGGCGCGGGGCTCTACATCGGAGCCTTCACGCCTGGCAACCAGTTCACGACGGCGACGATCTCCTGGAACGTCTATCGGGGCAACCGTGCCGGCGATTCCGGAGGCGGTTTCTTCTGCGACGACGGCGCGACCTGTCATTCCTCTCACGAAGTCTATGACAAAAACTGCGGCGGCAACGTGCTGGTCGACGGTGGCTCTGGCGGCTCGGGCCCGACCACGGCAACATTCGACTACGTCACCAGCGTCGGAGCGCTCGATGTCGACTGCAAAGCACCTGGCATCGGCTTGTACGTCGACACCTACGAGGCTCTCGCGCAAGACAGCTACAAGATTACCAACTCGATCTTCTGGAACAACGCTGCCGGACGTGACTTCGCAACGGCCTGTGGCTCGGGCTGCAAGCAGATCAAGGTCTCGGTCGATCATTCGATGGCCGACACCAATTACGCCGACGGCTCGATCAAGATCGCTTTCGCCGACATGGTGAAGCCTGCTGATCCTAAGTTCGTCGCACCCGACAAGGGCGATTTCCGGTTGCAGGACGGTAGCCCTGCCGCGGGCCTCGGCACCTATGGCGGCATCGACGCGGCCGCATTGGCAGCCAGTCCGCCATCCCCACCGCTGGCGGCACCCACGCCGAAGGTCGCAGCGCCTGCTGCACCTGCACCTGCGCCGGCTAAGGCCAACGCAGCGGCCGAGGGCATCAGCGCCCAGCAGGCATTCGAGGCGGCGAAGGCCCTGAACACCGCTGAAGGCTGGCAGCTCTTCATCGAGAGCTACCCGACAGGTTTTTATGCCGAGATCGCGCGCGGGTTTCTGAAGAAGCTCGGGGCGGCAGCGCCGCCTGCGATTGTCCCCAAAGCCGCGAAAGCAAGCGATCGCAGCGAAGCAGCGCCAGCGACTGCACCGCGTGGCGAAGCCGAGGCGGCGACACCCGGAGTCGCTCAGCCGCCAGCAATCAAGCGCGGGGCGGCTTACATGGGTTTTCCAGAACGGTTCAACCGCTACTACACGGACCCTTCCTGGATGCCGTCCAAGACCATCTATGCGAGCGTCAAGGGTGGCGGCGATGGTTCCTCGCGCGAGTCTGCGACGACCCCGAAGGACGCGATTGCCTCGGCCGCGCCCGGCACCAAGATCCACTTCCTCCCCGGCACCTATGACGCCTGCTACGAACTCGACAAAGACAAGAGCGGCACCTACGACGATCCAGTCGTGATCTACGGCGAGCGCAATTCCGACGGCTCGCTCGGTGTGAAGATCAACTGCTGCTCCAGCGGCAGGCACACCTGCATCAACCTGGAAGCTGCCGATTACGTCGCCGTCGACGGATTTGAGCTCGCCGGCGGCAAGTTCGGCGTGCGCTCCATCGGAGCCGGATATCCGGCGAGCGAACACGCGCGCGGTGTCGCCGTTCTCAACAACAACGGCCACGACCAGGACCGCGATCCTTTTTTCTCTGGCCAGGTCGACTGGGCCGTCTGGGAGAACAACGTAGGGTCCGGCGCCAAGAAGGGCGACGGACATGGCATCTACCTCAGCAACGGCGGCGATTGGAACATCGTGCGTTTCAATGAGACGTTCAAAAACTCCTCGAGTGACTTCCAGATCAATGCGGACCCAGCCAGCACCTGTCAGGAAGTTGGAATTCCGTTCAACGACGCACGCTGCGACGCCTACGCCGGCGAGGGCGAAGGCGGCCAAGGCGCCTCAGACTACTTCCTCATCGACGGCAACTACTTCCACGACAGCGAGGTAGGGCCGAACTTCACGAGCGTGCGGCGGAGCATCGTGCGCAACAACATCATCGGTCCCCAGAAGCGCCACAACGCCTCCTTCTGGCAGGAGACCGACAACCCAAAGCTCGGTTCGAGCGACAACAAGATCCTCCACAACCTCTTCATCACCACGCAGCGTCACGGGGTTAAGTTCGAGGTGAATTCCACGCGCAACGAATTCGCCAACAACATCATTCTCGGTATCACCCCGGAGGGGGCGGCAAATCCTAAGGCGTTGCTGATGGAGGTCGACGATACGGCCGGCGATAACGTCTATCGCGACAACCTGTACATCTCGGGCCACCTTGAAGGCCGCGAGGTCGCCGGTGAAGAAACCGCTCTTGAGGACTTCGATCCAGCCTGGTTCGCGCGCTTTTCGACCGCGCTCAACCGCGACCCTAATGCCTTCACGCCAGGCGCAAATTCCCCCGCGCTCGGCAGAGGTAAGCTCCTTTCCGACGCCACCGCAGATCGCAACGGCGCAGCGCGGACCGACCCGACTGCTCTCGGCCCCATCGAGGCGCGTTGACCGAACGGAGAAAGCTGCCATAGGGTCCGCTGGCCGGTTCGCGAGCGGCTGAGAATCCGCCACGGGGCGACCCTCGGACGGGGCCGAAACGCTCGAGACCACGTCAAGCCGCTGCGGGTCGATCGCTGCGACATAGCTCAAGGTGAGGTTTGAGGCATGCTCCAGGCCTGGATGTCTTACGGCTACATCGTCCTGCTGGCGATCGTCGTTCTGGCCTACGTCCTATGGCGAAGAGGAGCCGTCGTACTGGCTTTCGCCTCGCTCGCGGTCGGTATCCCCCTCTGGTTCGCATGGGAGTACGCTCGCCCCACCTGGACCTCCGGGCTCGTGACCGGAACCGAGGTTCGCCGCAGCAGCCCCGACGCCCGCGGCAATACGAACGACATCCGATACATCTACATGCGCAACCGGAACGACCGGGGGCTCGAGCTCATCAACGAGGACTCCTGGTGGTGGTTGAAGCGCAACAGCGAGCGCGTCTTCAATGATGCCAAGACGTTCGAGTCTCGCAAGCAGGAAGTCACTGTTATGTGGAACGGGTGGCGCTCGACGCTCTTCTCGTTCTACCCCAACGTGATTGCCATCGGTGCCGCCGGCTCCTGGCCGCTGTGGTCGTTGCGAACCATTGGCTTCTACGGCCTCTCCATCCTCATCTGGGTCGGCTTCTTCTACGGCTTCATCCGACTGTCCCGTTGGAGCGGACCGGACGATCGCGGCTAGCTGCGGACAACCGGGCATCGCCCTCTTGGGCACGGCGGTGCCGCGGGGGAGCGTCGCCTCATAGCTTTCGCCACGATGCAGACGCGGCACCCCGCCGGGCGCCGCGTGCATCCCACGCTGCCTTCAAATCGGTTTGGGTCGCAACGGTGCCGCCACGACAGCGGCTGCACGGCCGCGTGCCTCCTTGCCGGTCTCTCGCCCTCTGATGGGAACCAGTGGGAGCAGGCACCGGGAGAACAAATAACCACGATCTCCGGCAAATCCCGCTGCTGACCGCCACAAATTCCCGACGGGGATCGGGAGGCAATGGCAAGGTTGCTTGCAAGTCCTAAAAGTACCTTGCACCAGGGCGCACGGTCGCGGGAGATAGCATCTAAATTTAGTTCAATGTGTCAAAGCGCCCATCTGAAAAGAGGCGCGGAATTAGGGAGGCTCTGTTTTTGGGGTAGGCACCCATCGGCAGACAAGGGTGCAAATAGCGCTGTGCTTCCAAGGCATTCGGCGCGCCTGATCGAACCAATCGCGGACGTGACGCGACCGTCACCGGTGGACGGCGCCCGGGGGCGGCTTGCCTCCAGCTTAAGACGTGACCTGGTGCTCGAAATCGCGCTGACCGACCGGAAATCTTACGACGCCTAACAATAAGCCGCCCGGCACGAATGCCGCGCCGGCCTCGACAACAATACCTAGGGAGTAACCAGAATGATTTTTGGCAAGAAATCCACGAGCGAGGAAAGCAGCAAGCCGGCGGACACCGGCGCGATGCCGCCGCTCAATGGCGCGGCGCCCGTTCCTGCTACGCCGGCCACCACCGCGTCCGAGCCGGCTGCGGTGCATCTCGACGCCGAGGAGGCAAAGAAGCGTGCCGCTGCCGCCAAACAGATCGCGGCGGCATTCGGCGAATTCGTCACGCTGCTCATGCGCTCTCCCGCTGACAAGCACCACACGCTGGGTGACCTCGAGTGGCTGCTCGTGCCCGGGCTGATGCACCGTCAGTTCGCGCTGGCCGAGGCGCAGTCCAAGGAAACCGGCATGGTCAGCCCGGTAGGCGGCGTGCTTTGGGCGTTCGTGTCGGAGGAGGTTGACAAGCGGCTGTCCGACGTGGCGACGCCGCTGCGCCTCAAGCCGAACGAATGGCGCTCGGGAGACATTCCGTGGATCATCCTGGCGAGCGGCGACATGCGCGTTCTGGCCGGCCTCATCCAGCAGCTGAATGCCAGCGTGTTCAAGGACAGCAAGCCCAAGATGCGCGTGCGTGGCCGTGACGGGAAGCTGTCGGTCGGCCATCTGGAAGTCAAAGAGAAGGACGCCGCGTAATCACGCTGCAGTCCGTTCATGACCATGCGTAGGGAGCAAGCGGCGAACTGGCGCAAAAGCCCGGTGCGGGCAGCGATTTATCGCTGCTCGCTCGCGCTGGCTGGCGTCGCCGTGTTCTCCGGCGTCATCAATATCCTGGCGCTGACCGGCTCATTCTACATGCTGCAGGTCTACGACCGGGTCCTGACCTCGCGCAGTATTCCGACGCTGGTCGGCATCACTGTGCTGATGGCCGGCCTCTATATGGCCAACGGCATGCTGGACTTCCTGCGTGTCCGAGTGATGAGCCGCGTTGGGGTGAGAATCGACAGCGCGCTGCGTGAGGATACCTTCGCGGCGGTGCAGTCGATGCCACTGCGCTTCCGCAAATCCGGTGACGGACTTCAGCCGATCCGCGACCTTGATCAGATCCGATCGTTCCTGTCTGGCCTGGGCCCGACAGCGCTGTTCGACCTGCCGTGGATCCCCGTCTATCTCACCATCATCTACCTGCTGCACCCATGGCTCGGGGCGTTCAGCTTGGCCGGCGCGATGCTTCTCATCGCGTTGACCGCGTGGACGGAGATGCGCAGCGCTGGGCCGATGCGCGAGGCTTCACAAAGCGCTTCGCAGCGTTTGGCATTCGGCGAGGCGGCGCGGCGCAACGCCGAAGTGGTGCGCGCTATGGGGCTCGGTGGCCAGCTCCAGAAGCGCTGGGAGAAGCTGAACACGGCCCACCTAGCAAACCAGCTCAAGGCATCCGATGCCGTGGGCGGCGTCGGCACGATCTCCAAGGTTCTGCGCATGTTGCTGCAGTCCGGCATGTTGGGGCTCGGCGCGCTGCTGGTCATCGAGGGCAAGCTCTCGGGTGGAGCGATCATTGCCTGCTCGATCATCATGTCGCGCGCGCTGGCTCCGATCGAGACGTCGATCACGCATTGGCGCGGCTTTGTCGGAGCTCGCCAGTCGCATCGTCGGCTTGTCGAGCTGTTCAAGGTCGTCGGCGTCAAGGGCGAGGAACTGCTTGAGCTTCCGGCGCCGAAGATCAACGTGATCGCGGAAAACCTCACCGTGGTACCTCCCGGTGGTGACCGGCCGGTGTTGCAGGGCGTCAGCTTCGGGCTGGCGGCCGGCGACGGCCTCGGCATTATCGGTCCGAGCGGATCGGGCAAGTCGAGCTTGGTGCGCGCGCTCGTTGGCGCCTGGCAGCCGGTTCCGAATGGCGGCGTCGTACGCATCGATGGCGCGGCGCTGGACCAGTGGCGCCCCGAACAGCTGGGCCGCCACATCGGCTACCTGCCGCAAGGTATCGAGCTGTTCGAAGGCACGGTCGCTGACAACATCGCGCGCTTCGATGAGAACCCCGAGGATGCTGCGATCGTCGATGCCGCTAAGACTGCTGGAGTGCACGACATGATCGTGCACCTGCCGAAGGGATATCAGACGCAGGTGGGCGAAGGCGGGATGCTTCTGTCGGCCGGGCAGCGTCAGCGCATCGCGCTCGCTCGCGCGCTCTACGGCGACCCGTTCCTTGTCGTTCTGGATGAACCCAACTCCAATCTGGACCAGGTTGGAGAGGCGGCCCTCACGGAAGCCATGCTGTCGGTGCGCAAGCGCTGTGGCATTGTCGTCGTCGTTGCACACCGGCCTTCCGCCCTTGTCGCGGTCGACAAGGTGTTGGGCCTTGTCGGAGGCCGCGTGCAGGCTTTCGGTCCCAAGGACGAGGCGCTGCGGCGCCTGCTTCAGCCGGTGGCGGGCGAGGGCGCCCGGGCTCAGCGTGCCGAGAGCGCTCCACCGAGTTCCGGTCTCAAGGTCGTCGGCGACCGTCAGGGGGCTTAGGCCATGAGCGACCGCAATCCCCTCCCGGGCGATCTCGGCCGCGTCGGTCGCTATCTTGTGGCGGGCTTCGCCATCATATTCGCGCTCGTCGGCGGCGTCGGCGTTTGGGCCGCGCAGACCGAGATTGCCGGAGCAGTGATCGCGCAGGGCACCGTTGTCGTAGAGAGCAACGTCAAGAAGGTACAGCATCCCTCGGGCGGCATCGTCGGCGAGATTTTCGTCAAGAATGGCGACTTCGTGCACGCCGGCGATCTGCTGCTGCGGCTTGATGAGACGGTGACGCGCGCCAATCTGCAGATGATCACTAAGCAGCTCAGCGAGTTGACCATCCGCGAAGCGCGCCTGGTCGCCGAGCGCGACGGTACGCGAGAGGTGCTTCTGCCTAAGGCATTGTCGGCGTCTGCTACCAATGCTGATGTAGAAGAGATCCTCAAGGGTGAGCGCAATCTGTTCGACAGCCGCCGCGACTCTCGGGAAGGGCAGAAGTCGCAGCTTCGAGAGCGCATCAGCCAGCTCGACCAGGAGTTCGCCGGTATATCCGGGCAGATCGACGCCAAGGCGCGCGAGATACAACTTATTGCCAAGCAGCTCCAAGACCTGGAGACGCTCGAAGAAAAGAAACTCGTCACGGCTTCCACCATGGTGGCCTTGCGCCGGGAGGCAGCCCGGCTGGAAGGTGAGCACGGCCAGCTCAAATCTTCTGCGGCCCAGACGCGCGGGCGCGTGACGGAGATCGAGCTACAAATCCTGCGCATAGATCAGGATGCACGCACCGAGGTCGTTAAGGAGCTGCGCGAGACGCAGAGCAAGCTCGCCGAGTACGGCGAGCGGCGCGTTGCCGCCGAGGATCAGCTGAAGCGTGTTGAGCTTAAGGCACCGCAGTCCGGTATGGTGCACCAGCTTGCCGTTCACACCGTCGGAGGGGTGATCAATGCTGGCGAGACGGTTTTGCTCATCGTGCCCGATAGCGACAAGCTGGTGGTCGAGGCGAAGATCTCACCCCATGACATCGATCAGGTGATCGCCAGCCGCACAGCGATGCTTCGCTTTGCGGCCTTCAACACGCGCACGACGCCCGAGCTCGTCGGCACCATCAAGTCGATATCGGCCGACCTAGCGCAGGATCCGCGAACCGGTGATAGCTATTACACCGGCCGCATTGAGATCACGGAAGCCGAGCTGAAGCGTCTCAACGGCGGCAAGCTCGTTCCGGGCATGCCGGCCGAGGTGCACATCAAAACGCACGACCGCACCGCGCTGTCCTATCTCGTAAAGCCCATCGAAGATCAGTTCTCTCGCGCTTTCCGCGAAAGGTGATCGATGGAAATCAAGCAGCCACATCGGAGCGCGCACGACGTTGAAATCAGCGTCATCATCACAACCCACAACGGACATGCGCGTCTTCGCGATACGCTACCGGCCGTGTTTGAAGCGATGCGCGCCGCCGGCCAGTCCGAGCTGCTTATAATCGACAATGCAAGCAGCGACCGAACGATAGAGGCCGTTACGGACTATGTGTCCAATGCAGGCCTTCCAATCAGACTTATAGCTGAGCCGCGTAAGGGAAAATCGTTTGGCCTGAACCGGGGGCTTTCGGAAGCCCGCGGAAAATTGGTCGTCTTTATCGACGACGACATCATCCCGTCAGGCACCTGGTTGCAAGCCTTCCGCGATGCATCCGATCGGTTTCCCGGACATGACGTGTTCACGGGGCAGATCAGGCCGGCATGGCCCTGCGCCAAGCCCCCGCATTGGCTAGTGCATCTAACGAATATCGGTCTGTCGTACGGGTGCAGCCCCAAGGATCGCCCGGAGGGACCATGCAGTGCAAGCCAAGCCAAGGGTGCGAACCTCATGGTCCGCAAATCGGCAGTGGGGACGACACACAGGTTTGATGAAGGTTCGAACAATTTTGGAGTAGCGGGGGGATTTGGTGGTGAAGATGTCCGGTTCGCTTATGAGGTTTTGCGGGGCAGAGAGAACTCGCTGATATTCGCGCCGGCTGCTCTCGTGCTCCATGTCATCAAGCCGCACGAGCTGCGCTTCACCGAAGTGTTGAAGCGCTACGCAAGGATCGGACGATCGCGCGCCGCGCGCCTTTCATGCTTAGGCAGAAGCGACGAACTCGCCGGTTTTCGCAAAGTCGCGGTGCACGCACTCAAAGCAATCGGCGGCGCCGTAAGCCTGAATGTACGCAAGGCCGCCAAGCATGGAACGATTGCAGCCATGCGTTACGGTGAATGGACCGGCCGAAGGTCTGACGTACGCAGACTGCAGATCAAGGGGGGCACCGATGGCGAATGCGCTGGATAGCTTCAGGCCATCAGACCTTCTTGCCCGCAGCGGTATCGCTTCCGGTCGCAGTCTATATTGGTATTACAAGGAACCTGATGGCATCAATTTCGGCGATTGGATTGGGCCGTATCTGTTCGAGAAGCTGACAGGGCGTCGACCGCACTTTCGGGATGCCCGCAAGCGTCGGCTCGGCGCATATCATCTCACATGCGGCAGCATCCTGGGCCACATCCGCCAATCGGGGCAGGCGATCGTCTGGGGAAGTGGCGCCATAAAGCCGGATGCCCGGTTCCCCGCGCCGAAGATCATCCATGCCGTTCGAGGCCCCCTCTCGCGGGAGATCTGCACCCGTCTCGGCTACAGCTGCCCAGAGGTTTACGGCGATCCTGGCATTCTGCTGCCGCGATTTTACACCCCGCGCTTGAAGACGAGAACGCAGCGGCTGGGGATTGTGCCCCACTTCAAGGATTTCGACCTGGCATCAGCGCTTTTCGGCAATCGCGAAGACGTGCGGATCATCGACGTGCGGCGAGACGTTGAGCCCGTTGTCGACGACATTGCGTCCTGCGACGCGGTCGTATCTTCCTCCTTGCACGGCATCATCATCGCGCAAGCTTATGGCGTTCCTGCCGCGCGCATCGTCCTGTCGGATAAGGTGATCGGTGGGAGCTTCAAGTTCGATGATTACTTTCTCGGTGCAGGCCTCGCGCCCCAGAAGGCGATCATAGTCGATCCGCGTTCGCCGACCGCAACGATGGCTCTTTTAGAAGCAGCCTCTGCTGCGGACAGGATCGACCTCTCACCAGTGTCAGGGCGCCTTCTGGAAGCGTGCCCGTTTGCCTCCGCTGATCACGTCCGATTGCGTGCATAGATGAAGCTTGTCGGGGCCAAGCGTGTGCGCCAACTGCGTCGCCTGATCCAGCGGCGGATCGTGCATATAGGCGCAAGCGAGGTGGGAGAGCTCGGCTTCTACCAGTTCAAGGCGTCGACGGCGGAGTTCTTCTACAACCGGCTTGGCCGGACCGATGTGACGATCAAGGATACGCCGCACTATCAGTTGGCAGCCGCACTGGCTGGAAAGGCTGATCTCTCGAAAGCTGAAGAATTCTATTCGTCATACCTCGCAGCGAGTTGGGGCGAGGACCGCAGAGCCGAGTTTGCAGGTCGAGTAAGGGCATTTGCCGGTCACTTTCGGGCGTATGAGAAGGGCATCGCTATGCCCCGCCCAACGCTCGTCACCCTCGCTGCATCCAAGGTTCCCTTCGCGCTCGACGGCAATCATCGCCTGTCATTTGCCGCGGCGCTGAACCGCTCGATAGCGTGCGAACGCCTCCCGGTCGATCTCGCGCTGATGATGTATTCCCAGGCGCCTGAGTTTTTCGATGGAGGCATGTTCGAGCGACCGAAGGAGAGTATCTACCTTAGAGGCGAGTTGGTCGCACGCGGCCAAGCAGGAGAAGTCCGTCACTGGATTGCGGCAGCGCCGCGCGAAACCTTGGAAGACAAGACAGTTCTAGACATTGGTTGCAACGCAGGCACGGCGTGCCTGCTTGCGAAAGCGAGAGGCGCAAGGGAGTGCGTAGGATTGGAGACGTCGCCACGGTTGGTCAATCTTGCGACCCGCCTCGCGATGTTCGATGGCGCCTATCCAAGCGTTTCCTATCGAGTCGACGGCGACTTGAGCACTTTGGGGCGAGACGCGGCGTTCGATACTGCGATCGTGCACCTGAAGCGAGGCGACCCAAGATCTCTGCAACGTAGTCTCGCGGTAGTGGCCCAGAACATTCGGAAGTTCGTCCTGGCAGAGGTGGAGATCAACGCCGACGATGAATACCGTGCTTTCGCAGCCAACGGAATGTTCTCGTCTGCTCGTGAAATTCACCACGGACGCGCAAGGAAGGCTTGGGTTCTTGAGAAAGCGTAATCTGGGCCTGGAAGCAACGTGCGCTGCGTCTTCGCAAGCGAGCTGGACTCTCGCGAAACACGGCGACCGGAATACCTATGCAAGAGTCTGACGACGTTCTGTTCTCGCATGACGGCGTGCTGCCCCAACGGAAGCTGATTGGTGTCTGCTTCACTGGATCCGACGTGGTTGTCGGCGACCTGGGGTATCAGAAGTATGCCGAGCGTGAACGAAAACGTATCGAGCCCGGGGAAGATGGAGCGTACATCGTCGTCAATGCGCACGAGGGTTCGGCAACAATAGGAACCGACTTCAGCGGCTACTATAAACTGTTCGCTTACAGATCGGGAGATGCCTGGGCCCTCTCAAACTCTATTGTATCGTTGGTTGAGTATGCCCGCGCTAGATCGCTACCCGTTACACTCCGGTCCGCACATCTGGCGGGATTCTTCATCCCGGGCGCCTTCGGAAACCAGATTGCTTCTTTGCAGACGGCGGTGGGCGAAATCCGGCTCATCCCCGCAACCGAGCAGGCCATCGTTCGCGAGGACCCGGTCACCAAAAAGCGTTCATTGGCGACGGCCCGTACAGATCGCGTAGAAGAGCTGGATCTCAGAGGCCCCAGCTACGCCGATGCATTGGCGGAATCGCTTCGAGTCTGGGTGGCCCGCATGGGCGCGCTCGTAATGTCCGATCTCGACGTCGCGTGCAAATTGACCGGAGGACGAGACTCTCGCGCGGTACTGAGCCTTCTGCTCGCAGCGGCGCAGCGGTCCTCGGCAGGGTTCAGCAGGGTAACCTTTGTCAGCAAGGAAACCGCGCAACAAGATCTTGCGATCGCCAAAGGCCTGGCAAAGCACTACGGGCTCGCGCTGAACTCGCGCCGCCGGCATCATCTGGATAGGCCTTTGACAGCCCGTGGCGCATACGAACGGTGGCGGCGTCTCTGCCTTGGCATCTATACACCCATCTACTTTCCGTCGAAGCATCCCAATCCGATGTCGCTCACCATCGGTGGAGCCGGAGGAGAAGCCCATCGGCCGTTCTTCAGATCTCGTACGCTGACAAGGATGCTGGACGCGCAGCGCGGCGTCTTTTCATCCGGCAATCATTTCGAGGAGTTTCGCGCTGCGGTGTTGAGCGACATCGCCGGCCTCCAGCGCGGGTTCGAGGCCGACCTCGATCCACTTACACTGCACTATCGCCACTATCGCGATCGAATGCACGGAGGCCGCTCGCCACAGTACATCTATCAGGCCTCCCCACTTTCTAGCTCCTTCTTCCGGAGGGCGTCGGCCATTTGCCCACCAAAGCAGCGTAAGCGCGCGCAATTCCTTGTCGACCTGATGATGAATTGCGCGCAGGGCATCGTCGATATGCCATACGACACGCGCGGTAAGGCACCTGACAGGCGGCACAAGCGGGACTTCACGGACATCAGGAATGCGCTCGATCGGCTTCAGCCGGGCATCGTGTACACGTCAACTTCGCCTGGTGAGCCTGACGTGGGGGACGCGGCCGACGGCCATCAGGACATCTGGTCCCGCTTGCTCGACGACCTCCTTCGTCATGAAGGCGGACTGCGGCGCAGCGGGCTGTTCCGGACCGAGTACGTCGATCAGGCAGTAACGGTTGCGCGAAAGGCAGCCGAGATGCAGCAGCTCACGAGCGCATCTGCCGGCTCCCCCGTTTCGCATCTTCTATTCGCTGCATTGCTGCTGAGATAGCCGATGTATTGGTGCACGACCCGCCGCCGCAATTCCGCCCTGCTTGACCGGCCCGCCTCTCCGGTGGGTCCATTGTCCCGACCTGACGCGTGTCGAATTAAGGTCCTCGAAACGCAGCAATTGCCCCCACTTGCGGCGAGATGTTACGGGATATCGTGGGGGAGTACTTCCAGGCCGCATTGGCCCTCGAAGACGGCTTTGTATCGCGTGTCGATAGGTGGGTGAGCACATGCAAGAATCGAGGCCTGGGGCGGGTATGCCCCGCAAGAGCAAATCCTCGGCTGCGGTTTCGCCCTGGGCTGTCGTGCTGCGCTTGGTGCAGGAACGTTGGCGAGAGTATGCGTGGCGTTACGCCCTCGCGCTTCTTCTCATGGCTATAGCTTCGGGGGCGACCGCACTCTCCGCATGGATGATGAAGGACATCGTCAACGACATCTTCGTCCGACGCGACCAGTCAGCGATAACATGGCTTCCGATTGCCATCATCGCAATCTTCGTTGTGAAAGGCGCCGCGTCCTATACCCAGGAGCTCTGGCTGAGCCGCATTGGCAGCCGACTGGTCGCCGACTTCCAGAGAAAGATCTACGAGCATCTTTTGCGCATGAACGTGTCGTTCTTCGAGGATTATAACTCGAGCGACCTGATCATGCGCACGTCGAGAGCGGCGAGCGCAGCCCGCAGTCTGCTCAACCTAGTGGCTGTCAGCTTCGGTCGTGACCTGCTTACGCTGATCGGGCTCATCATCGTGATGGTCACCCAGGATCCGATGATGTCACTCGTCGTGCTGGTCGTTGGGCCGATCGCAGGCTTCGCCGTCCGTAGGATGGGACACGTTGCGCGCAAAGGTGGACAGGTCGAGGCGGCAACGACAGCAAAATCCATCGGAGTAGTGCGGGAAACGGCCCAGGGTATTAGGCTGATCAAATCTTTCCAGCTTGAAGACCTCTTTCGCAAGCGCATGCAGAACGCCATCGACACGATGGAGGCGAGCGCGAACAAGGTTGCGACGGTCCAGGCTGGCGTCAATCCGCTGATCGAGACGCTGGGCGGCCTCTCCGTGGCGGCGGTCGTGGCCTACACCGGCATGCAGCTTAGTTCGGGGGTGACGACGCCCGGCAACTTCATCGCATTCATCACAGCTCTGCTGCTGGCCGCCGATCCTGCACGGCGCCTTTCAAAGTTTCACCTGCAGTTGCGCAACCTGTCGGTGGGAGTCGGACTCATGTTCGATATCCTCGACACGCCGGTCTCGGAGCCTGACAAACCGAGCGCTCCGGCGCTTTTAATACGCCGAGGCGACGTGGCGCTCGACCATGTGGACTTTGCTTACCGTAAGGGCAAACCCATCCTGAGCGACGTCTCGCTCACGGCCAAGAGCGGTGAGGTGACTGCTCTTGTCGGAGCGTCCGGCGGCGGAAAATCCACGATCTTCGGATTGCTTCAGGGCTTCTGGCCGGCGGCCGCCGGAGTGGTCTCGATCGACGGCCAGCCGATAAGCGCGGTTTCGCTGACGTCATGGCGCAAGAGCATCTCTGTTGTCAGCCAGGATGTGTTCCTGTTCGACGGCTCGGTCCGCGACAACCTCCTGGCGGTCAATCCCAATAGCAGCGACGCGGAACTCGAAAAGGCGGCGCGCGCAGCGCACGCCCACGACTTCATCAAGCAGTTGCCCCGCGGCTACGACACGCCGGTGGGAGAGCTGGGGAATATGGTCTCGGGCGGTCAGCGCCAGCGCATTTCCATCGCACGCGCATTCTTAAAGAACGCTCCGGTCCTGCTGCTCGACGAGCCAACGTCGGCTCTGGACAGCGAGACGGAGCAGATCATCCAGGAGACGTTGAGCAAACTGATGGTCGGACGTACGACCATCGTAATCGCGCATCGCTTCGCCACAGTGAGGAACGCCCAGAAGATCTACGTCATCGACGGCGGACGCATGGTCGAGGCGGGAAATCACGAGCAGCTTATGGCGCGCGACGGGGCTTACGCGCGCCTCTATCGGTTGCAATTTCGGGAGCCGCGAGTCGCCTAGAAGACCTGCTGGTCGGAAGATCGGACTGATTTAGGAGAGCTGGATTTCCGGTGACCGGTATTGAGTGAGTTTCAGCTATGAAAGCGCCAAGCTCGCCCAACGCTGGGAGATCAGTTGGGGCCCACCGAGTGCAGCGTCTCATTTCGGCGGCGACGAGTTTGCCGGGCGCCGCACGCACGGCGCTGACCGGCACGCGGTCGCGATTGGCAAGGGCCTTGTTTCTCAGAACGTCGCGCTCTTCGGGAGCGGCCTTATGGCTTGGGCTTACACGCCTCCTGATGCCGAAGGCAATCGCATACGACGGCAGCTTATCCTTCTCGCGGAAAGGCATTCGCCAGATCATCGAGGCGTTCGCACCTGACCGGCTCAAGCTTCAGTTGGCAAATTTGGCGCGCATGGAACCAGGCGCGCTGTGGCCCGCGGCGCTCGCTGTCGAATGCGGGATCGCGGTCGGCGACAAGGCGGCTGCCTTAAGTTTTCTGGACGAGATGCGCGCCCGCGGCATCGGCCTGCCGAAGCAGTACGTCGTACAACTCGCTATACTGCAAGCGTCGGGGGCTGCGCCAAGTGCCGCGCTAAGCACCTTAGATAGCATGCGACCGTCAGAATCATTTCAGGGCGCACAGCACTCGCTGGACCTGGAGGCGTGTCTGATACGCGCCACCGCACAAATCGACGTTGAAGAGCGTTGGACCGCGCACGTGCAAGAGTTTTTTACGCGCGATGGGCTTGAGGCGCCGGAATTCCGGGATCCAGGGGAGGGCGAATCGAACCGATTTGACCTGCTTACTGGTTTCCGTAGCGCACTGCCGACAAGCCTCGACGGACCGTTGGTATCTGTCATCGTCAGCTGCTTTAACGGCGAGCGTTATTTGACGGCGGTGCTGCGATCATTGCTGCAGCAGACCCACGCCAATTTGGAGGTTCTGGTCGTTGACGACTGCAGCACGGACCACACTGCGGAGCTCGTAAATGCGCTTGCGCGCAGCGACAGCCGCATCCGGCTCCTGCGGAACAAAAGGAACGTCGGCACATATGTTTCGCGCAATCGCGCACTGCGCGCGGCTCGAGGCGTGTATGTGACAACTCAGGATGCCGACGATTGGAGCCATCCAGAACGCATCGAGCAGCAGGTGCGGCTGCTTGAAGAAAATCGGCAGGCTGTCGCGTGCTACTGCGTTGGAGTTCGCATGTCGGAGCAGGGCCGATTTGAATTGGTACGGCCGGGCACGCTTTTAAGGGCGACGTGCTACCCGTCGCTGATGTACCGCCGCGTTGCAGCACTGCAGATGGTCGGGTACTGGGATTGCGTACGCGTCGAAGCAGACGCTGAATATATTGAGCGCCTCGTCAGACTTTACGGCAAGCGTGTCGTTGCGGCGTGCCCCAGGCCACTAATCGTGCAATTGCGACGCGACGGTTCGCTCACGACTGCTGCCACAACGGCTAATATCGGAGAGGTCGGAAAGGATCGTCGCGACTATCGCGCCCAGGTGGGACGGTTCCATCGCCGAATGACGCGCAAAACGGGCCGCTTCGACTTCGAGAATTGGCATCGTCCATTTCCAGCGCCCGATGCTCTTGCCGTCAGTGACGAGCGTGTCCGGGAAGCCTTGACCTGGGAATAGGATTGCTACTACTGCGCGCTTCGGCGCCTTCGGCATCCGCGCCCGCCCAACTCTGTAAGGTCGCCAAGCGGCGCACGACGCGCCCCGGGCCCAATGTGGCCGCGCGCCAAAGAGCGCGTGCGCTCAACGCATCGAAGCGTCGTTCCGTCAGCAATTTTAGGAGCGCGTCCTGGTATTGCCGCTGCAGTCTGCGGCTAGGTTGGTTTCGCAGCAGCAGTTCCAGAGCCTCAGAGCAATCGCCCGGACTGTTCGAGGCGAGATGGATCGCACGGTAGATGTTGACTTGCTCACCAAGCAGTTCGTCCAGAACGGGGTCGTTGAAAAGATCAGGGCACCGTGTGAGCAGATCTGTCGGATCAGGTCGCGACGACATCCGCAATTTGTGGCTTGCCCGCGCTAGATCCGCGAGCAAGTTCTGCATCAGCTTGTTCCTGTTGGTTATCGAGTTACCGTGATTGCGGTAATGAACACCGACATAGTCGAGGTTGTCGATCTTTCCGCGTTCGCTGATGCGTAGAAAAAGGTCATAATCCTGAGACCAGTCGAACGCGGGCCGGTAGCCTCCGATGGCAAGCACAGGCTCGCGCCTCATGATGCACGAGGTTTGCGCGACCTTGCAGCCCTGAAGCATCTGGCGAGCTACGTCAGGGCCAGTGAGCGTGTTGGCCTGCTTGGCGATGTTCCCCTCGGCGTCAATGCTGGCCAATGCGGTTCCGAGAAGCCAAAGCGCGGGATCGCGAGTCATGGCCGCGACTTGCAGTCCAAGTCGCTCCGGCATCGCTACGTCATCAGAGTCTAGCCATGCAACGAGAGGCGTCTGAGCAAGCCGCAGAAGACTATTTCTGGTCGTCGGGAGCCCGCGTGGCGGGCGAAGGAAGATTTTGACCCTGTCGTCCTGAGCCGCGTAACGCTTCAGGATCTCGGGTGTAGCGTCTGAAGAGCCATCGTCCATGATCAGGAGGACGAAGTCCCGATAGGATTGGCTTAGGACGCTCCGGATTGCGATTTCGACGTAGCGTTCCTGATTACGGACGGGAATGAGAACACTGAGAAGCGCCATGTCTTTCACCCCCCGCTTTGGAACGGACGAGACGAGGAGACCGACAGGTCCATCGATCCAAAAAGGCCGTTGAGGTCGTTGGAGCTGAGTGACATTTCTTAGTCCTCCCTTGCATCGCCCCGCGTTGGCCGCGGTGGCGCGGAAATGCAGGCAAGCCGCCGGCGTTCTCGGCGCCGCGTCTCGAGCGGCCGAGTGAAAACGTTCAGTGGGTGATCGAATTGCGCCGTCGCACTGTGTGCCACGCCGAGGCAGCTATCTTGCCTCTATGATGTCCCCATTGTTCAACGCTTCCCCCGAATGGCGCGGGTACCCGCGCTCGTTTGTTGGCCATTGGACGGCCGTCGCAATATTGTCATTACCGCTGATAGGCAATTGGTCCTGCAAGCTTAATTGCCGCCGCCCGCTCACATCTGCCACGGCCTCCCGGGCCGCAGCGGGAACATTGCCGCGCCGGTGCGGGAAAGCGCAGGGCTCATTGCGGCAGAGCCGTTGCAAAAACAAATCATTATGAGCGGGAATACAGAATGCCGCACTCCGACCCTCGCGATCATCCGGCGAGGGCACCTTCGGTTGCAGCGGAGACTAGGTGGTAAGCGATCGCCGGCGTCTCCGGCGTCAACTTCGTCCGATCGCTCTCCCATCGGAAGCGCTGCACGATACATCCAAGCATCCCGACCCATCCCGAGAGGCGACGCAGAAATTGCCCGGCAACAAGCAGGAAGGTTTGGCAGATGTCTTTGCATGCAGTGAAGTTGGTATTGCATTCGACAGGGGTGGTGCAGGTAATGATTTGGATTGAGGGCCGTTCAAAGAAACAATAAGCGCGCTGCACGACAGCTGCGCACACATCGGGAGGGAACCCCATGCGCATCGCGCTCCAAAGGCAGGTTTGGACGTAGCGGCGTCGCTCGCCCGATGCAGTCCCACACCGACAACTTCACGCATCTAGCGCGGACGCCAATGGCGTGACGCGACCATGGCGGCTCGCCTTGCCGCTTAACAAAAATCGGCCGCAAAGGCCCACCGGGAGGAAAGACGAATGTCACTCGATAACAATGAGACCGATCACCTGGTGCTCGACGAGACCGATACGCACCTCATCCTTACGCCACGCTACACGACGATGCCGGCGCCTGGGCTCGACGCTTGGGCCAAGTTTGCGCCCGGCTCGGCTGAGAGCCTGCTCGCGTGGCGTGCCCAGGTGGCATTCCTGCAGAATGGCGTCATGGACGTTCCGTCGCCCAGCGACACCGATCCCGCAAACGACGATCTCTACGACGCGCAGTGGCACTTCGACTATATGGGCGACATCGAAAAGATCTGGGAGGAGTACTCCGGCGCCGGCGTGCACGTCGGCGTTTATGACGACGGTCTGCAGTACACACACCCAGACTTGGCCGCGAACTACGACCCTTCGCTACAAGTCTACGTGGCGGGGGAACTTATTGACCCGCTTTTTTCAACAAACATTGGTGGCACTCCGAGCGGTTACCCATCACCACACGGCACGGCCGTGGCCGGTCTCATCGCTTCGGCCAACAATGGAATAGGCACGGTCGGTGTGGCCTGGGGCGCGTCGCTTACCGGAGTCAACATCTTCTCGGGCCTTGCCGACATCAACGGCTACTACGGTGGCTTCCTTGAGGCCGTGGCGCAGACCGCGAACTTCGATGTCGTGAATCACAGCTGGGGCAAGTTCCCGGGCTTCTGGCAGGACGGTGTCACGACCGCGATGGACGACAGTCTCATCGACCTATGGCTCAACGCGCTTGAGGTCGGACGCGACGGGCTTGGCACGATCGTTGTGAAAGCCGCTGGCAACGCGGACCAGAACAGCAACGGCGACGGCAGCGGCATCACGCGCGCAACGGTCATCGTGGGTGCCTATGACGACCTTGGCGAAGCGTCCTACTACTCGAGCTACGGCTCCAACATTCTCGTTTCCGCCCCGTCGAGCGGCCTGACCGATTTCTTCCTTGGAGCGATCAACAAAGGGCTGGTCACCACTGATCTTCTCGGCGGCTTCCCCAACGGCTACGATGGCCTTCCCGACACCGACTACACCAACTCTTTCGGTGGTACATCAGGTGCAACGCCGATCGTATCCGGCGTTGTCGCCCTAATGCTTGACGCCAACGAGCACCTCGGTTGGCGCGACGTCCAGAACATCCTTGCCTATTCCGCGCATGAAGTCGGCAGCGGCGTCGGCGGCATCCGCCTCCACAACGAGAACAATACTTGGAAATACAATGGCGCCGACAACTGGAACGGCGGCGGCCTACACTACTCGGAGGATTATGGCTTCGGTGCCGTCGATGCCTTTAATGCTGTGCGCATGGCCGAGGTCTGGAGCCTTTTCAACGGTCCCCACACAACCGCGAACGAAAGCTCCTTCTCGCAAAGCATGACGCAAAGCGTTGCGTTGTTGGATGGCAAGACCACGGAGATCCATTTCCAGTTCGGCGGCCCGGACTTCCTCGTCGATTTCGTCGATATTTCCATCGATCTCTCGCATACGAAACTCGACGACCTCGAGATCTACCTCGTGTCCCCGGACGGCACCGTATCCTCGCTCGTCGATTTCCGCTACGAGCTGCAATATTTCAATGGCCAGACGGACGCCGTTCTCAATTTCGGCGCCAACGGTTTTCGCGGCGAGAACGGCGCGGGTGAATGGACTATTCGCATCGTCGACCGCTGGCTGGAGGACGAAGGCACCGTCAACTCCGCATCTATCACCCTGCATGGCACTGACACTGCCGACGGCTCGCACAATTTCAGCGACGATGTCTATCACTACACCAACGAGGTGCTGACTGCGCTCGCCCGCGACTCGTCGCGCATGAGCCTCGAGGACACGGATGGCGGCGAAGACTGGCTCGACATGTCGGCCATGACGGGCAACCTTTTGGTTCGCATGATGCCCGGAAACGTGTCGATGGTTGGAGGCACAAGGTTCCTTTCAATTAATCCCTCAGCGGCCATTGAAAACGCGGTGGGAGGCGACGGAAATGACGACATCACGGGAACGCTGGGCGCCAACAAAATCTATGGCATGCGCGGCGACGACACGATCTGGACTGGATCGGGCGACGATCTGCTTTCGGGAGGCGCCGGCAACGACACGCTCAAAGGCGGCTCAGGCAACGACGTCTTTCTCTTCGACCGAGCGCTCAACGCCGCGACCAATGTCGATCTCATCACAGATTGGGAAACGTCGTCGGACAAGATCTGGCTCGACGTCTCGATTTTCACCGGTCTGGCCCTGGGGGATCTCGACTCCGTTTACTTCACCATCGGCGCCGCAGCGACCGATTCCCTCGACCGCGTCATCTACGACGCCGCGACCGGCGCGCTGTTCTACGATGCCGACGGCCTGGGTGGCGCCGACCAGATCAAATTCGCCCAACTCACAGACGTTTACCTCACTCACCCGACGCTGAGCTTCAACGACTTCAAAGTCGTCGACATGACTGACACGGTTGTCGTTGGCTCGGGCACGGATCGTGTTCAAGACGACGCCGCCACGACATCGACTTCGACCGATACAGAGAACCTGCTGGGCACCGGTACGCCGATCAACGGCACGCAGTACGACGACGAAATCTTTGGCAAGGCTGGCGACGAAGTCATCAACGGCCTTGCAGGCAATGACACGATCTCGGGCGGTGATGGCAATGACATCATCGACGGGGGCGAGGGCGTTGACCAGATCGACGGTGGGGCAGGCGACGACATTCTTCGCGGCGGCACATCGCCATTCAACGGCGGCGACTGGATGTGGGGCGGCGAAGGAAACGACACGCTTTACGGCAGCAATCAGCAGAACCTGCTTTATAACCAGTTCACGAACTTCGGCGGAGCCGGCGGCGACAGCCTTTCCGGCGATGACGGCGACGATATTGCTTACGGTTACGACGGGGACGACGGCCTTGGAGGCGGGGCAGGCAACGATCGTCTCTACGGAGGCGCAGGCAGTGATGTCCTCCAAGGTGACGACGGCGATGATTATCTCGATGGCGGCGAAGGCAGCGATATTTTTTGGGGCGGCCTCGGCAACGACACATTCATCGTCGGCAGAGGGATTGAGAACGTTGTTAACAGTGGTGATGTAGGCGATGAAAAGGGTTACGACGTCATCGTCTTTGAAGGCAATTTCGCCGACTATCAAATTTCAGGTATCGGCAATTGGATGTTCTTTGGGACCTATTCCGGCATCGAAGTCCGCAACATAACGGTCGGTGACGCAGTTGCCGATCAAGACATCACGGCATTCGACTACGACGGGATCGAGAAGCTCATCTTCAAAGACCAAGAGATTGATCTGGTTGCTCGCCCATTATTCGTTCGCGGCGGCGATCTAGGCACGCTTGCTTGGAACGAGCAGTATGTGAACGCTGGCACACCCGTCACGCTCGCGACAAACGGATGGGAGACAACCGCGGTCGTCGCAGGTGCCGGCAACGTCACAATTACTGATGCGGCATCGCAGGATCGGCTGGATACCGTACGTCTGCGCGAGGTGAACGGTACTTCCACGATCAATTCCGACAGATTGGAAAGACTGGACCTCGCCAATGTCAGCGGCTCCATCACAGTCAACGCCGCAGCGGGAACACGCGATCTAGCCATTACGACCAACTCGCTTCGCCTCGACGCCAACGAGAAAATCTCGGACGACACCGCGACGAGTGTATCGCTCCGGTTCTTGTACGAGGGAGCGTATGAAAACGCGATCTTCTCACGGCCGGCCGTCGGAACGGCGGGCGTCAACGACACGAACTTCTCGTTCCATTCGGCCGAGACGCTCAGAATTTTCGAGAACAGTTTTCATGACGTCGCGATCCGTTGGGACATTCCCGACGTCACCACGATCGATCTGAGGTCGGCTTACAGAGACGTCTACGAAACGACGGGAACCTTTCAGAACTTCTGGTATGTCCCGAATGCTGGCATCATTAGCATCCTCACGCCGCTGGATGACTCCGTCCTTGCGATCGGCGGGGGTAGCGACGAGTTCCAGTATATCGGCTACGAGGACCAAGGCCGCGATTGGGTTCGGTTCGGCAATATCGGCGCTGTCAACGCGGGCAACGATGGCACTGAAGGTGCTGACGCGACGACGAACGCCGGGCTCGGCTTGCGCGGCACGATCAATCTTGGCGGCGAAAACGATGAGGCCTGGATTCTTGGTTCGGATGCCTTCCAAGGTGGATCGATTGACGGTGGAGGCGGCGACGGCGACGTCATCCGCATGACGTTCGGCGTGGCGGAAGCCATCGTCCTCGATCTCACCAAGATCTCGAACTTCGAAGTCGTGCAGCTTGATGTGACCTCACAAGACCACTCGGTCGACGCCTCGAAGTTCGTAGACATCACGACCGTAGTGATCGGTGGTTCTCTCGGCGGCGCCGGTGAAAATGCCGTCGACCTGGTCGACGGCTCCAAGGTGATCATCAAGTCGTTTGCTGGTGCGAACAACTTTGGAGACGTCATCCTCAATGGCTCGGCGGGGGGGCTCGATCTTGCCTTCGTCGATCGCGCATCCGGCTACGACTATTACGGGCCCGAGGCGGAGCGTCCGAATTACGACCTTGGATCCGGCACCATCCATGTCACCGACGCGACGGTGGTCAATATCACGACAGACATCCGTGATGATTTCTCGCGCCATCCGGCCTACCCGAACAACTCACAGCCCTACCCGCTCTCGAAAAGCGACGCGTTCGGGCAAGCCCTCGATCTCGGCGCAGCAACGACAGTGACACTCTCGGGCGACACAGGCTGGGACTTCACTGTTCCCGGATCCAGCATCGCAAACGTGACGCGCCTAGATGCTTCTGGCGTGAATGCCACAGGCGCGCTTGGTGCCGTCATTGCCAAGGCTCAAAGCTCTGATAACGTCACTTTTATCGGTGGCAAGGGTGATGACATCTTCGAAGGCGGGGCTGGTAACGATACACTCAACGGCGGCGCAGGCAACGATACTTACATCGTCAATGCGGGAAGTGCCGGAGACACCATCGTCGAGCTGGCGGATGGCGGCACGGATACCGTCCGGTCAGAAACCCATAGCGTCGATATCAGTGCGTTCGCCAACGTCGAGAATGCGACGCTGACGGGTACTCTCGGTCTGAACATTACGGGCAATGCTGGCAATAATCTGCTGACCGGCAACGCGGGCAACAACGCTATCGACGGCGGCGACGGCGGCGATACCGTAGTGTTCTCGGGCGCCTTCGCCGACTATGATATCGGCGAGGTGAACGGCGTCGTGACAGTCGTCGATACTCGCGGACCGGGCGGCGACGGCACGGACACGCTGACCAACGTCGAATACTATCAGTTCTCCGACGGCAAGCGTTCGGTCAATCCGACCGCGCCGACGGACATCCACCTGACGACTCCGACTGTACGCGAACTCACCCAGATCGGGACTGTGGTCGGCAGGCTCACCGCAACCGACGCTCCCGGCGACGCTGCAACCTTTACGCTCGTCGATGACGCCGACGGCAGGTTTGCCATCGTCGGCAACGAGCTGCGCGTCGCCAGCAGTACCCTCTTGGACTTCGAACAGCGAAATTCGCACACCATCACGGTTCTCGTCACCGATCTGGACGGGTTGACTTTTGAAAAGACGTTTACGATCGCGGTGACCGACTGGAACCCTGAAACGGGTTATGGCTCAGATGGCAACGACACGCTGTATGGCGGCGCGTTCAACGATGTCTTCTCCGGACTGGGTGGCGATGACGTTCTCCGTGGAAACGGCGGCAGCGATATCCTTATCGGCGGGACCGGGAATGACACCGCGGAATTTTCGGGCAACGCCAGCGACTACGAGATCGTCTGGGCGAAGGACTACATCGACGCCTTCACCATCCGGGACAAGCGCAGTGCGCCTGATGGGACTGGTTACGATGGCATCGACTTCGTCGCATATGGCGAAGAGGTGCGCATAGACAACAACAAGTACGAATACGCGGTTGAGTATCTGAAGTTTGCGGACGGTACCATCCTCAATACGTGGGATCTGATCGCGCCGACGGACATGGCATTGTCTGCGACCGTCGTCGCGGAGAATTCTACAGCGGGTGCCGTGGTCGGAACCCTCACCACCACCGACAAATCGACACTGCGCGGAAGCGAAACGTTCACCTACGAGCTGGTCGACGGCGGCAGCAGCCCGTTTGCGATCGACGGCGACAAGCTGGTCGTTAAGGCCGGCGCCACGCTCGACTATGAGACTGCGACGTCTCACGAAGTGAAGGTCAAGGTGACCGACGGCGACGGGCACACCTTCGAGAAGACATTCACCATTGGCGTCGAGGACGACCCGAACGAGAACGGCGCTCCCACCGTCGTCCTCGAGAACCTTCTCCCCAATCTGAAGGAGAACGCGTCCACCGCCCAGCCGATCAAGATCGCCGACATCGTCGTCACCGACGACGGCATCGGCACCAACCGCCTGTCGGTGACGGGTCGCGACGCCGCCATGTTCCAGATCATCGGCATGGCGCTGTTCCTCAAGGCCGGCGTGCTGCTCGACGCAGCAACGGCGGCAGAACTCGAGTTCGCCGTCGCGGTCGACGACGACGACCTCGCCGGCTCACCCGATGCGGTCAGCAACACCTACACCCTCGATGTCGAGGACGTCGCCGGCTACGGCGTCATCCGCGGCACGCCCTCGGGTGAGCGCATCAACGGCACCTCCGGCGACGACGTCATCGTCGGCAACGGCGGCGACGACGACATGCGCGGCGGCAAGGGCAACGACACCTACGTCGTCGACAGCATCGGCGACAAGGTGACGGAAGTCTCCGGCGGTGGCCTCGACACCGTGATGTCCTCGGTGAGCTACAAGCTCGGCAATCACGTCGAGAACCTCACCTTGACCGGTGGCGGCGACATCGACGGCACCGGCAACAGCAAGAACAACGTCATCACCGGCAACGACGGCAGCAACGTCCTCAAGGGCGGTGACGGTAACGACACGATCTACGGCGGTGGCGGCACCGACACCATCTACGGCGATGCCGGCAACGACAAGCTGTACGGCGGGTCGGGCAACGACAAGCTCTACGGCGGCAGCGGCGACGACATCCTCGATGGCGGCGCCGATGCCGACCAGATGTGGGGTAACAGCGGGAACGACGTCTACTACGTCGACGATCTGGGCGACGTGGTGACGGAGAGCTCCAGCCAGGGCACCGACACCATCTACGCTTCAGTGAACTACACGCTGGGGTCCTCGCAGGAGCGTCTCTACCTGGCGGGCACCGACGAGGTGAGCGCCACCGGCAACACCAAGGACAACCGCATCGGCGGCAACGAGGCGGCCAACCTGCTGACCGGCGGTGCCGGAAAGGACGCGTTCGTCTTCAACACCGCCCTCGGCAACGGCAATGTCGATACCATCGCCGACTTCAACGTGAAGGACGACACCATCTGGCTCGACAACGCCTTCTTCGTGGGCGTCGGCAAGGATGGCAACCTGTCGAGCGGCGCGTTCTTCGCGGGCACGGCAGCGCACGATGCATCCGACCGCATCATCTACGACAAGGATACGGGCGCGTTGTACTTCGACGCCGACGGCAGCGGAGCGGGCGAGCAGATCCAGTTCGCCGAACTCGATGCCAACCTCGCACTCACCTACAAGGACTTCTACGTCATCTAGCGACGAAGGCCGCTGCGGCGCACAACGCAGCGGCCTTCGTTCGCCCTAGAGCGATGAAGCAGCCGCGATAACCGCCCTGCTAACAGACTTCTCGGCGCAGGTGGTGACGCGTTCGAGCCGCTTCGGCGACAGCGTACCAGCGGTCGGCGACGAGATGCCGACCGCTGGCCGTGGGGAGAGGCCACAATGCCGGACAATGGAGCGAAACTCCGGCCGTTGCCGGACGATCGAAACGCCGAGCAGAAGCGTTTCGACCGTACCGGTGCGGCCTCCCCTGTCCCCCGAACACACCATAGCAAGCGCTGTGCCATGCCTTGGTCGGCGCTCGGAAAAAACAGAGCGCGTCATAAGTCGCGGAAAATACGAGCGTTATTCAAGTTGCGCGGCAGGTGCCAGGTTCCTCGACATCGCTGCAGCGTGTCACGTCGGATCCAGACGCGTTACAGGCTCTGACCGAAATGCACGAGCAACGAGCGCATAATTCCGGACGCATCAGAGACGCTGCGCCAATTGCTTCTGAATTGTCGCTGGAGCGCGAGGCTCTAGGCCTTGCGGCGCGGCGCTGGCATCAGGTCGGTGATGGTTCCCTCGAACATCTCCGCGGCCTGAGCAAAGGTTTCCGACAGCGTAGGATGCGGATGGATCGTGTTGCTTATGTCGGTGGCATCGGCACCCATCTCAATCGCGAGCGCGGCCTCGGCGATAAGATCGCCTGCATTCGGACCGACAATGCCGCAGCCGAGGATGCGGTGCGTCTCGGGATCGAACAGGATCTTTGTGAGGCCGTCGTCGCGGCGCAGTGACAGCGAGCGGCCGGATGCGACCCAGGGAAAGCTACCTTTCTCGTAAGCGATGCCTTTTTTCTTGGCTTCGACCTCGGTGAGGCCCACCCAAGCAACCTCGGGATCGGTGTATGCGACGGAGGCAATGACGCGGGCATCGAACGCGGACTTCAGGCCGGCGGCGACCTCGGCCGCAACCTTTCCTTCGTGTACGGCCTTGTGGGCGAGCATCGGCTGGCCAACGACATCACCGATCGCAAAGATATGCGGAACGTTGGTGCGCATCTGGCGATCGACGCGAATGAAGCCGGGCCCATCGACCGCGACACCGGCCGTCTCGACGCCGAGCATCTTTCCATTTGGAGAGCGTCCGACGGCCACGAGGATCTTGTCGAAGCTGCGCGTGTGCGCCGCGGCGGGACCTTCGAACGTTACGGCGATCTTCGCCCCACCGGCGTCGACGCTTACAACCTTTGTGCCGAGCAGAATGTCCTCGTATTGGCCCTTGATGCGCTTCATCAGCGGCCTGACGAGGTCTGGGTCGGCGCCGGGGATGATCTGATCCATCAGCTCGACGATGACGATGCGCGTGCCTAGAGCATGATAGACCGTCGCCATCTCGAGGCCGATGATGCCGCCGCCGATGACGAGCATCGTCTCCGGGATTTCAGTGATTTCAAGCGCCCCGGTGGAATCGATGATACGTGGATCGGAAGCCGGCAGAAACGGCAGCCGCACGGGCTCGGACCCGGCAGCAATGATCGCCTGATCGAACGTGATCCGCGTCGTCGCCTGACTGCCCTTAACCTCCAAGACATGAGGGGAAACGAAGTGCCCGGATCCGGTTACGACTTTCACGGCACGCTGCTGCGCCAGCGCCGCGAGACCGCCTGTGAGGCGTTTGATGACCGCGTTCTTCCAGCCACGCAGCTTGTCGAGATCGATTGACGGCGCACCAAAGGCGATGCCCGAAGTCGCGAAGTCTTCCGCTTCGTCGATGACCTTCGCGGCATGCAAGAGGGCCTTCGATGGAATGCAGCCCACGTTGAGGCACACGCCGCCAAGCGTTGGTGAGCGCTCGACGAGAGTCACCTTCTTGCCGAGGTCGGCAGCGCGGAACGCGGCGGTGTAGCCGCCTGGGCCGGCGCCGAGGACGAGGATCTCGGTGTGCAGTTCTGATGGATCGGACATTGCAGAGATGGCTTCTGATCAGAGAACGAGTTGGCGGACATCGCCGAGAACTTCGGCCAGGCGCCGGGTAAATCGCGCGGCAAGTGCGCCGTCGATGACACGGTGGTCGTAGGAGAGGCAGATCGGCAGCATGAGGCGCGGCGCGAAGGCTTCGCCATTCCAAACGGGTGTCACGCGGGCGCGCACGACCCCCAGGATTGCCACCTCCGGAGCGTTGACGATGGGCGTAAAATTGGTGCCGCCGATGCCGCCGAGAGAAGATATCGAGAAGGTCGCACCTTGTATGTCTGTCGGCGCGATCTTGCCCTCTCGCATCTTCTGCGACACGCTGGCCAGCTCCTGGCTGAGTTCAATGATGCGCTTGCGGTCCACGTCCTTGATGACGGGTACGACGAGCCCGTCGGGCGTATCCACAGCAACGCCAATATTGAAGTAGTGCTTCAAGATCAGCTCGTCGCCCGCAGGTGATAGCGAAGCGTTGAACTCTGGATGCTGCTTAAGCGCAGTCACCGCTGCCATCAGCAGGAACGACAGCAACGTGACGCGGTAGCCCTTGTCTTTGGCCGCGGCGTCGAGCTCCTTGCGATAGCTTTCAAGCTCGGAGATGTCCGCTTCGTCGGTGTGGGTGACGTGAGGAATGTTGAGCCAAGCGCGGTGCAGATGGGGACCGGACAGCCGCTTCAGCCGCGATAGCGGCTTGGTGCTGATCGGACCGAATTTCGCGAAGTCCTGCGTTGGGATGGCCGGAATGCCGTATCCTTGATTGCCGCCCGTCCCGGTTTGACCGGCCAGTGCATGCTTTACGTCTTCTTTGGTGATGCGCCCTTTGTCGCCGGTACCCTTGAGCTTTGATGCATCCACGTCGAGTTCGCGCGCCAGACGACGCACGGATGGGCTCGCGTGAATGCCGCCGAAGTCTGCCGGTGCCGGGAATGGCCCCGCATGTCCGTTGCCGAGAGGAGGATTTGATGCGGTCGGCCCGCCCTGTGCGTCGGAGGTCACAGGAGCCGGGGATGATACTGAACGAGGGGTTGGTGCTTGCGCCTCAGCTGCCTTGATTGGCGTGTTGGCGCCCGCGGCCTCCGGCTCCAGCTTGAGGATGAGGCTGCCTTGGCTGACTTTGTCTCCGACGCCGACGTTTATCTCAGCGACGCGTCCCGACGAGGGGGCGGGAACCTCCATCGTCGCCTTGTCGGACTCGAGCGTGACCAGCGGATCCTCCGCGCGCACGCTGTCGCCCGGCTTCACGAGCACCTCAATGACTGGAATGTCGGCGAAGCTGCCGATGTCGGGAACCCTGACTTCGATCGTGCTCATTGCTGCATGGTCCAGGTTGCGCGTGTCATACCTTCACCGGATTGGGTTTCTCGGGATCGATGCTGTAGCGGGCGATCGCATCGGCCACCGCCGTTGAGGGAAGTTTGTTTTCGTCGGCAAGCGCCTTCAGCGCAGAGACCGTGACGAAGTGGCGGTCGACCTCGAAATGGAAGCGCAACCGGCGGCGGTAGTCGGAGCGGCCGAAGCCGTCGGTGCCGAGGACGCTATAGGAATAGGGCACGAAGGCACGCACCTGGTCGGCGAACGCTTTCATGTAATCGGTGGATGCGATCGCCGGGCCGGCCGGGCGGTCCAGCATCAAGCGCGTCACGTAGGGAACGCGCGCCGTTTCTAGAGGATGCAGAAGATTCCAGCGCTCGACCTCGTGGGCTTCGCGCGCCAGCTCGGTGAAACTCGTGACACTCCAGATGTCGGCGCCGATGCCAAAGTCCTCTTCGAGCAGCTCGGCGCCGGCGATCACCTCGCGAAGGATTGCACCCGAGCCCATCAGGTGCACCCGGTGGGTACCCTTCTTTCCAGCTGTGCTGCGGAGCAGGTACATGCCCTTGATGACGCCGTCCTCGACGCCTTCGGGCATGGCGGGATGGGTGTAATTCTCGTTGAGGACCGTGAGGTAGTAGAAGACGTCCTCCTGCTGCTCCATCATGCGCCGAAGACCGTTCTGCACGATGATAGCGAGTTCGTAGGCGTAGGTCGGGTCGTAGGAGATACAATTCGGGATCGTCGCAGCGAGCAGATGGCTGTGTCCGTCCTCGTGCTGGAGGCCCTCTCCGTTGAGCGTCGTGCGTCCGGATGTTCCGCCGATCAGGAAGCCGCGTGCACGGCTGTCCCCGGCAGCCCAGGCGAGGTCGCCGACGCGCTGGAAGCCGAACATCGAATAGAAGATGTAGAACGGGATCATCGGGAAGTTCGAGGTCGAGTAGCTGGTCGCGGCAGCGATCCACGACGACATCGCGCCTGCCTCGTTGATGCCCTCCTGCAGCATCTGCCCGCGCCTGTCCTCTTTGTAGAACATCATCTCGCCGGCGTCGGACGGCCGGTAGAGCTGGCCGACCTGACTGAAGATGCCGAACTGGCGGAACATGCCCTCCATGCCGAAGGTGCGACTTTCGTCCGGCACGATGGGCACGATGCGGCCACCGAGCGTCTTGTCGCGCAACAGCGTCGACAGCACGCGCACGAAAGCCATGGTGGTCGAGATCTCGCGATCGCCGGTGCTCTTCAACTGGGCTTCGAACTGCGACAACGCCGGGGCAGGGAGGCTCTCAGACCGTTGCCGCCTTGCGGGAAGATACCCCCCCAGGGCTTCGCGACGCGCTCTCAGGTAACGCATTTCCTCGGAGTCTTCGGCGAAGCGGATGAACGGCAGATTTTCGATTTCGGATTCGGCCACCGGGACTTGGAAGCGGTCGCGGAACTGGCGCAGCGTGTCGATCTCCATCTTCTTCTGCTGGTGGATGATCATCTGCGCTTCGCCGGCCTTGCCCATGCCGTAGCCCTTGACCGTCTTCGCGAGTATGACGGTTGGCTGCCCGCGATGCTCCACGGCCGCCTTGTAGGCGGCGAACACTTTCGAAGGATCATGTCCGCCGCGCGTCAGCTTCCATATGCGCTCATCCGACCAGTCGGCGACCATCGCAGCGGTCTCCGGGTAACGGCCGAAGAAGTTCTTTCGGATGTAGGCGCCGTCCTTTGATTTGAAGTCCTGGTAGTCGCCGTCGACGCACTCCTCCATGAGCGCGCGCAGCTTGCCGGAGTTGTCGCGCGCCAGAAGCTCGTCCCAGTTCGAACCCCAGATCACCTTGATGACATTCCACCCGGCACCACGGAAGTTGCCTTCCAGCTCCTGGATGATCTTGCCGTTGCCGCGCACGGGACCGTCGAGCCGCTGCAGGTTGCAGTTGACGACGAAGATGAGGTTGTCGAGCTTCTCGCGGCCGGCGAGCGATATGGCGCCGAGGCTTTCCGGCTCGTCCATCTCGCCGTCGCCGCAAAAAACCCAGACGTGGCGGTTGTCGGTGTCGAGCAGCTCGCGGCCCCTGAGGTACTTCAGGAACCGCGCCTGATAGATCGCCATGAGGGGGCCTAGACCCATCGAGACGGTGGGGAACTGCCAGAAGTCCGGCATCAGCCAAGGGTGCGGATAGGATGAAACGCCTTGACCCTCGACCTCCTGGCGGAAATTGAGGAGTTGCTGCTCAGTCAGGCGGCCTTCGAGAAACGCGCGGGCGTAGATGCCGGGAGAAGAGTGGCCTTGCATGAAGACCAGATCACCTCCATGCGTCGCCGAGGGTGCGTGCCAAAAGTGTTCGAAGCCGGTGTCGTAGAGCGTTGCGGCGGATTGGAAGCTCGCGATATGGCCGCCAAGCTCGGACGAGTCCATGTTCGCGCGCAACACGATGATCGCTGCGTTCCAGCGTATCGCCGAACGGATGCGGTGCTCGACCTCGATATGGCCCTGATGCTTGGGCTCCTGATCGACATGGATAGTGTTGACGTAGGCCGTTCGCGCGGCGAAGGGCAGCGTGGCGCCTGAGCGGCGTGCGGCATCAACGGCTGTTTGCAACACCTCGTCTGCGCGGCGCGTGCCATCAAACGCGATCACGGACGAGATCGCATCCGCCCACTCGCGCTCCTCGCGCAGCTTGTCGCTGGCATCGTCCTGCATCGTCGGTCGTCCTTAAAAGCAAGCTGCAAATGGCCGTGCACATCCATCCCTCGTGCGTGCGGTGTGCAGCGCGAAGGCGGAATCCACGAATTCTCGCGGTTATTGGGAATGCCGCTTCAGCAGCGGCATTCCATTTTTGGCGGAGAGGGCTCTGCTATGCCTTGATCTTCTCCCCGGTCGGCAAGCTGCGCAGCCGCTGGCCGGTGGCGGCAAAGATGGCATTGCAAAGGGCCGGAGCGAACGGAGGCACACCTGGCTCGCCGACGCCTGTCGCGTGGTGCGTCGGAGATGTGGGCTCGATGATGTGGACATCGACCTTCTGGGGGAAGTTCTCCATGCGCGCGACGGAGAAGTCCCCGAAGTTGGACTGCTCGACGCGGCCATCCTTGAAGGTGATGCCGCTGTACATTGCGGTCGACATGCCCATCACGGCTGCACCTTCAACCTGAGAGCGGATGCGCTCCGGATTGATGTAGAAGCCGCAATCGATCGCGGTCGTTACTTCCGGAACGCGGATGGTGCCGTCGTCGTCGATGGCAACGCGCACGGCCGTTGCCACGTAGCTGACGAACGAGCGGTGGACGGCAATGCCGAGCCCTTGGCGTGCCGGGAGCTTCTTGCCCCAGCCCGCTTTGTCCGCAGCGACATTGAGCACCTTTTTCAAGCGCCCCGTGTCGATGGGGAACTCGGGATACGGCTCGCCGTAGTTCCAGAAGTCCTCCGGCATCCCCGCTGTCTTGATGTCGATGACGCGATCAGGACCGATCAGCTCGAGCAGCAGGTCTTTAGGATCGCGGCCGAGCTTGTGTGCGAGTTCGGCCACGAACGACTGCACCGCGAACGCACGCGGGATGTTCGACACCGAGCGGAACCAGCCGATGCGCGTGTGCGCGAACGCCTGGCCGTTTTCGCAACGGATGTTGGCAATGTCGAACGGCATGTCGACCAAGCCCATTCCGTACTCGATCTTGAACTGGTAGCCGGTGTCCTCGGCGAAGGTCGAGATGATGGAGGGAGCCACGGTGCGGTGGCGCCAGCCGATGACCTTTCCGGATTTGTCCAGTGCCGCCTCGATCCGCTCAACCGAAGCGGTGTGATAGAAGGCGTGCTGGAGGTCGTCCTCGCGGGTCCACTGCACGCGCACGGGAACGCCACCAAGCTCTTTGGAAAGCAGCACCGCCTCGATCGCGAAATCGCACTTGGACTTGCGACCAAAGCCGCCACCGAGCAGCGTGACGTGCACGGTCACGTTCTCGATCGGCACGTTCATCGTCTTGGCGATGTCCTCGCGCGTACCGTAGGGGCTCTGAACCGGCGCCCATACCTCGATCTTTCCGTCGACGATGCGGGCAAGCGCAACCGGCGGCTCCATCGATGCCTGAGCGACATGGTCCTGCGCATAGACGGCCGAGAAGACCTCTGCCGCGCCGGCAAACGCTTTGTCCGCGTCGCCCTGGTTGCGAATGACCTTTCCAGGCTTGGCTGCCGCGGCGATCATCGCCTCGCGATAGGCCGGGGTGTTGTAGACAGCGTTGGGGCCATCCTCCCATTCGATCACGAGCTTGTCGCGGCCTTGCAACGCGGCGTAGGTTGAATTGGCGATGACGGCTACTCCGCCGAGTGGAGCGAACTTGGCCGGCGCCTTCCACCCGCCGAATCGATGCACGGCCTCGACGCCGCGGACATTCTTCGCTTCCGTCGCGTCGAGCTTCTTGACCGTGCCGCCGACGACGGGCGGACGGGCGACAACCGCGTACTTCATCCCCGGCAGGCGCACGTCGGCACCGTAGACCGCCTTGCCGACTGTGATGTCGTGCAGGTCGACGATCTGCGTCGTGCCCTTGCCCATGTAACGGAATTCGCCGGGCTGCTTGAATGCCAGCTGATCACGCCGCGGCGCTGGCATCGACATGGCGATCGTCGCCAGCTCGCCATATCTGAGCTTCTTGTCGGTCTCGACGAGTTTGCCATCGGCGCCCTTCGTGAGCTGGACGACCGCATGGTTGCTGGCCTTGCAGAGGGAGCGATCGATACCCCATTGTACAGCAGCTGCAGCCTCGAGCATGAAGCGCATTGCAGCGCCGCACTCGCGCATGGGCTGAATGAAATGGCGGACGCTGCGCGACCCGTCGGTGTCCTGGTTGCCGTAGCGGGGTTCGTCACCAGGCGCCTGGATGACGTGCACGCGCTGCCAATCGGCTTCCATTTCGTCGGCGACGACCATCGGAAGGCTGGTCCGTGCGCCGGTTCCCATCTCGGAGCGGTGCGCGACGATCGTCACCTTGCCATCGGGATCGATGGCGACAAAGACATGCGGATCGCTGACGACCCCATGAGGCATTCCGGCGCCACCGGTCGGATAGGCGTCGAAAGCGTTGGCGGCTCCGGGAATGATCTGCATCGCGAGCGCGACGCCGGAAGTCTTCAGCACGCCACCTAAGAAGGAGCGGCGGCTGACGTTCTCGATGATGGTGTGAACCTGCGGCTCCGCAGTGGCCTGGTTCTGCTTGTCGAAGTAATGCAGCATGATCAAACGCCTCCCGCCGCTACGCGCACGGCCGCATGGATGCGCTGATAGCATCCGCATCTGCAGATGTTGCCCGTCATGTCCTCGACGATCTCGGCGTCGCTGGGTGCGCGGTTCTTCGAGAGTAGCGAGGCCGCCTGCATGATCTGTCCGGCTTGGCAGAATCCGCATTGCGGTACGTTCAGGTCGCGCCATGCCTTCTGCACGGGGTGGTTTCCGTCGGCGCTGAGGCCCTCGATCGTCGTCACGGCCTTGCCTGCCACGTCGCTGACCGACGTCATGCAGCCGCGCACGGCCGTACCGTCGAGATGTACGGTGCAGGCGCCGCAGAGTCCCGCGCCGCAACCATATTTTGTACCTGTCAGCCCAAGCTCGTCGCGCACGAACCAAAGCAGCGGCGTATTGGGATCGCCATCGAACTTATAGTCCTTGCCGTTTACACTGATGGTGAGCATTGCTGTTCTCCCTTCGCTCCCGAGAAGTTTGCCCGCCTGCCTGCCTGCTCAAATCCCCGACCCGCGTTGTGGGATGCGCGGGTCGGGGTCTTTCAAAGATCATTCACCGAGTGCGAAAACCCAAACCGATCCGCCTTCAGGAACGGCTTTCTCCCAGCCGGCCTGATCGTGCATCTTGCCCTGGATCCACTGGGCGTCCACACCCCAGCCAGAAACAACGGCGATGTACTGCTTGCCGTCGATCGAGAAGCTGCTCGGCGGAGAGATGATGCCAGACGGCGTCGGGAACTCCCACAGCAGCTTGCCGCTCTTACCGTCATAGGCGCGGAACATGCGATCGTTCGTGCCACCCATGAAGACGAGTCCGCCGGCCGTCGTGAGGATCGAGCCGAAGTTCCAGGAGTGCGGATAGGTCTGACGCCACTCCTCCTTGCCGCCATCGACGCTCCATGCCTGGATGCCACCGATGAAGGGGAACTTGTCGTCAACCTTGAGGTCGAGCTTCTTGATGTCGACACCCGCCGACCACTGGCCCGGCAGAACAGGCTGGATCATACCGGTCAACGTCATGCAGTGATTGTCGTTGAACGGCACGTACAGCATGCCGGTCTTCGGGTTGTAGGCTTCGTACGGCCAGTCCTTGCCGCCCCAAAGGCTCGGGCAGTAAGTGGCAGTCTTGTCGGTGCCGGGCTTCGCATCTTCGTTGTAGGTCGGGCGGCCCGTCTTGGGGTCGATGCTCTTGAAGACGTTGTTCTTCACATAGCCTTCGGACTTGTCGTAGCTGATCTTGCCCTTCTCGTCGCGATCGAGCCAGTAGAGGCGGCCGTTGCGCTGGGCGCTGATGAGACCAGGCACCTTCTTGCCGTCGCGATTGAATTCGACGAGCGTCGGAGCATTCATGCCCGCCCAATCCCAGGAGTCGTTCCAATGATACTGGAAGTGGCCGACGATATCGCCGTTGTCCGGGTTGAGTGAAACAACGGATGCAAGATAGAGGTTGTCTCCCGGACGCTGATCGCCCAGCCACGGTGCGCCGTTGCCGACGCCCCAGTAGATGACGTCATTTTTCGAGTCATAGTTTCCGGGCATCCACATGGTGCCGCCACCGTTCTTCCAGGCGTCCTTCCAGCGACCTTCCTGCGGCCAAGTCTCCGAGCCCGGCTCGCCCGGTGCGGGAACCGAGTAGCGCGTCCAGGCCAGCTTGCCGGTTTCAGCATCGAAGGCCTTGATGAAGCCACGCACGCCGAACTCGCCGCCCGATGGACCGACGATGATTTTGCCTTTCACTGCGAGCGGCGCCGAGGTGATGTAGGCGCTTTCTTTCTGCCAGTCGCAGACTTGCGCTTCCCAGATCTTCGTACCTGTTTTGGGGTCGAGAGCCGTCAGCATGCAGTCGATGCTGGCAACATAGACCTTATCACCCCAGAGCGCGACGCCGCGGTTCGTCATGTGCAGCGCGCTGAAGCCTTCCGGCATCTCGCGCTGGTACTTCCACAGGGAGCGGCCTGTTTTCGCGTCGAACGCCAGCACCTGATTGCGCGGCGTCGAGACGAACATGTAGTCGCCGTTGATGATGGCGGGCGCCTCGTGACCCGAGGCAACGCCGGTGGCCGCCGACCATACAGGCTTGAGCTTAGCGACGTTCGACGTGTTGATCTGGTCGAGCGGCGTATAGCTCCAGCCTTCGTAGTTCCCCTTGGCCAGCAGCCAGTTCTCAGGCTCAGGATTAGCGAGTCGCGCGTCTGTGACGGGCTTGTAATCGGCCGCGAACAGAGACGTTGCGACCGTCAACGCGAGCGCGGCGACGGGTAGTCGTAGTTGCATCGTGTCCTCCCAGAGTTTTTGGATTGGTTTTGCGAGTAGCAGTTGTTCTGCCGCTCACACGTCCGGCGGCCCGATCGGACCGTCCAGTTTCCCCGCAACGAGCAGGGCGCCATCGGTGATGGCGACCGGCAGCATGGCTAGTCTGCGCGTGGCTGGCCCATTCGCCACTGCTCCGTCGTTTCCGACATCAAACGTTGAGCCGTGACAGTTGCAGACGATCCAGTGCTTGTTCTCGTGGATGCTCGTGATCGGGCAGCCGTTGTGGGTACAGACCGCCGAGTAGGCGACTATCCCGTCGGCAGAGTGCGGCTTGGTGGATGGCCCGATTTCGTCCTCGTTCAACCGCACGAGCAGCAGCAGGCTGGCGCGCGACTGAATGATGGTCTGCGTCTTGGGGTCCATAGGGTAGACGAGGATAGGAGCCTCGCCGAGTTTCACATCCGCCGGAGTGACGGTTTTGCCCTCGTTGTCGCCGGCCATGAAGACCAAGCGATCACCTGGCTCGGGACGTTGACTGCGGCCCGACTGAGCAAACGACGACGATCCAACCAGAATGTCTGAGGCTACCGCGCAACCGGCGAGAGCCAGCCCCTTCACGATTGCCCGACGCCCCACTTGGCAAGCGCATTCCCCCTGCACGCCGGCACTGCTACCGGGCGTTGTCTCCTTTGGCATCCTCACTCCCCCAACAACCTCTTTTTGTTTGCGGTGCCCGCATCGAGATACGCGACGCGAGCATCCGCAAATGGGGAAAACGCATAAACCATGCCAACAACCGAACGCGGCGCGGAATCGGGAAGGGCGGCGTCGCAATCGCCCGAGTTTGTTGGCGTCTTTGCCAAGGAGATTGCCGGCGAGCGATCTCACGCCCGCGTCTTTGCGTGTCCGCCGACGGCATCGCGTTACACATCACCGCCGGATCTGTCACAGCGGTCACGCTCGCTCGACAGCTGCGCCTGCAGCGATGACCCCTTCGCGTTACTCTCCTGCAACAGCCCGAGCGCGAAGTTCAGCTGACGCCGGCCGGCGTTGATCATCGCTCGCTGCGATTATCCTCGATGGAATGGACGTTTCCGCAAACAAGCCTGCTGCGCTCAACACGCACGAAATCCTCATCGTGCTCGTCGCTGCGTCCGTGCGCGCAAACTTGGCACACGCCTTGCCTTCCTTGTTCTGCGTAAGCGTTCCGGCCGTGTGCGTCGGGTTACGCAAAAGCGTACGCGACCCGTCAAGTCGCGACAGTATTTGTAGGAGTAAGCGTAATGCGTGGGGGAAAACGAACGCTTTGCTGTGCGCTCGTCATGATGGCAGCAGGCGCGATCCAAGGTGACAAGGCCTCGGCCGCAGATCTCGGGGGCGACTGCTGCGCCGATCTTGAAGAGAGAATTGCCGAGCTCGAAGCTACGACTGTGCGCAAGGGAAACCGCAAGGTCTCGTTCTCGATCTCCGGCTTTCTCAGCCAGCAGGTGATGTACTGGAATGATGGCAGCGAGAGCAACGTGTACGTGAACGGTCAGGCTCCTGATCTTGCGACTCGCTTCACGTTCGCCGGCGAGGCGATCATCAGCCCAGGATGGAAGGCAGGCTACCAGCTCACGGTGTCGCTCGATGCGACCGACGCGCTGCTGGTCGATCAGAACAATTCGAATGTCGGCACCGGCATCGACCTCATTCACTCCAACTGGTACCTGCAGAGCGACACCCTCGGACGCGTGACCGTCGGTAAGCAGTCGCACGCTTCAGATAATGCGGCGCTCGACTCCGATCTTTCGGGCACGCTGATTGCCGCAAACACCGTAACCTTCGACGGCGCTTCCTTCCGCCTGAGGCCAAAGGGCGGAAACTCTGGTGCGGCAGGCCTTTCGAGCGCGACGTGGTGGGATCTTGCGTTCTTCTGCCAGTCGACACAGCTCGGTATTGGCGGCGATTGCGCCGGCGATCGGCGCAATGCCATTCGCTACGACACGCCGACCTTCGGCGGGCTCGTGCTGTCGGCATCGTGGGGCGAAGACGACTTCTGGGACGTGTCGGCGCGCTGGAAAGGCCAGTGGCAAGACTTCCAGCTAGCCTTGAGCGGCGCTTACACGGCAGCGTCGGATCCAGCTTTCGGCGATGCGACGTACGCGCAGGTCGGCGGCTTCATCAAGCACAACCCGTCCGGACTTTGGGTCCACGCCCTCTATGGTGAGGAAGGCGCCTCGCTGCCCGGAACTCAGGATGACTACCACTACTACATCAAGGCCGGCCTGACGCAGAAGTGGGTCTCGCTCGGCAACACGCACGTCTACGGCGAGTACGGTCAGAACCGCGACATGCACTCGGCCTATCCGGCGGGAAGCGCCAGCTTGTGCGCCGACTTCTTTGGTGTCGGTGGAAACATCAGTGGCGCTTGCTCCAGTGCTGCTGACACGACCGTCAGTCTCACCGGCACCGAGGCTACCCGCATCGGTATCGGCCTCGTCCAGGACATCGATGCCGCCTCGATGCAGCTCTGGGCGAAGTGGCGCATGCACCAGCTCGAAGCCACCTACGCCGACAGCGGTGTTGACGGAAAGCAGAAGTTCGAGAACTTCAATATGGGCATTGTCGGCGCTATCATCTTCTTCTGAACGCTCTACCTCCAAAACTCGCGCAGCCTTGGGGCGACTTCGGTCGCCCCACTTTTTTTGGGGGGGAGGGGGTGCGAGGAGTGCGGGGCGGAGCTCAGCCGAGCGTGCGATGCGATCTGTCAGGAATCGACGACAATGAGATGTACGCGCTTGGGTCCGTGCGCTGGGCGCACGATGATGCCGCCGACGTCGGCCGTGCGCGATGGTCCTGAGATGACATTGACGGCGCGGGGCCAGTTTTCCATCTGCATCCGGGGCCAGACATCCTCGGGATGAGCAACGACATCGTCCGCGCGCAATACGACGACGTGGAGGTCAGGCAGGAAATTGAGGCTGGTCGGACTGTCGGCGCCGGATGCCATCACGATACTGCCGGTTTCGGCAATACCGGCAAGCGCCTGCGTAACGCTCACGCGCTCGACGATACGTCCGGCGCCGCGATTTATGTTCCAATCGGAGGGCCAGCCGACGTGATCCAGCGTTCTAGCGATGCTGATGTCGGGTACTTCTCCGTCAGGCAGCAGAGCGCGCACCGCAGATACAAGCATCTGTAGCGAGGCAATGCGCTCGACGGTGAAGTTGTTTGCTGCGGTCTTGGCGAAGAACTGGATCAGGACATCGGCGTCGAAATCCACAATCGGCCCGACGGGGCGGGCGCGCATTCGCGCATCGAGTTGCGCGGCCTCGCTATCGGTTCGTTCGCGATCGCCGAGCGCCGACCGGATACGGTTCAAGATCTCCTCGCGTGCCAACGGATTACCTTTTTCTTTTTGCTTTGGCCCACGCAGCATGGAACGTCGTCCCTTGCGGGGATGGCATGTCGCGCCCGAGGGTCCACCCGGACGCCAGAGGCAGCCGGTTGAAGCGACCGCGCGAGCGGCCGAGCATGCCGCCGACCGCAACCAGGAACCGTGTGACGTTGTGGTAAAGCGTCGGGCGGGTTGCGAGCCACGCCCAGGCATCGATGCCCCAACGCGCCTTGCCGCGGATAAAGCCGGCTTCCCATTGATCATGACGCAGCCGTCGGAGCATCTCCGGCAGCGGGATTTTCACCGGGCACACCTGCTGGCAACGTCCGTTGAGGGTGCACGCGTGCGGCAGCTCCTGAGCCTTCTCGTGTCCGGAAATAATCGGTGTGAGAACGGCGCCCATCGGCCCAGGATATACCCCGCCGTAGGCGTGGCCTCCTACGGACAGATAGACGGGGCAGTGGTTCATGCAGGCCCCGCACCGGATGCAACGGAGCATCGGCCGGTAGGCGCCCTCGAGCATCTTCGTGCGGCCGTTGTCGACGAGGACGACGTGATACTCTTCCGGACCGTCGAGGTCGGCTGGCCTGCGCGGGCCTGTGGAATAGGTGACGTAGCTGGTCACGTCGAGGCCGAGTGCGCTGCGTGCCAACAGGCGCAACAACACCGCAGTGTCGTTCAGCGTAGGCACAACTTTCTCGATGCCCGCCGTGACAATGTGGACGCGCGCCAGCGTTGACGTGAGATCGCCGTTGCCCTCGTTGGTGACGATGACGTTTGACCCGGTCTCGGCGACGAGGAAGTTGGCGCCCGTTATGCCGACGTCGGCTGTGAAAAACTTTTCGCGCAGCACCGAGCGCACTTGGTCGATGAGTTCGGCGGGGTCCTCCACGCGCTCGGTGAATCCATAGCGGCGGTGCTTCTCGTGGAAGAGTGAGGCGATCTGGCTGGTGGTCTTGTGGATCGTCGGCATGACGATGTGGCTCGGCAACTCCTTGGCGAGCTGCACGATGTACTCGCCGGCGTCCGTCTCAAGGACCTCCAAGCCGTCGGCTTCGAGGGCTTCGTTGAGGCCGATCTCCTCGGAGACCATCGACTTGCCCTTGGTGACCGTTTTTGCGCCGACGCGCGCGCAGATGTCCCGTATAATTCGGCAGGCCTCTTCTGCGTCCGACGCCCAGTGCACTTGGCCGCCCTGTCGGACGACTTCGGCTTCGTAGCGCGTCAGGTAAAAATCGAGGTTGGCGAGCGTATGATCCTTGATCACGCGACCGGCTTCGCGCATCGCCTCGAACTCCGGCACCGCGGCGACGGCACGAGCCCGCGCTGCTACGAAGCCACCCTTCAGGGCGCCAATCGAGCGTTGCAGGTTCTGGTCAGTCAGCGCCTGCGAAGCACGTTCATGAAAGCTTTGTGTTTGCGCTCCCATCAGGGCTTCTCTGCCTCGCCGATGCCGGGACCATCGGCCATGCCCGCAAGGACCTCCGCAGCATGAAACACGCGGGTTTCGTTACCGACCCGGCGTAGCCGTCCGGCAATATTTAGGAGGCATCCAAGATCGCCGCCGAGCAGGGTGTCGGCGCCGCTCATCTCGATATTGCCCACCTTGTCGGACACCATCTTGATGGAGATCTCCGGATACTTGACGCAGAAAGTCCCACCGAATCCGCAGCATGTCTCCGGGTCCTGCAGCTCGGATAGCTCGAGGCCATCGATGTCAGCCAGCAGCTGGCGCGGCTGGGATTTGATGCCGAGCGATCTTAGTCCCGAGCAGCTGTCATGGTACGTGACTTTGCCGGCGTAGGACACGCCTTCGATGCGGCTGCCACGGACATCGGTGAGGAAGGACATCAGCTCGTAGCTGCGCTGGGCGAGCGAGGTTGCGCGCCGGCTCCAAGTTGGATCGCCCTGCAGCATCTCGGGATAATCCTTGCGAAGCGTCGCCATGCACGATCCGGATGGCCCGACCACGTAGTCGAAGCCGTCGAACGTCTCGATCACCTGCTTGGCGATGCGCCGTGCTGCATCGGTATCGCCGCTGTTGTAGGCGGGCTGCCCACAGCAGACTTGCCGAGGCGGGACCTCGACGATGCACCCGGCATCCTCAAGGAGCTTAACGGCGGCAAACCCGACGCTGGGACGAAAGAGGTCGACGAGACAAGTCACGAACAACGCGACCCGCGGAGGCGGGTTAGCGACGCTACGGACTGTTTCGGATGCGGACATGAATCGCGTCGACCTTGAATGCCAGGATCAATGAACGAGCAGATTGAAGGGCCAATAGTATGCCTGCCCCATCACCAGCAGGCCGACGAGCATGGCCAACGCCACACTATGGAAGAATACGAAGCGCAATATCGTTCCTTCGTGCCCGTACCAGCGGGTGGCGGTCGAAGCGACGACGATGCTCTGAGCGTCGATCATCTTGCCCATGACGCCGCCGGAGCTGTTGGCAGCCGCCATCAGCGTGGGATTGATGCCGAGCTGCTCGGCGCTGACTTTCTGCAGCCCGCCGAAAAGAACATTTGAGGCCGTATCGGAGCCGGTGAGCGCGACGCCGAGCCAGCCGATCAGCGTGCCGAAGAACGGGTAGAACCAGCCCGTATTGGCGAGCGCCAGCCCAAGCGTTGCGTCGGTGCCGGCGTATCGGGTGACGAAACCGATCGCAAGCATGCCTGCGATAGTCAGCAACGAGTAGCGCACCTGATAGAGGCTGCGCATATAGATGCGCGCGATGCTGATGGGGCCGTATCCCAGCAGGAAGCCGGACAGCAGGCCTGCGAGCAAAATGCCGGTCCCGGTCGCCGAAAGTGCGTTGAACGTGTAGATGGCGGATTCGGCGTGCGGCGAGGCGACGACCGGCGGCACTTTCTGCACCAGCTCGTGCAGGCCTGCGACCGGATATTTGTAGATCCAGAGGCTGTCGAGATACGCTTTGCCCTGCGGCGTTCCCCAGGCAAACACGAAGACGCTGAGCAGGAGCCAGGGCATCCAGGCGCGGAGCACGGTCCAGCGCGACGCCGATGCCGCCGGAGCAGCTGCTGCGCCCGCGCTCGATGCGCCGGCGAGGGGAGGGGCTTCAGTGGCGCTGGCGTCAGCGCTCGTCATCGGCGATTTAGGCTGCCAGACCCGCAGGAACAGCGCCAAGCAAATCATCGAGCAGACCGCTGCAATGATGTCGACGAGCCATGGCCCGTGAAAGTTCGAGACGAGGTATTGCGGCACAGCAAAAGAAACGCCCGCGACAAGCACGGGCGGCCAGACCTCGATCATGCGGCGGAAGCCGACGAAGGCCCAGATGAGCCAGAAGGGAACGATGACCGAGAAGAACGGAAGCTGGCGGCCGATCATTCCGCTGAGCTCGTGAAGATCGAGCCCGGTGACCGCGGCCAGCGCAATGACGGGCGACCCCAACGCTCCGAAGGCAACGGGCGCGGTGTTGGCAATGAGCGACAAACCCGACGCGGCGAGCGGCGAGAAGCCAAGGCCGATGAGCATTGCGGCAGTGACGGCCACCGGAGTGCCGAAGCCGGCAGCGCCCTCGAAAAATGCGCCCAGCGAGAAGGCGATGAAGAGAAGCTGCAGGCGCCTGTCGTCGCTGATGTTTCGGATGCTCTGCTGCAGCACCGTGAACTCACCGTTCTCGTTGGTGAGCTGATAGAGAAAGATCACGTTGATGACGATCCAGCCTATCGGCAACAGGCCGAAGGCTGCGCCATATGCTGCGGCACGCCCCGCCATTTCCGGCGGCATTCCAAATCCGAGCGTCGCAATGAGCAGTGCAGCAGCGAGCCCTAGAAGAGCAGCGATGTGCGCCTTGATTTCAAAGATAGCGATGGCGCCGAGCAGCACCACAACAGGCACAGCTGCAGCCCCCGCCGAGAGAAGCATGTTCCCGAAGGGATCATATGTTTGCGACCACACGACATTCCCACCCCGTAATCGACGAGCTAGTCGCGTCACGCGCCGCTCGTTCCGTTGGTAATATAATTAGACCAAGCGCGCTCGATGGTGCAATAGATCGTTTCTATTGACAGCGTTGGGTCGTTCAATACACCATTGCGACAAATCGTGTCAGGCGCGGCCGACGGCGTAAAGGGGTGAAAATGACTGAGCGCATCCGCCCTCAAAAAGTCGCCGAAGCTATCGCCGATCACCTGGAAAAACTGATCCTGCAGGGCGTGCTGCGGCCGGGCGAACGGCTCACACCGGAGCGCGAGCTTGCTGAGAAGTTGGACGTATCGCGGCCATCACTTCGGGAAGCGATCGACATGCTGGCCGAGCGAGGATTGCTGCGCACGACGCGCGCGGGTACCTTCATCGCCCAGTTCCTCTCGCCATTGCTGAAACCGCTGGCGTCGCTGTTGGAGGACAATCCGCAGGCGACCGCCGACTACTTCGAATTTCGCCAGTCGATGGACGCTCAAGCGGCACGCTATGCTGCGGTGCGCGCCTCTGAGCTAGATCGGAACGCGATCCGCGCCGCGATTAACCAGATAAAAACGGCGCACGAGCTGGAAGATCCGACGCAAGAATCCCAAGCCGACGTCGATTTTCACCTTTCCATCTATGAAGCCGCCCATAATGCCGTTTTGCTGCATATCATGCGGGCGTTGAGCGAGTTGTTGCGGAGCAACATCTTCTACAGCCGCCAGCAGCTCTATCAGCGGCCGGGTGTGCGCGAAAAGCTTCTGACGCAGCATGTTGCGATTGCAGAGGCGATCATCGCCGGCAAGGCCAAGATGGCGGAGGCCGCCGCGGCAAGTCACGTCGCGTGCACGTTCGAAACCGTCGAGGAGATCCGCCGCGACTCCAAGCGGCTCGAAGCGTCTCTCTTGCGAGTCGGCAGGAACGATTATCTGGCGCGATGAAGCACTACCAAGACCAAAAACTAAAAAGTTGCTCGTCGGGAGGGACGAGATGGATGGAATGCAGCATGGAAAGTCCGGGCAGCCAGGTTCTCGCGAATACGTACACACGAAGAGAATATTCGACGAGATAGCGCGCGAAAGCGGTTCCGCCAACCAGGCGGACAATCTCGTCGTTTCTTCTTGGAAGCGTTGCGTTACGCAGCACAAGCTCGATCCGAACCGCCACAGCGGGCCGGAGATCGTCACGCAGCCGGAACTGAGGACGGCCAGCGATGCGCTCGATCTGCTGACGCATGTCGCCAAGCCGGACATCGCTCGCCTGATGAACCGTCTGGCGCCGGCGAACTATGTGCTCATGCTGTCGGACCCCAATGGCATCGCGCTAGACGTGCTCAGTTCGACGCCCGCCGACCGCGCGCTGCGCCGCGTCGGTGTTTGCACTGGTGCTGCTTGGGGCGAGGAAGCCGCCGGCACGAACGGGATCGGAACATCGATCGCATCCCGTTGCGGCGTCACCGTTCACCGATCGCAGCACTTCTTTCCCGCCTACCTCGGCCTGACTTGCACGGCGGCACCGATTTTCGATCCATCTGGGAACGTCATCGCCGCCCTCGACGCCTCCGCCGTAGCGGACCTGCCGCAGGAGATGCAGTCGTTCGTGCTCGATCTCGTGGTCGAGACCACGCGCCGCATCGAGCGGCGCTACTTCCTGAAGCGGAACAAGAACCGGCACATCCTGCGCATCGAATGGGGCCTCGATTGTGCGATGAAGGGCAACGGCCCGATGATCGCCCTCGACGACAATGGCGCGCCGGTCGAGATACTCGTAGGGGCGACCGACCACCGCCTCCCGGAACGCGAGGCCCTGATCGGAAAGCCGCTATCCGGCTTCGTCGACATCAATTGGCAGGACGGCAATCCTCAGAAAGACGCGGCCGGCGTGGAGCGCATCGGAATTGCGCGCGTGAAGGGGAGCGATCGCCCATGCTTTGCCAGCCTCATCGCGCCGGCGGGACGCTCCTCGCCGTTGAAAACATCCAAACAGCCAGCGCAGACGCAATCCCAGCGTGCCGCGGCTGCGGCGCATGGTGACTGGCTGGGCCTCGAGGCTCTCTCCGGCAGTGATCCCACGATGCTGGAGCACCTGCGAACGATCAAGCAATTGGTGGACAAGCGTCTGCCCATTCTGCTGCACGGCGAGACCGGCACGGGCAAAGAGGAGTTTGCGCGCGGGATCCATCTCGCCGGCGCACGTGCCTCCGGCCCGTTCATTGCCATCGATTGCTCGTCGATTCCTGAAAGCCTGATCGAGAGCGAGTTGTTCGGTTACGAGACCGGCACTTTCACCGGCGCGCGCCGCGACGGCCGCAAGGGGCGCATCGCAGAGGCGCACTGCGGCACGCTGTTCCTCGACGAAATCGGCGACATGCCGCTGCAACTCCAAACGAGGCTGTTGCGTGTGCTGGCGCAAAACGAGGTCGTTCCGCTAGGGTCGACCAAGCCGACCAAGGTCGAGTTCAATGTCATCTGCGCGAGTCACCAGGATTTGCCGCGGCTCGTGTCCGAGGGGCGTTTCAGGCAGGATCTTTATTACCGGATCGCGGGCATCAGGCTCGAGCTTCCGCCGTTGCGCGCACGAGCGGACAAGGCCGATGTGATTATGGGCGCGCTGGCGATCGAAGCGGCGCACATGGGGCTCGATAATCCGCCCCGGCTCTCGAGCAGATCGCTGCAAATCCTTGTCGCCCAGCCCTGGCCGGGAAACATGCGCGAGCTTCGCCTCGCCATGCGCTACGCACTCGCCTGCGCCGATCGCGATGAGATCGAGCACACCCGCCTGCCGACCTGGCTCGATTTCAATGCCGCTGATTCCGCGAGCCAGCCCTGCGGTGAGGATGTGATCGCGCCCAATGTCGTCGACGTGCTGGAGCGAAACAGCTGGTGCATATCTGACGCCGCAACCGAACTGAATGTCAGCCGGCAGACGCTTTATCGCTGGATGAAGAAGCTCGACATCGACCGGCCGACCTAGGCCGGCTCAGGACGTCGCATCGGGAGTCTCGGGGGAGCGCCGCGTTGCGTTGAGACAATGAGCATCGAAGTTCAAGCGTCGAGCTGGCCGGCCAGTCTGTTGGGACAGGACAGCGTTCTGCCGGTGATGTGGAAGTGGCGCTGCGATGGCCTGCGCACCGCGCTCGTCACGCTGGTGACGATTGATGGCTCCTCGCCGCGCCCCCTGGGTGCGCAGATGGTCGTCGCCGAGGACGGGCGGTACTTCGGCTACCTTTCAGGTGGATGTCTGGAACGGGCAATTGCCATCGAGGCCGGCGAAGTCATCCGCGCGGGGCAGAACCGCATCGTGCGCTACGGCCGCGGCTCAAAGTACATCGACTTCCGCCTGCCTTGCGATAGCGGTCTCGAATTCCACGTGGATTGCACGATGAGTTCCCAGCTGCTCGGAGCCACCGTTCTGCACATCAACGCGCGCAGGCGCTTTGCACTCGAAACCGATATGGCCAGCGATACGCGCAAGATCACCCTGCTCGATGATGGAACTCGGGAGGAAAGTGTACGCGATGGTGACCATTTCAGGCGTGTCTACCTGCCCCAGCCGCGATTACTGCTTCTCGGCAGCGGCCCAGCGTTGTCTGGGCTCGCAGTCCTGGCGCGCGCCACCGGGTTGGACACGGAAGTTTGGAGCCCGGATGACAGCACGCGTAGCCAGGTGCGCGAGGTCGGCGTTGCATCGGTCCCGGAGTGGGAACTGCCCGAGCGGCTCGTCGATCGGCTAGATTCCGCTTCAGCCGTCGTCCTCGTCTTCCATGAGCACGATATCGAGCCTGCGTTGCTGACGCGTCTGCTGAAGCGTGACTGCTTCTACATCGGTGCGCTCGGCAGCAGAGCGGCGCACAGGTCGCGCGTGCGCGCGCTCATCGACCTTGGATTGAGTGAAGCCGATACGGCTCGAATACGCGCGCCGGTCGGCACCATCCAGGGCGCCAAGAGCAAAGCGACACTGGCAGTCGGCATTCTCGCCGAACTCATGGCTGCCGCGAAAGAGCACCAACTCGTTAGCTGAGCCCTTAGTCAGCGCGCATGCTGCGCGAACTGATAACAGACTGAGGGGATGTTGCGCTCGTTCGTTCCGTCAAGCGCAACATACCGGCCGGGAGCTTCGTCTCGGCGCAATGTGTTGCTGGCAATGGTGTAATAGTACTGCGGCGGGCGAGATAGGTCGATCGAGAGCATCCGCGCCTGTTGCCAGAGGAACGAGTGGAACGCCTTGTCCTCCTGTTCGTCCTTCAGCACCGCGACGACCGTTGCCTTCACGTTGAGGCGGTTTCCATGCGCTCAACCAAGCCCCCCGGGAGTACGGCGTGTGCGTAGCCCGGGACCATGACAACCTTACCGCCGCCCTTGGCGCGAACTTCATTCTCCACGTAAGCTGCGAGCTCGTCGTCATGGCTGAAGCGTTCGCGCATGATTGCCGCGTCCCGCTGAGCCTTTGTGACTGTCCCGTCGACACCATACTGGAACCAGACCCGTTCGCGGAGCTGTGCGAGGCACCTGTAAACGGGATCGTTCTGTGTCCTGAATCCACCGAGGGGATTGTTGAAATCGTAGAAGATGGGATTTAGCCCAAGCTTCTTCGCCAACAGCACCTGTCGACCAAGTGCCTCGACGACCCGGTACTGCGTGATCGACGACTCCTCGTCGGCATGGTCGGGATCGACAAAATGCCAGCGGCCTACGCGTATGACATCCTGCGCGAACAGGTCGATGTCCGCTTCGGTTTCTATGCCCATTGCCTGCCGCCCCAAGACACGCGGCATTTCGATCGCGATATGCCGAACGGCCGAGCGGGCCATGGCTTCGAAGAGTTCAGGGGAGGAGTAGAACGCGATGCGGTCGCGAACGCCATGCTTCACGTCGGCAAGGATGACAAGATCGCTTCGCTGGATGACGGCTTCAACCGAGCGCAAGCCGCTTGCCGCGGCTGCTGACTGTAGCCCGACTGAGACCGGCACCATGAGAAACAGCCGGCACGCCAATCTCGAAAAGAAGCTGCCGAGGGCTGCAAGGCGCTTAGAATGAGGCTCGATCATGAGGCACCGCCGCGTGCGAGTTCTCGTCTACGGAACCCGCTAGAAACGTGACCCCCACAATCGTTTCTTCTTTGCTGTTAGGCTACCGGGATTCTGACGTTCCGCAACCGCTCCGATCGCCTGTTTTTCAATCAATATCTGATAATGTTATGATCATCTCGTGGGGTCCAAATGCATCAGAGTGCGCCGACGGGCAGCAGGCGTAAGGCTTCCAGCACCGAGTTCTCGACGGTGGATGCTCGCAGGTCTGTGCGAAAAGCCAGGAGCGTCATAAGGCGACGGGCGCAGGCTATAGCGTTGTCCGTTGTCCTGCTGAGCCTCGGCGTCTGCGGGGCCTTCGCGCAAACGTCGGCGCCAAAGCGGCCCCTCACTGATCCAGGCGTCGTCCCCGACGACATGCTCACGCTGGTCGTCGGGACGCGCTTCGTCACAGCGTCAGCCGACACTTCGTCTCCGCACGCGATGTTCAACGATGCGCGTGTCGCCCTGTCGGCATTCAATCAGACAGACCACTGCCTCGATCAAGCCGCGCTCGAAGTGGCACAGGAGTATTTTACCAACCTAGGACGCATCCTCGGCAAGGCGGGCCATTTCTATTTCGTACCCGACGAGGAGATCCGAAAAGCTCTGACTATGTGCGAGAGGCTGCATCGCCAGCCTCCGCAGGCCTGGGTCGACGGCAAGACAAAGATCATTGCGTTCGGACAGGTCGTGCCCACGGTCGAGGCGCCGGCTCTCGAAAAATCCATCCGCTGATCAGGCAGGCGCGGTCCTCAAGTGTAGGGGCGGCAATAGCGCGGGGAGCGGCGCGCTGCGCACTTTCAGTTCATGTTGCAACACTGAAATTCCCGACCAATGCCGGGACGCGGCGGCAAAAGCGGCTTCCTCGGCGTCCGAAAACTTTGTCAAACAATCTGATGTCTTGGCAATCTTCGCAGCCACTAGTGTAAGCGCTCGGGGGACGACAAGGCAGTTACAACGCGATCAAATAAGATAATCCCGTCGCCCCTGCGTAGCGTTTGCGTCCCACCTTGCCGAAAGGTCAGGTGGTCTGGGGGGAGTACTAGTAATGCGTTCTGTCCACGCTGCAGCCGCGTTTGCAGCCGCGTTTTCTGCGCTATTCGCCGCACCCGCTTCCTCACAGGAAGCGCCAACGCCGGCTCCGGCAACAGAGCAATTGCCACCGGTTGACGTCATTCAGAAGCAGTCACCGCCTGCTCCGACCGCGCAGAAGAAATCAACGCCCAAGAAGAAGCCAGCCGCGATCGTCGTCGCGCCAGCACCTGTTGCACCGACGGCGGCACCGCCAATCGCGACGGTTCCTGCGGCGGGTTCGAACGAGGGACTGGTGCGCATGGCCCCCCTGGCAGGCGGCGCCATTGCCATCGACAAGATCCCGCGCGGCGTCTCGACGATGAACGCGAGTGATATCCAGCGTGACGGGTCGGTCATTCCGCAGGAATTCCTCAACAGCCGCATCCCCTCGGTCATGGTCGATGACCTCCAGGGCAACCAGTTCCAGAGTGGAATTCAGTATCGCGGCTTCGAGGCGTCTCCGGTCAACGGACTGCCGCAAGGTCTCGCGGTTTATCAGAACGGTGTGCGGATCAACGAGTCGTTCGGCGATACCGTCAACTGGGATTTCATCCCGACCAACGCCATAGAAGGCATCACCGTGATGGGCTCCAATCCGGTGTTCGGTCTCAACGCGATCGGTGGTGCGATCAGCGTCCTGATGAAGGACGGGTTCAACTATCACGGCGCCGAAGTCGATACCCGGGCGGGCTCCTTCGGGCGCCGGCAAGTTGGCGCACAGGCAGGGGCGCAAAGCGGCAACGTTGCAATCTACGGCGCGTTCGAGGGGATCAACGACGACGGTTTCCGCGACTTCTCCGACACCGAAACGCGACGCGGGTATGCCGATCTAGGCTTCAAGGGCACCGGATCCGAGTTCCACCTGAACTATACCGGCGCTACCGGGGTTGTCGGCGTCACAGCTGCCGTACCGGAAGAGTTGCTGGCATTCGGCGGGCGCACTCGGACGTTCACTTCGCCGCAAGTCACCGACAATGACATGCAGATGTTCTCTGCCAATGGCATCGTGGAGATCACGCCCACATTGGCTCTGTCCGGCGTCGCCTACCACCGCCACTTCCGGCAGAGCCATATCGACGGCAACATTTCCGAGTTCGATGAGTGCGAGGAGGCACCCGCCAACGGCCTCTCCGCACTCTGCACCGAGGATGGCGCGCCGCTGTTCGCGGTAGGTGGCGGGGGGCTGACCGAGCAGCAGGTCGACGACCTCGAGGATCTCGGCAACGGAGCACTCGGGTCCATCGACAAGACCGGACAGGATGCGAACAGCTACGGCTTTGCTTTGCAAGCCGCCGACAAGGCAAAACTGTTTGGCCTCAACAATCACTTCGTCATGGGAAGCAGCTACGATCATGGGCGCGTCCAGTACCGGGCCTCTAGCGAACTCGGCTACTTCCTGCCGAAGTACGTGGTGGCGGGGACGGGCATAACGCTGACCGGTCGCGACGATCTCGATCCCGATCCCGACGAGGCCGACGAACTCAATGCTTCGGAAGTGACGCCGCGCTCGCTCACCACGTTGAACGATTACGTCGGCCTCTACGCGGTCAATACGCTCGATCTCACCGATCGTCTTTCACTGACACTCGGCGGACGTTGGAACTATGCGCGCATCGAGATCAAGAACACGGGTGAGTCCTCGCTCGACAAGCTGAACGGCACCAACGAGTTCTATCGGTTAAATCCATCGGCCGGATTGACCTATAAGCTGCTGCCTGGCCTTTCTGCCTATGGAGGTTATTCGGAGGCGAACCGCGCGCCGACAGCCTCCGAAATCGCGTGCTCCGATCCGGAGAACCCGTGCATCATCGAGAGCGCGCTCGCGTCGGATCCACCGCTGAAGCAAGTGGTGTCCAAGACCTGGGAAGCCGGTTTGCGGGGCGAACTCGCCAGCTGGAACGCTGCCGAGCACTTTGACTGGAGCTTCGGTGTGTTCCGCGCCACCAACGAGAACGACATCATCCAGATTGCCGACAGCCAGCAGGGACGTGGGTACTTCGCCAATGCCGGCGAGACGCTTCGTCAGGGCATTGAAGCCAGCGCCACCTACCGGGCACAGCGGTGGATGGCGTACACGAGCTACTCGTACGTGGACGCCACGTTCCAGTCCCAGAACATCATAGCCTCCGAGAACAACCCGAATGTCACGACGGAGTGCGAGGACTTCTTCCCCGACGCAGAAGACGACGCGATGTGCGTCGAGATAAGCCCCGGCAATCGTATGCCGGGCGTGCCCCGCCATCGGTTCAAGGCCGGCTTTGAATACCTTTTGACACCCAAGTGGGCGTTGGGTGCCGATCTTATCAGGGTCAGCAACCAAGTCTTCTATGGCGACGAGGGCAATAACGATGCGCCGCTTCCCGGCTATACGCGAGTCAACGTGCACTCATCCTACAACGTCACTGACCACGTCCAAGTTTACGGCCTGATCGAGAACCTGTTTGACGAGCAGTACGGGATCTACGGCACGTACTTCAATACCGAACTCGCGCAGGCAGCCGGCCCGGGTGAAAACGGATCTGGCGGCCCCGATCCATCGCTCAATGGGCTGAAGTATGATCCGGACAATGCGCGCACGATCACTCCAGCGATCCCCTTCGCTGCATACGGAGGCGTGCGCGTAAGGTTCTGACCCGCTGTCAGCGCGATTGGGAGGCGCGAACCGAGAGCGGTCGCGCTCGCGGTTGCTGGCCGGAAAGTTCCGACGCGCTGGGCAAACACAAGCTCACCGCGTCCGCCGCGCTGACGCCGCCTCGTCGCCCCTGGTGCGCGAGAGCCGGCTGACCGTCAAAAGCCGCCGACTTCGCCCGGTCGCACTTGGATGCGTCGGCCGATTTTGCGCGCATTAGTCACCTCACAAAGCGGGAACATTCACCCCATCGGAGCGTTGTCTTCGCCCAGGACCGCGCCCTCCAAGGCTATTGTCACAAAACCCGGTACGAGAGATCCGAATGAGCCAGCCGCGCGAGTCAACCACGGGCATCGAGGGGCTGGATGACGTCCTGTGCGGCGGGTTGGTGCTTGGGCGGCTATTCCTCCTCGAAGGAAGCCCCGGCACAGGGAAGACGACGATCGCGCTTCAGTTCCTCATGCAGGGTTTGAAGTCGAAACAGCGAGCCCTCTACATCACACTGTCGGAGACCAGGGAAGAGCTGGAAAGCACGGCCGCCTCCCACGGATGGGAGTTCAGCCCCGAACTGGCGATATTCGAGCTACAGCCGCCTGAGAGCATACTCGATCCAGACGAACAGCAGACCATCCTTTACTCTTCAGACCTCGAACTCGGCGAGACCACGCAGCGGATCTTGGCAGAGATCGAACGTGTGAACCCCACATTGATCGTTCTCGACAGCCTTTCGGAGATCCGGCTTCTTGCGCAGAGTTCGTTGCGCTACAGGCGCCAGCTTCTCGCGCTGAAGCATATTTTCGCAAAGCGCGGAACGACCGTTCTCCTGCTCGATGATCTGACCACCGATACGCACGACAAAACGGTGCATTCCATCGCCCATGGCGTGCTGAGGCTGGAAGAATTGTCTCCCGAATACGGGTCTGACCGGCGCAGGCTGAAGGTGATGAAGTATCGCGGCAGGCGATACCGCGGCGGTTACCATGACTTCGCAATCAAGACCGGTGGCGTCCAGGTCTTTCCACGGCTCGTAGCCGCGGAGCACAAGGGTGAATTCTCGACATCTCAGGTAAAGAGCGGAATTGCCGAGGTGGATCTGCTTCTGGGCGGTGGCATCGCTAAGGGGTCGAGCACCGTCGTGCTTGGGCCTGCTGGAGCGGGCAAGTCGCTTCTCGTGCTGCAGTTCCTCGTGGCGGCGATGCGGCGAGGCGAGAAGGTCGCCATGTTTGTGTTCGATGAGGAATTGGGGCTTCTCTTCCGTCGAACCAAGGCGATGGGGATCGACCTCGCGCAATGGCGAGACAAAGGCCTGCTCCAGATCAGCCAGGTAGACGCCGCCGAGCTATCACCCGGGGAGTTCTCGAGCCAGGTGCGACAGAGCATCGATCTGGGCGCCCAGGTCGTCGTGATCGATAGCCTCAATGGATATGAAGCTTCCATGCCGGGAGAGCGCTCCCTGGTGCTTCACCTGCACGAACTTCTCCAGTTTCTGAATCGACGCGGCGTCAGCACTTTCCTCACGGTGGCACAGCACGGCCTGGTAGGCGACATGGGAACACCGGTCGACGTGACGTACATGGCCGATACGGTCATTCTAATGCGCTATTTCGAAGCGAACGGGCGCCTTCGCCGCGCGCTGTCGGTGGTCAAAAAACGCACCGGCGGACACGAGGATACCATTCGCGAGTTCCAGATCGGTAGCAATGGGATGAGAGTCGGGCCGGTGCTGCATGACTTCCACGGCGTGCTGCGAGGGGTCCCGACATTCGTCGGAGCAACTGGCTCCGACACCGACTTGTTGAAAGAATAAGCCAATGCCGTTTGGAGGCCCCGACTCGGAGCGGGCACTCATACTGCTGCGGAGGCGTAACGCGGAAGTGGCGTCGCGACTCCTGGTCGAAGCCGGTATTGCGGTAGAAATCTGCGATACCCCGCGTGACCTCGTCGCCGAACTCAAAAACGGCGCGGGCATTGCGGTGCTGAGCGAGGAGGTCGCTGCAGAGCCGGACTTCCTCGATGGGATCGGCCAGTGGATGCAGTCTCAAGAGGCGTGGTCAGACCTGCCGATCATCATGGTCACCGACCGTATGGACACGCCGGGTCGCAATCGAGCCGCCGCCAGCCGGCAAGAGGCCTTCGGCAATATCAGCTTTCTGGAGCAGCCCTTCCATCCGACCACGCTCGTTAGCCTGGCGACGACAGCCCTGCGGTCCCGCCGTCGGCAATATGAAGCACGCGCCCTACTGGCGCGATACGAGCTGCTCGCCCGCGAGCTTCAACACCGAACCAAAAATATGCTGTCGGTGATCGTCTCCATCGCGTCTGCCAGCTTGCGCGAGGGAGGTGGTGGCGGTGAGGCGTTGGTCGCTCGGTTGCATTCACTGGCCAAAGCTCAGGATCTCATCTTCGAGCACGGCGGTGGTGGCGCCCAGCTAGAGCATATTGTGGCCCGCATCGTGGACAGTTTCAGCGCACGCGTGACCTTTGAAGGCCCTACGGTCTTTCTCAACGCTGGCGTCGCGCAAGGCTTCGCCCTCATTGTTCACGAGCTGGCGACCAACGCCGTCAAATACGGGGCCTTGAGCACACCGCCGGGCACAGTCTCAGTGCGCTGGTGCTTGAATTCCGGTCAGGCGGAGCCCGCGGTCACCTTCACTTGGATTGAACAAGGAGGTCCGAGCGCGGCTCCCCCAAAGCAGCGTGGCTTTGGAACGTTGCTACTCGAAAAGGCAGTAGCGAGCCTGGGCGAGCCACCGCGCTTCGGTTATGCGCCGGGTGGATTCACCTACGAGATCACTGCTCTGTGCCGGTGATCTGCGGGAGTATGCTCGCAGGATCACGCTTTCCTGGTCAGTGATTTGACCGGCGCATCCATCGTGTAGATGAAGCCTTCCCTGCCGTAAGAAAGCTGGACACGACCATTCAGCTGGCTTCCGAGGGCCTCCATCATGCGGGTCCCAAAGCTGCGTCGCGTCGGCGCCTCGACCGCAGGTCCTCCCGTTTCTTTCCACGCCAGATGCAACCGCTCGGTGTTGCTATCAATTGTCCAGGTGATCCATACCCTGCCTGATGGCGCCGACAGCGCACCGAACTTCGTCGTGTTGGTGCAAAGCTCGTTCAACGTCATCGCCAGTGCAATGACGGCGCTTGACGTGATGGCGATGTCGGGACCGTCCAACGAAAAGCGATGAGAACCTTGGCCATCGAACGGCTTGATGGCGCCACGAATGGTTTCCACGAGGCTGGCGTTGGCCCAGCTTACCTGCAGCAGCAGGTCGTGTGCGCGCCCGAGCGCGAGCAGTCTGCTCTCGATCGCTTGCTGCCCGTGTTCGATGCTCGTAGCTGTACGCAAGCTCTGCGCTGCGATGGCGGTCACTGTGGCGAGCGTGTTCTTGATGCGGTGATGCAGCTCCTCGAGGATGAGCCTCTGCAACTTGTCAGCGTCTTCCCGTTCCTTCGCCTCAATACCAGCCTGAGCGAGAAGCAACTTGGCGTCGAGGCTCGCCTGTTCAAGCAACAGGCGTAGGCTGTCGTTCTCGGCGGAGAGCGAGTTTGCGTCGGGCCCCGCGTCGTCGCCTGGTTCCGCGCGTGCCTGCAGCGCGAGCGGCAGCGCCTCATCGGGGACAATCCTCAGCGCACCCTTGCCGACCATCGCCTGCAACTCGGCGACCATGAGCTTCACGTCGAGTGGCTTGCCAATGAAGACACTATCCACCGGCTTATCCGCGTCGGTAACTTTCACTAGTCCAGATACCAAAATGATCTTGATGGCGGGCCAGCGTTCGTGCACGGCATGCGCCAGCTTCAGCCCGTCGATGGTACCAGGCATTTGGATGTCGGAAAAAAGCAAGGTGATGTCCGAGCGCGATTCCAAGATCGCCAGTGCTTCATCGGCGTTGACAGCTTCCACTGCCGTGAATCCGGCATCCTCGACGATATCGACCGCCCGCATGCGCAGTATCATCTCGTCCTCAACGACGAGCACATTCGTCGGCGCTGTCATGCAAGCCTCCTGATTGTCGACATGCCAACAGCCAATGCGCCAGCCTCTCGCTCAATGCGCTTATCTTGGCAAAATGGCGAGAGCTAGTTTCTGGAATAATGGACGCCGGCCAACTAAAACACCTGGCCGGTGATCGGTCGCGCGTCAGGATGCGGAGCTGAAGCCCAGCATCGTTGGCGCCCATTGGCGACCAACGATGCTGTTGCACAGTGGACTTACTTGATCAATGCGGCCCACTTAGGATCTTTGCTATCCACGCTGTGGATGCCCTTCAGCTCGCCGTTGCGATGTGCGTGGACCTCGTAGTAGTGGCCATCTTTCATAGCCAATACTTCGAAGTGCTTCTTCTCGGGGCGCGGCTCTCCGACCACCTCGTAGCCGCCCTTGGTGACCATCTCCTTGGCCATCGTCGGCGTGAGCGCGACCTTGTCCTTCGGCTCCGCGCCGGTGAGACGCTGCCACAAGGATTTCTGGCCTGGCAATTCGACGGCTGGCTTGTCGGCAACCGCGACGCTGAGGGCATGCACCTCGCCCGCGTCCGTAAGCTCGCCTTCAACGATGACCTTGTCACCGCTCTTGATCGACACGAGTTCGTTGCCCTTCGGGCCGATGTCGACGAGCGATTTCTTGCCGCTATCCTCGACCACGTAGCGCTGACCGAACACGTCGGTGACGGTGCCGTTCAACTTGATTTGCTCAGCCGCCGCAGGAGCGACCATCGCAATCAGCGCCGCGCCTACTAATAACGTAACCTTCATGGCAACCTCTCATAGATATCCCGCATGCAACGCATGGGTGAGCTGATATGCTCCTTGCTGGACCGATTGGAAGAAGCTCGCGTTGGAATAAATAGCTTCTCGCGCGTGGAACTATCCCGCGACTGCGAATAGTCGCCGGCCGTGACACGCTCCGCCCAGCCGGCGTGCGACATCGTCGTTTCGCTATGCAGCGGACGCCCCGGCGGCTTGTTCCGTCACGGAAACCGTTACCGACATGCCCAGATACGAGCCGCGCGGACCGGTGAAACTTCCGGTCAAGGGCGCTGCCTGCTTCTGATCGCGTGCGACTGCGATACGGATCAGGTCGCGGTTACCGAAAATGCCATTGGTGGGATCGATCTCGATCCAGCCGCATCCGGGCAGATAGACCTGTGCCCAAGCGTGTGTGGCGCCGCCGCCTTGATTGTTCGAGCGTCCAGGGGTGTAGATGTATCCGCTGACGAAGCGCGCGGCGAAACCTAAAGATCGGAGCGCCTCGATCATGAGCAGCGCAAAATCGCGGCACGTCCCCGTGCGCAGCTCCAGTGTTTGAACTGGGTCCTGCGTTCCTGCCTTCGGCCGTCGCTGATACCGAAAGTCACTTCGAATGGTATCCATCATGTCTGAGAGGATGGCGAGTGTGCGGCCGTTGCTCCCGTCAGCTATGGTCTTGGCCCAGAGTGCTAGCCGCCCTTCGGGATCCGGTCGGTTGAGGATCATCAGAGGTTGGACGTCCGGAGCTTCCTCCGGGCTATAGGAGAACGGATACTGCTCTGCCGACGGCGACAGGAGCACCGTCGGCTGGTCGACCTCGTAATGCAGGATGCTGATCTCGCTGACGAATCGGAGCGAGGCCGAGCGCTGATCGCCAAACTCCGCGTACGAGACGGAATTGCCGAACACGTCGTACATCCACCGAATCCTTTCGGGTTCCGGCGTGATAGCGACGCTCGTGCCCAGCAGACGCAGGGTGTGACTATCGCGCGGACGAAACATCATTCGATGGCGACCGAAAGCGACCGGCTCTGAATATCGATACTCGGTCTCGTGGCGTACGATGAGGTGCCGGCGCATTGGGGCTACTCTAGGTGCTGACGGCCAGCGGGGTGCGCATGCTGTGCGCGCGGCCGGGCGCGCTGGCCCACACTTCCGGCGGTTGTGAGGTCACTGGTCCCTGAGGCCAGGCAAATGCCACGTCGGCCGCGTCGCGCCCAGCAGCGATGCGGACCATCGCATCAACCGAGCTCATGCGCGAAGGGTCGAAAGCGAACCATTCGCCGCCCTTTGGGCCATTGAGATAGGCTTGGAAGACGGCGTGAAAGTCTTGCGGGCTCAACGCGTCGGCATAGACGCTCGCATAACGCGCCGGAATTCCCAACGCGCGGCACAGCGAAATGCCCAGGTGGGCGAAATCGCGGCACACGCCCTGTTTGGACTCGAATACGTCCACCGACGTAGAACTCGGCCCCGTACTGCCGCTGGCGTAGGTGATGCTGTTGAAGATCCAGTCGCAGACCGCGGTGACGCGTGTGTGCCCGCGTGGCAATTGGCCGAACGTTTCGAACGCCAGCTTCGTGAAGACGTCCGACGGGCAATAGCGGCTTGCCGCCAGATACTCCACGTATTCCAGCGGGAGCTGTGCGAAATCGAACTCCATGACCTGGGCGGGATCGAAGCCCGACGCGTCGACACCCACAGTCGCCTCATAGACGACCTCGACAGGGCCCGGTCCCAGGAAAGTCCGCACCTTTCGCGTCAACGTGACGGGGTCGACGTACAAATCCGACACCGAGCCGGGCGGTAGCGTCAGCATCTCCTGCATGACGGTCTGACTGTCTGCCTTCGCAGCTTCGATCTGAAAGATGAACGCCGTCGCCTCGGTTGTCTCATACCGCAGTCTGCAGCCGACGTTGATCTCCATGAAGTCTCCTTTGCAATCGGTGCGAGCGCTGACGATACCAAACTCTGCGCACAATAGATGCCTCTCAGCGTCTCTTCGAAGAGCTGCCGGAGCGTATCAATTGTCATGTTCTGGTGTGCGAGTGGCCCCGCGTGGCCAAAACCGCGCCGGAGGCCGCGTGTGCCTGCTCTGGATGAATGCTGCCGCCGCCCAAAGCGAATCCTCAGGTGGCGCATCGCCCTGCCAACGCGCGGCGCCTTGCCCCGTTCCGCTTGAACGGTCGGCTCGCTCGGCCCTGCCCCTTGAACACCAGCCACCGGCCATCCATCTACCATCCACACGGATGGCGACTGGAGCAAGACCGATGCTACCGAAAAACAATGTCCGAGAGCTGCGCCCGCGCGGCCCAGAGTCCGAGAAGATCACAATCAACCTGGGATACGTCGATCTCGGGCAGGTCGATCTTCTTGTTTCGGAAGGGTTCTATTCGAACCGGACCGACCTGATCCGCACGGCAGTTCGCAACCTCCTCGACCGCCACTCTGAGGAAGTGAAACGGACTGTGACGCGCAACTCGCTCGATCTGGGGCTGCGTCACATCTCGCGAGCAGACCTCGAAACCGCGCACTCTGCCGGTGAGGTTCTCCATCTTCGCGTCCTGGGACTGCTTACGATCGCGGACGACGTCACCCCGCAACTTGCCCGCAAGACAATTGGCTCGCTGACGGTGCTTGGTGCGCTCCACGCCAGCGCAGAGGTCAAAGCGGCGCTCGCCGATCGCGCGAGTTAGAGCCGGTGCGTCCGGTCGCGATCAACACACCCCGCACAATTCGAGCGGCAACAGGTTAGGAACCAGCATGAAGCTTTTCGATCGCGCCCGTATGTTGGAGGCGACACGTCTCACTCGCGCTGGGCGTCTGGAGGAGGCCATGGCTGTACTCCAGGGGACGCACGCGGGGGCGCCGCATACCGATGCGAATGCGCCAATCGAACTCCAAGCCGAAGATATCTCCGACGTCGCGGCTAACGCTGGCCTGCGCGGAGCGCTGGCGGGGCCGTCGCCGCGCCTGTCGACCGGCGCCCTGCCTCGCGTGCCAACCGATTGGATGGCAAACCTTCCGGGCAGCCGAGCCATTCAGCCAGGAGATATCGCGCCCTGTGCGGGAAGCTACGTCAGCGGCACGTTCTCGAATGCTGGCGCCAGCCGAAGCTACACGCTGTACATCCCGAGCGCACACGAAAAGCCTTGTCCGCTTATCGTGATGCTGCACGGATGCAAGCAATCGGCCGACGATTTCGCCGCCGGGACGCGCATGAACTTTGCCGCCGAGTCTCGTGGATGCTTCGTCGTCTATCCCGAGCAACCGCAAGCCGCGAACGCGTCCAAGTGCTGGAACTGGTTCCGCCCTGGCGACCAGGCGCGCGATCGCGGCGAGCCAGCGCTCATCGCCGGCATTGTGCGCCAGGTTGCTGCACAGCACGAGATCGATCTCGATCGCGTCTACGTTGCGGGTCTTTCGGCGGGCGGCGCGGCAGCTGCTATCATGGGAGAAGCCTACCCCGACCTCTTCGCGGCCGTGGGCGTGCATTCGGGCCTGGCTTGCGGTTCGGCGCACGATCTTCCATCGGCGTTCGGTGCAATGCAGGGCCAGGGCGCTGGGAAGACGCGCCGTGCTGCGAAAGCGACGCCGACTATCGTCTTTCACGGCGATCGCGATGCAACCGTCCATCCCTGCAACGGGACGAAAGTGATCGTTCGTGCTTTGGCGGATGCCGAGTTACGGGAAACGACCGAGCGCAGCGCTACAGAGTCGGGCAAAGCATTCTCCCGATCCGTTCGGCGTGACCCCGACGGTCGTCGAATTCTCGAACTCTGGGAATTGCATGGAGCCGGTCACGCCTGGTCAGGCGGAAACTCTGCCGGATCGTTCACCAACCCGGGCGGCCCCGACGCGACGGGGGAGATGCTGCGCTTCTTCCTGGAACATCGGCTGGGCGGCGCATGAACGCCGCCGGCGCGACCGGGCCGGCAGCGCGATGCCGGCTCACTGGATTACACTGCAGTGACGCGCACAGAGACTGACATCCCCAAATATGCGTCACTCATCCCTATGAAGCTGCCGGCCACCGGGGTCACCTGGCGTATGTCGCGCGCGACGGCAACAGGGATGAGATTGGCGCCACCGACGCTTCGGTTCGTCGGATCAAAAGTGATCCAACCGGCCCCCGGAACGTAGATCTCGGCCCATGCGTGCGTTGATCCGGCGAACGTTGATCCCATGAAGTCCTGATTGGGGTTATAGAGATAACCGGAAACAATCCGCGCGCCAAAACCGAGACTGCGTGCTGCCTCGATGAAGAGAACGGCAATATCCCGGCACGAGCCCCAACCGCGATCCAGGGTCTGGATAGGCGATTGCGTGCCCTCATCCTCCCGGCTCTGATAGTTGATCCATCCCGTGATACCCGCGCTCAGGTCCTTGAGCAGCGAAAGCGTGTCCGTTTGATTGCCGCGGACGAAAGCGCGGGCCCAGTTCTGCAGTTGCCCATGAGGGTCGGCGTACTGCTGGACGGTCAATGAGCCGAGATCTGTCCACTCGTCGTCGGAATACCTGAACGGGTAGGCGATGGCGGAAGCGGCAATGTCGAAAACGGGCCAAGCGGCGGTGTCGAGCTGAATTTCGGTGACGCTGGCGATGTCCAGCCTTTCGGACGGCGAAGGAAATGTAGCCGTAGCCGCAGTATTGCCGAAGACGTCGTGCGCCCAGGTGAGCGTCGGCCTCGGTGTCACTCTCAACTCAGTCGACAGCACCCGAAGGTCGCGGCTCTCCCGCGGACGAAGTAATAGACGGTGAGCCCCCAGATCGACCGGTAAGCGGTAACTGTAGACTGTGCTGTGTTCGATTCTGAGGCGGATCACGACGCTCCATCGCGGTTCGAGGCAATGGAGTCGAGGATTACCACGGAAGGTGTGCAGTTAGTTCAGCGTTTCACAAACTGGGATCGCGCATCATCCGAAAATAATGCTCGGCGTGCTGATACCAGTTCTCGGTTTGAACCGTATCCCCGCTCGGTCCCGATTCACGAGCAAGGGCGATATAGCGCTCGTATCTCGCGCGCGCATTTGCAGCTAAGTCATTTTTGGGGTCGCGAGATAGGCGTCGCCCAGGGGGCTGCCGTCCTCGCGGTGACCTGTCGGAGCTGTTTACTGAGTTTGTTTGCCTCGATGCTCAACCCGAGCCCGCCGTAGACGGTGGCGACGATGGAAAGACTGAATGAGAGGGACAGGCTAGGTTCGATCACATGGCGTGACCCTAAAGTCCAAATGGGCATCGCGGTCGAGATACACAAGGCACCCTATTGTTGGTCAAATCGGGCAGGCGCGCGCAGGCATCTCACCGGCACTGGCACTTGGGCGTCGAGTACTATCGAAACGATTGATCCGCTGCTCATCGAGCTGTGTCGAGATCTCTTGCAGGCCGCTGCTGCGTGCGCTACATACTGAACCCGATGGTTCAGTATACAAATGCCCGTCTCGATGCCTCGTTCGCCGCGCTCTCGGACGCGACGCGACGCGGCGTTCTGGAGCAGCTCGGGCGCAGAGACGCTTCTATCACTGACCTTGCCGAGAAGTTCCACATGACCCTCACGGGCATGAAGAAGCATGTCGCCGTCCTGGAGCAGGCGGGGCTCGTCACCACGGAGAAGGTCGGGCGCGTGCGGACCTGCAAGCTCGGCCTGCGCCGGCTGGAGGAAGAGGAGGCCTGGATCGAGAGGTACCGCCAGCTCTGGAGTGCGCGCTTCGACGAACTGGATGAGGTTGTCGAGGAACTGAAGCGGAAGGAAAAGATCGATGGACGCAAGAAGAGAGGGTGAACCTACCCCATGAAGAACCAGACGACGGTGGAACGGCGGTCCGAGCGTGAGCTGGTCGTTACGCGAACCTTCAACGACCCGGCGCACCTTGTGTTCGAGGCTTGGACCAAGCCCGAGCTGTTCAAGCGGTGGTGGTTGCCGAAGTCATGTGGCTTGACCATGCTTTCCTGCGAGATGGACGTTCGTGTGGGGGGCAAATACCGTCTTGAGTTCCAACACCCGTCCTCGGAGCAACCGATGGCGTTCTTCGGCAGGTACCTCGAAGTGATGCCGCAGTCGCGCCTCGTCTGGACGAATGATGAAGGTGACGACGGTGCCGTCACCACGGTCACGTTCGAAGAGCGAGGTGCCGAGACCCTCGTCATGCTGCACGAGCTCTATCCCTCGAAGGAAGCGCTCGATGAGGCCATCGCCTCCGGCAGCACGAGCGGTTTTGCCGAGCAGTTCGCGCAACTCGACGAGTTTCTCGTGCCCCCGAGCATGAGCAGCGCGCAGTCATGATGCCGTCGATGGCGGGGCCGCTTGCCTTGCTGCGTTGGTCGGAGGCCACAGCGTGCCAATGCGCTGTTCGGCATCCGTTCGCGTTCGACCAAAGTCGTAAGACCGGCGCTGCAAGGCTTCCTTTACGGAGGCCACAATATGTATGCGGAGCAATTACTCTTCGTACGTGTTATGCTCGGAATGAATGCAATGGATGAAGCCGACCGCCTGCGTGCGCTTCGCGATCTGAATCTGCTCAATACGCCGCCGAGCGAGAGTTTCGATCGCATCACGCGCATGGCGAGCCAGCTGTTCAGCGCTCCCATTTCTGCAATCTCGCTGACCGACGAGAACAGGCAGTGGTTCAAGTCGCGCGTGGGGTGCGGGCCTGAGATCCCGCGCTACAAGGCGCCGTGCGCCGAGGTTACGCGCATAGCAGATATTCTGGTGGTTCCTGACCTCACCAAGGATTGCCGCTTCGAGGGCGGCTACCTGGCCGACAACGGGGTACGCTTTTACGCTGGCGCGCCGCTCACGACGCGGGATGGGTTCACGCTCGGATCGATGTGCGTGCTTGATACCAAGCCCCGAATGTCTGCCACAGTCGAAGACGCAGCTGCCTTAAAGGATCTTGCAGCGATGGCGATGGCCCAAATCGAGCTGCAGCACTCATTCGGGCGGATCGATCCAGCTAGCGGTCTTCCAAATCGCAATCAGTTCGCCGAAGACGTCGAGGACATGAACCTTGACCACTCGAACGAAGCGCGCACCGCCGTGCTTTTCGATCTGGTTGATCCGGCGCGACTGGCACAAGCCATGCGCGTGCTCGGTCCGCGCTGCTTGGATGAGCTAATTCATGACGCCCTCAAGGCCGTTAGAGAACGCTTGGTGGGGGCCACGTTGTACCAAGTGGGCGCTAGTCAGTTCATGGCAATTCTCGACGGCCACCACGATGAGCGCGATCACAACTCGTTGGTTGCTCAGTTCGAGGGCCTGAAGCGGGACGCGGCGGCAGCTGGCGTGTCTCCAATGGCTGGAGTGGCCATCGGGATTGTGACGTTTCGGCTTGGCGAGATAGATCCGACGGAGCTTCTGCGCTCCGCACATGCCGCAGCGCAGGACGCGCGCCAGTTGGAAACAGGTGTGAGCCTCTATTGCCCCGCCTCCAACGCCATACACCAACGGCATTTTGAACTCATTGCAGCGCTCCGTGAGGCTCTGCAGGAGCAAGGACAACTGTCGCTCGTATACCAGCCAACGGTCAATCTGCGTTCTGGTGAATGCGACGGAGCCGAGGCGCTGCTCCGCTGGAAGCACCCGGTGCTAGGCAGCATTTCGCCGGCAGAATTCATCCCGCTCGCTGAGCAGACTGAGCTTGCCAAACCCCTGACAGCGCTCGTTATCGATACGGCTCTCGAGCAATCCGCAGCCTGGCACCGCGACGGCGTACAATTGCGCGTTTCTGTCAACGTGTCGGCAGTCAATCTGGAAGAAGAGACGTTTGCTTGCGCGGTGATTGCTGCCTTGAATCGACACGGCGTCCTGCCAAGCCGGCTCAATATTGAGTTCACGGAGAGCGCGCTGATCACGCACCGCGGGCTGGTATTGAAAAATCTCGGCAAACTACGCGACGCGGGCGTCGGGTGTGCGATCGACGACTTCGGGACCGGTTACAGCAGCTTTTCGTACCTTCAGGATATCCCGGCTGACACGATCAAGATCGACAGGTCCTTCATCCAGCGCATCGAGCACGGCTCACGAGATCGCAGCCTCGTCACCAACATGATCAAAATGGCGAGCGAACTCGGGTTTCGGGTCGTGGCCGAGGGCGTTGAGACGCGCAAAGAGTACGACTTTTTGCGGGAGACTCAGTGTTCCGCTGTGCAAGGCTATTTGATCTCGCCACCGCTGCCCGCCGATGAATTCATGACTTGGCTCGCGGCTTGGCAACCGATTGAATCTCACGCTTCCGCCGCCTAATTGAACGTCCCCGACTGCCGCGACCAGACGACCTGGGACTGGCGCGGTTATCAACGCGCCCGCCGCCACTCTCCGAAAAGGCGATGGTACCAAGCCTCGCCCACGCCCGCCCTCATGGGCGGGCCTCGAGCACCATGTTGAATGGTGTCTCTGCTGCTCGCCGAACTTTCGAGAAACCCCCTTGCCGAATGACCTCAGCGAGGCGTTTCTCTCCCGCCTGAGCACCGAGCGCCGCGCCGACCTCCTGACCCAGCGAGCAGGGGACGCATACGCTGGTCGAGAATGCGTAATAGACGCGGCCCACCGGGTTCAGGTTCTCAGTGAGTGTGTCGCCCGCCATCGGCTCCACGAGCATCAGCGTGCCATCGGTTTTGAGGGACTTCCTGGCGTGTCTTGCCGCACCCGCCGGATCTCCCATGTCGTGAAAGGCATCGAAGATCGTGACGAGGTCGAATCCGGAGCCCTTGTAATCCTGCGCTCGCGCCGTCTCGAAACTCACGTTTGCGAGACCGCCTGCATGCTGGCGTGCGTGCGCTATCGAGGCTTCGTGAAAGTCGTAACCGATGAACTCTGAGTTCGGGAACGCTTGCGCCATGATCAGTGTGGACGCGCCGTGCCCGCAGCCGACATCGGCAACCTTCGCACCCCGCTCTAGCTTCTCCACGACGCCGTCGAGCGCCGGCAGCCACTCGCTGATGAGGTGTCCCTTGTAGCCAGGGCGAAAGAACCGCTCGACACCACAGAACAGGCAATTGCACCGATCTCCCCACCCCAGGCCCTTGCCGCTCTTGAACGCTTCAGTGAGCTTGGGCTCATCAGCGAAAACAGCTGAGAGCGAGTAGAAGCCGCCTGTCATGAGCACGGGGCTTTCCTCGTCGGCGAAGACGGCCGCCTGCTCGGGGGATAGCCAGAACGTACCCGCTGCTGCATCGCACGAGACGTAACCTGATGCGGCCTGTGCCCCGAGCCACTCGCGCACATAGCGCTCGTGCGTTCCAGTCTTCCGGGCGAGCTCGGCTGAGCTCATTGGCCCCTCGGCAAGAGCGCGATAGAGCCCAAGCTTATCGCCGGTGAGAACCAGCGCGGCGTTCGCAGCAGCACCGATCTCCTGCACCATCGTCCCGAGCAGCGGCTCGAGCTTTGCCATATCCAGTTCCACCGCGTGTCCCTTCCTTTATTGCGACCATCTGCCGATTACGCACGCAGATGACGAATCCAATGATCGACCCTGGATGCGCAATTTAGCATCAGGCCGGTTCGATGGTCGAAGGTGTGATCGCGTGAGGTCGATACGGCTGTTCCCTCGGGAACAGGGCCGGATCAGACGCGGCTTTCGGTGCAGATCTCCTCCTGGGCCCGAGCGCGATGGTTTGCCGGGATTGTCGTTGTGCGGCCTTATGGTGCGGCCGATGTCCATGCCGAGGTCGATCTCCAGCTTGTCGAGGCGTCCGACTTCAGCCGGAAGCTGCGCGAGGCATGTTGACCCTTGCGACGGACCTGCGCTCGCCAACGAGCGCCGGTTGGCTTAGGTAAGCGGTGCTGGCCGCGCCGCCGCGGCGGACAATGTTCATCGGGCGGTTGGGTGCCGGCGCAATGGTTCTAAACCCGGCAGGCATTTTTGAGCCACCCCGCACATAGGTTCTCTGTCGCTCCTATGATGGATTGGACGGACCGGCACTGCCGGACCTTCCACCGCCAGCTGACGCAGCATGCCTTGCTCTATACCGAGATGGTGACCGCGCCGGCCATTCTGCGGGGAGACCGGGAACGGCTGCTTGGCCGGGGCGGCGAGGGCGGGCCGTCTGCGCTACAACTCGGAGGCTCCGATCCAGGGGCGCTGGCCGAGGCGGCGGCGATCGGCGAGACGTTCGGCTACGGCGAGATCAACCTCAACGTGGGGTGCCCGTCCGACCGGGTTCAGGAGGGGCGGTTCGGCGCCTGCCTGATGGCAGAGCCGGAACTCGTCGCGGCTTGCGTCGTCGCCATGCAAAGCCAGGTCAAGGTGCCGATCACAGTCAAATGCCGCATCGGCATCGACGACCAGGACAGCGAGGCCGACTTCAACCGCTTCATCGACGTCGTCGCCGGTGCCGGCTGCCGCACCTTCATCGTGCACGCGCGCAAGGCATGGCTCAGCGGACTGTCGCCCAAGGAGAACCGCGAGATTCCCCCGCTGGATTATGCGCGCGTCTACGGGCTCAAGGCGGCCAAGCCTGAGCTGACAATATCCATCAATGGCGGCATCGCCGACATCGACGCGGCGGCAGCCCATCTCCAGCATGTCGACGGCGTGATGCTGGGGCGTGCTGCGTATCAGACGCCGTATATGCTCGCCGATGTCGACCGCCGGTTCTTCGATGACGCCGCCCCGGTGCCGTCACGGCACGACGTCGCGCTCAGGATGCTGCCATACATCGAGCGGCACGTGGCGTCGGGCGGTCGCCTCAACAACGTGGTGCGCCATATGCTGGGCCTCTATCACGGTGAGCCTCGTGCGCGCCTGTTCCGGCGGCACCTGAGCGAGAATGCAACGCGGGCGGACGCCTCTGCATCGACGCTGCACGATGCCCTGTCCCTCGTCGAGCCGGCTTGGCGAACCCTCGCCTCGACCGCGGCCGAATAGGAGCTTCCCTCGATGCCATTCGGCCTGCCCGCGAGCGAGCTTGCGCTGCTCATCGTCGGTCTCCTCGCGGCCGGAGTTATCGCAGGGTTCCTTGCCGGCCTGCTGGGTATTGGCGGCGGTGGCGTGCTCGTGCCGGTACTCTATGAAGTCTTTCGCGTGCTCGACATCGATCCATCGGTTCGGATGCACCTCGTGCTGGGCACGTGCCTGGCGATCATCGTGCCGACGTCGCTCAAGTCGTTCGCGGGACACCGCGCCCGCGGGTCGGTGGATATGGCGTTGTTGAAGCGCGTTGCGCCTTACGTAGTGGGCGGCGTCGTGCTCGGCGCGATCGCCGCAAAATCGGCGAGCGGCGAGGTGCTGAAGTGGATCTGGGTCATCGCCGCCACCACGATCGCCATCAAGATGGCGCTGGGACGTGAGGAGTGGCGCATATCGAATCACCTACCGCCGTCACCGTGGCCGCAGCTCGGCGGCTTGTTCATCGGGTTCATCTCGACGCTGATGAGCATCGGCGGGGCGACGTTCGTGGTGCCGCTGCTGACGCTGTTTGGTAAGCCGATCCTGCAGGCGGTCTCGACGGCGGCCGGTGTCGGCCCGCTCATCGCGCTGCCGGGCGTCGTCGGCTACATCTGGGCCGGCTGGGACGCGAGCGGGCTGCCGCCCTTCTCGCTCGGCTACGTGAACCTTCTCGCGGCGGCGATCGTCGCTCCTCTTAGCGTGTGGGCAGCGCCCTTCGGCGTCCGGCTGGCGCATCGCATTCCGCGCCGGACGCTCGAGCTTGCCTTCGCCGCGTTCCTCGCGACGATATCGATCCGGTTCCTGATCGATCTGCTGAGTTAGGCTACGTCAGATCTTCTGATTGTACGCGCCGACCTCAGGATGGCGCGACAGCTCGCCATCGATGTCGGCAAAGATGGCCTTCATGTTGGCCTCCGACACCGGACTTTCGACGACGACGACGAGCTCGGGTTTATTGGAGGACGCGCGGACGAGCCCCCAGGTGCCGTCCTCGAGCGTCACGCGCACGCCGTTGACGGTGACGAGATCACGGATCTTCTGACCGGCGACTGTGCCGCCATCGGCCGCGAGCTTCTTGAAGTGCGCCACGACTTTGTCGACGACGCCATACTTCTTCTCGTCATCGCAGTGCGGCGACATCGTCGGCGACTGGTAGGTTTTCGGCAGCTCGCGTTTAAGGTCGGCCATGGTCTTGCCGGGAGCGCGATCGAGCATGTCGCAGACGGCGAGCGCGGCGACGATGCCGTCGTCATAGCCGCGACCCAGAGGCGGCTGGAAGAAGAAGTGCCCGCTCTTCTCGAAGCCTACCAGCGCCTTCTGCTCGAAGGTGTAGCGCTTCATGTAGGAGTGGCCGGTCTTCCAGTAGAGCGCCTTGGCGCCGTTCGCCTGCAGCACGGGATCGGTCATGAACAGACCGGTCGACTTCACGTCGGCGACGAACACAGCATTGGGATGGCGGGCCGAGATATCGCGTGCCAGCATGACGCCGACGGTGTCGGCGAAGATTTCGTGTCCCTCGTTGTCGACGACACCGCAGCGGTCGCCATCACCATCGAAGCCGAGACCGACGTCGGCCTTATGCTTGACGACCGCCTCGGCGATCGCGTGCAGCATTTCCATGTCTTCAGGATTGGGATTGTAGCGCGGGAACGTGTAGTCGAGTTCGACGTCGAGCGGGACGACTTCGCAACCGATCGCTTCTAGAACCTTCGGTGCAAAGGCGCCCGCCGTGCCGTTACCGCACGCGGCGACGACCTTGAGCTTGCGCTTCAGTTTGGGGCGGCTGGCGAGGTCCGCGATGTAGCGCTCAGCCATGTCAGGGACGAAGATCAACTTGCCGCCGTCGGCAGGCTTGTAGGCGCCTGAGAGAACGATCTCCTTGAGACGGCTCATCTCGTCGGGGCCGAAGGTCAGCGGGCGCGCCATGCCCATCTTGATGCCGGTCCAGCCATTGTCGTTGTGCGAGGCCGTGACCATGGCGACGCCTTCGACGCCGAGGTCGAACTGCGCGAAGTAGGCCATCGGCGAGAGGGCAAGGCCGATGTCGTGCACCTCGCAGCCGCCGGCCAGCAAGCCGTTGATGAGGGCCTGCTTCACCGTTGCCGAATAGGAGCGATAGTCGTGGCCGGTCACGAGGCGTTTGGGGACGCCGCGCTCGGCGAACAAGGTCGCCATGCCAAGACCCACGGCAGTGAGCCCGAGGAGGTTGATCTCCTGCGGGAACAGCCAGCGCGCGTCGTATTCGCGGAAGCCTGTAGGCTTCACTAGGGGAAGCGTCTCGAATTCATACGTGTTCGGCTTGAGGTCGGAACGCGGCGGCGGCAGCATGGAAACTCCTTGGCGGCCGATGGTGCGGGAGGTTTAAACGCGCAGAGGCGGGCTGTCGATCCCGGTTGATCGGGCGGCGCAAGGGCGCATGGGATTGTGGCGGAATACTGCCCGCTATTCGTGCAACGTCAGGCGCCCAGAGCGCATGTCGAAGCGTGACAGCCGGGAGAGAAAGCTCATGCCAAGCAGGGACGTCTTCAGCCGTCCGCGCTCGGCCACGGCAGCAGGAACATTCCGCACCGTGATGTCTCCGATGGAGACCCGGGCGAGGGTGACGGGAGCAACCCGCGCGACACCGTTGGCCGTTGAGACCGCGCGGGTGAAGTCGCCGTCGCTGAGATAGATGCCGGCGCGCTCAGCGTCCTCATAGGACAGGGCGACCATGGTGGCTCCCGTGTCGATCATCACGTCGACAGGCCGCCCATTGATGTCGGCTTCGGCGTTGAAGTGGCCGTTGCTCTCCGCCTCGATCTCGACGATGGAGCCGAGATTGATCTGCTTTTGTGCCGCAGAGGAGCTTGGTGCCGCAGCGGCACGGGCCGCGCTCTCGGCCTCGGCGACCTCAGCCGAGGTCGGCAGGCCAAGCATCCGCTCGGCACCGGTTTTGATGCTCTCGAAGTGAGACAGCGCGGCGACGCCAATGACGGCGACAACGCCCCAGCTCACCGCCTCGCGAACTAACTGCTTGGTACCCGACGTCATAGCCATGGAGCGGGATGCATCTTCTCTCTGAACGCTTGCAGCATACCGGCTGATGCCGGCATCAGCCCCTTAGCGTGAGATAATCATTTGCGAATTCATAAGATCGCAAACGCCTTAAAAAACTCATACCGAGCAAGTTTTCCTTAACGGTTCCAGGCCGGGCGACGAGAGCGTCGACGTTGTGCACCACGAGCGGGCCGACGGAAAGGGAACGGAGCCTGACAGCGGCTGCATAAGCGGTGCCGTTGGCGGTATCGACAGCGACCGTGTAGGACAGCGCCCCAAGGTCTACCCCCGCGCGCTCCGCATCGGCGGGCTTCAGCACGACCGAAGAAGCGCCGGTGTCGACCATCAAGGTCATCGACTGACCATTGACTTGCGCGCGGACGGCGAAATGCCCGTCGAGCCGGCGGCGGACGCGAACGGCCGTCTCGCCTTCGTCGTTTGTCTCAGTTGAAAGGATCTGGCCGGGGGGCATCAATTCGCCGCCGACGCGATTTGCAACGGTCGCGATTTCCTCGCGGTAGGAATACCCGGCGATGAGCAAGAACCCGATCGCCAGCCAAGTCAGCGCATGCCGTACCGCCTGGATGGGGCGCGTCTGTCCGTCGCCGATAAGGCTGATGAGGTAGAATCCCGCGAGGAGAAGTCCAACCGCTATGGTGAGGACCTCCCCGGTGCCAAGGCCGGAAAAGACCTCGGGTCCGCCCCGCAGCAGCAAGAGAGCGCCGGCGCCGACGAGCAGCGCGAGGATCAGCCAGGCCTTCATTGGCTCGCAGCTCCAAGACGGGCTGCCTTCCGCGCAGCCAGCTCAGACATGATCAGGCGTCGCTCAACGCTCGTCATCTTGGACCAGCGGGCGATTTCGGGAACCGAGCGTCCGCAGCCACGACAAAGACCGGTCGGACGGTCGATCTCGCAGACGGCAATGCACGGGGTTTCGATGGGACCATTGCTCACGGCGAATATTTAGCGCTGGAGGCGGCGAAGCACAATGCCGGCAGCGTCAGCGCGCGGCCGCCGTATCGCTGTCGCTGGCGATCCTGCCACGCATTCTTCCCTGCCGTGGCGGTCTCGGCGCCATGCCTCTCAGGCGGTGTGTCTCCTGGCCGAGCGGCTGCAACGGCGCCATGGCGCGCAGCACGCGATAGCCAGGCAGCACAACCTTTGCATCGGTGCCCTTGCGAAGCTCTGAGCGAAGCAGGAGGCTGCCCCCGTGCAACTCGATCAGGTTCTGCACGATCGCAAGACCGAGGCCGGCGCCTCCCTCGGCCGTCTGTTGAGCCAGCGTGCCCTGACCGAACGCCTGCAGCACTTTAGGGATCTCGTCAGCGGGAATGCCAGGCCCCGTGTCGGCAACGGAGAGGTACTGCCCCCCGTCCGGCATCTGGCCCACGCTGAGGGTAACCTGTCCGCCCTTCGGCGTGAACTTCAGGGCGTTCGACATCAGATTGAGACAGATCTGGCGCATGGCGCGCTGATCGGCCCAGACGACGGGGAGATCGGATGTGGTCGCCTCGATGATCTCAATGCCCTTGCTGTCGGCACGCAGCTTCAGCAGGCGATGGCATTCGTCGATCACGTCGGCAAGGCGGAGCGGCTCCTCGTGCAGCTCGTAGCGGCCGGATTCGATGCGCGTGAGATCGAGGATTTCGTTGATCAGGTGCAGCAGGTGTTTGCCGCTCTCGAGAATGTTGTCGGTGTACTCGCGGTACTTCGGATTCTCTAGGGGACCGAACATCTCCGCCTTCATGACCTCCGAGAATCCCAGGATCGCATTGAGCGGCGTGCGCAGCTCGTGGCTCATCGTTGCAAGGAACCGCGATTTGGCACTGTTGGCCGTCTCGGCCCGGCGGCGAGCTTCGTCGGAGACAGATTTCTGCTCTTCCAGTTCGGCGATCAGGGCGTCCTTTTCGGCGCGGTACTCCAACATGGAGAGAACCGTCGAACGCAGGCCGTGAGCCAGGAAGAGGAAGTAGAGGTGGATGCCCACCGCCATGGTCGCGAGCGCGAAATAGAACGTGTTGTCGAGCATGAGCAGCCGGGCAACCACGGCGAGCGTCATCGGTATCGTGCCGGCGTAGAAAATCGCGGGGATCGTCGAGGCGAACATCGTGCGGATGGCAAGCACGACGATCAGCATGGCAAAGATGAAGACGTGCGAGGAGAAAACCATATCCATCGTCGCGCCGGTCGTATCTTTCACACCGACGAGGGCGAAGCAGGCCAGCGCGACACCGTTGAGCAGCTCGACGAGGACGAAGCGTCGGCGCCACATGCGGATGTTGAGATTGGCCCGAGGCTGCGCCAGGAAGCGCCGCGCCTGATCCAGTAGGATGACCTTGGCGCCGATGACGGAGATCAGCCAGATCATGGCGTCGACCGTAGGTGCCCAGAACATGCATGCCAGCGCGAACAAAGAGTAGAGCACCGGCATCGTCACCGCAGCGCCAAGCTCGTTGCGCGCGAACATCGTAAGAAGCTCGGTCTCGAACTCCGGCCTGATCGTGGTGCCGGCGGCAAGCCGGGCGCGGCGCTCGTTGAGCTCGTTATAGGCGCGCACGCGGGCGTCCCGCCGGCTGTAGCGGCGCGCGACGTCCTCAGGAATGGCGCTCATCGACATGGCTTGTCTCACGCGGGACTGAATGGAGACCGTGGTCTAGACGATAATGCTCTTACTAAATCTCGGCAGGATTTCCTAACTAAGTGTTTAGTAATGAATTTTTCAATAACCAACAGCGCTTTTTGCGCGCATTTGATCGTTGCGGGCCAAGATTGCTGGGCATTGTCGGCGCAGGCCGGCCCCATTAGGTTTCGGCCGTGACCCATTCCCGTTATCGAATTTCAGCAGATGCGGTTCGGAGTCGTGCGGACGCGGGAGATACAACTCCATCGCCGCGCGCCATAGCCTTCGCGACCGAAGGAAAAACATGAAGCTTACCATCGTCGGCTCGGGCGACGCCTTCGGCTCGGGGGGGCGGCTACAGACCTGCTATCACGTCGCCGCGCCCGAGGGAGACTTCCTCATCGACTGCGGTGTGACGGCGCTCATCGGCATGCAGAAGCTAGGGCTCGATCCCGACAGGGTGAGAACGATCTTCGTATCGCATCTACACGGCGATCATTTCGGGGGACTGATCTGGTTCCTGCTGCACGCGCACTACGTGACGGGCAGAACAGCGCCGCTGGCGGTCTACGGACCCACCGGCACCGCCGAGCGGTTCAATATCGCGGCAGAGGCGCTCTATCCCAACTCCACGCAGACAGAGCGCCGCTTCGAGATGACCTTCCACGACCTGGAGGCGCTCGTGCCGGTCGAGGCGGGCGGAGTGCGCGTCACGCCATTCGAGGTCCTGCATCCCTCCGGAGCGACACCGTACGCGCTGCGCCTCGAGTGCGCCGGAAAGGTGCTGAGCTTCTCGGGCGATACGCGCTGGGTCGAAAACCTCATTCCCTGCGCGCAGGGCTCTGATCTTTTCATATGCGAGAGTTTCGGTTTCGAGGCTCCCTCCGGCTACCACATGAGCTGGCAGGACCTCCGGCAAAACATCGACAGGCTTGGGGCGAGACGCGTTCTGCTGACGCATATGGGGCCGGCAATGCTGGCCCATCGCGACCAGGTGCGCGACGACCGCGTCGTTCTCGCGGACGACGGCATGGTCATCGAGTTGTGACGCGCACGCGCCGCGCGCGGCAATCCATTATCATAGAACCATATTACACAAACGACGCTTGACGGAGATCCAGATCGCGCGCTTATTCGCCCCCAAGCGATTTTGAGCAACATCTTTTCAACGGGCCGCCATGCTGGACGACATGGATGTCAAGATTCTGCGCATCCTCCAGGAGGACAGCACGCGGCCCGTCGCCGACATCGGCAAGGAGGTCGGCCTGTCGACCACGCCGTGCTGGCGGCGCATCCAGAAGCTCGAGGAGGCGGGGGTTATCCTGCGCCGGGTGGCGGTGCTCGATCCGCATATGGTGAACGCCGGCGTGACGGTCATCGTGTCGATCAAAACCGACCAGCACAGCTTGAGCTGGCTCGAGCGTTTTCACAAAGCCGTTGCTGATTTCCCCGAGGTCGTCGAGTTCTACCGCATGTCGGGCGACGTCGATTACCTGCTGCGCGTGGTCGTGCCGGATATCGAAGCCTATGACGCGTTCTACAAACGTCTGATCTCGCGCATTGAGATCGCGAAGGTGTCTTCTGCATTCGCCATGGAGCAGATCAAGTATACGACAGCCCTGCCGATGCAGTTTGCGCGCAGTTCCGACGCCGACGCGTCCGGATCCGACGGCGAAGACCGGCGGCGCAAGCGCTGACGACGGCAGTTCACGCCTTCGAGAAATCGTTCGTCGAGACTGCGGCTATTGCTTCTTGAGCCGGGTAATGAGGCTCGACGTGTCCCAGCGACCGCCGCCCATCGCCTGCACCTCGGAATAGAAGGTGTCGACCATCCGCGTGACGGGAAGCTTCGCGCCATTGAGACGGGCTTCGTCGAGGCAGATCCCGAGATCCTTGCGCATCCAGTCGACAGCGAACCCGAAATCGAACTTGCCCTCGTGCATCGTCTTCCAGCGATTTTCCATCTGCCAGGACTGAGCCGCGCCCTTGGATATCGTCTGCATCACGAGATCGAGGTCGAGGCCTGCCGCCTCGGCAAAGGCGATCGCCTCCGACAGGCCCTGCAGAAGCCCGGCAATGGCAATCTGGTTGACCATCTTGGTGAGCTGGCCGGAGCCGGACGGGCCGATGCGATTGACGGCACGCGCGTAGCATTCAATGACGGGGCGGGCTCGCTCGAACGGCTCGACGTCGCCCCCGACCATGACCGTCAATGCGCCGTTCTCGGCACCCGACTGCCCGCCCGAAACGGGTGAATCTAGAAACGCAATGCCCCGCGATGCGCAAACGTCGTAAAGCTCGCGCGCGACTTCGGCGGACGCTGTCGTATGATCGACGAAGACAGCGCCCGCGCCCATGCCGCGAAATGCGCCATCGGGCCCCGTCGTCACAGCGCGCAAATCGTCGTCATTGCCGACGCAGCACATCACCAGCTCCGCTGACAGCGCTGCGGCCGCCGGCGTAGGAGCGCTGCGGCCGCCATGCTGCTCGACCCAAGCTGCAGCCTTTGCAGGATTGCGGTTGTAGACGGTGACATCGTGCCCGCCCTTGCGAGCGATGTGACCAGCCATTGGGAAGCCCATGACGCCGAGGCCAATCCACGCAATCCTCGACATCAGTTTGCCTCCGCGATGATCCGAAGCGGTGCGCTTAGCATCGCTCGCACTCCGCGGCATCCAAAAAAGCCCCGGCTCGTTGGAGCCGGGGCTGGGAAGTTCGTGAGTTTTGGGAGTGTCGTGTGTGGTCGTGCCCTCAGCCGGCCGAACCGGAGACGAAGAGAGATGAGATGCTCGTACCGGCCTGCAGCGGTGACTGTGCGGTGGTGGAACTGCCAACACCCGTCAGCGAGACCGCGAGAAGCAGGGCCGTAACGAGAAACAGGATGAGCGCACCGGTGCGTGCCCATGCCCAATGAGCGCCGTAGTGCGCTTTGACCGACTGTAAATCCATTGGCGACCCCTCAGGTGGGAGAGTCTGCAATCAAGTTGATCCTTTTGTAACCGATAAGACCTCGTTAGTCTAACTGGAATTCTTACATTGGCTAACGCAGGAAGTGTGGAATTTACGAAGTATTTACTAGTTTAAATCTTGGAGCCGTTGCCGTCCGCTCATCAGGGCTTCTTGGCTCGAATATCCGACAGTGTGCGTCGGACGCTGATTGCTTCAGGGTCTATCGTCAGCTCGATCAGCGTCGGCGCGCTCGCGGACAAGGCTCTCCTCAAGGCCGGCAGAAATGCGTCCGTCTTGCTCACTTGGATGGCATCGGCGCCAAAGCTGCGGGCGAGGGCGACGAAGTCGGGATTAACCAACGTCGTGCCGACGACCCGCGCCGGATAACGCCGCTCCTGGTGCATGCGGATTGTTCCCAACATCCCGTTGTTGGCGACGATCACCACGATCGGCAGTCCGTACTGAACTGCTGTGGCAAGCTCCTGAACGGTCATCTGGAGGCAGCCATCTCCTGCGAGCGCCACGACCGTGCGAGCGGGATGCTGCAGCTTGGCCGCGATGGCTGCAGGAAGGCCGTAACCCATAGAGCCCGACGTGGGGGCAAGCTGCGTGCCCCACTGCTTGTATTGGAAGTAGCGGTGCAGGAAGCTTGAGTAGTTGCCGGCCCCGTTGGTGACGATCGCGTCCTCGGGCAGTTCGCTGGATAGGGTCGCGATGACCTCCTCGAGCCTGACGCTGCCTGCGGTCGAAATCGATTTCAACGAGCGCTCGTAGCTGGCGCGCAGATCGCGCCGGAACCGGCTCCAGCGCAGGTTCGCAGGTGGCTTCAACCGCGACAGCGCCTTGGCGAAGGCTTCCGACGTCGACAGGATGGGAAGGTCGGTGCGGAATACCCGGCCAAGCTCAGCCGGAGACGGATGGGCGTGGACGAGAAACTGGGCGGGCTTTGCCGGGTTGATGAGCGTGTAGCCGCCGCTGGAGATGTCGCCGGGATCCTCTCCGACCACGATCAAGACGTCAGCCGCGCGGATTGCCGACGCGAGCTTCGGCTCCATATCGACGCCGGCGTGTCCCACATATGACGGGTGCCGATTGTCCATGTGGTCCTGCCGCCGAAATGCCGTAGCGACCGGGAGGTCGAACGCTTCGGCAAAACTTTTGATGTCCTGCGCTGCGTCTTCGCTCCAGGAGCCGCCACCAATCAGCAAGAGAGGTCGTTCGGCAGCCGACAGCTTGTTCCGCACCTTCGTCATCTCGGCCGTGCTGGGCGCGGTCGAGGGTATGCGCAACCTTTCGGTGTCGGTGCATGAGGTGGTCGCGGCGAGAACGTCCTCGGGAAAGCCGAGAACGACGGGGCCGGGGCGTCCCGAGCAGGCAGCCGCATAAGCTCGGGAGACATATTCCGGGATGCGCTCGACGTCGCGGACGATGCCGACCCAGTTCGTGATCGGGCCGAACATCGCTTCGAGGTCGAGCTCCTGGAAAGCGCGGCGTCCCTCGTCGGCCCTGTCGATGAGCCCGACGAGAAGCAGCATGGGCGTTGCATCCTGATGAGCAACGAAGACGCCGCTCGAGGCGTTGGTGGCCCCGGGTGCGCGCGTGACAAAGGCAACGCCGGGGCGCCCGGTGAGCTTGCCCGTTGCCTCCGCCATCATGGCCGCACCGCCTTCGTGCCGGCAAACGATGGTGCGGATCGCAGCCTCGTCGAAGAGCGCGTCGAGTGCCGCGATGAAGCTCTCACCCGGAACGGTAAACAGGGTGCGACAGCCCTCACCGACGAGCTGGTCGATCAGGATCTTGCCCCCTGTGCGCATTACAGTCGTTTCACCGCGGCGTCGATGTTGTTGGTTCCGGCTGTTTTTGGCAGGCGCTGGCGCCGCAGAACAGCCCAAACCGGCGGTTCGGTTACGATTGTAGCCCGATCAGGGAGCACTTTGCGAACGCAGGGAGTTCACCCCAAGTTCGCCCTCCGCAAAATGGGGCTATGTGCAGCACGGGGGAGATTGTCGAGGCCCTGTCACAAGAAAGGTCTTTACAGGGGGGGAGGGGGACCCTAAATGCAGCGCTCTTTTGTTCGGCGGTCTCTGCTTCTTGGCAAAAAAAGCCCGTGTGCGCCCGCGGGCGGTGGAGGTCCTATGCGATGGAAAAATTCTCGTCTGCAACTGCACTGATCGAGAAGTGCCGGCCCGAGCGGCCGGTGCGGGGTTTGCGCCCGCTTGCGGCGGGCCGTGCGGCCAAGTGGTTCGTCGAGAAATTCCCCGGGGACGTCGCATACGCCTATAAGGCGAACAACTCGGTGTTCCTGATCGGATCGCTCTACGGAGCCGGCATCCGCCACTTCGACGTCGCCTCGCTCCCCGAGATCGAGGACGCGGCCACGATCCCCGATGCGCAGCTGCACTTCATGCATCCCGTCAAGTCGCGGCACGCCATCCAGCGGGCCTACGCCCTCGGCGTGCGCTCGTTCTCGCTCGATAGCGAGGATGAGCTGGCCAAGATCGTCGAGGCCACGGGCGGAGCTCGCGATCTCATCCTGTGGGTGCGCGTCGCCGTGCCGGCGATCAACAGCCGCATCCCGCTAGAGCGCAAGTTCGGCATCACGGGCCTCGATGCCGCAAAGCTGCTTGTGAAGACCCGCCAGGTTGCGGCCGAGCTCGGTGTGACGTTCCACGTCGGCTCGCAGACGACGACACCCGACGCCTATGTCACCGCGCTGGGCGAAGTCCACCGCATCATCGTCAAGTCTGGCGTCATGATCGAGCGACTCGACGTCGGCGGCGGTTTTCCCTCGCGCTATCCCGACAGCGATCCCGCCCCGCTGCAGGACTTCATCGACGTGATCGAGCGGCACGTGGACATGCTGCCGGTCAAAGAGAACATCAAGCTGATGTGCGAGCCGGGGCGTGCGCTGGTGGCCGAAGCCGAGTGCCTCATCGTTCGCGTCGATGCGCGTCGCGGCAACAGCCTCTATATCAACGACGGCTCTTACGGGATGCTGTTCGACGCCGCGCACCTCGGTTTCATCTTCCCGACTCGGCTGGTTTCGCGCAGCGTGGATGCAAGCGAACCGCTCGCCCCGTTCCAATTCTGGGGTCCGACGTGCGACTCGATCGACTACATGAAGGGTCCCTTCATGCTGCCCGAGTCGGTGCGCGAGGGCGACTACATCGAGATCGGCAGCATGGGCGCATACGCCCGTGCTATCGCCGGCCGTTTCAATGGCTATGGCGAGTATGACGAGGCAATCCTGCTCGATCCGCCGATGCTGACGATGTACGAGGCGGAAGGTCAAGAAGCCGCGGCCGCACGGCGGTAAGGCGAACTCCGAAGTTGGCCAATTTGTAAGCCAGGACGGTATTGCCCGGGGCATGGTGCTGCACCACTTGGTTCATCATCCGCTCTTCTTGGGGGACAGGTGTCGCGAGCGGCACCAACCTAGGGAGTGAAAAATGAACCGGGCAATCAAGATCGGCGTATACGGCCTTGCCGTCGCCGTTATGCAAACGGCATTCGTCCTGCCGGCCAGCGCCGAGTACATGGGATACGCCAATGGCGATCCCGGGAACTGGGACTACAACACTGAGCAGGCAGGCGGCCCATGCCACCTTCCTGGTAGCCGCGAGCTCGACGCGTCAACCGGACAAGCCAAGTGCTGCTCCCAGTACAACCCGACGAGCATGTGCCCGATGGCGCACGCTGCGCCTCGCTACTACCGGCATCCACGCCGGCATGTTGCCGGTCACTAAGCTCGCGTGCCGGCGTTCGGGTCTCACTGACGAGTGCCTGTGAGACCCGGATACTTCATCTCTGCTTGGCGGCCAGCGCGCACAAAACATGTGCGCAAGCTCACAACGCATGGTGGCGACTGTGCGAGCGTGAAGTTCGCGCGGTAGCAGGCTGCGCGCCAGTGTGCGTCCCATAAGCCCTGCTTATGCCGCAAGATAGCCAATATCGATTTGAACCAGCTTCAGAGTCGGCCTCAAGCTCCAATTGCCTGCCGTTTTGATTTGTCTGCGTCGTCGTCGCCATCAGACCGTGCGTCCGCAGGCTTTCCCTCATCCGACGTCCTTGAGCGGAAAGAGAGTGCGCGTCCCATCTCATCCGAAAAGATGGTGAGTACGCTCGAAGCTCCAATGTGAAGTGTCCTTTTCGCTGTCCCGATCGCGAGTGCGATTGAGGCTGTGCTGGGCTGCGCGCTTGGGCTGAACGCGAGCGAGCATTGTGCGCAGAGATAGGCCTGGCAATCCGGCAAGCCGTCGATCCTCTGCACGATACGCGTTGAAGGTCGTCACGAATGTGACACGAGTACGGAATGTTTCCTGCCGTACCTGTCGCATGCGCATCGAATCAGACGTTGTCAAAAGTGCAGTTCCGCACAGGGGATCCCCAGCATGCACGCGCTTTATCCACCACGTATGTCGGGGCTGCGTTCTAGCGCCATCGCCGTTGCAGCCGCCCTCGGCATGGCATCGGGTGCACAGGCGCAGACGGTCATTAACAACCAGACCGTAACTGTCCCGCCCAACACAATCCCGAACGATAACTTGATCGTCGGCAGTACGGGCGTTGGAACTCTCAATATCATCAGCGGCGGCATCGTAGCATCGACTTCGGGCGTCATTGCAGACCAAGCTAATAGCACCGGCACGGTCAGCGTCCTGGGGACCGGCACCTGGACCATAACCAATGGTCTCCAAGTCGGCCGCTATGGCTCCGGCGTGCTCAATCTAACCGGTGGCGGACAGGTTTCGAGCAACGGTGTCTACGTCGGCGACGAAGGGGATGCCAGCGGCACCGTGAATATCGACGGTGACGGCTCGACGCTAACGTCGACCTCGTCCGTCTATGTCAGCTCGGGAGAGAACACCTCCGGCGTGATCAACGTCACCAACGGCGGTCATCTCGATGCATCCGGCGAATACATGTACATCGGCGAATACAACGACGGCACCCTCAACGTCAGCGGGGGGAGTACGGTGACCTCCGGCTTCACCTATCTCGGCTACTGCGGAGGAAGCTGCTACGACAACAATCCGCTTGGCACGGCAAACATTTCAGGCGCGGGTACGACCTGGACCCTCAGCGACGGCATGTACATCGGCTATGAGTACGGCCGCGGCCAATTGAACATCACCGCCGGCGCGGTGGTCACGACCGAATACATCTACGCCGGCTATTACGAAGGCTACCCAGGTGGCATCGTCGTGTCTGGCGCGGGATCGCAGCTCATCGTCGATGATGGATCAGGCGGCGGGAACGTCTATCTCGGATATGAGGGCAACTCCACCACGACGGTGAGCAACGGCGGTCTGTTCCAGATCGGTGGAGATGCCTACATCGGCTACTATCCGACAGCTGTCTCGACGGTGACGATCACTGGCGCAGACTCCGCTATGACTGTCGGGGGCAATGCGCACATCGGTTATGAGGGGCTGGGCACAGTCACGATTAGCAATGGCGGTTCGCTGAGCATCACCGGGACGACCTACATCGGCGAGGACGACTACTTCACGACTCCCGCCAGCCTTACGGTCACCGGCACCGGGTCCCAGCTCACCGCCGGCGATGTCGAAATCGCGACCTCTTCGGACGCCTTGGGTGCGATGACCGTGGCGAACGGCGCCGATGTGCAAACTGATGACGTATATGTCGGCCGAGGCGCGGGGGCGACGGGCACCCTGAACATTTCCGGTGCCAACACGATATGGGCCGGCAACCCGTCGCTCTATGCCGGTTATGAAGGAGCCGGCACGATCAACATCAACGGTGGAATGGTGTTCGACCCGGACAACAACTACCTCAACTATCTGTACATCGCCTACGCCGCTGGTTCCGAAGGCACCGTCAACATCAGTGGTGCCGGAACTGTGGTGAACATAAACAACTACATTGAGCTCGGTTACGGCGACCGCGGTGTCCTCAACATTACCGGCGGCGCCTCGGTGACCGCCGATTATCTTTACGGCGCGACCGCGGGTGCACCCAGTGATCTTCTCGTCAGCGGGGCTGGTACGTCACTAAATATCTATTACGGCGCCTACATCGGCAACAACGCGACGCTGAACGCGATCATCGAAAATGGCGCTCAGCTCAACGCTACCGATACTAGCGTGCAGATTAACTACGACAGCGTGCTGGAAGTGCGCAACGGCGCCCAGGTAACCGCGGCCAATGGCATAATCATTGGCGGTAGCACCAACGGCACGATGATTTTGTCGACCGGCAGCACGGCCACGGCAACCAACGGCATTGTGCGGATCGCTCAGACAGGCGGAAACGGCACTCTCATCTTCGGTGCTCGGGAAGGCGACGCCCCCGTCGCTGCCGGCACGCTCAATTCGGCGCAGGTCACTTTCGGCAACACATTCTCCGTTCCTTCGCTTTCAGGTGAGATTGTCTTCAACCACACAGGGTCTATGACGTTTGGCTCTGCGCTGTCCGTCCTCAACGGCACGGGGCATGAGTTGACGGTTCTCGCAGGCACCACAACCTTCACCGGCAACTCCAGTGCATTCACTGGTGACATGACGGTCACGGGCGGCAAAGCTGTCGTGAACTCAAACTATTCGCAGACGGACGTAACAGTCTCCGGCACCGGCATCGTCGGCGGCGATGGCACCATCGCGAGCCTTGATGTCCAGAGCGGCGGCACTGTTGCTCCCGGCAACTCGCCTGGTACGCTGAACGTCGTCGGCAACCTCTCTTTTGCGGCGGGCACGAACTACGAGGTCGAGGTCGCCGGCGCTCAGTCCGACCTTATTCTGGCCGGCGGCACCGCGACCATTGCAGGCGGCACAGTGCAGGTTTCCGGCTCGCCGTCACTGATGCGCTACGCGATCATCACCTCGACGGGCGCCAGGACGGGAGAGTTCGACGGCGTCGATACGACGTCGGCGTTCATCCTCTACAGCCTCGATTACGATCCCAACAACGTCTACCTGGTTGTCGATGGCTATAACGCGCTGACGACCGCGGCACGTACGCCAAACGAATACGCAGTTGCCAATGCGCTGGATAAGTTCCCCACCGACAACCCGCTTTACAGCTCCATCGTCGCCGGCGGTGTCGCCGGCGCCCAGCAAGCATTCAACGCTTTGTCGGGTGAGATCCACGCTTCGGTCGGCTCGGCTCTGGCCGATGACAGTCGCTATGTCCGCGAGGCGATCACCGGCCGCCTGATCCAATCCTACTACGGTGGCATCGGTGCAGGCGGTGGTCAGCCGATCGTGATGGCAGCAGCTGCGCCCACCAACGTCGTCGAGACGGACAGTTCCTCGCGCATGTCGCTCGGTGCGGGCTACGGCGCCTCGCGTGGCGCCCCGCCCGTCGACCACGACCTCGCCTGGTGGAGCCGCGCATTCGGTGCCTGGGGCCAGTACGACTCAAACGGCAACGCGGCCACGACCGACCGCAACCTCGGTGGCTTCGTCACCGGCGTCGACGGCAACATGGGCAGCGGGTGGCGCGGTGGTCTTGCGACGGGCTATCTCAACACCAGTCTCTCTGCCGCTGGCGATCGCTACAGCTCTGCCGACATCAACAGCTACGTTCTTGGTGCCTACGCCGGCGGCGGCATCGGTGAGTTCGCGCTGCGCTCGGGCGGCACGTGGACCTGGAACAGCATCGAATCGGATCGCTCGGTTGTGTTCCCCGGGTTCTTCGAAGGCGAGAGCGCTTCCTACAACGGCGACGTCGGTCAGCTCTTTGCCGAGCTCGCCTATCCGATCTTCACCCATGGCGGTGTGATCGAGCCGTTCGCGGGTTTGGCCTACGTGCACGTCGGTACGGACAGCTTCACCGAGAGCGGCCCGATTGCCGGTCTCACCAGCGGCGGTCTCAACATGAACCTGGGCTACGGCACGCTGGGTGCGCGGGCCGGCACCACGGTTGTGTGGGGTGGCACGACGGTGATCCCGCACGTGTCTGCCGCCTGGCAGTATGCCTTCGGCGACACGACGCCTGAGATTGCGATGGCGTTCGTCTCGACGGGGATCGGCATCGGCATCGGCGGCGTGCCGCTGGCACAGAACAGCGCGCTGTTGGACATCGGCGCCGATGCGGTGATCGCGCAGGATATGACGCTGGGCCTCTCATACATGGGTCAGTACTCCGGCGACTTCACCGACAACGGTCTGCGCGGCAGGTTCAACTGGAAGTTCTGACACGTCTCCCGACGTCAGCACGCAAGGCGGCGGGCTTCGGCTCGCCGCTTTCGTATTGGGTCGGCCCATTCTGCGCTGAGTTGGCTGGGATGGTGGGCGGTATAGGGATTGAACCTATGACCCCACGCGTGTGAAGCGTGTGCTCTACCGCTGAGCTAACCGCCCGCCGTGCCGGTAAATGGTGATTGCCGGACGGCCGTTATGCGAGGCGCCGCCTGTCGCTGTCAAGCACTGGCCCCCAGCGATCTAGGGGAGCAGGCGGAAGGAGTGGGCGATCTTGGGAAATTCCTCCGCGATACGGGCCCGGTCCTCCGGCGTTGCAATGCCGATGATGCGATAATAGCCGCCGTCTTTGCCGACCAACATGAGCTGGTAGAGGCGAATGGGCTTGCGGTCGTCCTCGTCGATGGCGTCGGCCTCCACCTCTACACCTTCGAGACCGTCGACGATGATCTGCCGCGCTGGTTCGGGCTTGAAGTCCTTGTAGCCTGGGAGGCTGGTGAGCAGCCCAAGCGCGAGCTTCACTGGCTCTGCGATGGGGCGCTTGTCGAGAGAAGGCGCGACCATGAACGCCGACCGCGCGTCTCCGGTGCCATCGGGATCCAGCTTGCCGTCAAGCGTGTAGACCTTGCTCGTTCCGACGATCTTTCCAGCTTCCTTGAATGGACCCAGATAACCCAGCGAATAAAGATCGCGCACCGCCGGCTTCTCGGTTGTCTTCGCACTCGCCAGGACCTGCTCGATGTCTGCCTGCTTGACGCTGCCGTCGTCGATCGATCGCTTCGGCACGTTGACCGAGACGAGAACGGTCTGGTCCGCCGTACGGAACAGAACGAACTGCTTTGCATAGGTGCCGGCCTCGGACTTCTGAATCGCACGCATGTAGACGTACGGATCCTCTCGCGGCAGCGTGCCCTTCTCGACCTGAGTGATGTTGCGCCTGGCCAACTCCTCCGCCGTAAAGCCCTGCGCCATCTTGTCGTACTCGCCGACCGGCGCCTCCAAGATCACGTACGACACCCCAGTGGCATCGTCCTGGAACCCTGAGAACAAAGGCGAAGGCACGAAGCCAACGGGCAGGTCGAGAACGACGCGGCTGTTTGGCGCTTGTTGCGGTGCGGCATGCACGCCGGCCGCGAGCCACACCCCGATAAGTAGCGACAGCACGGCTCGAGGGACTTGCCCCATTGTCGATACAGCGGACGTCGAAGGCGAAATCGTCACCGGCATGAGGAGCTTCCGGGGAGATGAGGGAGCGCGAAAGGACCCTGCGGGTACGGCCATATTGCGGCGCAAAGATCCTGCAAGAATGGCGCCCGGCGGGCTGCTCGCCGGCCGTGCCGCAAATGCAACCATCCGCCGGCGTCTGCCGATTCCCCGTGGCGCGTGGCCAACTTACGCGGGACAAGCGCGCGCGGGCGCCGTACACCACAAACCCAAATGACTCGCCGTTGGGGGACCCATGGATAGCGAGAAGGACGCTCCGCGCCGATCCTTTCTGTTTTCGTTCGGCTTGGACAAGATTGGGCTGATCGCGCTCAAGGCGCCCTACGTTTCGCTGCTGCTCATCGTGGTGATGACGGTGCTGGCCGGTATCGGCCTGTCGCGGCTGCAGGTCGACGACTCCCTGTCGGAGCTGTTCCGCACGGACACGGAGGAGTTCCGCCGATACGAGGAAATCGACAAGCGGTTTCCCTCGAGCGAGTTCGACGTGCTCGTGGTGGTGGAGGGCAAAGACCTCCTGAAGCACAAGCAGCTCGAGACTTTCGCCAACCTCACGACGGAGCTGCAACTCGTCGACGGCGTCGCCGGCCTCGTCTCCATGCTGTCCGCCCGCGACAAGCCCGATGCGACAGGGTATCCGCCTCCACTCGTTCCCGACGAGTTGCCCGCCGACGGCCCGGCTTACGACAGCATGCTCTCGGCGCTGAAGTCCAACGACATCGTCAAAGGAAAATTCCTGTCCGACGATGGCCAACTGGCGCTAATCGTCATCGCACTGGATCGCAAGATCGTACATGAGCGCAGCGCGCGCGAGGTCATCGGCGAGATCAACGCGACGGTCGAGGAGCAGCTGTTGGACAGCGGCCTGACGGCAAAGCTGACCGGCGCTCCCGTCATGCAGCTCGAGATCCGCAACGCGGTCGAGCGCGACCGGCTCGTCTACAATGGACTGGGCTTCGTCGTCGGTATCGGCATCGCCTATATGTTCTTCCGACGGCTGTCGCTGACCATCATCGCCGTGATGGGACCGGCCATCGCCATCTTCTGGACGCTCGGCGTGCTCGGCGCGCTGGATTTCCGTTTGAACCTTTTCATAAACGTCATAACGCCGCTCATCCTCGTTTCCGGCTTCTCGGACTCGATGCACCTCGTCATGTCTATCCGCCGCGACATCCTCGCCGGCATGGATCGCATCCAGGCGGCGCGCAACGCGGTGCTAGACGTTGCCCCGGCCTGCCTTCTCACGGCGATGAATCAGGCCATCTCGATCGTATCGTTCGCGTTCGCTGACTCGGCCCTGATCCGCACGTTCGGCTTCGCAGCCCTGATGGCAGTCGGCATCTCATATACGGCCGTCGCCGTGGTGGTGCCGACACTCGCGGCACTGCTTATTCGGCGGGAGAAGGCCTCTGCCGTCGATCCGCACGTACAAGAACAGGGCGGCGTCGGTGTTCTGCAGCGTATAACGGACGCCATCGTGCGCACGGTTGCGCGCAATGCGACGGTATTCTTCGCGCTGTCGGTCATTGCAACAGTGCTGTGCGGCATCGCCTACAGCCAGCTGAAGCCGCACTACCGGTTGGCCGATCAGGTCCCGGACAAGGAGCAGGCGCTCGCCGCCACCGGACGGCTCGATGAGAAGCTGACGGGCGCCAATCCGATGCACGTCATGATCCGCTGGACGGGCAACCAGTCGATCTACGACGACGCGACGCTGAAGGCGATTGCCGAGGCGCACGATGTACTGGAGCAGCGCGTCGGCCTCGGCAACGTCTGGTCACTGGAGAGCCTGCGGCGGTGGCTTGCCGCGGCTGGCGACGCCAGCGTCCCGAACGTGAAGCGCTACGTCGGGCTCCTGCCGGAGCATCTGGTCCGCCGCTTCATCGCCGAGGACGAGAAGGCGGTGCTGGTGACAGCCCGCCTGCCGGACGTCGATGCCAGCGAGATCTTGCCGGTGGTCGACAAGCTCGATGCGGCGCTGGAGCCCATCCGTGCTGCGAACCCCGGGTACGAGATTTCAGTCACGGGTCTGCCCGCAATTGCAGCGCGCAATTCGGCGAAGCTGATCTGGGACCTCAATTGGGGTCTCGTCGGCGACATGTTCATCATCTTCATCTTCCTCGGCATCGCGCTGCGGTCCGTCCTGGTGGGCTTCGCCAGCATCATGCCGTCGCTGTTCCCGATTTTCGCGACCGGCGCCATCCTATGGGCTACCGGCGAGGGGCTGCAGTTCGCTTCGATCGTCGCCATAACCGTGGCGTTCTCGCTGGCCATCGACTCGACCATCCACTTCCTCAACCGCTTCAGGCTTGAGGAGGATCGGGTCGGGGCCACCCAGGACACCGCCTACGCAGCGCTGATGCGTGCCGCGCATCACATCGGCCCGCCCGTCGTGCTGACGACGATCGTGCTGGCGCTCGGCCTCGGTGTGACGATGCTCTCGCACCTGCCGTCGCTGCGGCTGTTCGGCGAACTGGCAGGCGTGTGCCTATTCGCGTCGCTGATCGGGCAGCTCGTCATTCTGCCGGCGGTGCTGATGGTCGGACGGCGGCTGTTGCCTCGCCGCAGCAATCCGCCGGCGCGCGACCCAGTCACCGACGAGGCGGTCGAAACCTAGGGCGCCGTTGCTTCTAGTTGCGCAGCACGCTGGCTATTGCGGGCTCTAGATCGCGGAAGTGGTCGATGACCACGTCGGGCGCGTACGTCCCGACGGGCGCCTCGGTATAGCCGAAACTGACCCCGATCACGGGCACCTCGGCCGCACGCGCAGTCTCGATGTCGACCGCGGTATCACCAATCATGATGGCGCGTGATCTGTCGCCACCGGCCATAGCAATTGTGCCGAGCAGCGCATTGGGGTCTGGCTTGGCCGCCCCGAGGGTGTCGCGGCCGGCCACGGCGACGAAAAAGCGCGACAGGTCGAGGGCATCGAGCAGCAGCTTGCTCATGCGCTCGATCTTGTTGGTGCAGACGGCGAGCTTGACGCCCTCGGCCTGGAACTTACCCAGCAACGGGACGATGCCTTCGAAAGGGCGGCTGTTGTCCGCGATATGGTCACCGTAAAAGTCGAGGTAACGCTTCAGCAGCGCCTCGTGCTGGGCTTCCGACATGCTCTCCGCGGCCGGCCCCACGGCTCTGCAGATCATGTGCTTGGCACCGTGGCCGACGAACGGACGCAGGCTGAGCTCATCGACCCGCGGCAGGCCGAGATAGTCCAGGACATGGTTGGTCGAAGCCACCAGATCGGGCGCGGTATCGACGAGGGTGCCGTCGAGGTCGAAGACCAGTGTCAGATCACGCATGGGGCCTCAAATAGCGCACGAAAGGGATGCCGGAGCTGCTGACGCAGCGCCGCGGCCGGGGCTATGTACCTTGAAACGAAGGGGCCTGCACCTTAGACAATGGCAGTCTCCTGCCCCGCAAACCCTGGTGCTGCCATGGATAAGAGCCTCCTAACGCTGCTCAAGACGCAAGCCTATATCGACGGGGCCTGGGTCGGTGCACCCAGCACGCCCGTTATCGACAAGGCGACCGGAGCCGAGATCGCCCGCGTTCCGAACCTCGGGGCGACCGAAACCAACGCGGCGATTGATGCTGCGCACAAGGCCTTCCCGGCTTGGTCCAAGTTGCTGGCGAAGGAGCGCTCGGCGATCCTGCGGCGCTGGTACGACCTCATCATCGAAAACGCCGACGAGCTGGCGCTGCTCCTGAGCCGCGAGCAGGGCAAGCCGCTGGCCGAGGCCCGCGGTGAGATCATCTACGGCGCGAACTTCGTCGAGCTGTACGCCGAGGAAGCCAAGCGCATCTACGGAGAGACCATCCCGACCCACAAGGCAGACGCGCGCGTAGTCGTCATCAAGCAGCCCATCGGTGTCGTCGGCGCCATCACGCCTTGGAACTTCCCCTCGGCGATGATCACGCGCAAAGTATCGCCTGCGCTCGCTGTCGGATGCACTGCGGTCGTTAAGCCCGCCGAGGAAACGCCGCTGTCGGCCTTGGCGCTGGCGGAGTTGGCGCAGCGCGCCGGCGTGCCAAAGGGCGTTTTCAACGTCGTGACGACGGAGAACCCCGTGCCTGTCGGCCGTGCGCTGACCGAGAACCCCAAGGTGCGCATGATCACCTTCACGGGCTCGACCGAGGTCGGCAAGATCCTCATGGAGCAGGCCGCGCGCACGGTGAAGCGAGTCGGCATGGAACTGGGCGGCAACGCACCGTTCATCGTCTTCGACGACGCCGACCTCGATCGCGCGGTGACCGGAGCGATGGCCTCGAAGTTCCGCAATGCGGGGCAGACGTGCGTGTGTGCCAACCGCATCCTCGTGCAGGATGGGGTCTACGACGCGTTCGCCGAAAAGCTCACCGCAGCCGTGAAGGCGCTGAAGGTCGGGCCCGGCACCGAAGCCGGCGTCACGGTCGGCCCCCTGATCAACAAGGCCGCTCTCGCAAAGGTCGAAGAGCACGTATCCGACGCCCTGGAGCATGGTGCCAAGGTGGTGATCGGCGGCAAGCCCTCGTCCTTGGGCGGCAACTTCTACGAGCCGACCGTGCTCACTGGCGTGACACCGAAAATGAAGGTTTCGCGCGAGGAGACGTTCGGTCCGGTCGCGCCGCTGTTCCGCTTCCACACCGAGGAGGAGGCGCTGCACATGGCGAACGATACCCCGTTCGGCCTCGCCGCTTACTTCTTCACCCGCGACGTCGGCCGCTGCTGGCGCGTGGCCGAGGCGCTGGAATACGGCATCGTCGGCGTCAACGAGGGCATCACCTCGACCGAGATAGCGCCTTTCGGCGGCTGGAAGGAAAGCGGCATCGGGCGCGAGGGTTCGCACCATGGCGTCGAGGAATTCCTCGAGATGAAATACACCCTGATGGGCGGTCTCTAGTCCGACCTCGACGCCCCGCCTTAACCTCGCTCTTGCGTCCGGCCCCGGGTGCGCGTACGGCAGCGCATCCGGTTTCGGTGTTTTAGCGCTCGCTGCGGGGTGATCATGAGCCAAGATGCATTGAAGGTGGCTGCTGCCGAACGAGCGCTGATGTTCGTCGAGCCGGGGATGCGGCTCGGACTAGGGACGGGATCGACCACGGCCAAGTTCGTCGATGCGCTCGGCCGGCAGGTGGCCGCCGGGCTCGACGTCCTTTGCGTTGCAACGTCCGAGGCGACGCAAGCCCAGGCCGAGAAGCTCGGCATCCGGATATCGTCCCTCGACGAGACGCCCTTCCTGGACCTCACCGTCGATGGCGCCGATGAGATCGATGGCGAACTGCGCCTCATCAAGGGCGGCGGTGGTGCGCTGCTGCGCGAGAAGATCGTGGCGACTGCCTCGGGTCGGATGATCGTCATTGCTGACGGGTCGAAGAAGGTCGAGACCCTAGGCGCTTTTCCGCTGCCGTTGGAGGTAGTGTCGTTCGGGTTGACGGCGACGCGGAACATGATCACCGCCTTGGGCGCCGACCTCGGCTGCGAGGGCGAGGTCCGTGTCCGCATGCAGGGTGACGGCAAGCCGTTCCTCACCGATGGCGGCAACCTGATCCTCGACTGTCACTTCGGGCGGATCGACGATCCCGAGGAGCTGGATGAAGCGCTGAAGCTCATCCCCGGCGTCATCGAGAATGGCCTTTTCATCGGAATTGCAGACCTTGCTATCATTGCGGCCGCCGATGGCGTCACGCTGATCGGCTCGGAAGACGATCTGGACGAACTGGAAGAATAGCTCTCAACGCATTTCGGGACGGATCTAAAGGCATGGGCATTTCTTCAGGGCTGCGGCTTTTTCTGTGCGTCTGCATTACATCGATCGGATTAGCGCACGTTGCCCGTGGGCAGGAGGCTGCCATAGATCCGCAGCGCATCGCGGCCGCCAAGGAGCTGATGGAAGCCACCGGCGTCACGAAGCAGATGGACAGCATGGTCGCGGTGATGGGCGACGGCTTCCGTCAAGGTGCACGCGATGCAGGCGGCGGGGCCATGGCAGACAAGGTCGGCGACGAGTTCAACGACCACATGAAGCGCCTGCTGTCCTACCGCGATGCTATGCTCGAAGAGTTCGCCGTCATCTACGCCGAGCGCTTTACGGCGGAGGAGCTGAAGTCGGTGACCGCATTCTACAAGTCGCCGACGGGACAGAAGTTCATCGCCGCCTCCCCGGAGTTGATGCAGGCCGGTGCCGCGATCGGCATCAAGTACAGCCAGAAGGTGATGCAGCAGCCGTCCGGCGGAAACAAGTGACCGTCCCCACATGCCAGCACGCTGATCGACCATGAGCAACTTCGACTACGACCTTTTCGTCATCGGCGCCGGATCGGGCGGCGTTCGCGCCGCGCGCATCGCCGCGGGCTACGGTGCGAAGGTGGCAGTCGCGGAGGAATCGCGCGTCGGCGGCACCTGCGTCATCCGAGGATGCGTGCCCAAGAAGCTTCTGGTTTACGCCAGCCGCTACGCCGACGAGTTGGAGGACGCGCGCGGGTTCGGCTGGACCGTGGGGGAAACCGCCTTCGACTGGCCGACGCTCATCGCGGCGAAGGACAAGGAGATCGCGCGGCTCGAGGCGGCATACCGCGCCAACCTGGGCCGGACGGGCGTCGAAATAGTCGAGGAGCGCGCGGTGGTCGAGGGGCCGCACGCGGTCAGGCTCGCCAAATCGGGGCGTACGGTCACGGCGGCAAAGATCCTCATTGCGACCGGCGGAAGACCCTGGCTCGGCGAGCCGCGTCCGGGCATCGAGCATGTCATCACCTCGGATGAGGCTTTGGATCTCCCGCATCTGCCCAAGAGCATCATTGTTGCCGGCGGCGGCTATATCGCCCTGGAGTTTGCAGGCATCTTCTCGCGCTTGGGCGTTGAGACGACGCTGATCTATCGCGGCGACAAGATCCTGCGCGGTTTCGACGAGGACCTGCGCGACCACGCGACGGCCGCCTTCGGCAAGCAGGGAATCCGCATCGTCACCAACAACGTGTTCACGCACTTCGACAAGACGTCGACCGGTCTCGTGGGACATCTGTCGGGCGGGGGCACGCTCGAGGCCGAGCAGATCATGTTCGCTGTCGGGCGAACGCCCAATACCGCCGGGCTGGGTCTCGACAAGATCGGCGTCGAGCTCGGTTGGAGGGGGCAGGTCGTCGTTGACGAGTACTCCAAGTCGTCCGTCGACAGCATATTCGCCGTCGGCGACGTGACCGACCGCGTGGCGCTAACGCCGATCGCTATCCGCGAAGGCCACGCCTTCGCCGACACCGAATTCGGCGGCAAGCCACGCATGGTCGAATACATGCAGGTGCCAACGGCGGTGTTCTCTACACCGGAAATCGCCAGCGTCGGACTTCCAGAGCATCTGGCGACGGAGCGTTGCAATAAGCTTGACGTCTACAAGGTCGGCTTCCGGCCGATGAAAGCGACGCTGTCGGGGCGGGACGAACGCATCTTCATGAAGCTGCTGGTCGACGGGGAAAGCGGCAAGCTGCTTGGCTGCCATATGCTGGGCGAGGGCGCGGCCGAGATCATCCAGATGGCGGCGATTGCGCTGCGGCTCGGGGCGACCAAGGCAGACTTCGACGAGACGATTGCACTGCATCCGACCACCGCGGAAGAATTCGTCACCCTGCGCGAGAAGTGGATCGCGCCCACCGAAGCGGCAGGCTGACCGGTGCCCCCTCGGCGGGCTCATAGCCCGGTGCGAGTTGAAAGTCGCAAGGTCCGGTGCTACGTCGCCACTCCTTCAAGGAGACGGCGCGCATGGATCGGCTGAAAGACAAGATTGCCCTCGTTACCGGCTCGGCCGCGGGTATAGGCCTGGCAACGGCACAGGCTTTCGCGGCGGAGGGCGCCCACGTCTACATCACCGATGTCGACGGAGAAGGCGCCGAAAAGGCTGCGGCGGAGCTTGCGGCGAAGGGCCTCAAAGCCTCGGCTATGTCGGTCGATGTCTCGCGCGGGCAGGACGTCACCGCGCTGATGCGCGCCATCGAACAGCAGCAGAAGAAGCTGGATGTCGTGGTCAATAATGCCGGCATCAATGTGCGCACGGACTTCCGGCATATGACGGATGCGGACTGGGTAAGGCTGCGCGAGGTCAACCTCGACGGCATGATCCGCATCGCGCGCGATGCCTTTCCGCTGATGAAGGCGTCGGGCAACGCCTCTCTGATCAATCTCGCCTCGATCATGGGGCATCGCGGCATGCGCACGCTGGCAGCCTACGGCGCCACCAAGGGTGCGATCTCGGCACTGACGCGCGGACTGGCGGTGGAATATGCGCCGTTCGGGATTCGCGTGAATTCGCTGGCGCCCGGCTTCATCGAGACGGCACTGACGGAGCGCGTGCTGCGCATCGAAGCGTTCTCGAAGGCGCTGATCGATCAAACGCCCCTGCGCCGCTTCGGCACGTCGGAGGACGTGGCCAACGCTGTGGTGTTCTTTGCCTCGGACGAAAGCAGCTACATCACCGGCGCCGAGCTTGCCATCGACGGCGGCATGCAGGCCGCGCTTTAATTCCCTCTCCCCGTAAGCGGGGAGAGGGCTAGGGTGAGGGGCAGCGAAAAACCGCAGCGCCAGCTTCTGCCCCTCACCCTAACCCTCTCCCCATAAAGGATGGGGAGAGGGAATAGCCCGCGTCAGCTGCGCACTTCACAAGGTTGGTAGAGCCAGCCTTCTGCCTTGGCTTCCTCGAGACGCCGCTTTAGTTCGTCAGAGCAGAAGCGATAAGATCCGAAAGGGTCGCCGCCGCCACCCAGCTTCTCAAGACCACCGCGCCAGAGATGCTTTCCCTCGATAAGACGGCCGTCAAGAACGGCGGACGTCAAAATTGGTGTCACTTCAAAACCGGCCCGTCCGCGACGGCCACCCCTGAATGTGGACTCTTCGATCACCACGGCGTCGATCACTTGCCCGACGTAGAGCAAATAGTAGGTACCGAAACCGCGCCCCGAACGGCGCACGATCGGCTGGACCGGAATGAACGTATGGATGCCGGGCTCCAGGTCCTCGATGATCTTTTTCACCTTCGGGCTTACAGTCCAGACGCGCTTGGCGTCGAACATGTCCGGCAGGTCGCCCTTTTTGGGCGGTTCGATATAGTAGGGATCAGGCTTCCGAGCGAGCAGCTCCGGCGTCAGCGGTTCGCCGCGCGCAATGGGATGTAAAAAAGCTTGCGAGACCTCCAGAGGACAATCGATTCCCGCTAGACGCTTATGGTCCATAAGTTCTTCGATGATGTAGGGCACGTTGTGCTCCGGCGCGACTCTGTTGTGACCTTGGCGGATATCACGTGCCGGCGACGGTTTCGGCGATGAGGTGGTCGACGACGCCGATGAGCGCGTCATCGACGCTGGCGCCTTGGGCAAGCAGCTTCTCATAGCAGGCAACCTGCCGGTCGGCGCTCGTGCCGCCGGTGGCTATGTTCAGCGCGTGCTTGACCTCGCGCTCGCAGCCGAGCGCTGCAGCGTCGTCGGAGATGAGGTCGATCAACTCGTCGATCAGCGTTGCGAAGGGCACGAGCGTACCCTTGCCGAAATCGAACAGGGTTTCCTGCACCCCATAGCGCTGGGCGCGCCAGCGGTTCTCCTCGATGAGGAAGGCGGGATAGGAGCGCCACTTCTGGTTGGATGAGCGAAGCCGCCACAGCATGCGCAGCGTGCAGGCGTAGAGCGCGGCTATGGCGATGGCATCGTCGATGCGGGTGCAGACGTCGGTGACGCGCATCTCCAGCGTCGGGAACTTGCCCGAGGGCCGCAGGTCCCACCAGATCTTGGTCGAGTCCTCGATCACCTTGTTGCGAACCAGAACATCGACGGTGCGCTGGTACTCGGCGTAGCTCTCGAAGCGCTGCGGCAGGCCGGTCCGGGGCAGCTCGTGGAAGACTGCGAGGCGGTAGCTTTTGAGGCCGGTGTCCTCGCCCTGCCAGAAGGGGGAGGAGGTCGAAAGCATCAGCAGGTGGGGGAGGAAGTAGCGGACCTGGTTCATCAGGTCGATACGCAGGTCGTCATCCTCGATGCCAACGTGGACATGCATGCCGCAGATGGCGAGGCGCCGGCCTATGCCGCCAAAGTCCTTCGCGAGGGACTGGTACCGGGCCTTGGGGGTCGTCTCCAGGGTCGACCGGTCGGCGAAGGGGTGCGTTGATGCAGCGATAGGCGCCATGGCGTAGGTGCCTGAAATTTCCGCAATGGTCCGCCGTAGGCCGGCCAACTCCTGTCGCGCAGCCTTGAAATCCTTGAGGACGCTGGTGCCTATCTCGATCTGCGAGCGAAAGAATTCCGGCGCTACCTGCTTGCCCAGGGCATCCTCGCACGCCTTCATCAGCGAGGCTGGGGCCGAGGCAAAACCCCGGCTCTCCAGATCGACGAGGTGGTACTCCTCCTCAATGCCGAAGGTGAATGTTGGCTCCCTGACGCCCATTGGCTTAGCCCCCTGATTTATGCAACCTTCCGACCCCCAGGGGGTGCTGGCCACGCGGGCCGAGGTGGCTTATATGCTGCTGTAAAAGGCATAATGCCTCTAAAACAATGCGCTTGCGTTACCGTTCCGGCCTCACTGCCGGTGGCGGGAAGGCGGCGACGGAGTGATGATAAATGGCGTCTACATGGTCCCCGGACAGCTGGCGGTCAAAACCGATCGTTCAGGTGCCGGACTACCCGGATAAGGCGGTCCTGGCTGACGTCGAGGCGAAGATCGCCTCCTTCCCGCCGCTGGTCTTCGCCGGTGAGGCCGACAAGCTGAAGCGTTCGCTGGCCGACGTCGCGGCGGGTAACGCCTTCCTGCTGCAGGGCGGCGATTGCGCCGAGAGCTTCTCCGAGCACAGCGCCAACCACATCCGCGAACTGTTCCGCGTCTTCCTGCAGATGGCGGTCGTGCTGACCTATTCCGGCGGCATTCCGGTTGTGAAGGTCGGGCGCGTGGCGGGCCAGTTCGCCAAGCCGCGCTCGTCGCCGACCGAGACGCGGGACGGTGTCGAACTGCCCAGCTATCGCGGCGACATCATCAACGGCGGCAGCTTCACCGAGGCCGAGCGCATCCCCGACCCCAATCGCCAGCTCCAGGCGTACCGCCAGTCAGCGGCGACGCTGAACCTGCTGCGCGCGTTCTCCGAAGGCGGCTATGCCAGCCTCGACAACGTGCTGCGCTGGCTGCTCGACTTCGAGAACAAGAGCCCGTTCGGCAAGAAGTACCGGGAGATGGGCGAGCAGATCCAGACGGCGCTGCAGTTCATGCGCTCGTGCGGCATCACCGACCAGACCGTGCCGGCGCTCGGCCGCACCACCTTCTACACCAGCCACGAGGCGCTGTTGCTCGGCTACGAGCAGGCGCTCGTGCGCCGTGACGAGGCGGGCGGAACCCACGCACCCTATGCAACGTCCGGTCACATGCTGTGGATCGGCGACCGCACGCGTCAGCCCGATCACGCGCACGTCGAGTTCCTGCGCGGCATCCGCAATCCGATTGGCGTGAAGGTAGGACCGTCGCTGGACGCCGATGGCCTGCTTCGCCTCATCGACATCCTCAACCCCACCGACGAGCCCGGCCGCCTGACGCTGATCTGCCGCTTCGGCTCCGACAAGGTGGAGAAGCATCTTCCGGCGCTGGTGCGCGCCGTGAAGCGCGATGGGCGTGAGGTGGTGTGGTCGTGCGATCCGATGCACGGCAACACGATCAGCGCCGCCAATGGCTTCAAGACGCGACCCTTCGACCGCATCCTCAAGGAGGCGGAGGCCTTCTTCGACGTGCACCGCGCCGAAGGCACCTATGCCGGCGGCATTCATGTCGAGATGACGGGCTCGCCCGTCACCGAGTGCATCGGCGGCGCAGCGGCAAACATCTCCGAGGCGCAGCTGAAGGATCGCTACGACACCCTGTGCGATCCGCGCCTCAACGCCGATCAGGCCCTCGAGCTTGCTTTCCTCATCGCCGAGCGGCTGAAGCAAGAGCGCGAGGAAGCCGGCCGCGGGCCAGCACCGTTGACAGCAGTCGGCTGACGAGCGCGGGCTGTTAGGTCCGTCGCTGCCGGCGCTGAGCAGCGTCGAAGCGCTCGCGCGCGGCGTCGAGAGCGGGGAAGCTCCGCTCCGCCCAGCGATCGAGTTCCAGCAGGCACGTTGCGAGCGATCGCCCGAGCGCGCTCAGGCGATACTCCACATGCGGAGGCACGCTTTTGTGATCCTGGCGAAGCACCAAGCCGCTGCGCTCCAGCTCGCGCAGAGTCTGCGTCAGCATTTTCTGCGAGATTCCGCCGACGCGGCGCATTAGGGCGCCGTTGCGATGCGGGCTTTCCGCCAACGCCGTGATGATCAGCATCGCCCATTTCCCAGCAATGAGCTCGAGTGCGTGGCGCGCCGAGCATGTCTCATCGAAGACGCTGGGGGCGGGCTTCCGGCCCTTGGCCATGACGCTCCTATAGGCACCAAAAGGTGTGTACTTGCCAGTCAGTGATCTAACGCGCCATGGTCGGTTCCGCCAAGGAGAAACGCCTCATGAAAGCTCTAATTGTCTGCGGCAGTGCCCGGCGCGACGGGAATTCGGCAGCATTGGCGCGGGCCGTCGCCGATGGCCTGTCGAACGCAGGGCACGGCGCAGAGTTGGTATTCGCCGATGCCGTGGTTTTAACTTTTCTGCGCGACTGCCGGACATGCCGGCGCCCGGACGGCGAGTGTGGCATCGACGACGGCTTTCGCCAGACGTTTCTCGAACAGGTTCTGCCGGCGCAGGGATTGATCCTCGCGACTCCCGTCTACTGGTACGGGATGTCGGCACAGGCCAAGGCATTCTTCGATCGCATGTTCTGTTACGTCGCAGCGTCCTATCCGCAGTCGGCAAACGTCGTAAACCGCCTCATGGGCAAGCGCGTCGGATTGGCACTCGCGTCCGAGGAGACGTTTCCAACGGTTGGTGCGGGGATCGTGCACCAGGTCCAGGAGTATTGCCGCTATACGCGGTGCGACTTCGCCGGAGTGGTCCATGGGCACGGCAACGCGCGCGGCGAGATCGCACGTGACCCAGCCGATCCGCTGGCGCAGGCCCGCGCGTTCGGCGCCGGCTTTTTTACCAGCAAGGCGACCGACTATCAGATCGACACCCCCCGTTCGGGACGCGTATGGGCTTAGCGGGTGACGTCAGGGCCGGGGCATGGCTTCGATGCCCAGAAGCCACATGACGAGCGGCAGGGTGATGAGCGAACCCAGCGTCGACATGAGGATGACTGCGGACGTCACGGCGACCGGCTGCCGGTAGAACTCTGCCAGCATGAAGGGTCCGGTTCCCGTTGGCAAAGCCGCCAGCAGCGTCGCCATGACGGCGAGGCGAGGTGGGACGGACAACAGCGCGGCGAGACTCCACGCCAGCGCCGGGTGGACCAGCAACTTGATCGCGGCGAGACCGCTGGCGGTCCATAGCTCTTTGGGCGACACCGGCCGCGGGCCGGCGAGGAATAGGCCGATGACCACCAGCGCCGCCGGACTTGCCGCGCCTCCGAGCAGTTTTAGAAATGTCTCCAGCGCCACCGGCACGGGGAGACCGGTGGCGTTGTAAAGGACCCCGGCAACGGGCGCGATGATGAGCGGATTGCGCGCGACGGCACCCGCGACCTTCGCTGCGAGCCGCAGCGGATGCGCCTCCTTCTGGGTGCCGGTCTCGACCAGCACGATCGCAGAGGCGAAAAGCACGCAGACCGTGAGGATTGAGGCGATGGTCACCGGCACCATCCCCTCCTGCCCGTAGAGCGTGAGGAACAGTGGAAAGCCCATGTACGCGGTGTTCGCGTAGGAGCCGAGCAGGCCATCGACCCCGGCCGCGGCCAGTGGTCGTCCGACCGCGACGCTGACGATGACGGTGAGATAGAAAAGCGCGCCGATGGCCAGGCCGAACGCGATCACGAAGCCGGGTTGCCAGAGGTCGTGCCAGCTCGCGTTCGCCATGACGTCGAACAGGAGTGCGGGAAGCGCGAGGTAAACGACGAACTTGTTCAGCTCGGAGACGGCGGCGGCGCCGATCGAATCCCAGCGCCGCGCCAGGTAGCCGCACAGGATGAGCGCAAAGATCGGCGCGACGATGGTGATGAGGGACAGCACCTAAGACCCCAGGCCGGAACGAGCAGCAGACGGCGCCCTACGACGATTAAGGCCGACGGGGGACGCGGTCCAGCCGGACGGAAGTCGAGCGACCGGTTGTCGCTGGACCCGGCCCGTGCGCCGCCCTAAATCTTGCGCATGAACGCTCCCCAGGCAGATGCCGTGCCCTCCTCATTCAAAATTGCGCTCGCGCAGGCGAACCCCATCGTCGGCGACATCGACGGCAACCTCGCCAAACTGCACGAGATCCATGCGCGTGCAGCCGGCCTGGGCGCCGATCTCGTGGTCTTTCCGGAGCTATTCGTCACCGGCTATCCTCCCGAGGATCTGGTCCTCAAGCCTGCTTTCGCGGCGGCAGCGCGAGCCGCGGTCGAGACCCTGGCAAAGAGTCTCGGCGATGGGCCGGCGGTGCTGACGGGGACGATCTGGCCCGACGGCGGGCGCGTCTACAACGCCGCGGTCCTGATCGACAACGGGGCGGTCGAGGCGGTGAGGTTCAAGGTCGACCTGCCGAATTACGGCGTGTTTGACGAAAAGCGCGTCTTTGCAGCGGGCGCCTTGCCCGGCCCTATCAACTGCCGCGGCGTGCGCATCGGTGTTCCGATCTGCGAGGACATCTGGGGCAGCGAGGTGGTGGAATGCCTCGCGGAGACCGGCGCAGAAATGCTGATCTCGCCCAACGGGTCCCCCTTCGACTGGACCAAGCCGGATGTGCGCATGAACGTCGCCGTTGCGCGCGTTGCCGAAAGCGGCCTGCCGCTCGTCTATCTCAACCAGATCGGCGGCCAGGACGAGTTGGTCTTCGATGGCGCTTCGTTCGTCCTCAATGCCGATCACAGCCTAGCGGTGCAGCTCCCCGCATGGGAGGAGCAACTCGTGATCACGGAGTGGTCGCGAGAGGGCGAGCGTTGGGTGTGCGCGCCGGGGAAGCGCGCGCTCATCGACGAAGGCGATGCTGCTGCCTATCAGGCATGTGTTCTCGGCGTGCGCGACTATGTCGAGAAGAACGGCTTTCCCGGCGTCCTCTTGGGTTTGTCAGGCGGCATAGACAGTGCGCTCGTGGCGGCGATTGCCGTCGATGCGCTCGGGGCCGCGCGAGTACGCGGCGTGATGATGCCGTATCGCTACACATCCGAAGACAGCATTCGCGATGCCGCCGACTGCGCCAAGGCATTGGGCATCACGTTTGAGACGCTTCCCATCGAGGACGCGGTCGCCGGGCTGACGAAGGCTCTCGAACCAGCACTGCGCGGCACGAACCCCGACACCACGGAGGAGAACCTGCAGGCGCGAGCGCGCGGGATCATCCTCATGGCGCTGTCCAACAAGTTCGGCGCCATGGTGCTGACGACGGGCAACAAGTCGGAGATGTCGGTCGGATACGCGACGCTCTACGGCGACATGAACGGCGGCTACAATCCGGTGAAGGATCTCTACAAGATGGAGGTCTACCGGCTGGCGCGCTGGCGCAATGCCCATGTGCCGAAGGGCGGGAAGGGGCCGGCTGGCGAGGTCATACCGGAACCGATCATCACCAAGGTGCCCACCGCGGAGCTGCGGCCGAATCAGACGGATCAGGATTCCCTGCCGCCGTACGACCAGCTCGACGATATCTTGCGTTGCCTCGTCGAGAAGGAAATGCCGCTCGGCGACATCGTCGCGCGCGGCCATGCGCCCGAGCGGGTAAAGCAGGTCGAACGATTGCTCTATCTTGCGGAGTACAAACGACGCCAGGCGCCTCCCGGCGTGAAGATCTCATCGCGCAGCTTCGGTCGCGATCGCCGCTATCCGATCGTCAACAAGTTCCGCGAACCTTTATAGGCGCCGCGTCGTCGTACCGATGCAACGCAGCATCCATCGGCATTTGCGCGACCCTGGCCGCGGCCGGGCGATACAAGTCGTCCAATAAAGCAGACGCACCGACGTCGACAAGTCAACCTGACTGACACATTCCGATTTTGAGAATCAGGGCTTAATGCCCCGGGCCGATAAAGGATTTCGGGGCGGGACATGAAGATTTGCGGACTCCGGGCAGCGCTTCTGACAGCCGCTCTTGTGGCGACCGCTGCACAGGTAACTCCCTTGATCGCGGCTGACCTCGACCGATGCTGCGCCGATCTCGAGGCGCGGATCGAGGAACTGGAAGCCACGACCGCCCGCAAGGGCAACCGCAAGGTCAAGGTCGAAGTATACGGACTGGTCAACCAAGCGTTGCTCGGCTGGTATGACGGCAAGGAAGCCGACGTCTACGAGGTTACGAACGACAACCAACGGACGCGCATTGGCTTCAAGGGCAAGGCCAAGATCGACAAAAACTGGGAGGCCGGCTTCAAGATCGAAATCGGAATCCGCAGCGCTAACTCCAAGCGAGTCAACCAGCTCAACGCCAAGGGCAATGACAACCCCGATGACGTTGGCTTCGATTTGCGCGACATCTCCTGGTACCTGCAGGAGAAAAAGCGGGGCAAGCTGATCGTCGGTCTCAGCAATGCCGCCACTGACAAGATCACCGAGAGCAATCTCACGCAAACCGAATCGTTTGCCAAATACTCCGACGTCGAGGACACCGGCCTTGGCATGCTGCTGCGCTCTGCAGTGAACGGGCGCCTGACGGACAGCGGCATCTCCTGGCGGCGTTTGATCGGTGACGGAGGGGACCAGCCCGGCGAGGGTGAGCGCGGCTTTGACATGGTCAAATACGAGTCGCCGGCGATCTACGGCTTCATGCTGTCGGCATCGCTCGCCGCGAAAGAATTCTGGGACATAGCGTTGCGCTACGAAGCCGAGTTCTCCGGATTCGAGCTCGCGGCTGGCATTGGATTCCTGCAGCTGTTGTCGGGCTCGGAAATTGCATCGTGCGCCGGCGCCCAGGTGGACGAAACACTCTTCGATGGCCTGATCGAAGAGGACACCAGCGCCTGCCACCAATACGGCGGATCTTTCAGCCTGTTGCACAAGGAGAGCGGGGCGTTCCTCAGCTTCGGCACGGGATTGAAGGTCGACGATTTCCTCAGTGATACGCGGCGCTTCGCGGGTACTGCGGTTGATGACGACCAGTTCTTCTGGGCGGCACAGGCTGGGATCGAGAAGAAGTTCAATAGCCTCGGCAAAACGACAATCTATGGCGAGTACTATGACTATGACGGCGGCGGCGGCACGCGGCGCACCGTCGGCGAGGACGACGCCCTCAACCCCACGGGTTCAGGGCGTTGGGCCGAGTGGTATTCGGCGGTGAACCTTTGGGGCGCGGGTATTGCGCAGGGCATCGATAATGCCGCCATGCTGATCTACTTTTCGTACCGCCACGTCGAGGGTGAGCTTCAGCTGCGGGAACTCAACGGACAGGCGGCCAGCGGGCCGATCGCCGATGCGCCGATCGACGACCTCGACCTCATCATCACGGGCGCGGTGATCAAGTTCTGATCGGCTGCTTGCAATGCCCCGGCCCAGCGGGGCGATGGAAAGCCGTCCAATAAAGCAGATGGGCTGACGGCCATCGGTCGACCGGACTGACACATTCCGATTTTGAGAATCAGCGCCTAATGCCGCCGCTGAAGGTGGAATCACAGCGGGCCATGAACATTCGCGGACATCGAATAGTGCTTCTGACAGGCGCCATTGTGGCGGCCGCTGCGTTGGTTACGCCCTCGGTTGCGGCTGACTTCGAGGGATGCTGCGCCGATCTGGAAGCGCGCATCGAGGAGCTGGAAGCAACCACCGCCCGCAAGGGTAATCGCAAGGTCAAGCTCACGGTATCCGGCTGGGTCAACGAGGCGATCTTCGCTTGGGACGACGGCGTCGAGCGAAACGCATACATCGGAACGAACTTCGTAGAGCAGTCCCGCTTCCGCTTCATCGGCGAGGCAAAGATCGATAAAAATTGGAGCGCCGGTTACACCCTCGAAATCGGTGTTCAGGGCCACCCGTCGAACCGCTGGGACCAGGATAGCATCGTCTCTCAGCATCCGAACTCGAACAATCGCGATTTCGCGCTCAACCTGCGCAAGAGCAGCTGGTTCCTGAAGAACAAAGACTATGGAAAGCTGACCATCGGCCTTGATGCGATGGCGACGTACCATCTCCTCGACGATGCCGATCCGACCCTCACCCGCAATGTCAACGACGTCGAGGGCGTAGGCGTGTTTCTCGCCGCTTTCCGACTTCGGCACGATGGCGCCTATATTGGCGGTCTGCGATGGACGGATGCTCTACGCGGCATCGCGAACTCGACACCCGGCGATGGTCTGCGCCGCGACCTCATCCGCTACGATACGCCGGAGTGGCATGGGTTCAGGGCCGCGGCCAGCATCGGCGAGACCTACATCGGCGACCTCATGGCGCAGTATAAGGGCGACATCGGAGATTACTCGCTAATCGTGCGCGGCGGGTGGGGATGGAGCAACGATCCTGGGACACCCGAGGAGGACTTGGACCTCGGTCTATACGTGAACGGCGGAACGCCTTGCATCTCCGGCCGATCAGTGGACACATCGAGACCCAACTTCCACTGCCGCTGGGGTGGTGTTGGATCGACGATCATGCACAATCCGACCGGCCTATTTCTTTATGGAGGCTGGGGTCAGATCACCAATACGACGGACCACGTCTTCCCGCTTGGTACGATCCTGGAGCCAACAAGCAACATGCTCTTCCTGCAGCCCGGGATCGAGCGCAAGTGGTTGGACCTCGGCAAGACCAACATCTTCGCAGAGTATCGTCGAGACGACTCGGGGTCCGCAGTGGGCCGAACAGTCTCCTCGACCGTAAATACTTGGCAGGCAGGTGTGGTACAGAAGATCGACAACGCCGAAACGCTGCTCTATATCGTCTACCAGAACTCGAGCGGCGAGGTTATCGGCAACGAGGTGACGGCCAATGCCGGGCAAGCTCCGGTCGGCGAGACCAGTCTCGATCCCTTCCAGATCGTCGTCACCGGTGCCAAAATAGATTTTTGATCGAGGCAGGCCGTCTGAGGGACGAGAAACGGGCTTAGGTTCGCATCTGGGAGGGTTCGCTCTTGAGTTCTCCCGAATGGGGTCTATAGGTTGCCGCGATCCCAACGGCGATTTCCAGCATCTCCATGACCGTCACCGTTCGCTTTGCGCCGAGCCCGACCGGCCGACTTCACGTCGGCAACATCCGCACGGCTTTGCTCAATTGGCTTTTCGCGCACAAATCGGGCGGCGTGTTCTGGCTGCGGCTGGACGACACCGACCTGCAGCGCTCGACCGAGGAGTTCGCGCAGGGCATCCGCGACGACCTGGTGTGGCTCGGGCTGAAATGGGCGTGCGAGGAACGGCAGTCCGCGCGCACCGACCGCTATGTCGCGGCGGCCGACTTCCTGAAACGCCAGGGCCGGCTCTATCCCTGTTACGAAACCGAGGACGAGCTCGATCGCAAGCGCAAGCGCCAGCTCGCCCGCGGCATGCCGCCGATCTACGATCGCGCCGGGCTCAAGCTTGCCGCAGCCGAGCGCGCCACTTTCGAAGCCGAGGGGCGCCGCCCGCACTGGCGCTTTAGATTGGCCAATTCCGAGAATGGCAGTCTGGCACCGCTTCCGACCATCGTGTCGTGGAACGATCTCATTCGCGGCGACCAGACCGTGGATGTCGGCTCGCTGTCCGACCCCGTCGTCATCCGCGCCGACGGCTCGTTTCTCTACACGTTCACGAGCGTCGTGGACGATGCCGAGTTTCAGATCACGCACGTGATCCGCGGCGAGGATCACGTCACCAACACCGGTGTGCAATTGCAGCTCTTCGAAGCGCTGGACAAGGAGCCGCCCGCGTTCGGTCATCACAGCCTGCTGATCGGTGCCGACGGCCATGCGCTGTCGAAGCGTCTTGGCGCATTGTCGATCGAGAGCCTGCGCGAAGCCGGGCTCGAGCCGCTCTCGATCGCAAGTTATACGGCGCTTATCGGAACCTCGGACGCGATCGAGCCTCAGCACAGCCTGGATGAACTCGCGCGTCTTTTCGCCTTCGAGAAGATCTCGACAGGACCGGCACGCTTCGATCCGGTGGAACTGCACGCCCTCAACGCGCGGCTGCTGCATGCCACGCCGTACGAGCACGTGCACGAGCAGCTCGCCGTCCTCGGTGTCGGAGGAGGCCCTGGGTTCTGGAGCGCCGTGCGCGGCAATCTCGGGGTGCTGGCAGATGCTGCAGGGTGGTGGCGTGTTGTCGACGGCGTGATCGATCCGGTCATCGAGGACGCCGGCTTTGCTCAGCAGGCGGCGACGTTGCTGCCCGCCGATCCGTGGGACGAGACCACCTGGGACGTGTGGATCGCAGCGCTGAAAACCGCGAGCGGCCGCAAGGGCAAGGCACTGTTCCATCCACTGCGGCTGGCACTGACGGGGCGGGAGGATGGCCCCGAGCTGAAAGCACTGTTGCCGCTGATCGGGCGCGAAAAGGTCGAAGCAAGGCTGAAAGGGCGGGCGGCGTGACTAGTGGACTATGCTCTGCCGCGCACCCCTAGTCTCGCGCATCAGAACGATGGGCAAGTCGCGCTCGGATGGCAGAGCCCACACGGAGCGGCGGATCTCCAAGAAGCCTAGGCGCTCGAAGAACGGCACCGCGTTGATCGTCGCGCTCGCCTCGAGTGCGCGATAGCCGGCAGCGGCCGCCTCGTCCTTCAGGAACTCGGCAAGGCGCGTCCCGATGCCATGGCCGGCGAACAGCGGATGTACGAACAGCGCCAGCACGCGGGCGGTCGGGCTCTGTGCTTCGCTCGCGCTCCACGCAGCCACCCCGACCATCTCCGATCCGACCCAGGCGGCGTAGGCATGGTTGCCCAGAAGAATGTCGGCGTAGTGCGGACTGCGCACGAAGGCGGCGAAGGCGTCAATATCCGAGACCGAGTAGTGCTCCTTCGCCGACCGAGCGAATGCGGCGCCGATGACGTAGCGGGCCGTCGACAGATCGTCGACGCTCAGGGGGCGGATCTCCAGGAGCTGGAGCATGCTGTCGGGGATGCCGGAAACCTGCATCGGTTCGCTTTCAATTCCCAGTGTCCCGTAACCGAATGGCATAGAGGCGTGTAGGTTCTACTGCTGCCCCTGCGCGTCGGTATCCGAGCGGGCCTCCCAACCCGTTGTGGCGCTGCCGTCGGCGCCGCGATCGGCGCGTTTGCTTTGGTTGGCCGCTTCGGGCGGCGTGTATTCCGCTTCCTTGCAAGAACATCCCTTGATGAGCTCCTTGCGGTAGCGGAAGGCAACCTTGAGATTTGTGTATGGTTCCTGCGTGCGGAAGGACACCGACTGGTCCATGCCAGCACCGGGATTCTGGTAGAAATAAAGCTCGGCCGGCGCGGCACAGCGCGACTGGCACGCCTCGGCATCCTGCTCGAAGTGGCTCGGCAGGGTCGAGAAGCTCACGGGGAAGTAGTAGCCGTCACAAAGCCGGACGCAGACGGTGCGGTACGTCGCTCCAGCCTGGCCGCCGCCTGACCAGCGGTTCGAGAAGGTGCTTTCGCCCTCGTCCTGCCAGATCGAGCCGCCGCCTCCCTCGTTGCGCTCGCTGCGGCGCGCCTCCTGGCTGTAATTGGCGCCGCAATTGTTGCGGGCCAACTCGCGTACGATCTCTTCGCGATACGACCGCTGGCCTGAGTTGGCGATCTGCTCGTGCTGGGCCTCGAGGTCGTCCAGCCGCTGCTTGGCCTGATCGCGCTGTTGGGCCATGTCGACGCAACGGCGCGTACGCCGCAGGGTCTTCGAGAACAGGAAATACTCGTAGCAGTCGTTGCGCTCCAGATCGGAGCGTGACTGCTCGTAAGCCCGTTCGACCTGGCTCATCTCCGCTTCGATAGCCGGCAGCCGATCCCGCACGCCGCTTGAGCGCTGGCCGTCCTGGACGAGCCTCTGCTCGAGCTCCAGACAGATGGGGTTCTTGGTAGACCAGTTGACAGCCGGTGCAGCCTGCGGCGGCGGCATCTGCGCGCCGGGACCCGGCTCAGGCATCGGCTGACGGACCGGAGGCATTTCTTGCTGCTGCGGCTGGCGATACACCGGCTCGTCGGGGATCGGAGGGCCCTCGGGCTCGGAATTGTTCCATGGCCACCAGCCCTGCGCGAAGGCCGGACAGGCAACAGCTATCGCCGCCGCGAAAACTGCGGCGCCGAGTGCATGCCGGCGGGCACGTGCCTTACGCATTCCGTTATCTGTCCTGCCGTGGCTGAAGTCTGCCCCAGCCAGCCCTCGTGCCAGGTGGCGGGCCGCAACTATGAACACCAGGGGTTAGGGGGTCAATGCGGAGCAATTGGGGCGGCTCGTCGCGCTTGCCCGCGGGGAAAATGAAGCCCGCCCAGGGATTAACTGGCCGTGCGCTTGACGAGGCAAGGGGAGACTGCGCATAAGGGCGCCATGAAGCGCAACCTGCCCACTCCGACCGCCACGTCGTGCGGTATAATTATTATTTCGAGCTAGCAATTACCGCTGGCGCGCGGCGCGCTTCTTTGCCCAAACCTGAGACAGAGAAATAGCTCCGTCAGCGGCCCCCCGGAGACACTAGGGACCGTCATGGCCGAAGCGCACCAGCTTACGCTCTACAACACGTTGACGCGCCGCAAGGAGGAGTTCGTTCCCCTCGATGCGCAGAACGTGCGCATGTATGTCTGCGGCCCCACCGTCTATGACTACGCCCACATCGGCAATGCGCGTCCGGTCGTCGTCTTCGATCTGCTGTTCCGTCTTCTGCGCCAAGTCTACGGCGCGGAGCACGTCACCTATGTCCGCAACATCACCGACGTGGATGACAAGATCAACGCCCGTGCTGCCGAGGAAGGTGTCACCATCCGCGAATTGACGGAGCGCACGGCCCAGCAGTTCCACGAGGACATCAAGGCTCTCGGCGTGCTGCCCCCTACGGTCGAGCCGCGCGCCACCGAGCACATCGAGGAGATGAAGGCGCTGATCGAGGCGCTGATCGCCAACGGCCACGCCTATGTGGCCGAAGGCCATGTGCTGTTCGACGTCCCCTCTATGCCCGATTACGGCAAGCTTTCGAACCGTACGCTCGACGAGATGGCGGCGGGCGCGCGGGTCGAGGTGGCTCCCTACAAGAAAGACCCGATGGACTTCGTGCTGTGGAAGCCATCAAAGGCAGGCGAGCCGTCGTGGCCGTCCCCGGCGGGGATCGCCGAGCCGGGGCGGCCTGGCTGGCACATCGAGTGCTCGGCGATGGCGGGCAAGCACCTGGGCGACGTGTTCGACATCCACGGCGGCGGCATCGATCTGGTGTTTCCACACCACGAGAACGAGATCGCGCAGTCGCGCTGCGCCCATGACACCAAGGTGATGGCGCAGTACTGGCTGCACAACGGCTTCCTGCAGGTGGAAGGCGAGAAGATGTCGAAATCGCTCGGCAACTTCATCACCATCCATGACCTGCTGAAGGAGTGGTCGGGCGACGTCGTACGCTTCAACATGCTGCGGACGCACTATCGCCAGCCGATCGACTGGACGAGGAAGAGCCTCGAGGAGAGCAGGGCGACGCTGGATCGTTGGGGCGAGATCAGCGATCGCGCCGGCGGCGCGCTCAACAGGAATGCCGTCCCCGATGCCGGCGTCATTGACGCGTTGAAGGACGACCTCAACACGCCGCTGGCGATCGCACGCCTGCATGAGCTGGCGAAAGAGTGCAAGTCCACCTCCGACGGTCAAACCGACACCTGGCTCGCCTCGGCGGCATTCATGGGCTTCGACGTGGCGCGGTGGCGTTCGCCGATCAAGAGCGCCGATGTGGTGGAGGCAGCCGATCCGGAATTGGCGCAGCGCGTCAGGCTTCTCGTCGAGCAGCGTGGCGCCGCGCGCAAAGCCAAGGACTTCAAGGAGGCCGACCGCATCCGCCAGGAGCTGACGGCGAGTGGAGTCGTACTCAAGGACGCCAAGGACCCGCAGACGGGCGAGATAGTCACCACGTGGGAGCTGGCGCGATGAGCGGCGATCGGGTCGCGGTTCACACCGGTGGATGCCAGTGCGGTGCTGTTCGCTATGCGCTCTACAGCGCGCTGACGGATGCGAGCATCTGCCACTGCCGGATGTGCCAGAAGGCCTTCGGCAACTATTTTGCGCCGCTCGCGGATGTGCCGCTCGCCGATCTGACGTTCACCAGGGGAGCGCCGTCCACGTTTCGCAGCTCGGCGGCTGTCGAGCGCGGGTTCTGCAGCAGGTGCGGCACGCCGCTAACCTTTCGCTATGTGGACGAGCCTAAGATCGCCATCGCGCTCGGCTCGCTCGATCATCCCGAAGAGGTGCCGCTCACCCGGCAATATGGGCTCGAGGGTAAACTGCATTTCGTCCCGGATTTCGCCCTGCCGGGCGCGCGGACCGAGGATAGCTCGACTAAAGCGCATCTCGATCAGATCGCATCAGCCGTCTATCAGCATCCCGATCACGACACCGAGGTCTGGCCCCCTGAAGGAGCTGCGCGATGAGCGATGATTGGCACAAGGACACTCCAGAGCCGCGGCACTGGCTGTTCTATGTCCTGGTGAAGATCGGCATCGCAGTGCTGGCCTTCTATCTCGCCGCGCGCGCATTCGGAATTTTGTGAGCGAGTTATGAGCAAGGAACGTCTCTACCTGTTCGATACGACGCTGCGCGATGGCGCGCAGACGACGGGCATCGACTTTTCCGTCGAGGACAAGCGCCGGATCGCGACCGTGCTCGACGAGTTGGGCGTCGACTATATCGAGGGCGGATTCCCCGGAGCCAACGCAACGGACACTCAGTTCTTGAGCGAACCGGGGTTGCGCTTTCAAACGGCCAAGATGACAGCGTTCGGCATGGTCAAGCGTGCCGGCCGATCGGTGTCGAACGACAGCGGCCTGCAGGCCGTGCTGGCTTCGCGCAGCTCCGCGATCTGCCTCGTCGCCAAGGCATGGGACTATCATGTGCGCGTCGCTCTCGGCATCACCAACGAGGAGAACCTTTCCGCTGTCGAGCAGTCGGTGAAGGCCATCGTTGAAACTGGCCGCGAGGCGATGATCGACTGCGAGCATTTCTTCGACGGCTACAAAGGCAACCGCGACTATGCGCTGGCCGTAGCGCGCACCGCGTACGAGGCAGGCGCCCGCTGGGTGGTTCTGTGCGACACCAACGGCGGCACGCTTCCCCACGAGGTGGACCGCATCGTTTCCGACGTCGGCAAGGTCGTGCCAGGTGCGCACCTGGGCATCCATACGCATAACGACACCGAGAATGCCGTGGCGAACTCGCTCATGGCTGTGCGCGCGGGCTGCCGCCAGATCCAAGGCACGCTCAACGGTATCGGCGAGCGCTGCGGCAACGCCAACCTGACCTCAGTCATTCCCACGCTGCTGCTGAAGAGCGAGTTCGCGGACCACTTCGAGACGCAGGTCACGCCCGCACGCCTGTGCACCCTGACGCACGCGAGCCGCATCCTCGACGATGTCCTGAACCGCAGCCCCGACCGCCACGCGCCGTATGTCGGGGACAGCGCGTTCGCGACCAAGGCGGGCATCCACGCCTCCGCCATCGTGAAGGAGCCGCAGACATACGAGCACGTGCAACCCGAGAGCGTCGGCAATCAACGGCGCCTGCTGGTCTCCAAGCAGGGCGGGCGCTCGAACATCCTCGCGACCATCGAGAAGCTCGGCATTCCGGTCGACACGGACGACGCGCGCGTTTCGCGGCTGCTCGACGAGGTGAAGACGCGCGAGTCCGTCGGCTATTCGTACGAGGCGGCCGAAGCTTCGTTCGAGCTTCTGGCGCGGCGGATGCTGGACAGCGTGCCGCGATACTTCTCCGTCGACAGCTTCCGCGTGATGGTCGAACGGCGGCATGACGCGCGTGGCCACCTCGTCACCGTCTCCGAGGCGATCGTCAAGGTGTTCGTCAACGGCGATAACGAGCCGCTATGGTCGGTCGGTGAAGGCAACGGCCCGGTGAACGCGCTAGACCGGGCGCTGCGCAAGGATCTGGGTCGCTACCAGAAGCATATCGAGGGCGTGGAGCTGGTCGACTACAAGGTTCGTATCCTCACGGGCGGCACTGAGGCCGTTACCCGGGTTCTCGTCGAAAGCCACGATACCGTCACCGGCGCGCGCTGGTTTACGGTCGGTGTGTCGCCCAACATCATCGACGCGAGCTTCGAGGCGCTGCTCGACTCGATCAACTACAAGCTGATGAAGGACAACGCTCAGGCAAGCTGAAGCCCAAGCGAACACGGCACCGCGCGGCACGGTTCACCGAACCCCGCGCATCATTTGCTTCAGCCACGGCACCAACGCGAACATGGCGAGCGTTGCCACGCCCACCATCGCCGCCTGCTGCAGGAAGAACTGGGCGAGGGCATCGGGATCCGAGGCGCTGTAGCCGCCGCCGAGTATGCCGGCCAGCTTGTTGCCCCAGGCCGCGGCCAGGAACCAGATACCTAGGATGAGACCGACAAGCTTTGGCGGGGCGAGCTTGGTCATGGTGCTGAGGCCGACGGGGCTCAAAAGCAGCTCGCCGACCGTCTGCAGGAAGAACAAGCCGACGAGCCACAGCGGGCTCACCTTGCCTTCGGCCGTCAAGGCCGCGGCGGGCACCATCAGCAGGAACGACAGCCCAAGGAAGAAGAGGCCGAGCGCGAACTTCACGGGGCTCGATGGCTGGTGCGGCCCCATGCGCAGCCAGAGCGCGGCGAACAGCGGCGCCAGCAGGATCACGAACAGCGGATTGAGCGATTGATACCACGCGGCCGGGAAGTTCCACCCGAACAGCTCGGTGCGCGTCAGCTCGAGACCGAACAGCGCGATGGTGATCCCGGCCTGCTCGAAGATGGCCCAGAAGATCATCGCGGCGATGAAGAACACGAAGACTGATGCGAGGCGTTCCCCATCCAGGTCGCCGCGCATGGCAAACCACACGACAGCGGCGATGGGCACGAGCAGGAAACCGGCGCGCAGCCACTGGAAGCTCGGGTGGTCAGAAAGCACCGTGAGTCCAAGCACCAGCAGGGTACCGCCTACGACAAGCAGGCTCGGGATCCACGCGCCCGGAGCCACCTCGGGCTTGGCGCCGATGCCGGCGAGACTGGCGCTCTGACGGGCGAAGACGATGAGGCCGATCGTCATACCGACGCCCGCCGCTCCGAAACCCCAGTGCCAGCTCATGGCAGGGTCGAGGCCCATGCTGGCCAGCAGACTCTGGAACTCGGGCGCCTGCGCGAGGAAGCCGGTGATGATCGGCGCGAGCAGGCCGCCGATATTGATGCCCATGTAAAAGAGCGAGAATCCCGCGTCGCGCCGATCGTCACCCGGCGCGTAGAGGCCGCCGACCATGGCGCTGATGTTCGGCTTGAAGAGGCCGGTGCCCAGCGCCACGAGCCCCAGCCCAATGAAGAACGTGGTCTGCGTCGGGACGGCGAGCATGAAGTGCCCCAGCGCGATGATCGAGCCGCCGATCAGCACCGCTTGGCGCGCACCGAGATAGCGATCGGCGATGTATCCGCCGGGGATCGACAGCAGGTAGACCGCCATCGTGTAGTTGCCGTAGACCCGCGCCGCTTCCACGGAACTGAGCCCCAGCCCGCCGGAGGCGATCGGCGTGACGATGAAGAGCGTCAGCAGCGCGCGCATCCCGTAGTAGGAGAAGCGCTCCCACAACTCGGCGAAGAACAGCGTCGACAATCCGCGTGGCTGGCCCGCGAACGGCCCGGTTCCGGAAGCCGGATCACCCGTCGACTGCGTCATTCCGTTTCGAGACCCCCAACTGTTCCACAAGAAGTTTCGCTAAACCCAGTAAGCACGACAAGCCGTTTTGCATGGCGCCGCCTGATTCGGGCGTAGCTTTGTTAGTCCGCATCCCGGCGCCCACCGCGAGCGAGCCCGCCACCAGCCCCGAAGGTGCCGCAGAGCAGCGCTGAGGCTGCGGCCAAACCGCCGGTTTCGAGGAGCGCTTCGAAGCGCAATCGCAGCGTTCGCGGGCTTGGCGGCGCGCGACGCCGACAATTGGCAAGTGGGGCTTCACCACCAACAAACCATGCCTTTCATGGCTGATTGGCCCGCGGACGGCTGGGCTCCAGATTCCGGCCCGTGCTCGGTTTGATCCGGGCGCAGGCGGCCTCGCGCCGCTCAGCGAGGAAATCTGACGAAAGGACTGCGATCATGAAGACGAAAGCGATCTGCGCCATTGCGGCTGTCATCGCGTTCGGCGGCATTGGTAGCGCATGGGCTGCCGAGACTGCCCCTGGCGATCCACCGACAGAGACCATGGGCAGTGTCCCGCCTCGGACAGACGATCAATCCGGCCCTGATGCGAGCAACAATCCCACGGCCCGCGTGCCGAAGGATGACCCGGACTACAAGGTCGGTCGGGAAGGTTATGGCCGAGGCACGTCCGGGCAGGGCATGGGCGACGACAACGGAGACGACAACGACGATTGACGCCTGCGGACAACTGGCCAACGCGGAAGGGGCGCCGCAAGGCGCCCCTTTTTGCTTCGCTACGACCTATCGAGTAGGCGGCGGGCCGCTTCTTCGGGACCGATGGAGCCGCCGAGCACCTGGTCGGCGAGGGTATCGAGCGCGGCGGGTCCGCCGGCGCGGACGCGCTCTGCCACAAGATCCGATGCGGCCCGGGCAATGAGGTAGCGGGCGCGACGGCGGCGGCGGGCCAGGGGACCAGCAGCGTCCCGCTCCCGTCCCACTTCCGCGACGGCTGTTACGAGTTCGGGCACGCCTTCGCCGGTCGTTGCCGTCGTCTTGAGGACGGGCAGGGATTGGCGCCGGATCGCGCGGATCGACAAGGCCCCCATGAGCTGCTGCATCGTCTGGTCGGCGCCGGGGCGGTCCCCCTTGTTGACGACCATGATGTCGGCGATCTCGAGCAGGCCGGATTTCATCGCCTGGATGTCGTCGCCAAGCCCCGGGGCGGATATGACCACGCGGACATCGGCCACCTCGGCAACGTCGATCTCGTTCTGCCCGGTGCCGACCGTCTCCAATAGGATCACGTCGCGGCCGGCGGCATCGAGTGCGTCGATAATCCGTACAGCCGCGGGCGATAACCCACCCAGATAGCCACGGCTGGCAAGTGAGCGCACGAACACGCCGTCATCGTCGAGCGCGGCGGTCATGCGGATCCGGTCGCCCAGGATGGCGCCACCCGAGACGGGGCTCGACGGATCGACAGCGATGACGCCGACCGTTTTTCCCTCGCGCCGCAGCTCTGCAATTACTGCATTGACGAGCGTGGACTTGCCCGCCCCCGGCGGACCCGTGAAGCCGACAACCAGCGCGTGACCGAGGTGCGGCTGCATGGCCCGCAGCAGAACGGGTGCCGCTTTCGACAGGCGCTCCAGCTCCGTGATGATCAGCGCGGTGGCGCGGCGTTCCCCGGCACGCATCCTGCCGATAAGCGCTGTGGCATCAGCGTCGGTCTCGATGCGCTCTCGCGGGGCTGCTGTCGTCATCTGGGACATGTCTGGCTGATACGCGCAAATGAGGTGACGGGGCAAGCGCTGGCTGACGCCCCGTTCGCGAGGTCCATCATCCTAGAACCACACGCCAGGCCAGCGATAGCGAGGCCGCAACTCGATGGGGCCAACGCCGATGAGAGAGATGCGCGGGCCCTCGGTCGTGTCGAGCGGCGGCATCGGCGGGGCCTGAAAAGCCGTTACGGCCGCCACGCGACGGTCTACGTCGGTCGAGAGCCACAGCATGGAAGGCAGCGCCACCTTGCGTGCGGGAACCGGCGGGATCAGGTCGTCGAGCGGCGAGCCGGCAAAGGCATCGAGGCGCGAGATGGCCGAGGCGACGCCGAGCGGATCCCCGGTCAGCAGGGCGGCAGCCCTATCGACCTCGAATTCGCGGGCGTGCGACAAGGCAAGCTGCATCCCATTCATCAGCACCGGGGCCAGCACCATCAGCGCCACGCTGAGCCAGGGAATGGTATCGGCCCCCGTCACCGAACCGAGAACATTCAGCGCTGCCAGGGCGAGGCCGCCGTAGTAGAGGCCCTGGGCACAGCGGGAGATGATGTCGGCCACGCCGAAAACGAACAGGTCTCCGCGCTGGGCGTAGGCAATCTGGCGCGCGAGGATGGCGGCAACCTCTCGCATCGTGAGGCGCCGCAGCAGTCCTTCGGTGAGCGCAATGGCGAAGCGCTTCGAGTTCCCGATCGAGAAAGCCGTGACCAGCAGGCTCGGCATCAGATAGAGCCGCGGCGGTGAGGCAATCCCCGCGCGGCGGGCCAGCTCGCGAGCGATGTTGTCGAACTGGGCGAGGTCGCCGGACTCATAGGGGCGGGCGCCGTAGATCAGCATCGCTGTTGCTGGAGGGGTGCGGGCGGCGAGCAGAACGATCCCTACCGCGGCCAATCCGGCGGCTACCAACGCGCCCTGGTCGAGCTGCGACCAGAGCACAGCAATGAGCAGCCCGCCGAACCCGGCAAGCAGCAAGGCGGCCTGGATGTAATTGGACAGGACCGCTCCGCGCGTCACGGGGCGACTCGGATTATGATCCCCTTCCAGCGTCATGGCCTGCATTCTGAGCCTAAACCACGGACGGTTGCATGGAGTTCTTCATCGCCTTCGTCAATTTTGGCCTCGCTATGTGGCTGGCATGGCGCGATGCGGTGCGCCCGGCGGTCTACGTGTTTTTCGTAGGATTGGCCTACACCGTGGCACTTTATCTGCGCCACGCGACCGATGCGCTCCCCTTGTCGTTCTAGTGGACGGATTGCAGTGGAAATGAGCCCCAAGACGGCCGTCACCCTGAATGCCCTGGCCCTCTATGCCATCTCGGGCATCCTGAGCGTGGCATTCTACTGGCAGCTCGATCATGGGGAACTGCCGTGCCCGCTCTGCCTGTTGCAGCGGGTGGGATTTGCAGCCCTGGCCGTCGGGCCGATCCTTGCCATCCGCAACGGGCCGAAACCGCAATACCTCGGGCTGTCGATCATCGCAGCTTTAGTGGGGGCGGGCGTCGCGGCGAGGCAGATGCTTCTCCACATTATGCCCGGCGATCCTGGATATGGCACAACCCTGCTGGGCCTGCACTTCTACACCTGGGCGTTTCTTGCCTTCTGCGGCGCCATCCTGGCCGCCGGCGCGATGCTGGCATTCGGCCCACAGCAGGTTTCCACCGAGCGCCGGCCGGCACGGGGGCTTTTAGAAGACACCGCCGTGTGGCTGATCATGGCGCTCGTGGCGCTGAACGCAGTCAGCGTGCTGCTGCAGTGCGGGTTCTCCGGCTGTCCGGCGAACCCAGTGCGATACGAACTTCTCGGCTAGCTCCTCGTCAGAACCTCGCGAGAACAGCCTCGTCCGTGGGTGCTGCCCTCTCGCCCCAGGTGCCGACGATAGCCGGAACGATCTTGGCAGCGTCGTCGACGACCGTGAAACTTACGTCGAGACCCGGGCGAATGAAGGTGTCAGCCTTCATGTGGGTCAGCAGCTTCAAGAACGGGGTCCAGAAGCCATCGATATTGGCCACGACCACCGGTTTCGCATGGCGCCCGAGCTGGACCCAGGTCAGCTGCTCGACAAGCTCTTCGAGCGTGCCGATACCGCCGGGAAGAGCGACGAACGCGCTCGAGCGATCGAACATCAGCTGCTTGCGCTGGTGCATGTTTTCGGTGACGACCATCTCGTCCACGTCGCGAAGCATGGCTTCCTTTTCGACGAGGAAGGACGGGATGATGCCCGTGACGTGCCCGCCGTGCTCCAGCGTTGCGCGGGCGACTTCGCCCATCAGCCCGAGGCTGCCGCCGCCATAGACGAGGCCGATTTTATGTTCGGCGAGAGACTTGCCGAGGGTCCGAGCCGCTTCCCTGTAGGCTGGATTCAGCCCCAGTCCTGAGCCGCAGTAGACGCAAACGCTGCGCGCGCCGTCTGCGATCTTCTTTCCATTCAGTCGTTTCTTGCTCATTCAAACTTCCGTCGTTGCTAAAAAATGCCCACACGGGGGCAATCTAATATGGGTGTCGCCCCCTCCTTGTGACACCTCATGGTGGGCCGCCTTGGAGCGTTAATTGTGGCGCCGCCGCCGCGCCCGATCCTCCCGCGTTAGCCGCTTTTGCGGACCTCGTTTGGCTGGCCGCCGGACTTGTGCTTAATGGATTGTTCACTCAGGCGGCACCTCAGAGAACCGCCATAAATAACGGGTATCCGTGCCCAAATCCGGCGCGGAACATCGGGAGCGGAAAACGCTGATGATGGGTATGCGTTCCCTCTTCGTGCTGGCATTGCTGGGCACGCAGAGCGCCGTTGCGGCGGACGGGCAGCGGGTCGACACACCGGAACTGCGACAGCGCGCCGAGGACCTCGCGCGTGCGGCCTCTCAGCGCTTCACCGACATCCTCGAAGAGAAGAAGCCGGTTGCGACCGAGGCAACAGCGCCAGCTCCGCAGCCTCAGCCCCCGCGGGAGACGGCTGGCGCATTCAGCCCCGTGTTCGACTGGCTGGCGCATTCGGCCCAATCCTACGAGCAAATTGTGATCGCCCAGCTCAAGGCCAAGGACGACTGGACGACAATCGTCGAGAGCAGCGGCGAGACGGCAAAGCCTGCTGCATCGTCGCCACCGCCGGAGCTGCGCGGATGGAGCGGACTGCTGGAACATGTCCGCGACTGGCTGGCGCGGGCGAACAGGGCCTATCGCACCCAGATCGTGACGCCGCTGAGCACGCCGGATGCCGGCTCGGTCCCCGCGGCCCAACCGTCGGTCGCCGCATCGACAGCTGCCAGCCCTGCGCCGGCCGCCACCGGCTTGAACTATCGCGTGCAGGAAGAGGAAAAAATCAAGCGCGAGGCGGAGGCGGCGGAAAAGGAGCGCCGCCAAACGGAAGCCGCCGCACGTGCGGCCGCAGAAGCCGAAGCCGCGCGCCTTGCCGACCAGGAGGCGACCGATGCCAAGCGCCGTGCCGAAGAGGAAAAGCGCATTGCCGCCGCCGCCGAGGAAAAGAGGAAGGCGCAGGCTGAAGCGCGCGCCAGGCTGATCGAGGAAGCGGACGCGAAACGCCGCGCCGACGATGAGAAGCGCAGAGCACTGGCTATTGAAGTAAAGCGCATCGCCGAACAGACGGAGGCCAAGCGCATAGCCGATGCTGAGGCGAAACGTAAAGCCGACGAGACCCGCAAACAGGCCGACGAAGCCGATGCGGCCGAGCGCATCGCCGTGGCCCAGGCGGAAGCAGACGCCAAGCGTACGGCCGAGATCGAGGCCGAGGCGACGCGCCGGATGCGCGCGGCCGCTGCGGAGAAGAAAGGCACCTCGGCAAGGGAAGTGGCGCCTTCGGCTGCCGCTTCGCCACCCGGCATGTCTACGGGACCGTCAGGCCCTGGGCTTGTGCCGCCACGCGGCAACGGCCAGGGTGACGCGGCCAAAACTGAGAGCGAGGGCTCAAGCGTAGCGGTACCCGCGGCGCCTGAAAGAAAGCCTGACGAAGAGCGGGGCGCGGCAAAAGCGGCGGCGACATCGCGCGAGGACGCCATCGAGGAAGCGGCGCAGGCGGAGCCCGTGAGGCAGAAGAAAGCGAAGTCAGCCAAGTCCGGCACTGGCAAGAAGTACGCCTACGCCAAAAAGGCGAAGCGGCACCACGCCTATAAATCCAACAAGCGTTCCAGGCATGCCGCCCACAAGCACCGCCTCCAGCGCGGCGAGTTTGTTGTCCTCAAGCGCGGATGCGCGTGCCGATGCGGCCGGATGTTCGCGACCCCGCGCAAGCACCGGTACGCGGCACGAAACGGCGTTGCAGCGCCCGGCCGCTACCTCGTTCGCAAGCATCGGGGCACGCGCCTTCCGCATTGGCATCGCCGCCATTATATTGACTGACGTGGTGCCGGGACGTAGCGGTCTGCTCTAGCGGATCAAGGCGCGCGGTGCGCGGACGATGCTCCGCACCTCAAATCCTTGAGCAAGCAGGTTTCATGTCGCCTCCTCCCGTAGTCACGGCTGCCCCGAACAATCAGCGGGAAGGGACCCCAGCACCGATCAAGACATCGCATCGGGACGCGCTCATCGGCCTGCTGCCACTGGTGTGGCCGGCCAACAGGCCGGACTTGCGCCAACGCGTTGTTCTCGCCTTCGCGGTGCTCCTCGTTGCGAAGATCATCACCGTGGCAGTGCCGATCTTCTACAAGGACGCCACAGATCTGCTGACCGCCTCGGCGGGAAGTTCGGCCGCCGGTGCTGCTCAGGGCATGACCGCCGGTATCGTGATGCTGATCCTCGCGTACGGCACCGGCCGCGTTCTCATGATGGCGCTGACCCAGGTGCGCGACATCATCTTCACCGAGGTCGGCCAGAACGCAGTGCGGCAACTCAACAACCGCACGTTCGAGCATCTGCATAGATTATCGCTGCGCTTCCACCTCGAGCGCCGCACAGGCGGACTTTCTCGTGTGATCGAACGGGCGACGCGCGGCGTCGAGCTGATCATCCGCATGGGCATCCTCAACGTGGTGCCGACCGCGATCGAGCTGCTGCTCGTTTCTGGAATGCTGCTCTACTATTTCGACTGGCGCTACGTCGCCATCATGTACGCGACGATCGCCGCCTACATGTGGTTCACATTCGCGGCCAGCGAGCGCCGCATCGCCATCCGCCGCGAGATGAATGACAGCGATACCGAGGCCAACACCAAGGCCGTCGACAGCCTGCTCAATTTCGAGACCGTGAAATACTTCGGCAACGAGGAGCTTGAGACGCGTCGCTTCGATACATCGATGGCGCGCTATGAGAAGGCTGCGATCAAGACGTTCCGCTCGCTCGGCTTGCTCAACACCGGCCAGACGCTGATCTTCACCATCGGGATGACGGCCTGCATGCTGCTGGCTGCGCGCGGTATCATGGCCGGCACGCACAGCATAGGCGAGTTCGTGATGGTCAACGCCCTGCTGATCCAGCTCTACATGCCGCTCAACTTCATGGGCATGGTGTATCGCGACATCAAACAGGGACTGGTCGATCTCGAAGCCATGTTCACACTGCTCGGCGAGCGGCCGGAAATCAAGGATCGCCCTGGGGCTAGACCGCTCGACGTCAAACGCGGCGAGATCAGCTTCGACAACGTCACCTTCGCCTACGACGAGGGCGGACGGCAGGTGCTGAAGGGTGTGACGTTCACGGTCCCGGCCGGGCACATGGTTGCCATCGTCGGCCCGTCTGGCGCGGGAAAGTCTACGATCGCGCGCATCCTGTTCCGCTTCTACGATATCGAGGGCGGACGCGTGACCATCGACGGGCAGGACATCCGCGACGTCACGCAGAAGAGCCTGCGCGGTGCGATCGGCGTTGTCCCCCAGGACAGCGTGCTGTTCAACGACACCATCTTCTACAACATCAAGTACGGCCGGCCCGATGCGAGCGACGAGGAGGTCTACGAGGCCGCGCGCCTCGCGCAAATCGACGGGTTCATCCGCATGCTGCCGCAAGGTTACAAGACGATGGTGGGCGAGCGCGGCCTGAAGCTGTCCGGCGGCGAAAAGCAGCGTGTCGCGATCGCGCGCACCATCCTAAAAGGACCGCCGATTCTCATTTTGGATGAGGCGACCAGCGCTCTCGACAGCCACACGGAGCGGGAGATCCAGGACGCGCTGGAGCAGGTGGCAAAGAACAGAACGTCACTGGTGATCGCGCACCGGCTTTCGACCATCGTGCACGCCGATAACATTCTGGTGATTGACAAGGGGCGCGTCGCCGAGCAGGGCACGCACGCGGCACTCATGGCCAAGGGCGGACTATACGCAAGCCTGTGGACGCGCCAGCGCGAGGCCGAAAAGGCCCGCGAAAACCTCGTGCACGCGCTCGAGGATGCGGAGCGCGATGGCGCGCTCAGCCCGGACGACGTGCTGTTGATGACCGCGGAATAAAAGAGCCGGCCGCTATGAAGCGGCCGGCACGGTGCCGATCGACGATACGGGATGCCATCTGGGAATCGTTCGCCGGCACCGATTTGAATTCTATTTCTTCAGCTGCTGGACGAGTTCGTCCCAGCGCTTCTTGGCGCCGCCGGGTGCCTTGTACCCGTCCAACTGCGATTGATTGGTCGGCTCGCCTGCGACGATCAGTGCGACCATGCCCATCGTGTAATGCGGGTGGCATTTGATGCCGTAATAGCCGGGCTTCTCGATGACGAACTCGGCGTCCTGGTTCATCTCGCCCTTGAGTGCCTCGACGCCTTCCGGCCAGACTTCCTTCACCGCCTCGGCGTTGTGGTTCTTGTCGACCAGCTTGAACTTCACAGTGTCGCCCGGCTCGACCTTCAGGAAGTCGGGCTCGAACACCATGAACTTGCCCTTGCCGTTGGTGTTCTTGATCAGGATCTCGTGCTCAGCGGCCACTGCGGTGCCGGCAGCGCTTACAAGCGACAAAGTGGCGATGGTGAGAAGTGAAACAAGCTTCATGGCGGCTCCTCTAATTCTTTACGGCGAAAGTATAGAATGATCCGGAGCGCGTCAATCCTTGTCGTTTTGTCTCAGGTGGAGGGCGCTTGAGCGTTTGGTGTTAGGGTCGTTGCAGGCTTGCGAGGGTTACCCTCGTTGGTGTCGTCAAGGTCCGGGAGCGGAGACCGAATATATGTGGAGGCAACTCAGGATCGACCTCGAGCGCGTGTTTCGCGCGGTGGCGGATGTCCTGAGTGACGTCCTGCTCGCACTGGCTCGCGGCTTGCTTCTGCTGTGGGACGCGGTACGCCCGGGCGTCATCCTGCTTCTGAACATTCTTGCCGCCCTCATCCTGCTCTTCGAGGAATGGGGTTGGCGTCCGCTATCGGACTTGCTCGCGCGGCTCGCGCGCTATCCGCTTTGGGCGCAACTGGAGCGTCTGATCGCCAGCCTGCCACCCTATGGGGCGCTGGTCGCGTTCGCTATCCCGAGTGTGGTCCTCATTCCGGCGAAGCTGCTCGGCGTCTATTTCCTCACGACTGGCCACTTGATCAGCGCCGGTGTGATCATCGTCATCGCGAAAATTCTTTCGACAGCGCTCATCGCGCGCGTATTCCTGCTGACCAAGCCGGCGCTCATGCAGATCGGCTGGTTCGCGCGCGGCTACGAGATATTCGTCCCGTGGAAGGATGCGATGTTCGAGTGGGTTCGTGCGTCTTGGGTGTGGCGCTACGGCCGCGTTGTCAAATGGCGTGCACGCCAGTTCCTGCATCGCGCGTGGGCCGACCTGAAGCCACGCATCGAGATGGGATGGCTCGAACTGAAGCCGCGCATTGCACGCGTACGCGCATATATGGCGCGCGGCTGGCACGATCTTACGGAACGCATCGCGCGGCTGCGACATCCCCCGCGGGAGTTGCCGCCAAAGCCGTGAAGATCACGCCACGTTCAGCGGCACCTTCTCGACCGTGGTCGTACCCTCGTCGTCCTGCCACGTGAGAACCAGTGTCCCCGGACCGGGCACGCGCATGAAGAACGCTATGTAGGGGTTCGCAGCGACGCCCGATCCCAGCGTCGCCGTGAAAACTTCCTCACCCTCGAAGCTCGCCGTGAACGTGTGGATGATGTCCCGCGGAATGATGTTGCCGGCTGAGTCCTTGCGGTTGCCGGTCTCCATGATGTGGGTGGCGAGCGTCTTGATCTCGATCATCTCGCCGGTGTTGATCGTCTCCGGCAACTTGATGCGCGGCGGCTTCTTCATCATGGCTGCTTGTCCTCAAATTCCACAGCCGCCGACTTTCACGTCGACCTTGCGCCGTGCAAGAAGAACCCGCCCATCAGACATCTCGGCGACGGCCACTACGTCCTGGGTCCTGGCGAGTCGCATGCGGCTGGTGACGCGCGCTGTTCCCGACAGCAGCGAAAACCGGAACGTGGCGACGGCGGCACGCGGATTGGCGGTTGAAAGCAGATGCACCGCCTTGACGTGGCTTTCGGCTGTCATCGGGCTTTCGACGGCGATCGCCAGCGGGACGTAGTCACCGTTCTCGACGCTGTCGGGCAGATCGAGCGTGATCCCGCCTTGCTGGCGTGTCGCGTTGCCAAGCAGCGCCTCGAGCGAAGCCTTGAATTCGGCAGTTTCCTCGGCCGCCGGCTCCGCGCGCAGGGCATCGGCGCGGCCCAACATAGCGACGAGAGCGGTCGCGGTTGCGCCCTGCAGGAGAAATGTTCGCCGGTCGAGCACGTTAGCGCCTCATCGCGTTCTGTTGCGCGCTTGGGAAGTTCCACAAACGGTATGTTGCCCGCCGCCGCGCACGGGGGATACGATACCGGCAACGACGGGCCGGCAACAAGGCGCCACAGGATGATAAATCGAAGGGAGTTTGGGCGGATCCTCGGGGGAGGTGCGCTCGCGGCGGCGGGTGCGGGGCTCATCGCCGCTCCGGCTTTAGGCGGAGCCAAGGCCCGAATCGTCATCGTCGGCGGCGGGGCGGGAGGCGGCACCGTCGCGCGCATCCTGAAAAGCGAAGCGCCGCAACTTGACGTCACGATCATCGAAAAGCGTCAGCTCTACACCTCCTGCTTCAACTCCAACCACTTTCTGGGCGGCTTCCGCAAGTTCTCCTCGCTGGAGCACAGCTACGACGGGCTGAGAAAGATCGGTGTCGAAGTCGTGACGGACACGGCCACCGACATCGACGTCGCGAAGAAGACGGTGAAGGTGGCTGGTGGCAGCGTCCTGCCGTTCGACCGCCTCGTGATCGCGCCGGGCATCGATTTCAAATATGGCGCCATTGAAGGCTATTCTGCCGAAGCGGCTGAGATTATGCCCCACGCGTGGAAGGCCGGTCCGCAGACACTGCTCCTTATGAAACAACTGGAGGCGATGGCTGACGGCGGCGTCGTGATCATGACGGTGCCGGGCAATCCCTATCGCTGCCCGCCAGGCCCCTACGAGCGCGCTTGCATGATCGCGCACTATCTCAAGACGCATAAGCCCAAGTCGAAGCTTGTCATCCTCGACGCGAAGAAAATGTTCTCCAAGCAGGGTGCATTCGAGGAAGCATTCGACCGGTACTACCCGGGCATCATCGACCTCAATCTCACCAACGAAATCGACGATTTCCGCGTGGTGCGCGTCGACCCGAAGGCGATGGAGGTCGAGACGGCCTCGGGATTGAAGATGAAGGGCGCGGTGGTGAACGTGATCCCGGTGCAGACAGCCGGAGACATCGCCATTGCGGCCGGCTGCGCCAGCGACAAGGGCTGGTGTCCGATCAAGCCGGAGAATTTCGCGTCCGCCCTGGTGGATGGCGTCTACGTGATCGGCGATGCCGCCATCGCCAACGAGATGCCGAAGTCCGCGTACTCGGCGAACAGTCAGGGGCGCGTGGTGGCCGCCGATATTATCGCATCGCTCCTAGGAGGCGAGCCGTTGGTCGCGCGGTATCGCAACACCTGCTGGTCGCTTGTGGCCGCAGAAGACACAATCAAGATCGGTGCCGACTACACGCCCGGTCAGGCCGACGGCAAGCCGAACCTCACCCCGCACGATCCATTCATCTCGCAAAAGGGTGAGACCCCCGAGATGCGCCGCAAGAATTATGAGGAAAGCCTCGCCTGGTACCACGCGATCATCGCTGACGCTTTCAACGACAACACGGCGCTCTTACATAAGGGCTGAGCAGAATAAGCCAGGCCCGCCCTCCCGGGCGGTTTCAGTCTCGCCTGCAACACAAAAAGGCTATACTTGCCGGGCTCGGGTTATCGGGCGCAGGACATGGGCGGCCGACCTGCATTTTGGCACGCCCGGAAAGCTCGCATTGAGCTTAACGCCAATGCAATGAGCCGCACGTTAGGTTGCGTCTGAGCCGGATCCACCCAAGTCACGATCCGCGGAGGCAAAAATCATGGTCGAACTCCTGTTTTGCGTCGCGCTCCTAGCGGGCACCGTCGCGCTTGGCATGTACAAGCCGCCGCTTTGGGGCTGGGCCGTGGCGCTCGCCCTTGCCGCGCTGGTTTGGCAATCGGACGCCGTTCACGGTCAAACCGGTCTGTTTGGCGCGATCGTCTGGATGTTCGCTGCCGGCTTTGCTCTCCTGTCGATCCCCGCGATCCGGCGCGATCAAGTCAGCGCGCGCGTGATGAAGTTCGTGAAGGGCACGCTTCCCAAGGTCTCGGACACCGAGCAGCAGGCCCTCGATGCCGGCACGATCGGTTTCGATGCCGAGCTGTTCTCCGGCACGCCCGACTGGAACAAGCTCAGGGCCATCGCCCCTGTTGTGCTGACGCCGGCGGAGCAGGCATTCCTCGACGGCCCGACCGAAGAGCTGTGTCGCATGATCAACGACTGGCAGATCAGGCACACCGAGCGGGAGATCCCCGAAAAGATCTGGGACTTCGTCAAGTCGCGCGGGTACTTCGGCATGTTGATCGCCAAGGAGCACGGCGGCCTCGGCTTCTCGCCGCAGGCGCAGTCGCTGATCATTGGCAAGATCGCATCCCGCGCCCCGGACGTTGCCATCATCGTCATGGTGCCCAACTCTCTCGGTCCGGGCGAACTCATCGAGCGCTACGGCACCGAGCAGCAGAAGAGGTTCTACCTGCCGCGGCTGGCACGTGGCGAGGAAGTCCCGTGCTTTGCTCTGACGGGACCGACGTCGGGCTCGGATGCGGCGACCATGCGCGACATAGGCACGGTATTCCGCGGACCAGACGGCAGCCCGGCCATCCGCCTGTCGTGGGACAAGCGCTACATCACGCTGGGACCAAAGGCGACCCTGCTCGGCCTCGCGTTCCGGCTGCAAGATCCGGAGAACATTCTCGGCAAGGGCGAAGACCTCGGCATCACGCTGGCACTGATCCCGACCCGGCATCCGGGCGTGCAGATCGGACGGCGACATCTGCCCGCCGGCAACGCCTTCCCTAATGGCCCCAACTGGGGCCGCGATGTCGTCATTCCGATCGACTGGATCATCGGCGGCTCCGCAATGGCCGGCCAAGGCTGGCGCATGCTTATGGAGTGCCTGGCGGCAGGCCGCGCCATCTCGCTTCCGTCGACCGCGACCGCAGGCGCCAAGTCTATGCTGCGCTCATCGAGCGCGTATGCGCGGTTGCGCAAGCAGTTCGGCCTGCCCATCGGGCGCATGGAGGGTATCGAGGAGCCACTGACCCGGCAGATCGAAACGGCATACGCCACCGAAGCGGCACGCGCTGTGACGGCGGCTATGGTATCGCGCGGTGAACGCCCGTCGGTGATCTCGGCGCTGATGAAGTACCAGACGACCGAGCGCATGCGGCGCGCGGTCAACGATGCCTTCGACATCCACGGCGGCAGAGCCATTTGCGACGGGCCGTCGAACTATCTCCAGTCGGCCTACCAGATGGTGCCGATCGGCGTCACGGTCGAGGGCGCCAACATCCTGACGCGCGGCCTGATCACGTTCGCGCAGGGCGCACTGCGCTCCCACCCCTACCTTTATCGCGAGATCAAGGCCGCCCAGGAGCCGGATTCCGCACGCGGCCTCGAAGCTTTTGACGCCGCCTTTGGCGAGCACGTCGCGTTCTCGTTCTCCAACGCATGCGGCGGGTTCTTCCACAACATCACTGGCGCGTTGTTCGCTCCGGTGCCGGAAAAGTCGTTCGATACCGCCAATTGGTACCGCCAGCTAGCGCGGTCGGCGCGCAGCTTCGCCTTCGTCGCCGATCTTTCCGTGGCGACGTTGGGCGGTTCGCTCAAGACGAAACAGAAGATCGCCGGCCGGCTCGCCGATGCCCTGTCGGAACTCTACATTCTTGCCTGCGTGCTGAAGCGCTATGAGGACGATGGTCGCCTGCTCACGGACCGGACGTTCGTCGATCTTGCGGCGATGAACGGCCTCTATCGCTTCCAGGAGGCGCTGCGGGGCGTCGTCGACAACTTCCCCATTCCTGCCGCTCGCTGGGCCATGCGCGTCGTCGCGTTCCCGCTCGGCGCGCGTTATCGGCCAGCCCCGGACGCGCTGGGTCATCGCGCGGTTAGGCTGCTGCTTGAAGCCCCAGACGCGCGCGATCGGTTGACGCGGTTCATCTATGTGTCGAAGGACCCTGACGACGCGACGGGCTTGCTCGAGGTGGCACTCAAGAAGGCTGTCGCCGTCGAGGAAGCCGAGAAGAAACTCGATCGCGCCATCCGCGCGGGCACGATCCATCGCTTCCACGGCGTCGACTGGATCAGCGACGCCATCGACAAGGGCGTGGTGACCGAGAGCGAGGGCCAGCAGCTGCGCGAGCTGGAGGCGCTGACCGCGCGCGTGATCGCAGTGGATCACTTCGATGCCGCCGCGCTGAAGCCCAATTACCGGGCCAACAACAGCGCCGTCGTGCAACCGGCGCGCGCCGTTGGACCGGCTGCTGCCGAATAGGATCGATCGCAGGACGCGGCCGCGGTTGCGGCCGCACGCGAAACAGGAGCTCGCATGTTCAAGGCCGTATCGCGTCCGTTGCCGGATCTGAAGGATTGGCGGTTTTCCGTCGATCAATGGGGCATTGCCTGGGCCGAGTTCGATCGCGAGGGCGAGAGCCAGAACGCGCTCGGCAGACGGCCGCTGGAAGAGCTCGCCGAAATCATCACCGAGGTCGAGCGCGGCGCACGCGACAAAACGATCGGTGGCCTCGTCCTGATCTCCGCCAAGGAGCGCGGCTTCATCGTCGGAGCAGACATTCGCGAGTTCGCCGACCTCAAAACCGAAAGCGACGTCGTCGAAAACCTTCGCCCGGTAACGGCGCTGTTCGACCGTATAGAAAACCTGTCGGTTCCGGTCGTCTGCGCCATTAATGGGTTCTGCCTCGGTGGAGGACTGGAGCTGGCGCTCGCGTGCCACTATCGCATCGCCACGCGCGATGCCTCGACCAAGCTCGGCTTCCCCGAAGTGAAGCTCGGCATCTTCCCCGGCTTCAACGGCACGGCGCGTGCGATCCGCCAGTCCGGAGCGCCGGCCGCGATGCAGATCATGCTCACCGGCAAGATGCTGTCGGCCTCGGCCGCTCGGGCGATGGGGCTCCTCGATCAGTTGGTCGACACCAGGGGTGCGCTGCCGTGGGCCGCGCGCAAGGCCGTCCTGCGCAAGAGGAAGTCAAAGCCCGCGGGAGCCCTTAAGCGCATGCTCAACATGTGGCCGGTGCGCGGGCTGCTGGCTTCGCGTATGCGTGCAGAGGTCGGAAAGAAGGTGCGCGAGGCGCACTATCCTTCGCCTTATCGCCTGATCGATCTCTACGAGAAGTATGGCGGAAACGAAGAGGCATTGAAGGCAGCGGAGTCGCGCGCATTCGCGCCGCTCATGGTGTCCGAACAGTCGCGCAATCTGCGGCGCGTGTTCTGGCTGTCGGAACTGCTGAAGGGGCAGGCGCCCAAGAAGCTCGGCTGGAAGCCGCAACGCGTGCACGTCATCGGCGCTGGAACGATGGGCGCCGACATCGCCGGCTGGTGCGTTGCCGCCGGCATGGAGGCGACACTGCAGGACGTCTCGCCGGAGCAGATCGCCAAGGGTATCGCCGCGCAGGGCAAGCTGTTCGCGCGCCGCTTCAAGACAAAAGCCCAAAAGGATGCCGCAAAAGCGCGGCTGATCGCCGATCCGACCGGGGAAGGCATCGCACGCGCCGACGTCGTCATCGAGGCGATTGTCGAGAAGCTGGACATCAAAAAGAAAGTGCTCGCCGACGTCGAAGGCAGGATGAAGCCCGGCGCAGTTCTGGCGACGAACACTTCGTCGCTGCAGATCGAGGATATCGCGGCGGGCCTCGCAGACCCTGGCCGCCTTATCGGCCTCCACTTCTTCAATCCGGTGTCGCTCATGCCGCTGGTCGAGGTGGTACGCGGCGAGCAATCTCGCGAGGACGAGATTAAGCGCGGCGCGGCATTCGTCACGGCCATCGACAAGTTCCCGCTGATCACCAAGAGCGTGCCTGGCTTCCTCGTCAACCGCGTGCTGACGCCGTACATGTTCGGTGCGATGAAGCGGCTGCAGGAAGGCGAGGACAAGGAGCGCATCGACGAGGCGGCACGCGCGTTCGGCATGCCGATGGGTCCAATCGAGCTCGCCGACACAGTCGGCCTCGACGTGTGCGCACACGTGGCGAAGATCCTCGGCTATCCGTCCGCCGGCTCGGCGATGGAGCACCTCGTGATCGAGGGCAAGCTCGGCAAGAAGAGCGGCGAAGGCTTCTACGTCTGGCAGGGTGGCAAGCCCGTCAGGGCGCCCCGCAGGAATGATCCGGAGGAAATGGAAGCGCTCGGCCGCTCACTCATCGAGCCTCTGATCGAGGAGGCGCAGAAGTGCCTCGATGCCGGGATCGTCGAGAACGCCGACCTCGTCGATGCCGGCGTTATCTTCGGAACCGGGTTTGCGCCGTTCCGCGGAGGGCCGCTCCACTACAAGGCATCGAAGACGCCGCAAGCACCCGTCCACGCCGCCGCCGCCGAATAAAGGGGAAGTATCCGATGCAACGTTTCCTGAGACGCGTCGCGGTTATCGGCGGGGCCCGCATTCCGTTCTGCCGCTCGAACACGCTGTACGCCGACCTTTCAAATCTCGACCTGATGACGGGCGCGCTCAACGCGCTCGTCGATCGCTACAACCTCAAGGGTCAGCACATCGACGAGGTCGTAGGCGGGGCGGTCATCACGCATTCGAAGGACTTCAACCTCACGCGCGAAGCCGTGCTCGGCACGCGCCTCGCGCCATCGACGCCCGGCATCACCATGACGCAAGCCTGCGGTACGAGCCTGCAGGGCGCGCTGGGCAGCGCGGCGAAGATCGCCATAGGCGACATCGACTGCGCCATTGCCGTCGGCTCGGATACGACGTCGGACGCGCCGCTCGTCGTATCGAAGAAACTGGCCCAGCGCCTGATCAGGCTGGGTCAGCAGAAGACATTCCTCGGCAAGTTGAAGCTGTTCAAGGGCTTCTCCCCCGGCGAACTTGTGCCGAACGCACCGGCCAACGCCGAGCCGCGCACGGGTCTGTCGATGGGTGAACATGCCGAGCTCATGGCCCAGGAGTGGGGCATCACCCGCGCCGATCAGGACGCGTTCGCAATTGAGAGCCATCGCAAGGCGGCTGAGGCCTATCGTTCCGGCTACATGGACGAGCTCGTGACGCCATTCGCCGGAGTCTTTCGCGACAACAACATCCGCGCCGATGTCAGCGCGGAGAAGCTCGCCACGCTCAAGACGTCGTTCGAAAAGGGCGAGCGCGGCACGCTGACGGCCGCCAATTCAACCCCGCTCACCGACGGTGCCGCAGCGGTGCTGTTGGCGTCCGAGGACTGGGCGACGAAACATGGCCTGCCGGTGCAGGCGTACATCACCTATTCCCAGACGGCCGCCAACGACTTCGTCGGCGGTGATGGGCTGCTGATGGCCCCGACCATCGCCGTCTCAAAGATGCTGGAACGTGCGGGCCTCAGGCTGCAGGACTTCGACTACTACGAGATTCACGAGGCTTTTGCGGCCCAGGTGCTGGCGACGCTCAAAGCCTGGGAAGACCCGGTCTACTGCAGCGAAGTGCTGGGCCGCTCTGAACCGATGGGCGCCATTGATCGATCCAAGCTCAACATCCGGGGCTCGTCCATCGCAATGGGTCATCCGTTCGCCGCGACGGGCGCGCGTATTATGGGCAACCTCGGCAAGCTCCTGTCGGAGCATCACGGCCGCGGCCTCATCTCGATTTGCACCGCCGGCGGAATGGGCGTTGCAGCCATCATGGAATCCAAGGACGCGGCGGAGCTTCATCAGGCGGCCTGACGGCCTCGTACCTCTCGACAGCGGCCGGAAGGTGTGCGAGCACCGCGGAAGGCAGCAACGGGGTACTTATCCAGCATGGGCAAGGACAACAGCGGCAGGGCTGAGCGCCAACTCGCGGCGGCAAAAGAGCTGGCGCGGGAGTTCGCCGAAAAGCTCGACCTCAACGCGTCGCTGCGCCTTTGGGACGGGTCGGTCACGCCCCTGGGCAAGAACGTCACCGGGCCGTTTCAGATCGCCATCGCCGACGCCGGCGTGATCGGCTCGCTGCTGCGCTGGCCGACGCTCGATAATTTCATCCGCCAGTACGTCGACAAGGGCGTCGACTTTTCCGGCGGCACGCTCATCGATCTTGGCTCCCAGCTCAACAAAGGTGGCCGGTCCGTCAAGCTCAAGGGGCGCGATGCGCTGAAGCTGATTGGCAAGCTCGCACCGTTCCTGATGGCGCGGACGGACGATGCGACCGACGACCACGGCTTCGAGGGCGAGATCACCGGACGCCGCCGCAAGGTCGCCGACAACAAGGACTACATCCAGTTCCACTACGACCTGTCGAACGACTTCTACGCGCTCTTCCTCGATCCCGAGATGGTCTACTCGTGCGCGTACTACACCGACTGGAACAACGACGTCGCCCAGGCTCAGCTCGACAAGCTGGAAATGATCTGCCGCAAGCTGCGCCTCAAGGCGGGCGAGCGCTTCCTCGACATCGGCTGCGGGTGGGGCGGCCTGATCTGCCATGCCGCGAAGAACTACGGTGTGACTGCGCATGGCATCACGCTGTCGGAGGAGCAGCTGGCGTTCGCCAAGGAGAAGATCGCGCGGCTCGGACTTCAGGACCGCGTCACCGTCGAGCTGAAGGACTATTCGATGATGACGGGGACGTTCGACAAGATCGCATCCATCGGCATGTACGAACACATCGGGCTGAAGAACATTCCCGGCTACATGGGTAAGATGCAGTCGCTGCTCGCGCCGGAAGGCCTCTTTCTCAACCACGCGATTTCGCGCCGCGCGCCCAAGCAGGGTTGGTTCAAGCGCCGTCTGCGGCCCGAGCAGAAGGCGATCGCCAAATACATCTTCCCTGGCGGCGAGCTGGACGACATCGGGCACTCGGTGTTCGCCATGGAGCGAGCCGGTTTCGAGGTTCTGGATGTGGAGGCGTGGCGGCTGCACTATGCCCGGACCTGCAAGCTATGGTGCGAGCGGCTGACGGCGCGGCGCGACGACGCCCTGAAGTACGTTAGCGAAGAGAAGTACCGCATCTGGGTCGCGTATCTTGCGGGCGTGTCGCTCGCGTTCTCGCGCGGCACGTTGCGGATCAACCAGACGCTCGCATCCAAGAATGCCAAGCGTCCGCCGGCCGTGCCACCAACGCGCGCCGATCTCTATCGTTAGACTTGTCATCAATTGAGAAACTGATCGAGCGCTGCGGCCGAGGTCGCAGCGCTCGTTGTGCATTGCACATCGAACGACGGACATTATTTACGCTCAATCGAAACGCACTCTGGCTACGAGGCGTTCAGCGTTGAAGAGTTGCGGGGGAACAGCAACATCAACGGAAGGGGAAGACGCCATGCCACTTATGCGTGCCGCAATAGCAGCAGTACCCGAGCCCAATCGAGGCATCGTTCGCTTCGTCATGAAGGACGGAGGCAAGCGTGTCGATGTGGTGGTGTCAAACGCCGCTCTCGACGATCTGGACTACGTCCCGGTGGACGAGGCTTCCTATTTCCACCGCTTCAAAGTTCATCGGCTTCACTTCGAAACCTTAGCGAGCCAGAAGTACGACAAGGGCTACATCGAGCTGGATGGTTCGGTCTGTATCAAGGCCAACGATCTGCCGTTTGTAAGCACCGATTGACGACGACGCGTTCTCGCGTTGACGCGCTTCGTCTCCGCCCGCTCAGGCGCGGACGGAGCGCTCCTTTTCAGCCTCCTCGGCCTTCAGCTCCTTTTTCGACAGCTTGCCGATTATGGTCTTCGGCAGCTCGGCGCGGAATTCGATTTCGCAGGGCAACTCGATTTTCGAGATGCGGGCGGCCAGGTGCTCAAGCAGTTCCTCGGCACTCACGCTCATGCCGTCCTTCAGGCGCACGAACGCCTTGGGCGCCTCGCCGCGCTTCTTGTCCTTGATGCCGATCACCGTTGCTTCGGCCACGGCCGGGTGCTCGTAAATGGCCTCTTCGACGCGCCGCGGGTAGACGTTGAAGCCCGAGGATATAATGAGGTCCTTGATCCGGTCCTCGATAAAGAAGAAGCCTTCCTCGTCCATGCGGGCGACGTCGCCGGTGCGCAGAAACTCGCCGACACTCTGCTCTGCGGTATCCTTCGGACGCTTGTAATAGCCGAGCATGACCTGGGGGCCCTTGACGCAGATTTCGCCCTTCTCGCCGATCGGGACCTCCTTGGTGGGGTCGCCCAGGTCGCGCAGTGAAATGATGGTGCCGGCCAGCGGCATGCCGATAGAGCCCGCCTTGACCGGGCCTTCGATCGGGTTCGAGGTGACGACGGGCGAGGCCTCCGAAAGACCGTAGCCTTCGACCACCTTGCATCCGGTCACAGCCTCGAAGCGCTGTTTGACCTCGATAGGCAGGGCGGCGCCTCCCGACAGGCAGAACTTCAGGCACGATAGATCGTGGCTCGTGATGCTGGGGTGGTTGAGGATGGCATTGAATAGCGTCGGCACCCCGGGGAGGATCGTCGGCTTGGTCCTGTCGATCAGCTTCAATGCCTCGTCGAGCGAAAAGCGCGGCATGATGATGATCTCGGCCGCGCGCAAGATCCCGAGGTTCATCACCACGGTGAGGGCGAAGACGTGGAAGAAGGGCAATACTCCCAGAACACGCTCGACGCCGTTCTCGAGTTCGGGAGCCGTCGATGCCACCTGCTGGACGTTCACATAGACGTTGGCGTGGGAGAGCATGGCGCCCTTGGGCGTGCCGGTGGTGCCGCCCGTATACTGCAGCACAGCAATGTCGGTCAGGGGCTCGATCGCGACCGGCTCCGCCTTTCCGCCACTGGCCATCAGCTCCGCATCGAGGACGATCTTATCGCGCATCAGTGAAGCCAGCGGCCGCGCCAGCTCCTTGGAGCGGAAAAGCCGGAACAGGGTCGCCTTGGTCATCGGCAGCAGGGCAGGGAAGGAGGCGACGACGGCCCGCTGCAGGCAACCGTCGGCAAGCAGCGACTCCACCTTGTCGCATAGAACCTTGAGATCGAGCGTCACCATCAGCTCGGTATCGCTGTCCTTTACCTGATAGCGGAGTTCAGGCACGGTATAGAGAGGGTTGAAATTGACGACCGTGCCGCCGGCCTTCAGGACCGCGAAGAAGTAGATGATGAACGTCGGGGAATTCGGCAGGAACAGGCCGACCTTGGTTCCCTTTTTCACGCCTAGCCGCTGCAACCCGAGCGTCGCCTGATCGACCGCATGCCCGATCTCGGCATAAGTCATCGTCCGGCCGAGGAAATTCGTGCAGTTGAGCTGGCCGTAGCCGGCGACGGCGTCATCTAAAAGTTGGTAAAGTGGCGCGACCTTTAGAGGCATATGCCAGTCGACGCCGTGCGGGTAGTGATCCAGCCATGGCATGGCCGGCTGCGACGCGTTGGCCGGAGGCCGGGGGCGGACCATCGTCATCCTCGAGCGTCTCCCGGGCTAGACTTCAGGTCGCAGTATAGCGCCAAGCCTATTGCCGGACGGTTGCAGGCGCGGGCCTGCGGAACGAATAACGAGTGCTTGAAATGCGGCTTGTTATTGAACACGTTCCGTACCCGCAGGCCAAGCAATCCAGTCCGGCGATCGAGGGCACAGCAACGGTTGTGAAGAAGTTTTGCTGTACCTTATGTGACTGCTGGAGCATGAAATCCGCTCTACCGGTGTTGCCAGACGGCCGCTTCTGCCGGCCGCAGGCCCTCGGCTAGACTCGCTAGGCGTTTAAGGATATGTGACGCCTCAGCTTGTTGTGCTAGTGGGCTGGCACTAGTTAGAAACGAACTAATACGGGCCCCAGGCTTGAATGGAGCGTGGGTGGGAGACTGATATGGACGAAGTTGGCACCAAGATCGTCGAGATCCTCAAGAAGCACATGAAGGAGCCGCGCGACGACATCTCGCTGTCGACGCCGCTGACGGATCTCAAGATTGAGTCACTCGATCTGGCAATGATTGTATTTGATATCGAAGACACTTTCGGCATCGAAATTCCCTATAACGCCAACGAGGACGTCGAGGACTTCAAGACAGTCGGCTCGGTCGTTGATCGCGTCAAGGAACTGGTAGCCAAGGGCCCAGCCGCCGCCGGCGCCAAGGCCTGACGACACGAACACTGGCATCGGGGCACACCTTTCCGTGCCCTGGCCAAACTTCAGCGAGCTCCCCCCAGCAGGCTTTTGCCGGCTCGCGTTACAGCTTATCGCGGCGCCAACTGCGTCGCCCACAACCGGCAGGTAAGTAAATGTCTAACGCGAACGGCGCGCGCCGCGTCGTGGTGACCGGAATGGGCGCCGTGACGCCAATCGGCCTCACCGTACCCGAGCTCTGGGCCTCGATGCATGAGGGCAAGTGCGGGGTCACCGAACTCGGTGGCTTTCCGGTCGAAGATCTCAAAATCCTCATCGCTGCACAGATCAAGAACTTTGATCCCAAGGTGCGCCTGAAGCACTTCCAGCGCGACAAGCTGGTGATGCATGCCGATCGCTATTCCTGGTTCGCCGCGGCCGCTGCCGACGAGGCCGTGAAGCAGTCAGGACTTTCCTTCCCCATCGCCGATCCCTATCGCTCCGCCTGCATCATCGGATCGGGCGCCGGCGGCCTCGTCACGTTCGAGCAGTCGTATCGGGCGCTGTTCCTCGAGGGCAAGCGCGCCACCCATCCGCTGACGCTGCTGCGCATCATCGGTTCATCGGCCAGCGCGCATGTCGGCATCGAATTCGGCATCAAAGGCCCTACGTTCGCGACCTGCAGCGCCTGCTCGACGGCGACGCACGCCATTGGCCTCGCGCGCGACTACATCAAGAACGGCGTCGTCGACGTCGCGATTGCTGGCGCTTCGGAGTCGGTGATCAACTACGGCACCATGAAGGCCTGGCAGGCCCTGCACGTGCTGTCCCCCGAGGGCTGCTTCCCATTCGCCAAGAAGCGCAACGGCACGGTCCTCGGCGAAGGCGCCGGCGTCCTGGTCCTGGAATCCTACGAGCATGCCAAGGCGCGTGGCGCCACCATCCTCGCCGAGATCGCCGGCTACGGTATGACCTCGGATGCCAAGGACATGGTCAATCCGGACATCGAAGGCCCGCGCGAAGCCATGCGCATGGCTCTTGAGGATGCCAAGATCTCCCCGTCCGACATCCAGTATCTCAATGCCCACGGCACGGCGACGACGATCAACGACGCCAACGAGACGCGCGCGATCAAGGCCGTGTTCGGCAACCACGCCAAGAACCTTGCCATCTCGTCGACCAAGTCGATGACCGGGCATCCGCTTGGCGCTGGCGGCGGCATCGAGGCGACGGCCTGCATCTCGGCAATGGCCGAGGGCTGGGTTCCTCCGACGATCGGGCTCGACGACCCCGACCCCGAGTGCGACCTGGACTACATCCCGAACGTCGGCCGCAAGCTCGATGTCACCTACACGATGTCCAACTCATTCGCGTTCGGCGGTCTCAACGCGGTTCTGGTGTTCGGCCCTCCGCCGGCCTGACAGTCGGACCGACCTGATAATCGATGACGCCACGCCTTCGAGCGTGGCGTTGTTGCATCCAACGCCCAGCGTATCTGCTCCAAATGCAACTCACCGCGATCACAGGGTGTTGTCATTCTGTCCCCTCAATGCGGATACCCATTGCCGGGTCTAGAGATTGCGGGCATCTCCAGTAGCGGTCCCTCGACGGGGAGGCTATTGATCAGGTCCCCATGTCGGTGCCAGATAGGTGCCAACGGCAGCGCCAGACTGACCGACCGCGGGAGGCGGAAATGCGTGAGATCGTGATCCGTGCAGGTAAGGTTTCTATCCGTGCGCGGCTTCTCGAAACGCCGACTGCGGAGCGTATCTGGGCAGCCCTTCCGATCCATGCCGAGGCACGCATGTGGGGCCGCGAGGTGTATTTCAACGCGCCTGTAAGTTCGGAGCCCGAGCCCGGCGCGCGCGAGATCGTCAACGCCGGCGAAATCGCATTCTGGCCGGACGGAGAAGCCATCGCGATAGGGTTCGGCCCCACGCCGGTGTCTCGCCGCGGCGAGATCCGCATGGCCAGCCCTTGCAACATCTGGGCGATGGCACTGGATGATGTCAGCAGTCTGAAATCGGTTCACGCAGGCGAGGGCATATCCATCGTCGATGCCAATGGCGCCGACTGCTGAGAGCGGTTTAGTCAGCGGACCGGCCAGCCACTTGTGCCGCAACCGCGCAAAGCCGTCTGCGATATACCTGCAAAGCTTCTGACATTCCGGCGCCTTGTGCCCTGCCGGAGATGTGTTAGCGTTCGTCTATCACCCCGCAATCGTCTCTATATCGGCCGCGCCGAGAGGGAGGATCGACGTGGAGCTTATCGTTCGGGTTCTAGTCGGCGTCGCGGCCGCGTGGATCACGCCTGATCCGGCACCGCAACCCTCGCACGCCTCCGCGTATGAAGAACACTGCGCCCAGCAACGCTGCCATTTGCGGCTCGTGCGGTGATGTCAGGCTGACGCTGCCTCGAAACATCAGCGAGGCCTCGGCGCTCAACTATCGGGCCGACCAAAATCCCGCAGGATCCTGTAGGCCGATACGAGCAGCAGGAACACGGCGATAGCGAGCGTTATCCAGTCGAGCTGGGTCGCCGTGCCGTTGATCGCCCTCACCGAGTAGATGAAGACGAAGATGCCGAACACGATCAGATAGGCGAGTTGGGCAAGATTGATCTTCGGGCGCTTTTCCATGCCGTCGAGAAAAATGCAGTTCGGGCTGGCATGTCAAGAACGCGATTGAGCGGCCAATACCGTAGGGCGCGCACCGCGGATCTGTGCGCACAGTGGAGGCCGTCAGCTACGATCCGCTGTGGCTGGATGCAGGGGCTTGCGGGCCTTTGCCACCAGGTGCCACTTGTCGACAGTGGAGCAGTCGATGTCCTCGAAGCCATGCCGCTTCAGCAACATGGTCATCAGTCCCTTGCAGAACCCGGACTTGTGGACGTCCCAGTAAAGAGCGGCCGCTGGGTTGTGTTTATCGATCGCGTGCTCGGCGCCGCGCTGCCAGCCGTATAGGCTCGAGAACGCGTGGCGTGCGTCTGACCACTTGTCCTGCCACGCCGCTTCGCTCCAATCGGCGCGCAACCATTGTTGGCAGTGGAAGTCGACGTCCGGGACGATGATGTGGACCAGCCCCCCGGGGCGCAGCGCCTTGAACCAGTCATCGAGAGTCCGCGCAACCTCGTGCCTCGTCAGGTGCTCCATCATGTGGCGTGAATAGACTTCCTCCAAGTCCGAGCCGTGGCGCGACAGCTCCCAGGCCCTGCAAACGATCTCCACCCCAGGCAGCCGCCTTACGTCACAACCGACGTAGCCCTCTCCGATCTTGGAGCCGCAACCGACGTTGACCCTGACGCCCTGCTTTTTCCTCGCCGCCCCGACACGGGCGCGCGAAAGGAGGGCCGACGGCGTCGCCAGGCGCGCGCCCCTTCGCACCTGACGCAGGCCCGAGGCGACGCTTGGCGGCAAGAGCGATATGACCGATTTGCGGATGCCCATAGTGCGTTCCCTTGTGACGAGCGGTCCGCGCAGGCTAGCAGAACTACCTACGGTTGCGACGATGGGCGCGTGTACAGCTGTGCATTGTTGAAAAATTCTCGACGGCGGCGCGGGGAAGAGCGCGCCCGCAAAGGCGGTACCCTTGCAGCATCATCATCTAACTATTTGATTTTGTTGGTGGGCCCGCCAGGATTCGAACCTGGAACCAGACGGTTATGAGCCGCCAGCTCTAACCATTGAGCTACGGGCCCTACCGGCGCGACTCGAGGCGAGACGCGGGGCGCGGCGGCGCACCTCATAGCAGACTTATCGCCGCCGCCAAAACCCACCTATTTTGCCGCGAAACGTCCGCCAACTGCCGCTACCTTTCGGCCATAGACAACTCGAAGGAACAAGAATGCGCACGCTCACCGCCGCCCGCTCTCTCGCCCTGGGAATCGCCATGCTCGCAACCGCCTCTGCCGTCCGCGCAGCTGATGCGCCTGCACGCACCATCACCGTCTCGGCTTCGGGCAGCGTCGCCCTGGAGCCCGATCAGGCGCGGCTGACATCCGGGGTGACGGCGGAGGGCTCCACCGCCCGTGAGGCACTCACCGCGAACTCCGCGGCCATGCAGAAGGTCGTCAGCGAGCTGAAGTCGGCCGGCATTGATCCGAAGGACATCCAGACGTCCTCGTTCCACGTCGATCCGCGCTACACGCGCCCAGCAGAGGGCGAGGCACCGAAGATCGACGGCTACACCGTCACCAATGAGGTGCAGGTCCTGGTGCGCGACATCGAGAAGGTGGGCGATATCCTGGACCGGCTGGTCACCGCGGGCGCCAACCAGTCGTCGGGTCTGAGCTTCGAGGTCAGCAAGGCGGAAACGGCGCTCGATGACGCACGCAAGCAGGCGGTGGAAAACGCGCGCCGCCGTGCGGAGCTCTACGCTGCTGCTGCCGGTGCTGAGGTCGGCGAGGTGCTGACGATCACCGAGGGCGACGGAGCTCAGCCGCCGCGGCCGGTGTTCGCACGGGCGATGAAAGCAGATTCCGTCCCTATCGAGCGCGGCACGCAGATGCTGGAAGCAAACGTGACGATCACTTGGGCGCTGAAGTAGTGACGACCGCCGCGCGCATCTGATGCACAGACGAGGGCCGAGGCGCCAGCGAGCCTTGGCCGAAAGCCGCTAGCTGCCCTGGCCGACGGGGAAGTCCTTAGCCCAGCTCGATCCATCGCTGTCGCGCGCTTCGACATGCAACTGCGTAGCGCCGTTGGTGCGATAATCGAACTCGATGATCGGGTCCTGCGCCATGGTCATCGAGCCCTTCATCGCAAATACCCGCTCCTCGCCTTGGCTGACCTCCAGCTCGGTGAGGATGCGCAGCGGCACGTAAAGCAGCGTCAGCTGATCGAGCACCATGCCGGTGTGGTTCGGGTGCATGATCTGAAGCCGCGCGCGCGGCTCGATCTCCGTCGCCGCGGCCTGCTTCTTCGACAGTGGCTCGAGGCTCATCTTGCCCATGGTCGCCGCGATCTGTTCCGGGGTGCCCGATGGCGGGGCCGAGCAGGCGGCCTGCCCGCCGGCAAAGCGCACGAACCGCTCGACCATATAGAGCTGGCCGTCCGAGGCCTCGACCACGGCACGAACCTCGGTTGCAGCGTTGAGGCGCAGCTTGGTCGAGACGTGGACATGCTCGCGCGTGCCGCCGAAATCGAACTGCGCCGCGACAGGGGAGGGGTTCTCGTCGACGATGAGGGTGATGCCGCGAACGCTACGTCCGTCGGCAAAGCGCGCCTCCACGTCGATCGGCACCGCGCGCTGATCCAGTGGCCGGAAGGGAGCCTGGAGCTGGACGATCTCGCCCGCCGGCTGAATGGGCCTGCCGGCAAACACGCCTGCCTTGATCTCATCCCACGCCTTGCCGGCGTTCGCAGGTGCGGACGCGGCGATGCTCAAACCCAAGCTCGCGGCAACCGCGAAAATCATGGCGACCCGGCGCATGTGGCGATTCCCTCGTTCTGTCATGCGCGGGAACTATGCCCCATTGCCACACCTTCCCACAATGGCCGCGTGCGATGGCGCCGCTTGGCGACTGACTCGGATCCTGGTATTCAAGCAGCGTCGGTGGCGAGCAGCTTTTCTGCTGTCCATGGCCGTAAGCGTTCACGTTAGGCAACGCATCCAACCCGGCTCCCATGCTGGAGGATGCGATTTGAATATGCCTTCCGCACCGCCGAGCCGCAGCGAAAGTCCGAGAATATGTCGAATATTCAACGTTCCCAGCGTTGGCGACTGCCTGCGCGCTACGCCGCGTTCATCACGCCGCTCGTCCTCTCGCTCCTGATGACATTCGTCGTGTCAGCCATTTCGACCTTGAAGAGCCTGGGCTTTACCCAGCAGTTCCTTTCCACATGGCCGATTGCATGGGGATTGTCATGGCTGGTGGCGTTCCCAACCCTGCTTTTCGTTCTGCCGGTTGTCCGGCGCATCGTCGGGCTGATTGTCGAGCAGCCCTCGGCGAAAGCCTGAGCGGCTGCTGACCGATGGCAGGCGGCCTCGTGTCGCCTTCCATCTGCCAAGCAGCTATCCGTTCGGACCGGCTCGGCCAGTCAATCTCGAAGCGATCGCGAGGCAGCGGCGGAAGCCTGTGAGGTCCGACAGCATCCGATCACCGGCCACCTGTTGGGCGACGAATTCGCCCCCGGCGTCCTCAATGGCAATGGCAATCATCAGGTTCTCGGCAAGACCGAAATCCTCGATCTCCGCTGCGCTGCTTTCAGCGTCCCACATGGCTCCGGCGCTAAGTGCGGCCGCGCGCACGCGCGCTGCATAGTCAGCTGGCGTATTCGAATAGCCGAGCACCGGCCGTCCCAGCGCCTGCATGAAACCGATCTCGAACGCCGTGCCGACATCCATCGAAACACTGCGAAACGGCGTGCAGTTGGCGATGAGCAGATCGCACGATCGCATCAGCTGCTCATTGCCGCGGCTGATGCGGCGCGCCACCTCCTGCGGCGACAGATGCTCCCCGCCGGAGATCGCGTTGTCGAGGGGGTAGACGCCTTCGAAGCCATGCTCGGCGCAAAGACGCTTCTTGGTTTCGCCCTGCTCGACGGCGTTTGCAAAGAACACCTCCGGCCCGGCGAGATAGATGCGAAGCAGTTGTAGCTGTGACATGCGCAACGATACGCGTGAGTCGCAGAGCCGCACAAACGCCTAGCGCGCCGCTTGCGTCCCGATCAGCTCGGCGACCGCCTGCCCGACGCGGGCAAGCGCCGCTTCACGTTCCTTGGCCGGCACCTTCGCATCGGCCAGATACGCGGCAACGATCAGCGGCGGCCGATCCGGCGGCCAGATGATGGCAACGTCGCTGGCGGAACCGTTGCACGTTCCGGTCTTGTCGCCGATGCGCCAGCCCGCCGGCAGCCCCGCCCTGAGCCGCGCGTCGCCTGTCTTGGTTGCGAGCATCCAGTCGGCAAGCTGCTTCTCGGAAGCCCTAGACAGCACGTTGCCGAGCAGCACGCGCTGCAGTGTGTAGGCCATCGCACGCGGCGTCGTGCCATCGCGCGGATCACCCGCTGGCACGTCGTTGAGCGCAGGCTCCGCCCGGTCGAGGCGCGTGGCCTTGTCGCCCAGCGTACGCAGCCAATCCGTGAGCGCCTCGGGTCCGCCGAAGCTCTTCAGCATCAGGTTGGCCGCGGTGTTGTCGCTCTGCGTAACGGCGGCCTCGCAGATCTCGGCCATCGTCATGCCATCGCCGCCAGCCCTGGCCTTCGACACGGGCGAGTAAGGCACGACATCGTCCTTGCCGAACGTCACGCGGCGGTCGAGTTTTTCTTCCCCGCCATCGACACGCACCAGCACCAGCCCGGCTGCCAGCGCTTTGAAGGTGCTGCAGAGAGGGAAGCGCTCAAGCAGACGTTGGCCATAGAGTTCTCCGGACTTCGTATCGAGGATGGCAACCCCGAGCCGTCCGCCCGTCGATTTCTCGATCTCGGCCAGACGCGCACCGATATCGGTCACGGACGGTGCAGCCTGCACGCCGGCTGCAAGCGCTGCCAAAGTGGCAACGACTGCAACCAAAATATCCCGTCGACGAAGCATCACCGGCATCTCACTCCCAATCGCTGTTCTTCCCGACCGAAAACGACTGCCGAGTAGAGTTCTACGCACTCAGATACGGCATATCTCAAACGGGTCAACGGGGCGCGAATGCCTGCGCGGCAGTAGGCTCTGCGAGCGTCGCCGACGCGACAGTGTCGACACCAGACGCGGTTTGCGCCTCTGCATGCTCACGCGGCTTCTTGATGAGAGCGACAAGCGTGTAGCTGATGATGAGCAGCAAGAACCACGATCCGAACTTGCTGAAGCCAACGAGCGACCATGCGCGATGCTGGTTCGGATAGAGCCACGTGCGCGTAAACGTGCCGATATTCTCGGCGAACCATATGAAAAGCGTCACAAGCGCGAGGCCGACGATCAGAGGCATCCAGCGATGAACGTGCCAATTTAGGTAATAGACTCTCGTCCGCGCAAACAGCACCGCAGTCGCGGCGAACAGCAGCCACCGTGCATCGGGCAGGTAGTGGTGCGCGAAGAAATTCACGTAGATCGCGCCGCTGAGCAGGACCAGGGCACCGTTGGAGGGATGATTGCGAAACTCGAAATGGAAGAGTGTCCAAGCGCGGCAGATGTAGCTGCCGATGCACGAATACATGAAGCCCGAGAACAGCGGCACGCCCGCGATGCGGAAGAAGCATTCCTCCGGATACACCCACGAGCCGACTGATGTCTTGAAGATCTCCATCACCGTGCCGACCACGTGATAGGCCACGATGACCTTGGCCTCCTCGAGCGTTTCCAGGCGCGTGACCAGCAGCATTAATTGGATGCTCAGCGAGGCGAGGAACAGGAAGTCATAGCGCGAGAGCGCAGCAGTCGGCGGATAGAATAGAAACGTGCCGATCAGCAGCGCCACCATCAGGCCGCCGAACAGGCAGGCCCACGCCTGCTTCATCCCGAAGCGGAGGAATTCATAGAGCGCCGCAGTGACCGGCTGTGCGGCCATCCGTGCGCCAATGCGCGCTTCCGTCTCGATGCAGGCGCGCAGCACCGGCCATGCGGCGGCGCCACTGCGTTCTATGACGGGGGACTCGGACACTGCGAAAGGCTCACGCACACGGCAATCCGCGGCACCGTGCGCGGCGACTGCGCCGAAAGTTCGGCGCGTTGCGCCTCGTGGAACCCGCCGGCTAATTGTCGTCGATGGCGATCAGACGCAGCTCTCCATCGAGGCCGAGTTCAAGATCGGCAGAGACGGAGCCTACGTCGTCGTCGTCAATGGTGATCTCGACAATGCCGTCGGGGCGAAATGCGACTGCGGCCAGCCGCGGGGCGTCGGCCTTGGCGAAGTCGGGCTTGGTCGCCTGCACGAGGTGCGCGCCTGCCGCGACCTGCGCATCGATGCCGGGAATGACTTCGCGTGCCCGAGCAAGCGCTGGCGCGAAGTCCCCGGACGGATCGGCAACGAGCGAATAACTCGGTCCATACTCGCGCGTCTCGACATAGCGCGCCGGCCGCTCCGGTCTGAACGAGAAGTATCCAAGCACCGGGTCCTCCAGGACGAGGGGCAACGCGGTCCCCAGGACCGCACCGGGCTCTGGTGGGCCCACGATGTCCAGCGCAACGCGGCCGGCGAGCTTCTCGACCCCGAGCGCAATCTCGGCTTCCGAGAAACCCGGTTCTCCGAACGCGGCATCGGCGATGACCCGAAAAAGCTGATCGCCGGTTGTCGTGATATCGACGCCGCCCGAGCGAATGCGAAAGCTGCTCCCCTTGGCGGAGATGGCATCGACCGACATCCCCACGGGCAGGGTGAGTTCGTGCCACGAAAGCGCACCCCTTGGGTCGCGCCGAACAAGCACAAGGGCTGCCCGCGCCGATGTGCCCGGCCAGGGGTTGTGGTCGGGCTGCGCCGAGTAAGGATACCAGCGGCCATCGCGCGCGCCGCCGAATTGGTTTCGAACCACCAACACACAACTGTGGTCTGCCGTCACCGCGCCCGTCGCATCGGCTGCCAGATAGGCCCTCAGTGGCGCCGCGTCGCCGCCGCCGGCCTTCTTCAGAAGCTCAAAAAGTGCGAACCCGTAATCTGGATTGTCCGCCATCTGCGTGCCCGGATGGAGAGCGATGACCCCGTGCGTGTCGAACCATAACGAGTATAAAAAGCAAAACCCCCGAGGCTGGCTCGGGGGTTTCGGTGATCAGTTGTCGAGGAACGAGCGCAGCTTCCGCGACCGGCTCGGGTGCTTCAGCTTTCGCAGCGCCTTCGCTTCGATCTGACGGATGCGCTCGCGCGTCACCGAGAACTGCTGGCCGACTTCCTCCAGAGTGTGGTCGGTGTTCATGCCGATGCCGAAACGCATGCGCAGCACGCGCTCCTCGCGCGGCGTGAGCGAAGCCAGCACGCGTGTCGTCGTCTCGCGCAGGTTCGACTGGATCGCCGCATCGATCGGCAGCACCGCGTTACGGTCCTCAATAAAGTCGCCGAGATGCGAATCTTCCTCATCGCCAATCGGCGTCTCGAGCGAGATCGGCTCCTTGGCGATCTTGAGAACCTTGCGCACCTTCTCCAGCGGCATCGCCAGCTTCTCGGCCAGCTCCTCCGGTGTCGGCTCGCGGCCGATCTCGTGCAGCATCTGCCGCGAGGTGCGCACGATCTTGTTGATCGTTTCGATCATGTGCACCGGGATACGGATGGTGCGCGCTTGATCGGCGATCGAGCGGGTGATTGCCTGCCGGATCCACCACGTGGCGTAGGTCGAGAACTTGTAGCCGCGGCGGTACTCGAACTTGTCGACCGCCTTCATGAGGCCGATGTTGCCCTCCTGGATGAGGTCGAGGAACTGCAGACCGCGGTTCGTGTACTTCTTGGCGATCGAGATGACGAGGCGAAGGTTGGCTTCAACCATTTCCTTCTTCGCCTGGCGTGCCTCGCGCTCACCCTTCTGCACCGCCTTCACGATGCGGCGGAACTCGGTGATCTCAAGGCCGGTCTCGGAGGCCAGCGTGTGGATGTCGCCGCGCAGCTTTTCGATGCGCGCCTTCTCGTTCTTGACGAACGTCTGCCACTTGCGGCCCAGCCCACTGACCCGCTCGAGCCACGTCTGATCGATCTCGTTGCCGAAGTACTCGTCGATGAACGCCTGGCGCGGCACGCCGCAGCTTTCAGCAAGCCGCATCAGCTGGCCTTCATGGCCGACGAGCTTCTTGTTGATGCCGTAGAGCTGCTCGACGAGGCTCTCGATGCGGTTGTTGTTGAGCGAGAGGCTCTTCACATCGACGATGATCTCGTCGCGATGCTTGTCGTAGGCCTTCTGCTCCTTCTTGGAGCCCTGCTCGCCGGCAACCTGCTGCTCGAGCTTCTTGTCCTGCTGCTTGCGCAGCTTCTTGTACGTCGAAGCGATGCGATCGAAGGTCTCGAGAACCTTCGGCTTCAGCTCGGCCTCCATGGCAGCGAGCGACAGCGCGTTCTCGTAGTCGTCCTCGTCGTCGCCGTCACCCTCGGGTGCGCCACCTGGAGGAGGGGCCTCACCCTCGCCGTCAGCACCTTCCTCTTCGCCCGCTCCCAGTGGCGGGGGCTGCTTCGCCTCCGGGCCCTCGTAGGTGGCTTCGAGATCGATGATGTCGCGGAGTAGAATCTTGCCTTCGTTCAGCTCATCACGCCAGATGATGATCGCCTGGAAGGTGAGGGGGCTCTCGCACAGGCCGGCGATCATCGCCTCGCGACCGGCCTCGATGCGCTTTGCGATGGCAATTTCGCCCTCGCGAGAAAGCAGCTCCACCGAGCCCATCTCGCGAAGATACATGCGCACCGGATCATCGGTGCGCTCCGTCGGCTCGGAGCGGGCACTGCTGGTCGTGAGCGCCGATTGGGTGGTGAGGGCGCGGCCACCGCCACCTTCGTCCTCGTCGGGCTCGTCGGCGGCGGCAGCTTCCTGCCCTTCCTCGCCTTCGTCGGTCTCGACGACGTTGATGCCCATGTCGGACAGCATTGCCATCGTGTCCTCGATCTGCTCGGAGGAAACCTCCTCTGAGGGCAGCACCGAGTTCAGCTCGTCATAGGTGACGTAGCCGCGCGCCTTCGCCGTCTTCAGCAGCTTCTTGACGGCCTGATCGGAAAGATCGAGGAGCGGGCTGTCCCGCTCCGGCGCGTCGGCCTGCTTATCCTGATCGTCGTTTTTCGACGCCGGCGCCACTTTCGCGCGCCCAGCTGGGGCTTTCGTTTTCAGGGCCTGTGCTTTCAAGGGCTCGTATCCCGCTCTATCCGCGCCATCTCGGCGTGCGACATTGCATCGCAGACTCAAGTATCAGTGACACGCCAGGGCACTGCGCTTGCCGATGGCATTCCACCCGTACATCCCCTTCAATACCCGCGCCGCACGCGCGGGTAACTGCGCTCGAACAAGCTCTCGCCCGCAAGGAGCGCGCCAATTGGTTCAATCCGCGGATACGGAAGACTCGCTTGCCCGGGCAAGCAGGTCCTGGATCTCGCAGATGCGCGCCAACGCGTCCTCGGAGCCGTCCCGGTGATAAGCCTGGACAGCAGCTTCGAGCGACTTCTGCAAGCCGACCTGCCTCTCATGCAGCGCGAGGGCGTGGCGCCAGCCAACTTCCACCTCGGCCCGCGGGGCATCAGGCTCTGCGAAACGATCGCTTCTATGTGTAACGGAGCGCTCCACAAGATCCACAACCTTGCCGAGGCCCGCTCCGCTCAGTTGGGAGCGTAAACGAGCGCTGTCAAGCTCATTCTCCACAGCTTGGCTTGCTAATATGGTGTCGCGGAGGCCCGCCAGCACCGGTGACTTAAGAGTTAGCGAGGCAATGGCCTCCGAATCCTCGTCAATCAACCAAGGATGATTAATCAACGTTTTCAGCAATAAGGCCTCCCGTGGAGGCGCAAGCTCGCTGCGGCTCGCGAGCTCACGGCTGGCACTTTGGCGTCGCGAGGCGACGATCGGAAAAGAAGCGGAGCCCAGGCGGGCACGCTCGCGCAGCCGCCAATCCTCCGTCGAATTGTTGCGCCGTGTTCCCCCACTAGGCGCCCTTCGCGGACCCTGGCCGCGAGCGATCTCCCGCACCACGGTGCGATTGAGGGCGAACAGCGTTTCGCGCAGCTCGCGGTCGTAGTGCTCGCGCACTGACGCATCGCCGATCTTGGCAACCATGCCCTTGAGGCGAGACTCCAGCGCAGCCCGCTGCTCCGGCGTCGACAGATCGTGATCCTGCGCCTCGCGCTCCCACAGAACATCGAACAGCGCCCGCGTCTTGCCCATCTCGTCGGCAAATGCCTGCGGACCGCTCTGGCGCACAAGGTCATCCGGGTCTAATCCGCCCGGCAGGAAGGCGAAGCGCACCGTCCGGCCCGGGGACAGCAGCGGCAGCACCGTCTCGACGGCGCGGAACGCCGCCTTTCGGCCCGCCGAGTCGCCATCGAAACAAAGGACGGGCTCGTCCGCCATCCGCCACAGCAGCTTGGCCTGCTCCTCTGTCAGCGCGGTACCGAGCGGCGCCACGGCCTCGCCAAATCCGGCCTCGGCCAGCGAAATGACGTCCATGTAGCCTTCGACGACGATCACGCGCTTCTTGTCGTGCGCCGGGCCACGCGCGCGCTGCGCGTTGAAAAGGATGTGGCCCTTGTGAAAGAGCGGCGTCTCGGGCGAGTTGAGATACTTCGCAGGCTGGTCGGGATCGAGCGCACGTCCACCGAACGCGATGATCCGCCCGCGCAAGTCGGTAATCGGGAACGTGACGCGGTGGCGGAATCGATCGTAGGCCACGGGAATGTCGGCGCCGCCGATCAGCATCCCCGACGCGACCATCTCCTCGACCTTGAAACCTGCTGCCGCGAGGTGGGTGCGCAACGCCGACTTGTCGTTGGGTGCATAGCCGAGCCGGAACCCGGATATCGTCTCCCGCTTGAGCCCACGTTTCTCCAGGTAGCGGCGCCCTTCAGCGCCAGCCCCGGTTTTCAGCGCGCTTTCGAAGAAAGCGGCCGACATTTCCATGATGCGGTAAAGGCGCTCCCGCTCGTCCTCGCGCGCTTCATCCTGCGCGGAAACCTTGGGCATCGGCACGCCGGCCTGCTCCGCCAGCCGCTCCACGGCCTCGGGAAAGCTCAGACCTTCCGTCAGCATGAGAAACTTGAAGATGTCGCCGTTCTGTCCGGATGAGAAATCGAACCACGACGCCTTCTGATCGTTGACGAAAAACGACGGCGTCTTCTCGACCTTGAACGGCGACAGGCCGCGGTACTCGCGCCCAGCGCGCTTCAGCGGCACCTTCCGACCGACAACGGCGCTGACGCTCAGCCGCGCCTTTATGTCTTCCAGGAAGTTCGGCGGATAGCGCATTCGGGTTCCATGCCAAGTGTCGGAACAGCAATGCAGAACTGCAGCGCGCCCGACACTAGAGGTATTGCCTGATTCGGCCTCAGTCCGGCGTGGCACAAGTGCCCTGTCACCGATGTGCACAGGCTCCAAATCTCTGCAGCCGTGAACCGCGCGGCTTCCGTTAAACCCAGCCCGGAGCACGTTCGGGAGTTCTCCAAGCGTTCGCTGGAGGGCAATGCCGGTTGCATCCTCGGCATTAGACCGAGGGCGACGGGACGTGCCGAGCCGGCTGCAACAGTGCCTACTTCAGCAGGTCTTTCGTCAGCGCGCTCGCCTTGCCGAAGTCCATCTGACCGGCATACTTCGCCTTCAGCGCGGCCATTACCTTGCCCATGTCCTTGGGGCCGGCCGCGCCCGTTTCGGCGATGACGGCGGCGATGGCGGTCTTGGCCTCGTCCTCGCTCATCTGCTTCGGCAGATAGGCTTCGATCACGCTGATCTCGGACTGCTCCTTGTCGGCAAGGTCCTGACGCCCACCGGCCACGAACTGATCGATCGAATCACGGCGCTGCTTCACCATCTTTGCCAGCACCGAAAGAATGTCGGTGTCGGAGATCTTGTCCTTGCCGGACGGGCGCGCTTCGATGTCGGCCGACTTGATGGCCGCGTTGATGAGGCGCAGCGTGCCCACGCGATCCTTTTCGCCGGCTTTCATCGCCGTCTTGAGGTCGTCGTTGATCTTCTCGCGCATTCTGGCCTCCATTGTTCGTGGCCGTGTTTAGGCATCGCGCCCCGATGAAGCAAGCTGTCTGCCGCGCGGATGCGTTGTGCATCTTGATGGCGGCGCGCCGAGTCGCAACCCCCCGGTGTTGACCGGCCGGTGCCCTTACCATACGTTCCGGCCGCATTCCGCCCTTTCGCCCCGCGTACGGCCGGTGCACGGGAGCGCCCGTTGTGCCGCATAGAACGCGACCGCCGGAGCCGCCATTGACGACGACGCCATCTGATACGCCGCCGCCCTGGGCCGACGCCCCATCGACAGCCCGCCTCGTGCTGGCCGACGGAACCGTCATTTCCGGCACTGGGCTTGGTGCCACCGGCTCCGCCGTCGGAGAGGTCTGTTTCAATACCGCGATCACCGGCTACCAGGAGATCCTCACCGATCCCTCGTATGCGGGACAGATCATCACATTCACTTTCCCCCATGTCGGCAACGTCGGTGCCAACATCGAGGACACCGAGACGTCGAACCTTGCCGCTCGCTCAGGCGTGCGCGGCTGCGTACTGCGCGCCGACATAACAGCGCCTTCGAGCTACCGCGCCGCCGAGAACCTCGATCGCTGGCTGAAAGCACGCGGCATCATCGCCATTAGCGGCATCGATACGCGCGCGCTTACGGCCCGCATCCGCGAAAAGGGCATGCCGAACGGCGTTATCGCGCATGAACCATCCGGCAAGTTCGACATCGCCAAGCTGAAGGCCGAGGCCGCAGCCTGGCCAGGCCTCGACGGCATGGACCTCGTGCCTGACGTGACCAGCGGCCAGAGCTATACCTGGGACGAGACGCGCTGGGTGTGGGGCGAGGGCTACGGCCGCAACGAGAACCCCGATTTCCATGTCGTCGCCATCGACTACGGTTTGAAGCGCAACATTTTGCGCTGCCTCGCCAGCGCCGGCTGCAAAGTGACGGTGGTGCCGGCGACGACGAGCGCCGAGGACATCTTGGAACGCAAGCCGGATGGCGTGTTCCTGTCCAACGGCCCCGGTGACCCGGCCGCGACCGGCAAGTACGCCGTTCCCGAGATCAAGAAGATCGTTTCCTCGGGCCTGCCCGTGTTCGGCATCTGCCTCGGACACCAGATGCTCGCGCTCGCGCTCGGCGCCAAGACCCATAAGATGTCTCAGGGCCACCACGGCGCCAATCATCCGGTGAAGGACTACACCACCCAAAAGGTGGAAATCACCTCGATGAATCATGGCTTCACGGTCGATCGCAGCACACTGCCGACCAGCGTGGAGGAGACCCACGTCTCCCTCTTCGACGGCACCAACTGCGGTATCCAGTTGAAGGGTGAGCCAGTCTTCTCGGTGCAATATCACCCCGAGGCCTCGCCAGGCCCGCAGGACAGCCACTACCTGTTCGACCGGTTCGTCGAATTGATGCGCCGCCGCAAGGCCTGAGGCCGCCTCCACCCTACGAAACATTAATTCTGGCGGGGCTCGCCGCGCCTCCACGCGCCGTTATAGTGTACCGTCCTCGGGAATAATGGGACACCACCGTGGAAAAAGTTCCCGTGACACTGTAATCAAGCGGCGCCGACGGCCGGAAGAAGCCCAACGGCGCAGCTAGGGAGGAGTCTTAATGCAGCGTTGCGCCGTTTTTTGCGCGCTGACGGTCATGCTCGCGGGCACTGCCGCAGCAGACGACGCGTGCCGGAAGGACGTCACGGAAGCGTTCAACAAGCAGCGCACCAAGCGCGGCTTCGTAGTGAACTCCGAGATGAAGACGCCCGCCGGCCCAGTTCAGATAAAGGTGACCTACCAGCCCCCCGATCGCATGCATCAGACGATCGAGGCTCCGGGGCAGCAGCCGCTCGAAACCGTGCTCTACGGCTCCAGGGCCTACAGCCGCCAGGGCGCCGCCTGGCAGGAGCTGATGCCGGCCGTTGCACAAACCATCATCGCCCAGGTGCGTTCGGCCGCCGTCGACCCGCCCCAAGAGGTCGGGGATTTCACCTGCCTCGGCACGACATCGCTCGACGGCAAGGACTATCTGGCCTATCGCAGCGTCGAGAAGCATGCCGATCAAGGCGGAGCGGCGGGCGCACCCGTGCTGCATCGGACGATCTACGTCGATCCGGCAAGCGGATTGCCGGCACTGAACATCGTTGCCGGCGAGGATGCGGGATCGGAAGCTGTCTTCAAGGGCACCTACGAATACCCCGAGAAGATCGAGATCGAGGATCACCCGGACGCACCGCTGGGTAAGATGAGATAAGGCGCAAAGCGCCACATGCGTATGTCGAGGAAACGAACGATGAAGAAGCAGACGACGACCGCGATGCTGACGGCATTCGCCCTTTTGATCGCCGCCGGCAGCGCCGCTCACGCCGCCTGTAAGGACGAGGTCGCTACCGCGCTCGAGCGTCAGCGCCACACCAGCGGCTTCCGCATGAAAACGAAAATGCTGTCCGAGCAGGGCCTTGTCGACATGACTGTCGACTACGTGCTTCCCAACCGGATGCGCCAGATCATCAGCTCCACCACTGAGCCCAAGCCTGTCGAGACCGTCATCATTGGTCGTGACGGCTGGTCGCGCATGGAAGGTGAGCAGTGGCGCCCGCTGCATCCCCAGGTCGCCGACGCCATGGCAGCCCAGATGCAGGAGACCCTCGGCGACGATCAGACAGAAGCGACGATGGGTGAGTTCGAATGCCTCGGCAAGATGCCGGTCGGCGAGCAGCAGTTTCTGGCCTACCAGGGCGAAAATGATCAGCCCGGCCCCAAGGACGTTGCCCCCAACAAGGTGGAAAAGCCGAAGCTGCCGGACCGCCCCGTGCGCGTGATCTATGTCGATCCGACGACGGGCCTGCCGATGCGCTCGATTTTCGCCCGCGCCGACCAGCTCGACAAGCCGATCTTCGAGGCAATCTATTCATATCCAGCCGATATCAAGGTCGACACGCCTCAGTTTCCGGGTGCGCCCGCCAGCCCGGCCCCCGAGAAAAAATAGCCCGGAAGGCGTCATCCACATCAACGTGCGGATCTAGCGCATCGGCTAAGTGCCGATGCGCGGTTGCGGTCGCGCGAATTGGGCTATAGCCAAAGCCGCCGATCACGAATAAAAGGCCGCCTCATGCCCAAACGCACCGATATCAAGTCCATCCTCATCATCGGGGCCGGACCGATCGTCATCGGCCAGGCCTGCGAATTCGACTATTCCGGCACCCAGGCGTGCAAGGCGTTGAAGGAGGAAGGCTTCCGCATCATCCTCGTCAACTCCAATCCGGCCACCATCATGACGGATCCGGAGCTGGCTGACGCCACCTATATCGAGCCGATCACGCCTGAGATCGTCGCCAAGATCATCGAGAAGGAGCGGCCCGACGCGCTGCTCCCGACCATGGGCGGACAGACCGCGCTCAATACCGCGCTGGCGCTTGAACGTCAGGGCGTGCTGGAGAAATTCGGCGTCGAGATGATCGGCGCCAGGGCCGAGGCAATCGACAAGGCCGAGGACCGCAAGCTGTTCCGCGAGGCCATGGATCGCATCGGCCTGGAAAGCCCGCGTGCGACCATCGCCTCATCGCCCCCCATCCGCAACGCGGAAGGCCAGATCGTCCGCTACGATACGGCGGCAGGCTTCGCCGAGGCCATGCGCTCCATCGACAGCATCGGCCTGCCCGCAATCATTCGCCCGGCCTTCACGCTCGGTGGCACAGGTGGCGGCGTCGCCTACAATCGTGAAGAGTTCGAGCAAATCGTCCGCTCCGGCCTAGACGCCTCGCCCGTTGGTCAGATCCTGATCGACGAGAGCCTGCTCGGCTGGAAGGAGTACGAGATGGAGGTCGTCCGCGATAAGGCGGACAACTGCATCATCATCTGCTCGATCGAGAACTTCGACCCGATGGGCGTGCATACCGGCGACTCGATCACCGTCGCGCCCGCGCTAACCCTCACCGACAAAGAATATCAGATCATGCGCAACGCCTCGCTGGCGGTACTGCGCGAAATCGGCGTCGAGACTGGCGGCTCCAACGTGCAGTTCGCGGTCAATCCTGAGGACGGCCGTCTCGTCGTCATCGAAATGAACCCGCGCGTGTCGCGTTCCTCCGCGCTCGCCTCCAAGGCCACCGGCTTCCCCATCGCCAAGGTCGCCGCCAAGCTCGCCGTCGGCTACACGCTCGACGAACTCGCCAACGACATCACCGAGGGCGCGACACCGGCCTCGTTCGAGCCGACCATCGACTACGTCGTCACCAAGATTCCGCGCTTCGCCTTCGAGAAGTTCCCTGGCTCCGACCCGACGCTGACCACGGCGATGAAGTCGGTCGGCGAGGTCATGGCCATCGGCCGCACGTTCGCGGAGAGCGTGCAGAAGGCGCTGCGCTCGATGGAGACCGGGCTTTCCGGCTTCGACGACATCACGCTGGAAGGGCTGGGGCAGGGCGACGACAAGAACGTCATGCGCGCAGCCATCTCCAAGCCGACGCCCGACCGCATCCTGAAGATCGCGCAGGCGCTCCGGTTCGGCTTCGATGTCGAGCAGGTCCACAATTCCTGCCGCGTCGATCCCTGGTTCCTGGATCAGATCAAATCGATCATCGACCAGGAGGCCCGCGTCAAAGCTCACGGCCTGCCGAAGACGGCCGACCAGCTCCGCACGTTGAAGTCCATGGGCTTCTCCGATGCCCGCCTTGCCAAGCTCGCCGGCATCGCCGAGGCCGACGTGCGTGCCCACCGCGCGGCGCTCGACGTTCATCCGGTCTACAAGCGCATCGACACCTGCGCGGCCGAGTTCGCCGCACCGACTGCCTACATGTATTCGACCTACGAGACAGGCCTCGTCATGTCGGAGACGGGCACCGGGCACAGCGCGCCCGAGTGCGAGGCGCGCCCCTCGGACGCAAACAAGATCATCATCCTCGGCGGCGGCCCCAACCGCATCGGCCAAGGCATCGAGTTCGATTATTGCTGCTGTCACGCATGCTTCGCGCTGACCGCGGCCGGCTTCGAAACGATCATGATCAACTGCAATCCCGAGACGGTATCGACCGACTACGACACCTCCGACCGCCTC
>CAZBPM010000002.1:0-65066 GCA_964493785.1 uncultured Hyphomicrobium sp. | reverse complement strand
AGGAGCAGTCCAAGGGCACCCTCAAGGGCGTCATCGTGCAGTTCGGCGGCCAGACCCCGCTGAAGCTCGCGGCGGCCCTGGAAGCTGCCGGCGTGCCGCTCCTTGGAACATCACCAGACGCCATCGACTTGGCCGAGGACCGCGATCGCTTCAAGGAGCTGATCAACAAGCTCGGTCTCAAGCAGCCCGAAAGCGGCATCGCGCGCACTCCGGGCGAGGCGCGCGCCGTTGCCGATTCCATCGGCTACCCAGTCGTGATCCGCCCGTCCTACGTGCTCGGCGGTCGCGCCATGGAAATCGTCCACGATGGCTCCGAGGTAGACCGTTACGTCACCCGCCTGTCCGCGACGCTGGATCGTCCGTCCGAGCTTGTCGTCTCCGACAAGCGCCCGCTCCTGATCGACAGCTATCTGAGCGACGCCGTCGAAGTCGACGTCGATTGCCTCGCCGACGGCAAGGACACCTTCGTCGCCGGCATCATGGAGCACATCGAGGAGGCCGGCATTCATTCCGGCGACAGCGCCTGCTCGCTGCCGCCCTATTCGCTCGGCGCCGAGACGCTGGCCGAGCTCGACCGCCAGACGCGCGAGCTTGCCCTGGCGCTCAACGTCGTCGGTCTCATGAACGTCCAGTTCGCCATCAAGGACGGCGACGTGTACGTGCTCGAAGTCAACCCGCGCGCCTCGCGCACCGTACCCTTCGTCGCCAAGGTCATCGGCAAGCCGATCGCCGCCATCGCCGCAGAGGTTATGGCCGGCAAGCCGCTGGCGACATTCAACCTCAAGCCGGCGCAGTTGAACCACGTCGCCGTCAAGGAGGCCGTGTTCCCATTTGCGCGGTTCCCCGGCGTCGATCCGATCCTCGGGCCAGAGATGCGCTCCACCGGCGAGGTGATGGGCATCGACAGCGACTTCGCCATGGCCTTCCTCAAGAGCCAGCTTGGCTCGAGCCAGGTCCTGCCGATGCAGGGCACCGTGTTTATCTCGGTGAAGGATACCGACAAGGATCGCGTCATCGCCCCCGTGCGCGAACTCGAGAGCATGGGCTTCACGATCATCGCCACGCGCGGCACCAAGCGGCACCTGGAGGCGAACGGCATCGCCTGCGAATCTATCAACAAGGTTCTGGAAGGGCGCCCGCACATTGTAGACGCTATGAAAAACGGTGACGTGCACCTGGTTTTCAACACCACGGCGGGCGCTAAGGCCTTGGCAGACAGCAAGGATATCCGGCGCACGGCCTTGCTTCACCATATCCCGTATTATACTACTGTGGCTGGTGCGGTCGCCGTCACGAGGGCCATCAGGGCCCTAAAAGCAGGCACATTGCGCGTTGCCCCTTTGCAAAGCTTCGTGACACGCCCATCCTAATCCGTCGGGCTCGCCGTTGGGTGGCCCAATCCACACGTTGCTAGCAACGAGTGTTCGGTGGTCCTGGCAGCTCTGTCAGGCCTAAGGGAGATGTTAGGAATGTCGATGGAACGGGTCCCCATGACTGTAGAGGGCTTCCGGTCTTTGGAAACGGAGCTGCAGCGCCTCAAATCGGAGGAGCGCCCCCGTATCATCCAAGCCATCGCTGAGGCGCGCGCGCACGGCGATCTCTCCGAAAACGCCGAGTATCACGCCGCCAAGGAGCAACAGGGCATGAACGAGGCGCGCGTCGCCGACCTCGAGGACCGCCTTGGCCGCGCCGACGTCATCGATACGTCCAAGCTCTCGGGCGACACCGTCAAGTTCGGCGCCACCGTCACCCTGGTCGACGAGGACACCGAGGAAAAGGTGAAGTACCGGATCGTCGGCGACTTCGAGGCCAGCGTGAAGGACGGCAAGATTTCCATTTCCTCGCCGATCGCCCGCGCCCTGATCGGCAAGTCCAAGGGCGACACGGCAGAAGTTCTGACGCCCAAGGGCCCGCGTTCCTATGAGGTCCTCAAGATCGAGTGGAAGTAGCCGCGCGCTGCTTTCGGCTCTGTCATCCCGGGGCTCGTCCCCGGGAAGGTATGAGAAGCAAAGCGCACTACTTCTCCGGCACGCTGATCGGCACGCCGGGTTCACGCTTCGCTCGTCGGATGGTGAGAAACGTCTTCACGCTCGCGACATTGGGCGCCGCGGTGAGGTCGCCCAGCACGAACTCCTGAAACGATGGCAGATCCCTGGCCACGCACTTCAGCATGTAGTCGCTCTCACCCGACAGCATGAAAGCGTCGCGCACGATCGGCCACGACAGCACGCGGTTCTCGAACGCCCGCAGCTCTGCCTCGGCCTGGTTATGCAACCCAACCATCGCGAACGCCGTCAGCTCGAACCCTAGCGAAGCCTCGTCGAGCATCACCGTGTAACCGGTGATTAGACCGGCCTGCTCCAACGCCCGGACCCGCCGAAGGCAGGGCGGCGCCGAAAGGCCGACCCGCGAGGCAAGCGCCACGTTCGTCAGGCTGCCGTCCGCCTGCAGCTCCTTGAGGATGCGCCAATCGATGGGGTCAAGGCGCACGGCCATCGGGCTAGAATCTCCATGGGGATCGCCGCCACGCCGATGGGCGACCGCCCGCCGACGTTGCACCAAGCTGCCGCCTTTGGCTAGGTCACGTGACCCGCTCGGCCTTTACGTTGTGACGTCATGAGGGGTGGACACAACCCGGGCCGATAGCGTCATGCTGGCCGCATATGCATACGACAGCCGAACAGCACCGCCCCCTTGCCGGGCGCACCGCCTGGCTCCTCACCAACGGCGCCGCCGGCATGGATACGCAGACGCGTGGGGTCGCCGACGCGCTGGGCCTTTCCTACGAGATGAAGCCCTTTATCGCGAAAGGACTCTCGAAAATCCTGGCCCCCTGGGCACCGCTTGAACGCAGCGCGCGCTTTGGCGAGCCGAGCAGCGGCTTCGCGCCGCCCTGGCCGCAGGTCGCCATCGCGCTGGGCCGCACCAGCGTGCCCTACCTGCGCGCCCTCCGCCGCCAATCGCCCGACACCTTTACCATCCTCATGCTCGACACGCGCGCCGGCACCAACGCCGCCGACGTGATCTGGGTGCCGCAGCACGACCGGCTGCGGGGATCGAACGTCATCGTCACGCTGACCGCCCCCCATAGCATCACGGCGGAGCGCCTCCGCGATCTCCGCCGCGTCATGCCGCCCGACATCGCAGCGCTGCCGGGACCGCGCGTAGCTGTGGTCCTGGGTGGCAAGAACGCGGCCTACCGCTTCACACCCGACGACGACGCGCGTCTTGCTGTCTCGCTCGGTCGCCTCGGCGCACTTGGCGCCAGCTTCACGATCACGCCATCACGGCGCACGCACCAGCGCCTGATCGAAGTGACAGAGGAGGCAACGCGCCGGTTCCCGCGCATACTGTGGAGCGGCGAGGGACATAACCCGTACCCCGATTTTCTCGCCCACGCAGATGCGCTGGTCGTCACCGCTGACAGCGTCAACATGACCGGCGAGGCGGCCGCAACGGGCCGCCCGGTTCTCGTATTCACGCCATCGGGCGGCTCCAGGAAATTCCGCAGCTTTCACGAGGGGCTTCGTGCTTACGGCGCAACGCGTCCCCTCGACGACAACATTGCCTCGATCCCCGATTGGTCTTACGAGCCACTGCATTCGGCCGAGATCATCGCCCGGCAGGTCGAACGCCGCTGGCTCGCTTCCGAGAAAGTGCATCCGTGACGCAGAATGTAGTTGAGCCCGATGGCTCACTTCTCCGTGCCGGCGGAACGCTGAGCCTGCCGCAGCTCAGCGCAGCGGGCCGAGCATGGCGCTTCATGGAAATGGCGCTCCTCTATCTCGCAGCACCCTTCGCGGTCGACATCGCCGTCCACGACCACGGCATCCCGGTGTTCATCGCGCTTGTGCCGGTGCTCGCCGTAGTCCTGCTGTTTCTCGCCCTCGACCGTACATTCTCGCTTCGCCGCGAGCTGAGCCGCGGCGTGTCCCTCGCACAGCTATTCTCGATGCTGCTCGTATTCGCGATCGGTGCCGGAATAGTCGCGACCTACGTCGCCGAGTATCACGCGCAGCTCTTCATGGAACTTCCGCGCAACCGGCCGCAAACCTATCAGCGCATCATGCTGCTTTACCCGCTCATGTCCGTCATCGCGCAGGAGATCGTCTATCGGACCTTCTTCTTCCATCGATATGGGCTGTTGTTTGGCCGCGCATGGTGGCTCGCCATCGTCCTCAACGGTATCCTGTTCGGCGTCGGCCACATCGTCATCGGCACGCCGCTCGCTATCTACGGAACCATGGCGGTGGGCATCCTCTTCGCGTTGCGCTATGCGATGACCCGTTCGTTCTGGGCCGTATTCATCGAGCACACGCTATGGGGATGGCTGGTGTTCACCGTTGGCCTCGGCCGCTATTTCTTCACCGGCGTCGGCATCCTGACCTGGCGCTGAGCCATGCTTCAGATGTGGATGCCCCGGTGGCGACCTTGGCTGCGGGCCCGGCACACCCTATCGGTCTAGGACGCAACTCGGAGCAGCCCCGCGATGACAACGAAGTCGAAGCCGCTCGCCGGCCGAACGTGCTGGATCATCAGCGACGGAAAAGCCGGCAACGACGTCCAAACCCACGGCATCGCCAACGCGCTCGGTCTCGACATCTCCGTCAAGCGCGTGAACCCCAAAGGCATCCACAAGCTTCTCTCGCCGTGGATCGGCCTCCCATCCCGCGAACACTTCGGCAAACCGGGAAGCACGTTTGCACCGCCGTGGCCGGACGTCGCCATGTCCATCGGCCGACTGACGACGCCCTATATCCGCGAGCTAAAGCGCCGTGCCGGCTCAGCGACCTTCACCATCATCCTGCAGAACCCGAAGGTGCCCCTGCACACCGCCGATCTTTTCTGGGTGCCCGAGCACGACACGCTGCGCGCAGATAACGTCGTCACGTCGCTCACCGCCCCGCACGGCTTCAGCGAGCAGCGCCTCGAAACGCTGCGGCAGAATTTGCCGGCCCGCTTCACGGACCTGAAGTCGCCGCGCGTTGCCATCATGCTCGGCGGATCGACCGGCGATTATCGCTACACGCCCGCAGCACTCGATCGGCTCGAGCGCGCCATTCGCCAGCTCGGTGACAGCGGCGCATCGCTTCTCATCACCCCATCTCGGCGCACGGAAGCGCCGCTTGTCGAGCGTGTGCGCAAAGCCTGCGCCGGCTATCCGCACATGCTCTGGGATATGACGGGGGAGAATCCCTACCCGCACTTTCTCGCCAGCGCGGACGCATTCCTCGCCCCCGCCGACAGCATCAACATGACTGGAGAGCCGTGCGCGACAGGCAAACCCGTCTACGTTTTTCATCCCGACGGCGGGTCGCCAAAATTCATGCGCTTTCATGGCGCGCTAGAGCGTTACGGCGCCACGCGGCAATTTCCCCAACATTTTTCAGGCATCGAAGCGTGGACTTATGCTCCGTTGAATTCGGCGGAAGCTATAGCGCGCGAAATCGCAGTCCGCTTCGAGCGGGCGCGAATCGCGCGCAACTTTTGAATGATTTCCAGTCGCGCACGCGCGCCCCGGTGAAGAGCGTGCATAACCTCAAATACAACTTTGTAAGGTGACGACAGCGGAGCTAACTGGCAGCAACACCTGCACCTACTGCAGCGAACGAGGGAGTGCATGATCATGTCCGCATCCGCAAACGAGGTCGCCGCCACACTGCTTCGCAGCTTCGACACCTCGGTGGAAGCGCGCAGCCCTTACCGGCACTGGTTCCTGAATAACTGCCTGCCGAAATCCACCGTCGAAGAAATTCTCGGATTGCCGATTTCTGCTGCCGATCTCGGCGGCGTGTCCGGCAAGCGCGAGCTGCACAATGCGACGCGTCATTACTTCGATGTCCAGAACCGCGCCGAACATGCCTGCGCCGAATCCGTATCGGCGGCATTGCAGAGCCCGCGCGTGACGAGCGCGATCGAGAAGAAATTCGGCGTCAAGCTCGGCGGCACGTACCTGCGCATCGAGTTCGCACAGGATGTCGATGGCTTCTGGCTCGAGCCCCACACCGACATCGGCGTCAAGGCTTTCACCTTCCTGCTCTACATGTCGACCGATCCGACGCATACCGATCTCGGCACCGACATCTACGACACCGAGAAGAAGTGGGTCGCCCGCTCGCCCTTCGCTTCCAACTCCGCGATGATCTTCGTGCCCTCGACCATCAGCTACCACGGCTTCGAGACGCGCAAGATCAACGGCGTGCGCAAATCTTTGGTCATCAACTACGTGACCAACGAGTGGCGCGCCCGTGAGCAGCTCTCCTACCCCGAGCAGCCCGTTCGCGCCCTGGAGCCGGCCCTGGCCTGATCCCGGCAACGTCCTGATTAAAGGCGCATGCGTCATCGCCGCATGCGCCTTTTTCATTTCTAAACAATGACCTATATACGGAAGCGGCAGCCGGGCCGGCGTTGCGGAAGCACGCCATGATGCCGTGCACCACAACGGCCGTTGAGGCGCCGGGCGTGATCGGCTAGAAGCCGCTCAAAGCAAATCCATTCACGCACGATTTGAGGAGGCCGCCCCCGTGGCGAACCCGCAGTACGTCTATCACATGCATAAGCTCTCCAAGGCATACCCGGGGGGCAAGCAGGTCCTGAAGGACATCTCCCTGTCGTTCCTGCCGGGAGCCAAAATCGGTGTCGTCGGCCTCAACGGCGCGGGCAAGTCGACGCTCCTCAAGATCATGTCCGGCACCGTGGACGACTTCCTCGGCGAGGCGAAAGCCGCCGATGGAATCAAAGTTGGCTACCTCGCACAGGAGCCGCAGCTCGATCCCACCAAGAACGTGCTCGGCAATGCCATGGACGGCGTAGCCGAGAAGAAGGCCATCCTCGATCGCTACAACGAGATCGCTTCCAATTATTCGGACGAGACCGCCGACGAAATGACGGCGCTGCAGGATCAGATCGACGCGCAGGACCTGTGGGACCTTGATGCGCAGGTCGAACAGGCGATGGATGCGCTCCGCTGCCCGCCTGGCGACGCCGATGTTACAAAACTGTCGGGCGGCGAGAAGCGCCGCGTGGCGCTCACCCGCCTGCTGCTTTCCAAGCCGGACATCCTGCTGCTCGACGAGCCGACCAACCACTTGGACGCCGAGAGTGTCGCCTGGCTCGAGCGTTACCTGAAGGAATACACCGGCTGCGTCATCCTCGTGACCCACGACCGCTACTTCCTCGACAACCTCACCGACTGGACCCTCGAGCTTGATCGCGGGCAGGGCGTGCCGTGGAAAGGCAACTACTCGAGCTGGCTGGAGCAGAAGGCCAAGCGCGCCGAGAGCGAGAAGGCCGCCGAGGAAGGCCGCCAGAAGCAGATCAATCGCGAGCTGGAGTGGATCCGCGCTTCGCCGAAGGCACGGCAGGCCAAGTCCAAGGCGCGTGTGGCCGCATTCGACAAACTCGTCGAGCAGGCCGGACGCGAAGAGGTGGGCAAGGCGTCGTTCTCCATCGCTCCTGGACCGCGCCTCGGTGAAATGGTGGTCGAGGTCTCCGGCCTCAAGAAAGCATATGGCGACCAGCTCCTCATTGACGGCCTCGAGTTCAAGCTGCCGCCCGGCGGCATCGTCGGTGTGATCGGCCCGAACGGCGCCGGCAAGACGACGCTGTTCAAGATGCTGACGGGAGCCGAGAAGCCGGACAGCGGCGAGGTCAAGCTCGGACCGACGGTCAAGCTCGCCTACGTCGACCAGAGCCGCGATCATCTCGACGACAAGAAGACCGTCTGGGAGGAGATATCCGGCGGCCTAGACATCATGAAGTTTGGCGACAAAAGGGAAATGTCTTCGCGCGCCTACTGCGGCTGGTTCAACTTCAAGGGCGCCGACCAGCAAAAGAAGGTCGGCCTGCTCTCGGGCGGCGAACGCAACCGCGTGCATCTCGCCAAGATGCTGAAGGAGGGCGGCAACCTGTTGCTGCTCGACGAGCCGACCAACGACCTCGACACCGAGACGCTGGGTGCGCTCGAAGCGGCACTTGAGGATTTCCCCGGCTGCGCCGTGGTCATCAGCCACGATCGCTTCTTCCTCGATCGTCTGGCGACGCACATCCTTGCATTCGAAGGCGACAGCCACGTCGAGTGGTTCGAAGGCAACTTCGCCGACTACGAAGAGGACAAGAAGCGCCGCCTCGGCGAGGCGGCAATCGAGCCGCACCGCATCAAGTTCAAGCGCTTCGAACGGGCTTGAAGCTGGCGAGCGGACCGATGACGACCGGGCATGTGTTCATCGCTGTCAGCCTCGACGGCTACATCGCCCGGTCGGATGGCGCCATCGATTGGCTTGTCGACGGCTGGCCGGAGGTGGGTCACGACTACGGCTACACAGAGTTCATAGGCGCCGTCGACGGACTGGTGATGGGGCGCGGGACGTTCGAGAAGGCCGTGACGTTCCCGACCTGGCCGTACGACAAACCCGTAGTCGTACTCAGCCAATCGCTACGTGCGAGCGACGTTCCGGCCGCTTTGCACGGGCGCGTACGCATCAGTGACGCACAGCCAGCCGAGGTGATGCAGGAACTGCATCGGGACGGCTGGAGCCGCGCCTATATCGATGGCGGCAAGGTGATCCAATCCTTCCTCGCGCAGGGAATGATCGAGGACCTGGTCATCACGCGATTACCGATCATCATCGGCTCCGGACTGCTGCTCTTCGGCGGTGCCCTCGACGCCGACATCCGCCTGTCACACATCGAAACGACGACACACACGTCCGGTTTCGTGCAATCCCGCTACGCGATCGCCCGCTGAGCCCGACGCTCATGCGGCGCGCAGCGCGTGCGAAAGCTTCTCCGCCTGTCTCAAATCGCTGACGAAAGCTTCGTAGGCTTCGCGCCTTGCCTCCGCGTCGGGGATGCGGAGCAGATACGAAGGGTGAACCGTGATGTATCCAGGGTGCCCGTCGAAGTCGTAAGGCCCGCGCACGCGCGTGATCGGTAGCGACTTCCCCGTCAACGCCAGTACGGCCGTACCACCGAGCGCAACGATCAGCTTCGGGTCGACGATCTCCATTTCGCGCTCGAGCCACCAGCGGTAGTGCTTCACCTCTCCCGTGGTCGGCTTCTGATGCAAACGCCGCTTGCCGCGCTCCAAGAACTTGAAGTGCTTCACCGCGTTCGTGACGAAGCACTTGCCGCGATCTACGCCCGCCTCGTGCATGGCGCGATCGAGAAGCTGACCCGCAGGTCCTACGAACGGCCGCCCTTCCAAATCCTCCTGGTCGCCTGGCTGCTCGCCCACGAATGCGATCGCAGGATGCAGCGGGCCTTCGCCAAGAACCGCGCGCTTACCGCCCTGAACGAACGGCTCCGACCCGGCAATGATCGCATACAGCTCCGCCAGCGTTCGCGGTTCCGACGTGTGACGCGCTGCAACCGCCTTGTCGGGTGAGCGCTTGCGGGATGCCATCGCTGGCTTGCTCATGATCTGCTCAACGCGCGAGCCGGCACTACGGACGAGGTCCGGGATCAATTTGGCTTCCGGCATATTGCGCCAGTATTTCTTCGGCATGTGCTGGCGCATCAACGCCGAATTGAGCCGCGCCGGGTTGAACGTGCTGGCGTAATAGTCGCCCCACCCAGCTTCGAACGCATCCGTGTCCGGCACATCCTCTCGCCGGCCGGGCGGCCCGAAGCTCACGTCCGCCTTGTCCCAGTGCAGCGACGCCCTCGGCGTGAAGATCGACCACGCGAAGCTCGGAAAACGATCGGCGAAAAATCCGGCAACCGCCTCGACTATGTGATGCTCCGGCTCGAACCACGCTGCGTAAGCTTCCTCCGCGCCAGGCAAGCGGCGGAAGCGCACGAAGGCGTGCATCTTGTGGATGTCGCGCCGCACTTCCTTCGCCATCATCGCCAGCTTGAACACCATTGGATCGCTGTGCACGTCCAGCAGGTGACGCTCGCCGCGCAAGATCCGCCACACCAACGAATAGAGCGCGGCATAACGATCGTCGGCCCGATGACAGACAACGGTCCGAACCAGTTCGGCGACATCGCGCGGCAGACTGAGGGGAGGGGCCCCGGCATCCGGTTGGGCGTCGAACAGCGACGGCGTCATAGCCGTCTGCCAGATGACCTGCTCGGGAGGCACCCCGTTACCAATGAGCGCGCGTACGGCATTTCGAAAACCGTCCTGATCGGCGCCCACCTGAAGCGTGATGCTGCGCACGTCCATCACAGCAACGCTAACTGCTGCGGCTTGGTCATCCGCGCGCGAAGGTCCGCCGTGTCGAGTGTCTTCAGTGGGTGATGATCGGCAGTAATCAGAAACGGTCCCGCCCGCTTAAATGCACGCGTCAGCCGCTGCACGTCCGCCACGCGCAGGCGCGTGTGACGTCGGGCGCTGACGATCTTGTCCACGGCACGCTTGCCCAGACCGGGAACACGCAGCAGCATTTCGCGCACGCCCGTATTGACGCAAACAGGAAACCGCGCCCGGTTCTTGAGCGCCCAATCCAGCTTAGGATCGACGTCGAGCGAAAGCATGCCGTCCTCGGCGGTGTCTACGATCTCATCGATCGAAAACTCGTAATGGCGCAGCAGCCAATCGGCTTGATAAAGCCGATGCTCGCGCGCTAATGGCGGAGCGCTTGGTGGCAACAGCGCGCTCGCGTGGTCTATCGGACTGAAGCCGGAGTAATAGACACGCGCCAGGTTGAAACGATCGTAGAGATCGGCCGTCGCACAAAGGATGTCGGCATCGGTCGTAGAGTCGGCGCCGACGATGACTTGCGTGCTCTGTCCGGCAGGCGAGAACCGCCGGCGCTCCTCACGCGCCTCGGCGATGCGCTCGCTCATCTGCCCCATCGCCGCAGAGATCGTCTCCCCGCTCTTTTCTGGAGCGAGCCGTTTGAGGCTTGCCGCGGTCGGCAGTTCAAGATTGATGGACAGGCGATCGGCCCAAAGCCCGGCCTGCTCGATCAACCACGGGCTAGCCTCGGGAATGGTCTTCAGATGGATGTAGCCCGCGAACCCGTGGTCGCGCCGCAGCTTCTTCGCGACGAGCATGAGCTGCTCCATCGTATAGTCCGCCGAGCGGACGATCCCGGACGATAGAAACAAGCCTTCGATATAGTTGCGCTTGTAGAACTCGATCGTCAGCGTCACCACCTCGTCCACGGTGAAGCGCGCGCGTTCGACGTTCGACGACCTGCGATTGATGCAGTACGCGCAGTCGAACAGGCAGTAGTTGGTCAGCAGGATCTTGAGCAGCGACACGCACCGCCCATCGGGCGTGTAGGCATGGCAGATGCCGGCACCCGTGGTCGACCCGACGCCCCCCTTGCTGGCAACCCGTTTGGGTGCGCCTGACGACGCGCACGAGGCGTCATATTTCGCAGCGTCGGCCAGGATTTTGAGTTTCTGGAACAAGTCCAATGCTCTACCTCCGCATGTTCTCCATATGTTCCATGCCAGGAAGTTTGTCAACCACCCCTGGCCGATGCAGGGCGGCTCAGGTATGAGGGGCCCCTCATGCAGCACACCCTCCAAACAGAAGCGCCACACAAGGCGACGCGCCGCGATTGGATCGGGCTCGCGGTCATTGCCATCCCGTGCCTGATCTATTCGATGGATCTGACGGTGCTGCATCTCGCCGTCCCCGCCATCAGCGCAGAATTCAAGCCGAGCGCCGCCCAGCTACTCTGGATCGTCGACATTTACGGCTTCATGGTCGCCGGCGCGCTGGTGACCATGGGTACACTCGGCGACCGCATCGGGCGGCGAAAGGTGCTGCTCTATGGAGCAGGCGCATTCGGTGCGACGTCTGCTCTTGCAGCTGCGTCACCCAGCGCCGAGTTCCTGATCTTCGCCCGCGCCCTGCAGGGACTGTCCGCCGCTTGTCTGGCGCCCTCGACGCTATCGCTGATCCGCAACATGTTCCTCGACGACCGCGAGCGCACCTTCGCCATCGGCATATGGGTGGCCGCGTTCTCGGCCGGCGCCGTCATCGGACCGCTGTTCGGCGGCCTGCTGCTCAACCATTTCAACTGGCACGCCGTCTTCCTCATCAACGTGCCGATCATGGGGCTGCTCCTCATCATCGGACCGGCTTTGCTGCCCGAGTTCAAAGACTCGCACGCCGGCCGCATGGACGTCGTCAGCGCCGCCCAGTCGCTGGTCGCGGTGCTGGCGGTCGTCTACGGCATGAAGAGCATCGCCGAAAACGGTCTCAACCTGATTGCAATCGCGGCGGTCCTCGTCGGTGTGGGCGTCGGCACGCTCTTCTTCCGCCGCCAGCAGCGCATGGATGATCCGCTGATCGACGTGCGCCTGTTTGCCGTGCCTGCCTTCAGCGCGGCCTTGGCGACCAATGTGCTCGGGCTCTTCATGATCATGGGCATGTTTCTCTTCATCGCCCAGTATCTGCAACTTGTGCAAGGTATGAGCCCGCTCGATGCCGGTCTCTTCACCGCTCCCGCGGGCGTGGTGTTTGCGCTGGGCTCACTCGCCGCCCCGGTGCTCGTGCGGTACTTCAAGCCTGCCAATGTCGTCACCATCGTGCTGCTGATCTCGGCGGTCGGATTTCTGATGCTCACGCAGATTTCTTCGGCGACGTCCCTCTCGCTGCTGTTTGCCGGAATGCTCGTGTTCTGCACCGGCATGGCACCCGTCGGCGCCATCACCACCGACCTGGTCATGGCGGCAGCCCCGCCCGCACGCGCAGGCGCCGCCTCGGCTATCTCCGAGACCAGTTTCGAGTTCGGAGGCGCGCTGGGTATCGCTGTGCTGGGGAGCATTCTCACCGTCGTCTATCGAAAGGCGATGGAGGTTGCGAGCCTGCCGGCGATCCCTGACCAATATCGCGAAGGCGCAATGGACACGCTTGGCGGAACCATCGCCGCAGCGAACGCGATGCCCGCGGCGGACGGCGCCCGACTGCTGACGGAAGCGCACACGGCCTTCACCTACGCTTTCGAGGTCATCTCGGGCGTGTCGGCAGGCTGCGCCGTACTCGCCGCCATCATTGCCGGGCTTCTGCTTCGACACACCGGCACCGGCGCATCGCACCATCACTAGCCTAGTGAGCCGGTCTCCGACTCCTGTCGATGCAGAGCGCACGCACGGCTCACCTCCGCTCCGAACAGCATGATCTGCGCGGTGTAGTAGATCCATATCAGCAGCACGACGAACGAAGCCGCCGCCCCGTACGTCGATTGCAGCCCCTGCCGCGCGATATACCAGGCGATCCCGAGCTTGCCGACTTCGAACAGGGCCGCGGCGACGACGGCGCCGACCAACGCATCCCCCCAGGCAACTTGCGTATCGGGAAACCACTTGAACAGCATCGCAAACAGGCTCGTGAGAACGAGCAGCGACACCAACGTGCTCGCCGCCTGTCCTAGCAGCGCAGTATTGCCGAACTTCGCTCCGGCCCATGCAGTGACCGCGGCGAGCATCGTGCTCACGACCAGCGACACGATCAGCAGGAAGCCGAGCGCTAGAACTCCGGCCAGTGAAACGAGATAGGTCTTAACGTACCACCAGATTCCACCTTCCTCCGTCGGTTCTACATCCCAGATGGTGTTGAGGGCGTCCTTCAGTGCGACGACCACGCCGAGCGCCGCGATCAACAGCAACCCGATGCCGAATAACGCCGCGTTGCCCCCGGTCTCGCGCGAGGCAGCGCCTCGTAGCATGGCGTCTATGGCTTCCGAGCCGTCCGGCCCGAGTATCTCCTGGAACTGGCCATTCAGGGATCCGCGGACGGCCTCTTCGCTGAACAGAATGCCGGCGATGGAGATGACGATGAGCAGGAGCGGACCGAGCGAGAAAACTGAGTAGTAGGAGAGCGCCGCACCGAGCCGGCCACTCTTATGCAGAGACCAATTGGTCGCCGCCGTCTTCAGGATGCTCAACATGTGCCGCTCGCATCATTGCCCGATGGCATCAACCGCTGGCTGTCGCGCCTTGTTCCCTTTACCCGTTCTTCAGTTAAGAACCCGCTCTTCCGCGGCCTGTGCGCCGGTCACCACGAGCTTCTGCGCCGTCTCCAATGTATCGGCCTCGGCGGCAGGCTTGTCCCAGCGAATGCGATGGACACGGGGAAACCGCATCGCCAGCCCTGACTTGTGCCGCGTCGATGGAAACACCGCGTCGAAAGCGATTTCCAGCACGAGCGTCTGCTCGACCGCGCGCACCGGACCGAACTGCTCGACCGTGTGGTTGCGAATGAAGCGGTCCAGCCGGACGAGTTCCTCGTCGGTGAAGCCAGAGTAGGCCTTACCCACCGGAACGAGTTCGCGCCCAACCACACCATCCTCGCCACTCACATCGCGCCAGACGCCGAACGTGTAGTCGGAGTAAAAGGACGAGCGCTTCCCCGATCCGCGCTGGGCGTACATCAGCACGCAGTCGATCGTGAGCGCAGCCCGTTTCCACTTCCACCAATGACCCTTGGGCCGGCCGGACAGATAGGGGCTCGAACGCCGCTTCAGCATCAGTCCTTCGATGCCGGCCTCGCGCGCACTGCCCCACAGCTCATCGAGTTGCTTGAAGTCCTCGAACAGGACGAGAGCGCTTACGTCCGCAAGGCGCGGCCGATGCCTCTCGACCCAGGACTCCAGCAGCATCCGCCGCTCCTCGAAGGGCAAGGTGCGCGCATCGGAGCCATCGTCGATCAGAATATCGTACAGCCGAACGAAGGCGGGATACTCGCGCAGCATTTTTGCTGTCACCGTCTTGCGGTTCAGGCGCTGCTGAAGATCGTTGAATGGGGCAACGACGCCGTCCCGAGCCACCAGCAACTCGCCGTCGAGCACCGCCTCGAACGAGCTGAAGGCTGCGACGATCTCCGGGAAGCTGCCCGATATATCGTCGCCAGTGCGCGAAAAAATGCGCACCTCGCCGCCGCCCGCCACGATCTGCACGCGCACACCGTCCCATTTCCACTCGGCGGCGATGTCGCTCGGCGACAGCCCAGCCCAATCGCCCTCTTCGATCGGATGCGCCAGCATGAGCGGCCGGAAGACCGGCTTGCCTGCCGCATCGGGACGCGGCGCTCGCCCATCGAGCCACGCGAAAAGATCCGAGTAGGGCGGTTGCAGCGCGTGCCAGATTTCCTCGATCTCCGCCAGGTCGTGGCCACTCATCTGTGCCAGCGCCGTGCGTGCGAGCCGCGCCGAGACGCCGACGCGTGGCGCGCCGCCGATCAGCTTCAACAGCGCCCAGCGCCCGCGCACGTCGAGCCTATCGAGAAAGTCACCCAGCACAGGTGCAACGGCATTGCCCGGCGCCAATTCCAGCGCCGCCACGACCTCGGCCAGTCCAGGTGGTAGGTGCCTCGAGCGCTTCTCCGGCCAAAGCAGCGATACCGTTTCGGCCGTGTCGCCCACGTAGTCGCGCGACATCTGGTAGAGCACCGGATCGATCCGCCCCGTCATCAGCTCGGCGAGCGCGCGGCGAACAGGCAGCCGTGGGAACAGCCCATCGGTCAGCGCTGCGAGTGCATACCCGCGGTCCGGATCTGGCGCCGTCCTGAAATATTCCGCCAGCAGCCCGAGCTTGCCGTTACGCGAGGGCGTCGTCGCCAGGCAATCGAGCAGGTTGGCAAACTTCTGCACGCCTACTCTCCCTCGTCCTCGAAGCCGACCAGCGACAATGCACGCGCCTTTCGCCCCATCTGACCGAGCTGATAGACGAGGGCGTCGTCGCGCCCATGCGTAACCCACACGTCCTCGGCGCCCGTCTCTGCAATGGTGTCGAGCAACTCAGGCCAGTCTGCATGGTCCGAGATGACGAGCGGCAGCTCTACGCCGGCCTGCCTGATCCGCCCCTTGATCCGCATCCAGCCCGATGCAAACGCCGTGACCGGATCGGGAAAGCGCCGCGACCAGCGATCGTCAGTGGCGGACGGCGGGCTCAGGATCAGCGCCCCGGCAAAGTCTGTGCTCTTGTCCGTCGTTGCCGGTCTCAGATCGCCGAGGTCGACACCGAGCCTCTGGTAGAGCGCGCACAGTTCCACCAGCGCTCCATGCAGGTAGATCGGTGCATCATAGCCCGCCTGCCGCACGAGCTTGATCACGCGTTGCGTCTTGCCGAGCCCATAGGCGCCAACGATGTGCGCCCGCTCGGGCTGCCGCGCCATCGACGATAGCAGCCGCGCGACCTCACCCTCGGCAGGCTCATGCCGGAACACAGGCAGCGCGAACGTCGCCTCGGTGACGAACACGTCGCACGGCACCACTTCGAAGCTGGGGCACGTCGGATCGGCAGCACGCTTGTAGTCGCCGGAGACGACAGCGCGCTGCCCCTGCCACTCCATCACCACCTGGGCGGCGCCTAGAATGTGGCCCGCCGGCGCAAGACGTACATCGACGCCGCCGATGCTGCGATGCTCCCCGAGCGGCAGCGCATCGAAGGCGCCTGCGCACTCGGGCCCCATACGAATTTTCATGATCTCGACCGTCTCGGTCGTCGCCAGAACGGCACCATGGCCTGGCCGCGCGTGATCGCTGTGCCCGTGCGTGATGATCGCGCGTTCGACGGCGCGAGGCGGATCAACGAAAAAGTCGCCGGGCTCGCAATAGAGCCCGCGATCAGTCGGATACAGCCACTTGTCGACGCCGGCCGCGCTCATTCAAACCCCTTTGGAGATCAGCCCAATGTGGGGACCGAGCCGGACCGCTTCCAGCCCGCTCTAAGGTAGGGCTGTTCGCTCGCGCCGCCTGGTCGATCAGAAAATGTCTCCATTTAACCGTCTCGTCATCAGGCGGCCAAAATGTCGCGTCAGAACTCCGTGTGAGGGCACTGGCTTTGTACCGCTTCCAGGAGATTGCGTCGTGAACGCATGCAACAAGGCGTTGTCGGCCTATACGCCGACGCGCGCGCCCACCCCGGCTATCGCCGAGCTAGCGCTGCCCCTTCAGGTCTACATCATCGAAACCGTCGAACGTAATGCACGCGCCAAGCTCGTGCGGCAGGCGTCGATGGTCTCCGCGCTCGTCATTGGCCTTTTCGTTTGCCAGTGGCCGATGGCGTTCAGCGCCGCCAATGCGGTGCCGACCATTGCGGCAAGCGCCGATGCTACCGGGCCTCGCGCGCCGTCACCGGTCGTGATCGAGCGGCTGACATTCGCACCCGGGCTGTCGCTCTAGTAGCAGCCCAACTGCGACAGCCTCCGACAGATCTCACTAGGTGATCAGCGCGACCATCGCGCCGATGACGAGGAGAATCCATCCCGTCACCGCCAGCACGATGCCAAGCACGCTGACACCGCCCGAGCCCGGCTCGAGAACCGACGTCTCCGGTTTCTTGGGGTCGTAACGAACCTCGACCGGCGCCCCGGGCCCATACTTGGCAGCATCCGCCTCCGCAGCGGCGAGGGTGCCTGCGTACTGTCCGAAGCGCAGTCGGTCACCGACGAACGTCGCGCCGCCGACATCGTAATCGTACGTGACCTTGGCCATGAACTGCGGGCCGCCCTTGGCCTTGTATTTCTGGATCTCGTTCGACTTGATCACGCCCGCAACGGACGGCCACGCAAGCGACGCCTTGCCGAGCGAGCGCACCCGGCCGAACAGCCACCAGCCGGTGAGCAGGCAGCCCAGCCCAAGCACCGCGAGAACGGCCATATAAAGATTCTTGTAGGGATCGGACGCAGGAGAGCCTGACGTGATGCACGAGAGATAGATCGTCGAGCCGTTGACGTCGCCCCACAGGATGACCGCCTCGCGTGCATCGTTGCGAACCACCCAGACCGTATCCGTGGGGAGGTTGCCCTTCCGCTCGTCGACTGAATAGCCAGCCTGCTCGTAGCTAGCGCGCGTATTCGGACGGATTACGCTAGGGCCACCCTGGCCGACCCCCCAACCGAGGAATGCGTAATTGTCGGTGCAGATCTTGTTCTGCGCCGCGGCGACGTCCCGGATGAGCTGCTTCTTGTTGTCGAAGTTGTCGCTCGTCCACGTCATCGCCCCGGGCGACACGTCAACACCCGTGCGCCAGTCCCGATCGATGGCGCGGTCCTTGGCGACCGCCGGTGCAGCACACAGAAGCACCGCAGCTACGACGCTGGCCAACAGTCCGACATAACCCCAGCGCATTTGCTTCCCCTGTCCGATCCGTCCGAGTGGTTTCAAGGCGCGAAGATCGCCGCCCCTTGATTTGCGGCTGCACTTATGACGAAAGCGACATACCAGGCTAGGGGAAACTGCCGATCCAGCCGAGGGCGAGGGCGTCCCACTCGGGCGAGGCGTCCTAAGCGAGCGCGCTCAGCGCTGAAAATTCCTCATCCGACAAGGTGATATCCACGGCGGCCACATTCTCTTCCAGATGCTTGACCTTGCCGGTGCCGGGGATGGGCAGGATCACCGGGCTCCGCCGCAGCAGCCACGCCAGCGCAATCTGTCCCGGGCTTGCCTTGTAGCGATGGGCGATCGCATCGAGCGGCGAGCCGGGACGCGCCAGATCACCGGCCGCGAGCGGAAACCACGGAATGAACCCGATCCCATGCTTGTCGCAATAATCGAGCACCGGCTCGCTCTTGCGGTTGGTGAGATTGTAGAGGTTCTGCACTGTCGCCACGTTGAAATGCTTCTGCGCAGCAACGATGTCGTCGACGCCGACCTCGCTCAGCCCCACATGACGAATGATCCCTTCTTTCTGCATGGCGGCGATGGCGGCGAACTGCTTATCGCGCGCCACGTTGGGATCGACGCGATGAAGCTGCCACAGGTCGATGCGCTCGACGCCGAGCCGACGCAAGCTGATGAAGACTTGCTGGCGCAGATAGTCGGGCAGGCCGCACGGAATCCATTGGTCCGGCCCGGGACGCAGAAGACCGCCCTTCGTCGCAATCACGAGATCCTTGTAAGGATGGAGCGCCTCTTTGATGAGCCGCTCACTGATTTCGGGGCCGTAGCTGTCGGCCGTATCGATCAGCGTGATGCCGAGTTCCGGCACGCGCTTCAATGTCCGCAGCGCTTCCTCGCGATCCTCCGGATCCCCCCACACGCCCTTGCCGACAATGCGCATCGCGCCGAACCCGAGCCGGCGCACCGCCAGATCTCCGCCGATGTTGAACGTTCCCGACTTCGCAGCATTGGCAGTCGCCATGTGAAGAGTCTCCTCGACTGATTGTTTGTCCGCCGCACGCCTACCGCGCCAGCGCAAAAGAGAAAAGCGTGCGCGCTCCGGCTCGGCCGCGGTGAACGATAGCGAAAGCACCCTCTTTCCAAATTTATGAGCATTGGAACCTACCGGCCGCTACTGCGTTTGAGAGGCAGTAACGGAGGACAGATAAATGAAAACCAAGCTTACGCTAGCAGCCCTCGCCACCGCAGCCGCATTCTGCTTCATGCCCCAGAGCGCCAGCGCAGCGCCGCCCGTCGGCGATGCCAAGCAGGTGACCACGAGCAATGTCGAGCAGGCAAACTACAGGAAGCGTCACCGGCACTACCGCCACCGCCACTATCGCGGTCGCCACTATCACGGCCCGCGCCGCTATTACGGCTCGCGCAATTATTACCGCCGTCCCGGCTTCGGCATCTATCTCGGGTTCTAAGCGTCTAACGACGCAGCAGGAATGCCTCGGCGCCCCCTCCGCCGGGGCATTCTTGTATTTTGGCTTTGCTATCGCCGTTCGGCCTATCACGGTCCCAAGTCGATTGAATTGACGTCGTGCGGCTAGCCCTCCCTTAACGCTCCGACCCGACCAGCATCGCGCCGATGCTGCGACGCGGCGATTGTTGCGCGAGGACCAACGGTCCTGTTGGCGTTCTGCGGATTATCACGCCGCCCAGCCACCGTATCCTTCGATCAGCGGCCGCGTTCGACGGCCCGGCCTTTCAGCTCGAGCGAGGAGATTGCATCATGGCTACGTTCACCACGCGTGATGGCACCGAGATCTATTACAAGGACTGGGGCACCGGGCAGCCGGTCGTCTTCAGTCATGGCTGGCCGCTGTCTGCCGACGCGTTCGAAGATCAGATGTTCTATCTCGCCGGGCGCGGCTATCGCGTTATCGCGCACGATCGCCGCGGTCATGGCCGCTCGAGCCAGCCCTGGTCCGGCAACGACATGGATACCTACGCCGACGACCTTGCCGAGCTGGTCGCCAAGCTCGATCTCAAGGATGCCATCCACGTCGGTCACTCGACCGGTGGCGGCGAAGTCGCCCGCTACATTGGTCGCCACGGCACCAAACGAGTTGCAAAAGCCGTCCTCATCTCCGCCGTGCCGCCGCTGATGCTCAAGACCGCGGCAAACCCCGAGGGCACGCCCATCGATGTCTTCGATCAGCTCCGCGCCAGCGTACAGGCGGACCGCTCGCAGTTCTTCAAGGACCTGAGCCTTCCGTTCTTCGGCTACAATCGCGCGGGAGCGAAAGTCTCCGAAGGCGTGCGCGAATCTTTCTGGCTCCAGAGCATGCTCGCCGGCTTCCCCGCCGCCTACCAGTGCATCAAGGCCTTCTCGGAAACCGATCAGACGGAAGACCTGAAGAAATTTGACGTGCCGACATTGATCATCCAGGGCGACGACGACCAGATCGTGCCTTACGGCGCTGCCTCATTGAAGCAGGCCAAGCTGGTAAAGGGCGCCGAGTTGAAGGTCTATAAGGGCGCTCCCCACGGCCTCTGCACGACGTTGAAGGATCGCGTCAACGAGGATCTGTTCGCCTTCATCCAGGGCAAGAGCGCAGCTGGCAGCAAGGCTGCCTGACATACGCCCGAGACAGACAGGCCTGCGCTGGGTGAAACCGGCGCGGGCCGCTATCCTCCAACGAGCCGCCCCAGCCCCGCCGTCTTGAGCTCCTCGTTGGTACGCTTTATCTCGCTCGCGAGCCAGGCATGGAAGGCACTCGCCGCCTTCGACTGCTTCTTCACCGGACCGCGCACGAAATAGTATGCGTGGTTGCGAACGACAGTGTCGAATGGACTGACGAGACGCTTCTCCAGCAGCGCGTCGGCGGCCTGTATCGAATCCGCGATCGCAAAACCCTGACCAGCTTCGGCAGCAGCGATGGCAAGGTGGCCCTTCAGCGTCGGCCCCGTCACGCGCACGTCTTCGTCGACGCCAGCAGCTTCGAGCCAGTCGGCCCAGTGCTGCTTTGGTTCCTCCTGCAGCAGCGTGACGCGCGCCAGATCCGAGGGAGTGCGCACCTTCGACTTACGCAGCAGGGCAGGGCTGCAGACCGGCGTCGAGATGGAATCGAGCAGCTTGATCATCGTGACGTCATCCCAGCCGCCGTCGCCGTACCTGATGCCCACGTCGACCGCGTCCTTAGAGAAGTCCACCAGCCGGTTGGTCGGATCCAGGACCAGATCGACCTCCGGATGAGCCGATGTGAAGCTTCCGAGCCGCGGCACCAGCCATAGCGCGGCGAACGAAACCTCGGCGCTGATGACGAGTTGCCGGCGGTTGCGCGGCGGTGCGAACCGATCAATCGCAGCCGCCATGATGTCGAGCGAGCGGGTCAGCTCGCGGGCCAGGAGCTGCCCCGACTCGGTCACTTCCACCCCGCGTCCGGTGCGCTTGAACAGGGTGGTACCGAGCCAAGCCTCCAGATCGCGGACGTGCCTGCTGATGGCCGCATGGCTGACGTTCAGCTCGACCCCCGCAAGCGAGAAGCTCGAGTGCCGGGCGGCGCACTCGAAGGCACGCAGGGCATTGAGGGGAGGGAGGTGTCGCACGCCGCAACGTGTAACAAAAACTTACATCAGATGTCAAGCAATGGCGTTTGTCTTTCCCCCGCGGCGCAAGCTAGAAGAAGCGCAACAAAACACGCACCTTTGGAGAAGAACAATGTTTCGCGCTATTGAAGTCGTCATCGAGACGATTGAAACAATCCTTTATCCGGTGACCGCACCGAAGAAGGATGAGGTCTACAACTAATAACTTTTATACTTCGACAAATTCAAGTATATCGGCCCTTCCATGGGGAGAGCCCACGGCGGGCCGCTTAGTTTTTCTTGGGACCCCGTTTCAAGGGATTAGCGAGATGACCTCGAGCTGGCGCATCATGACCCCGGCCGACATCCCGGCTGTCATCGACATCGCGAGCCGCGTACATCTCGATTATCCCGAGGACGACGCCGTTCTCGCCGAGCGCCAGCAACTCTATCCGGCGGGCTGCCTCGTCCTGGACGTCGACGGCCGTGCAATGGGCTACACGCTCACCCATCCCTGGACCTACCTGCAGCCCCCGGCGCTCAACGCTCTGCTGGGCGCAATCCCCGCCAACCCCTCGACCTACTACATCCACGACGTTGCCCTGCTGCCAGAAGCCCGTGGATCGAGCGCCGGCTCGGCCGCCGTTCGCGCCATCGTCGAGCACGCAGTCGCCACCGGCATGACGAACATGTCGCTCGTGGCCGTCAAAGGCACATCGGGCTTCTGGACCCGCCACGGCTTCGCGCCAATCGCCGACGCCCATCTCGACGCCAAGCTGAAGAGCTACGACGACCCTGAAGCGCGCTACATGGTGCGCCCGCTCTAGCGCGTAAGCGCCAGCACTCAGACGCTGAGCAGCAGATGCTCGCGCTCCCAGGGGCTGATCACCCGCATGAATTCCTCGAACTCCGAGCGCTTCAGCTCCAGGTAGACGTGGCAGAAGCGCTTGCCGAGCACCTCGTGCAGGCTTTCGCTGCCTTCGAATTCCACCAGGGCTTCCAGCAGGCCGCGCGGCAGCTGGTGAGAGTTACGGTAGGCGTTGCCGGTCACGGCCGGGCGAGGCTGAAGCTTCTTCATCATGCCGAGATAGCCGCAGGCAAGGCTTGCCGCGATGGCGAGATAAGGATTCGTGTCGGCACCGGCGAGGCGGTTCTCGATGCGCCGCGCACTGACGGGCGAAATCGGCACCCGCAGACCCGCTGACCGGTTGTCCTCGCCCCATTCCACGTTGATCGGCGATGCACCGCCCGGAACCAGCCGGCGGTACGAATTCACATAAGGTGCCAGCAGGCACGTGGCCGCCGGCAGATACTCCTGCTGCCCTGCAATGAACTGGTAAAACAGCGGCGTCGGCGCGCCCGCGTCGTCAGTGAACACGTTCCGACCCGTCTTCGGATCGACGATGCTCTGATGGATATGCATCGCGCTTCCGGGCTCGTTCTCCAGCGGCTTTGCCATGAACGTGGCGTAGCAGTTGTGCCGGAACGCGGCCTCTCGGATTGTCCGCTTGAACAGGAAGATCTGATCGGCCAGATCGATCGGGTGACCATGCAGCAGGTTGATCTCGAGCTGCGCCGCGCCGCCTTCCTGGATGATCGTATCGATCTTGAGATACTGCCGTTCGGCGAACTCGTAGATGTCGTTGACGACCTTCTCATACTCGTCGACGGCGCCGAGGCTGTAGGCCTGGCGGCCGGCGCCCGGACGGCCCGAGCGCCCGATCGGCGGCTCCAGCGGATAGTCGGGATCGGGGTTGGTCTTGGTCAGGTAGAATTCCAGCTCCGGCGCGACCACAGGGCACCAGCCCTGCTTCGCATAGAGCTCGAACACTCGCTTCAGCACATTGCGCGGCGCGATCTCGGTCGGCTCGCCGTTCTGCTGCATCGCATCATGAATAACCTGCGCCGTCGGACTGCTCGCCCACGGAGCCGGCCTGATGGTCGAAAGGTCCGGCACCATCATCAGGTCGTTCTCGGCGTAGAGCTTCTGCGAGTCCTCCTCAAAGCCCACGTAATCGCCAGTGATCGTTTGATGGAAAATCGATATCGGCAGATGCACCGGATCGAGCTTCACGAACTTCTCGGCCGGCATGGTTTTGCCGCGCGCCACGCCCGCGATGTCCGGGACTGCGCAATCGACTTCAGCGATCCGATGCCGCGCGAGCCATGCGCGCAACGTCTCGGGGGTCGCGCCGGCGTGACCGGCGTCGAAATTGGCTCCTGCATCGGCAGTCATATGTCACCTGAAATGAAATTCTCTGCTGTCGGACCCGACAAACGCCGACATGTCACCGGCCGCGGGCGAGGGTAGCATGAGGCCATCGAATGAATTATGAGGTCCGGCCTCCCGTCCCTGCATGAAGCCCATTGTGATCACAAACCCGGGCCGAACTCAAGGCAGCGCCGGCTTAATAGCCCAGCGCGCAGGCGCTTACTGCAACGGTGCCAGCGCACCATCCCCGATGAAACCCATGCCTTGCCTGATGTCGGCGTGGATCGCCGCCCGCAACCCCGCCTCATCGCGCCGCCGCATGGCATCGAGAGCCGCCTGGTGGTGATCTTCCAGCAGCTTAGTGCCAACCCGGCCGTAGGCCATGCGCATGAATGGGCCGAACTGCAGCCAGATGCTTTCCACCAGGGCCAGCAGCGTTCCGGCTTCCGCGTGCTCATAAATCATGAAGTGAAAGCGGAAATTGCCCCGCATATAGCCTTCGGTATCGCCGTTGACGAGCGTCTGGTCGATGTCCTCGTCGATGAGCGCGATGCCCTCGATGTCGGCGGGAGTGAGCCGAGATAGCGCCCGGGCAGCCAGTTCCGGCTCGATCGCGGACCGCGCGAACAGCACCTGCTCGAACTTATCTCGCGTCATAAGCGGCACGAGGACGCGGCCGTTGCCCTGCATCGCCAGGGCGCGCTCGGCAATTAGGCGGCGCACTGCCTCACGAACGGGCATGGGGCTGACCCCGAGCTCCTCGGCGAGACCACGTAGCGTAACCGCGTGTCCGGGAAGGAAGCCGCCGAAGAAGATCCGCTCGCGCAGCCTCCGGTAGACCGCCTCGTGCGCGGTGCCGCCCGCACCGATAGCCTGACTATTAAGCACTCGTTCCGACACCGATGGTCACTCTGCTGTGCGAGCCCGCAGCTCTTTTTGGGGCGTTCCGCCTACGACAGGGTTGTATGATGCAAATTCTGTGATCACAATGGGACCCGATGAAGCGAGAGTGTCCCCGAGACACGAATGCATGAGGGAGCTAGTCGAATGCTGAGAGTTGGACAGGTCGGTCGCGCACTGGCCGCCGGCCTAATGGCTGCGGCGTTCGCGGTCGTTCCGGCAGCAATGGCGGCCGATCGCGAAGTTCGCGTCTACAATTGGTCGGACTACATCGACCCGGAAGTCCTCACCGAGTTCACCAAGGAAACCGGCATCAAGGTCGTCTACGACGTCTTCGACAGCAACGAGGTCGTCGAGACGAAGCTGCTCGCCGGAGGCTCCGGTTACGACATCGTCGTGCCGACCGGCCCCTTCCTCTCGCGCCAGATCACCGCGGGCGTTTTCCAGAAGCTCGATAAGTCTAAGCTCCCCAACCTCAAGAACACTTGGCCGATCATCAACGAGCGCACCGCGCTTTACGATCCGGGCAACGACTATTCGATCAACTACATGTGGGGCACCACGGGCATCGGCTACAACGAGGACAAGATCAAGGAACGCATGGCCGACGCGCCGGTCGATTCCTGGGATCTGATCTTCAAGCCGGAGATCGTCTCCAAATTCAAGGATTGCGGCATCTTCCTGCTTGATGCCCCGGACGACATCATCCCCATTGCGCTGCTCTATCTCGGCCTCGACCCGAACAGCAAAAAGCAGGAGGACCTGGATAAGGCCGGCGAGCTTCTGGCGAAGATCCGTCCCAACATCCAGAAGTTCCACTCCTCCGAATTCATCAACGCGCTGGCTAACGGCGATATCTGCATCGCTGTCGGTTACTCAGGCGACATCCTGCAGGCCCGCACTCGTGCCGACGAGGCAAAGAACGGCGTGAAGGTCGGCTACAAGATCCCGAAGGAAGGGGCTCAGATGTGGTTCGACCAGATGGCGATCCCGGCCGACGCCAAGAACGTCGCCGAAGCACACGAATTCCTGAACTACATGCTGAAGCCCGAGGTGATCGCCAAGGCGTCCAACTACGTGAACTATGCCAACGGCAACCTCGCCTCGCACGCATTCATCAACAAGGAGGTTCTCGAGGACACCTCGATCTTCCCCGATGAGGCAACGCTGAAACGGCTGTTCGTCAAGGAGCCGTACGATGCCAAGACGCAACGTGCGGTGACCAGGATCTGGACCAAGGTCGTCACCGGCCAATAACAAAGAATACAGGGCCGCATCGGATACTCCGGTGCGGCCCTGAAGCTATCCGGCTCCGGCCAGATCACTATGCTGGGCACTCTTGGGTTGGCAGTCAGTTTGGGAATTCGAGCATGTTGGATTCTGCAGCGAACGGAACGCAGGCCGCTGGGGCTGGTGTCACCAGGAGCACGCCGGCACCCCAATCCGGGTTCGCCCCTTGGAAGGACCAGACCAAGCCGCCCATAGTCCGCTTCGAGAACGTGTCGAAGCGCTTCGGCAACTACACCGCCGTCGACAACATCACCCTCGACATCTACGAGCGCGAGTTCTTCGCCCTGCTGGGTCCTTCCGGCTGCGGAAAGACGACGCTGCTGCGCATGCTCGCCGGCTTCGAGAAGCCCACCGAAGGGCGCATCATCGTCAACGGCAAAGACACGACCGGCATGGCCCCCTACGAGCGTAAGGGCGTCAACATGATGTTTCAGTCCTACGCGCTCTTTCCTCACATGACGGTCGAGCGCAACATCGGCTTCGGCCTGCGCCAGGAAGGCATGCCGAAGGATCAGATCGAAGCCCGCGTCGCAGAGGCGATCGCGATGGTCGATCTCGGACGCTTCGCCACGCGCAAGCCGCACCAACTCTCCGGCGGCCAGCAGCAGCGCGTCGCGCTCGCGCGCGCCATCGCCAAGAAGCCGCGCATCATGCTGCTCGACGAGCCACTGGGCGCCCTCGACAAGAAGCTGCGCAATCACGCCCAGTTCGAGCTGATGCGCATCCAGGAAAGCACCGGCACCACCTTCGTCATCGTCACCCACGACCAGGAGGAGGCGATGACGGTCGCGAGCCGCATCGCCGTCATGGATCACGGCAAGCTCGTGCAGGTCTCGACGCCCGGCGAGATCTACGAGACGCCGCAATCGCGCTACGTCGCCGAGTTCATCGGTGAAGTGAACCTACTCGAAGGCAAGGTTGCCAACGTCAGCGGCGGCGCCGTCGACATCGCGTTCGCCGCCGACGGCACGACCTTCAAGACCCGCTCCACCGAGAGCCTCGCCAAGGATCAACAGGTGTGGTTGGCGCTGCGCCCGGAGAAGGTCCGCGTCTCCCTCGACAAGCCAGCCGACTGCCCCAACGCCCTCGCCGGCAAGGTGGTCGACATCGGCTATCTCGGCTCGATCACCCATTTCCACGTCCAACTCGCATCGGGCCAGAAGATGACCGCGCTGCGTGCCAACGCCGCCCACGCCGTCGAGCGAACGGTGAACTGGGATGACGACGTCTGGCTCTCCTGGCCGTCCGAAGCTGGAATTGTCCTGACGCGCTGATGTGATTGCTGGGCCTGTCCCGGCTCGTGTTGCCTGCTGAAAGAGACATACGATGCGCCGCTGGTATGTGATTGCAGTCCCCTACATCTGGCTGCTCGTATTCTTCCTCATCCCGTTCCTGATCGTCGTCAAAATCTCGTTCTCCCAGTCCGCGATGGCGATCCCGCCGTATACGCCGGTGCTCGACTGGTCGCGCGGGATCGAGGGCCTGCAGGACTTCTTCTCGCAGCTCAGCTTCGACAATTACAAGTTCATCTTCGGCGATACGCTCTACATCAACGCCTACATCTCGAGCATCAAGATCGCCGCCGTCGCCACCTTCCTCACCCTGCTCGTCGCCTATCCCATGGCCTACGGCATGGCGCGCGCGCCGAAGCAGTGGCAGGCGACTCTGGTGATGCTCGTCATTCTTCCGTTCTGGACGTCCTTCCTGATCCGCGTCTACGCATGGATCGGCATCCTCAAGAAGGAAGGCCTGCTCAACATGTTCCTGATGAACATCGGCCTGATCAGCGAGCCGCTGACCATCATGAACACGACGACCGCCGTCTACATCGGCATCGTCTATTCCTACCTGCCGTTCATGATCCTGCCGCTGTACGCCAGCCTCGAGAAGATCAACCCGTCGCTGCTCGAAGCCGCTGCGGATCTCGGCTCACGACCGATCCGCGCCTTCTGGCAGGTCACCTTCCCGCTCTCGCTGCCCGGCATCATCGCCGGCTCGTTCCTGGTCTTCATTCCGGCCGTCGGCGAGTTCGTGATCCCTGACCTTCTTGGTGGCTCCGAGACGCTGATGATCGGCAAGACGCTGTGGACTGAGTTCTTCTCCAACCGTGACTGGCCCGTATCGTCGGCCGTGGCGGTGGTGCTGCTGCTCGTGCTCGTTATCCCGATCGTACTCTTCCAGCGAAGTCAGCAAAAGCAGCGGGAGGCAGGCATATGAAAGGGCGCTTCTCATACTTCAACGCGACGTCGATCGCGCTGGGCTTCGCCTTCCTCTACATTCCGATCCTTCTGCTCGTCATCTACAGCTTCAATGAATCGAAGCTCGTCACGGTGTGGGGCGGCTGGTCGACCAAATGGTATGCGAACCTCCTCACCAACGAGGGACTGCTCAACGCCGCCTGGGTCACCCTGCGCGTCGCTTTCATCTCGGCGACGTTCGCCACCATTCTCGGAACCATGGCGGCAATCGTTCTGGTCCGCATGGGCGTGTTCCGTGGCCGGACGCTGTTCTCCGGCATGATCTTCGCGCCTCTCGTCATGCCCGAGGTCATCACCGGCCTCTCGCTGCTGCTGCTCTTCGTTGCCATCGGCTTCGACCGCGGCTTCTGGACCATCACCATCGCCCACATCACCTTCTCGATGTGCTACGCCGCCGTCGTCGTGCAGGCGCGTCTGTTCGACTTCGACAAATCCGTCGAGGAGGCCGCCATGGATCTCGGCGCCTCCCCGCTCGCCACGTTCTTCCAGGTCACCCTGCCGATCATCGCGCCGTCTGTGATCTCGGCCTGGCTGCTGTCATTCACGCTCTCGCTTGACGATCTTGTCATCGCGAGCTTCGCCACAGGCCCGGGCGCTACAACTCTCCCGATGAAGATCTACAGCCAGGTGCGCCTTGGCGTGACACCGGAAATCAACGCCATCTCGACCATCCTCATCGGGATCGTCACCATGGGCGTTCTCGCCGCTTCCTACGTGACGCGGCGGCAGGCAACCCGCGAGGAGCGCGAGAAGCGCGCAGCGGTCGCCTGAAGAAGCAAAAATAACGAGTGCCCGAGCCTCGCGCCTGACGGCGCGAGGTTGCTGGCCACAGGAGACAACCATGTCACCAGACAAGGCCGAGACCTATTACGCGGCCAGTGCCAACGATCCGACGCGCTATCCCAAGCTCGTAGGCCCCGTACGCGCCGACGTGTGCGTCATCGGTGGCGGCCTGTCGGGCATTGCGACCGCCCTCACGCTCGCCGAACGCGGGCACTCGGTCGTGCTGCTCGAAACCGGCCGCCTCGGTAACGCAGCCTCCGGCCGCAACGGCGGCCAGATGATCGCCGGCATCAGCGGCGAGGGAACGGTCAAGCGCCAGCTCGGCGCGCCTGGTGCAAGGCTGCTGGACGACATCCGCTACCGCGGCATCGAACTCATCGAGGAGCGGGTCGCCAGATACGCCATTGCCTGCGACCTGAAGCACGGTTGGGTCGAGGCCGCCGTCCGTCCGAGCCACATGCGCAACCTTGCCGACTACTACCGGGAGCGCAGGGCACTGGGCGACGCAGACCACCTGACGCTTTTCTCAGCCGATGAGTCCCGCGATATCACAGGCACCAGCGTCTACTGCGGTGGCATCATCGACCAGCGCAGCGGCCATTTGCATCCGCTCAACCTGCTGCTGGGCGAGGCTCGTGCCGCTACAACTCTCGGCGCGCGCATCTACGAGAATACCACCGCCATCGAGCTGACCGGCGGCGCCCGCCCACGCGTGCTGACGGCGGAGGGAAGCGTCGAGGCCGATAGGATCGTCCTCGCCGGCAACACGGACCACAAGTTCACGCGCGGACCGTTGCACGGCGTGCAGCTCCCCATCGGCAGCTACATCATCGCCACCGAACCGCTCGACGAAGCGCTCGCAGCCGAGGTCAGCCCCCGCGACTACGCCATCGCCGACAGCAACATCGTCGTGGACTATTACCGCATGTCGGCGGACCGCCGCATGCTGTTCGGCGGCCGCAGCAACTACTCCAACCGCGACCCGAAGGATCTCGTCGCCACGATGCGGCCGCGCATGGCGAAGGTCTATCCGCAGCTCGCCGACGTGCGCGTCGATTTCGCATGGGGCGGCCGCCTCGGGCTGACGATCAACCGTGCACCCGCGCTCGGCATGCTGGAGCCCAACATCTATTACGTCGAAGGCTTCGTAGGGCAGGGCATCACGACCTCGCACGTCATGGGCGAGATCATTGCCGACGCCATCGACGGCAGGACGGAGCGCTTCGATCTCTTCGCGCGCATCCGCCACGTGCATCTGCCCATCGGCGAATGGGCCGGCAATCAGGTCCTCGCGCTGGGCATGCTGTACTACCGCATGCGCGATCTGCTCTAAGCGACAGCCTCCGAAAGGCTCTTCGCAAATAGATCCATCCCCTCTCGCACCAGCTCGTCGCTCGCCGTCAACGGCACGAGAAAGCGGATGACGTTGCCGTACGTGCCGCACGACAGCAGGATCAGTCCGTTGGCATTCGCCGCCTTCATAAGTCGCTGGGTCAGCGCCGCATCCGGCTCGTCCGGGTTGCCATCCTTGACCAGCTCGATGGCGCACATCGCGCCGATGCCGCGCACGTCGCCGATGCACTTGAAGTTCGACTTCTCCTTCAGTTCCGTGCAGCGATCGAGAATGATCCGCCCGATCGCATTGGCGCGCGCGCACAAACCTTCTTCCTCGATCACGTCAAGAACCGCATGCGCCGCCGCGCACGCGACTGGGCTGCCCGCGTACGTACCGCCGAGACCGCCCGGGGGCGATGCATCCATCACATCGGCGCGCCCGACGATAGCGGACAGCGGGAATCCGCCGGCCAAACCTTTCGCCATGGTCACCACGTCGGCCTTGATGCCCGTATGGTCCAGCGCGAACATCTTCCCCGTGCGCGCAAACCCCGTCTGGATCTCGTCCGCGATTAACAGCATCCCATGCTCGTCGCACAGTGCGCGCAGTGCCTTCAGGAACTCGACCGGCGCCTGATAGAAACCGCCTTCGCCCTGAACCGGCTCGATGATGATCGCGGCGATGCTGGACGGATCGGCCGTGTACTTGAACAGCGCCTTCAGCGACGCGAGGCTGTCCTCGACACTGACCCCGTGATAGGCGTTCGGAAACGTCACATTGTAGAAATCGGACGGGAAGGGGCCGAAACCCTTCTTGTACGGAACCACCTTGCCGGTGAGCGCCATGCCCACCAGCGTGCGTCCGTGGAAGCCGCCACTGAACGAGATGATGCCAGGGCGCCCCGTGTAAACGCGCGCAACCTTCACCGCGTTCTCGACCGCCTCCGCGCCCGTCGACAGGAACAGCGTCTTCGCCGGCTGCGCCACCGGCGCGATCTCGTTCAGCCGCTCGGCAAGCCGCACATAGGTTTCATACGGCGTCACCTGGAAGCAGACGTGCGAGAACGACTTCATCTGCTCTTCCACCGCGCCGACCACCTTCGGGTGCTGGTGTCCGGTGTTGACCACCGCGATGCCCGCAGCGAAGTCGACGTAGCGACGCCCGTCCTCGTCCCAGATCTCGGCGTTCTTCGCGCGCTTGGCGTAGATCGCGGTCGCGTTCGAAACGCCGCGGGCAACGGCCCGGGCCCGACGCTCATGCAACTCGGCGGAGGATGTCATGTCTGAACCTGCTCGTATGATTGCGCCGTCTTAGCGCAGCGTGATCGATACCGACTTGAGGTCGGCGTACTTATGAAGCGCGTGCAGCGAGCGGTCTCGCCCGAAGCCGGACTGCTTGAAACCGCCGAACGGCATGGTGATGTCGCAGGCGTCCCACCCGTTTACCCAAACGAGACCGGCTCGGATGTCGCGCGCCGCGCGGTGCGCCAGATTGACGTCGCGCGTCCATAGTCCTGCAGCGAGGCCATAGACCGTGGAGTTGGCCATCTTGAAGGCTTCGTCGGCGCCGGAGAATTCAGTGATCGCAAGCACCGGCCCGAAGATCTCTTCGCGCGCGATCTTCGCCTGCGGCGTGACGCGATCGAACACCGTCGGTTCGACATAGAACCCGCCGGACTCGGCGCGCGCTTGCTTGCCACCCAGCCGCAGCTGCGCGCCATCCTGTGCCGCGCCGTCGATATAGCGCAGCACGGTCTTCATCTGCTCTTCGGAAACCACCGCGCCGAAGTTCGTCTTCGGCTCCAGCGGATCGCCGGGGATGATCTCCCGCGCACGCTTGAGCACCTCTTCGAGGAACTGATCCTTGATGCTGGCTTCCACAAGCAGGCGCGAGGCAGCCGTGCAGACTTCGCCCTGATTGTAGAAGATGCCCCACGCAGCGTGCGTGGCAGCGGCATCGAGGGCAGGGCAGTCCGCGAACACGATCTGCGGAGACTTGCCGCCCAGCTCCAGGCTGACACGCTTCAGATTGCTCTGGCCGGAGTACTGCATCAGCAGCCGCCCGACAGCGCCCGACCCGGTGAACGCGATCATGTCGACGTCCATGTGCAGCGCCAGCGGCTTGCCGGTTGCCTCGCCAAGTCCCGGCACCACGTTCAGGACGCCCGGCGGCAGTCCGGCCTCGAGCGCCAGTTCACCCAGCTTCAATGCCGTCATCGGCGACTGCTCCGCCGGCTTCAGCACCATGGAGTTACCCATCGCGAGGGCAGGGGCGACCTTCCACATCGCCATCATCAGCGGAAAGTTCCACGGCACGATGGCGCCGATCACGCCCAGCGGCTCGTGCACGGCGTAGGAGAATCGATCCGGCGTCTGCGGACCGACCTCGCCATACACCTTGTCCAGCGCCTCGGCGTAATAGCGCAGCGTCCGGATCGTGTTCGGCACGTCGGTCGACAGCGCGTCGCTGACCGGCTTTCCCACGTCGAGGCTCTCCAGCACCGCAAGCGTTTCGGCATCGCGCTCCATCAGCTCGGCCAGCTTGAACAGGATGCGCTTCTTCTCGCGGTAGTGCAGGTTGCGCCAGCGGCCGTCCTCGAACGCCGCACGCGCCGAGCGCACCGCCGCATCGATATCCTCGGCTTCGCACGCGGCCACCTGATTGAGCACCGTGCCGTTGCGCGGCGTGACGTTGGCGAACGTCTTGCCCGAACCGGCAGGGAGCTTCTTGCCATCGATGACGGCAAGCGACGGCAACTCGATGGTGCCTGCAACTTTCTCGAAGTGCTGAAGCGACGTCATGGGATCCTCACGCGACGCGTGCGTACCAGAGATGATCGAGCGGGGTGACAATGCGCTCGAAGTTGCGGCGCTCAGTATGCTTCAGGCGGGCGTAGACGTCCTGGAAATGCGCTCCGAACGTTTCGCGGATGAACGTCGAGGTTTCGAAACGATCAAGTGCGGTGTTCCAGTTCGTCGGCAGCGACGGCGCGGCTAGCTCTTCCGCGTTGCCTTCGACGGCAGGCCCCGGATCGATGCTGTTTGTGATGCCGTAATCGAGCCCGGCCAGAATTCCGGCGAGCACGAGGTAGGGGTTCGCATCGGCGCCGGCGACGCGATGCTCGACCCGCATCGATTGCCCGCTGCACCGGGGAATGCGCAGCGCCACCGTGCGGTTGTTGTAGCCCCAGTGCGCCGCCATCGACACGTATGCGCGCGGCACGTACCGGCGATAGGCGTTGGCCGACTGCGCCCAGAACGCCATCAGATCCGGCATCGTCTCGCGCAGCCCGCCTAGCGCGTTCTGGAACATCCCCGAGATCGGATCACCCGCGAACAAATTCTGCCCGCTCTCGTCGAACACGCTCACGTGCACGTGCATGCCCGAGCCCGCCCAGTCGTGGTGCGGCTTCGCCATGAACGTCGCGTCGAGCCCATGCGCCTTGGCGGCAGCCCGGACAGCGCGCTTTAGCAGCAATCCATCGAGCGCCGCCTGAACGACGTCGTCGCGATGCTTCAGGTTGATTTCGAATTGCCCGGGCCCCGACTCCTGCATGACGGCATCGACCGGCAGCCCCTGTGCCGCTGCAACCTTGTAGATGTCGTCGATGAACGGGCCCAGCTCGTCCATGTCCTCGAAGCCGAAGGTCATAGGCCGGTCGGGATCATCGCAGACGCCAGCCGGCATCTGCAGCGAAAAGGCTCCGTCGGCGCTGGGCTTCGTCACATAGAATTCAAGCTCCACCGCCGCGACGGGCTTGAGCCCGCGCTCATGAAGGCGTGCCACCTGCTTTTGCAGCACCGTCCGCGGATCGAGATCGTCGTCGACACCCTCGACGGCCATCACGGCTTGCCCATGACGGCAATCGCCGACCGGCACCGGCGCTAGCGTTCCCGCGAGGATACGGCAGTGGTGATCCGGATCGCCCGTCTCCCACAAACGCCCCGTCTCCTCGACGCAGTTGCCGAGCGGGTCCATGATGAAAACCGAGCCCGGCATCATCAGCCCGTTCTTGGCAATGCCGAGCAGGTCGTCCCGGCGGATGCGCTTGCCGCGCGCGATACCGTTGAGATCAAAGATGAAGATGTCGATCCAATCGACCGTGGGATTGGCGTCGAGGAATACCTTGGCTTCACCCTCGGTGAGCCTGCCGCTCGTCATGGTTCAATGCCTCTTGCAGCCGCACCGAACCGCTTGAACAGCAGCACAGAAACGGGATTCGATTTTGCCAGCCATTCGGGATGCCACTGCACACCCAGCATGAACGCGTCATCGTGCGGACCGCGCACCGCCTCGACAAGACCGTCCTCGGCGAACGCCTCGGCCTTCAGGCCATCGGCCAGGCGCGCCAGACCCTGACCATGTACCGAGTTCACGATGATGTCGTCGGACCCGATCCACTCCCGCAGCTGCCCACGCAGCGAAATACGATGTGCCGGCCCGAAGCGCTCTTCGACGGTCTTATCGGCCGGTGCCCGGTGATCGCGGTGTCCCTCCAGATTGTGCACGGCCTGATGCAGCGTCCCGCCCAGCGCGACGTTGACCTCCTGCAGCCCGCGACAGATCGCAAAGATCGGAATCTTGCGGCTCACTGCCTCGCGAATGAGCGGAAGCGTCAGCCCGTCGCGCTCCTGATCGAGAGCATCCGGCATCACCGGCGGCTCGCTTCCGTAGTTGTCGGGCGCCACGTTCGAAGGGCTGCCCGGCAACAGGATCGCGTCAGCAATATCCAGCAACGAGCCGATGTCAGGCGGAGTAGGGCCGACCGGCACGATCACGGGCTGCAACTCGGCAACCTCGGAAACCGCCGCCGTGTAGCTGCGCCTGACCGAATCCGATTTGTGTCCTTCCACCATCTTTGTGCATGCTGGAATGACGACGATGGGACGCGTCACGCGGCGACCTCCCCCGCGACATCCTTCAGCGTCAGGTCGAGGCACTTGCCGATGATGCGCTCGGCTTCCTCGAACTGTTCCTCGCCCCAGATCAGCGGCGGCGCGCACACCATCGTGTCGTAGACAGCACGCATGATGAAGCCCTCGCGGAAGAAGTGGTCGCGGCATATGAGGCCGACGCGGCCCGGCTGCGCGAAGCGGCGGCGCGTGCGCTTGTCGGCGACCAGCTCGATCGCGCCCAGCAGCCCGACCGAGCGAACCTCGCCCACCAGGGGATGATCCTTGAACTTCTCCAGCACCTTCGCCAGCGCCGGCCCGGTGTACTCGTTGACGCGCGGGATGAGCTTCTCGCGCTCGATGATCTCCAGGTTCTTCAGCGCCACCGCGCACGCAACCGGATGCCCTGCAAAGGTGTAGCCATGATGGAAGTCGTCGTTGTGCTCCATCAGTGCATCGGCGATCTTGTCGTGCACGATGATGCCGGACAGCGGAATGTAGCCGGACGTGATCGCCTTCGCGAAGGTGATGATGTCGGGGCGAATGCCATAATGCTGCGAGCCGAACCAAGTACCCAGACGGCCAAAGCCGGTAATGACCTCGTCGGCAAGCAACAGGACACCATACTTGTCGACGATGCGCTGCACCTCCGGCCAATAGCTTTCCGGCGGGATCTTCACACCTCCAGCGCCCTGAACCGGCTCCGCCGCGATGGCCGCGACGTTCTCCGGACCCACCGCCAGGATCTCGTCCTCGAAGGCACGCGCTGCGCGGATGCCGAACGCCTGCAAGTCTTCGCCGTCGTTGCCTTCCCCGTACCAGTACGGGTCCATGACGTGACGGAAGCCCTCGTAGCGCGGGTAGCTGTGCTCGTGCACATGGCTCATGCCGCCCATTGAGCCCGCGGCAATCGTCGAGCCGTGATAGGCGTTCTTGCGCGAGATGATAATGCGCCGCTGCGGCTCGCCCTTCAGCACCCAGTAGTGCCGGATGAGGCGAATGGCCATGTCGTTGGCCTCCGAGCCCGACGAGCCATAGAACACTTGGTTGAGGCTGTCGGGTGCGATCTCCGCTAGCTTGCGCGACAGCTCGATGACCGGGGGGTGCGTCGTGCGGAAGAAGGTATTGTAGAAGGGCAGCTCAAGCATCTGCGCGTAAGCGGCGTCAGCCAACTCGCGACGGGCGTGACCGATCGCTGCCGTCCACAGGCCGGCCATGCCGTCGAGGATGCGGTTACCTTCGCTGTCGTAGATGTAAGGGCCATCGCCCTTCACGATCACGCGTGCGCCACCCGACCGCAACGAGCTGTGGTTGCTGAAGGGATGCAGATGATGGAGCGCGTCGAGATCGCGCCAGTGCTTCGTCTGGTTGTGACCGGTCACGTCGCCACCTCATCAGCGCAAGTTTTCTAAGCAGCAGCCGAGGGCGACGGGCGACCCGCATACGCGGAAAACAACGCTTGCATGGGGCGCCTCCCGCAAGTAAGGCTACAGTGCAGATCTTATGGGCTACGGTGTAGAATTGTCAAGGCCGGCCACCAAGCAGTCCAGGAAGAAAGGCGCGGCGAACGCCCGCACGAATCCGCGCGGCCGAGTGGACCGCGCCGCCATGCTGAAGGCCGCGTTCCAGCTGTTCGAGCGCGAAGGCGATGAAGGCTTCTCGCTCCGCAAACTCGGCCTAAAGCTCGGCGTCGATCCGATGACCGTGCTGCATCATTTCCGCTCGCGTGAGGAGCTGCTCCGCGAGATTGCCGATCACGCGCTGGCAACCGTCGACCAACCGCTCCCCACCGACGGATGGCGCCACGATCTGAAAGCCGTCGCGCGCTCCTATCGCGATCTCGCCCGCAAGCACCCGCGCGTCTTCCGCCTGCATTTCCGCTTCCACGCCACCGGTCCGATCGACCATGCCTCCAGCGAAGTGGTCTACCGCGCCATGCGCCGGGCAGGCCTCTCCGACAATGACGCCGCCGGCATGGGGCTCGCCTACTACGCATTCATCCTCGGCTTTGCCGTCTCCGAGGCTGAGGGATTGCTCGCACCGATCGGACGCGACGTCGAGACGGAGCTAGCCGCGCTCGACCCCCTCGGCTACCCGGCGACGCGCGCGCTCATTCCGGCCTTCAAGGCGCTCGATCCCGATGCCGCGTTCGAGGCGTCGGTTGATGCTTTCATCGAGGGCGTCGCCCAGCGAGCCGGCTGAGCAGCTGCAATCTTCCGTCACTCTTGGAACAAGCCGCGTAGCCAGAGGTGCGCTGGATCGGCGTCGTGTAACTGGTGCCACACCATCTTCATGGTGAAGCGCGGGCTTTCGAACGGCATTGGCCAGACATTGCAGAGCCGCTGAACCTCGTCGCGGGCCGCAAACCGCGCCGGAACAGAAGCAATCAGATCCGACGATGCGATGATATGCGGCAGCGTCGTGAAGCGGCTGACCGAAAGTGCGATCCGCCGCGACAGACCGATCCGTTCCAGCGCCGTATCGATCGGTCCAATCAGCCCTTGGCCGGTCGGAGAAACGAGGGCGTGCGCCAGTCCGGCAAACTCCTCGGCCGTGATGCCCTCCCGCATTCCGGGATGGCCCGGTCGGGCAATGACCACGAAATGCTCCTCATAGAGCACCCGCGTCACGAACGGGCCCTCCGGAACCGGCGCTCCGATGATCGCCAGATCGATCGATGCGTTGACCAGAAACGGCTCGGGCGCCTTGACGAAGATCCGGCACCCGGGAGCGAGCCGCGCCACCTCCGATATGATCGAGGGCAGAATGATCAGCTCCGTGAGATCATTTGCGCACACCGTGAAGTCGAGGCTCGCTGACTTGGGTTCGAAGACCGGCGCAACCAGAGCTTCCGCCTTCGAGCAGAACTCCTTGAGCTGCGGCACCAGCCGCCGAGCCAGCGGGGTGAGCAACATCTGCGTCCCCTCGCGGATGATCAGGTCGTCCCCGAAGACGTCGCGCGCCCGCGCCATCGCCTGCGACACGGCCGGCTGCGAGAGATTGAGCCGCTTGGCTGCGCGGGTCACCGAGAGCTCGGCAAGCACCGCCTCGACAATGACGAGCAGATTTAGGTCGAAGCTCCGCAGATTCATGAATCGTGCTTATGCGGCACACTGATCGAAATCAATTTGAATCGTATTCAGTTGAACGCCCAAGAGGGAGCAATCGTTGCGTGTGCGATGCGCATACCGTCGAGACCCCATAGGTCCGGCCGAGTTCGAGCAATTTGCTGCTCCCCTGATCGCGCGCCCCTGGAAACGTGATTTGAACCCTTCCACTGCCATGATGCCGGCACGGGGAAGGGTGCAAATGCAGTTTCTTGATCGTTTCACCAACGACGAAAGCGGCGCGACGTCGATCGAGTACGTGATGATCGCAGCATTCGCGAGCATTGCGGTCGCGAGCGGCGCTACAGCCATAGGGCTGAACCTCATCCCAATCTTTTCGGACGTCCTGGCCGGCCTCCTGTAGCTTTGCAGCAATGCGGCCCTTAACTCAGGAGCGAGTGTCCGGCGGCAGCTTGTCCCGCGCTTTGGCCTCGTTCCACAGCGCGTCCATCTCATTGAGGTCCGATTGCGCCGGCGCCGAGCCACGCTTGGCCAGTGAATCTTCGATGTAGCGGAAGCGCCGGACGAACTTCTCGTTCGCTGCCCGCAACGCCGTCTCCGGATCGATCTTCAGATGGCGCGCGACGTTCGCGACAACGAACAGGAGATCGCCGAGCTCTTCAGCCATGGCTGGATCGTCGCCGGCGGTCCTGCCTCCTGATCTGTCGATCTCCGCCCGAAGTTCGCCGATCTCCTCGTCCAGCTTGTCGAATACGGGTTCGAGCGACGGCCAGTCGAAACCGACCTTGGCGGCTTTGTTCTGCAACTTGATGGCGCGCGTCAGCGCCGGGAGCGTAACCGGGACATCGTCCAGGAGGCCGCCGGACGCCGCTACGTTCTTCTCGGCCGCCTTCACCTTGTCCCAGAAGCCTGGCTCAGCGCCTGCCTTGCGCTCCTCCTCCGTGCCGAACACATGCGGATGACGGCGGATCATCTTCGATGTCACGGCTTGCACGACGTCGCCGAAGGCGAACGCGTCCTGCTCCTCGGCCATCCGGGAGTGATAGACAACCTGAAGCAGCAGATCGCCCAGCTCGTCCTTGAGGTGCGGCAGGTCACCCCGCGAAATCGCGTCCGCGACCTCGTACGCCTCTTCGATGGTGTACGGCGCGATGGTCTCGAAAGTCTGCTTCTGGTCCCACAGGCAACCCGTGTCCGGATCGCGCAGCGCGGCCATGATTTCGATGAGGCGGGAGATGTCTTTGGATGGTTTCATGCGCGGCACCCTAATAGATGCCGCGCGCAACTTCGAGACCTAGCGCTGCCGTGGCGCCCACGGCGTCGGCAGCAACCCGACCACGGCGAGCGGGATCAGCCAGCCGAGCCACGCGGCCGTGCCGTACACCGCATCGAAGGGGAGATCATACCCCGTTGCGACGGTGGTGGTGAGGCGCACCCACAACGCCCCGGAAGCGACGGCAGCCATCATCAGCATCAGCCGCGCATGGCCGGCGAAGTTACGCCCTCGGACGGCGGCGATCCCCAGCGCGATGAGGCCGAGCCAGACGACGCCCTGTGCCAGGAAGCCGAGCCGGGCCGCGAGCACCGAATGGCTGTAGAGGGCGACCGGCAGCGACGTCAGCGCTCCGAGCAGCACGAGTACCGCGGTGGCATAGCCGAGAGGGCGATGGAAGGCGCTGTGCCGGCGCAAGGCGATGACGAGCGGGATCAGCAGCAGGGCGCCGCCGGAGGCCACCATGTGCAACTTGAAGATGCCCGGCAGCCGCTCGTCGACCAGGAAGAGATTGTACGGCAGCGCGATCGCGCCGATTCCCTGGGATACCGCCACCACCCCTGTCGGAACCGCGAGCAGCAACACCCCGCAAATCGCCGCAAGTCGCGGAGCGCGCGCAGCAAGCTGCCGCATGGCGGGCTTAAATCCGCCGGCGAAAGGTGATGTGGTTGCTGCGTCGGTCATCGCGATTGGGGTTCGAGGCTCGTCATGTTGAAGCGCATATTGGGCATCGTTTGTGTTCTGGCAACGGCGTCACCGCTCGTCGCCGGCGAGGCGGGGAGCGGCATGAAGCCGATCCAAATTGCCGGGCGTTGGGCCGGCGAAACCTACCTCGAGAAGAGCGGCGGTAAACTCATGCTCGACATCGTCGCGTGCGGCGACAGCTGGTGCGGAATCAAGGTTGACGCCAACGGCAAGTGCGGCGGCAAGGCGCTGAAGGTCGCGTACGTCGCCCCCGAGCCGGACAACCAGTCCGATAGCCTCCAGTTTAACGGTTCGCTCGAACTCGCTTCCGGGACCGAACCGTACGTCGTGCAGGCATGGCTAATGCCGGCAGCCGAGCAGCAGCCAATGACGCTTCAGATCACCGGCGATACCGGCGGCGAATATCGCGCGTACAGACGCTCGTTCCCATTCGAGGCGTCGCTGGTGCGCGTCGATGACCCCCTATGCCACGCGCCCCAGACCGTCTCGGAGCTGCGCCGCTGACGGGATTGTTTCGCGAAGGCAGAACGCGCTAGGCTTGCCCCGAGAGTGATGCTGCGTCCGCGGGGCGCTACCGCGGGCACCGGAACATGATCATCTTTCGGATCCTGGCGAACGCCGTCATCATGGCGAGCGAGGTCGCGGCCGTCATCGCCGTCGCCATGCTCGCCTACTTCCATCCATTCATCTTTGCCGGCGTCACCGCGGGGCTGAGCTTCGTGCTCGGGCTGAAGCTCGAGGTCGCGCGGCTCAGGTACGAGCTGCCGTTCTATTTCGGTGGTCTCGTCGAGCGAAGCGCGTTCCTAACAGCGCTGGTCGGCAGCATCGAGGCGACATTCAAGGGACTGCTCGCTGGCGTTGCCGCGGTATTCACCTTCGCCGGCACCAACCCGGACAGACGCTTCTGGGTGGCTGTGGTGTTCGCAGTCTGTATCTATGCCGGCGCGGCCGTCCTGCGTGCACTTTCACTTCGCGCCGACGCACTGCCGATGCGCTGGGGCTACTTCCGGCTGGCGCCGCCGCTGGGGCTCTTGTTCTCCGCGGGCTTGGCCTTACTGGCGGCAGTACAACTTCTGCCGTCCACCAACGTCACCGGCATCGGCTGGGACATCATCTTCAACACGCCCGAGCAACCCTCCGTCGAGCAGGTGAGCGAGCTATTCTTCCAGCTCAAGCAGGCGTTTGACGAGTTCATCGTCAAGGCGTTGACGGTCGTGGTCGGAGGGGAGTGGGCGCGCGTCATCGGCATCGTCGTCAGCGTCAACGTCCTGTCGGGATTTGTGAGTGCGGTCTATGCCGCGCTCATCGCTCAGGGTGTCCGCCGTGCCGAGGACACGCTGCTGTGAGTCCCGGCGGTACCACGCCCGGCTCAGCAGAACAAATAGATCGCGGATCGAGGTTCATCCGGGCCACGCCTGCGGCTCTCTACGCCGCCCATCTGAACGCGGACGCCGTAGCCGGGTGGCGTCCGCCAGCGGGGATGACTGCCCAGATCTACAGCTTCGATGGGCGAGCCGGCGGCGGCTACCGAATGGCCTTCGTCTATGACGATCCGACAGTCGGCGGGAAAACATCGGAAAACGCCGACGTGTTCACCGGCACCTTCGCCGAGCTCATCGAGAACGAACGGATCGTTGAACGGATCACGTTCGACAGCCCCGATCCAGCGTTCTCCGGCATCATGACCATCACGACGACTTTCCAGGCCGTCGATGACGGGACGCTCGTCACGATCGAATGTTCTGACGTTCCGCCAGGCATCAGTCCCGAGGACCACGCCAGCGGCATCGCCTCTACCCTGGACAACCTCGCGACCTTCGCCGAGCGGACGTAACCCGTCCCACCACGTTCGCATAATATATATTATGGAAAATGACGGATCAGGAGCCTGTCTTTTCAATAAGTTAAAGACTGGCGCCGACAGGAGCGCTGCTTGCTACTTGTCACCCTTCTCGTAGTTGTCGGCGATGAACCGGTCGAGCAGCCGGACGCCCCAGCCAGCTCCCCAGCTCGGGCTGATCTCGGTCTTCGGGGCATCCATGGCGGTGCCGGCGATGTCGAGATGCGCCCAGGGCGTATCCTTGACGAAGTACTTGATGAACGCCGCCGCCGTGCACGAGCCGGCATAGCGTCCGCCGATGTTCTTGATGTCGGCGTTCTTGCTCTCCAACATCTTGTCGTAGGCCTTGTCGAGCGGCATGCGCCACAGCTTCTCGCCGGTCACCGCCGAGGCGTCGAGCAGATCGGCCGCCAGCTTGTCGTCGTTGGCAAACAGGCCCGCATACTCCTTGCCCAGTGCCACCATAATGGCGCCGGTCAGCGTGGCGAGGTCGATGATGAGGCGCGGCTTGAAGCGCTCCTGCACGTAGGTGATGAGGTCGGCCAGGACGAGGCGGCCCTCAGCGTCGGTGTTGAGGATCTCCACCGTCTGCCCCGAATGGGCGCGCACGATGTCGCCGGGACGCGTGGCGTTGCCTGACGGCATGTTCTCGACCAGGCCAATGATGCCGATCACGTTCGCATTGGCTTTGCGCTCAGCCAGAGCCTGCATGACGCCGACGACGGCAGCTGCGCCGCCCATGTCGCCCTTCATGTCTTCCATGCCGGCGGACGGCTTGATCGAGATGCCGCCGGTGTCGAACACGACGCCCTTGCCGACGAAAAGGATCGGCTTGGCGCGCTTCGACTTGGCGCCGTGCCACTGCATGATGGCGACGCGAGCCGGACGGACGCTGCCCTGCGCGACGGCAAGCAGCGAGCCCATCTTCAGGTCCGCGAGCTGCATCTCGTCGAGGATCTCGATCTCCAGGCCGGTCTTTTCCAGCTCCTTGACGCGGTCGGCGAATTCGACCGGTCCCAGCGCGTTGGCCGGCTCGTTGACGAGGTCGCGAGCTGTGATCGTGCCGTTCGCCACAGCCTCATAACGCGCGTAGGCCGAGCGGGCCTTGTCGGGGTCGGCACAATGAATGACGAGCTTCTGCAAGCCGTCGGCCTCGGCATTCTCCTCGTCAGGCTTGGTCGACTTGCTGAGATACTTGCGGAAATCGTACTGCCGAAGGGCTGCGCCGTAGGCCAGAAGGGCGGCAAGCTCGGCTGGCTTGGTGCCGCCGTTCTCCGGGGCCTCGGCGATGATGCTCGCCGACTTGGTCTTGCGTGCGCTGATGGCACCGGCGGCCGAGCCTCCGAGCAGAACCCAGTCATTTTCCTTCATATCGCCGCCCTTGCCCGTGCCGAGCAGGATGACCCGGTTGACGTTGCCGAGGCGCGGCGGTGCAAGTACCTCGATCGTCGACTTCTTGCGTCCCTTGTACTGTGCCGCCTCCGCCGCCTTGGTGATGGCTCCGCTTGCCTTCTGGTCGAGTTCCCGCGCGCGGCTGGCAAGGGCAGCGTCATCTCCCGCCAGCACGAGGACTGTCGGCTCGAGGTCGGCGGTGAGCGGCGCAAACACGATTTCGGGACGGGTGGTCATTCTGACGGGCTCCGGTCGGTTGTCATGGAGGCTCTCCGCCAGGGCGGGATGCAATCGATACACGTCGGGCGCTGCCGCCGAGCGGCGACCCCGGACGTGCGTGCGAGGCAGGAGATCCGAAACGTTGGTCTACTTTGGAGCTAACGCCTCGCAACCGCGCTGGCAAGCGCACCCGGGGTAAACCTGCATCACGCTCGCGTGGAAGCCCCCTTGATACCAAGTCAGGTACGGCCACGCGTTCTTACTCTGTTCCTGACCGGCTGCCGGCTGCGGTGTCCGCGGTATTGCGTCTGGGCCACAGCTGCCAAGCCCCTGGGGAAAAGCCGAATTTCCGCCATGCTAAGGTGGAACGAAGCGCTATTGGAACGGGCCGGGGCGTCAGGGTGGCGAGCCCCTTCCAGCACAGCTTTGGTCTGCGATGGGAATTTTCGAAAGGTACGTCTTTCGGCAGACCGGTTCTGCGCTGCTCATCATCTTGTTGTCGCTGTCGGGAATCGTGTGGGTCGCGCTTGCCCTCCGCCAGCTCAGCGTCGTGACCAGCCAAGGTCAGGACGTATGGATGCTCATCAAGATGACGACGCTGGCGCTACCCAACCTGATGGCCATCATCGCCCCGTTCTCGCTGCTCATAGCGGCGATCCACACGCTCAATCGTCTCAACGGCGACAGCGAGCTGATCGTGCTGACGGCCTCGGGGGCCACCGTGTGGAAGGCTGCCAAGCCGCTGATTCTGCTTGCCGTGCTGGTCGCGATGGGGGTCTCGTTCGTCAACCATATGGCGATGCCGTGGAGCCTCAGGATGCTGCGCGAGTATATCGTGATGGTGCGCGCCAACATCCTCACCCAGGTCATCCAGCCCGGCACATTCTCCAGCCCCGAGGACGGGCTCACCTTCCACATCCGCGAGCGCGCTCAGAACGGCGAGCTGCTTGGGCTCATCGTGCACGACACCCGCAACAAGGATATCAATCAGTCCTATCTCGCCGATCGCAGCGTCATCCTGCAACGCGGCACCTCGAACTTCATGATCATGCACAAGGGCCACATCGTCCGCCGCCCGGCGAAGGACGAGCCCTCGCAGATCATCGCCTTCGAGCAGTACGCCGTCGATCTCGACCAGTTCGAGAAGAAGATGGACGACGAAACCGATGACCTGAAGCCGCGCGAGCGCTACCTCAGCGAGCTGCTCTACCCCGAGCCGACCAGCAGGTCCTATCGCGCGGCACCGGGCAAGTTCCGCGGTGAGTTGCATGAGCGCTTCTCCAGCCCGCTGTACCCGATCGCGTTCGTGTTCATCGCCCTCGCGGCGGTCGGGCAGGCCCATTCCACGCGACAGAACCGCGTGCAGCAGGTCGCCATCGGCTTCGTACTGGCCGCCATGTTGCGCCTGGGAGGGCTGGCCCTGAACAACATCGTGGTCATGAACGCGGCAGCGACGCCGCTCCTTTATGTACTGCCGCTCTCTGCCATCCTCGGCTCGATGATCGTGATGGAGCGCGCGCGCAGGCGCCTGTCGACGTCTCGCTTCCCGGGGGTGATCCTCGATCCCATCAGCAACGTGTTTGCTGCCTTGGGCGCCTTGTTCCGGCGACGCCCCCCCGCCATCGCCCAGGGCCGGGGGTAGCCGATGTTCCGCAATCCGACCCTCACTCGCTACATCGGGACCAAGTTCCTGATCGCGATCCTGTCCGTCTTCCTGCTTTGCTCGGTGCTCATCTATCTTATCGACTTCGTCGAACTGCTCCGCCAGTCGGGTAAGTCCGGCGAGGTCTCGCTGACCACGCTGGCACTGATCGCGCTTCTGCGCCTGCCCGCCTACGCCGAATTCCTCATCTCTTTCGCGGTGCTGGTCGGCTCGATCGCGGCCCTTCTCCAACTCAGCCGCAAGAGCGAACTGACCGTCATGCGGGCCGGCGGCATGTCCGTCTGGCAGTTCCTGCGGCCCGGCATCATGGTCGCCCTGCTGATCGGCGTCCTGACCGCGACCGTCTTCAATCCGCTAGCCGCGACCGGCCGCGCCACGGCCGAGAATATCTTCGCCGAGGCTTTCGGCCGGGAAACCAACCTGCTCCGGTCACGATCCGGAGCCTCCTGGCTGCGCCAGAACGGGGCCGATGGCCAATCCGTGGTCAACGCCGCCATCGCGACCAACCGGGGCCTCACCCTGCGCGGCGTGTCGGTCTTCGTTTTCGATAACGACGGGAAGTTCGTCGAGCGCGTGGATGGGACGCGCGCCGACCTCCGCGACGGCTACTGGGAGGTCAGGGAAGCGTGGGTCGTCCGCATCGGTCGGGAGCCCGAAAAATTCGATACCTACCTAGTATCCACATACCTTACACCGGATCGCGTGGCCGATGCGCTGGGAACAGTGTTCTCTGTTTCCTTCTGGGAGCTGCCGGCGCTGATTGAAGTGGCGGAAAAGGCTAAACTTTCGGCAAGCCGTCTCCGGGTCCAGTACGAGGCTCTGATTTCGCGCCCATTGTTGTGCGCAGCGATGGTCCTTTTGGCCGGCACTGTGTCGTTAAGGTCATTCCGCGGCGGCGGCATCCAGACTATGGTCATTACGGGACTAGTGGGGGGGTTTGGCTTCTTTCTTCTATCAGAAGTCTCCCGACAAGTCGGTGTGGCTGGGTTGACGTCCCCATGGGCGGCGATCTGGTTGCCCGTGGTCCTCGTTATGTTTGTCTCGGCTACGGTACTGTTGCACCAGGAGGATGGCTGAGTGATGCGTCTTACGCGGGCACCGCAAGAGGGTTGCGGAACGTCGCGCGTCACCTGTCAGCGCCGCAAGGCTGCTGGCTGGGTGCGTACGACTGTGCTCGCGCTACTCGCTTCGATGCTCGCACCTGCCCTCGACGCGCGAGCGCAAGACCCATCCACGTTGGCGCCTAGCGTCCAGCGGCAATCGTCGTTTCCCAAGCAGAGCCTGGTCGGCCCGTCGCGAAACATCGACAAGTCGCAGCCGCTCTACCTGCAGGGCGACGAACTCGTGTACGACACCAGCGGCAACAAGGTGATTGCCCGCGGCAACGTCGAGATCTTCTATAACAACTACATCCTAACTGCTGACCAAGTCGTTTACGACCAGTCGGCGAACACGCTGACCGCGGTCGGCAACGTCGTGCTGAAAGAGCCGAACGGCAACATCGTGCGTGCCGATCGCTATACGCTCACCGACGACTTCCGCGACGGTTTCGTGTCCCAGCTTTCAGTCGTCGCCAGCGACGACACCCGCATCGCAGCCGAATCCGCCCAGCGCCGCGCCGGTAATACGACGGTGTTCAAGAACGGACGCTTCACGCCTTGCAAAACCACCGACGGCATGCCGCCGCTGTGGTGCTTGAGCGCTTCCACCATCATTCACGACCAGCAGGCGGCGACGATCACGTACCAGGACGCGCGCTTCGAGCTGTTCGGGGTGCCGATCCTTTATACGCCGTACTTCGAGCACGCCGATCCGTCGGTAAAGCGCAAGTCCGGCTTCCTGATGCCGCAGCCGACGATCTCCGACAACCTCGGCTACGCCACCACCATTCCGTATTACTTCGCTCTTGCCCCGAACTACGACTTCACCTTCTACCCGATGGTGAGCACACGGCAGGGCGTCCTGTGGCAGGGCGAGTGGCGGCACCGTACGGAGAACGGCCAGTACTACATCAAGGGATCGGGAATCGATCAGGATTCCGGAACGCTTCCGTCGTCGATCGTGAACCGCGATCAATATGACGGCTGGCGCGGGAGCCTTGACACGAAGGGCCTCTTCAATCTCGGCAGTTGGTGGAAATTCGGCTGGGACGTCACCACCGAAACCGACGACGAGTACCGGCGCTTCTACAAGCTCGACAACATCCTGCTGACCGACCGCGTCAACAAGATCTTCTTCAACGGCCTGTCGGATCGCAACGCCTTCGAGCTGGCCGCCTACGAGTTCACAGACCTTGGCTACACCACGCCGGGAACGTCGGAGACCAAGCAGTACGCCTACCCGATCCTCGACTATAACTACGTGTTCTCCGATCCGATCCTCGGCGGCGAGCTGACCTGGACCACCAACGCCCTGGCGCTATCGAGCAATCAGGACGCGACCACTTTTGCGCCCTTAGCGGACACCAACCAGCAGATGAGCCGCTTGGTCACGGAACTGAACTGGCGCCGCCGTCTAACCGACCAGATCGGCATCACCTACACGCCATTCGCCCAGCTGCGTGGCGACCTCTACCAGATCAGCAATTACGTCGATCCCTACGACATCGCCGCCCCGCTGGAGAGCACCTCCCTGGCGCGTGGCCTGGCGCTCGGCGGCGTGACCGTTGCCTATCCGTGGGTTGCCAACGCACCCGGCGGCTCGCATGTCATCGAGCCGATCGGCCAGATCATCGCGCGTCAGGCCCACGTCGACCAGAACGCGCTGCCCAACGAGGACGCCCAGAGCCTCGTGTTCGACGACACGAACCTCTTCGAGGTGACGAAATTCTCCGGCTATGACCGCATCGAGGTGGGTACGCGCGCCAACTACGGCCTGCAGTACACCTTCCAGTCCAACACGGGCGGTTATGCGCGCGTCCTGGCCGGCGAGAGCTATCACATCGCCGGAACGAACCCTTACGCCGATCCCGGCAACGACGTGAACGACAACCCTGTGTTCTCTCCATACAGCGGCCTGCAGACGGATCGCTCCGACTACGTGCTCGGCGCGTACATCGCACCCTGGAGCTTCCTCAACCTCGTCTCGCAGTCGCGCTTCGAGAAGAACAGCTTCGCCCTCGCCCGCCTCGACGCTGGCGGCCAAGTGAACTTCGGCCCGCTGACGATGAACGCGGTGTACGCCTATCTGAACACCGATCCGACGAATGACATCAGCACCGGCCAGGAAGACGTCTACGGCAGCCTCAACCTGCGCCTGACCGATCGCTGGTCGATCGGCGCGGCGATGCGCTATGACATCGATGCCGACGAGCTGGCATCCGACATGTTCCAGGTGCGCTACGGCGACGAGTGCTTCGTGCTCACGGCGACCTACACCGACAACTACTACGTCAACCCGAATTTGGTCGACGGCCAGACCCTCATGCTGCGCTTCGAGCTGAAGCACCTTGGCGAGTTCGGCTACTCAACCGATGCGCTGAACTTCAACTTCAGCGAACAGCAGTCCGGCGCGACGTCGAATTAATGTTGGCCGCAGCTAGGATGCGGACCGCAGACGCTTAACCTTCCGGGGTGAAGGCCATTGAGCTGCGGGCGCCGCGGATGTTCCCTCCGCGAGGTCGCGAGCCGAAAGATTGGCTCGAGGCGTCTGTCCGGATGGCCTCGTGCGTCAGGCATGCCGCAGTCAGGTCGCGTCGTGTCGGGATCGCGTCATGGGGCCGCCAAGGTTTGCGTCAATAACCTGTCGCAAAGCGCGTTGGCCTGGACGTGCGCCATACTCGAGGCCTCGGCGCACGGGCTGCTTGCAGCGAAGTCGAGCATTGAAAGTCGGGCATTGAAGGAACTTGAAACCACAGACGGCATGACGGCCGCCGCCACATTCGGCGGGCGCACAGATTCGCCCGGCGCCCCACGTCGCGCCCGGCCGGCGATGTCGTGCCTGCACCTGCTCGCAGCCACCGTGATCATCACGGCTGCTCCCCTGACGGCCGCGCTGGCCCAGGCACAGCCCCCCGCTCAAACACAGGCCAAGACCAAACCCAAGAACACCGTCACCGCCAAGGCAACCCAGGCCGACACTGCAGCGGACCGGCCGGTGCAGTCGATCGTGGCCCTCGTCAACGACGAGCCGATCACCGGCTACGAGATCGAACAACGCGTTGCGCTGTCGATGCTCGGAGCACCCGAGGTCCAGAAGAAGCTGCAGGCGCGGCTGAAGTCGCCCAACATGAACGACCAGTTCAAGGCCTTCGCGATCAAGCGGCTGCAGGCCAATCCGCCCAAGTCGGAAGCAGAGCAGCAGGCCCGCATCAAGCAGCTGCAGGGCGAATTCGTCGCCAGCATCAAGAACCAGATCGAGAAGGAATTCGTCCCGACCGCCCGCAAGGGCGCGCTCGACGAAATCATCGACGAGCGCCTGAAGCTGCAGGAGGCCAAGAAGCTCAGCGTAGTCACCGGCGACGACGAGGTCGAGCGCGTGATCGCCGGCATGGCCGAGCGCAACAAAATGACCACCGCCGAGTTCGGCGAGCACCTCAAGAAGATGGGCGCAAGTATCGCGATCATGCGCGAACGCGTCCGTGCCTCGCTGTCGTGGTCGGATGTCATCCGCCGGAAGTTCGGCCACATGATCTCCGTGGCGAGCCGCGACGTCGACAAGATGGTGGCATCCGCAGAAGGGCAGGACGACGTCGAGTTGCGCATCCACCGCGTAATGCTGAACCTGCCCACCAACCCCGACCAGAAGCGTCTCGCCCAGCGCATCGGCGATGCCGAGAACCTGCGCAGCCGTTTCAACGGCTGCAAGACCATGGAAGACATGGCACGCGGCGTTCCTGGCGCACGCTTCGACAACCTCGGCTCGCGGCGGCCAAGCAGCCTGCCCGAACCGACCCGCAGCCTGCTGCTTGCGGCGCACGACGACGAACTGCTCCCGGCAACGATCGGCGAGAGCGGCGTGGAGCTCTGGGCGGTTTGCGGCCGCAAGGTCGTCAAGGCGGAGAACTCCAAGCGCGAGACAGCCCAGAACGAGCTGCGCCAGAAAGAGTTCGAGATCCTCTCCAAGAAGTACCTGAAGGATCTGCGTACGGACGCTCATATCGAGTATCGCTAGATGAGCGGCGCTGGGCAGACGCGACGCCGCTCCCCGCTCGCGGTGAGCATGGGCGATCCTGCCGGCATCGGCCCGGAGATCACGCTGCGCGCGTGGCTTGAGCGCGTCGATCGCCGCCTCGAGCCCTTCGTCGTCTTCGCCGACAAGGACGTGCTGGCTGACCGCGCGAGACAGTTCGGCCTCCCCGTTCCGATCAAGGCAGTATCCTCTCCCGCCGAGGCGTTCGACGCTTTCGGCACGGCACTTCCCGTGTTGCATACCCCGCTCAGTGTGCGAGCGCGCGCAGGGACACCCGACACCGCAAACCGGCTCGCCATCATCGGCGCGATAGAAGCCGCGACGGCGGCAGTCATTCGCGGCGAAGCCTCGGCGATCGTCACCAACCCTATCGCCAAGCATGTCGTCCTCGGCGAAGACTTCGCCTTCCCAGGACACACCGAGTTCCTGGCCGCCCTGGCCGAGCGGCATTCAGGACGCCACCATCGCCCGGTGATGATGCTCGCCTCGCACGAGCTGCGCGTCGTGCCGCTCACCGTGCACTGCGCGCTGGCAAGCGTCCCCCAAGCGATCACCCGGGGGCTCATCTTCGAGACGGTCCGCATCACCTACGCTGCGCTGAAGATCGACTTCGGCATCGACGCCCCGCGCATTGCTGTCACCGGCCTCAATCCGCACGCGGGCGAAGCAGGCACCATGGGCCGCGAGGAGATCGATACCATCGCGCCCGCCATCGCCGACCTGCGCTCCGAGGGCCTTTCGGTGACCGGTCCACATCCGGCTGACACGCTGTTCCACGCCGCGGCACGGCGCACGTATGACGCCGTCGTCGCGATGTATCACGACCAGGCGCTCATCCCGCTCAAGACGCTGGCGTTCGACGAAGGCGTCAACGTCACGCTGGGGCTTCCCTTTGTGCGGACCTCTCCCGATCACGGGACCGCGTTCGACATCGCCGGGGAAGGCCGTGCCTCCCCCACCAGTCTCATCGCGGCTCTGAAGCTCGCGTCCTCTATCGCGGCCGCGCGCGCGGCCTCAAGCGCATGACGTCCGGCGAGCGAGAGATCACCGGCTCCAGTCCCGACGGCCTGCCGCCGCTGCGCGAGGTGATCCGCGCGTTCGGGCTGGAAGCCAAAAAGAGCCTCGGCCAGAATTTCATCCTCGACCTCAATCTCACACGCCGCATCGCGCGCGCGGCCGGATCGCTCGAAGGACGCACGGTCGTCGAGGTCGGCCCCGGTCCCGGCGGCCTCACGCGCGCCCTACTCATCGAAGGCGCGCAGCGCGTCATCGCCGTCGAGCGCGACGAACGCGCCCGCGGCGCACTGGAGATGATCGGCGAGCGTTATCCCGGCAAGCTCGATGTCCACTTCGGCGACGCGCTCGAGGCCAACTGGCCAGCCCTGCTGGGCCCGGCGTCCGGCCGCGCGATCATTGTCGCCAACTTGCCTTATGGCGTCGCCACCCTGCTGCTCACCGGCTGGCTCGATACCGAGCCGTGGCCACCCTGGTACGAGCGCATGGTACTGATGTTCCAGAAGGAGGTGGCGGAGCGCATCGTGGCCCAGCCGCACACCAAGGCGTACGGCCGCCTGTCGGTGCTTGCCCAATGGCGCACCGCGCCTCGCATCGCGTTCCATGTTCCGCGCGAGGCCTTCACGCCAGCGCCGAAAGTGGAATCGGCAATCGTTGACCTCGTACCGCACAAGGAGCCGTCACCGCCCTGCTCGCCCCGCATGCTCGCGAAAGTGACTGCGGCCGCATTCGGCCAACGCCGCAAGATGCTGCGCTCGAGCCTCAAGCAGCTCGTCGCCGCCCCCGAGACCTTGCTGGAAGCGGTCGGCATCGCGGGCAACCTCAGGGCCGAGGATCTGACCGTGAAGGACTTCGCGCGGCTCGCCCTCGTGTACGAGCGCTCACCCCTTGTTCGAGGCTGACTCCTGAATCGGAAACGGCACCGGCGCCGGAAAGGGTGCTGGCGCAGCTGCCGGCACGCTTTCGCCGCTGCTGTCGTCCTCTCCGCTCGCGTCACCGCTGAATAAGCGTAGCGCGCCAGCCAGCAGCAGGATCGAGATCGGTTTGACCAGCAGCGGCCAGTTGACGTTGGTGCCGAGGATCGCCCAGTCGGTGGCGAAATCCACGACGAGATAAACCAGGATGGCGCTGATCAGCGTGATCTTCAGCTCGTGCATCCCCGTCGGGCGCATCCACGGTCGCAGTTTCCTGCGGTCCTGTTTTGCCAGCTTGAACACGAACCCGAACACGATGGCGTAGGTGAAAATCACCAGGACGATGCCGAAAAGGAAAATGTCGGTCGCTTCCATGACCGCGGCCGTGATCAGCTTGTGGTCCTCGTGGCGGTAGAGGCCGGCCCCGGCTTCCACGATCAGCGTCAGCCCCTGCCAGAACATGATCAGCGAGCCGACCGCCGTTCCGAGCGCGGCGATCAGCAGCACGAGACGCAAGGATAACGCGGTACGCAGCATGGAAGGGTCCGAAGGCCAGCGGATGCCCTTCTCGCCTAGCACACGTCCAGTTACGATTGCCTGACCAACGATCTAGCGGGCGCAATTGCTGGGCGCTGGGCGGCCCTTGAAGCGATCCGTCATCCATACGACGGCGGCGTAGGCGCTCTTCTCGGCAACGAAGCTGTGCGAGACGTTGGTCAGCAACTTGAGCGTAACGGGGGTGCCCCGTGCACACAGCGCCTTAGCGTAGGCGACGGTAATGGCCGGCCGCACGGTGACGTCGCCCGTGCCCTGCGAGATGAACACCGGCACCTTGATGGGTCGACGGCCCGGCGAGTTCCTCTCCATCAGCTCACGCAACGCCGGAACCTCCGTAGGCTCGGCCTTGAGGAAGGCCTTCTTCAATGGCTGGGACAGCTTCAACGTCCTCAGCATCTGGCTGATCGACTGGATGCAGCTTTCCCCGACCTTCTCGAACTGCGCCTCGATGCCATCCTCCAGCACCGTGTTTAGCGGAAAGTTGTATGTCCGCGACCAAGACAGCAGAGCCATCGCAGTGAGGCTGTTGCCGCTGATCGAGCCCTTCTGCGCCTTCAACAGCTCGACAAGATCCGTAGCCGGCGCCGCAGCGGCGACCGAAACGAGCTTCAGCTCTGGGGCGTATTCGCCCACAACTTCGCCGGTGAACAGCGCGGCATGCCCGCCCTGCGAATGACCCCACACCGCAAAGCGGTCGGTCGCATGCGCCCCCGAAAGATTGCGCGCCGCACGAACGGAATCTATCACCGAGCGCGCCTCGCTATCACCGACGAGATACGCGTGCACGCCCGGCGTTCCAAGGCCTTCGTAGTCGGTGGCGACCACGACATAACCCCGAGACAGCATGTCCTCCAGGCCGGGAATCGTCCCAGACAGATTAGGCAGCAGCGTCGGCGCACAGCGGTCGGAAACGCCGGTCGTATAGTGCGCCCACGCGATGACGTCGCGCCCTCCCCGCGGCGCTGGGCCGGCCGGATAGATGACCGTTCCGGACACCGCGATCGGCTCGCCCTTGAGATTGGTCGAGCGGTAGATGATGCGGAACGCTTTTGCGTTCGCCGGCGCGCCACCGATCTGCGGATATATGTGAAAGACGCGCCCGGGCTTCGCCCTGCGGATCTCCGCCTGCGATACGCCGAGCTTCGTCACTTGTGCGACGGCGGTGCCGGTATGAACGCCGACGATGACGAGCAGCGCTATGAAGGCGCCAAACACGCGGAGGACCGCGATCACTGATGGAAAGATGCGCATAGCGTTCCGGTTGGGATGTGCTGCCGCGCACATTACTGTGTTGCAGCGGCCTCGTCGTGCAAACGTATGGCACGGTAAACGGAACGATTTTTGACAGGAAGCGAACTCTTTAGCGCTTGCAGCCCGAGGGGGGCGGCAGTCCGCGGAAACGATCCGCCATCCACGCGATTGCGTCGTAGGCGCCGTCGTAGCCGGCATAGGAATGGCTGACGTCGACGAGATACTTCATCATCACCGGCGTTCCGCGCCCGCAAAGGTAGTCGGCAAACTTGCGCGTGATCTCAGGTCGGACCGTCTCGTCGGCGGTGCCCTGCACGATGAACACCGGCGCGCCGGCAGGATTATGCCCAGGCGAGTTCGCCAGCATGATGTCCCGCCACGGCTCGAGCTTGGTCGGATCGGCCTTCAGGAAACGGTGCTGCAGCGGCTGCGCAAGTTGCTCCAGCTTCAACAGCTCGGCGATGGACTGGATACAACTTGTGGCGACCTGCTCGTAGGAGCGTTCGGCGTTCGGAGCGAGGACAGGGCTCGTCGGGATGTGGAACAGCGTCGACCATGACAGCAGCGCCATTGCGGTGAGCGTGTCGCCACCGATCGAGCCGCGGTCGGCCCTGAACAGCTCGATCAGGTACGTGGCGGGCGCCGCGGCCGCAACGCCGACCAGAGTCAATTCCGGCGCATAGCGCGCCGCCTCCTCGCCGGTGAACAGCGCCGCGTGGCCACCCTGCGAATGCCCCCAGACGGCGAAGCGGCTCCCGACGAACGCATCGGGCAGCTGACGCGCAGCGCGCACGGAGTCGAGCACGCCGTACGCCTCGCTTTTGCCGATGAGGTAGGGATGCATGCCCTTCACGCCGAGCCCTTCGTAGTCGGTGGCGACCACGACGAAACCCCGCCGCATCATCTCCTCGAGCCCCGCGACCGTGCCTGCAAGATCAGGCAGCGCGGTCGGCGCGCAGCGGTCGACGACGCCGGTGGTCGGGTGCGCCCAGGCGACAATGTCACGCCGCCGATGCGGCGCTGGGCCGTCCGGAATGAACACCGCGCCCGACACGGCGATCGGCTCCCCATTGAGCCCCGTCGAGCGATAAAGGATGCGGTAGGCCTTCGCACCGCCCACGGCGCCGCCGACTTGCGGCCACACGCGCAGGATCGTCCCCGGGCGGGCGCTCTCGACAGCGGCCGGCGACACGCCAGCTATCAGCCTTACGGGATCGGCGGCTGCAGGCGCCGCGGCTAGCAACATGGCCGCAACTGCGATCCCAAGACAGGCGATGGCGCGCATCAGAGCTGGCTCTGCATTTCCCTGACGAACGACGTGAGACCGTTGAGGCGATCGCGGCGCAGACGCTCGGCGGCCAGGATGGCGGTGAGGTTCTCCATCGAGGTCGGCAGATCGGAATTGACGATGACATAGTCGTATTCGGGCCAATGGCTGATTTCGGCAGCCGCCGCATCCATGCGCTTGCGCAGGATTTCCTCCGGATCCTGCGCGCGGCTGCGCAGGCGGTGCTCCAGCGATGCGGCGGAAGGCGGCAGGATGAACACCCGCACGACGTCGTGCTTCATCTTCTCGGAAAGCTGCTGCGCCCCCTGCCAGTCGATATCAAACAGGATGTCCCGCCCCTGGCTCACGGCCGCCTCGACCGGAGCCCGCGGCGTTCCATAATGGTTGTCGAACACCCGCGCCCATTCGAGCAGCTCGTCGGCGGCGGCCATGCGCTTGAATGTGGCGTCGTCGACGAACGTATAGTCGCGCCCATCCACTTCGCCCGGTCGCGGCTTGCGCGTCGTGACCGAAATGGACATCGAAAGATCGGGCTCGGCATCGAGCAACCTGCGGGCGATCGTTGTCTTGCCGGCACCGGACGGCGAAGACAGCACCAGCAGAAGGCCGCGGCGTTGGATTGTAGGCAGTTCTCCCATCGTCCTCGTCGTCGCGCTTTCTGCGCGCCCTCTTGTTGTCGTTTCTACTCGATGTTCTGCACCTGCTCGCGCAATTGGTCGATGACCGTCTTCAATGCGAGACCCGCACGCGTGATCTCGATGTCATTGGCCTTGGAACATAGCGTATTGGCTTCGCGATTGAACTCCTGAGCCAGGAAGTCGAGCTTTCGGCCCACGGCTTCCGCGCTGGCGAGCAACTCGCGCGCGGCCCCGATATGCGACGTGAGCCGCTGCAGCTCCTCCTCGACGTCGGCGCGGGTTGCGAGCAGCACCGCCTCTTGATGCAGGCGCTGGGGATCGAAGCTGCCGTTGCCCGCGTCGAGCAGCCGCTTCACCTGTTCCCTGAGGCGCTCGGCGATGGCTTCAGGCGTGCGCGCCGGCGACGAACGCACGACGCCAACCAGGCGCTCGATCTCCGCTAGGTGCATGTCCAGCGCGGTGGCGAGCCGCGCACCCTCCGCAGCGCGGGCGGCGACCAGCGCCGTCAGCACCTCGTCCAGCGATTTCAGCATGGCATCGGCGCGTGCTTCGACCTGGGCCGGATCGTCCTCCGGCTCAATGACGTCGAGCACGCCTTTGATGGAGATGAGGCCGTCGATGCGCGGCGGAGCAGCGTCCGTGAGCGAGCGGATGCGATCGGACGCCCGCATGACCTCGGCCAGTGCCCGCTCGTTGAGCCGAAACTCGGCCGTAGCACCGCTGCGTTCGGCGGCCAGCGTAATGTTGATGCTGCCGCGCGACACATGCCTGCCCACTGCCTCGCGAACGCGCGGCTCGAGGTATTCGAGTCCGGCCGGCAGGCGCAGACGCAGATCGAGCCCGCGTCCGTTGACGCTGCGAACCTCCCAGTGCCAGCTCGCCGAAGCGATCGTGCCCTCGGTGCGGGCAAAGCCGGTCATGCTTCTTATTGTCATTCACGGCTCCGCTGGGTCCAGCGCCGGATAGCCCAACGCGCGCCGGAATCTAGCGGCAGCCGCAGCCGTCAACAAGCCGCGCGAAATGTGCCCCGGTAAGTTGGCGGCAGGCGCTTGCTCTAAGGCGCGGACTTGCGCACCGGCAGTGGTATCGCAGCACCGGCCGGTGCCTTGGCCTTTGGCGCCGCGTTGATCACCGGGATAGCTTCGGCAGTAGCGGGTTCGGGGCTGGAAGCCGCTGAGACTTCCTTCTTGCGTTCGCGCTCCACCTTCCGCCAGGTACTGACCGCCGCGTTGTGCTCCTTGAGAGTATCCGAGAAGCGATGCCCGCCGGTCCCGTCGGCGACGAAGTAGAGGTCGGTGGTGGTCGGCGGGTCGGGCGTTGCCTCGATGGCCGACCGGCCTGGGTTGCATATGGGCGTCGGGGGCAGGCCAGGGATCTGATACGTGTTGTGCGCGGTCTTGGTGTCCAGATCCGAACGGGTGATGGAGCGCCCCAGCGTGCCCTGGCCTCCGACGAGGCCATAGATGACGGTCGGATCCGATTGCAGCCGCATGCCCTTGCGCATCCGGTTCACGAAGACGGCGGCGACCCGCCCGCGCTCGTCGGCGCGCCCGGTTTCCTTTTCGACGACCGACGCAAAAATCACGGCTTCCTCGGGCGTCGATATCGGCAGGCTCGGCTGGCGCTTCTCCCACACGGCCGCGAGGAAGCGCTGCATCTCGTTCTGCATGCGCTCGAGCAGCTCGCGCCGTTCCATGCCCCTCGAATAACGATAGGTGTCGGGCAGCAGCGAGCCTTCGGGCGGAATCTCGGTGATCTCGCCGACGAGATCGTCCTCCTGCCGCAGGCGCTCGACGATCTGCATGCTCGTCAGGCCCTCGGGAATGGTGATCTTCGAGAGCACGCCCCTGCCCGCCGACAGCAGCTCCATGATCTCCGCCATGCTGGCGTTCTTCTTGATCTCGTAGTCGCCGGCCTTGAGCTCCACCGGCTTGGCGCCCAGCGCATTGCGCAGCAGATAGTTGGCTATGAAAGCGTAGCGGCTCGAGATGGCGCCCTCCTTTTCAAGGCGGCTGGCGATCTCGATTCGCCCTTCGCCCTTCGGAATGGCGACGACGCGAGCCACCGCGAGCGGGCCGGGGGCTTCGAACTGGTGGTAGAGCAGCGCGGCCATCACGCCCAGTCCCAGCATGACGAACAGGACCAGCGTTAGCACACCGCTGAGGAAGCGCATGAAACCCGCCCCGCGCTTGGGTGCGTTGGGGGGCGGCGCGCCACGCGGAGGTCCAGGCGGGCGCGAGGGTTCGAGCATCTCTGCAGGCGAGCGCGGGCGAATGGCACCTTGCCGGTACGGCGCGTCATGCCTCGAAGGCGGGTAGGTGCTCAAGTTTCGCTCCCGACGAGCCCGTTACCGCTTTGGCGGAGAGAAATCGGCTCCGCCCCCTGTGTCGCCCAAATTTAGGGCTCGCCAATGACCATTCATGGACGCAGAAAGCCGCAAATCAAGACGGGACACTAGAGCCAATTATGGCAAAAGCGCGAAGGTATCCAGCGGCTGCAGGGTAGAGGCTGGCGCTGCGTGGCGCCAGCGCCTCAGGCGACGCGGCGCAGAATGAGCGAGGCGTTGGTACCGCCGAAGCCGAACGAATTCGACAGCACGGTATTGACCTCACGCTTCTTGGCGGTGTGCGGAACAAGGTCGATCACCGTCTCGACCTCGGGATTGTCGAGGTTGAGAGTGGGCGGCACGATGTTGTCGCGGATGGCGAGGATCGAGAAGATCGCTTCGATCGCGCCTGCCGCGCCAAGCAGATGCCCCGTCGCCGACTTGGTCGACGACATGGAGAGCTTGCCGGACGCATTACCGAACAACCGCTCGACGGCGCCGAGCTCGATCGTGTCGGCCATGGTCGAGGTGCCGTGCGCGTTCACGTAGTCGATGTCGCTGACATCGATATCGGCACGCTTCAGGGCCGCCCGCATGCAGCGATACGCGCCGTCGCCGTCTTCGCTCGGCGCAGTGATGTGATAGGCGTCGCCCGACATGCCGTAGCCGATGACCTCGGCATAGATCTTCGCGCCGCGCGCCTTGGCGTGCTCGTATTCCTCGAGCACCACAATGCCCGAGCCCTCGCCCATGACGAACCCGTCGCGGTCCTTGTCGTAAGGACGCGACGCAGCCTGCGGGCGATCATTGAAGGCAGTCGCCAGCGCACGACAGGCAGCAAAGCCCGCCATGGCGATGCGGCAGATCGGCGACTCGGTTCCGCCGGCGACCATGATGTCGGCGTCACCCAGCGCCACGATACGGCTTGCATCGCCGATGGCGTGTGCACCGGTCGAGCAGGCCGTAACGACAGCGTGGTTCGGTCCCTTGAGCTTGTGCCTGATCGACACGTAGCCCGAGGCCAGATTGATCAGTCGCCCTGGAATGAAGAAGGGAGATACGCGGCGCGGACCCTTCTCGTTCAGGAGGATAGAGGTCTCGGCAATACCGGGCAGCCCGCCGATACCCGAGCCGATCAGGACGCCAGCTCGTTCCTGCTGCTCGGCGGTGCTGAGGTCGATACCGCTATCTGTGATCGCCTGCTCGGCGGCAGCCATCGCGTAGACGATGAAGTCATCGACCTTGCGCTGCTCCTTGGGCTCCATCCAATCGTCGGGATTGAACTTGCCCTCGTCCTTGGAGCCGCGCGGTATGAAGCACGCGATCTGCGCGGTGATGTCGTCGACCTTGAACTCTTCGATCCGGCGAGCCCCGTTGGCGCCGGCCAGGAGGGCCTGCCACGAAGCTTCGACACCGCAACCAACCGGCGAGACCAGGCCAAGACCTGTGATGACGACGCGACGCATCCTAATCCTTCGATGCAGCAAAACGACCGACGCCCCCAGCTTGCGGCTCGGTCAAGCTCCGAAGTGCTTGGAATCTGCGCGCAAGCAGGGAAAGCGCCATTGAGGCCCGCGACGGCTTCAGGCCGCGCTGGCGTTCTTCTCGAGAAACTTCACAGCGTCGCCGACGGTCAGGATGTGCTCTGCGGCGTCGTCAGGAATCTCGCAGCCGAACTCTTCCTCAAAGGCCATGACCAGCTCAACCGTATCAAGGCTGTCTGCGCCCAGATCATCAATGAAGCTGGCATTCTCGGTGACCTTGTCGGCCTCCACGCCCAGATGCTCCACGACGATCTTCTTCACGCGCTCAGCAACATCGCTCATAGTCTTCCCTCGCGTCCGTTTGCTTTTGGCAGTTCGTAAATTCGGTTGTTCTGGACTAGCCCATCCGCCACCGGACGTGCCCCCTGCTTCTATAAAGAAGCCTTCGGCCGACCGGTATCGTAACGATGCGCTATTCCACTAGTTCGCACTCCGGGCGGCGGCCGAACTTGGCCCTTCGTTTACTCGCGTAGGAGCGGCGAGGGTCGAAAAACCGTTCGGCTCGTTAACACACTTCATTCAGCTTGACCAGCGCTCGACAAGGCCCCGCGCTGAGGCATTTGGGACTGGATTTCACCTTCAAGGCCAAGAGGTAGGCTCGACTGATGCACATTTACCATGGAGCCTAGACCATCGCCATCCCACCGTTGATGTGCAGCGTCTGGCCGGTGATGTACCCGGCCTCGTTGCTGGCGAGATAGACGACACCCGCGGCAATCTCCTCGGGCGCGCCGAAGCGCTGCTGCGGGATCATCTTGGCGATCTCTTCGGTTTGCTTCTCGTTGAGCGCGGCCGTCATCGGCGTGGTGATGAAGCCCGGCGCAATGCAGTTCGCGGTGATTCCGCGCGGGCCGACCTCGCGGGCGAGCGACTTGGTCATGCCGATCATGCCGGCCTTCGAGGCGGCGTAGTTGCCCTGCCCCGGATTGCCGAATACGCCGGAGACCGAGGCGATGTTGATGATACGGCCGAAGTTCGGCTTGGCGCGCAGCATGGCGCGCGCAGCGGCGCGGCAGAGCATGAAGGTCGAGGTGAGGTTGACCGCGATCACGTCATCCCACTGCTCGTCCTTCATCACCATGAACAGGTTGTCCTTGGTGAGCCCGGCGTTGTTGACGAGGATGTCGAGGCGCCCGAGCTTGCCGACGGCCTGCTCGATAAGCTTCTGGACTTCCTCGCGCTTGGCCAGGTCGCACGGCAGCACATGCCCGCGGTCGCCGAACTCCTTCGCCAGCTCCTCGAGCTTGTCGGCCTGGCGTCCCGACACGGCGACGGTTGCGCCCTGAGCGTAGAGGGCGCGCGCGATGGCACCACCGATGCCGCCGGTCGCGCCGGTGACGAGGGCGGTCTTGCCTGACAGGTCGAACATCCTGAAATCCCTTAGGTGTTGAGCCGCGCCAACGCGGCGTCGATGTCGGCGGGAGTGCCGACGCTTGTGGCGGCGAGCGCGGAATCGATGCGCTTGGCGAGACCGGCGAGAACCTTGCCGGAGCCAATCTCATAGACGTCGGTAATGCCGTTGGCTGCCATGTAGGTAACACACTCGCGCCAGCGCACGGTGCCGGTCACCTGCTCGACCAGGCGCTTCCTGATCTCCTCGGGATCTGAGATCGCGGAGGCAAGCACGTTGGCGACGACCGGCACGACCGGAGCGTTGACGGTCACCTTTGAAAGAGCCTCGCGCATGGCGTCGGCGGCAGGTTGCATCAGCGCGCAATGGAACGGGGCAGACACCGGCAGCGGCACCGCGCGACGCACACCGTGCGCCTTGCCGATTTCCGGCACGCGGTCGACGGCCGTCTTGTCGCCCGAAAGGACCACCTGGGTCGGCTCGTTGTCGTTGGCGACCTGGCACACCTCGCCCTGCGCTGCCTCCTCGGCAACTTTGCGGGCGACGTCGACGCCGACGCCGAGCAGCGCCGTCATACCGCCCTTGCCGACGGGCACCGCCGCCTGCATGGCCTGACCGCGCAGCTTCAACAGGCGAGCCGCGTCGGACAGCGAAAAGGCGCCTGCAGCGGCGAGCGCGGAGTATTCGCCCAGCGAGTGGCCGGCGACCAGCTTCACCTTATCCTGCAGCTTGAAACCGTACTCCTGCTCCAGGATGCGCATCACGGCCATGGAAACCGCCATCAGCGCCGGCTGAGCGTTCTCCGTGAGCGTCAGCGTCTCCTTGGGACCGTCCCACATGATCGCAGACAGCTTCTGGCCGAGGGCGTCGTCGACCTCGTCGAACACCGCGCGTGCGGAGGCAAAATTCTGTGCCAGCTCGCGGCCCATGCCGACGTCCTGGCTGCCCTGCCCGGGGAAAACGAATGCGATAGCCATGAAAGATGAGGGTTCCGTGACGGTTGATGGCCGCAGAAACACGCCCCGTCAGCCGCTGTCAAGCGCGCCTGCAAACCGGTCTGGAAACCATACCGGATCGGCTGCCCGCCGCTGTCACAGTCTTGTTGGGCGCGTGTGATTTGCCTGCCGGCGCGAAACAAGGGGAGAGCCCGATGCCGCACCGTTCATTCGATTCCGAGACCCTGTCGATCATGGGCCGTGCCCTCGACGAAGCCTGGAACACGGTCGAGGCCCGCTGCGCTGTCCGGGCCGAGCCCGAAAAAGCCGGCATCGAGCGCGCGCTCGCGCTTCGGATCATGTCGGCCGTACGCGTCGGCCAGCGAGACCCCGACCGGCTGCGCGCCGTCGCGATCCACGTCGTCGAAGGTTGCAGGATCACCCGCGCTGGCGACGGCTGCGAGATCGGCTTGCGCTAACGAAATCGCCGCTCGGACTGCTGCGAGCCCGCGCAAAGCGCTATGCTGCTCTCGACGCATCGAGGGAGACGAGCATGGTGAAGGCGTTTCTGGGACTCTGGTTCATCGCTGCGGTCGCCTCTCCGCTCGCGGCGTGGGCGTGCGAGGGACATGCCAGGCTGGCGTTCGACAAGCCCACGGCGCTCAACGGCGTTCTGCAATCCGGCAAAGGCAATCACGAAGCCCAAGGGCCGTTCAATTACGTCTACATTGCCCTCGACGCGCCTGTTTGCATCGACGCCCCACAGCCGGCGCCCGGCGACGATGACGCGGTCGAGAGCGTCGCCGCACCGGTCACCCGCATCCAGCTCGCCGGCGAGGCGGTCGGCACCACGCTGCCGATGGGCAAGCCAGTATCCGTCGAGGGCATGCTGTTTGCCGCGCACACGATGTGGCATGTCGAGGACGTGCTGATCGACGCGGCCGATGTGAAGCCGCGCTAGCTGCGTCAGCCGCGCGCGGCTCCGCGCTTGCCGGCCTTGCGTGCGCTCTTGGTCCGGCTGGCGCTTGCCGGAGCCGGCGCATCTTGCGCGAACGCCTGCCAGAAAGCCGCCTGCTGATTGATGAGCATGCGGGCAGGCGACCACGCCAGCACCATGCTGACCAGAGCAGTCTGCCGGTCGGCCACCTCTCGGCGCAGCGGCTCGAACACGGCCAGCGGGTTCATCAGCGTGAGCGAGTCGACTGGACGGGTGCCCGCCACCGGCTCGCGCAGCACGGCGTCACCGACCGACAGCGCCCGCGTCTTGGCGCCCGTCTTTGCCCCCGTTTTTATAGGTCTCCGCGATGCGGCCTTAGGCCGCTTGGCCGCCGTAGCTTTTGCTGCACGGGACTTCGCCGGGCGTTGCTTTTGCGTGGGCATTGCGGCTCTCCTCGTCTAATGACCGGCAGGATGGCTCACCCCCCGCGACAGGTTCTCAGCTTGGGGAACGGGGCGGCGCGAGCCAACGTTCCCCCTGTGTAGCGGGAAATGGACATGCCCAACGATAAACAACGGCAAGCACTGTTAGTACTTGGTAAGCAATTGCGCAGCGAACTCGAACGCGAGGCGCCCCAGCCGCGCCCCGACATCGATCGCGCGCTGCGCCGGCTGCTCGAACGCGACGTCGCCGAACGCTCCCGACCCCATCGCCGGTGGGCGGGCGAGGGAAACTGAGAGCTGTTTGTTGCCGCCCAGCGCCGCTCATGAATGCGAATGGCCCGATGTCCGCTTGCGGCGTCGGGCCGTTGCTTATCCCCGCGCGGCGACCCCGGTATACGCTTGCCCGGCCTACTCGATGACCGGGGTGCAGACGTGCGCTGGCGGACTGCACGGGTTGGGCCGACAGGCAACCGCGCAGAGCCCATAAGCTGGCTCTTTTGACCACACTGTCGCCGACGCGAAAATGTCGGTGGGCCCTGGGCAGGGATGCAATCCAGGGAAGGCGGTTGGTCGGCATGCCTGCCGAGTGGGGCGGCGATGGCCGCATCCAAACTAAACAATTCGAGGGCCAGGACCGCCCCGCTCCCGGTTTCCTATACCCCTGGCCCTAAGCCGCTGGGCCGATGGCGCTTGCCCCATCGACGAATTCAGCTATAAAGCGGCCCTTGCTCGCTTCGGCTGGAGGCTGAACGGGGAGCCGCGCCTGGGACCTTGGAAAAGGATACCCCGAGCGGTCTGGCCCTTACGGGGGTCTGGTTCCCGGTGTCTTCGCTCTCATGGGTGACCTGCTTGGGCCTTTCGCGGTCCATAAGGGGCTTTGCGCCGGAGCGGCCAAACAAAGGAAAGGTCAACCAGATGGCGCTCTATGAGCACGTCTTCCTGGCACGCCAGGACGTTTCGAACACACAGGTCGAAGCGCTCACCAAAGAATTCACCGATCTGATCGAGCAAGGTGGCGGCAAGGTCACCAAGTCCGAGTACTGGGGCGTCAAAGGCCTCGCGTATAAAATCAAGAAGAGCCGCAAGGCCCACTTCTCGCTGCTCAACATCGACGCTCCCCCGGCCGCTGTCGCCGAGATGGAGCGCCGCATGGGCCTGTCCCCCGGGATCCTGCGCTTCCTCACCGTGAAGGTCGAAGAGCACGAGACCGAGCAGTCGGTCATGCTGCGCAAGAGCGATCGCGATGAGCGCGGCGACCGTGACCGCGGTGGCTTCGGCGGCGGCGGTCGTGGCGGCTTCGG
>CAZBPM010000001.1:148836-331399 GCA_964493785.1 uncultured Hyphomicrobium sp. | reverse complement strand
GGTGGCGGACGCGGCATGAAGGTTGAGCACACCGCAGCCGATCTCGGCATCGCCCTCTCCACCGCACGCTCGGAGGCCAAGGCCGCCTTCGGCAATGACGCGGTCTACATCGAGAAGTATCTCCAGAATCCGCGCCACATCGAGATCCAGGTGTTCGGCGACGGCCAGGGCAACGCCATCCACCTCGGCGAACGCGATTGCTCGCTCCAACGGCGCCACCAGAAGATACTCGAGGAATCACCCTCGCCCGCCCTCAACGCTGCTGCCCGAGCCAAGATTGGCGAGACGGTCGCCGCTGCCATGCGAACGTTGAAGTATCGCGGCGCCGGCACGGTCGAGTTCCTCTACGAGGACGGCGAGTTCTACTTCATCGAGATGAACACCCGTCTCCAGGTTGAGCATCCCGTAACCGAGGCCGTCACCGACATCGACCTCGTGCTGGAGCAGATTCGCGTCGCCGCGGGCGGCTCACTCTCGCTCAAGCAGGAGGAGGTCACTTTCTCCGGCCATGCCATTGAGTGCCGCATCAACGCCGAGAACCCGCGCACCTTCCGCCCCTCGCCGGGCCAGATCACCTATTGGCACCCCCCGGGCGGCCTGGGCGTGCGCGTCGACTCTGGCGTCTACCAGGGCTACCGGATCCCCCCCTACTACGACAGCCTCATCGGCAAGCTGATCGTCCACGGCAAGACCCGAAACGAATGCCTGATGCGCCTGAAGCGCGCACTTTCCGAATTCGTCATCGACGGAATCGAAACCACGATCCCGTTGTTCAACGAGTTGATCCAGCAGCCCGACATCGCCAACGGCGCCTATGATATCCACTGGCTGGAAAAATACCTCGCCAAGACATAGGTTAGTCAGACGGCGGGCACGACGGTAGCCGAACGGTTTAAGCGCTAGGCTCGCTGCACGGATGAAGCAGACCCGAGCCTGACGCCCATATGGCTTCGCGCGACGACATCGTCATCGAGATCACGCCGCAGGTGCTGCTGAAAGCATACACCTGTGGCATCTTCCCTATGGCCGAGAGTGCCGACGACCCGGCGCTCTACTGGATCGAGCCCCAGCACCGCGGCATCCTCCCTCTCGATTCCGTGCACGTCCCCCGCCGCCTCGCCCGGACGCTTCGCACAACGCCCCTCACAGTGAAGATCGACACCGACATCGTCGGCGTCATCGAAGGCTGCGCCTCGTCCCGCCCTGGACGCCGCTCGACGTGGATCAACGACCGCATCCGCTCGCTCTACCGCGACCTGTTCAACCTCGGCCACTGCCACACGGTCGAGGTTTGGAACGGCGATCGCCTCGTGGGCGGTCTCTATGGCGTCGCTCTCAACGGCGCCTACTTCGGCGAAAGCATGTTCTCCTATGAGCGCGACGCTTCGAAGATCGCCCTGGTCTACCTCGCAGCCCGGCTGGCGCGCGGAGGCTTCAAGCTGCTCGACACGCAATTCGTGACGGATCACCTGCGCCAGTTCGGCACCACGGAGCTGAACCGCGAAGAATTCCATCGGTTGCTGGAGAAAGCTCTCGACGTCGAAGCCGACTTCCATGCCCTGCCGCTCGACACCGGCCCCGACGAGGTGATCGCCATTCTCGAACAAGCGCGCAAGAAGCGCTGACGCCCCCCGCGCCGGCCCCTGTTCCCCGCGGAACAGCCGCGCGCTCAGCAGTGCCCTATCCCTGTGTCCAGGCCGAGCGGTTGACGCATCGGGCTTCGACAGCGGCGCACAACCAATGTGCGCCTCGATGGGACAGGAGATTGCAAATGAAGTCTTCACTGCAGGCCACTTTTCTCGCTGCAACCGCCGCACTCGCGGTCGCCCTCGGCGCTGCCGCTGCCCACGCCGGCGACGCTGAGAACCTCGCGGCTGCTCAGCAGCACGCCGCTTACCTGGATGAGATGACCGGCGGCAAATTCACGGCGCCCGCACCTGCCGCCGAACTCGCGGAGTCCGACTCCACCTCCGACGATTACAAGGGCGTTCTCGACGCGCTGGTCGGCATCATCGGCGAAGCTGTCGAGGAGTAACGATCCCGCGGACCCAGACGAATTTCTGTTGGACGACGCACGGTCCCCGTCCGGCCCGGAACTTCCCCCCGTCCTTCCTGGCCGGCTCCCAGCCCTCCAGCCTTCCCCGGCTGGAGGGCACACTTTTTCCGCCTGGTCGGAGCCCTAGATCTCGTCCGCCTCGTCGACCTGCATCACGATCGGCGCCTTGTGATACCGCGTCGTCGCGCCGGCCAGACTGCCGCGCAGATGCACGTCCTTGCCGACCATCGACCTGAGCGCGCCGTCGATCACCTCGTCGAAGGAAAATATGTGCAGCTCGGTGCTCGCGGCTACGTTGTCGGTGGGCTCGCTCCCCTTCAGGCACATCGGTACGGGCAGTGTCAGTATCAGCGCATCTCCGCGCTCGCTGAGTCGGCCCTCCGCGATCGCATCGGCATCGCCGGCTTGCCGGCACTCGTCAGCCCGCGCTACCCCGCCACCGAAAGCTAGCGAGAGCGCGATCGCGGCAAAGCGTAGTATCAAATCCCTCCGCACCATGCGGCCCTCCATCCCTGGCAGTCCGATGTCGGATTTTATCATAAGCAAAGCGTCCGACACGGATCTTACCGACGTGGCCGCACTGTTCCGCGCCTACGCAGCCGCGCTCCCGATCGATCTCGACGCCCAGCGCTTCATCGAGGAAGTTGGCAATCTGCCCGGCGCCTACGGACCCCCACGCGGAGCCCTACTGCTGGCGCGCGCTCCGGATCGAACACCACTGGGTTGCATAGCCCTGCGCCCTCTCGATCCGAGCGCCTGCGAGATGAAACGCCTCTACGTGACGCCCACCGCCCGTGGGCTGGGGCTGGGCCGCGCACTCATGAAGCGCTGAGCGTTGAAGCCACGGCACTCGGCTACCTGCAAATGAAGCTCGACACTCTGTCCAACATGACGGAGGCCATCGGCCTCTATCGCCGATTAGGGTTCGAGCCCATCCCTCCTTACGGCTCGCACCCCTATCCCGACCTGATCTGCCTCGGTAAAGCTCTTCGCCAAATGAAGTGGCGCGCCGAATAAGGAGAGACGGGTGGCCAAGACGACCCGAGCCACGCAGGCGCTCGCAAAGGCTGGCACCCGCTTCGACGTGCTGACCTACGATTACGACCCGGACGCCCCGAGCATTGGCCTCCAGGCCGCCGAAGCGCTCGGCGAACCACCCGCTCGCGTCTTGAAAACGCTGATGGCCCTGGTCGACGGCAAGCCAGTCTGTGCCGTCGTCCCGTCGGATCGCGAGATTTCGATGAAGAAGCTTGCAGCTGCATTCTCGGGCAAGAGCGCCGAAATGATGAAACCTGCCGACGCCGAGCGCGTGACCGGCTACAAGGTGGGCGGAATCAGCCCCTTCGGGCAAATGCGCAAGGTGCTGATAGCGATGGACGAAAGCGCCCTGAAGCACGACTATGTGTTCGTGAACGGAGGCCAGCGCGGCCTGCAGTTGAAGCTCGACCCGCAGGTAGCGCTAAGGGTCCTTGGCGCCATTGCTGTGGCTTTGGTTGCCCAATCGGGAGAACGCTGACGTGACTCAGCTGGACGGCATCAAGGCCTGCGTGTTCGACGCGTATGGAACGCTCTTCGACTTCGCGTCGGCTGCTGCCCGCTGTCAGGACGTGCCCGACCAGAAGCTTTCGGCGCTGACACAGCTCTGGCGCGAGAAGCAGCTTCAGTACACATGGCTGAGGTCGCTGCAGGGTGACTTCGCGGACTTCTGGCAGGTGACCGGCGACGCGCTCGACTACGCGCTCGACAGCCTCAACATTTCCTCGCCCGAGCTGCACGCAAAGCTCATGGAGCTGTATCTGACGCCAGCACCATTCCCCGAGGTGCCCAGTGTACTGGCGCAGCTGCGCAAAGCCGGCTTCAAGACGGCCGTCCTTTCGAACGGCTCGCAGAAGATGCTCGATTCTGCTGTGGCCGCGGCCGGCCTCAGCAGTCTGTTCGACGCCGTTCTCTCGGTCGACGCCGTAGAGGTCTTCAAGCCGCATCCTAAGGTTTACGCCTACGGGTTGGATACGCTCGGCCTCAAGGCCGACCAGGTCTGCTTCCAGTCGTCCAACGCCTGGGATGCTTATGGCGCCTCGAGCTTCGGATTCCACGTTGCGTGGTGCAACCGCTATGGCCACCGCGCCGAGCGTCTCCCGGGATCTCCCGACTTCGAGATCCGCAGTCTGTCCGAGCTGCCCGAGCTGCTGACGCCGAATACGTGAGCCTCCGCAGCGCAGGCCTTGCGCGCCAGCGTGACACCATTCGCTAACGCCACCATCTGCCGCCACTGGACGCGCGCCGGAGGCCACCCCACCTATGGCGCTTCCTCCTAACATCGAAAGCGAACATGGCGCACACCCTAGAGCTCGGCTTGGATACGTTCGGCGACGTCACGAGCAACAGCGAAGGCCGTCTGATTTCGCACGCCGAGGTCATACGTAACGTCATCGACGAGGCCGTCCTCGCCGACGAGCTTGGACTGCATTTCTTTGGCGTCGGCGAGCACCACCGCGCCGATTTCGCAATTTCGGCGCCTGACGTCGTGCTCGCCGCCATCGCCGGCCGAACCAGCCGCATCAAGCTCGGCTCGGCCGTGACGGTACTCAGCTCCGATGATCCGGTGCGCGTATTCCAGCGCTTCTCGACGCTCGACGCCGCCTCGAGCGGCCGCGCGGAAGTCATTCTCGGGCGCGGCTCGTTCACCGAGTCGTTCCCGCTCTTCGGATACGCCCTGCGCGACTACGAAAAACTCTTCACCGAAAAGCTCGACCTGTTCGTCAAGCTGCTGCGCGAGGACGCCGTCACATGGCGCGGCGAGACCCGCGCGCCGTTGCAGAACCAGCGCGTCTTTCCGCCCATCGAAAGGGGCGGCCTCACCACCTGGATCGGCGTAGGGGGCAGCCCCGAGTCCGTCGTCCGCGCCGCCCACTACGGGTTGCCGATGATGCTCGCCATCATTGGCGGCGATCCCAAGCGCTTCAAACCCTACGCCGAGCTTTATCTAAACGCGCTGAAGGAATCGGACCAGCCCGCGCTTCCCATCGGCGTGCACTCACCCGGCTACGTCGCCGACACCGACGAAGCCGCGCGCGAGGAGTTCTGGGCCGATTACAAGCGCATGCGCGACCATCGGCGCCGAGCGCGGTTGGCCGCCGATGCAGCGCGGCGAATACGATCATGAGATCACCCGCGGCTCGCTGTACGTCGGCTCACCGGAAACCGTCGCTCGCAAGATCGCCGCTACCGTGAAGGAGATCGGCGCGTCGCGCTTTGACCTCAAGTACAGCGCAGGAGCCCTGTCGCACGACAAGCTGATGCGCTGCATCACGCTCTACGGAAGCAAAGTCGCCCCGCTCGTGCGCGACATGCTCGCGTGACGGGCGGCGGCGTCAGCCGGCAAAAGCGTCGGCATAGATCTCGGGTTTGAAGCCGACGAGCACCTTGCCGCGACCAAGCTCCAGCACCGGTCGCTTGATGAGCGAGGGCTGCTCCAACATCAGGCGGATGGCTTTGTTTTCGTCCAGCCCCTGCTTGTCGCTGTCCGACAGCTTGCGGAACGTCGTACCGGCGCGGTTGAGCAACGTCTCCCAGCCGACCTTTTTGCTCCACGCTTCGAGCTTTGCCCGGTCGATGCCGGACTTCTTGTAGTCGTGGAAATCGCAGGCAACGCCATGGCTATCGAGCCAGGCGCGCGCCTTCTTCATCGTATCGCAGTTGGGAATTCCGTAGATCGTCACCGATTTCATCTAATCGTCCCGGGCTGTCCGCGGCAACTACACCATGCTAATTCAAAGCCTATGCATCAGCACTACAAAGACATCCTCGATCGTATTGGCGAACCGCCGACGTGGTTCGATGAATATGGCGTACCGCGCTTTGAGGATTTTTCGCCGCGCCGCCTGAGCAACATCTACGCAAAAGAAGCCGCGCTTGCTCAGGTTTCTTGCCAGTGCTGCGGACACACGTTCAAGGTCGCCCTTACGGATGCATTCGCCAGCGGCCCATTGGCCTTAAGCGATGAAATTCGACTCGGGCGCGTTCATTACGGTGACCCGCCGAACGTCCACTGCTGTCCCGCCGGGCCCAGTTCCAATAGCGTGATGCACGGAATTCTGGAGTATTGGCTGCGAGACTACGAAGTTAGTCTAGACTGGCAGCGCGACCCGACCCTCGAAGGGACGGTCGGAGAGCGCCTCGACCCGCCGGACACGTTCGCAGAAGTTGTTGACGCCGCGAGAGAAGCCCCGCGGTCAATCGTCGTAACATGCACCAGCCGCAGGAACCGCTACGATCTCGCGGGCCGTATCGCGGCGGCGATGGCTGCGGATGGGCGCGTGCTTATCGCGTGTGCATTCAGCGAAGTTGGCATGGCCCGCCATATGCTCGATGGTCTCCTGCCGAAAGCGGAGATCGGCAATTGGAAGGAGGTTAGCACCGTAACCGTGGTCGAATTCTCAAACTTCAAAGACGTTCTTCTGGATACGATCGACAGCATCATTGTTCTGGCTGCGCCAAGCACAAGAAACGATGCTGCGCTACAGGTCTGGAACGACGTTGCAGCGCGTCTCGCGTGGGAAGTCAGTGACAAAATAATAATCGAATTCGTTCTGGCACATTCTGCCCAAATGTTGGCTAAACCCGATTTTGTTTTTTCCGCCGCCCGCTCAGATGCTGACGAAACCACATCTGAGCACTCAAGCTAAGATGCGGATTGGCTACCTGCGTACACTCCACTACTCCCACTCGATCGTGCCGGGCGGCTTCGACGTGATGTCATAGACGACGCGGTTGATGCCGCGCACCTCGTTGATGATGCGCGTCGCCGTCGGCCCCAGGAACGAGTGCGAGAAATCATAATAGTCCGCGGTCATGCCGTCGGTCGAGGTCACCGCACGCAGCGCGCACACATAGTCGTACGTGCGCGCATCGCCCATCACGCCCACGGTACGCACAGGCAGCAGCACTGCGAACGCCTGCCAGATCTTGTCGTAGAGCCCGGCCTTGCGGATCTCGTCCAGATAAACAGCATCCGCCTGCCGCAGGATGTTGAGCTTCTCCTCGGTGATGTCGCCCGGAATCCTGATAGCAAGACCAGGCCCCGGGAACGGATGCCGCCCGACGAAGCTCTCCGGCAGACCCAGCTCGCGGCCGAGCGCGCGCACCTCGTCCTTGAACAATTCGCGTAGCGGCTCGACCAGCTTGAGGTTCATCCGCTCCGGCAATCCGCCAACGTTGTGATGCGATTTGATCGTCACCGACGGGCCGCCCGTGAACGAAACGCTTTCGATCACATCCGGATATAGCGTGCCCTGCGCCAGGAAATCGGCTCCGCCGAGCTTGCGCGCCTCTTCCTCGAACACGTCGATGAACAATCCGCCGATGATCTTGCGCTTCTGCTCGGGATCGGACTTGCCGGCCAGCGCCGTCAGGAAGCGATCCTTGGCGTCGACGTGCACCAGCGGAATATTGTAGTGCTCGCGGAACAGGTTGACGACCTCTTCGGCCTCGTTCTGCCGCATCAGGCCATGGTCGACGAAAATGCAGGTGAGCTGATCGCCCACCGCTTCGTGGATCAGCACCGAGGCCACCGCGCTGTCAACGCCGCCCGACAACCCCGAGATGACGCGAGCCTTGCCGACCTGCTTTTGGATCTTCTCGATCTCGGTCGAGCGGAAGTGCGCCATCGTCCAGTCATTCTTCAGACCGGCGATCTTGTGCACGAAGTTCGACAGCAGCTTCGCACCGTCCGGCGTGTGCACCACCTCCGGATGGAACATCGTCGTATAGATGCGGCGCTCCTCGTCGGTCGCGACCGCGAACGGAGCGTTCTCGCTCGTCGCCTTGACGGTGATGCCCTCCGGCATGCGCGTGACGCGGTCGCCGTGGCTCATCCACACCGGGTAGCGCTTGCCGACCTCCCAGATTCCCTCGAACAGCGCCGACGGCTCCTTGATCACCACCTCGGCACGCCCGAACTCGGCCGGATGACCACCCTCGACCACGCCACCGAGCTGCACCGCCGTGGTCTGCTGGCCATAGCAAATCGAAAGAATGGGAAGTCCACTCTCGAACACCCGCTGCGGCGCTCGCGGCGAGCCCTCGGTCGTCACCGACGCCGGCCCGCCCGACAGGATCAGCGCCTTCGGCTTCAGCCGCTCCATCGCCTGATCGGCCTGATTGAACGGCACGATTTCCGAGTAGACACCCACCTCCCGCACACGTCGCGCGATGAGCTGGGTTACCTGGCTGCCGAAATCGATGATGAGGACGGTGTCGGTCACGAATGCCCCTTGGGTTGCGGCATGGGACGCGGCCGGAAACGGGCGTGATCGCCCAGGATCGGCCCGGCGATGGGATGAGCGGCCCATAGATCACCCGGTCATGGGGGCGTCAAGGCGCGCCATGGCCGCGTGCTGGGCCGCAATTTTGTGTCGATTCGCCCCCGCCGGAAAAATTTGGCGCCCGTGTCGATTTGGTGCCCTGCCGTTCGACGTTACGGTAGAGCCCGGAATAGGACCGGCTCCGAGAAATCGCCCAGAGAGGAAGAAACCAATGCGATTCATAGTGATGGTGAAGGCAACAAAGGATTCCGAAGCCGGTGTGATGCCTTCCGAGGAACTGCTCGGCACGATGGCCAAGTTCAACGAGGAGATGCTGAAGGCTGGCGTCATGCTTGACGGCAACGGCCTGCAGCCCAGCTCCAAGGGTGCCCGCGTACACTTTTCCGGGGACAAGCGCACGGTCGTAGACGGGCCCTTCACCGAGACCAAGGAGCTGATCGCCGGTTACTGGATCCTGCAATGCAAGTCACTGGCGGAAGCTGTCGAATGGATCAAGCGCTGCCCCAACCCCCACGGCGAGGAGAGCCACATCGAAATCCGCCAGCTTTTCGAGCTCGAGGACTTCGGCGAAGGCGAAGCCATCGAGCATCACCGCCGCCTCGATCGCGAGCTGAAGGGCTGACAAAAAAATCCGCCCGGCTGTCGATCGCGCGCCGCGCCGTTCGACGTGACCATAGAGCCCGGAAAGTAGGCTCGGAACCAAAATGGGAGAAGCAAGATGCGCTTCATGTCGATTGTAAAATCCACCGAGAACCACCGCCTCGGACCACCCCCGCAGTCGCTGATGGACGCCGTGGGCAAGCTCGGCGAAGAGATGACCAAGGCCGGTATAATGGTCGGCATGGGAGGGCTGCTGCCGTCGTCCGCAGAGAGCTTTTGCGTCCGCCAGTCGAGGGGCAGGCTCAACGTCACCGACGGTCCCTTCGCCGAAGCGAAGGAGGTCATCGGTGGATTCGCCATCTTCGAGGTGGCGAGCCGCGAAGAGGCCATGGCCCTTTCCATGCGCTTCATGGAGCTGCACCTGAAGCATTGGCCGGAGTGGGAAGGCGAGACCGAGGTCCGCCAGATGTTCGAGGGCGAGGGCTGCCCCGACGCCAAGGCGCTGACACCATCAACCCCGCAAGCTGTCGGCGCGGCCTGACCTTGATCGCGTACGGCGATGATGCTGTGATCGGTGGCCGTGACAGCCACCGATCCACATCGCGCCATCGAGGCGGTATTCCGCATTGAGCAGGCAAAGCTCATTGCCGGACTGACGCGCATCGTGCGCGACGTCGGCATCGCCGAGGAGCTGGCTCAAGATGCACTCGTTTCCGCGTTGGAGCAGTGGCCACGGTCCGGCATTCCGGACAACCCCGGCGCCTGGCTCATGGCCGCCGCCAAGCACCGCGCAATCGACCGCTTTCGCCGCGCCAGGCTGATCGACCGCAAGCATGACGAGATCGCGAGCGAGCAGCAGATCCTCGGCGAAGACGCCATGCCTGACTTCGACGCGGCAATGGACGATGACATCGGCGATGACCTTCTCCGCCTGATCTTCATATCCTGCCATCCGGTGCTGAGCCGCGAGTCACAGGTCGCGCTCACCTTGCGACTGGTCGGCGGCTTGAAGACCGAGGAGATCGCGCGCGCGTTTCTGCTGCCCGAGCCGACCATCGCCCAGCGCATCGTACGCGCCAAGCGCACGCTGGCTGAGAAGCGCATCCCCTTCGAGGTGCCACGCGGGCCTGAACTCGACGAACGGCTCGCATCGGTGCTCGCGGTGATCTACCTCATCTTCAACGAAGGCTACGCCGCCACCGCCGGCGACGATTGGATGCGCCCCCAGCTCTGCGAGGAAGCCATGCGGTTGGGCCGCATCCTCACCGGATTGGCCCCCAAAGAGTCCGAGGCGCAAGGCCTCGTTAGCCTCATGGAGCTGCAAGCCTCTCGCTTCGCCGCTCGCAGCGGACCGGACGGCGAGCCCGTTCTGCTGCTCGATCAGAACCGCGCGCTGTGGGATCAGCTACTCATCCGTCGCGGCCTGACGGCCCTCGATCGCGCACGCGCATTGGCGCCCGGCCTTGGTCCCTACGCATTGCAGGCCGCGATCGCTGCGTGTCACGCGCGGGCACGCACGGCGGATGCCACCGACTGGGCCGACATCGTCGGCATTTATGGACGTCTCGGCGAGATAATGCCCTCGCCCGTCGTCGAGCTGAACCGCGCCGTTGCCCTGTCGATGCACTTGGGCCCGGACGCCGGCCTGCGCATCGTCGATGCCCTGGCCACCGAGCCCGCCCTCAAGAGTTACCACCTGCTGCCCAGCGTGCGCGGCGATCTCCTCGCCAAGTTGGGACGCTCCACCGAGGCCCGTGCCGAATTCGAACGCGCCGCGGCCATGACGGAGAACGCCCGCGAGCGGGCCCTGCTGCTGAGACGCGCCGCCGAGTGCGCCGGCTAGCTAATTCGCCCGAATACAGATCGCCCGCTTACCCGCTGTTTACCAAAGCAGCTCTGGCACGCGTCTTGGGTAGCTGTCGGCAGTCGACGGGCCATCGCCCGCCCGCCAAGCTCGCAAGTCGCCTCGCTCGGAGAAGCCCCAATGGCCAACGTCGCTGGACCGTTCCTGGATATGATCGCTGACACCAGCGAGGATGACCTGAGCCGCACCCGCAAGGCGCTCTTCCGCGAGACGCCTAAGGCCAAGTTCCTGCGCTGGACCATGGGGACCGCTTACGCGCTCCATCCCAAGCGCATTCGCGAAGTGCCCGCCCTGCTCGCCAGCATTGCGGCCGACATCAGCCGCGGCGGCACGCGCACCCCATCGGATGCAACGATCAGCCCACACATGACCACGTTCGCCGGTGTCTGCCGCGACATCACCCCCGAGCGCATCATCGATGCCACGCGCCGCGGCTTCTTCCCGTGGGCTCACGTCGGCCCGCTCAAGTGGTGGACGCGCGACGAGCGCATGGTGTTGTTCCTCGGCGAGCAACGCACGTCCAAGCGCCTTCGTCGAGAGATGCGCAAGACCAACTACCGCATCACCTTCGACGAAGCTTTCGATGAAGTCATCAAAGCCTGTGCCGAGCCGCGCAAGGGCCGCCCTCTCGGCCTCACCTGGATCACCCCCAAGATCATGCGTCTCTACTCGGCGCTGCACGATCTCGGCTACGCGCACTCCTTCGAGGTGTGGAGCACGGACGGTCGGCTCGTCGGCGGCGGTTATGGCGTCGCCATCGGCCGCGTCTTCTACACCGAATCCCAGTTCAGCCGGGAATCGAACACCTCGAAGATGGGCTTTGCTTCCTTCAACCATCACCTCGCCAAGTGGGGCTACGTGCTCAACGACGGCAAGGACTTCACCAGCACCATCGATGCGATGGGCTTCCGCACCATTCCGCGCAGCGAGTTCGAAGCCATTCTGGCTGAGCACACGGCCTCTGGCGGACGCGCCGGCAAGTGGCACGTCGAGGACGATTTCGCAACGGTCGCAGCACGCCCGGAGCCGGCTTCGCAGAATGCCACCGACAGCTCGCGCAGCGCGGCTTAGTCGAACATCGGTTTAGGCGGCGACGATCCCCGCGGCGATGAGAACGCGCGCCGAATAAAAGCCAACCCACCACATGATCCAGTAGCCGAGCTGGCTCGAAACCAGCGACGCTGCGAGATACAGCGCCGTCGCCTTCCACACCGGCATCGCCCAGAAGCGCCGGTGGATGCCGATGAAATACACCCACAGCGACAGCGCCAGCACCGCCGATACGATCGTCGACGGCTTTAGCAGGTCGGCTTCCGTGATCATTCCGAGCGTTGTCATGCTGATCCCGCCGAGTACGACGCGCATGACGAACTCGTATGCACCGTAGATCGGCGCCACGAAGCCAATGGCGATCGCACAAAGCTTGAAGTAGGACGCCAACGATCGCCGATGCTCTCCGGCAAACAGCCGGAAAAGCCCGTAGCCAAGCAGGAACGTCAGCACGACCCCGAAGTAGATACCGATCTGCGATAGCGCCTTCATCAGCGTGAGCATGCTTTCGCTCACCTGCGCGCCGCCGGTCGGGACGACGATGCCCATGACCACGGGCACGAACATCAGGCAGTAGAGCGCCACGCCGGACAGCGCGAACGCGAGATAGTTCCGGTAGCTGGGGTCCTCTGCAAACGCCACCGTCTGTCGGATCGGCGACATCAGGATCTTCAAATAGACGATCGGGAAGCTGCGCCGAACCGGAGCCGCTGCCTGGCCCAGAAAGCCGAGCGCGCTGGCGCGCAGATCGGCGCCGCAGCTGGAACAGAAGTTGCCTGAAATGGGTGCGCCGCAATCAGCGCACGCACCATGTGCCGTCGCCGACGCAACAGCAGATCCCTGAGCTTGCATAACCGCTGTCCCCCGACCATGGATAGCCGGCACGATCTTAGCAGCACAGTTCCGCTGCAGGTCAGGAATTGAGGCGCCAGATCTCGAAATTGAGCGCGGCAGCTAACGTAACCCACAGGAGATAGGGCACGAACAGCAGCGCCGCCGTGCGCCGCACCGGCCACGCGACGGCGATGAAAGCCGCGATCGACAGCCACAGCGCAACGATGTCGACGAAGGCGTGCCCAACCTGTTTTTCGCCAAACATCAGGTACGGCCACGCGGCATTCAGAAGGAGCTGCAATAGCCACAGCCATAGCAGCGGCCCGAAACCCTGCGCACGCCAAGCAATCCAGCCGGCCAGCGCAATCATCACGTAAAGGGCCGTCCAGACCACCGGGAATACTTGGTCGGGCGGCGTCCAGGCCGGCTTCTGCAGGGCCGCGTAGAACGGCCCCGGCATATAGGTCATTCCCGCGTAGGACGCGGCAGCGACGAGCGCGATGAACACGAGCAGGCTTGCATATCTCGTCACGTAACGCCTCTTCCCTGCCCTTTGCGGTGCTACTGCGCCGCTTCCACCTGCGGAGCCGAAGTCTTGCCGACGACGCTCAGTCGTTCGACCGCCGCCCCGAGAATCTGCCCCAGCAAGTCCGAGTATCTCATGCCGGCGAAACCCGCCATAAGATTGACCTTGCCGTCCCAGCACCAGCCGGGATTAGGGTTCACCTCGAGCAGCTTGATCTCGCCCCTCGCATCGGCGCGGAAGTCGAAGCGCGCATAGTCACGGCAGCCCAGCCGCTCGAACAGCCGCGTCGAGTGCTCGACCATCTGTTGCTGCTGGATCTCAGAGAGCTCTGCCTCGTGATAGGACACTTGCGTCCAGTACGGGCTGTCCGGCTCCCACTTCGACTCATAGCCTAGGATCTTGGGCAGGTTCGGATCGAGCTTGGTAAAGTCCACCTCGAGAATGGGCAGTGCCCTCAGCCCCTGGTCTGGATTGCCCACGAGCGTCACCGAGTATTCGGCGCCGGTCAGATACTCCTGCACCAGCACCGGCCGCTTCGGGAACGCAACGCGCAACCGATCGAGGTAATCCAGCAGCGACTTCTCGTTGGTGACGACCGCTTCCTTGGTAATGCCCTGCGAGCTGTCGCCGTAGTTCGGCTTGAGCAGCGCGGGGAACACGCCCGGCAGCGTCGCGCCTTGATCGCCCGGACGCACGTGCGTCTCGAGCGGCACCGGCACGTCGAGCGTCATTGCGACAGCGCGCACCAGACCCTTGTCGTAGCAGGCAGCCAGCGCGGGCGGCCCGGCCCCCGTGTACGGCAGATCGAGCGCTTCCAGCATCGCGGGAACGTGCAGTTCCTTGAACGGGTCGTTGTTGTAGCCCTCGTCGCACAAGTTGAACACGAGATCCGTGCGCAGGTCGCTCAGGTCGCGGTCGAGCGTGGCGTGGTTGTCCAGGTAGCGGAACCTATAGTTCTTCAGCTCCGAAAGTGCGTCCTTCAGGCGGCGGATCGTGTCGTGATCTTCCGGTTGGAAAGAGCCCCCGCGCTTCACCGCATCCGGCAGCCGCGGATCGCCCATCACCACCGTGACGTCGATGAGATTGACCTTGCCCTTAGGCTTGCGCGCCGGCAGCGCCGGTGCATCGGCAGAAAGCAGCAGTCGCCGCGCCATCATGCCGAGATCCTGGTCGCGGTCCGACAGCGCCTCGGCATTGCCGTGATGACGCACGTTACGGAAACCGCATTTCTCCAGCAGCTTCGCGATCCCTTCGCGCGTGTAGAGCCGCTCGGCGTAGAATTGGTCGGCGATGACGCCCAGCTCGTCGTGGACGATGACCTCGCGCGAGATCAGCCGATCGCGGTCGCTCGACAGAGAACGCTCGCGGCACACGAAGTGATGCTCGTCGATCCATTCCCACGAGCGCCGCTCGAAATGATCGGCCATGTAGGCGCCGTCGGTGATGTCGAGCACGAGCTGGCCTGACGGGCGCAGCAGCTTGCCGACGGTCGTCAGTACCTTCTCGTCGTCCTGCTTATTCGAGAAATACCCGAACGAATTGCCCATGATGGCGACGCAATCGAAGCTCGATTCCGGCAGCCGCGGGTTGCGCGCATCGCCTTCCTTGAACACGACCTGCAGCCGCTCGTTCTGTGCGCGCTTCTTCGCGAGCCGAACAAGATAACGCGAGCGGTCGACGCCTATGACATTCTTGAAGCCGCGGCGCGCCAGTTCGATGCAATGCCGGCCCTGGCCGCAGCATAGGTCGAGGATCTGGCTGTGCGACTGCACCGGCGCAGCGGCAAGGATGAAATCCACGTCGCGGCGTGTGTTCTCGTTGTTCTCGACGACGTCGCCGTCGGTCTTCACATAGAGCGCGTTGAAAAGCTTGCGCCACCATTCTGCTGGGAGGTGCGCTTCAAGATCCGCAACCGGACCGAGGCACGAACGCGGCGCAGGGCGCCTGGGGCGCTTCGCCTTGGCAATGGATGCCATGATGGACAAGTGTCCTCAAAGGGCCGCGCTCTGGCTTGGGGCACTGCCCCCGTCAGCCGGCGATCGGCCGAACATAATTACAGGCCCCTCTGGCCTCAACAGTCGGCGAACTTATTGGCCAATTGCGACTTTGCAAGAGGCATCTGAGAATTTTCCGCCCTCAGTAGCAAGTCGCTCACGATCACGGTTTGTGTCGGCGCATTAATGCGATGAAGAAGCCGTCGGTTCCATGCTTTGCGGGCGTAAGCTGCAGCGTGTCGGATCGCCCGTCGGCCGATTGCGGCGCATCTCCTCCAACCCTTGCTGACCATACTTCGCCGAAAGGTTCCACCGCGAAGTCGCCGTGAGCACCCAGGAACGCTGCGACCTGATCCTGATTCTCCTCCGGCAGCACCGAGCACGTCACGTAGACGAGCAGCCCGCCCGGCTTCGTCAGGCTGGCGCCAAGCTCCAGAACCTGCTGCTGCTCCGCCTGCCTTTCAGGAATGTTCGCGGGCTTCAGACGCCACTTGGCATCTGGTTTGCGCCGCCATGTTCCCGAGCCCGTGCATGGCGCATCGACGAACACCAGATCGAATCGCGCGCCCAGCGCCGCCAGAGCAGCCTCGTCGCCCGCATCGAGCACCTGTACGTTACGTGCACCGGCCCGCTTGAGCCGTTCGAAGATCGGCCGAAGCTGCTTCTTGTCGATGTCATAGGCGTAGATCTGCCCGGTATTGTGCATTCCCGCTGCAAGCGCCAGCGTCTTGCCGCCGGCTCCGGCGCACAGATCGAGCACCTGCATGCGCGGCCCGGCCCCCGCCAGAAGCGCGGCCAGCTGAGAGCCTTCGTCCTGGACCTCGTACCAGCCCTTGCCGTGCGCCGTCTCGGCCTCGAGGTGCGGAGCCTTGCGCGCGCCTTCCGGAGCAGGCACGCGCACACCGGCCGGCGAGAACTTCGTCTCCTCGGCACCGAAGTGACTGAGCGCCTTCAGAACCTTGTCGCGCGTTGACTTGAGCGCGTTGACCCTGAGATCGACGGGAGCGCGCGCCGACAGCCCGGCTCCCTCGGCCGCCGCGTTGCCCCCAAAGGCCCGTTCGAAAGAAGGCAGCAGCCATTCGGGAATGTCGCCTGAGATGGCAGCACCGGCATCCGCGGGCAGGTCCCCGGAAAGGCTGCTGCGCTCCTCGTCGCTGACCGGCGATAGCGCATGCTCCGATCCGTCGGCCGCGCTCGCCACCTCTTCCGGAGTAAGTCCAAGTGCTCGTGATGCAGCGCCCAGCGCCAGCGCGCGTGGCGTCTCCGCCCCCATGCGCGCTGCAATCGACGCACGCCGCCTCAGCGCGTCGAAGACCAGCGTACCAATAGCAGCACGGTCGCCCGAGCCGGCAAAACGATGGGCCTTGCCCCAGTCAGCGAGAGCCATCGCGGCCGGCCGGTGCCTGTTGAGGACGTCATCCAGCACTTCGGCCGCAGCCGCGATCCGCGCTCCCGGCCGCATTCGTCAGGCCCCGGACGCGAGAATGCGGATGGCGAAGATCACCCACATCGCGATGAGCGCGATTGCACCAACGCCCATCGCCAACGAGCGGGGCATCACGTCGTTCGCACCGGTGTGAATGTAAGCGTGCACCAGACGCGAGACGACGAAAACCCACGCCAAGATCACGAACACGATGCTGTTCGTGCTGGTGACCAGGATGAAAGCCACCACCGCATAGAACAGCATCGGCAGTTCGAGCTGGTTGTGGAAGTTGTTGGCGACCTGCTGAGCCCGCGTCGGCCAATTCGGCTCACGCAGCGCAATGTCGCTCGGCCTCACGGCACCGGAATTTAGAGCGGTCCGGCGCAGTTTCCCCATCCAAAGCAAAATAAAGAACGTCAGGCCGACTTGGACGAACACCGGCAATAGCAAGCTCGATACGGACATCAGCGCCCCCGCGTGCGTTAGACGTTGCCAGGATAGTTCGGGCTCTCCCGCGTGATCGTAACGCCGTGCGCATGGCTCTCGTGGATCGAGGCCGGCGACACACGAATGAACTTCGCCGTGGCACGCAGGTCAGGCAGCGTCCTCGCACCAAGGTAGCCCATGCCGGCCCTGAGACCGCCGACGAGCTGATGCAGCACGCCCTCGACCGGCCCCTTGTAAGGCACCTGTCCTTCGATGCCTTCCGGCACGAGCTTCAGCGTGTCCTTCACTTCCTGCTGGAAGTAGCGGTCGGCCGATCCCCGCGCCATGGCCCCGATGGAGCCCATTCCCCGATAGGCCTTGTACGTGCGGCCCTGGTAGAAATACGTCTCACCCGGCGCCTCGTCGGTGCCCGCGAGCAGCGAGCCGATCATGACGCACGACGCTCCGGCCGCCAGCGCCTTGACGGCATCGCCGGAGAACTTGATCCCACCGTCAGCGATGACCGGGACCCCGTGCTTGGAAGCTTCCTCGGCACAATCCATCACGGCCGTGAGCTGCGGAACGCCGACACCGGCGACGATGCGCGTCGTGCAGATGGATCCCGGACCGATACCGACCTTGATCGCATCCGCGCCGCACTCGATCAGCGCCCGCGTGGCATCCGCGGTGGCTACGTTGCCGGCAACGACCTGAACGCTGTTGGATAGCTTCTTGATGCGCGCCACGGCTTCGAGAACGCGGCTGGAATGCCCGTGCGCCGTATCGACGACGATCAAATCGCAGCCGGCTGCCATCAGCAGCTCGGTGCGAAGGAACCCATCCTCGCCGACGGTGGTGGCAGCCGCGACCCGCAGCCTGCCTTCGCTATCCTTCGACGCATGCGGATGCTTCTGCGCCTTCTCGATGTCCTTGACGGTGATGAGACCGACGCAATGCTTGTCCTCGTCCACGACAAGCAGCTTCTCGATCCGGTTCTCATGCAGGAGCCGTCTCGCATCCTCGCGCGAAACTGAACGCGTCACCGTAACGAGCCTGTCCTTCGTCATCAGCTCGGAGACCGGCTGATCGAGGTTGGTCGCAAAGCGCACGTCGCGATTGGTGAGAATTCCGACCAGACGCCCCTTGTCGGAGCTGCCCCTCGGCTTTTCGACCACCGGCACACCGGAAATGCTGTGCTCGGCCATTAGCGCCAGCGCCTCGCGCAGCGACGCTTCCGGATTGATGGTGACCGGGTTGAGGACGATTCCCGATTCGAATTTCTTCACCTGCGCCACCTGCCGCGCCTGTTCCTCGGGCGTCAGATTTCGGTGAATGACGCCGATTCCGCCTTCCTGGGCCATCGCGATGGCCAGACGGGCCTCGGTGACGGTGTCCATCGCCGACGAAATGACGGGGATATGGAGGCGGATCGAGCGGGTCAGCTGTGTTCCGACGTCGGCCTGGCTCGGCATGATCTCCGAGGCGGCAGGAACAAGGAGGACGTCATCGAACGTCAGCGCGACATTGGAATCGATCTTGGGCGGGCCAGAGCGTTCGGCCATCGTGAGGTTTTCTCCTGAGGGCTGGGCGACATGGTTCCGGACCCAGCGGAAACGATGTCGGCAGCCCTATACCACCGGAGTCGAGGTGATGGAAGCGACGAGCCCTGCGGCGGGTTGGGCTGAGGCAACACCGGGCGGGATAGCCGCCCAGGCACGGCGTCCGTCGATCTTACCCATTTGTATGTATTTCAACGATTGTGGGCACCGCGCGCGGGGCAGAAGCTGAGTCCTCACCCCCCAAAGGAGACCACCCCCAATGCGCATGTTGATCATTCTGGCAGCTGCCGCAGCACTGTCAGCCCCGGCATTCGCCGATAGCTGTACCGCCCAGGCGGGCGCGAAGAACCTTCATGGAGCGGCAGAGTCGAGCTTCATTAAGAAGTGCGCGTCCGACGTAAAGGCCAAATGCGACGCCGATGCCGCTGCCAAAAACCTGCACGGCGCTGCCGCCAAGAGCTTCACCGACAAGTGCGTCCGGGAAGGCACCGGCGCCTGACCCCGGTATCCAAGGACGATCAGTAAGCGTCGGAAGCCAGCGTCACCAAGGGCTTGTTGACTGGGGCGACCACCCAATCCTCAACTGGTCCGCCCCGCCAGCCGGCGTCCGGCTCTACAATGGCGATCGCAATGCTGGGCGCCGGCCGCGTGGGTGCGACCAGCGCATAGAGGAACATGATGCCGACGCAGGCGGCAGAGGCTGACATCGTGGCTAGGGAAATCATCGCGAGGCGCATGGCACTGTTTCTCTCATTGAGATATGCGCCAGAAACGCCCTAAAACCCCAGTCGGTTCCGTCGGAAGTTAAAGTGGTTTCTCATGTTGGGACACCTCTGCCGCGACGGCACGAGGGGGCTTACCGTTACCCTTGGGCGCTGCCTTCGCCGCGGCCTCGCGCTTGGTGCCACTCTTGCCACGCGCCTTTCGATACTTCTCGTCCCAAGTCGCCAGCTCCTGCTTGAGGTGCTTGGCGAACCGCTTGGTTGCCTTCCGCAACTTGTCGGTTCCCGCTCCCTCGGCATCGCCGAGAGCCGCGATCAAGCGTTCAGCGTTCTCGATCGCGCGCAGCGTGTCGTGGTGAACCGCCTTCACATGCTCCTTCATAGGAACCTCCATTCTCCGGGGAACTTCAGCTTAGCGCTACGCGTGTTGTCACGCCATGGAGCATAGACCGTCACAGGACGATTTCGCCTTCGTCTTCGCCTGCCCAGTATTTTATCCGCGTCGCCCGGACCCTGAGCATCACGAGATCGGGCGTGTCGACCCCTTGCTCGAACCAGGCGTCCAAGTCCGGGACCCAGTGGGCGCGAAAGTCCGCTTTATCGCGGATCACCGTAGCCCGGCCCTCCACGGCTATGAAAAAGCCGGCTCCAGCGAACAACCCAGGCTCCACCGAGAAGGCGAGCGACACCCGGTCGTCCCCTGAGATATCCGCGACCGTGCCGGAGGAGCCATAGGTGAAGAAGTGGCTGTCGCCATTGTACTCGACGTCGGCGTTGTTGCTCATCGGCCGGCTTGCAATCTCCCCGGCCGCCGTCTTAGTTGAGAGCATAGCAATGTCGATGTCGCGCATCCGCTGCGCAATTTCTGCAAGGCTTTTCTGAGTCATGAGGTCTCCGGCTCCGAGCGCAACTCGAAGTCAACGGCACGTGACCGGTCGGGGTTCCCCAACTCGGGAACGTGCGGTTTATGGGGGGTTACAAGAATGAGCGGATTGCTCGCACTTCTCGACGATGTCGTCGCATTGACCAAGCTCGCCGCAGCCACCCTCGACGACGCGGCGTCCCAGGCCGTCAAGGCGAGCGCGAAGGCCGCGGGCGTCGTCATCGACGATGCGGCCGTCACCCCCCGCTATGTCACCGGGCTGGCTGCGAAGCGCGAACTGCCGATCGTCGGACGCATTGCCCTTGGCTCGCTGCGGAATAAGCTGGTCTTCCTGCTCCCGGCCGCGCTCCTGCTGAGCGCCTTTCTCCCGCAGGCCGTCACGCCGCTACTGATGCTCGGCGGTCTCTATCTCGCCTTCGAGGGCTACGAGAAAGTCCACCACATGGTCTCGGGCCCCTCGAAGACCGAGACGGTCGCAGCAGCAGCGGCCAAGCTGGCGCAGACCGACAAGGCCATCGAGGACGAGAAGGTGTCCGGCGCTATCCGGACCGACTTCATCCTTTCAGCCGAGATCATGGCCATCGCCCTCGCGACCATCGAGGCGCCCGACCTCGTGACCCAGGCTATCGTGCTCGCTGCCGTCGCCATATTCATTACGGTCGCGGTCTACGGCGCGGTCGCTCTTATCGTGAAAGCCGACGACATTGGCGCCCGCCTTGCCCAGCGCAACGGCTTTATCTCCGGTCCGATCGGCCGTGCGCTCGTCCGCGGAATGCCGCCCTTCCTCGAAACCCTGAGCTTCGTCGGCATGGTCGCCATGCTCTGGGTCGGCGGCGGTATCCTCGTGCATGGACTCGCCGAATTCGGTGTGGCCGGCCCCGAGCACGTCATCCATGACGTCGCCGAGGTCGTCCGCGGCGTCATCCCCACGCCACCCTTCGGCGATGTGCTTGCATGGATCGCGAACGCCACTGGATCGGCGATCGTCGGCCTCGTGGCGGGTGCCATTGTCGCAGCGGTTGTCGCGGTCGCTTGGACGCCCTTCCGCAAGACGAAGACGGAGCACTGAGCGGCCGGCTATACGCCGCCCGGCTCTCTCCCTCGCTGAATGACGATTATCGCTTTTGCGGATGGTCGACCGACTGGTCGACTGACGCCGTGTCGTTTTCCGGCGGGCACTTGCGCTCGTGGGAGATCTCGGCCTCGCTGCACTCGGCCCCGAAGTTCGCAGTCTGATCCCCGGTTATCGGCTGCAGGGTCGCCTTGCACATCATGCTGCCGGACGGCGTCTCCGCCCGAAGCTGCACGCTGCGCCCGACGAGCACCGGGAATCTGAACACGCAGGTCTCGCCCATGGGCTGCAGCAGCACCGTCACAGAATTGTCGCTGCGTGAAATCTGCTCGACCGTGAAGCTGTCGCCGTCGCCACCGCCCAGCGAAACAGCCTGCAAAGGCTCGACGGCGAACGTCTCCATCGCCTCATCGGCGAGAGCATTCGACAACTGACTGAGCGCAAGAGGAAGGACCGTCAGCGCGAGGACCGCCAAACCGGTTCGAACGAGACACGGACGAGTCATACCGTCGGCCCTCTTATGCAGTCAGCATTGTAGCTCGTTCGCATGACGGAGTCCTTAAGCTCTTGGCTTGTGCACCGATGAAATCCATCGAACAATTCGCGGGCGTCCGTGGTTGGTTAAAGACCGACGGAGCGCGTGCATGTTCCCTGCGTGACATCGATCCCATCTGCCGCAGGCCGTGGCAGCGCAAATGCGAGCGAACACACTCGACCCCGGCCATCATGGCTGGTGGCAAGCTCCGATATCCTCGCCGCCGCCATATGCACGCGGGCTGTATCGGCGGCCTGGAGCATGGATTTGCGCCAGGATCTTCGCTCTTGCGACCGCCATCGGAGAGCCCCAAGTCCTGAGCAGCCTGCCGTTGCGGCATCGCCCGTCCCGCTTCCGATCCTTCAGCCGTGAGTTCAGATGCCCATCACAATCCGCGCCCTCGCCGCCCTGCTTGGGCTCGCCGCACTGCTCGGCCCCGCGCACGGTGACCCCTATCTCGCCGGCTTCAAATACCCCTACCCGGTCGAGCGATATGATTTCAGCTCCCAGGGCCAGGCGCTCTGGATGGATTACATGGACATTGCCCCGCAGAAACCGAACGGGCGGACGGTCGTGCTCCTGCACGGCAAGAACTTCTGCGGCGCGACCTGGGAGAGCGTCGCTGGCGCACTTTCGAATACTGGCTATCGCATCGTGATTCCCGACCAGGTCGGCTTCTGCCGCTCGGCAAAACCGCGCGCCTACCAGTACAGCCTGCACCAGCTTGCTTCGAACACCCACGCCCTGCTCGCCAAGCTCGGCATCGACAAGCCGATCGTCATCGGCCACTCGATGGGCGGCATGCTGGGTATCCGCTATGCGCTGATGTATCCGGGTAGCACCGCCGCGCTCGTACTCGTCAATCCCATTGGCCTGGAGGACTGGAAAGCCAAGGGCGTCCCCCTGATCACCATCGACGAGCTCTATGCCGGCGAGAAGAAGACCACCGCCGAGACCATCAAGAAGTACCAGCAGACGGTATATTTCAGCGGCCAATGGAAGCCGGAGTACGATCGCTGGGTCGACATGCTGGCGTCCATGTACGCAGGCAAGGATGGCGACCTCGTCGCCTGGAGCCAGGCGCTCACCTCCGACATGGTCCTCTCCCAGCCCGTGATTTACGAGGTCGACCAGTTGAAGGTGCCGACGCTACTGCTGATCGGGCTGAAGGACACCACCGCCATCGGGCGTAACCGGGCTCCGCCGGAAGCAGCCAAAGCGCTCGGCAACTACGCCGCGCTCGCGCCGGAGGTGGCAGCGCGCATCAAGGGCTCGACACTCGTCACATTTCCCGACCTCGGCCACTCGCCGCAAGTGGAAAATCCTGCACGTTTCAACGCCGAGCTGGTGAAATCGTTGTCGGCGCTCGTGCCGGCGGCACCCTGAGCGCTATTCCGGACGGAACCCCGTAGCCAGCACGTAAAGCTCGGCGGAATCGGACCTGCTGGCAGGCGGCTTGACGTGCTGGACCTTGGTGAAGCGCTTCTTCAGCATCACGAGCAGTTCCCGCTCGGTACCGCCCTGGAACACCTTGGCGAGAAAAGCCCCGCCCGGCCGCAGCACGTCGCAGGCAAACGCCCCCGCCGCCTCGGCCAGTCCCATGATGCGAAGATGGTCGGTGCTCGTGTGGCCCGTCGTCGGCGCGGCCATGTCCGAAAGCACCACGTCCGCATGCCCATCGCGCAGCAGCGACTTCAAGGTGTCCTCAGCGCCTTCCTCGGTGAAATCGAGCTTCAGCGCATGCACGCCGGGCAGCGCCTCCATGTCGAGATAGTCGATGGCGACCACCTGCCCCTTGCCCGCAATCGATTGCACCCGCTCGGCAGCGATCTGGCTCCAGCCCCCGGGCGCAGCCCCGAGATCGACGACGGCCGCTCCAGCCTTCAGGAACTTATGCTTGTCGTCGATTTCCTTGAGCTTGTACGCCGCCCGCGACCGCATGCCCTCGCGCTTCGACGCCGCCACGTAAGGATCGTTTAGCTGCCGCTCCAGCCAGCGCTGCGATGAAGCGCGATGCTTGCGTGCCGTCTTCAGCCGCACACGCATCTGCCGTTGCCCGCCGCCCGGGCCTTTTTGCGTGCCGCTGCGTTTTTCTGTCATTTCTCCAGCCTCAAACCGGACGACGGCGGCGGCGCGCTGGAGCAAACACGCCGTCCTCCAGCATCAGCGTTGTCAGTATGCCTTCGCGCAGCCCACGATCGGCAACGCGCAACCTCTCGCATGGCCACATGCGCAGGATCGCCTCGAGGATCGCGCAGCCAGCCAATACCAGATCCGCACGATCGCGCCCAATGCACGGCTCGGCAATGCGCTGCTCGTAACTGCGGCCAAGAAGATCGGCAGTAACGCCGCGCACGTCGCCCACATCGAGCCAGCAGCCATCGACACGATTGCGGTCGTAACGCTTGAGGCCAAGCTGGATACCCGCGACGGTCGTCACCGTGCCCGACGTCCCGAGCATGTGCATGCGCCGCCCGGCAAGCCGGGCCGCCACGCCGTGGTGCTTCTCGAAATCCGCAAGCAGCCGCTGCGTCTCCGCCACCATCGCCTCGAAGTGGTCCGTCGTCACTTGCCGACCGCCGAACCGCTCTGCCAGCGTAACCACGCCGACGGGCAGCGATGTCCACGCCACCATGCATTGCTGTGCATCGACGCGGCCGGCCATCCGGCGGTCGCGATGCCGGGCTTTGCGAGCGAGGTCGAGCAGGACCAGCTCCGACGAGCCGCCGCCGATGTCGAACACGAGCACGTAATCGCAACTGGGATCGATCAGCGCCGCCGAGCCAGACACGGCAAGGCGTGCCTCCACCTCGCGCGTGAGTATCTCGATATCGAGCCCGACTTTATCCCGCACGCGCGCGAGGAACTCCGGCCCGTTCTCGGCAATGCGGCAAGCTTCCGTTGCCACCAGCCGCGAGCGCTGCACCTTAGCGCGCCCGAGCTTGGCCGCGCAGACCTTGAGCGCGTCGAGCGTACGGCTCATCGCCGGCTCCGACAGACGCCCTGATTGGCTGACGCCCTCGCCGAGCCGAATGATCCGCGAGAAAGCATCGACGACGCGGAAGCCGCGCCGGGACGGGCGAGCCAGCAGCAGCCGGCAGTTGTTCGTACCCAGATCCAGCGCGCCGTAGACGGGATCGCTGCGCACGTCGCGCTCGGGCTGCCTCGCGAACGAAGACCCTTCGGCTTGGCTACTGTTCTGACCGTCGGAAGATAGATGAGCGCTCACCGCGGCCGGAAATCCGCCGCTACTGGCCGTGGCCGCAGGCGCTTCGCTTGCGCCGCCCTCGTCGGGATAGCCCTGCACAGTCCAAAATCTCCAGCGCCTGGCATTCGGCCGCCCACGAGTTGTGGATAAACCGCGTCATCAGGCGTCTTCTGGATGACACTTGCCGCCAGTCTAGCAGCAATCGCCGCCCCGTAAAGCTCCAGTGGGAGAAACGTGCTATCGTGCTGCTTCTGTAGCTGAATTTGACTTAATCGATGCATCGCCTTGTGCACACAGCGGTTCTTGTTGCTGCGACACTCTCATTTGCCGGGCCGACACTCGGCGACGCCCTGAGCGAAACGGATCAGCACCGCCTCCTCGCCGCTTACCCCGAGCACCTCGACCGCATCGAGGGCAATGACCTTATTTGGCGCGATGGAACGCGCACCCCTCTCGACGACGGCAAGGGCAAGAAGCCCTTCGAGCAATGGCTGAACCAGCCCGACGTCGCCGACATGTTCGACATCCCCTATCCCGCCGGCGCACAAGCTGTTCCACCGGTCGAGAACATCGATCCGGGCCGCGCCCGCAATCAGGCGTTCTTCGACAAGATCTACGGCGATTGCCGCAAGGACGGGGTCGAGAATAAGCTCGCGCGGGTAGACTGGCTTCCCAAACGGGGAAAGCAACGTCTCGCCTTCAACCGCGAGAACGGCGCTGCTGCCGCGCTCGCCGCCGTGAGCAGCGAACTGGATGAACTGCCGTCATCGTTCGACGTCTATCTCGTGCCGTCAGCCGGCACCTATAACTGCCGCGTGATCGCCGGCACCAACCGCGTCTCGGCACACGGCCATGGCATTGCCATCGACATCGCCCTGAAGCGCGCCCACTACTGGCGCGATGCGGCGCCTGCCCCCAGCGCCCGCATCACGTTCAAAAACGACATCCCAATGGAGATCGTCCGCATCTTCGAAAAGCACGGCTTCGTCTGGGGCGGCCGCTGGTATCATTACGACACCATGCACTTCGAGTACCGGCCCGAGTTGCTGGGCGTCTCGCCGACCCAAGCCACCGAAGGAGCCCCGGCAAAAGGGCAGTCCACTGGCCCGCCTTAGCGTGATGCTGGTAGCGGCACAGGCGCCCGGAACGAGCTGCCCGCGTATGACGGGTTGCAGCCGGTGGGCCCACCTGTTATATGCGCCGCTCCGGTGGCCAGCCCACCGTAGATCCCGGCATTGGGGGATCGTCTAATGGTAGGACTGCAGACTCTGACTCTGCCTGTCTAGGTTCGAATCCTAGTCCCCCAGCCAATCAAATCGAACACTCGAGAATAGCGCCTGAGCGGCCGGTAGCAGCCGACGCTGCCACCGGAGCTCTACGGCCTAATGCCCCTTCTCCTGCGCACGCCGAAGCGCGGCGGCAAGCGCACTCTCGGCCGCCGGCTGTGCCGACTGCCGCGGCGGCGACGCACTGCTGCGCGCGGCCGAAGCCTGGGCAGGACCGCGCCCGCCCATCTCCATGCCCGGCTGGATCGCTCCCGACTTCATCGTCAGCGCTATGCGCTTGCGTGGAACATCCACCTCTTTCACGCGCACCTTCACCACGTCGCCGGCCTTCACCACCTCGCGCGGATCCTTGACGAACCGGTCGGCCAGCTCCGACACGTGCACCAGCCCGTCCTGATGCACCCCGATGTCGACGAACGCACCGAATGCAGCCACGTTGGTGACAACTCCCTCCAGCTGCATCCCCGGCTTCAGGTCGCCGATGCTGTCGACACCCTCCTGGAATGTCGCGGTCTTGAACTCAGGCCGCGGATCGCGTCCCGGCTTCTCCAGCTCCGCGAGGATGTCCGTCACCGTCGGAATACCGAATTCGGCATCCGCAAACTGCGCCGGCTTCAGCGACTTCAGAAACGCGCGATCTCCGATTATCGACTTCAGCGGCCGCTTGGTTGAATCGGCGATCTTCTCCACCACCGCATAGGCTTCCGGATGAACCGCAGACGCATCGAGCGGATTGGTGCCGTTCATGATTCGCAGGAAGCCCGCGGCCTGCTCGAACGCCTTGGCCCCGAGCCGCGGCACCTTCTTCAGCGCCGTCCGCGTCTTGAAGGCTCCGTTCTCGTCCCGGAAGGCGACAATGTTGGAAGCCAGCGTCTGATTGAGCCCCGCCACGCGCGACAGCAACGGCGCCGACGCCGTGTTCACGTCCACGCCGACCGAGTTGACGCAATCCTCCACCACCGCATCGAGCGAGCGTGCCAGACCCGATTGATCCACGTCGTGCTGATATTGCCCGACCCCGATCGCCTTAGGCTCGATCTTGACCAACTCAGCCAATGGATCCTGCAGTCGCCGTGCGATCGACACCGCGCCGCGCAGGCTGACGTCGAGGTCGGGAAACTCCTTCGCCGCCAGCTCCGACGCCGAATAGACCGACGCGCCCGCTTCCGACACCATCGCCTTCGTCAGCTTCAGCTCCGGCATCTTCGCCATCAGCTCGCCAACGAGCTTGTCGGTCTCGCGCCCGCCTGTCCCGTTACCGACACTGACGATGTCCACCTTGTGCTGCTTGCACAGTGCCGCAAGCGTCGCCAGAGACCCGTTCCAGTCGCGCCGCGGCTCATGCGGATAGATCGTCGTCGTGGCAACGACTTTACCGGTCGAGTCGACAACAGCAACCTTCACGCCCGTGCGGATGCCAGGATCGAGCCCCATCGTCGTGCGCGGCCCGGCGGGCGCGGCGAGCAGAAGGTCTTTGAGGTTGCTCGAGAACACCCCGATTGCCTCCGCGTCCGCGCGCTCTTTCATACGCGCGAGCAACCCCGTCTGCAGAGATCCGGAAAGCTTGTCCGCCCATGCCTTGTGCACGGTCTCGCCCAGCCACGTATCGGCCGGACGGCCACGATCGGCCACGCCGAAGGTAGTCCTGATGCGCCCTTCGGCCGGGTGCGGCTTACCCTCGTCATGCGCCACGTCGAGATCGAGCTGTAAGAACCCCTCGTTGAGCCCGCGCAGCATCGCCAGCGCCCGATGCGAGGGGATGTCCTTCACGCGCTGACCGAACGCGAAGTAGTCGGCGAACTTGGCGCCTTCCTCGTTCTTGCCCTTGCGAACCACCGACTTGAGCTCGCCCTCGCTCCACAGCCACTCGCGCAGGCCACCGACGACCGCCGGCGTTTCCGCGATCTGCTCGATCAGGATGTGACGCGCCCCGTCGAGGGCCGCCTTAGCGTCGGCAACGCCTTTCTCGGCGTCGACGAACTTCGCCGCCTCAGCCTCCGGATCGAGAGATGGGTTGTTCAGCAGCGCTACGCTAAGCGGTTCGAGCCCGGCCTCGCGTGCGATCTGCGCCTTCGTGCGCCGCTTCGGCTTGAACGGGGCGTAAATGTCCTCCAGCTCAATTTTCGTCCCAGCGCCCTCGACCGCTCTGCGCAACTCGGGCGAGAGCTTGCCCAGGCCGTCGATGGTCTTCAGGACGCTCGCCCGGCGATCCTCCAGCTCGCGCAGATAGCCGAGCCGCTCCTCCAGCTTGCGCAGTTGCGTATCATCGAGCCCGCCGGTCTTCTCCTTGCGATATCGGGCGATGAAGGGCACCGTCGCGCCCTCGCCGAGAAGCTCCACTGCCGCTGCCACCTGCTGTGACTGGACGCCAAGCTCGGTTGCGATCCGCTGATTGATTTTATCCATGCTGCGCTCCTTGCCACCGTCGCCTCATGCAACGCCGGGTGCGAGCCGGTCAAGGTGGGCGCTCACCAGCGCACTGCGATTCTTTCCGCGGAGGCCCGATCCACCCCTCAAGGCTCCAACATTCTGAGACAGCGCCTGGATATCCACAGCGAAGGCTTTTGGCCGCAGTGATTGAAATGCCCTTACCGCGGGAAAGCATGAATCGCGGCAACCCTTGGTATTCCCAAGCACTCGCAGTTGCCATTATGCTCGTCCGCTATGAGGCCTACCCCGCGCGCAAAGACTACTGATGGATGAACACGCTGCTCGCAGCGTCGTGGATGCTGCTTACCGAGCCTGGAGCAACGGCGACATCGACACGTTGCTCGCTCAGTACGTCGACGATCTGACGTACTGGTCCAACGTGGGTGGCCCAAACGATAGCCCGCTCGTCATCGTCGGCAAGCCTGTATTCCGCTCGTTTGTCGAAGCAATCGCCCAGACTATGGAAAGCGCCTCGGTTCTGGAGCAATTCCGGCTGCGCGACGGCATCGGCCATGCGCGCATCGAGTTTTACGTGCGGCACAAGGGAACCGGCCACGTTCTGAGCGGCGCCTATCGGCAGGTCACCACATTCCGCGATGGCAGGATCCTCCGCGCCGAGCAGTATCACGACGCTGCCCGTACGTCCGCCTTCTACCGGCTCCTATCTGATGAGACGGCGCAGCGCTAAGCGCCGCCGCGCTCAACCCAGTGTGTGCCGGAAGTCGTCGTAGCCGAACCTAGCGACCACGCGATAGCTACCGTCCTCGTCTAGAATAGCCAGGTCCGGCCTCGGCGTGCCGTTGAACGTGGTGTTCTTGACGAAGCTGTATTGCATCATGTCCTTGAACACCACGCGGCTGCCGACCCGAAGCGGCTCGGCGAACGAATACTCGCCGATGATGTCTCCCGTCATGCAGGTCTTGCCGCCGAGAATGTAGTCGTGTCCCAGCGCGCCCGCCTTCGACGCGCCGACCACCTCCGGTGTGTACGGGACCTCCAGCACATCCGGCATGTGGCAGCTTGCCGACGTATCCAGGATGGCAATGTCGCGCTCGTTCCAGTGCAGCCCGATCACACTCGACACGAGGTAGCCCGTATCGACGACAATGCCGCCACCCGGCTCCAGAATGACATCGACCCCGAACTCGGCACGGAACGCCTTGATCGCAGCGATCAGCTTGTCGACGTCATAGCCCGGCTTGTTGATGAAGTGGCCGCCGCCGAAGTTCACCGCCTTCACGCGCCGGATGTACGGCGCGAGCGTCCGCCCGACGTGCTCGATCAGCCCGACCGACCCGTCAGCCATGCTCTCGCACAAGGCATGCGTGTGCAGCACATCGATGTCATCCCACGGGATCTCGTCGATCTGCGCGAGCGCGGTGCCGAAGCGAGAGCACGGCGCGCACGGATCGTATAGCGCCCCACCCAGCGTCGCATTCGAGTAGCCGGGATTGATGCGCACGCCGAGCTTGGCGCCTGCTGCCTTCGCGACACCGCCATAGCGCGCGATCTGCTCCGGCGAATTGAAATAGATGTGGTCGGAATAGGCGGTGATGCGCTCCACTTCGCCCGGCGAGTACGCCGGCGCATAGACGTGGACCTCCTTGCCGAAATCCTCCCGGCCAAGCCGCGCCTCGAACTCGCCGCTCGCCGTCGACCCGTCGAGCACGTCGCGCATCAGCGGAAACGCCGCCGGCATCGCCCACGCTTTCGTCGCCAGCAGCACCTTGCAGCCCGCCTCGCGCCGGATGCGCGTGACGGTCGCTAGGTTACGCTTCAGCGCCGCAACGTCGAGGACGTAGGCAGGCGTGCGGATGTCGGCGGGCAGCTTGTCGAGCATTGAAGGCATGTCCTGGGGACGTTGGGGCTGGAAAACGAAAGCGCCCGGTATATGGCATTGGTGACAGGCTGGTGAAAGTGGTGCCCGCGCCTGTCAGCCCCTCTAGCGCCCTCGCATGGCGATCAGGTGCTCGCAGACCGCGTCCACGACGCGGGAATCCCGCATGTAGGCGTTGTGGTAGAGAGCATCGCTCAGATGCTTCCACATGGCGTCAGGGTCCGCTAGGCCGCCGTCCGGCGCATCCGAGGCGACGAACGACGAATAAAGCTTGTGCGCAGCGACGAAAACCGCCTCATCGTCGATACCGCCGAGGTTGGTCGCCTCGATGCGGACCTCGCTCAGTTCGCTGATATAAGGCGGAAAGTGCCCCACGCCCTTGAGCACGTAGGCCGCATCGCCGCCATAGGCCGCCCCGACCACGCCGCCGTGGATCGCCGCCGTCAGCGTCTTCGCCCACAGCCACGCCCCGCCGAGCCGCGCCACCAGCCAGACGGTCCCGAAAAAGAGCCCATACACGATTGGCACCAGCAGAATGAACGTGAAGTCGGCCGCCGCACCGAGGCCGAAGTTACCCGCCTTCAGCTTCTCCACGATCGGCGTGAAGAAGTAGCCGGCCGTCGCGATGAAGAACACGATGGTGCCGACGACGCCAATGAGGCGCGCGAACGCTGTCAGCGAGCGCAAGGCCGCGCCTACCGTGACGTACTGCGGCGAGATCGCCGCCGCCGTCTCGAGCAACCGCATGGCCTCGTCGCGCGGACTGTGAATGACCAGCCATTGTCCCGCCCTGACGCCGCGCGCGATCCGATGTTTTGCCGCTCGTCGCCACAGGAGCGTGCTGAGACCGCGCCGCGCGCTCCATAGGGCCACGAGAAGCAGGCCGCCGAAGAACACGATCGTCTCGATCCACTTTGTCGTGCCGCCCCCGAGGATGGTCACGAGATACCAGATCATGATCGGCGCGATGATGATGCCCATCACCGCCTGAAACAGCGCGATCAGCCACGGCACCGTCTTGAGGCGCCGACGAAAGAACGGCGTTCCGAATGTGACGATACCGCCGCGCGCCGATGACGGTGCGATCCGCGCCAGCGCCTCGGCGGTGACATTGCCGCCGTGACTGTGCGCGATGATCGAATACGCCGTCCCGGACTTCTCGAGGCCGCGCAGCACGCGCGCCAGTTCCATAGACCCCAGCAGCCGGTCGAAATCCGAATTCCGCCCCGACCAATGCAACGGCATAAACTCGACGTCGCTCACCCCGCGCTGCTCGAATGCGGCTTCCAGCTCAGTCGCAAACGGAGATCCCCTCTGCCACCAGCGCTCGCCGGCATCATCGGCATGTTGGCTGTTGGTGCCGTGCACCGTCACGATGACATGGCGTGTGGTCGAAGGCTTCGTGGCCTCCGAACTCGCAGCCTCAGCAGACATCTACTCCCCCCGACCTCGGCTTCTGGAACACCATTCCCCCGATGGTGCTGGCCGAACTTTGACATGCAAAAGGGTGGCATACGCCACCCTTTCGCTGCAACCGGGTTAAGAGGCAGGTCGGCTCAGGTCTTGACCGCGAACAGCTCGGCCTGGTCGGCCGGCGTGATGTCCTTGACGTGCCAGGGCAGACCCTGCTTGGCCAGCTCTTCGAGAAACGGCTTCGAGGGAAGCTGCTCGACGTTGTAGACGCCCTTGCCGCCCCACGCGCCCTGAAACATCTGGATCGCGCCGACGACCGGCGGCACGCCCGTCGTGTACGAAACCGCCTGAGCGCCCGTCTCCGCATAGCACTGGGCGTGATCACAGACGTTGTAGATCAGCACGGTCTTGCGCTTGCCATCCTTGGTACCGTCGATGATGCAGCCGATCGACGTGCGTCCAGTGTAGTTCTCGCCCAGCGAGGACGGCGGCGGCAGCAGCTCCTTCAGGAACTCCATCGGAATAACGGGATTGCCCTTGTACATGACGGGATCGATGCGCGTCATGCCCACACTCTGCAGCACGTCGAGGTGCTTGATGTAGTTGTCCGAGAACGTCATCCAGAAACGGATCTGCTTTAGACCCTTGATGTTCTGAACGAGGCTCTCCTCCTCCTCGTGATAGATGAGGTAGCTCTTCCGCGGACCGACTTCCGGATAGTCGATCATCGTCGAGATCGACAAGGGATCGATGTCGATCCACTTGCCATCCTTCCAGTACTTGCCGCGCTGCGTCACCTCGCGGAGATTGATCTCCGGATTGAAGTTGGTGGCGAAAGACTTGCCGTGGCTGCCATCGTTGCAGTCGATGATGTCGATCGTCTCGATCGTATCGAGCAGGTGCTCCTGCGCGTAGGCGCAGAAGATGTTCGACACGCCGGGATCGAACCCGCAGCCGAGCACCGCCATAATGCCCTTGTCCTTGTAGCGGTCCTGGTACTTCCACTGCCAGGAGTACTCGAACTTGGCGACGTCGCGCGGCTCGTAGTTGGCCGTATCCATGTAGTGCACGCCCGTTGCCAGGCACGCGTCCATGATCGGCAGGTCCTGATAGGGCAGCGCCATGTTGATCACGAGGTCCGGCTTGACCCTCTTGATCAGCGCCACGGTCTCCTCGACGTTGTCCGCATCCACCTGCGAGATCTCGATCGGCGTCACGCAGCGCTTGGCCACCGCCTCGCAGCTTGCCAGACGCCGTGAAGCCAGGTGCACGCGCTTGAACACGTCACGGTTCATCGCGCACTTCTGAGCGGTGACGGATCCAGCGGCGCCGGCGCCGATGATGAGGACACCTTCCAATTCGAGTCTCCCGCAAGCAAGGATGAGCAAGGATAGAAGCTAGGAGCCGACCTGAGCGTTCTTTGCAGCGGCTCCGAGGGGACCGACTTAGTGCAGCCGCCACCCGAGCACAATACCCATGTGCTTATTCGGCATTTATGACAGTCTGCCCCCATCGAGCTTGGCGCCCGCCGTCACCCTGCTTCGATCGCGGAGCAAATCAACGATGTGCCCGAGTTTTTTGCCGCAACGTCGTTGCATCGGGCTACTGACGCACGCCATTCACTCCCGAGCAGGAAAACCCGAGCAGCCGTGACCCAACCTCGCGAAAATCCAATCCCCGCTGGGGTCGTCAACCTCGCAGACTACGAGCGCCTCGCTGGGCAAAGTCTCGACCCGCGCGCCTGGGCATACATATCCGGTGGAGCGGGCGACGAGACGACCACTCGTTGGAACCGCGAGGCTTTCGACCACATCGCGCTGATGCCCCGTGTGCTTCGCGGGGGCGCCAGCATCGATACCAGCGTCGAACTCCTCGGCCGCTCCTTCGTCCATCCGATTATCGCCGCCCCGGTGGCCTATCAGCGCCTCGCCCATCCCGACGGCGAGCGCGGCACAGCAGCGGCCGCAGCAGCCCAGGACGCCGGCTTCGTGCTTAGTTCGCTGTCGACGGAAACGCTCGAATGCGTCGCCGAGGCAGGCGGCGCGCGGCGTTGGCTCCAGCTCTACCTGCTTCCGGACCGGTCAGAGACTCTCGGCCTCGTCCGCCGGGCCGAGGCAGCCGGCTACGAAGCCCTCGTCCTGACGGTCGACGCTCCGCTGAGCGGCGTGCGCGACCGCGAGCGTCGTGCCGGCTTTGCCTTGCCGCCCAACCTCAGCGCGGTAAACCTCGAGGGCTACAAGTCGGCGCGCCTCGCGCCCGATCCTGGCACGTCACCGATCGACCAACTCATGGCGCTCGCGCCGACCTGGCACGACGTCGAATGGCTGGTGAGCCAGACGCGGCTTCCCGTCATCCTGAAGGGCATTCTAGCGCCCGACGATGCCGAGCTGGCCGTCACCCACGGCGCCGCCGGCATCGTCGTATCCAACCACGGGGGCCGCACGCTCGACACGGCCCTCCCCACCATCGAAGCGCTGCCCGCCGTCGTCGACCGGATCGCCGGCCGGATCCCGGTACTGATGGATGGCGGCATCCGCCGCGGCACCGACGTGTTCAAGGCGCTGGCCAGCGGAGCCAACGCCGTCCTCGTCGGTCGTCCCCTGATTTACGGCCTCGCCGTTGCCGGCCCGCTGGGCGTCGCCCACGTTTTGCGCCTGCTGCGCGATGAGTTCGCCATCGCCATGGCCCTCACCGGCTGCGCCGCGGTCAAGGAAGTCGGATTTCACCATCTGATCCGGCGATGACGTGCTGAAACGAACGTTGTAGTAACTCCCCTTCGAATGGCGATTCTCACGCGGAGACACACAATGGCGCTCGCCCCGATGTCCTTCCTAGGCTGGCTCATAATCGGTGCACTGGCCGGCTGGCTCGCCGGCAAGATCGTCGAGGGCTATGGCTTTGGCTTCGTCGGCAACATCGTCATCGGCATCCTCGGCGCGTGCATCGGCGGCTTCATTCTCCCGCACCTCGGCATGGTCCCAGTAACGACCGGCGGCAATTTCCTCGCCGCAACGCTTGGCGCCGTGATCTTGCTGTTTCTGCTGGGGCTTCTGCAGCGCCGCTAGCCGTAGCGGCGTCGCTGAACTGCGTTGCTTTCAATTTCACGGAATTTCTAGACACCGCATCAATGCCCCTCGGCCAGAATGCGTCCGAGCAATTTGCTTTGACCTTTTCGGATCGTCCTTGGGGCGCCAATGATCCTTGATATGCCGACCATTTCCCTTGTCTCGCTGTCGGCGACGACAATCCTCGGCCTGTTGCTCTGCTTCATGTGGTGGCGCGAGCGCTCCAGCCCTTTGATTGGCTGGTGGGGAACGGCTCAACTCGTCATGGCCTCCGGCCTCGCGTTCGTTAATGCAGCCACGTTCACCAACGACTCGCGCCTCGCCGTCTTCGGACAGGCCCTGATCCTTCTCTCCGCTGCGATCATGTGGATGTCCGTGCGCGATTTCGAGGGACGCCCGACCAACCCGCTTTGGATCGCGATCTGGCCGTGCGCGTTCATCATCGCCGCCGCCGCGGGCCTCATTCAAACATTCGACGACCGCCTCATCACGTGCAGCTCCCTATCCGGCATCCTGTATCTCATGGCAGCTCTAGAGTTCGCGCGTCAGAAGGGCGAGCCGCTCGTCTCCCGCTGGCCAGCGGTCATTCTGCTCATCATCATGGGCCTGGGCTATCTCGCCTGGATGCCGCTCACCCTGTCGATGCCCATTCGCGAGGTCGGTCACGTCTACAGCAGCAGCTGGATGCCAACGGTCATCCTGGTTGCCCTGCTCGGGCGCATTGCACTCGCCTTTGTCGTGCTGGCGATCGTCAAGGAGCGCCAGGAGATTCAGCAGCGCATGTTCGCGCTCACCGATGCTCTCACCGGCTTGCCGAACCGCCGCGCTTTGTTCGAATCCGTCGAGGCCTTGGCCGACAATGGGCGCTACCGCCGCAGCGAACCCGTCGCCGTGCTCGTTTTCGACCTCGACCACTTCAAGAAGATCAACGACACCTACGGCCACCGCGTCGGTGATCGCGTCCTGCAGCTGTTTTCCGAAACGTTGTCCAATACGCTCGATGCCGAGTGCATCATCGGTCGCCTCGGTGGCGAGGAATTCGCCGCCATTCTCCCCGGCAGCCACCTTGCCGAAGCGGCGGAGCAGGCTGAACGCGTACGCGTCGCATTCGCCGAAATCGCCACAGTCATCGACGGATACCCGATCACCGGAACGGTGAGTGTCGGTGTCGCATCACACGATGACATGGCCTGCGACATCGGCGCGCTGTTTCACCGCGCAGATAGCGCGCTCTACGCGGCCAAGCAGGCCGGACGCAATCGTGTGCAGGCCATCTCTCCTGATGAGCGCTCCCAGTTCGAAGATAATGGATTGGCCGCGAACTATCTCCCTGCGCGCTGGCTCGACGCCGACTACGCGGCATCAGCGCAAGCGCGCTCGACCCGTCGCTATCGGGGCTCCGACGCCGCCGCCTGAACCCTCGGCGTTGCGGCGTCTTCGTCCGTCTATCGGCTTGATAGGCGGCGCGAAGGAAAGTAGGTACTGCGGTTTCTCGTCCGCATTGGCCCGACCGGGCCAATATTGCGTGACGAACGCGTGCCAGCGCCGCCATCTGGCGGCATGCGAGGGGAGTTCAGATGGACGCCGCAACACTTTACGCCGTCATGACAGTGGCTTCCGGCGAGAAGCGCATGACGACAGAGAAGTTCCCGACCGTCGCAATCTGTGAGCAGGCAGCTCAAAAGCTGCGCCAGAAGACGCTGATCAAGGACGCCATCTTCTATTGCGTCAAGCGCAAGCCCGATTCCGCCGAGCGCAACGCCGTGAAGCAGGCTCAGGCCGCCGCCGCAGCCGCCAAGCGCCGCGCGATGCAACAGAAGCAGCAGGGTGCGCCCAAGCAGGGGCAAGGCGCCGGGCCGTTGGGGATGCCGCGCGACTTCTACAGCGGCACCACTCCTCCTCAGCAGTAACGGCCATAGGCCTCACAAGGGAGTTGGGGCCATGTTCAAGCTGGCCGAGCACGGCACGAACGTTCGCACCGAGCTACTCGCCGGGCTGACCACCTACATGACGATGGCCTACATCGCCTTCGTCAACCCGGCGATCCTGGCCGAAGCCGGCATGGACAAGGGCGCGGTGTTCGTCGCGACCTGCCTCGCCGCCGCGTTCGGCTCGGCGCTCATGGGCCTGTACGCCAACTTTCCCATCGCACTCGCGCCGGGCATGGGCCTCAATGCCTACTTCACCTATTCGGTGGTCAAGGGCATGGCGATCCCGTGGGAGGTCGCCCTCGCTGCCGTATTCGCATCCGGTTTGCTGTTTCTCATCATAAGCGTGACGCCATTGCGCCGTTGGATCATCGACGGCATCTCGAACTCACAAAAGCTCGCGATCTCGGCCGGCATCGGCTTCTTCCTCGCCGTCATCGGACTGCAGGGAGCAGGCTTCATCGCAGGCGACCCGGCAACGCTCGTGAAGCTCGGTGACGTCCGCTCGCCCGGCGTCGCAATTGCCGCCGCGGCCTTCATCCTCATGGCGGCCCTCGATGCGCGTCGGATCCCCGGCGCGATCCTGATCGGCATCATCTTCGCCTATCTCCTCGCGTTGGTCCTGGGCCTAGCCCCTATCTCGGCCATCGCGTCCGCGCCGCCATCCGTCGCGCCTGTGTTCCTGCAGCTCGATTTTGCCGCCTTGCTGAATGCAGCGATGATGCCCGTCGTGCTGACATTCCTTTTCATCGTTCTGTTTGACAACACCGGCACCTTGATCGGAATTGCGCGCGCTGCCGGATTGATCAAACCCGACGGCTCGTTCCCCGGCCTCGAACGCGCACTCGTCGTCGATTCCGCCTCCACCATGGCCGGCGCCGCTCTCGGCACCTCCACGACGACCAGCTACATTGAAAGCGCGGCGGGTGTGAATGCCGGCGGCCGCACCGGCCTCGTTGCGGTAACGGTCGCCGTTCTCTTCCTGGCGACGCTGGTACTCGCACCGCTGGCAAGCTCGATACCTGTGTTCGCGACGGCACCAGCTCTGATCTTCGTGGGGGCCCTCATGATGACCGCCGTCAAGGACATCGATTTCGATGATCCGACCGAGTTCGTGCCCGCGGCGGTGACCATCGTCTCCATGCCGCTCGCGTTTTCGATCGCCGACGGCATCGCCTTCGGCCTGACGGCCTACGCCGGCATCAAGCTGCTCGCCGGGCGCTGGCGCGATCTATCCTCAGCGGTTGCCGTCCTTGCCCTGCTGTTCGTCCTGCGGTTCGCCCTGCTCTGAGCCTCGCCCCTCAGCGTATCTCCGCCCGCGGGCCCGGCGCACGCCGTGGTTGCACCGCTTCCCTTGGCGACGGACCAGACCTTGGCGCCGTGGAGAGGCTGGGTACGCCGGCCTCGCGCTGGCGCTTTGCCTTACGTGGGGGAGCGGCCACAGCCGCCCCTTCGCCCACCCCGTCATTTGGCAGCGAAGCGTTGCCCGATGGGCTCGCCACCATTCCCGGGCCTCCGGGCGTTCCAGCGTTGATGGCGAGCAGAGCCGCCACGATCACTGCTAGGCCAAGAAGCAGGTATGGCCGGCGCGAGCGGGGGGTTTCCCGCTGCCAAGCGATATCCGGCTGCTGTCGCCTGAACATGGTCGATCCGTGCCCCACCCCGACGCTCTATTGGAGCGCAGATCCGCTTGGACGCCAATGGCCCATGTTACTTCTGTCCGTGCAGCCCCTGTCATAATTAACACCGACACAAAGAGCCGCGCAGGGGCGGCGACGGTTTTTAGCCCTATGGCGCGTTTTGTGTATCTGACGCCGCAGTGTTGCCGCTTTGCGGCCCCTGGTCTGGGTCGGGGGCCAGGGACAGGATCGCCAACGTGTTGAAGTTCTTCAAATCGGTGTTCGCTATCCTCGTCATCGGAGGACTGACCGCCGCCGCGGTTTATTACACCCAGGGAACCGGCGAGAACCCGAGGAATCGGCGCTTCAGCCGGGCCGACGGGCCCGTGCCGGTTGTAGCCACGACCGCCAAGCTCGCCGATGTACCTGTCTGGCTGGAAGGTGTCGGCACGGCCAAGGCGCGCAACACAGTCACCGTCCGCCCGCAAGTCGACGGCAAGATCCTTTCGGTCGATTTCAAGGAGGGTCAGGACGTCAAAGCCGGCGACGTGCTGGCTCGCATCGACCCCGTCACCTTCCAGGCACAGCTTGACCAGGCCATTGCCAAGAAGGCCCTCGACGAAAGCCAGCTCGCCAACGCCAAACTCGACCTCGACCGCTACACGAAGCTGTCGGCCAACGTCATCGCCGCCAAGACCGTCGACACCCAACGCGCGCTCGTCGCCCAACTCGAGGCGCAAATAAAGTCGGACGAAGCGGCCATCGAGAATGCGCGGGCGATTCTCGGCTACGCCACCGTCGTCGCTCCCATCTCCGGCCGCACCGGGATGCGCCTGGTCGATGTCGGCAACCTCGTCCGCGCATCGGACGCCGGCCTCGTCGTCATCACCGAGGTGCAGCCGATCTCCGCGCTGTTCACACTGCCGCAGCAAGACCTGCCCGCGATCAACAAAGCTGCGGCCGCCCGCGCATTGAAGGTCGAGGCACTGGAGACCGACTCCAAGAATGTGCTCGACACGGGCGAACTGCAGGTGATCGACAACCAGGTCGATCAGACGACCGGCACCATTCGTCTCAAGGCCGACTTCGCCAACAAGGACCTGCAGCTGTGGCCGGGGCAGTTCGTCAACGTGCGTCTACTCCTCGATACGCTCGATAAGGTCGTCGTCGTTCCGACATCCGCCGTCCAGCGCGGCCCTGACGGCACGTTCGTCTACGTCATCGGCAGCGACAGCAAGGTCGCCGTCCGGCCCGTTACCGTCGGGCAGCAGGACGAGAAGATCGCCGTCATCGCCAGCGGCCTGAAGGCGGACGAGCAAGTCGTTACCACGGGCTTTGCCCGGCTCAAGGACGGCGCCACGGTGACGATCAGCTCGTCGGAGACCCCCGCGCCTTCGGCCTCCGTAACCGACGGGTCTCATCCAGTCGCTTCGACCGCCGGAACGACATCCTCGATCAACCCGGCGCCTCCGGCTGCACTGAAGGGCGACCTGCGCGGCGAATTCCGCGATGGCAAGCGCGGCGAAGGTCGGCGCGGGGAGGGCCGGCGCACACCTCGGAAGGAAGCCGGCGATCCCTCCGGCGCCGCCCGATGAGCGTCTCCTCGCCATTTATCACTCGGCCGATTGCGACCTCGCTCCTGGCATTCGCCACCGTGCTAGGCGGCGCCCTCGGCTATTTCTGGCTGCCCGTTTCCTCGCTGCCTCAGGTCGACTTCCCGACCATCCAGGTGACGACGCAGCTCCCCGGCGCCAATCCGCAGACCATGTCGACGCTGGTCACCGCCTCGCTCGAGCGCGAGTTCGGCCAGATCCCCGCCCTTTCGACCATGACCTCGACCAGCTCCTACGGGCTGAGCCAGATCACGCTGCAGTTCAACCTCGGCCGTGACATCGACGCCGCGGCACAGGACGTTCAGTCCGCGATCAGCTCCGCCGGCTCCACTCTGCCGCGCAATCTCCCCTATCCGCCGACCTATTCGAAGGTGAACCCCGCCGACGCGCCGATCGTCACCCTCGCCGTCACCTCCGACATCGTCTCCATGCGCGAGCTGTCCGACCTCGCCGACACGCTCATCGCCCAGCGGCTCTCCACGGTCACCGGCGTCGGCCACGTTTCCGTGGAGGGTGGCATCCGTCCGGCCGTCCGCATCCAGGCCGACGTCGCGCGCCTCGCCGCCTACGGTCTTTCCATCTCCGATCTCAACAGCGCGATCACCACCGCCAATGTCGCCGGTCCCAAGGGCTCACTCGACGGCACGCTCCAGAGCTACACCATCGCGGCCAACGACCAGATCTCATCTGCCGAGGCATACCGAGAGATCGTCGTCGCCTTCCGCAACAACGCTCCCGTCCGCCTCAAGGACGTGGCCGAGGTTTCCGAAGGCCTGGAGAATTCGCGCGTCGGCGGCTGGTATCAAGGCTCTCCCGCCGTCATCATCGACGTGCAGCGCCAGCCCGGCGCCAACGTCATCGAGACCGTCGACCGCCTGAAGGCCGAGCTGCCGCGCATCGAGCGCGCCCTGCCAACCAGCGTCAAGCTCACCCTCGTCCACGACCGCACCGACACCATCCGCGCCTCCGTGCACGACGTGCAGTTCACGCTGGTGCTCAGCGTCGGCCTGATCGTCATGGTGGTGCTGGTATTCCTCCGCTCGATCAGGGCCACGATCATTGCTGGGGTCGCCCTGCCCGTATCGCTGATCGCAACCTTCGCGGTGATGTACTTCTGCGGCTTCTCGCTCGACAACCTTTCGCTGATGGCCCTGACCATTGGCACCGGCTTCGTTGTCGACGACGCGATCGTCATGATCGAAAACATCGTCCGTCATATCGAGAAGGGCCAGAAACCGCTGCGCGCCGCGCTAGATGGCGCCCGCGAGATCGGCTTCACCGTCATCTCTCTGACGCTCTCGCTGATCGCCGTCTTCATCCCGCTGCTGTTCATGACCGGCCTCGTCGGCCGCATGTTCCGCGAGTTCGCCCTGACGCTCACCATCGCTGTCGTCGTGTCCGCAATCGTCTCGCTGACGCTCACGCCGATGATGGCTTCGAAGCTGCTGAAGCATCGGCCGGAGGGAAAGGAGAGCTTCCTCGCACGCGGCTTCAATTGGGGCATCGATCGCGTCATCGCCGGCTACGGCCGCAGCCTCGAATGGGTATTGCGCCATCAGACCGCGACGCTTTTCGTTACGTTCGCCTCGCTGCTCGTCACCGTCTGGCTCTACATCATCATACCCAAGGGCTTCCTGCCCGCTCAGGACACCGGCCTCATCACCGCTACCCTGGAAGCCGAGCCGCAGGTGTCGTTCACCGAGCTGAGCCGCCTCCAGGCCGAGGTGACTGCCGTGGTGCAGAAGGACCCCGCCGTCCGGGGCGTCGTTTCCGTCGTCGGCATCGGCCAGCTCAATCCGACACCGAATGTCTCGCATTTGAAGGTCACCCTGAAGCCGCGCGCGCAGCGCGACGCCGCCATCACCGGCGTCATCGACCGCATTCAGGCCGGCGTCTCGCGCATCCCGGGCATCACGGTGTACTTCCAGCCCGTGCAGGACGTTCAGATCGCCACCCGCACCAGCCGCGCGCAATATCAGTACACCCTGGTGAGCACCGACGCCGCCGAGGTAACCGAATGGGCCCAGAAGCTCGCGGCAGAGCTCGCCAAGTCGCCTTCACTCAGCGAGGTGAACCTCGAAACCTTGAGCACGGGTCTCAGGACGCGCGTCGACGTCGACCGTGACCTCGCCGGCCGCCTCGGTGTCACCGTGCAGGCCGTAAGCGATGCCCTGAACGACGCCTTCGGCCAACGTCAGGTCTCGACCATCTATGCCCAGGCCAACCAGTATCGCGTCGTGCTCGAGGCACTGCCGCAGTTCCGCAGCGATCCCTCGCAGCTCAACCGGCTCTACATTCCCTCATCGAACGGCGCGCAGGTCCCGCTGACGGCAATCGCCAAGATCACGCATACGACCGCGCCGCTCGCCGTCAGCCACCAGGACCAGTTCCCAGCTGAAACCATCAGCTTCAACCTCCAGCCCGGCGCCGCCCTCTCGGACGCACTCAGGATCATCACCACTGCCGAGGACAAAATCGCGATGCCGACCTCGGTCACCGGCAGCTTTTTCGGCGACGCGAGCGAGTTCGCGTCTTCCCTCGCCAGCCAGCCCTGGCTGATCCTCGCCGCGGTGGTGACGATCTACATCGTGCTCGGCGTGCTCTACGAAAGCTTCGTGCACCCGTTCACGATTCTGACGACGCTGCCTTCCGCCGGCATCGGCGCGCTGCTCGCGCTCATGTACATGGACCTCGACCTCTCACTGGTCGCGCTCATCGGCATCGTGCTGCTCATGGGCATCGTCAAGAAGAACGCCATCATGATGATCGACTTCGCACTCGACGCCGAGCGCGAGCGCGGTCTCTCCCCCCGCGACTCGATCTTCGAAGCCGCGCTCCTGCGCTTCCGCCCCATCACCATGACGACGCTCGCCGCCCTGTTCGGCGCGCTGCCGCTCGCCATCGAAAGCGGCGTCGGCTCCGAGCTGCGCAATCCACTGGGCATTACTATCGTGGGCGGGCTGCTGCTCAGCCAGCTTCTGACGCTCTACACGACGCCCGTCATCTACCTGGCCATGGAGCGGGTGCGCGCGAGGATCGCCGGAGCCCCGACGTCACCCGATACCGCCGGCACCGCCGGCATCCCCGCCGAATAGCTGGGGACCGCCATGAACTTCTCCACCATCTTCATCAAGCGGCCGATCGGCACGACGCTTCTGGCCATCGGGCTCTTCCTGCTCGGCGCCACCGCCTACTACCACTTGCCGGTCGCAAGCCTGCCGGCCGTCGACTTCCCGACCATCCGCGTGCAGGCCAGCCGCCCCGGCGCCGATCCGCAGACCATGGCCGCGACTATTGCAGCGCCGCTGGAGCGGCGGCTGGGCGAGATCGCCGGGGTCACCGAACTCACATCCGTCAGTTCTCAGGGTAGCGCCAGCATCTCCGTACAGTTCGACCTGTCGCGCGACGTCGATGGCGCCGCGCGTGACGTGCAGGCTGCCTTGAATGCCGCAACCGCCGACCTGCCGGGCGATCTTCCACAGGTTCCGACATTCCGGAAATACAATCCCTCAGCGGCGCCTGTCCTGATCCTCTCGATGACGTCCAATAGCTTGACGTCGAGCGCGCTGTACGACGCTGCCGACACCGTGGTGGCCCAGCGCCTCTCGCAAGTGCCGGGTGTCGCGCAGGTCGAGGTATCGGGCGCCGAGCAGCCCGCCATCCGCGTGCGCGTCAATCCGACGTTGCTCGCCTCGATGGGGCTCAGCATGGAGGAAGTCCGCAGCGCCATCACCGCGGCCAACGCTATCGTTCCTGTCGGCTCTATCGACGGCGACCGGCAATCGATCACCATCGACACCAACACCCAGCTCCGCGAGCCGAAGGACTATGGCGCCATAGTCCTCAAAACGATCGCCGGCAATGTCGTGCGCCTATCGAGCGTCGCCGATATTCAGCACGGCACCCGTAACGCCCGCTCTGTCGCCATGTTCGACAAGCAGCCCGGCGTGCTGCTCATCATCCGCAAGCAACCGGAAGCCAACGTCATCGACACGGTGGACGGGGTCAAGGAACTGCTCCCCAACCTCGAACGCTGGATCCCAGCCGGCATCGATATCGCCGTCCTCACCGACCGTACGATGACCATCCGCGCCAGCGTGCACGACATGCAATTCACGCTCGTGCTTTCGATCATCCTCGTGATGCTGGTCGTATTCCTGTTCCTGCGTCGCTCCACCCCGACCATCGCCGCCGGTATCACCGTGCCACTGTCCCTGGCCGGAACCTGCGCCGTCATGTGGGCCCTTGGGTTCTCGATCAACAACCTGACCCTCATGGCCTTCGCCATCGCGGTCGGCTTCGTCGTCGATGACGCCATCGTCATGATTGAGAACGTCTACCGCAACATCGAGAAGGGCATGGCTCCGTACGCGGCTGCGCTCGTCGGCGCCCGCCAGATCGGCTTCACCGTCATCTCGATCAGCGTATCGCTCATTGCCGCCTTCATCCCCGTGCTGTTCATGGGCGGCGTCATGGGCCGCATGATGCACGAATTCTCGATAACGCTGGTCGTCGCCATCGCGGTCTCCGTTTTCGTGTCACTGTCGGTCACGCCGATGATCTGCGCGCACTTCCTCAAGGACGAGCGCAGCAGGAAGCCGAGCCGCTTCGATCGCACCGTCGAGACCGTGCTTGGCTGGATGGTCGGCGGCTACGCGCGCACCTTGCGCGTTGCTTTGCGACACCAGGTCGTGACGTTGTTCTCGCTCATTTGCGTCATCGTCCTCACCGGCCACCTCTACATGCAAATCCCCAAGGGCATGTTCCCCGAGGACGACACCGGCTTGATCTTCGGCCAGACCGAGGCCCCGGCCGACATCTCGTTCGAGGCGATGTTGAAGCTCCACAATCAGGCGCTCGATATCGTGCTCGCAGATCCAGCCGTCGAGCATATCGGATCGTCCATCGGCGGATCGGGTCCGGGCGGCGGCGGAAACAATCGCGGCCGCATGTTCATCAACCTCAAACCGCTGGAGCAGCGCGGCGGCATTTCCACCAACGACGTCATCAATCGGCTGCGCGGCAAGCTCGCGAAGCTCGACGGCGTCGAAACGCGCATGTTCGCCTCGCGCGATATCCGCGTCGGCGCGCGCCAGGGACCGGCCCAGTTCCAGTACACGCTCTGGGATCCCGACATCGACGAGCTAAATGAATGGGCGCCGAAAGTCCTCGCTCGGATGAAGAGCATCCCGGGGCTTGTCGACGTGACGAGCGACCTTCAGGCAGGCGGCCTCCAGCTCGACATCAAGATCGACCGCGATGCCGCGTCCCGCCTCGGCGTACGCATCGCCGACATAGACTCGGCAATGAACAATGCCTTCGCTCAACGCCAAGTCTCGACCATATACGCGCAGCGCAACCAGTATCGCGTTATCCTCGAGGTAGACCCACGCCTGCAGCGCACGCCTTCGGACCTGAAGAACATCTACGTACCGGGCGCCGACGGCAAGCAAGTGCCACTGACCAGCGTTATAAGCGTGAGCCAAGGTTCGACCGCGCTTGTCGTCAATCATCAGGGCCCGTTCCCCTCGACGACGATCAGCTACAATCTCGCGCCCGGCAACACGCTGGATAAGGCGTTGCGCGATATCGACAAGGCGATGGCCGAAATCCACACGCCAGCAGGCCTGCGTGGCGAGATGGCAGGCGACGCCCGCGCATTTGCCGAGCAGTCGTCACAGCAGCCGCTTCTCATTTTCGCAGCGCTCATTGCCGTCTACATCGTGCTCGGCGTCCTTTACGAAAGCCTTGCCCACCCGCTGACGATCATCTCCACGCTGCCGTCCGCTGGGCTGGGCGCGCTTTTGGCGCTGTACGTCGCCGGCATGGAGCTCTCGATGACAGCGCTCATCGGCGTCATCTTGTTGATCGGCATCGTGAAGAAGAACGGCATCATGATGGTCGACTTTGCGCTCGACGGCCAACGCGAGCGTGGGCTGAAGCCGGCCGCGGCGATCTACGAGGCATGCCTCGCCCGCTTCCGCCCCATCCTCATGACCACCATGGCCGCCTTGCTTGGCGCCATCCCGCTCGCCATCGCGGTTGGCCCCGGCTCCGAGATCCGCCGCCCGCTCGGCATCACCATCATCGGCGGCCTCATCGTCTCGCAGATGCTCACGTTGTATACGACCCCGGTGATCTACCTGCTGCTCGACCGACTTCACCGCCGTCTTGGCGGCGCGCGCGCCGCCAAGGACGATGCCCCGGCCGCACTGCCGCAGCAGGCCCACCAGTCCTGATCTCGTAACCGCAACGCCCGTTCCAGATTGCCGCTGAAGTTCTTGCCTGATAGGCAATGGCCGGCGTCACGGGGCGCGGCTGCGGCCACTCGTCCTGTGTAACGAAAAACGGCATCGGCCCGAACACCCTACGAGGAGCTTGAGTGGCTCAAGGATCGAAAGAGGAGGAGTGGGCAGCCCTGATGCGGGCGGCGAACGGCGGCGACAGCGCCGCCTATAGAACGCTGCTCCAATCACTGTCCAGCGTGTTGCGCCCTGCGGTGCGCCGCGGCTTCACCCAGGCCGGCGCCCCTCTTGGAGATGTGGAGGACGTTGTGCAGGAGACCCTGCTTGCACTGCATCTGAAGAGGAACACCTGGGATTCCTCGCAACCTCTCGGTCCTTGGGTGCGCGCGATTGCCCGTCACAAGCTGATCGACGCGCTTCGGCGGCGCGGTCGGCGGGTTCACGTTCCGATCGATAGCGTGTTGGAGACGCTTTCGGTCCAGGAGGATAGCAGTGGCGTGGATCGCCAGGACGCCGAGCGCCTTGTCGATGGGCTGCGCGGTCGTCAGCGAGACGTCGTCCGCGCGGTCAGCCTCAACGGCCAGTCGATACGCGAGGTGGCCGAGCGTTTGAACATGAAGGAGGTCGCCGTGCGCGTCGCTTTGCATCGCGGTCTCAAGGCGCTTGGCGCCCAGCACCGGAAAGACCAGACTGATGAAGACTGACGACCTGATCAACGCCATTGCAGCCGACGCCGGGATGCCGCGCGCACCCATCGGCTGGATCATATGGGTCGCCGCCGCGGTCGGCGCCGTTGCGACAGCCGTGCTGTTCTCCCTAATGCTACCTGTGCGCCCCGACATGCAGGCCGCACTCGGCGACTGGCATTTCCTGCTGAAATGGGCGTTCAGCCTCACGCTTCTGGCAACGGCGATTGTTCTGGCGGTGTCTCTTTCGCGGCCGCAGTGGACCACGACGTCCAAGCTGCTTCTTCTGCTACTTGCTCCGATCGTTCTTGCTCTGGGCAGCGGCGCAGAAATGATGGTCCTGCCATCGGCATACTGGATGCCGTCAATGATCGGCACCAACGCCCTCTCCTGCATCATCTACGTGCCGATTTTGTCCGGACTGCCGCTGGCCGTGATGCTGATCGCCCTTCGCCAGGGCGCTCCAACGCGCCCCGCTCTCACCGGCGCCGTAGCCGGGCTCGCCGCCGCAGGCATCGCCGCGTCGTTCTATGCCACGCATTGCCAGAACGACAGCCCGCTGTTCCTTGCCGCGTGGTACCTCATCGCAACCGCCATCGTCGCCGGCCTCGGCGCATTGATCGGTTCGTGGCTGCTGCGCTGGTAGAACGTTGTTATTGACCGCGGCTTCCCGCGGAATAGGCTCCCCGGCACAAACAACAAACTCGGGGACCTGAATATGACACGCACGGAGCTGGAATCGGTTTGGGCGCCACGCCTTTTGGGCATTCTGCGCATCGTCACCGCAATCCTCTTTATCGAGCACGGCACTCAAAAGCTGTTCGGCATTCCAACGCCGCAGTATGGGATGCCGGAAGCCTTCACGCTGCTGTGGTTCGCGGCCGTCCTTGAGGTATTCGGCGGCCTCCTGATCCTCATTGGCCTCTTCACGCGCCCCGTCGCGTTCATCCTCAGCGGCCAGATGGCCGTCGCGTATTGGATGGCACACGCACCGAAAAGCCCGTTCCCCGCCCTCAACGGCGGCGACGCTGCGATCCTGTTCTGTTTCATATTCCTTTATCTCGTCGCCGCAGGTGCGGGTGCATTCAGCATCGACGGAAGGTCGCGCTCCTGACCGTTGTGCAAGAGGGGCGGCCCTTTTGCTTTACGGGCCGCCCCTTGGGCGTCGCGACAGCGCCCTTTCTCCGCTTTGTGACATAAGGCGGCCACGTCGAAGGGGCCGCCTTTAGGGTGAGGATTTACCTTTGTTGGGCTAGGCTGTGGGGTTCGCAACGTGTCATTAACCGGGCGGTCGACGACGCCCGCCAGTGTGAGTTGAGTAATGCGTCCGAGCTACGTCGTCCTGGCCCTGTTGATCTGTGCTGCCGCTGCTGTGGCCGCCTTGGGTCCGATGCGTGGCCGCAGCGTCGAGTCGGGGTTGGAGGACGCCAGCGCCGCTATTGGCAACGCCTTCGCGCGTCTCACCAATGAGGCGGCCCCGAAGGCGCCCGCTTCGGCGACAAAGCCGCCCGAACTGACAGTCAGCCAGCCCGCCAATCGCCCTGTGACCGAATGGGATGAGTTCACCGGCCGCTTCGACGCGGTCGAGGCAGTCGATATCCGGGCGCGCGTTTCCGGCTACCTCACCGAGGTGAAGTTCACCGACGGCGAGGACGTGAAGCAAGGCGACCTTCTCTTCACCATCGATCCCCGCCCTTACGAGCGCGCCCTCGAGCAGGCTCAGGCGCAGCTCAACCAGGCAAGGGTCAGCGTCAGCAACTCCAGCCTGGATGTCGAGCGCGGTCGGCCACTTCTCAAAAGCAATAACATCTCCCGCAAAGCCTTCGATGACCGCGAGAACCTCGTTCGCGATGCAGAGGCTCTCGTCAAGATCGCAGAGGCCCGCGTCAAGGCGGCCGAGCTTGAGCTCAGCTTCTGCCGCATAACGGCGCCTATCTCGGGCCGCATAAGCCGGACGCTTGTCACACCCGGAAACTTCATCAGCGGCGGCGGCTCGGAGGGCGCTTCCACGGTTCTGACGACGATCGTGCGCCAGGACCCGATCTACATTTATTTCGACGTCAGCGAAAACAACGCCCTGAAGTATCGGCGGATGACGCACGCAAGCGGCCAGGGCGCCAACGGCATCATCGGCTCGCCCGTGGGCGTCGGCCTCCCCGACGAGGAGGGCTTCCCACACGAGGCAAAGCTCGACTTCCTCGACAACCGCCTCGACCAGGGAACCGGCACGCTGCGCGCCCGCGCCGTCCTGCCGAACACCAACAGCATCTTTTCGCCCGGCATGTTCGCCCGGGTCCGCCTTCAGGGCTCTCCCGAATACAAGGCGCTGCTCATCCCCGACGAAGCCATCGGCACCGACCAGGCAAATCGCTTCGTCTACGTCGTCGGCGACGATGACATCCCCGTTCGCCGCACCGTAGAGCTTGGCCCGCTCGACGGCGGCCTGCGCATAATCCGCGACGGCCTGAAGCCCGATGACTGGGTCATCCTGCGCGGCCAGCAGCGCGTACGCCCGGGTCAGAAGATCGTACCGCGACGGACGCCGCTGACCGTCTCCGAAGCGGCCGGTAGCTCCGACGGATTAACCAGGCGCTGAGGTCGTAACAGCACATGCGCCTTTCCCACTTTTTCATCGACCGGCCGATCTTCGCGTCCGTAGTCTCTCTCATCATCCTCATTGTCGGCTCGATCGCCTATTTCACCCTGCCCGTCGCCCAGTTCCCCGAGATCGTCCCGCCGACGGTTCAGGTCAACGCCACGTATCCGGGCGCCAACGCCATCACCGTTTCGGAAACTGTAGCGACCGTCCTCGAGCAGGAGATCAACGGCGTCGAGGGCATGATCTACATGTACTCGCAGTCGACCGATGACGGCGCGCTATCACTCAGTGTCACCTTCGAGATCGGCACTGACATCGACAAGGCTCAGGTGCTGGTCCAGAACCGCGTCTCCGCCGCCGAGCCGAGATTGCCCGAGGAGGTGCGCCGCACCGGCGTCACCGTCAATAAGCGCTCACCTGATCTGCTTCTCGTCGTGCATCTCATCTCGCCCGACAAGACATACGACGCGGTCTACATCTCCAACTACGCCCTGCTGAACCTTCGCGACGAGCTGGCACGCATCAAGGGCGTCGGCGACGTCACGCTGTTCGGATCGCGGGAATACTCCATGCGTGTCTGGCTCGACCCCGAGCGCATCGCCCTCCGCGGCATGACGGCGAGCGAAGTGTTGGCCGCACTGCGCGCGCAGAACCTGCAGGTTGCCGGCGGAGCGCTTGGCCAACCTCCGCAGGAAAACATGGGGGCATTCCAGCTATCGCTCCAGCTGAAGGGGCGGCTGCTGCAGCCGAGCGAGTTCGAGAACATCGTGCTGAAGACCGGCGCTGATGGTCGCGTCGTCCGCGTCAAGGATGTCGGCCGCGTCGAGCTTGGTGCGCTCAGCTACGCCACGTACGGCTACCAGGACCAATACCCGGCAACCGTGATGATCATCACGCAGCAGCCGGGCTCGAATGCGATCGAGACCACCGATGCCGTCAAGAGGGAGATGAAACGTCTCTCCGAGCGCTTCCCCAAGGGGCTCGAGTACCGCATCGTCTACAATCCGACCGAATTCATCGAGGAATCGATTTCCGAACTCTACATCGCCATTGGCGAAGCGGTGTTGCTCGTCATCGTGGTGGTGCTGATCTTCCTGCAAACCTGGCGCGCGACCATCATCCCGCTCGTCGCCATCCCCGTCTCGCTGATCGGCACCTTCGCCGTCATGGAGAGCCTGGGCTTCTCGATCAACATGCTGACCCTGTTCGGCCTTGTGCTGGCTGTCGGCATCGTCGTCGACGACGCCATCGTGGTGGTTGAGAATGTCGAGCGCAAGCTCGCCGAGGGCTTGCCGCCATTGGACGCCGCGCGCGTTACGATGAATGAGGTTGGCGCAGCCCTGATCGCCATCGCCCTCGTCTTGACCGCCGTCTTCGTGCCGACAGCCTTCATCGGCGGCATCACCGGACAGTTCTATCGACAGTTCGCCGTCACCGTGGCGACGGCTACGATCATATCCGCGTTCAATTCCCTCACTCTGAGCCCGGCGCTGTGCGCCATCCTGCTGAAGCCGCACGATCAGCACGCGCACCCAAGCCTGCTGATGCGGCCAGTCAGGGCCTTCTTCCGGCTGTTCAACGCAGCCTTCGACATGCTGGCGGCCGCCTACGGCCGCGTCGTCAAGGCAGCGATTAGCGCCTCGGCGTTGATGCTCGCCCTATACGCGCTGCTGATTGGCGTCGCCGGTTGGCTTTTGTTCCACACGCCGACCGGCTTCATCCCCAAGATGGATCGCGGCATCATCATCGTCTCCCTGCAGCTTCCGCAGGGCGCATCCCTCTCGCGCACCGACGAGGTCGCACAACGCGCCAACGCCATTGTCCTGGGCGTTCCAGGCGTTGCTCACACCTCCGCCTATACCGGCCGATCGGGCTCGACGGGGTCTAATTCCAGTAACGCCGCCTCGATCTTCGCCATCGTCGACCCTGCGCGCGAGCGAGCCGCCAAGGGTCTGTCGATCGACAAAGTCGCGGACACCATAACGGAGCGCCTCAACGGCATCGAGGAATCGAAAACGTCCGTCTTCATACCCCCACCCGTGCGCGGCATGGGCGGGCAGACGGGCTTCTCCATGCGCCTACAGAACCGCGCCAACATGACGCCCGCGCAGTTCCAGGGTGTGGCTGACCAGTTCATCGCGGTCGCCAACAAGCTGCCTGGACTGAGAAACGTCTTCACGACCTTCTCGACCGGCACGCCCCAACTTTATGTCGATGTCGACCGCGACAAGGCCCAGATGCTGAAGGTGCCCCTCGACGCGATATTCGAAGCACTGCGCGTCTATCTCGGCTCTGCCTACGTCAACGACTTCAACATGTTCGGACGCACCTTCCGCGTCACCGCTCAAGCCGATGCCAAGTTCCGAACCGACCCCGAGAATGTCGGGCGCATCCGCGTTCGCAACGAGATGGGCCAGATGGTCCCGCTTGGAAACCTCGTCACTTTCCGCAACATCTCCGGCCCCGACCGCGTGCCACGTTACAACCTGTTCCCCACCATCGAGGTCAACGGCTCTCTCCAGCCCGGCATTTCGAGCGGCGAAGGCATCACCATGATGTCAGAACTCGCCAAACTGGAGCTGCCCGAAGGCATCACGTACGAATGGACCGACCTCTCGTACCAGGAGGTCAAGGCGGGCAGCTCCGGCTACTACATCTTCGTGCTGTCGGTGGTCTTCGTGTTCCTGACGCTTGCTGCCCAGTTCGAAAGTTGGTCCCTGCCGATTGCGATCATTCTCATTGTGCCTATGTGCCTGTTGAGCGCGCTGTTTGGCGTGAAGCTGCACGGGCAGGACATCAACATCCTTACCCAGATCGGCTTCATCGTGCTGATAGGATTGGCGGCGAAAAACGCGATTCTCATCGTCGAGTTCGCGCGTCAGCTCGAGGACCAGGGCCGCGATGTCGTATCGGCCGCAATCGAAGCGTCGCAGTTGCGCCTTCGCCCCATCATCATGACGTCGCTTGCGTTCACGCTCGGCGTCGTTCCGCTCTATATCGCCACGGGCGCAGGCGCGGAAATGCGCATCGCCCTCGGCACGGGTGTGTTCTGGGGCATGATCGGCGTCACCTTCTTCGGTCTCATCTTCACGCCGGTGTTCTACGTCGTGATCCGGCGCTTCTCTATGCGCAAGGCAAAGACACCGACCGCCCTCGCCGTGCCCGGCGAATAGCTAACCCGCACGCTCCATCTGCCACGCGTAGAATCTGCGTTTCGCAGTCTCGATAACCACGGCATAGACGGCAACGATCGCAAAACCACCCAGCACCAGATTCAGCGGCAACGGCACGAAGCCAAGGTCAGACGCAAAGCCCGTATACGGCAGCGCTACGGCAATGATGGCAACGGCCGCCGCGACCGCGGCGAGCAGCTTGCTCGGCCGACTCTGCCACGCCGGCAAGTGCGTCCGCAGGATCAGCAGCGCCGAAAGCTGAGTGAGCAGCGACACGACAAACCACGTCGTATGAAACTGAGCCTCATCCGCGTTGTAGATCACGAGGAGCATCGCGAAGGTCAACAGATCGAACGCGGTGCTGGCCAGCCCGAAGATCAACATGAACCGTTGCACACTGTGAATGTCCCAGCGCTGCGCCTGCCGCAAGGCAGCCGGATCCACATTGTCGCTCGAAATCGCCACTGCCGGAAAATCCGCCAGGAAGTTATTGAGCAGTATCTGCTTGGCGAGCAGCGGCAGAAACGGCACCAGGAGCGTCCCCAGCGCCATGGACACCATGTTCCCGAAGTTCGAACTGACAGCAATGGCCACATATTTGAACGTATTCGCGAATGTTCGCCGCCCGTCCACCACGCCTTCCGTCAGCACATTGAGATCGCGCTGCAGCAGCACGATGTCGGCGCTTTCCCGCGCCACGTCGACTGCCTGATCGACGGAAATGGCAACGTCCGCGACGTGCATTGCCGGTGCGTCGTTGATCCCATCCCCCATGTAGCCAACCGAGTGCCCGCGCCGCTGCAGCGCCTGCACGATGCGCTCCTTCTGCTGCGGATCCACCTCGGCGAACACGTGCGTCGTCTCGACGAGATGCCCCAGCGCCTCTTCGTTCGTTTCGTGCAGTTCCTCTCCCGTCAGCACTCGAACGCCATCGAGCCCCATCGCCGCAGCCACATGGCCTGCCACATGCCGATTGTCGCCGGTCACGATCTTCAGCGAGATACCGAGGCCACGCATTTCCTCCAGCGTGTCCTTGATCCCCTCCTTCAGCGGATCGAAGAACAGCAGGAACCCCTCGAACGTCATCTCGCATTCGTCGGTGCGGTGATACTGGGCCTGGGCCGTCAATCTCCTGCTTGCGAGACCGAGGACGCGATAGCCTTGCTTACCCCAAGCGACGTAGAGCGTGCGCAACTTTGCCGCTTCGCTCGCATCCATCGGAGCGAATCCTTCCCCGCTGCGAACGAAAGCGCAGCAGCCGAGCACATTGTCGAATGCCCCTTTGCTCACCAGCAGGTACGTTCCGTCCGACGCGGCATCATCGACCGCAATCGACAGTCGCTTGCGAACGAAATCATACGGAATCTCGTCGATCTTCCGCACGTCATCCGCCGCGACCGACCGGCGCCGGGCCGCCTCGACGATGGCGGTGTCGAGCGGATTTTCGATCCCCGTCTCGAGCAGCGCATTGATCGCCGCAAAACGAAATACGCGATCGCACTCGGTGCCGTCAGGCCCAAGACACGACGACAGTTCGACCACGCCGCGCGTCAGCGTTCCCGTCTTGTCGGTGCAGAGCACATCCATGCTGCCGAGGTTCTCGATCGCCTCTAGACGCCGCACGATCACGCCATGCTCGTTCATTCGCCGCGCGCCCGCCGACAACGTCACGCTGACGATGGCCGGCAGCAGTTCCGGCGTAAGCCCTACCGCGAGCGCGACGGCGAACAGCAGCGACGAAACCAGCGGCCGGTCCATGAACAGGTTCGCCGCGATGACGAAGACCACGATGCCAAACATCACCCGTGTCAGCATGTAGCCGAATCGGCGCACACCGCGCTCGAAGTCCGTCACCGGCTCCGCGCCCGAAAGACGCTTCGCTATCCCGGCGAACTCTGTGTCGCGCCCCGTGCAGGTGACCAGCACCCGCGCCGTCCCACTTCGCACCGACGATCCCAAAAATACCGTATTGATACGCTGCGACACCGGCGTGTTCGCACTGCACCGGCAAACCGACTTCTCTACCGGAAAAGATTCCCCCGTCAGCGCCGCCTGAGACACCAGGAAGTCGCGCGCCTCCAACACGATGCCGTCTGCCGGCACGAGATTGCCCGCCGACAGTACGATGACGTCTCCCGGAACGAGCTTGCTGGCCTCGATCGAGCCCGCCACCCCGTCGCGCAAAACCCTGACCCGAAGCGCCAACTTGCTGCGCAGCTCTTTGAGCGCCGTCGACGCGCGGTACTCTTGCGCGAAGCCGAGCAGCGTCGAGCCGATAACGATGGCGAGGATGATCGACGCGTCCGTCCACTGGCCAAGCGCCAGCGACACGCATGCACCGAACACAAGAATCAGCACCAGGGGACTTTGGTACTGTCGCAAAAGCAAAGCCGCCGGACTGCCTTGACGATGCTCCGTGATCTTGTTGTCACCGTGGATCGCAAGACGCCTGTCGGCTTCCGCCTGCGAAAGTCCGCCCGGCGCCGACGCATAGTCGGCCAGGACCTCTTCCGGGCTCCTCGCCCAGTAGGGCAGTTCCGTCCTAACGTCTGTCATTTGCGCTGCCTGGCTGGGGGTCCGGCACGACCGTAACGTCGTCGGCGATAGGCCCCTTGCCTAATATCAACGCCTGAGGATTAACGGCGTCACATCGAGGCGGCCCTGCCAGCCATGCCGCTCAAGCTCGGGGTCCAAGTGTTCCTCCGCTGGCCAGCCGATGCAAAGGTATGCGACGAGCCTCCACGACCCGGGCACGTCCAGCGCCTTGCTCACCAGTTCTGGCTCGATGATCGACACCCAGCCCACGCCGAGCCCGCAGGCCCGCGCCGCAAGCCACAGCGTCTGCACCGCACCGACCACGGAGTAGCACAGCGTTTCCGGCATCGTCCGGCTGCCCAGCCCCTCGCCAGCGCCGGTTCCTTCGTCGGCGAAGACCGCAAGCTGTACCGGCGCCGTCGACAGGCCCTCCAGCTTCAGTTTCGCGTAAAGGCCACGCCGCTCGCCCGCGTAAGCCGTAAGTGCTTCCGCATTCGCCCGCTTGAACGACGCCCGGATGGCTTCGCGTCGCCCTGGATCCTCCACCAGCACGAAGCGCCACGGCTGGCTGAACCCAACGGAGGGCGCGTGCGAGGCAAGCTCGAGCAGCGACTGAATCAGCCCCTCGTCGACCACATCTGTCTTGAACCGGCGGACGTCGCGGCGCCAGTGGATGAGCTCCTCGAGCTTGCGCCGGAACTGATCGTCGAACCGCGGCGGAACGCATGGGATGTCTGTCATGCAACGCCATCGATGACGTGAAAGAACGTCCCGGTAACCGCCCCGCGCCGGGAGCCTTTCTCGGCAACGTGCTCACCTGCAGCATCGAAGATATCGGCGAACGGATCGTCCGTATTCGAAATCAGACTGGAAAAATGAAATTCATGACCGAGCAGCTCCTGCCCGGTATCCAGCACGCGCGCCCGGCGATATCCCAGATGCATGCGAGGAGTGGCAAAGGACGTTTCGACCGCAAGCAGCCCCAACATCGCGTGCTGTGCACCCTGCTTGTCCTCGATGCCCGCGCCCAGCACCATATAGCCACCGCACTCGCCGTGAATCGGAATGCCTCGCGCCGCTGCATCCCGCATCCCGTTTTGGAACCGGCCGGCGTTGGCCAGCGCCCCCGCATGCAGCTCCGGATACCCCCCCGGCAGCCAGACGGCATCGCATTGTGGGCTCGGCGCCTCGTCGGCGAGCGGCGAGAACGGCAGGACTTCGGCGCCCGCCTCCAGCCATCCGGAAACCATGTGCGCATAGACGAATGAGAATGCGCGATCACGCGCAAGGGCGATGCGCTGCCCGGGCGGCGGCAGGCCCCTGATACTTGCAGCCGGTTTAATGTGGGTGACGCGCGCACTCGCAACGAACTTGTCGACGTCGACGCCATCCTCGATCATGTCAGCCAGCGCATCGAGCTTGGCATCGAGCACCGATGTCTCGTCCGCCTGCACCAAGCCAAGATGCCGTTCGGGTAGCGACGCACCGGCCGTCCGCTTCAGCGCGCCGAGCACCGGCAGCCCGATGCGCATCATCGGCTCGGCGATCATCTGTGCGTGCGCCTGCCCGCCAACGTTGTTCAATATCACGCCCGCGAAAGCCACATCGCTGCGGTACGACTTCAGCCCCAGCGCCATCGCCGCGGCTGTTTCGGCCTGCGCCCCGACGTCAAGCACAAGTGCGACCGGCCATCCGGTCATCGCCGCAAGATCCGCAGTCGATCCGCTCCCAGCGGCACCTTGGCCCCCGGCGCCGTCGTAAAGGCCCATCATGCCCTCGCAGACGCAGATCGCCGCATCGTTCTGCGCATGGACAAGCTGACCGATCAGGTGAGCACGCATGGCCCACGTGTCGAGATTGATGCCCGCACGCCGGGCGGCCGCACTGTGAAATGCCGCATCGATGTAGTCGGGTCCGCATTTGAACGGGCGCACGGGCAGCCCTCGGCGCTGAAGCGCCCGCAGCAGACCGAGTGTGACGGTTGTCTTACCCGCACCAGAAGCAGGGGCCGCGATAATCACGCCGCGCGGTGGTGCTGACATTATCCCGACCTGTTCGGCTGCGACGCTCCGCACCTAAGTTACGGACCTCGCAGCACAAAATCTATTTCCTTGCAGTGATGCATTGTGGGTTTGATAAGAGCTGGTGCCCCCCTGCGCAACCGAATTTGAATCAGCATGTCCAGCCTTCCGCGCCTGACTCTCGTCCTTGGTGGCGCACGCTCCGGCAAGAGCCGCCATGCAGAGGAACTGTTGGCTGTGGCCGCGCCACCATGGACCTATGTCGCGACCGCCGAGGCGTTCGACGACGAGATGCGCGAGCGCATCGCCCATCACCGAAGCCGCCGGGACGAGCGCTGGCGCACCCTCGACGCTCCCCTGGACCTTGCCGGCACCATTCGCGAGCTGACCGGCCCGGCGCTGATCGATTGCCTCACGCTCTGGCTGAGCAACGTCATGCTCGCCGGCCGCAACGTCGAGAACGAGGAGAAGCTTTTGCTCTCGGCGCTGGCAAGCGCCCGCGGCCCGATCGTGGTCGTGTCAAACGAGGTCGGCCTGGGTCTCGTGCCCGAAACGCCACTTGGCCGCGCGTTCCGCGACGCGCAGGGGCGGCTCAATCAAAAGGTAGCTGCGGCGGCCGACCGCGTTCTGTTCATGGCGGCCGGCCTGCCGCTCAGTCTCAAGTAGGGCTCAGACCGCGCCTTCGACCACATTGCGCTCGATGAGGCCAACCGCAACCGCGAGGCGATGCGCGATGAGTAGCGCCACGAATGCCACGACCTCAACCAAGCTCACGTAAGCGACGACATCCGTGTTGAAGGCACCCTCGCCGCGCGTCAGGAACAGCGTAGCGACGTACAGCACCGCCTCGTAGGCGACGAAAGCCACCGGCAGCGCTGCCAATACGGCGATCAACGCACCTTTCGCCGCCAGCGCCGAAACCACGGCGCGCGCTGCGTAATAAGCAATGACGGCACCGATGCCCATCGTCACGCCCCAGGCATAAGCCTGCGCTTCGTGCGGGTAGCCGAGAACCGTGAAGCCATAAACCTGGTTGGCCAGCCAGACCGCGCCGATGAGGAGCAGGCCGTCGCGGCGCTCGGTATCGAAAGCGGCAATCGCGGCCAGCGCGGCAAACGGCACGGCGCAAGCGAACACGCCCGTCATCAGCAGCGTCGCGGCTGTCAGCAGGCCGATCCACAGCAGGCGGCGCTCCGCGCCATTGGCATTAGATTGCATTGTCCCAAGTCCCCTATCGCAAACATCGTTCTACGGCGCGCAGGCCGGCCTGGGGCGGAAACTATGCCATTCGGGCAGCCAAGAGAAGCAGCAAGATCGTCTCGGTCGCCTCTACCCCCGCGCCCAGGCAGTCGCCGGTCACGCCCCCCAGCCGGAACCGCCAGAACAGTGCAATCCCGGCAATCACGACCACTGCGGCCAGCAATATCGGGGCGAACCAAGCCGTGGCGAGGCAAAGGATCGCGGCTTCCCCGGCAACGAACCGCGGATCGAGATGCTTGGAAAAAAGCTCGCCCGATCCCGCGGCAAGCGGCGGCACGGCGAGGCTCCAGACGCCTGGCCCAAGCCGAGCCCAGGCGGCCAGCAAGGCCAGTGGCACAATCAGGGCCGCAGCTGGCACCGCGGTGACCAGCACCGCCAGAAGCACCACCTTCGCGATGAGCTGAAAGGTGATTGCCATGGTGCCGAACGCCCCAAGATGCGGATCGCGCAGGATCTGCAGAAATCGCTCCGGGGTACGGTGCGATCCCGCCAGAGCGTCGGACACGTCTGCGAGCCCATCGAGGTGCAGGCCACCCGTCACCCACACCCATGCGAAAAGACCGAGCAAGGCCGCGATCCACGGCGAGGAGAAATCTCCAAGCCACATAGCGCCCCCTACGATCCCGCCTACGATCACCCCGACGACGGGAAACCACAGCGCCGCGCGCGAAAGCTCGCCCGGATCGAACACGTCGATAGCCGGCGCCGGCAGCCGCGTCAGGAACTGCAGTGCGTGGGAGAACGAGCGAACGTGGCTTTTGACGCTCATGGCTGCAGCACTTCGATCACCTCACCCCATAGTCCGGCGTTTTCGTCCCGCCCGACCTGGAGCGTAATGCGCGTGCCATAGTCCACGCGGATCGCCCACAGGCTGGCGAACGGAAGTCCACACGCGACCGCGAGAGCCGCGCGCATCGGACCGGCATGCGTGCTGACGAGCACATTGGACTCTTCGCCGAACGCGAACAGCCGGTCAATCGCCCGCTCCACCCGCGCGCACAATGCCCCCCAGCTCTCCCCTCCCGGCGCACCGTCACATTCGGCTGACTTGTACATCTCCCTCAGTCCAGCCTCGATCGCCGCATCCGCGCGCAGCTCGTCGAGCAACCGACCATCCCAATCGCCGAAATCGATTTCGGCCCAATCGTTGTCCAGCTTCAACGGCACGTCGCGCACGGCCGCGAACGCTTCTGCCGGCAGCCTCGCGCGACGGCGCGGCGAGGTCACGACGGCACCGAAGGCGAGACTTTCCGTCTGCCGCTCGAATTGACGCCATCCTGCGTCGGACAATTCCGCATCGGTTCGCCCCAGCAGGCGACCCGGCATGTCTGTCTCGCCATGGCGCAGCAGAACGATGCGCATCAAGCGTCCGGTCCCGAGATCTGAGCTTCTTCGAACGTCGCCATTCCCGCGTGCAGCGCGCACGCCAGCCGCAGGATCGGCAGCGCTGTTGCGGCCCCCGAGCCCTCGCCGAGCCTCAGCTTGAGGTCGAGGATGGGCTCCGCCGCGAGAGCGTCGAGGATCAGTCGATGACCCCGCTCCATCGAGCGATGCGAAAAGATCAGCCACGGCGTCACAGTTGGATTGATGCGCACAGCGGCAAGCGCTGCCGATGTGACGATGAACCCGTCGACCAGCACCGGTACCCGCGCCTGTGCCGCCGCAATCATTGCTCCCACCAGGGCGGCAATCTCCAGCCCGCCGACGCAGCGCAGCACCGACACTGCGCTGGCGGATTCTGCGTCGAGTTGATGGCGGCTCAACGCAGCCTCGATGACGCACGCCTTGTGGCTGATGCCATCCGAGCCAAGTCCCGTCCCCGCTCCCACGACATCCGCGGCCCTGCACCCGAGGAGAGCTGCAGCGATCGCCGCCGCCGATGTCGTGTTGCCGATCCCCATCTCGCCCAGGAGAACCACATCGGCGCCCGGCACCAGCGCCCGCCCCACGGCGCGCCGCCCTGCCTCGAGGGCGAAATGCAGCTCGTCGCTGCTCATGGCAGGCTCGAGCGAGAAATCCTTCGTGCCGCGACAAGGTTTGTCGGTAACGACACCGGCAACCGGCTGCTCCGCCAGCGTCCCGACGTCGACGACATCAAGCGCAGCGTCAAGTTCCCGCGCCAGCACCGCGATGGCCGCTCCGCCGCGCGCAAAATTCCGCAGCATCTCCACCGTCACCGCCGACGGATAGGCGGAGACGCCCTGTGCGGTGATGCCATGATCGCCGGCAAACAAAATGATCGGAGCAGCGTTGGCGCGCGGCCGCTCCGTCTCTTGCAGCGAGGCAAGCCTTATGGCCAGCGCCTCGAGCACGCCAAGCGAGCCAGCGGGCTTAGTTAGCATTCCCTGCCGCTTCTCTGCGGCGAGCCGGAATCGCTCGGATGGCTCTGGGCAAGCTGCCGTGATCCACTCTGCTGCCATGCCCTCGCCCGATCGGTTTCGTCGACCGGCGGCAGAATGAGCAACGGCAGCAGTTCGTCAAGTCATGCTGCCAAGTTGCGTCTTAAGGGGTACGCCAGTGGCCGAAATCAAGCACTGAGTGCCCGGTCCCGCGCAACGAACGAAGGCACGCGCGAAGCTGGCATTGGCCGGGCGAACAGATAACCCTGCATCGTATCGCAGCCCATCACCCTCAACAGGCCGAGCTGCGAAATGGATTCGACGCCCTCGACCGTGATTTTGATGCCAAGGCTCTGACCCAGATGCGCGATCGTTCTCACGATGGCCATGTTGTCGGCATTCGTCTCCATATCGCGCACAAACGACCGGTCGACCTTTAAGCGATCGATCGGCAGTTTTTTGAGATGAGATAGAGAGGCGAACCCGGTACCAAAATCATCGAGCGCAATTTCAACGCCTAGGTCATGCAGCGATTGCAGCGCAGATGCGACCCCGCTAGCGCCTCGCCCCAGAAACACCCGTTCCGTTACCTCGATGCACAAGCGATCCGGTGCGATACCCGTCTCGCGCAGCATCGCACACACGAGATCGGAAAAAGTGCCCAGAGCGAAGTCGGCCGAAGTCACGTTGACCGCGATGCGCCCGAACTCGACGCCCTCCCGCTGCCACACCGCCGCCTGCCGCAGCGCTTGGCCGATCACCCACTTGCCGATGTCCGCAGCAGCCTTCGGGTCGTCAAAAATTCCTTCGAAGTCAGCCGGCGTCAACAATCCTCGATGCGGATCATTCCACCGCAACAGGGCTTCGAAGCTCAGAGGCTGCCCGCCGCCGATCGACACGATCGGCTGGAAGAACAGCTCCAGTTCTCCATCGTTTAGCGCACGTTGCATGTCGCGGTTCAATTTGTATGAGCGCTCGAACGAGGCCCGCATTTCCGGGACGAAGAACTGGAAACGGTCGCGACCGAGATCCTTTGCGCGGTAGAGCGCAAGGTCGGCATCTTTCAATAGTTCGCTCGCTCCCTTGGCATCCATCGGATAGAGGCTGAGTCCAAGGCTCATCGTACAGCGATGCTGGCCGCCTGCGACGGTAATAGGCGGGCGCATGGCCAGGAACATGCCGTCGATCGCCGCACTCAACACGCCCGCAGCACCTGTTGTCGGGATCAGCACGGCGAATTCATCGCCACCCAGACGCGCAATCTGGCCATACGGCGCCAACGCCTTCTGCAGACGCACGGCCACTTCCTTGAGCAGCTCATCGCCCGCGGCATGACCAAGGATGTCGTTGGTTTCCTTGAAACGATCGACATCGATCAACCCGACCGCGAATTGCCCACCCTCCAGCTTCGCCGTCCGCAGCATCCCCTCTAGATGCTCATGGAACTGCAGCCGATTGGGCAATCCGGTGAGGCTATCCTCCTTCGCCAGCCGACGCAGTTCCGCCTCGAGTTTCTTTCGCTCGGATATCTCTTCGGTCAGCATCATCATGCCACCGATGCTCGAATCCGCCAGGTGCCAAGGTCGAACCTCCCACCGGATGATATTTGTCGAACCGTCGGCGCGGTTGAAGATTTCCTCCGGCGAGGTTTCTGTCGCGCCTGCGAGAATACGCTGGTGCTTCTCCTTCCAGTGCTCCGGAACCTCGGGAAACACCTCGTAATGACAGCGCCCAATCAGCGATTGATTCTCGAGGTTGTAGTCGTGCAACCAGCGGTCGGTATGCGCGATGTACCGCATATCCGTGTCGAACATGGCGACCGCGGCGGGCGCATGCTTGATGAACGCCTGCAAGGTCGAGTTGACACGTTTCAACTCATTCTCCGCACGCCGCCTGTCCGTAACTTCAAGGTACGTGTTGAGAAACCCTCCACCGTCGACTGGAACGCAGCGGATCTCCAGGATCCTTCCCGTGACCTCGCAACGTTCTGTAGTGATGGGAACCGGACTGAGCAAAATCTTGAGGCGCAACGCGACCGCCTCTTCGACTGGCAGGTCGCCGTAGTCGCCGCGCTCTGCACGGAACCGCACCAGCGCCTCGATCGTTGGGGGGCCTTCCGCGAAAAGCTCCTCCGGGATTTCAAGCAGCGTCCGATAGAGCTTGTTCGTAGCAATGACGTTGAGATCGCGATCTATGAGCGCAAGACCACCGGGGAAGTACTCGATCATCGCCTGCAGCGTTTGCGACTGAGCGCGTATCGGCGTGATGTCTGTGCTTATCGTGATGTATTGCTCGATCGTCCCCTCGCTATTGAAACGGGGAATAACGATCGACTCGAACCAGACCTCTTTCCCGCTCTTCGCGCAATCACGAAGCTGACCACGCCACGTCCGTCCGCTATTGACGGTGGCCCACATCTTTTCGATGCTGCAGTCCTCGTCCGCCCAGGGGCAGAGCTGTGCATAGTGCTGTCCCGTCAATTCCTCTTCCGAGTATTCGAGCAGCTTGCAGAAGCGCTCGTTGACCTCGATGAGGCGACCTGTGCTGTCGGTGACGGTGATGCAGAAGTGCTCTTCGAGCGCTTGGCGGTAGCCGTCGAGCCGGTCGGTCAAGAACTGGGGAGCGGTGTCGAACAACGACGCGGCCCCTGGAAGGCTGTCCCCCGCAGGCAGCGCGCGCATCAGTAAACGTCGGTCACCCAATAAATTTGAAGACACACTGACGCTCCTTTGGTGCGTCAATTAGAGCCTTCAATGCTTAATCCATTCTTTTATTTATCGAATAGGCACTGCACCATGTTCGATAAACTTCAAAGTTGGTGATGTAATCCGCTCCACTAAGCGCGAGTTGCTAATGCTCGGGCCAGAAAAAGCCCCACAAGCATCGCCGGGACGAACACCAAGGTTCCCTCCGCCAGCAACGGCAGCGCCGTCAGCGCCGGCCCCGGGCAATAGCCACCAAGCCCCCACCCGACGCCAAAAATTGCCGCGCCGAGCAGCAGCCGGCCATCGATATGTGTCTTCGTTGGCAGGCTGAAGCTATCGGCGATGACTGGCTTCTGGCGACGGAACGCCACCCGATACCCGACGAACGTGACCAACACCGCCGCGCCCATGACGAAGGCGAGACTCGGATCCCAGCTGCCCGCAATGTCGAGGAAGTTCTGCACCTTCGCAGGGTTCGCCATCCCTGAAATGACGAGACCGATCCCGAATACGAGCCCGGCGATGGCATGAACGAAAATATTCATTTCACGCCCCCAGCACGTGGCGCAAAACGAAAACGGTCACCAAGCCCGTCGCCATGAATGTCAGCGTCGCCGCCAGCGACCGCGGCGATAGTCGTGCAAGCCCACACACGCCGTGCCCGCTCGTGCATCCCCCGCCGAGACCTGCGCCGAAGCCGACGAGCAAACCCGCAGCTATCATGAGGACGATATTGCTGGATACTATCTGGACGACCGGCGCACCGGTGATGAGAGTGTAGAGCACGGGAGCCGCAATGAGCCCCGCAACAAACACAAGCGCCTCGGCGATCCCGCCGCCGCGGTACGGAGGCAGCAGGCGCCCGACGATTCCGCTGATCCCCGCGATGCGTCCACTGAGCAGCATAAGCATAACCGCCGAAACGCCGATGAGTGCTCCCCCGGCTGCCGATGCTATCGGCGTAAAATCAGTTGCTGCCACGGCGCGTCCTCGATCCTCTGTGCGATATGGCCAACATGGCCGAACGTGTCGCTCCGCTCAAGCCATGCACCAGAGGACAGTTGTCACTTGAGCGGGGCCGGCTCCTCATCAAGGCGATATTTGAAGCCGACGGTCGCCTCCCACTGGTTCATGCTGAGATCGATCGTCCGGCCAAAGGGGTCGTTACCGCTAAGGTTTGCCTCCGGAACATACGCCCCCGCCACCTCGAACGACAGGTCCCTGCTCCAGGTGTATTCGAATCCGCCCGTGATGTGATGCTGCACGACCGCAGGCGCCAGCACATTGAACAGCACGTCCCGTGATTGCAGCGGGCTCGTATTATAGGAATACCCCGCGCGCAGCGTGATGCCGCCGAGATTGCGCCACTCAGCGCCGACCTTGACGATATCGATGTCCTGCCAGCCAAATCCCGGCCCGTTGTCCGTTCCGAGCAGCGCGGCGTTGGTCGAGGGATTTCCGATCGACTTGATGGAACTGTACCAGATGCGCTTGTAGTCCGCGAGGAGCGTCAGGTTGGGCGTTGCGTCGAAGGCTACACCGGCTTGCACGCTAGCCGGAATGTCGAAGTCGCCCTGCTCTGCGAACAACCCGCGGTATTTTTCGAACTCGTGCGTATAAATGCGGGAGTTCCCTGCGATGCCGATGCGAAACTGCGGCGCGACGGCCCACTCGATCCCAGCGCGCACACCACCACCCCAGGACACATCTGTTCCCTGGTTGGTCACATGAGTCGGATCGGACGAAGCGTTGAACGGCGCCGGGAAGGCGAAGTTCTGCAATCCTTCGATCTTGATCGCCTGGCGCGCGAGGATGGGCGCGACACCGACGGACAACCCGGGCGCAAGCGTCTTGGCAAATGCGATCGACAGGAACGCCTGCTCGAGATCGACGCCCAGACGTCCAGATCCAAGTCCTGTCAGCGCCGATGCCGAACCGGGATACTCGGTGTTCATTCCGCCGTTGCCGTAAACCGTCACGCCGATGACATCGACGAACGGCAGCCCATGATTGCGATACGTGAACGCGAGATTGGGCACCGGAAAATAATTGCCCTTGCTGTCGAACTCGCCACCGCCCGGCGTAAGCTCGTAACTGCGCGACGGACTGAACAATGTGCCCGAGACCGTGAGTTCGTTCGGCGCATGAACCAACCCTGCCGGATTGAGCGCTGCCGCAGTCGCGTCCCGGCTGTCTGCGACGCCGGCCCCGCCTAGCGCCTTCTGGCGCGCGCCATAACCGTATTGAAAGTACCCATCGGTTGCCGCGGCCGGCGCCGACATAGCTTGAAGCGCCATCATTGACGCGCCGAAAACAACGCCTCTGCCGAGCATGGCGAGCGAATGCTTCCCACCCATAAGAGTACCCCCCGGTACACAGCTGTCACCGAGGAGCGTCTTAGGCGGCGCCTAGATCAGGGCGAACCAATAAGAAATGCGTTTCTTATATCGAACGCGTGGCCGTCTGCTTGATTGGGCCGAACGGTCGCTATCGATCGCGCCGCCGGCCAACGCGCCGGCGGCGCTGATCGCTCAAGCGACGTTCAGCGCTTTGCCGACTTCGGCAATCGTCGCCTTTTCGTTGTCCGTCACCTTGGTGCCCCCGAACCCCAGAACGCCGCCCTCCGACGCAGATTCCGCCACCTGATCTGCAACGTGCTTCAGCCAGCTCTTGAAGACCGGCGCCTCATTCGGCGCCTTTGCATCGAGGATCTTGCCGGCCTGATTGAGCTTGGCGATGACCAATTCCTTGATCTCTGCAGGCGACTTCCCTTTGAGCCCGGACGAGACTTCATCGCGCGCAATGCCGCGGCCTTCCGAAGTCTCCATGTCCGCGAGCAGCGCCTTCATCAACGGGCTCGCCTTGGCATCCTTGCCGGCCGCGATGAGCGCGTTGGCACTCGCCATGCTCTCCTTCAACATGCCCCAGATGCCGCTCGGCTCTGCGATCGTCACCGCGAGGCCCGCGAGCATGGGGCTGCTCAGCACAAGCTTCCATTCTTCCGGAGTGAAAGTCGATTTGTCGGCCATTGTGTCCTCTTATGATCATCCATCGCGCGCATACGTATGCGCCGCCTCGCCGGCCAAACGATGGTCGGCGATCGGGACCAGCGGTTTAGGACCATGGTCGGTTCCAGAAACGAAACCCGGACGCGAAAATTCTCGGCAAGTTGTCTCAACCGTGCCAACGCACGCAGCCGACAGGAAAGATTGCGCCCGCCCTGGGGATCAGGAAAAACCCTGATCCCCTGTCACTCCAGCATTACGGCACTGTCGCGTATGCCTCGATCTCGACTTTCTGCCAGGGACGCAGCATGGACGTGACCTGCACCAGCGTGCTCGCGGGGCGAACGTCGCCGAACGACTCGCGATGTGCGCGCGCGACCAGATCGGCATCCGTGATCTCCCGCAGATAGACGACCGTCCGAACCACATGGCGCAGCGAGCCGCCTGCATCGCTCAGAGCTTTGTCTATGATCTCTAGAGCGGCGCGTGCCTGCTCGTACGCATCGCTCTTCTCGTGAGTGACAGGCGCACACGTCCCCGATACGTGGATATCGTCTCCCACTCTGACAGCGCGCGAATAGCCGAAGATATCCTCATACGCGCCGCCGGACGAAATGTTCGTTCGCGTCATTGTTGTCGACACTTGTTGTTCTCCTTCAGTCAAAGGTCGGTGGCGTCACGCAGGCGGTACCAAGCCTCGACGACCGGAACCGCCTGCTTGGCGATAGGATGAGCCGGAAATGCAGGGAAGCTCAGATCGTCGAATGCGGTTTGCCCATCCCTTTTTCCGAGCAGGCGCAGAGCGATCTTGTTCCCGAAGTAGGTGGCGCGCGAAACGCCGGTACCGCAATAACCCAAAGCGTAGTGGACGCCCGACGCGGTGGATCCGAGATGCGGAACCTCGTCGTACGTGTACCCGATCAGCCCGCTCCACGCGTGCGTGACAGGAACGTCCGCGACATCCGGGAAGACGCGCAGCATGTCGGCCGCGAGGTGACGGTATGCCCGAGGTGTTCGCGCGCCCGCGAGCCGCCCCACTCGGCCGCCCCATATGATCCGTCGGGAACCGGGTGCCAGGCGGAAGTACGAGAACACGCGGTTTGTATTGCCGTAGACGCGGCGCTTCGGCAGCAGCCGGTCGAGCACAGCTGCATCGATATCGCCTGTTGCAATGAGACCCGAGCCGACTGGCACGATCCGCTGCTTCAACTCGGGCACCAGAGCGCCTGTGTAACCGTTCGTGGCGATGATGACGTTCCGCGCCCGCGTCACTCCCCGCGCGGTCTTGACCGAAAACGCATTGCCATCCCGCGCGATGTCTAGGACCGCCGCGTTGCCGACGACGCGCCCGCCCTTCTCGGCCACCTTTCGCGCCAGCCCTGCGTGATACTTGCCCGGATGCAGTGAAGCATCGTTGGGCAGAACGGAGCCGCCGAAGAACAGGTCAGAGCCGATCTCAGACCGCTGTTCCCCGCGCGGAACCATGTAGCTTTCAACGCCCACGAGCTTGCGCAAATCCTCCATGTCGCGCGCCATGGCCTCGTAGTGCTGCGGCCGGATGGCCGCCCGGAACCGCCCGCAACGCTCGAAGTCGCAATCGATCTTTTCTTTGGCGATGAGGTGCTCGATGTGGTCGAGCATCCGCGTGCCTTCGCGCAACAACGCGACAGCCTTCGCCTCGCCACGCAGCGCAATCAGCGTTTTCACGCGGAATTTCTGGTTCCCGCTGCCGACTTGCCCGCCGTTACGCGTGCTGGCACCGAACCCGGGGCAATCCTTGTCGAAGACCACAGCGTTACGGCCGTTGTCGAGCAGCGTGTTCGCCGCCGAGAGGCCGGTGAACCCCGAGCCGACGATCGCCACATCGCACTTCCTGGGAACGTCCCCTGCCTCCATTTCGCGAGGCGCCGCATCCCACCAGTATGGCTGGTACTTGAAGCCGGTCTCGCCGCGGTATCCACCCGCCGCAAGCTCTCGCACTTTGATCGTGTCCCCCATAGCGCCTTCATCACCCGGACGTTCGCCGACTTGCGGCGCACCGTACAAACACTTTGCCTAGCATGCAATAATGTTGTACTCAGTTAAACATCACGGCGCTCGAATGACCGGGTCCAACGACGGGGAAAAACGACCACCAACAACCACTGACAATCTCGAACCTGAGGATCTCACTGCGCTGACGATTGAGGCGGCAGCGATTGCCCGCGTTCCCCTCGCGGGGACGAAGTGGATCCCGGGCGCTGGTGCTCTCCGAGGCCGGCGGCGAAGCCGGAGGGCTCCCAACCTCCGGCTTTCGCACTCTCTCCGATGCTATTCCGCGTAAATGATGATCGCCAGGAACCGGACGCGCTCATCCAGAACGCGCTCCGGGCCGTGCACGACGTTCCCCGAAAAAGTGAATGCGTCGCCAGGCTCCACGAGATACGTCTGCTCCCCGAACCTGTACTCCATGCGGCCTTGCAGCATGTAGATGAACTCGGTACCGGGGTGCGCGAACCGCGGAAACGACTCACTCTTCTTGTCGAGCTCGATGAAGAATGGTTCGAACAGCTTGCGCGGCCCGCGGTCATAGGAAAGCAGGCGATAGGTGTGACCGTACTTTGTGCCGACGCGCACGACCTCCATCTGCTCGGCTCGCTTCACCAGCTGCGCGCTGCCCTGCCGCGATTCCGATTCCCGGAACAGATCGGACAGATTGACGCCAACCGCGATGCTGATGCGCTCGAGCGCATCGAGGCTCGCCGTCGCCATTCCATTCTCGATGCGGCTCAGCATGGCACTCGACAATCCGGCACCGGCGCTGAGATCGGCAAGCGTTAGATTTGCTTCCACCCGGCGCCGTTTGATCGCGGCCCCAATTCTTCCCTCCAGCGGCACGTTCGCCTGCTCGCTCTTGACGGGTGACGGGTCTCTCACCGACGCCTTCTTGCGTTCCGCCGTCACCGTCTTGCCTGCAGGCTTCCGCCCCGGTTTCTTCATCTCATGGCTCCTGTTCACCCACTCGAATGATTAGCGATCGCTCTGACGAACGCAATTGGTGCGCCGCGCGAGATTCCGAAAAACGCAAGGCGTACCAAAGTCTAAGCCGCATTGCACTGCATGCAAGATTGCTGCGATGCACCAGATGCAAAAGACTTGCGTCTCATGCAACGTATCTGAATTATGCGCTCCTCGACTAGGGATGGGAGCGTCACAATGACGATAGCGCTGGATCAACGTGGAGCAGACGGCGCCCACGCGCCGGGTGAACAAGAAGGAGGCCTGCACCGTACCATCGATTGGAAAGGTGCATTCTGGATCGCGAGCGGCGTTCCGGCCTTGGTGTTGATTTCAATCGGAGGCATGGGAGCGACGGCCGGCAAACTGGCCTTTCTCGTATGGACCATCTCAGTCGTAATGGGCTTTCTGCAGGCCTACAGCTACGCAGAGATCGCCGGCCTGTTCTCCAACAAGTCGGGCGGTGCTGCCGTCTACGGCGCCGCTGCGTGGCTGAGGTACAGCAAGATCATCGCACCGCTGTCGGTCTGGTGTAACTGGTTCGCATGGACGCCTGTGCTGTCACTCGGCTGTGCCGTCGCGGCAGGCTACATCCTCAACGCTATTGCGCCGATCCCTGTATTCACCGCGGACTCGCCCCAGGTTATCGCCTGGCTGCAAGACGCCGCCAACGCCGCCGGAATTGCAGGCAAGAGCGCCGAGGAAGCGGCCAAGATCGCCATCGCTGCGGTCGCCGACGGAGCGACGCCAGCCCTGCGAAGCTTCAAGCTGGTCGAGTTCAGCCTGTTCGGACTCGCCAAGATCGAGGTCGGAGCGACCTTCTTCATCGGCGCCGCACTCATGCTCGCGACCTTCGCCGTTCAGCATCGGGGCGTCCTCGGCACCGCACGCATCCAGATGTGGATAGGACTCCTTGTCGTCGTTCCGATGCTGATCGTCGGCATAGTTCCGTTCCTGAATGGTGGCGTCCATTACGAGAACTTCACGCCGCTCGTGCCACCCAACGGTGAGTGGAACAACTTCGGCTGGACCTACTTCCTCGGCGCGTTGTTCATAGCAGGCTGGTCGACGTATGCGTTCGAGACCGCGGTCTGCTACACCCGCGAATTCCGCAACCCCAAGACCGACACGAAGAAAGCCATTATCGCGGCCGGCGCACTCTGCGTCGTTCTCTACGCCCTGGTGGCGACGGCTTTCCAAGGCCATCTCGGCCTCGAGGGCATGACGCAGCCCGGCATCGTCGACGGAACTGGCGTTGCTGCCGCGATGGGCGACATGGTCGGCGGCGGCAATCCCATCATAGTGCATCTGCTCGAGATGATGATGATCCTGGCATTGATCCTCGCCATCATGATGGCCATGGCCGGTTCGTCGCGCACGCTTTATCAGGGCGGCGTCGACGGCTGGCTTCCCAAGTACCTCGGCCACGTCAACGAGCACGGCGCTCCGACACGCGCAATGTGGACGGACCTCGTCTTCAACCTCGGCCTTCTCACCTTCGCCGCGTCGGACGCAACGGCCTACTACCTGATCCTGTCGATTTCCAACGTCGGCTACATGATCTTCATCTTCCTCAATCTGCAGTCGACCTGGATCCATCGTATCGACAGCCCGGATATCCCTCGGCCCTACCGGGCACCGAATTGGCTGGTCGCTGTCGGAGCGCTTCTCGGGTTCGTGAACCTTGCGCTCATGGGTGCCGGAGCGAAGGTTTGGGGAAATCCCAATGCTCTCTGGTATGGGCTCGCCTTCGCCGCCCTGATCATTCCGGTTTTCCTGTTCCGGCACTATGTGCAGGACCGCGGCAAGTTCCCCGATCACATGCTCGTGGACCTCAACCTGAAGAGCCAGGATCTCGGTGCACGGAGGGCCGGCATCCTGCCGTACCTCACCCTCCTGCTCGGAGCCGCGGTCGTCTTTGCGGCGGACTATTACTTCCAGCTGCCACCCAGCTGACCCAGAAAACAGGGGGCGGCCCGCGTTCGGGCCGCCCTCAATGTCGCCAGCGGTGATCCAAGTCACCCTGCAGGGCGTTCTTAGCACAACTGGGGACAAGCCTGCAGAGGTGCCATGCTATACGCAATCGCATATGCCCTGACGTTCGTGATCTTCGCCGCCCTCGACATCGTCTGGCTGACGACGATGGGAGCCAAGCTTTACAAGCAGACGTTAGGCCCCATTCTGCTCGACAACATCCGAGTAATGCCGGCTCTCGCATTCTACCTGATGTATCCGGCAGGCCTCGTGATCTTCGCCATCGCCCCTGGCCTCAAAAGCGGATCGCCGTCCACGGCGCTCCTCTACGGCGCCTTGTTCGGCCTCTTCACGTACGGAACGTATGAGCTGACCAACTACGCCACCCTGCGCGACTGGACACTGCAGATCACAGTCATCGATATCGTCTACGGAGTTGTCGTGTCGGGTGTGGTTGCGGCACTCGCCGTAATGCTCGTTCCGGCGGTCGGCCGGATGTTCGGGGCGGAGTAAGAGGTCGCGTTACGCGCGCGGCTTCAGTAGATAGTGCGCCACACCCCACTCGCGGCCTCCGGCATACCCGAACATTCCCGAGGTCGCGAGGAAGAAGAGTCGCCACCGCCGCATCCACACGTCCGTCGACTGCCCGTACGTCGGCTCCAGAACTGGCCTGATGCGCTGAGCGTTGGCGTCGAAGTTGGCAAGCCAATCACGAGCGGTGCTCGCATAATGAGTGCCCGGCCACCACCAGTCGCACTCAACCTCGAACAAGTCGGGGAACTCGTACATGAGCGTACGACTCGGCATGATGCCCCCGGTGAAAAAATACCGCGCGATCCAGTCGGCGGGATCGCCGTGGTCGAAGCTGTAAGGTGTCGAGCGATGGGCAAATACGTGCACGAACGCGCGGCCATCCGGCTTCAGCCACCCGCGAGCGCGTGACAGCAACGCGCGCCAGTTGGCCATGTGTTCGAACATCTCCACCGAGACGATGCGGTCGAATGTCCGCTTTGGATCGAACGCATTTATGTCGGCCGTCTGGACTTCGAGGTTTCTAAGTCCCAAGGCGGCCGCTTCGCCTTCGATGAAGGCACGTTGCGATGCCGAATTGGACACGGCGAGGATCCGCGAATTCGGATACCGCGCCGCCATCCACAGCGACAGCGAGCCCCACCCGCAACCCAGCTCCAGAATATCGATGCCGTCCCTCAGCCCCGCACTCTCGGCCGTGCGAGCAAGGCTTGCCTCTTCTGCCTCGGCCAGCGTATCGCCCGGCGCGGAGTAGTAGCAGCAGGAATACTTGCGCCGCGGACCAAGAACCAACTGGAAGAACCTGGCAGGGACTTCATAGTGCTGCGCATTGGCGTCCGCCACGAAGGACGCAATCGGCTGGTCGCGCATCTCGGCGGCAAAGCGCCGTGTCACCGCGGGATCGCCTTCGCCGAGCGCCCTGCTGGTCCGGCCGACGAGCGCTGCGATGCCGTAACGCGTCAAAGCGTCGGGGAGAGACACCCGGTCGGCGGCTGTCGTGGCCAACGCGGCAAGCTTCATGTGGTTCTTCCTTCGACGGATGGCGGACGAGGAAAAAATGCGCTCGTTCGACGTTGATAGGCTTTGTATGCGGCCCCGCGTGAGCGCAGCATGTGCTCCTCGAGAGGCGGAATGCCGGAAACATGCACGAGCAGCCAGTACATGCAGACAGGCGCGGCCAGCGCGAGCCAGCTCAATGGGTAACTGCCAGTGAGACTGATCGCCAGCAGCGGAAACGCCAGCCATCCCAGCCATTCGAAGAAGTAGTTGGGATGCCGCGAGTAGCGCCAAAGCCCGACATCGCAGATGCGACTGGCATTACCGTCGGCGCGAAATTGGCGCAGCTGCCGATCGGCAACGGCCTCTCCCGCCAGGGCCGCGAGCATGATCCCGATCGCGATCGCGTCTGCGAGGCGGAAATGCGGATCTGGATTGTGCGCAGCAATAACCGCGCCAGCCGCCAGCGGAATGCTCACCAGCGCCTGCTTCTGAAGCAACCAGAACATCTCGGAGCGGGCCGAGGCGCCCCAACCCTTGATCAGCTCCGCATAACGCGGATCGTCAGTGATGCCGGCAGTCCGCCCCGCTATGTGCAACCCCAGGCGCAGCGCCCAAACGACAAAGAAGGCGGCGACAACGACACCTCGCCACGAAGCATCCGACTGACCTGCCGGAGCCAGCCCTGCAACGATCCCGACAAGGCCCAAGCCGAATGTCCAGACGGTATCAACCCAGCCAGAATTCCCCGTGCGCTGCTGAATGACCCACGCGAGCGTCATAATCGCGGACAGCGCTGCCGCGATCAGAACCAGCGCAACAAGAAATGCAAACACCGTCATGACGCTTACAATCTCACCAACGGTTGAATGAGGCGGCCGAAGAAGCTGCGCAGCCTGATGTTGCCTTCCATGGCGACAAGACAGACGCACTCCTCGCCGTCCTCTACGACCGGCGAGTGCTCGACGCTGTCATCAGCGTCATCGCAGTCGCCGGCGCCGAACCGACCGCCCTCGTGGCGGAAGGCACCTTTCAGAATGACCGTAAGTTCGGTTCCTTCGTGCGTGTGCTGAGGCAGGTGCGTCCCAGGCGCGGCCTTGAGCAAAAAGACGCGCGAAGTCGCTTCCTCGGGGATCGCGACGTTGCGCCAATAGACGCCCGGACTGATCCAGCGCCAGGGACCAAGCTTGTAAGGGGCCAGCGCACGCAGCCGGACTGGCAGGTCATCTACCGATGTCGATTGTTGTGTCTGAGACCCGAGGGCAACAGCATCGAGACGCGAAATAGCCCGCGCCAGGGCGCCATCGCTAAGTGGTTCCGGCGGCACGGCGTCGAGATAGTCACCCGCGACCGTTTCCATGCCCGACAATAGCCGACGGCACGACGAACACATCTCCACGTGCGCAGCAACGACGACACGTCGCCCCTCGTCGAGCGTGCCGGAAAAATACTCTAGCAACGTAGCGTCCGTTGGATGGTGGGCCGTAGTCATGCGACCTCTTCGAGCAGTAAGCGTAGTCGCTGGAACGCAAGCCTGATGCGCGACTTCACGGTTCCCAGCGGAACCTGAAGGATTTCCGCGATTTCGGAATGCGGCCGACTTTCCAAGAACGACAACGTAATCACCTTCAGCTGGTCGGCGGACAGCTGAGCCATCGCGGACCGAACTCTTGCCTCGGTCTGCGTTGCGTCCAGGATTGCGTCAGGCACCTCCACGTCCGGGACTTCGAAAGCGAACTCGCTCGCCATCCGATCGGCCCGTCGCGATCGCCGCGCGGCGTCTATGCGCAGGTTGTTGGCGATGCGGAATATCCAGCCGGAAGCATTGGCGCCGCCGGGATCGAACAGATCGGCCTTGCGCCAGACCATCAGCATGGCCTCTTGCGCCAGCTCCTCCGCCAGATCAGCGGGCGCACCGCCGCGCTTGAGCACTGCCTTGATGCGAGGCGCGAAGTAATTGAAGAGTTGAGCGAAGGCGATGCGATCACGGTTTTGGGCCACGGCGACGATCAGCGCCGCGTGGTCACGCGTGCTAGGCGTTGCACTGTCATCAGCCATGCGTCGGTGCCACGTCACTCGTGCTGATGGGGGACGTTCCCGGGCCACCATGCAGGTCCCGGAGTCGCCTAGAGTTGCCCAGCCTGTCAAGCCCATAGCTCGCATGTGGACAATAACGTCGATGCCGGCAGCCTGGATCACTGGCCGCCCGGATCACCAGGCAGTGATCCAAACCCAAGAACCGGTCGTTGACCCATGACTGACGGCGCATACCACGGGGCAAAATGTTTCCATCGGGCCAAGTACCCTTGCGGATCGCGGTAGTGGGAACCGGGATTTCGGGGCTGGCGGCGGCGTGGCTTCTCAGTCAGCGCCACAACGTGACCGTCTACGAGCAGGAGCCGCGAACAGGGGGCCACAGCAATACGGTGGATGTCGCAGTCCCCGGCGGAACGGTCGCCGTCGACACCGGCTTCATCGTCTACAACCCGCCCAACTATCCTAACCTTACTGCACTGTTCGCCCACCTTGGCGTTGCCACGAAACCGAGCGAAATGTCGTTCGCGGTTTCGCGGTGCGATAGCGCCTTGGAATACGCGGGCACGAGCCTCGCGACCCTGTTCGCGCAACCGATGAACATGCTTAAGCCCCGCTTCTGGAGCATGCTGTCCGATCTGCGCCGCTTCTATCGAGAAGCGCCCCGCGACCTCGCGCAGGGCGCTATCGGGAACCTTACCCTAGGGGAATATCTGCAGCAGCGCGGCTATGCAGATCCTTTTCAGCGTGATCATCTGCTGCCTATGGCGGCTGCCATTTGGTCAGCGCCCGCCAATTCGATGCTCGACTGCTCCGCAGCCGCCTTCGTTCGGTTCTTCGAGAACCACGGCCTGCTGCTCCTGCAAGACCGTCCGGAGTGGCGGACGGTCTGCGGCGGAAGCCGAAGCTATGTCGACAGGCTTGCAAGCGGCTTACAAGAGAGCATTCGGCGCAAGACCCGTGTAGTATCCATTGCGCGCACTCAGACCGGCGTGGAGGTCGCGCAGGCGGACGGAGAAAAAAGCCGCTTCGACCACGTCGTCATTGCGACCCATTCGGACGATGCGCTCTCGATGCTGCAGGAACCCAACCCCGACGAACGACGACTCCTCGGTGCCATCCGCTACCGGAAGAGCAGGGTCGTCTTGCACAGCGACAGTCGCTTGATGCCGAAACGACCAAGTGTGTGGTCGAGCTGGAACTACGTACATTCTGGCCCGTCGACCGCTGGCAATGCGCAAGTTACCTATTGGATGAATCGACTGCAGGGCCTGCCCGACGGCAAACCTCTGTTCGTGACGCTCGATCCCATCACCGAGCCCAGGTCCCCAATTCACACCGAAGCCTACGCGCACCCCGTTTTCGACGCGGCGACACATCTGGCACAACGCGAGCTTTGGAGGTTGCAGGGACGACGCAACACCTGGTTCTGCGGAGCCTACTTCGGCGCCGGCTTTCATGAGGATGGCCTGCAGGCAGGCCTCGCTGTGGCCGAGCAGCTCGGAGGCGTCCGCCGGCCGTGGAACGTCCCGAACGAATCCGGTCGCGTCTTTCTGCATCCACCGGGATCACCGCTCCGTCTCGAGGAGGTCGCGTGATGTCGGCATCTTGCCTCTATAGCGGATGGGTGATGCATCGCCGGATGCGCCCCCAACGTCATCATTTCCGCTATCGGGCCTGGTGGCTGTTTCTCGATCTCGACGAAATCGATGCTTTCGACAAGAAGCTGCGGCTGTTTTCACGGCAACGTCGCAACGTGATCTCCTTCCACGACGCCGACTATGGGCACGACACCACGGGCCTGCGCGCGCAGATCGAGCGCCAGCTCGCCGCTGGCCATATCGACTTCGACGGCGGACCGATCCGCTTACTCTGCAGCCCACGGGTGTTCGGCTACCAGTTCAACCCGTTGAGCATCTATTTTTGCTATCGCCGCAACGGCGATCTGGCAGCAACCGTCTATGAAGTGCACAACACGTTCGGCGAGCGGCACAGTTACTGCATCGAGGCGACAGCAGATCCTGCTGGAGTAGTCCGCCAGACGCGCGACAAGGCGTTCTATGTCTCGCCCTTCATGGGCATGGACATGAGCTACGATTTCCGGTTGGCCGCACCCGGCGAGACGCTGACTGTTGGCATTACCGGCTCCGAATATGGCACGCCACTGATCAACACCGTGCTGCAGGCAGAGCGCCAGGAACTGTCAGATCGGCGATTGGCCTCCCTGCTCTGCACGCATCCGCTGGTGACATGGAAAATCACTGCGGCCATTCACTTCGAGGCTTTGCGGCTGTGGTGGAAGGGTCTCGCAATCCACCCACACGGAGCCTCCATCGACACCAAGCGAGAACTCGAGCGCAAGCATGTCTGAAACTGCCCCTGTCGCCCATGCCGAAGAACGTGTCACGATCGCCGAACGCCTGCTTCTGCGCCTCGTCGGCAGACTTGATGCAGGCGAGCTGACCGTCAAGCTTCCCGGGTGCGCGCCGGTCAGGCTGGACGGCGGCCGCGCCGGCCCCAGCGCCGACATCGAAATCAAGCGCTGGCGCGGGCTGTTGCGACTGATCGGAGGCGGTGACGTCGGCTTCGCCAGCGCCTATCGCGCCGGAGACTGGAACACCTCCGATCTCACCGGCTTGCTGACGTGGGCCATGGAGAACGAGGCTGCCCTCGACAAAGCAACGCGGGGCAATTCGCTGTCGCGGATGTTTGATCGCATGCGCCACTCCCGCCACGAAAACTCGCGACCCAACAGTCGGCGCAACATCGCCGCGCACTACGATCTTGGGAACGAGTTCTACGCCAAGTGGCTCGACGCCGGTATGAATTACTCCTCGGGCATTCACCGTTCGCCCCAGGACAGCCTTGAAATCGCGCAAGCCAACAAGATCGACGAAGTATGCCGGCTGCTCAATATTAAGGGCGGCGAGAGCGTCCTCGAAATCGGCTGCGGTTGGGGCGCGGTAGCCGAAAGGCTCATCGCCTCTCACGGGTGCACCGTAAGTGCCGTTACACTTTCGCAGGAACAGCGCGCCTACACGCTCGACCGGTTGGAGCGGACCGGCCTGTCGCACGCCGCCGATATCCGCCTCCAGGATTACCGCGATATTGAAGGGCGCTTCGATCGGGTCGTTAGCATCGAAATGCTTGAAGCGGTGGGCGAGGAATATTGGCCGCAGTATTTCGCGAAACTTCGTGACTGTCTTGCCCCTGGCGGCGTTGCGGTTATCCAGGTCATTACCATCGCAACGGAGCGCTATACCGGCTACCGCGCACGGCCCGATTTCATCCAGCTGGAAATCTTTCCCGGTGGCGCCCTGCCGACGAGCGATATCATCGAAGCCCAGGCCGCAGCCGCAGGGCTCGAAGTGACAGCGCGCGAAATGTTCGGATCAAGCTACGCGCGCACGCTGGCCGAGTGGCGTCGGCGTTTCAATTCAAGCTGGCGCGAAATCAGCCCCCTCGGATTTGACGAGCCGTTCCGCCGCGTTTGGAATTACTACCTATGCTATTGCGAGGCTGGATTTAGCACCGATGCGTTGAATGTCGGTCTCTACAAAATCGAGCGCGCAAAGAGCCCCTAGAACGATATGATGGCGCCCTATATAGACCTAACAGGCGCCGCGCTGGCCTGAGCGCTTCTTGGTTCCAGGCATTTCCCTGAACATATCGCTAAAGGGCTGCGGCTAGTCATAAGACAGACGGCACGCCAGTAAGGAGCGCACTTGAACGGTTGGCTCAGCATTCTGCCTTTTCTCGCCATCGTCGTGCTGGTTGGTCTAAGCGGCGCGCTTTTCCGGCCAGGCGAATGGTATCGCCGGCTCGACAAGCCAAGCTGGACACCACCGCCGTGGGCCTTCGGACCCGCGTGGACGGCGCTCTATGTGATGATCGCAATTGCCGGTTGGATCGTCTGGCAGCGAGAAGGCTTCAGCTTCGCGTTTGCGATCTGGTCGTTGAATCTCGTCCTCAACGCTGCGTGGTCGTGGCTCATGTTCGGGAGGCGGCGCATCGACCTTGCTCTGGCGGATGCCTCCGCCATGCTCGTCACCATCTTGATGTTCATTGCAGCGACTTGGCAGAATATGCACGCCGCAGCTCTTCTCTTCATCCCCTATATGCTTTGGGTATCATTCGCGACCGCGCTGAACCTTTCGATCTGGCAGCGCAATCGGAATTGGCAGAGAGCTTAGCGCAGCGGGATCTCGCCCGACCGACGGACAGGCAGCGTACCGCTTGCCGGGCGCGGCATCGGTCAGCGCGCCAGATTAAACAAAATCGCCTTCCAACAGCTTCAACCCGCGGACTCGACCGCCTTGATTGGGCGCAGTTCCACGAGATTGTTGGCCGGCTCCGCAATCGCTGGTTCGGCAGCAGCCACCACAACCGGAGCGGCTACCGGGGCTTGAACAGCGACCTCGGCCCCAAGAAAGTTCTCCGCCAGCGTGCTCTTCATCATGGTGTAGACGGCTAGGCCCAAGGCGAGGGCAAGCAGCAGCAACGCCGCCGGACCGTTGAGGGTGGTGGTGCCCAGCGTCCCGATCATCTGCAGAGCAAAGCCGATCACGAGAAGACAGGCGCCAAGCCGCGCATCCATCCCGTGCTCCATGCGTGAGATGTCCGCGCCTCTACCAACGGTCTTTGCGCCGGCTTGTAATGGAAAAGCTGCAAAGGCGACCTGACATAGGAGCGCCGATGCCGCCAGGGCGTAGACGATGCCTGCAACGGCCATGAGCCTTGTATCGGATGCAAAAATCATTGCTGTCTCCCCAACTGACGATACCTCCCGGCTGGATACCGATCCTCCTACGAGCAGCTTTCCAACGCAAGCCGATCTCGCCGGGACCGCCGACCGGGACGCATGTTCTCGCGCCATATAAAAAGTGCCGGTTCTCTGGGAGAACCGGCAGCAAGTTCGCCGATATTCGATCCGGGGAGCGGATACTCGACGGATCGAAAGGCACCGTGGGGACGGTGACCAGTACGGTATTATTGTCTTTTCTTTATGTCAATCTTGCTTGACATGAGAAGCAGTTTTTTGCCCTCTTAAGCCAGGGGCTTTCTCGATCGCGTTCACCGGAAGCGTTGGTCAGTAACGCCTGCCATCGCCCATGGCGGAGTGGTCGCCTCCGAGGCCGCTGAGCATGACGATCCCTACGACCGGGGCGATGAGGATCCAGCACCAAATAATGAGGCCAATTGACATCGGCGTTCTCCTTTTGTGAGAGGCTGCAAAACACTACGGCCCGTCTCTCCGTGCGAAACGAACGCCCACTGATCAATATCGTTGCCTTCTGTCGATGGAATGAAGGGTTTGCCTAGACTTGTCGGATAGCCAGAACAGGGATCACCGGTCCTTTATCAATCTCGGTATCGCCGTAGCCGCTGGCTTGGTCGCCCTTGCCGCCCTGTTGATGCTCTCGACAAGCACCATGGGCCTGAGGATCACCGCGACGCACGTTGGCACAACGCCCGTCACAGTCTTTTCGCCGGCATCCGCGGAAAAGGCGCCGGTCGTCGTGATTGCTCACGGCTTTGCGGGCTCACAGCAGCTTATGGCCCCCTTCGCCACGACACTGGCGCACGCGGGCATGATTGCTGTGACGTTCGATTTTCTCGGACATGGCCGCAACCCCCGACCGCTGACCGGCAGCATCACCGAACTCGACGGCGCCACGAAGTCGCTGATGGCCGAACTCGGCGAGGTGGTCGCGTTCGCCCGAACGCTCCCGAACAGCAATGGCCAGGTCGCGGTGGTCGGCCACTCGATGGCTTCCGATATCGTCGTCCGCTATGCCCAGAGTGATCCCGCCGTGCTGGCATCGGTCGCCGTTTCGATGTTCTCGCCCGCGGTGACGGCGACAACGCCACGCAACCTGCTTGTCGTCGTCGGCGCATGGGAACCAGGCCTTAGAGACGAAGCCTTGCGCGTTATCACGCTCGCGACGCCCGATGCGCGTGCCGGCTTGACATACGGCGATTTCAACAACGGGACGGCGCGGCGGGCGGAAATTGCGCCGGGCGTTGAACACGTCAGCGTGCTCTACAGCCACGCGGCCCTGGCGACGACGAAAGCCTGGCTCGAAGATGCCTTCGGCCGGCAGCGCTTGGCAGGCGACGAATTCGTCGATTCCCGCGGGATATGGATCGCGTTGCTGTTCCTGTCGCTGACACTGCTCGGGCGCCCGCTGTCCCGACTACTGCCCGTTGTCGCAAGCCGCCCTCTCGGCGCAGGCCTTCCATGGCGCCGCCTGTTGCCCGTCGCGGTCGCGCCTATGCTGCTAACGCCGCTGGTCCTATGGAAGGCTCCAACCGAGTTTCTTCCCATCCTCGTGGGGGATTATCTTGCCGCGCATTTTGCTGTCTACGGTCTGATCACCGCAGTCGCACTATCCATCGCGACGCGGGCCGCCGCTCCCGAAGCACCGCGCATAGCGTGGCCGTCGTTCATTACCAGCACGATGGCTGTGGCGTTCTACAGCATCGCCGTGTTCGGCTTCTTCATCGACCGCTTCGTGACGTCCTTCGTACCCGTCGAAGGTCGCTTCGCCTTGATTGCCGCGATGCTGATAGGAACGATCCCCTACTTTCTCAGCGATGAATGGCTAACTCGCGGCTTGAACGCACCGCGTGGATCCTATGCCTTCACCAAGCTCTGCTTCCTCGCATCACTGGCGATTGCAGTGGCGTTGAGCTTCGAGAAACTCTTCTTTCTCGTCATCATCGTGCCGGTGATTTTGCTGTTCTTCATCATCTACGGATTGTTCAGCGGCTGGGTGTATCGCCAGACAAACTTCCCGCTGGTCGGCGGCTGCGCCAACGCTCTCGCGTTCGCCTGGGCAATCGCCGTGACGTTCCCGCTTCTGTCCCGCTAGCCCTTCACCGACCGTCATCGTCCGGCGGGCGATCCTGCCGCTTGCGGTCGAGGCGGCGCGTCACAAGCTCGAGGATGCCCCAAGCGATTACGAAGGCCAGGACGACGAACAGCTCGATGAACGCTAGCGGATTGAATTGCATTTTAGACCCGGGCCCAGCCAGTCACTCCCCCTTATTGCGGGGCTTTTCAGCATCGCGACGTATCTCGCGACGCACGCGCACCAGCTCCCACACCGCTAAGGCGAGGACGACACCGAACACGAAGCCGAGTTCGATGACGCCGTAGCTCAGTTCCATAGCGCGATCGCTCAGGCCTGTCCGCCGGCGATCGGCAGATGCTGCTCGCGCCCGAGCACGGCAAACACCGTCTCCACGATGCCTCGTGCATCGAGCCCCGCTTTTGCATACATCGCCTCGGGCTTGTCCTGCTCGATAAAGATGTCCGGCAGGAACAGGGCGCGCATGCGAAGCTTGCCATCGAGCAAGCCATCGCGGCTGAGCACTTGCATGACGTAGCAACCGAAGCCGCCGATCGAATTCTCCTCGATCGTAATAAGCACCTCGTGGTGACGAGCGAGCTGCCGGATCAGATCGATATCGAGTGGCTTTGCAAACCGGGCATCGGCGACGGTGGTTGAAAGTCCGGCCGCGTTAAGCTGATCGGCAGCCCGCAAACATTCCTGCAAGCGGCCACCCAGCGACAACAATGCCACGGCCGACCCTTCGCGCAGCACCCGGCCCTTGCCGATTTGGAGCGGCACGCCCTCTGCAGGAAGCGCTACGCCGACCCCTTCGCCACGCGGGTAGCGCACTGCCGAAGGCCCCTCGTCGTAGGCTGCAGCGGTGGCCACCATGTGACGCAGCTCCGCCTCGTCGGCCGCCGCCATGATTGCAATGCCCGGAAGACACCCGAGATAGGTGACGTCGAATGAGCCCGCGTGCGTCGGACCGTCCGCCCCGACAACACCGGCGCGATCGATGGCAAACCGCACCGGCAGCTTCTGTATCGCAACGTCATGCACGATTTGGTCGTAAGCGCGTTGCAGGAATGTGGAGTAGATCGCCGCGAATGGCTTCATGCCCTCGGCCGCAAGGCCCGCAGCGAAGGTCACAGCATGCTGCTCTGCAATGCCGACATCGAATGCGCGATCGGGGAACTCCCGCGCAAATAGGTCAATGCCGGTCCCCTCCGGCATGGCGGCAGTGATGCCGACGATGCGATCGTCCTTTCTCGCCTCCGTGATCAGGCTCTCGCCGAAGACCTTGGTGTAAGACGGCGCCTTCGCCTTGGGCTTGTCCTGCGCGCCGCTGACGACGTTGAACTTGACCACACCATGGTATTTGTCGGCGGAATCCTCGGCGAACTTGTAGCCCTTGCCCTTCTTCGTAACGACATGGATGAGGATCGGCCCCTGCTTGGTGTCGCGCACGTTTTTCAGCACGGGGACGAGCTGGCGCAGGTCATGACCATCGATCGGCCCGACGTAATAGAACCCGAGCTCCTCGAACAGCGCGCCACCTGACCAGTAGGTGCGCGACAATTCTTCAATCCTGGCTGCGCGCCGTTCCCATTGCTTAGGCAGACGCTTCGCAAGCTGTTTGGCAATGTCGCGCAGGTGGAGGTAGGTGCCGCCAGAGGTGGCACGCGCCAGATACCGCGACAGAGCGCCCGTAGGCGGCGCTATGGACATATCGTTGTCGTTCAAGACGACGATGAGCCGTGCATCACGCGCACCCGCGTTGTTCATGGCCTCGTAAGCCATGCCCGCGCTCATCGCCCCGTCGCCGATCACGCTGATGACGTTGTTCGACTCTCCCTTGAGGTCGCGCGCGACAACCATCCCGAGCCCGGCAGAGATAGAGGTCGAGGAATGCGCCGCGCCGAAGGGATCGTACTCACTCTCGGTGCGCTTGGTGAAACCCGATAGCCCGTCAGGCTGGCGCAGCGTGCGGATGCGAGACCGCCGCCCGGTGAGGATCTTGTGCGGGTAGGCTTGATGGCCGACATCCCAGATCAAGCGGTCCGCGGGCGTATCGAACACCCAGTGCAGCGCCACCGTCAATTCCACCACGCCTAGTCCAGCACCAAGATGGCCGCCGGTAATCGAGACGGCACTTATCGTCTCCTGTCGGAGTTCCTCCGCCAGCTGCGGCAACAGCTCTTCTGGAAGAGAGCGCAAATCGGCGGGGTTGCTGACTTGGTCTAGTAAGGGCGTCCGGCTGGCGATGTACGTTTCGTTGTCTACTTTTTTCACGGTCTCACCTGCGCTCTTCCAACTGCCAAACTGTATTTTGGTAGGCGGTCTGCGTTTCGTTCTCAGCGCGCCGCTGCAGCCGCTCGAACAGAGCTATGACCCAGATGGCCTGACCATAAAGGTCCCACCACCGCAGCTTGCTTGCCGGTGAAGTCGGACAGGGCGACGCGCTTATGGCGTCGGCAAGAAAATGGGCTTCTGCCAGACAAGGCGAGCCATCGGCGACCCGCTCGGAAGGCAATGCAAACAATGCACGGCCAAGCTTGGGCAGCTTGCGCGAGGTCGACACGACTGTGCGCTGCGCTATCGAATCGAGATCGCGTTTGCGCAGCTCGTTGCCGATTTCGGCGTAGAGAAGCCGGGCGGCTCTAATCCCGGGTCGGCAGTTGCGCGGCAATCCGGCGGTGCCAGACTCAGATCGTGCATAGAGCGCATCGGCCACGTCGAGCAACCGCGCCACGACGCCGCCCAGCGCCGGCGAAAAAACCGGCCGCGCCAGAAAGCTGTCTGGATCGAGACCTGCTTCCCGCATCCAATTGCAAGGAAGGTAGAGACGTCCTGCCCGCGCGTCTTCGCCGATGTCGCGGGCGATGTTGGTCAGTTGCATGGCGATGCCGAGGTCGGTGGCGCGCGCAATGAGACGCGGATCGCGAACACCCATGACGACGGCCATCATGGCGCCAACGCTACCCGCAACGCGCGCCGCGTAGTCCGTCAGATCGGTGAGATCGTCATAGCGTCTGCCCTGCGCGTCCCACGCCAGCCCCTCGATCAGAGCCTCCGGCAACTCGCGCGGCAGAGCGAACGATGCAACGGTCAGCGCAAAAGCACGGTCGATGGGATCGTTGGCCGGATCGCTCCGATACGCCCGGTCGAGGCGACGGCGCAGCTTGTCGATAGCGGCAAAGCTGCCGCCATCGACGTCGATAGCGTCGTCCGCGAGCCGGCAGAATGCATACAGCGCTGATGCTGGCTCGCGGACTTTGCGCGGCAGGAGGAACGAGGCCGCGTAGAATGTGCGTGATCCTCCGCGCAGCAAAGTTCGGCAAGCGGCCATGTCCGCCGCGCGGCTCGCGACGAGGTCATCAAGCAAACGTTGCTGCATCGGGTACCACCGTATCGAGAATTCGTGCCGACGAAAGAACGCCCGGAACACCCGCACCTGGATGCGTTCCAGCCCCCACGAGGTAGAGACCGTCCACATCCTCGCTGCGGTTCTGCGGCCGGAACCAGGCGCTCTGCGTCAGCACCGGCTCCAATCCGAAACCCGCCCCTTTGTAGGAAAGCAGGCCGTCCTGAAAATCGAGAGGGGTCATTACCCGCGATGTCGTCACGTGCTGCTCGAAGCCCGGCAGTGCGATCCTGTCCAAAACCTCCGCAACCGATTTCCGATAGCTTTCGGCCAGTGCGGGCCAATCATCGCCGCTATCGAGATGCGGAACAGGCGAGAGCACGTAAAAGCTATCGCAGCCGGGCGGCGCCAGCGACGGATCCGTCGCGGTCGGACGATGTAGATAGAGGCTCATGTCCGGGGCGAGAATCTTGCGATCGAAGATGTCTCGCAGCAGCTCGCGATACCGCGGCCCAAGTAGGATCGTATGATGCGGCGTGTCGGGATACTTGCGCGACGTCCCGAAGTACCAGACGAAAAGCCCCATGGAATACCGGGCACGATCGATCTTGCGATCGGTCCAACGGCGACGCGCTGAAGCCGGAAGCAGGTTGCGGTACGTCAACGCCGAGTCGGCGTTGGAGACGACGATATCTGCTTTGATCAAAGCGCCGGAGGCCAGGCGGACGCCCGTTGCCCGGCGGCCCTGCAATGTGATCTCGCGAACTTCCGCACCATATATGAACTGCCCGCCCTGCCCCTCGATCAGGCCCACCATTCCATCGATCAGCTTCCCCATGCCGCCCATCGGGAAATGCACGCCCCAACGGCGCTCGAGAAACGCGATCAGGCCGTAGATGGATGTGACGTTGAAGGGGTTGCCGCCCACGAACAGCGGATGGAAGCTCAATATGAAGCGGATGCGTGGATCCCGCACATACTTGGAAGCCAGACCATAGACACTGAGATAGCTTTTCAGCCGCACGAGGTCGGGCAGCACGCGCAGCATATCCCGCCACGAAGTGAACGGAACGTGCCCCAGCTTTTCGAAACCGACCTTGTAGATATCCTCGGCCAGCGCCATGAAGCGCTCATAGCCGTCGACATCCGAGGGTGAGATCCTCGCGACCTCGGCCCGCATCGCTTCCAGATCGCCAGAACAGTCGATGGTCTCGCCGTCGTCGAACCTTACTGTGTAGAATGGATCGAGCCGCCGCAGATCGACATCATCTGAAAGCTTGCGCCCGCACAGCTTCCAGAGCTCTTCGAAGAGGAACGGCGCGGTGACGATCGTAGGCCCGGCGTCGAAGGTGAAGCCATCCTGCCTGAAGACGCGAGCGCGCCCACCAGGGCAATCCAGGGCCTCAACGATCGTGACGCGATAGCCTCGGGCACCAAGCCTGATCGCCGCCGCCAGTCCCCCGAAGCCACTTCCGATCACAACCGCATGCGGCCGGCGCTCCACCGCGGATCTGTCCACTCTGTGATCGGGATTGAGTGTCAACATAACTTGACATTTAACAGTGTCAGCGCGCTCCTTGCAAGCGCGTTTGAACCTTCCCATCGCGTAATTCAGCGACCCTCGCTACAGCCCGGAAAACGATATCCGCGACAGCGGCCGGATTTTCCTCGTGGGCGAGATGGCCAACGCCCGAAAGGACTTCGATCGTCGCCTTAGGCGTTAGCTTTGCGATCGTCCTGGCGTCATCAGGGGGAACCGACCGGTCGTTCGATCCTGTGATGAGGATAAGCGGACTTTCGAGCCGGGGCAGATCGCGCAACAAGGTCGTCAAATCCCAGTTCGCCATCATTCCCAGCGCGCCAGCAACGTGGGCGGGGCTGCTGAGCAGACGGCGATAGAGCTCGATCCCAGCGGCATCCAGCTTCGAACCGGTACCTCGCATCAAGCGCTCGACCGTCCCCGTGCTGCCGGCCCGCCATGCCGCGATGCGCGGCACCAATGGATTGACCGCGAGCAGCTTTGCCAAAGGCGAAAAGAGCTGTCCGATCGCGCTATCGAATGGAAGCAAAGCACCGTTAACCGCGACCAGCAGTTCGGGAGACAGACGTCGATCAAGAGTTGCTCTGGCCAGCACAGCGGCACCCGCCGAATGACCGACCGCAAGCGACGGCCGTTCGTCCATTGTGTTCAACAGATCGCAAAGACCTGCCGCCATTCCCGGCAACGACAGCCCAAATGCTTTGGGCATCTGGGTAAATCCGTGCCCCGGAAGATCAACCATGACGACCGTGTACGACCGCGCGAGGATCGGTGCGAGGCTTCGCCAGGAATGCGTCGATGCTCCGGTCCCATGAACGAGCAGTGCCACCGGACCGCTTCCCATTCGCTGGACGTGCCACGTCAATCCAGACGATTTCACGAACCGGCTCGCCTCGCGATTGGGCCAGTCGAGACCGTCGCGCCTCCAGTCCAGCCGCGCGTTCACGACTTGCCTCGCTGCTGCGAACGCACCAGACGCGACACGCCATCGGCATCGGCGCGCGGCAGCGGGAAATACTTCGCTCCCATCGCCTCGGCCAGACGCGCGCTCTGCGGCTGTGGCATTTGCGATGTATCGATGACGAGAGCCTTAAGTGCCGAGGCCTTCACCACACTCGCGACCTCGAGAGCGTCGGCTTCGGCAGCGCCCCGCCCCGGCTTGCCATTCCGATCGAGGTTGGCGTGGCCGTCGGTCAGTAGCACCACACTGGGGCTCTGGCCCTTGCGGCGCAACGACTCTGCGAGAGACGCGGCCGCCTCGAGCCCCGCAGCCAGCGGCGTGCCGCCTCCGCCCGGGAGGGAGCCGAGATTTCGTTTAGCGCGAGCCAACGACCGTGTCGGCGGAAGCAACAGCTCCGCGCCGCGCCCGCCGAACGATATCAGCGCCACCTGGTCACGCCTGATGTAACAGTCCGCCAACAGCAGCTCTACGGCGCCCTTCGCCTCGGCCAGACGGTGCAGCGCCGACGATCCCGAAGCATCGACGACGAAGATGGTTGTAGCCTGCGCCCGCTGCTTCAGGCGCTTGATGCGGAAGTCATCGGACCTGATCTCGATGCGAGCCGCGGTCGGAGCGCGTTCTCCGCACCTTCGCCTGAGCGTCTGCCACGGCGCCGCAGCGCGCAACGTCTCCAAAATACTCAGCCGCAATTTGGACGATGGGCGCCCCCGACGAACGCCTTGCACCCGCCCGCTACTCGCTGACTTGGTGAGCTTGCCCGATCGCCCCGACTGCTGCGCGCCGGCGGTACGGCGTTCCGATCCATCGAGGCGTGCCAGAAGGTCCGCAGGCATACTGGCAAGCACGGCTGCAACCACGATGTCCTGAAGCTGTCCCGTGCCTTCCGTCGCCGTTTCATCCGCGGGCTCAGCTGCGCCTGTCTCAGGCGGTTGCTGATCCTGATCCTGCCCCTGCTCGCCGTCTTCTTCTGTTTGGTCGTCGACGGGCAACCGGGTGGCACGCGGGGCAATCACGAGCTGAGCGGCGAGGGCCGCATCCTCTGCGGTTACTACGCTATGGCATGCCAGCGCCGCCGCGGCCCGAGCCACGCGCACCGCCAGCACAGAGGCGTTGAGCGAAAACACCCCGACCGCCACGGCCGCCGCGCAGAGGGCCTCGACGGTGTCGTCGCCGATCGCCACCGCCCCGAGCTGGGCACGCGCAAGGCATATGTCCGCACGCTCGTAGCTGCAGATCAAGTCGGCGGCCGTGCAGTTATCCAGTGCCAGGTGGAACGCCACGCGATCCAACAACGCAGCTGGCGGGCGCTCGTCACCGCCGCTGCTCTCGTCGAAGACAATCAGGCCGAATCTCGCTGGAAGCCGCGCAGCAAATCCGTCGCGTTCCAGCACGAGTTCCTTCAGGTCGAGTGCACTCGTGAGGCGGGCAGCAGAAACGGCGGACATGCGCTCCGCCATCGGCAGTATGATTAAGCCACCATCCGCTTGGCTGAGTATCCCCTGCTCGAACACTGGCCGACCGGCCGCGAGCGTACCGACAATATCCAGACCGCCGAGCATCCGCTCATCCGGGCAATTGAGCGGCAATTGCCGGAGGCGCGCGTCGCTGGGCAGCAGGCGGCCGAGCAGGGACATCCACCCGTCACGCATCGAGCCGGCGCCCACCTTGAGCACACAGCCTCCCGTGCCGATTGGGTCGACAGCGATGATGGCCGCTGCGACCGCGGCCGTTGCAGCGCTGGCGCTGCCGTCAGGCACTTGCCAGCTCCGCGATGGCTCTGTCGATGCGCGCACTCGAACCACTGTCATCCAGCGGGTTACGGCGAAGCCGATGCCGGAGGGTTGCCGGCGCGACCCGGGCAATGTGAGTGATGTCGACATCTGCGCAGCCTTCCAGCGCTGCCAGTGCCCGCGCGGCCCGCACCAGCGTCAGCTCACCACGCAAGCCGTCGGTTCCCATGCGTATGCAGATTTTCGTCGTCTGCTCGATCATCGCATCTGACACACCGATGCGCCCGATCATCCGGCGCGCGGCTTCGATCTGCGAGCGGACGCGCTCTTCTTCGGGCATCCAAGCCGCCATGAATTCGCCTGGTGATCGCTCGAAGGCGTCGCGCCGACGCACGATCTCCACGCGGGTCGCAATGTCATCGGGAGTCTTGACCTCGACGGACAAGCCAAAGCGATCGAGAAGCTGCGGACGCAGCTCGCCCTCCTCGGGATTGCCGCTGCCGATCAGCACGAAACGCGCTGGATGGCGGACGCTCAAGCCCTCGCGTTCGACCACGTTCTCACCGGACGCGGCAACGTCGAGCAGCAGATCGACGAGATGGTCTTCGAGAAGGTTGACCTCGTCGACGTATAGAAACCCTCGATGGGCTCGCGCCAGCAGGCCCGGCTCGAAATGCTTCTCTCCGCGCGTCAGGGCACGTTCCAGATCCAGCGCCCCGACGACGCGATCCTCCGTCGCCCCAAGCGGCAGATCGACCATCGGCACCGGAGCCAGCTCGCTTGGAAGGCTGGCGTCTCGGCCACGCTCCCGACACTCCTCACAGCCCGAGCCATTGGCGCCCGGATCGCAATGATAGCGACAGCCCGTGACGACGCGCATGGGCGGCAGCAGGTTGGTAAGGCTGCGCACCGCTGTGGACTTGCCGGTTCCCCGGTCGCCGAACACCAGGACGCCGCCGATGCTGGGATCGACCGCCGCCATCAGCAGCGCCGATTTCATCTCGTCCTGACCGATGATCGCGGTGAAAGGATAAAGCGCGCGCATTGTCCCTCGTTCAGGCGCAAGGTCTAGGTTGGGGTACGCTCATACGCTTCGAGCCTGTCTGGAAGCCTGAAGCGAACACTTTCGCGCCGTCCGTCGAGTTCCTGCACGGCCAACGTGCGAATGCTGGAAAGATGCACCAGTGCGTCTTCGACAAGACACTCTGGCGTCGAGGCACCCGCAGAGATTCCGAGCCGCTTTACCCCGTCCAGCCAACGCTGATCGATCATCGAGCCGCTATCGATGAGGTGGCTAGGCACGCCCGCACCCTCCGCGATTTCGCGCAAACGGTTGGCGTTGGAGCTATTGGGCGAGCCGAGCACCAGAATGCAGTCGACGCGCTTTGCGAGGTCGAGCACGGCGTTCTGACGGTTCTGTGTGGCGTAGCAGATATCTCGGGTATCCGGCCCCACGATGTCGGGGAAGCGTCGCTTCAGCGCCTGGATGATCTCATGGGTATCGGACACGCTCAGCGTCGTCTGGGTGACGTAGGCGACGCGAGAAGGATCGCGGACCGAAAGCGTTTCGACTTCCGCTTCGTTCCCGACCACATGGAGCCGATCACCGATCTGTCCGCTGGTGCCCTCGACTTCGGCATGGCCGCGATGACCGATCAGCACCACGTCATAACCGGCTTCCGCGTATCGCCGCCCTTCGCTGTGCACCTTGCGAACCAGCGGACAAGTCGCGTCGATGACATCGAGCCCGCGCGCAGCCGCCGCACGCTCGACCGTCGGCGAAACGCCATGAGCGCTGAAAATCGTGGTGGCGCCAGTGGGGATCTCGGCCACGTCGTTGACGAAGATGGCTCCGCTACCGCGAAGACGTTCGACGACGTGACTATTGTGAACGATTTCATGGCGGACATAGACAGGAGCGCTATGCAGATCGAGCGCGCGCTCGACGATCTCGATGGCTCGCACAACGCCCGCGCAGAACCCCCGAGGTCGCGACAGGATTACACTAAGTTGTGTCAAGTTTCCTGACATGCCCCCTCTATAGCATCGGGGGGCAGCGCTCGTCACTCGCAAATTGTCGGAGCTGGCGCGCTGACTGCGCCCAGTTCGAGATCGTCCGCATCAATATTTGATTGCCGGATGCACGGGCCGGCGCGCTCAGCCCCGCCGACGCGGAAGCCTACGGCCATGCCGGCGTCAGTCCTCTGCAGTCCTGATCAGTGGCAGGTTTCGGAATTGCCGTCCGGGCTGAGTTCGACAAGCAGCTGCTGCAAGCGTTGCAGCGCCTCGGTAAACTCGGTCGAACTGCAGATATCGGCCTTCCAGAGATCGCCAACGAGCCGGGCTGCCGGCGCCACGAGAGTTTGAAACACGGCTTCGAGGCTGTCGCCACGCTCGCGCATCAACTCGACATAAGAGGCTGCCAAGTCGACGTCGTTTTGCAGCACCAGACCTGCAAGTTCGGAGACTTTGTCCTCGAACGACGACAGAGCGGCTGGCGAAGCCGGCTGCTTCGTTCCCGGCGCTGTTTGCGGGACCGCGTGCGCGAGCAGGAGCCGCGGAATGATCTCATTTTCGATTGCGCGCGTCAGCTGCTCGAGGTCGATGCCTTTACGTTCGACATTGGCCGGCTGGCGTGAATCGACTTTGACCCTCGTCGGCGATAGCACAGATCCCTCCGCGGCCTTCAGCCAATGCGTGGCCAAAGACGCGACTTTGACCTCCCAATCGTCGAGCTCGAGCGGCTTTACCGTGTAAGCGTCCGCGCCTGCTCGGAAGCAATCTTCAATGTCGCGCGGGTGCGATGAGGTGGTCAGCACAATGACCGGAACCTCGCGGTCCGGGTCTCTTCTGCGGAACGCTTTGAGCACCTGCCGGCCATCGACCCCCGGCAAGTTCAGATCCAGCAGCACCAGCGAAGCTTTGTCCGTGAGCGGGCAGCTATCGCGGTTAAGCAGGTCCATGGCCAGCTTTCCGTTAGCGCACCGCTTGACCGGATTCGTGACCCCCGCTGCCTTGAGAGCAAACTGCAGCGCGATGAAATCGGTGTCGCTATCCTCGACCGAGAGAATTGTTCCGCAGCCAGGCGCCATTATGGAGTCTCCGGACCTAGGGTGAAATAGAACGTCGATCCTTGGTCGACCACAGACTCGACCCACAACTTCCCGCCGTGTCGCTCAACGGTGCGCCGGGCGATCGTCAACCCTGCCCCATTGCCGCCGCCGAACTTATCCCTATCGTGCATACGTCGGAATATTTCGAATATGCGATCTTTAGACTCTTCGGAAATCCCAATCCCGTTATCGCGGACATAATAGCGCGGCGGGTTGCCGTCTTCCATGCCAATCTCAAGCCAACGGCGATCCTTGTCGTTGTACTTGAGCGCGTTGGAAATGAGGTTTGTGAGGACTTCGCGAGTGCGAACTCTGTCGCAGACTGCAGTGCCCAGGTGCCCGGGACGCCTTAACTCTGCACCGCTCTCGACCAATAGGAGCCGGCACGGAATGAGGGCCTCGTCGACGAGCGCATCCAGATTTGTCGGCTCCAGGACCAGCTCGACACGGCCGGTGCGGGAGTATTGCAGCAGGGATTCAATGAGATCGTCCATACGACGGGTCAGCTTGAGGATCGTGTCGACCTGCTCCATGGACGTGTGACTGAGTTCGACGTCTTTGCCGCGCTTGAGGAAGCTCGCCATGTGATGGACGCCCCTCAACGGCTCCTTGAGATCGTGCGATGCAACATAAGCAAAGCTGTCGAGTTCCTCGTTGGCCTGCGACAGCCTCTGGTTGATGCGCTCAATCTCCTCGGCACGACTGAGAATGATGTCCAGAATGGCTTGGCGAAGGTTCGCTGCCGCCTCTTTTTCGCTTTGCTTCCAAGGCTCCGAGCGACCCAGCACGCTTTCTTTCCAGAGCGCGAACGAGCTGCGAGGTTGGAGACGAAGCTCACCCTCCGTCTCGCTGACTTTCACCGGCTTCTTGGGATCTCCCGCCCAATTGACGACCTCGATATGTTCCGGCCTGAACCAAATCAGGAAATCGAGCGCCCTGGTCGAAAGGCGTACTGACAAAACGCCCGCACATTGGGCTTTGTACAATCCTGCTGGGGCAAACATCTCCGGAAGACGGTCGGTGCTGAACACCGGCTGGTTCGTCGTCGCCAGCCACGCGGCCAGTTCCTGGACATCGCTTTGCGACGGCGTGGACCCTATCAGCGAGACCCTTCCCCCGTAAACCACGGCGGCGCCTTGCGCGCGTAGTTGCGATAGAAGGTTCAAAGGACTGTCGGCTGCGCCAAGACATGCGTGCAGGTCCGGCTCCCGGCACAAGGCTTCCACCAGCTTGTCGGTGACCGCAGTCATGTGGAGACGCTCGGAATAGGACTCGGCGTTCTCTTTCGCCGCCATCAGCAAGGAAAGCATGTGCGCCAAGAACTCGGCCGCCATACGCGCCTCGTATGGCACGTGACGCGGCCCGCTGTGGTGCATGGCGGAGATCAACCCCCACAGCCGCCCCTCCTTCATGAGAGGCATCACCATGGTCGAGCGCACCCCCATGTTCTTGAGGTAGCCCGAGTACATCACCGAGACGCTGCGCAGTATCGCGAAGCTCATGTCGATCGGGCGCCCGGTGGTCGGGCTGCACTCGGGCACGAGACGCGCCGGCACGTAGTCGACGTCGGGCAAATGCCTCAACCAACTGAGCCCAAACATCCTTCTCGCCGGGGCGGGGATGTCCGATGCCGGATAATGCAATCCCAGGTATGGCTCGAGCGTATCGCACTTTGCTTCGGCGACGACTTGGCCGCTGCCGTCTTCAGCGAACCTGTAGGCCATGACCCGGTCATACCCGGTGAAACTGCGTATCCTCTGGACGGCTAGGTCGAAGCAGTTCTGGACCCCCGGCGTCGCCTCGAGCATGGCGATCGTTTCACGCACTTCCGAGTAGAGGCGCGCGGTCGGCTCGCTCGCCTGGTTTGAGATAACCTCCAGCTCTAAGATCAGTACACCACCGCAACGATGGGCGAAGATATTGACGCCCATGGTCGAGCCAGCGAATGATTCCCGAACGACGTGCACTGGGCCGTTCTCAAGCGACATCCGGTGCAACTGCTCCAGCATTTCGGGCGCACGAGAGCCGAAAACATCCTCGATGCTCCTGCCGAGCAGATCTGCGATCGGGCGACCGAGCAGCGACCCGCAGTTCTCGCTCGCCTGGCGAATGATGTAGCCATCCTCGTCCACGATGAGCATCGCCCCGTGGCCCTGAATAGCCCCCGGGAACTGCACGAGTTCTCGATCGCAGTTCGATAGATCGACGTTCTTCGCGGTGATCAGATTGTCATGCAGGGTGTCGGCGCGCGACATGACGTCAGCGCTCCGCCGACCGTATGGCACGGGCGACAACGGCCGATAAACGCCGTGACGGGCGCATAGGCATGTCCTCCTCGATGCCCTCTTAGCGGGGCTGGGGACATGGTCATCGGCATTCGCGCCCGTGTCAAGCCAACTGCACGCATGGAAGCGTCGCCCCAGCCGCGCTAGGCAGATCACGGAGGAACCGGTCGAACGCCTCCTTCGCTGCCTTAACTAGCTGAGATCGGCCTGGATCAGGGGGATCTATCCGGCGCCATTTCCGCGCCGGCGCGGCATCTCCACGGTCGCTTCAAATAGCTTGCATATGCCGCTCGCGAGACTATGTGGCGGTCGATCGCCACTACCCTCGGTAGCGCCATCGGGGCATGCGGAACGGCAACATCAAGCGGACAACTGGCCGGACCAAACGATCGAGCGAAAGGCTCTCGTGAACCGCCGAGACCGGCGCGCCGAAAAGGTGCGTCGCAATCAGCGACCGAGCATAAAACGGCGTATCCTCAAGCGTTGCGATCACCCTAGGCGATGTGCCGACATCGCTGCGCGTGGCACGTCCCACCCGCCATCCGGTGCGCGAGATTTTCTGGCGCGGCGGCGGAGCAAAACAGCTCAGCTCGCCATTATCGCCCATATGCAGCGCTATCGTGTGCTCGCTGCCATCCCGGCGCTCGATGTCGTAAAGGAGCGCCGCTCCAGTTTCCGTGTGCGCGCGGGACCAGTCCCAACGAGTGAACGCGCGCTCGAGCGGCTCTTCGCCGTAGTTGCAGTCGAGGTAACCTGCACCCTGCCAACTCAGCTGCGGATCCGTCAGATCAACCGTGACGCGTACGCGAGGGGCGAGCGGTCGCCAGATATGGCGTCCGTGTTCGTCGAGTTTTTCAACGTGATTCCATAGCGAGCCCACCTCCAGACGCACACGCCCCGCGAGCCGCGACGGGAATGGCACTGTGCGCTCATCGAACGACACCGTCAGCGCCGACCCGTCCCACACCAGATTGCTGGGCCCGATACTGAGTGACTCTGCAGCGCGGCGCAGGTCTGCGCTTGTTCGCTCCGTCATCGCCCACCGCTTGCCGCCCTTCCCGTAAAGGGCGACATTCAACGCGCAGTGGTTTTCCGGGTCTCCACGCCCGTTGCGTCGCGCCAGCGCGTAGTACGGCGAGAAAACGCTGCCCACGAATGCGATAATCGTCAGAGCGTGCGCGCCGTCATCGCTGACCGCATCTATGTACCACCAGACATACCCCCCGCTCGGGACCTTCCTGTCGAAACCAATCCCGAAAACACTTGTGCCGCCGCCAGCCGTCCGGAAATCGCCGCCATCGGAACTCCCGGGCCCGGATGAGTGCATCCGCCCGCCAGATAAAGCCCGGGGACCTGCGTCATCGCCGTGGGCCGGCTGAACGAAGCGCTCCACCCGTGGGAGGCTCGTCCGTACAGTGCGCCCCCCGATCCCGGGAACATCCGCTCGAAGTCCGTCGGCGTCGTTGCAACCGTCTTCTCCGGCTGGACGCTGACGCTCGCGCCGCAACGTTTCAGGAGGGCGAACGCTCTCTCCCGGCATTGTTCTATCTCCGATTTGCTGAAGTTGAGGCTGTCGCCAATCGGTGGGGCATTGACGATCATGAACAGTCGTTCCTCGCCGGAAGGCTCCGCATCACCAGCCGCATCCCGGTCTTGAGCGCAGACATAGACCGTGGGCGCTGCAGGCAAGCGGTTCGATCGGAAGATGTCGTCGAACTCGGCTTTGTAGTCGGACGAGAAAAAGACGTTGTGCCGGCCGAACCGGAAGCCTTCAGTCTTGGCAACGAGCGACCATGTCATCGCCGACAGTGAGCGCGGTCCGGGCTTGCCACCCACCGCTCGGGCGGCGGAGCGCCCCAGAAGTCCCTTGGCCAAAGCGGCGGGGTCGGCATTGACGACCACGGCATCGCAACGAACTTCGTCGCCGTCCGCAAGGCGCACTCCCGTCACCCGGCCTTGCTCGATGACGATTTCCGAGGCCCTGCTCGCGTACCGGATCGACGCGCCGTTCTTCGTCGCCAGCGCTGCAAGGGCCGCCGCCAGCCGGTGCATGCCCCCGTCCACCAGCCACACACCCTCTTGCTCGACATGCGCCACGAGCATCAGCGTTGCCGGAGCCTCAAAAGGCGATGATCCGCAATACGTTGCATAGCGCCCGAACAACTGGCGCAGGCGCGGGTCATGAAAATGTTTGCCGAGTGCCGCCCACAGCGTGGTGAACGGCGATATCCGCCACAGGTCACCAATTCCGGTCAAACCCGCGTTCAGCGCGAGCGATGCCGGGCTTGGCTGTCGCGAGAGAATGAAGGGCTTTTCCAGAGTTTCATACGTTGCTCGGGCACGCTGGCAGAATTCGACAAATCGGTGCGCCTCGCCAGCGCCGGCTAGCCGCCCGATCTCTTGCGCCGATCTTTCGACATCTGAAAACAGGTCGAGGTGTTCGTCTGCGGACCAGGCGTGACGCGCGAGGACATCCGCTGCCCTTAGAGTGACGTGATCGCTGAAGTTCTCCCCCGCATCAGAGAAGATTTCATCGAACACCCAGCGCATTGTCAGCACAGTCGGACCGGAATCGATGCGGTGGCCGCCCACATCGACCTCGCGCATTTTTCCCCCAGGCGCGTTGGCCTGCTCGACGATGGTTACGTCGCAGCCGCGCCTCGCCATTTCTATCGCGGCGACCAGCCCACCGACACCGGCTCCAATAACCACGACCCGATGGCTGCGTGACAAAATACCAATTCCTCATTGCAGGACACTGATGAGTGTCTATACTGCTTGACAGTCTCGCAAGGCAACCGCGCTTTACATCGGGGGATCTCTTTATGAGCACGAACGACCGCATAGAGTTGTCTCTCGAAGCCGCACTCGCGAACAGCATATCGGCCCCATGCCCAGCAAAGCTGGCCGCCGCACTGCACCATGCCGTCTTCCCGGGCGGCGCCCGCGTCCGCCCCCGGCTCTGCCTCGCGGTCGCACTCGCATGCGGAGACAAGCACCCTGAGCTTGCCGATGCCGCGGCGGCTTCGATTGAGCTTTTGCATTGCGCATCGCTGGTCCACGACGACCTCCCGTGCTTCGACAATGCGGATCTGCGGCGCGGCCAACCCTCCGTCCACAAGGCTTTCGGATCGCCGCTCGCGGTTCTCGCCGGCGACGCGCTAATCATCTCGGCCTTCCAGGTTCTGACACAGCACGTGGAGCGGGCTCCGATCCAGACGGCAAGCCTGCTGTCGATTGTGTGCTCTTCCGTTGGCGGGCCGAAGGGCGTCATCGCCGGACAGGCTTGGGAATGCGAAGACCAGATCCCGCTCAACGACTACCATCGCGCCAAAACCGGCTCATTGTTCGCTGCCGCGACGCTCGCGGGAGCGCAGGCCTCCGGCCAAGCACCGGAGCCGTGGCGCCTTCTCGGTGAGCGCCTTGGCGAGGCCTATCAGATCGCCGACGACATCTGCGATATCGTCTCTGACGCACGCGAGCGCGGCAAGCCGTGCCACCAGGACAGCGATCTCGGCCGACCGAACGCCGCCGACGAATTAGGCTTGCAAGGCGCCGTCAGCCGGCTGAAGCAGCTCCTCGGAGAGGCCGTCGAAAGCGTCCCGCCGTGCCCCGGCAGAGCGGAGCTCCAGGCCCACATTGCCACCTCGGCTCGTCCCTACCTCCCCAAGGAGCTGGCGCGGATTGCCGCGTGACCAGCACTGGCAGCTCTGGGAGACGCGTCAGCGGTCCACGCAGCATGACACGTTGGCTCGACAGCTGGTTTGATTTTCGCGACCGACTTCTTTCGAGCGTTCGTTTTCAGGAATGGGCAGCGCGCTTTCCACCGACGCGCTTCATTGCGCGCCGGCGCGCGAGCGATCTGTTCGATCTCTGCGCCGGCTTCGTCTACTCGCAGGTGCTGCTGGCATGCGTCGAGCTTGAACTTTTCGATATCCTGCTCGATGAACCGCGCACAGCACGACAGCTCGCACCACAGCTCGGACTAACCGAGGCCCCACTTACACGCCTGCTCGATGCCGCAGTTTCTTTGCGCCTCCTCGAGCGTCGAAGCAATCAGCGCTACGGCTTGGGGCAGTTGGGAGCGGTTATGGCCCGCAACCCCGCACTCGCCGCGATGGTGCGGCACCACCGGCATCTTTACGTCGACTTGGTCGATCCCCTCCCGCTTCTCCGGGGCGAGGTCACGTCAACGAAGTTGGGCAAATATTGGGCTTATGCGGACGCGACAAACCCTTCCGCCCTGAACGATGGCGACGTCGCCTCGTACAGCTCATTGATGGCTCTTTCCCAGCCGCTCGTCGCGGAAGAGGTTCTCGGAGCCGTCCAACTCGAGCCGAACAGCTCATTGCTCGACGTCGGCGGCGGTGAGGGTGCATTCCTTGCAGCTGTCGCTGCCCGCTCGCCAGACGTGAAACTTACCCTGCTCGACTTACCCGCAGTCACCACGCGCGCAAAGGTCCGCCTCGCGCAGCAGGGAATCGGTCACAGGATAGAGTTGGTAGGAGCAAATTTTCTCACTGACCCAATCCCCACCGGACACGACGTCATCACGCTGGTGCGTGTCATCCTCGACCACGACGATAACAGCGTCATCACACTGCTTAAATCGATCCACAAGTCGCTCAAGCCGAACGGCATTCTGATAATCGCAGAGCCGATGGCCGACACACCCGGCGCCGAAGTGATGGGGTCCGCCTACTTCGGTCTGTACATGATGGCAATGGGCCGCGGACGCGCGCGAACACGCAAACAGATCAGCGATCTTCTCGCTCGTGCAGGCTTTGATTCCACAAGGTTTTACGCAGGCGAAAGGGTCCTCAGGACCGGCATCGCCGTTGCCAAACGCTAGAGCTGTGTAAACCTGTCTTGACATAGTAGATTGTAAGGCTAAATTGTCGCATAGGGTCACAGGCGGACTATTTGCGAGTACGCCAATAAGGGACCAGGGGCTCGGCATGAAGACACTCGCCGTCGTAATCGAAAGTCCGGAGCAGCTTGCGCTGAGCCGTCTCGATTTATCCCCTTGCGGCGATGACGACGTCATTGTCGATATCGAGTGGAGCGGGATCAGCACAGGCACCGAACGGCTCCTCTGGTCCGGCCGCATGCCTCCCTTCCCGGGCATGGGCTATCCCTTGGTGCCGGGCTACGAGTCGGTCGGTCGCGTGGCCTGGGCGGGCGCCGGATCCGGCGGCCGGGTTGGCGAGCGCGTGTTTGTCCCAGGGGCACGCTGCTTCGGCGCCATCAAGGGCCTGTTTGGCGGTGCGGCGTCCCGTCTTGTCGTCGCTGGCAACCGCATCGTCCCCATTAGTGATGAGCTCGGCGAGCAAGGCGTGCTGATCGCCCTGGCTGCGACGGCCTATCACGCCATTCAAGGCGGCAAGCATCCTGAGCTCATCGTCGGCCACGGCATACTCGGCCGACTGCTGGCGCGCATCACGATCGCACTCGGCGGCAACCCGCCGCTCGTCTGGGAGCACAATGTCGACCGCATGGCCGGCGCCGAAGGCTACCAGGTCGTCGCACCCGGCGATGACGATCGCCGCACGTTCTCGACCATCCACGACGTGAGCGGTGACGCGGCGCTTCTCGACACTCTCATTGGACGCCTCGCCCCCCAGGGCGAAGTCGTGCTCGCAGGATTTTACGCTGAGCCGCTGTCCTTCGCCTTTCCTCCGGCCTTCATGAAAGAGGCGCGCATTCGTGTCGCCGCCCAGTGGCAGCCGGCCGATCTTATCGCCACCACCGCCCTCATCGAAGAAGGGCGTCTGTCGCTCGATGGATTGATCACGCACCGGAACTCCGCAGAGAACGCGAGCGACGCGTATCGAACTGCCTTCAGCGACCCTTCATGCCTCAAAATGATTCTCGATTGGAGAGCAGTTTCATGAGTAGCTGCGCAAGCGCCGGCTCGTCCCCTCGCCGTCTGACGATGCAGGACTTCCTGCGGCAGGAGGCATCTGTCGAACCTGATCCGGTCCCGACGGCGGCCCCCACCAAGGAAACGCAGATCATCGCGATCTACGGCAAGGGCGGCAGCGGCAAGAGCTTCGCTCTCGCCAACCTTTCCTACATGATGGCGCAGACCGGCAAGCGCGTCCTGCTCATCGGCTGCGATCCCAAGAGCGATACGACGTCGCTGCTCTTTGGTGGCCGCGCCACCCCGACGATCATCGAGACCTCCTCAAAGAAAAAGCTCGCCGGCGAAGAAGTGAAGATCGGCGACGTCTGCTTCAAGCGCGACGGCGTCTTCGCCATGGAGCTGGGCGGACCCGAAGTGGGACGCGGCTGCGGCGGACGCGGCATCATTCACGGCTTCGAGCTGCTTGAGAAGCTCGGCTTCCACGAGTGGGGCTTCGACTACGTGCTTCTCGACTTTCTTGGCGACGTCGTCTGCGGCGGCTTCGGACTGCCGATCGCGCGGGACATGTGCCAGAAGGTCATAGTCGTCGGCTCGAATGACTTACAGTCGCTATACGTCGCGAACAATGTCTGCTCTGCGGTCGAATACTTCCGCAAGCTCGGCGGCAACGTCGGCGTCGCGGGCATCCTGATCAACAAGGATGACGGAACCGGCGAAGCTCAGGCTTTCGCCGAAGCCGTCGGCATCCCCGTCCTCGCAGCCATCCCGGCTCACGACGACATCCGCCGCAAGAGCGCCAATTACGAGATCATCGGCCGTCCTGGTGGAACCTGGGGGCCCCTGTTCGAGAACTTGGCCATCAACGTCGCCGAGGCCCCTCCGGTCCGTCCCACACCGCTGTCTCAAGATGGCCTGCTCGCGCTGTTCTCCGGAGAAGCCGTCGGTCGCGGCGTCGTCCTCGAGCCGGCATCGGCCGCCGACATGTGCGGCGGAACCATCGTCGAGAAGCAGTCGCTCGAAGTTGTTTACGAAACGGTCTGAGTCAAGGACGGCATGAGATTATGAGCTCATTTCGAACATCAGATGCAGGGGCCGCTGACAGCGCGGAAGTCGTCTACGACTCCGCCGCCAGCGCTCCGATGATGAACGACAATGAGCTGCATGCCGGCGTCGCTCAGTCGCCTCGGCCCGCCATCAACATCGCGGCAACGCAAGGCGATGGCGCCGGCTGCCACGCTGGCAAAGACGAGATGCGAAGAGCAGCCGTCGCCGCGGGCAAAAGCGAAATTCTCGAACGCTACGCCAAGGACTACCCCGCAGGGCCGCACGATCAACCGCAAAGCATGTGTCCCGCGTTCGGCTCGCTTCGCGTCGGCCTGAGAATGCGGCGCACGGCAACCGTTCTTTCAGGATCAGCTTGCTGCGTCTACGGGCTCACGTTCACCTCGCACTTCTACGGCGCGCGCCGCTCCGTTGGCTACGTACCCTTCAATTCCGAGACGCTGGTTACCGGCAAACTGTTCGAGGACATTCGCGACGCCGTCTACAAGCTCGCCGATCCCGAGAATTACGATGCCGTCGTGATCATCAATCTGTGCGTGCCGACGGCCTCGGGCGTGCCTTTGCGGCTGCTGCCGAACCAGATCAACGGTGTCCGCATCATCGGCATAGATGTGCCGGGCTTCGGTGTCCCGACGCATGCCGAGGCTAAAGACGTGCTCGCCGGCGCCATGCTGAAGTACGCGCGCGAGGAAGCTGCGCAAGGTCCCGTCCTTGCCCCGCGCGGCGGCAGGAGCAGCAAACCTACCATCGCACTTCTCGGCGAGATGTTCCCCGCTGACCCCATTGGTATAGGCATGCTGCTGGAGCCGCTCGGCCTTGCTGCAGGACCCGTCGTGCCGACGCGCGAGTGGCGCGAGCTGTACGGCGCGCTCGATTGCGCCGCCGTAGCCGCCATCCATCCGTTCTACACCGCTTCGATCCGCGAATTCCAAGCTGCAGGGCGCTCTGTCGTCGGATCTGCGCCCGTCGGTCATGACGGCACTGCTGATTGGCTCGACGCAATCGGCGGAGCCTGCGGCGTCGCCCGAGATAAGGTCGACGCCGCCAAGAACAAGATACTTCCGGCAATTCGCGGCGCCCTGGCGAAGATGCCGATCAACGGGCGCATCACGCTATCGGGCTACGAGGGCTCGGAGTTGCTGGTAGCCCGCCTGCTTGTCGAAAGCGGCGCCGACCTCCGCTACGTCGGCACCGCCTGCCCACGTACAGCGTGGTCCGACCCCGATCGCGCCTGGCTCGAGTCGAAGGGCGTTGCCATCACCTATCGCGCATCGCTGGAGCAAGACCTCGCGGCGGTCGAAGAGTTCAAGCCCGACCTTGCCATCGGCACGACGCCCGTCGTGCAGAAGGCCAAGCAGATGGCAATTCCCGCCCTTTACTTCACCAACCTTATTTCGGCGCGGCCGCTGATGGGACCCGCAGGTGCCGGCTCGCTTGCGCAGGTCATCAACGCTGCACTCGCCGGCAAGGCGCGCTTCGACGAGATGAAGGCGTTCTTTACCGGTGTCGGCGAAGGCTATGCCTCCGGCGTCTGGGAGAAGCTGCCCGAAGACCGCCCGCTATTCCGCGCCGAGCAAAAGCGGCGAATGGAGAAGGAAGCCAAGAAGCGCAAAGCCGAGGAGATGATCTGATGCTCATCCTCGACCATGATCGCGCTGGTGGCTATTGGGGATCGGTTTACGTCTTCACTGCCGTCAAGGGGCTGCAGGTCATCATCGACGGTCCCGTCGGATGTGAGAACCTGCCGGTTACGTCGGTCCTGCATTACACGGACGGGCTGCCGCCGCACGAGTTGCCCGTCGTCGTCACCGGCCTCGCCGAAGAAGAGCTGGGCAAGACGGGGACGGAAGGTGCAATGCGGCGCGCACATCGCGCCCTCGACCCCGAGCTTCCTTCGGTCGTCGTCACCGGCTCCATCGCCGAAATGATCGGCGGCGGCGTGACGCCCGAAGGCACCAACATCCAACGCTTCCTGCCGCGCACGATCGACGAGGATCAGTGGCAGAGCGCCGACCGCGCCATGTTCTGGCTCTGGAAGCAGTACGGGCGCAAGAAAATCCCCGAACGCAAGCCGCGACAAGCGGGCGAGAAGCCTCGCGTCAACATCATCGGACCGATCTACGGCACCTTCAACACCTGGTCCGACCTTGCAGAAATCAGGCGGCTGATCGAGGGCATCGGCTGCGAAGTCAACATGGTGTTCCCGCTCGGCGCTCACCTTGCCGACCTCCCCAAGATGGTCGAAGCCGACGTCAACATCTGCATGTACCGCGAGTTTGGGCGCCTGCTTTGCGAGGCGTTGGAGCGGCCGTACCTGCAGGCGCCGATCGGATTGCACTCGACGACCAAGTTCCTCCGCAAGTTGGGTGAACTCGCCGGCGTTGATCCTGAGCCTTTCATCGAGCTCGAGAAGCACACGACGATCAAGCCGCTCTGGGATTTGTGGCGGTCGGTGACCCAGGACTTTTTCGGCACGGCGAGCTTCGCCATCGTCGCCAACGAAACCTACGCGCGCGGTGTCCGGAATTTCCTCGAAGCCGAGATGGGGCTTCCTTGCACGTTCTCTTTCGCGCGCAGTGCTGGCGTCAAGCCCGACAACGCTGCCGTCCGCGAAGCCGTTCGCAACAGCACCCCGCTGATCATGTTCGGCAGTTACAACGAGCGCATGTACCTGGCCGAGATCGGCTCTCGCGCGATCTACATTCCGGCATCCTTCCCGGGCGCAGCCATCCGCCGACACACGGGCACGCCCTTCATGGGTTACGCCGGCGCCACCTACCTCATTCAAGAAGTCTGCAACGCGCTGTTCGACGCGCTCTTCAACATCATCCCCCTCGGCACCGAACTCGACAAGGTCGACGCCACTCCGGCGCGTCTGGAAGACGAGCTGCCCTGGGACGACGAAGCCAAGGCGCTGTTGGACGAGCTGCTCGCCGCACATCCAGTGCTGGTTCGCATTTCCGCTGCAAAGCGCCTGCGCGACGCTGTCGAGCGGGGAGCTCGCAAAGCTGGCGAAGAACGTGTGACTCACGCGCGTGTCGGCAAAGAGCGCGCGGTTCTGACGGCGGGGCAACCTGCATGACGTGCATCTGGGAAAATTCACGCAAGGCGGCTGCGACCGACAAATGCGGCGCTGCCGGACAAACACCCAACAGGGGAGATGGAACATGGCCGTGAACTATGCGCCAGAACACATTCCGACAGCCAAGAGCACGCGACGCTCTTCGCTCGAGTTCCGGTTCATCTTCTGCATCTGCTTTTCCGTATTCCTCGGCGCGGCGATCGTTGAGCGCCTGATGCCGTGGAATTGGATGCGGCACTCCTCACGCCGCAGATCGGTTTTCGAGCAAGCCAAAGAGGCGGCAGGCACCTGCACGGCTTACGCCTTCATGGGCTAGGCGGATCACATTTGCCCGGGGGGAAAACCGGGCGGCGAAATCCATGATGACGAAGTCATGGCCACCCGGCTGCGCGGTCGAGCGCAGCGACACTGCAAGAGTAAGAAGGAGACAACTAATGGCAGCAGATGACAGGCGGACCGGATCGTTATCCGGTTTGACTGAACAGGAAGCGAAGGAATTCCACAGTATCTTTATGACCAGCTTCATCCTGTTCACCGTTATCGCGATCATTGCACACGTGCTCGTTTGGATGTGGCGGCCCTGGCTGCCGGGTCCAACCGGATACTCGTCGCTCACGGACAACGTGAACGTCGCAATGACCTATCTCAACGCATTCGTAGCTTAGGAGGAAACAGACATGTGGCGACTGTGGCTTCTGTTCGATCCGCGGCGAACGCTGGTGGCATTGTTCACGTTCCTGTTCGCGCTGGCATTGATCATTCACTTCATCTTGCTCAGCACGGACCGGTTCAACTGGCTCGAAGGCCCGCGCAAAGCGGCCGAAGCGCCAAAGGCTCAGATCGAGCTGTCTCAACCAGTTCGACCTGCCTGAGCGATTACGGGCTTGCTGCCCGTCGGAACGGACGTGGTTCGGCTCGTGCCGCACCCGCCCGTTCCCTCAGGGAGCGACTACATGACCAGAGGAATTTGGAGTGACAACCGATGAGCATGTTGAGCTTTGAAAGAAAGTACCGCGTCCGCGGCGGGACGCTCATCGGAGGCGACTTGTTCGATTTCTGGGTGGGCCCGTTCTATGTCGGCTTCTTCGGGGTGACGACGATACTGTTCACCCTCGTTGGCGTCGGCATGATCCTATACGGCGTCTCGCTGGGGCCGACTTGGAGCCTCTGGCGCCTGAGCATCAACCCGCCGGCCGCAACTTACGGCTTGGCGTTCGCCCCGCTGAAGGAAGGCGGAATTTGGCAGATCGTTACAGTCTGCGCGCTCGGAGCATTCGGATCGTGGGCTCTGCGCGAAGTCGAGATCTGCCGCAAGCTTGGAATCGGCTATCACGTGCCGGTGGCGTTCGGTTTTGCGATCCTTGCCTACGTCACCCTAGTGGTTATTCGCCCGATCCTGATGGGATCGTGGTCCTACGGGTTCCCGTACGGCATCATCTCACACCTCGATTGGGTGTCGAACACGGGCTACCAGTACGGCAACTTCCACTACAATCCGGCGCATATGATCGCCATCACGTTCTTCTTCACCACCTGCCTCTCTCTCGCGTTGCATGGTGGTGTGATCCTCTCTGCCGTCAATCCGGGGCAAGGCGAGGCAGTGAAAACACCGGACCACGAGAACACATTCTTCCGCGACACCATCGGCTACTCGATCGGCACCGTAGGCATCCACCGCCTCGGACTGTTCCTCGCGCTGTCGGCCGCTTACTTCAGCGCGGTCTGCATCGTGATCAGCGGCCCGCTGTGGGCGGAGGGCAACCCTTGGTCTGATTGGTGGAGTTGGTGGCTCAGACTGCCGATTTGGTCCTAAGGCAAGGGAACGACCATGGCTCAGTATCAGAACATCTTCACGCAGGTGCAGGTTCGCGGCCCCGTCGAGTTCGGCGTGCCTGCTTACCAGGGCATCTTTCCACGGCAAGGCCAGCCGTTCTTTTCCTACTGGCTAGGCAAAATCGGCGACGCTCAGATTGGGCCGTTTTATCTGGGAACGACGGGGTTCCTGTCGATCGTCTGCGGCGTCATCGCAATCGAGATCATCGGCCTCAACATGCTGGCGTCGGTCAACTGGAGCCCGATCGCCTTCATGCGGCAGTTCTTCTGGCTTTCGCTCGAGCCGCCGCTGCCCAAGCATGGCTTGACGATCTTCCCGCCGCTCAAGGAAGGCGGCTGGTGGCTGATGGCCGGCTTCTTCCTGACCACCGCGATCCTTCTTTGGTGGGTGCGGATGTACAAGCGCGCACGCGACCTAGGCATGGGCACGCACGTCGCATGGGCATTCGCAGCAGCCATCTGGCTCTACCTGGTCCTCGGCTTCATCCGGCCGATCCTCATGGGCAGCTTCAGCGAGGCTGTGCCGTTCGGAATCTTCCGGCATCTAGACTGGACGAATGACTTCTCGATCAATCACGGAAACCTCTTCTACAATCCCTTCCACATGCTCTCGATTGCATTCCTCTACGGTTCGGCGCTGCTCTTCGCGATGCACGGTGCGACCATTCTGGCGGTCAGCCGGTACGGCGGAGACCGCGAGCTCGAGCAGATTACCGACCGCGGGACGGCAGCAGAGCGCGCGGCATTGTTTTGGCGATGGACTATGGGCTTCAACGCCACGGTTGAATCAATCCACCGCTGGGCCTGGTGGTTCGCAGTCCTTTGTCCCCTCACCGGCGGCATCGGAATCCTGCTCACCGGCACGGTGGTCGACAACTGGTACGACTGGGGCCTGAAGCACGGTCTGGCACCGGCGGCTTACTCGCCCTAGGTCGTCCTACCGGTGTTTTGCCAAACGTGAGCGGTGCCAGGTTTCCCCTGTGGCACCGCTCGTGTATGAGCGAAGTGACCCACCAGACCTGATCACCCGTTTCGGACCCACGAATACCCGAGCTCGGTATCTCTCTCGCGCCACTGCAATCGATCGCTCACGATCGCTGCGTGGCACTTTCAGTTAAAGGTATCAAGCCCCGCCCGCGTGCCGCATGAGCCAAGATCGGGCGGCGACCGCGCCAGCCTCGCCCCTCAGCCTCGAAGCACCGGAGCAGAATGAGCCCGCTTCTGCGAAACGGTGCAGCGCCTTGCTAGGATCTTTCGCGCGAAGCTAGGGAAACTTAGATCCCAAGGTCATAGCGAGGCTGCACGTATGGCTCTCTCGCCAGCCTGACGAAGACGTCGCGCACTTCTTGTGCCGAGGCTTCGGTCACCGCTCCCGCGCTCACCTGCTCGCGCGTCCACATCCACGACTGTGCGGGATCGTCTCGCATTTCCCAGCCGGCGAAAAGCCGATCAACGGCATCGCCGGCCCAGAGCACCACCACATCGGTGTGCCGTGCATCGCGCGATATCCTGGCATAGGTCGCAGTGATCGCAGCGCGCGGCCCCTCCAGAAGCTGGAGATACAGGTCCTCCCGGCAAATCAGCGAACCGGTTATGTCGTCGCGCTTGTTCAGGCGGCGTGCGACCAGGAGAATTTCCGTCAACGTCAGTTCATCGAAGCCGAACGGCCGCGACGCGTACACCAGTTGCATCAACCTCATAGATCGTGCCCCCGCGCACGTCGGGACCCGCCAATCGAGGCCCTGACTGCGATCCGTGCGCTTCGAATAGTCAGCCTATTCAGCGGCCAGACGCACGTACGTCCCATTGGCCACGGGACAGGCTGCCCACAGTCTTGTGAGTGCACCAACGAGGTAGGCCATCTGCTCATCCGTGTGAACCGGAGACGGGGTGAGACGCATACGCTCGGTCCCCTTCGGCACGGTCGGATAATTGATCGGCTGAACATAGATGCCGTAGTCGCGCAGCAGAACATCCGTAAGCGACTTGCAGTGTCCCGGATCGCCCACCATCACCGGAACGATGTGGCTCGGATTCTCGACCACAGGCAAGCGCTCGGCCTTGAGCAGGCTCTTGAGCTTACGCGCCCTCTCTTGATGGGCGGTGCGTTCCACCGAGCTCGACTTCAAGTGCCGGATGCTCGCCAGCGCGCCGGCGGTGATCGCTGGAGCGAGGGACGTCGTGAAGATGAAACCGGCCGCGAACGACCGGATCGCGTCACAGCAGGCCCGGCTCGCGGCGATGTAGCCGCCCATGACCCCGAACCCCTTCGCGAGCGTACCGTTGATGATATCGATGCGGCCCATGACGCCTTCGCGCTCGGCGATACCACCACCCCGAGGGCCATACAGCCCCACCGCGTGCACCTCATCGAGGTACGTCATCGCGTTGTACTTCTCTGCGAGGTCGCAGATTGCAGCGATCGGCGATATATGCCCGTCCATCGAGTACACGCTCTCGAAAGCGATGATCTTCGGCGTGCCCTTGGGATACTTCTTCAGTTTGGCTTCGAGGTCGGCAGCGTCATTGTGACGGAAGACGACCTTCTCTCCGCGTCCGTGGCGAATACCCTCGATCATCGAGGCATGGTTCTTCTCGTCCGAGAAGATCACCGTTCCCGGGATCAGCTTCACCAGCGTCGACAGGGTGGCGTCGTTCGCCATGTAAGCCGAGGTGAACAGAAGCGCCGATTCCTTGCCGTGAAGATCGGCAATCTCGTGCTCGAGTTCGACGTGATAGTGGGTCGTGCCGGAAATGTTGCGCGTGCCGCCGGAGCCGGCGCCGACCTGGTCGATGGCTTCATGCATCGCCGCGACGACCGCGGGGTGCTGGCTCATGCCCAGGTAATCGTTGGAACACCAGACGGCGACTTCGCGAGACCCAGCCTCTGTAAACTGTTCCGCAACCGGATACGAACCGCGTCGACGCTTCAGATCCGCGAAAACCCTATACCGGCCCTCGCGCTGCAGCGCGTCGAGGTGCGTCTGTAGCATCGCTTCGTATTGCATGACCTTCTCCCCCGAGCACGGACTCGCGCGCTTCATGATCAGACACTCTCCAAGACGGAGTTGGCTCCGGATTCGTATCGGCGCGCTTTCCTGTGCGTATCGACGCGTTGCGGGCCTGCGGACAGTTCAGCCTCGAGCTCCCGCGAAGAGAGCCCCCAGTTCCACAGCGAAGCTGCTGGCAAAGGCAAAACGAGGAACCAGTGCTCAAGCACGGCCAGCGCCATCAGAGTCGCTAGCAGCGTGTAGCCGACGACGTCGAACGGACTTCCTGCATCCGCCGCGGCATCGATCAGCTCCACGGTAACCACCGTCGCCGCGGTCACGGCGAACGGAAAAAAAAGATTCATCGGGCGGTGACGGAAGTAGCTCTTTAGATAGACCAGATGCTTCGGCAGGAACTCTTCCGTCAGGTTCGGAACCCCGAAGTAGACATTCAGCTTCGAGCTGATCCTGGCCAGCCACAGCACGATGAACGTCAACGCACCGAATTGATTGGGTGCGCCCCACGTCAGCGCCACCAGCCCGACAGCGGTCAACAGAATAGCCAGCTCGTGATAGATCAGCGTCTCGGTCGCGGCGACGAAGCGACGCCATCCACGCAGCGATTCCGGGCACGCCGACGTCCGAGGTCCGGTCACCAATCCGGTGAGCATGCTCATCTCATGCCAGGCCCAGACCAGCAGCCCGCACGCAAACGCCGCATAGGCGCTTGCCACCGTCACGTCGTTGCTTGTGACCCAGATGCCCAAAATGGCCATCGCGGCTACCGCAGTCGCGGCGAGCATGCTGAGTCCCACCGTCGAGCGCGGCATGCCGATCAGGTACAGCACCGCGCCGGTGCTGAACCACCAGACGAACAATGCAAATAGGATGGCGAGTGCGTAGTCCAAACGACGCTGCTCCCTCTACCAGGCTGGTGACAGGCGGCTCGATTGCGGCAAGGCGTTGGATTGGGTAGGCAGAAGGAATAGCCGCAGAAACGCTGCGCCAGCCTGAGCGGCCAGCCAGCTCCTGCGAATTTTCCCAACTATCCCCTTCACGTCTTGGGCGGCAGTAAGCTTGTCATTGATCACCCTCAGCCGCTCCAGCCCTTGGAGGAACTTCGGATTGTCGAGATCGATGACAACCGGAAATACCTGCTTCGAGATCTCGTTGGTGATGCGGAAGACTCGGAAATCGTAGTCGGTCGGATCCATGCCGAGCGCCTTGTGGAACTCCGGCCGGGCGTGATCGCGGACGTACATCGTCGCGTACACGGCAAGCAGGAAGAAGCGCACCCAGAGCTTGTTCATTCCAGTCAGGAACTGCGGATTGGCGCGCATCAGGAGGGCAAAGGCCTCCCCGTGACGGAACTCGTCGTTGCACCACTTCTCGAACCACTTGAAGATCGGATGGAAGCGCCGCTCAGGGTGCCGCTCGAATTGCCGGAAGATGGTAATGTAGCGGGCGTAGCCGATCTTCTCCGACAGGTAGGTCGCGTAGAAGATGAACTTCGGGCGGAAGAAGGTGTACTTTTTGGTCTTGGTCAGGAAGCCAAGATCGACACCGATGCCGAAGTCGCGTAGCGCATCGTTGATGAAGCCGGCGTGACGCGCCTCGTCACGACTCATGTACTTGAAAAGCTCAGTCAGGTCCCGGTTCGTGCCGCGCTTCTTCATCTCGGCATAGAGGACGCAGCCGGAAAACTCGGCGGTCAGAGAACTGATCAGGAAATCCAGAAGCTCTTTACGCAACCCCTCGGGCAAGCTTTCGAGATCGATCAGCTCCCATTCCTTGTTGCGGCGAAAGTGGCCCTGATTGGGATCGGACCGCATTTCGGCGAGGATCTGGTCCCACTCCGCACGCACCCCGTCGATGCTCATGCGATCGAGCTCGTCGAAGTCGGTGGTGTAGAACCGCGGGCTGAGCATGGTGTCGCTCTGCGCCGCAAGCGTCGCCTCGTTGGGCCGCCCAAGTGTTTCAATGGTCATAGCTTGCTCCCCGAAGAAAAACTCACCTCGTAAAGCTCTGTCAGCTCTAGACGAGCGAGCAGCATCGTAAATGCACGGTCGATCCAGTTTGCGCGTGTCACCGTTGCGACGCGGCGCAGGACCACCTTCGACCCGTACGGCACGCGCACAGGGTCACCGTGCACCAACACGGCATCGCCCGCGTTCATCGCCAGCCCGCCGTCGAGATCGACATGGGCGTGAAGGCTCTCGAAAGTGTTCTCGATTTCGATCGTGCAGGGCACGTCGAATTTTTCTCGAGGCGCGAGCCAGCTCGTGCTCATGGCGAAGACCTCCCGGATGGCAAAAGGTTGGCGAACACTTCAGCATTGCTCGTTCCAAAGCCGACGAGCTGGACCTGACGGCCGGTGAGCGGATCGGAGATGGACAGACGCCCATCGTCCCAGCGCGTGAGCCGGAAGCTTCCCTCGGGACCAAAACCCCGCTCGACCCGGGAGTGCGCAAGGCCGCGCATCACGGTCCGGATGAAGCCCTTCGTTCCTGGCGCCACGACATCAATGACGCTTCCGTCTGTGGCGTCATGGACAGCTACCGATCCATCGCTGCGATCTTCAAACCGCAGATCCCGGGTCTCCGCCGGGGCGGCGTATTGCAGCCGCGTGGTGCCGATATCCGTCGCTCTCGCGAACAACACCACCGCGACCGCCACAAAGACGAGCCCAAACACCGCGTAGAGGGGTGCGCGAGGAAACCGAATTTGCTCAGATGGACCTGTCATCGATGCCCGCTCCTTAACTTACGCTGCCGAAGACTGCGGCACTGGTTCAAGCCCGGCCTGCGGCCGCGCTGTGCCGACACTCACCAATCTCGGATGTCCCGCCGATGTCACCGCCGTCGCCAAAGTCTCAGCGACCTCTTTGGCGTTTGGAATGCAGCGGAGGGCCGGCTGCGGCCGCACCGTGTGCCAAGGACGCACGTGCGGCCAGAGAACGACGAGCGACTGGCGTCCCTCCCCGTTGAGCGCGAGCGCAATGTCGCCGCTGCCGTCGCCATGCAGTTTCAGATCGGCCGCTTGAATCGAAGAAAACGGCACATTTGCCGACATCGGCAACGCGATTCCGAACCGCAGCACGACCCGCCGCGTTGTGATCGTGTAAAGCGTCGAGCGGTGAATCAGCCAGGCGAACAGGGTGAGAAGAGCGCAGGCAGCGATGCCGCCTGCGATCACGCCACTGTTGCCCACGATCGCCGCACCGTAAGGAACACCCGACCAGATGGCCGACCCTGTCACCCCAGCGAATAGCAATCCAAAGTAGATTGCCACCGCTCGAACGTGCAGCACTCTAAGCGCGATGCCTTTCAAGGTCGGGGCACCTTGCCAGATAATCTTCTCGCCGGCCGGAAGTTGCTCAGGGAGGCCGGGGACCGGTTCGATTTCGTGCTCTCTCACAGCCAGGACTCCGCTCTAGCAGGGGTGGCGTAGAGCAACCCGCCACCATAGTAGGCGCAGATGCGATCCTCTTCGCGGAAAGTGATCTGGTTCGGGTTTGCGACCGACGGCACGCTGGCGAATTGAGAAGCCAGAATGGCGTGCACGTAAACCCGACGGCTGTCTCTGTCGACCTTCGAGAAGTTGATCGGCAAGAGCACGCGCCTGCCGCCAGCCACTTCGACCTCCAGGTAGCGGATCATGACCTCGGACACGTCGATCCACACATCGCGTACGACGCCGGCCACGCCACGGTCCGCGCCGATGACCTCCATTCCGCGCGGATCTGGATCGCGCGGGCTCAACGTGAACTGCTTGTATTCGCCTGACGTCGGCGCGGGGTCGGCTTCAGTGCCCTGCGTTGCGTGCGTGACGAGCTTCTCGCCGCTGGCAATCCGCAGCGGAACGATCTTGGGCAGCCCCTCGAGTGTGAGATCGGGCGTGTCCGCGCGCAAGGCGTATGAACCCGGACCGACGCCATCGAGCATCGCGTTGCCGATCGGCTCCAATGGCGCTCCCGGCCATGGCGCAACCGGTACTGCCCTGACATCCCATTCCGACGCTTCTTTGCGGGGCGCGAGCACTTCGCCGCCATGCGGCAGAATGAAAGTCTTCGCGTCCGGAATGGGCGGGAAGTTGAGGTAAGGCTTGGTTTCGATCCGCTCATACGCGAGCGGATAGCCCTCACGCTTGTCCTCACGACGCAGGTAGTAAATCAGGTATGCAAAGAACGCCCAGAACGCATAGAGACAGACTTGAGCGACGTCGACGTATTGAGTAATTGCGCCCTTTTCCATCGGAGTACCTCCACGACACAGCGCTAGCCTGGAAACTCGGCTAGCCCGAAGTTTGAGTTGGACCGCAAGCGGGCTTCACTCGCCGGACGAACGAGCGGACCGACCGCAGCAAGAGTTGCGAACAGCAGCAAGATTTCGATGTAGTAGACAAAACCGTAACCGACCGACGGCCCCACCAGAGCTGGCCCAAGCAGGCCTTTCTCCGCGAGCCGGGAGACGATGTCGCGAACGGCACCACCGCACGCAATCGCCAGCCCGTTGGATGTCGCCTGCACGGCACCCCACGCGCCCAGCGCCAGTCCCACGGCGGCACCGTCTGCGAGTGCCATCGCACCTGACAGCATGCCGACCGAGAATAGGCCGCCGCCAAAACCGATGAGGCACACGCCGATCCGGAACATGGTGGGTGAGCCTAGCGGTGCAGAGAAAATTACGGCGGAGAACGCGACCACCCCCACGAGGGCTCCGTATCCAGCGACACGATAGGGATCGGTCCCCTTGCCGAGACTGCGCGCCGCCAGTGCGAAGGCAGCTAACGTTCCGGCCGCGAGTATCGCCGTAAGCTGTGTGGTTGCGCCGACACCAAGGTGCAGCACCTCGCCACCGTACGGCTCGAGAAGGATATCTTGCATCCCGAATCCGGCGGCACCCAAGCCGACCGCAACCAGCACACGGCTGGAGCGGCCGCCGCTGCGGAACTTCCGCCAGGATTCTGCGAATGTCGGGTGCGAACGATCCAGCGCCGTCAATGCAGGATTACGTGCCTCCTGCTTCCACAGCGCGATGATGTTGAGCACCATCGTCACGACAGCCGCGCCCTGAATGAGCTTGATGAGCCGCAGCTGACTGAACTGGGCGAGCACCTCACCGAAAATGAAGCCGCTCGCCACCATTCCGACCAGCAGCATCACATACAGGAAGGCGACAACGCGCGGGCGCGACGCTACCGGCGCCAGATCGGTCGCGAGCGCCAGTCCGGCAGTTTGCGTCGTGTGCAGGCCTGCGCCGACAAGCAGGAAAGCCAGCGCCGAGGCCACGTAGCCGACCCAGATCGGCCCGTTGGCATCCCCAGACAGCACGATCAGCGCGAACGGCATGATCGCAAGGCCGCCAAATTGCAGCATGCTTCCGAACCAGATGTACGGAACGCGGCGCCACCCCAGAACGGAGCGGTGGGTGTCGGAGCGGAAACCGATCAGCGTGCGCAACGGCGCGAATATCACCGGCAGGGAAACCATCAATGCAACGAGCGCACTCGGCACCCCCAGCTCGATGATCATCACACGGTTGAGCGTCCCGTTGAGCAGCACGAGCGCCATTCCGACCGAAACCTGGAACAACGAAAGACGCAAAAGCCGGCCAAGCGGCAATTCTGCGGTAGCCGCGTCGGCAAACGGCAGCCAGCTTGGGTTCAGTCGAACCCAACCACGCGACAGCTTGTCGTTCAGCCGCCTCATACGCGATGGAGCTCCATGGCCTGCGACGTATAGAATCCGTTTGCTATCCGCGCGGTCCGATCGGCGCGCCAGCCCTTCAGCCCGACCTCGTTCGCCAGGATCGATCTCAAGCCCCCCTCGCTCACAGGCACGATTGCCGGTGCACGGTCGGCGCGCGGAAATACGCGGCCCGCGGCATGCATCAATGCCAGCATCGGAGTTTTGGGCGCGAAGGTGAAAAGGACGCTGGAGCCGGTGCGTGCCGCGAGCCGCTCCAGGGCTTTTGCGATGTCCTCGGCCGCATAGTGGATGAGCGAATCCATCGCTATCACGTGGTCGAAGCGACCGAGCGTAGGATCGAGCATGTCGCCGACCCTGTAATCGACGTTTTGGTGCTGCAGTTCCTCGGCTGACCGGCGTGAGGCAAGCTCGACGAGCTTTGGCGAAATATCGACCGCCACCACCTGAGCGCCGCGGCGTGCCGCCTCTGTTGCAAACGCGCCTGTTCCGCAACCGGCATCAAGAATTCGCCGACCGGACAGATCGGCCGGCAGCCATGACAGCAGCGTGCTGCGCATCTGGTCGCGGCCCTCGCGCACAGTCTTCCTGATGCGCGATACCGGTGCGTCCGACGTCAGCTTCGTCCATGCATCGACAGCGGTGCGATCGAAATAGGTTTCGATCTCACCCCGCCGATCGAGATAAGTGACCGTGGGCATCACTCAAACCCCAGAAAATCAAATATGTCGCGGTCCTTCATCGGCTTGGCGTCGAGCGGCGTCGTGCCCGCCCAGAGCGTCTCGGCCAGTCGCAGATATTCGCCCTGCACCGCCTCGAGTTCTGCCGACGCCTCCATCTCGAAGAGCGTCGACTTCTTCAGGCGGCTGCGCCGGATCACGTCGAGATCTGGGATCAGCGCCAGACGCTTCAGTCCGATCGCATCGTTGAAGCGATCGATCTGGTCGGTTTCCCTGCTCCTGTTTGCGATCACCCCCGCCAGACGTACGGCGTAGTTCTTCGACTTCGCCTGAATTGCCGCCACGATGCGGTTCATGGCGAAGATGGAGTCGAAGTCGTTGGCCGTTACGATGAGCGCGCGGTCTGCGTGTTGCAGCGGCGATGCGAAGCCGCCGCAGACCACGTCGCCCAGCACGTCGAAGATCACCACGTCCGTGTCCTCGAGGAGATGATGCTCCTTCAGCAGCTTGACCGTCTGGCCGACGACATAGCCGCCGCAGCCTGTGCCCGCCGGCGGGCCGCCGGCCTCGACGCACTTGACGCCGTTGTAGCCCTCATAGACGAAATCGCTGACGCGCAGCTCTTCGCTATGAAAGTTGACGCTCTCGAGGACGTCGATGACCGTCGGCACCAGGCGCTTGGTCAACGTGAAAGTGGAATCGTGCTTGGGGTCGCAGCCGATTTGCAGCACCCGCTTGCCGATCTTCGAGAAGGCGGCGGACAGGTTCGATGAAACCGTGCTCTTGCCGATGCCGCCTTTCCCGTAGATCGAGAACACCTTTGCGGTGCCTATGCTCACGGTCGGGTCGAGCTTGACCTGAACGCTTCCATCACCATCAAGCCGCACATCTCCATGCGCCGCCTTCACCAGATCTCTTACTGCGACTGTCATGCGGCGACCTCCAGTCCAACACCTTCGACCCGATCTTCCAGCTCCTCGCCTGCTTTGCGCAGGGCATCGAGGGTTGCCGCATCGGGCGACCAATAATTGCGAGCGTGAGCTTCTAGCAGCCGGTTTGCCACCTTCGCCGAAGCCACAGGATTTAGTTCGGCGAGCCGTTTGCGCATCGCCTCGTCGAGAACGAATGTCTGCGTGAGACTCTGGTAAACCCAAGGCGCCACTTGTCCCGTGGTCGCCGACCAGCCGACCGTATTCGTCACGTGCGCCTCGATTTGGCGCACGCCTTCATAGCCATGCTGCAGCATGCCCTCGTACCATTTGGGATTGAGCATGCGCGTGCGTGTCTCGAGCGCGACCTGTTCGGAGAGTGTGCGGACGAGCCCGTCTCCGCGCGTCTGGTCTCCGATGTAGACCGGAATGGCCTCACCCTTCGCGCGCCGCACCGCGCGGCTCACACCGCCCAGATTGTCGAAGTAATGATCGACGGTCGTCACGCCGAGCTCGACCGACTCCAGGTTCTGGTAGGCGAGGTCGACGTTGGCCAGCATGCTATTGAGCAGTTCGGGCTGCTTCATCGGCGTGCCGGCGCTGCCGTATGCAAAGCACTTGCGGCGCGTATAGGTCTCGGCGAGTTCGTCCTCTTCGCCCCAGGTGCCACCGTCGATCATCTGGTTGACGTTCGACCCGTAGGCGCCGTCGGCGTTGCTGAAGACCCGCAGCGCCGCTGTTTCGATGTCGCACCCGTGGACCTGCTGATAGCGCAGCGAATGCTTTCGAACGTAGTTCTGTTCGGACGGCTCGTCGGCGCTTGCCGCCAACAGCGCGGCTTCCGCGAGCAGCTTGGTCTGCAGGGGCAGCAGATCGCGGAAAATACCAGACAAGGTCATCAGAACGTCGACGCGTGGTCGACCAAGCTCGGAAAGCGGAATCAGCGACGCTCCCACGAGACGTCCATAACCGTCGAACCGCGGCGTGGTCCCCATGAGCGCCAGCGCCTGCGCGATCGGACCGCCCTCGCTCTTCAGGTTGTCGGTTCCCCACAGCACCAGCGCGATGCATTCCGGCACGGTGCCGGTCTCGGCGCGGTGCCGGGCGAGAAGCTTGCCAGCCTGGCGCGTGCCGTCGGCAACGGCGAACGCGCTCGGAATTCGGAAAGGATCGAAGCCGTGTACGTTGCGCCCAGTCGGCAGCATTTGCGGCGTGCGAATTAAGTCACCCCCCGCAACCGGCCTTACGAATTGGCCGTCGAGCGCACCCAGCAGCGCGTTGATCTCATGGTCTTCTGCCAGGAGGGCATTGGTCTTCTGCAACTGGCGCAGGATCTCGCGGCTGGCCTCATCCCGTGCAAGCCCACTGAGTTCGATAACTTGAGCCAAGCCAGCGCCCTGCACGATCGCCTCGATCGCTGCACGTTCCACGGTCACGCCGTGCGAGGCATCGGCGACCGCCAGCAGCATATCGACGCGTTCCGCGGGCGAAGGCGGCATGCCGACCACGTGGAGTCCGTGCGGTATCAGCGTCTGCTCCAACTCGAGCAGCGCCGTTGTGAGATCTCTCACGCGTGCATCTATATCGCCCGACCACGCCGGTTCCGCGGCAGCCAGATCCAACGTGGCCGCCTGCGCCTGTATGAGTTCTGCCAACCGGTCCCGCTCGTCATCGGCTTCCGGCGGCAGGCCGCGGTAGCGGTCGAGCGACGACTTGATATCGACTAGGCCGCGGTAAAGACCGGCCTTCGCGACGGGCGGCGTCAGATAGCTGATCAGCGTCGCCGCTGCGCGCCGCTTGGCGATCGTGCCCTCGGAGGGATTGTTGGCCGCGTAGAGATAAAGGTTGGGCAGGTCTCCGATCAGGCGGTCGGGCCACGAACTGCCCGACATTCCGGCCTGCTTGCCGGGCATGAACTTGAGCGCGCCGTGGGTACCGAAATGCAGCACCGCGTGTGCACCGAAGTCCTCGCGCAACCATCTATAGAATGCCGAGAATGCATGCGTCGGTGCAAAGCCGCGCTCGAACAGCAAGCGCATCGGATCGCCTTCGTACCCGAACGTCGGTTGCACGCCGACGAACACGTTGCCGAACTGCTCGCCGAGAACGAAGATCGATCGACCGTCTGCCTGTATCTTGCCCGGCGCCGGTCCCCACTGCGCTTCGATTTCCGGTAGCCAGCGCTCACGGCGGATATGGTCGTCGCAGGGAATTTTCGCCGCCACGTTTGCAGCGGCTCCGTATCGAGAAGCGTTGCCCCCGAGGATCTTCGCCCGCAGATCATCGACCCCATCGGGCAAGTTGACGCTGTAACCGGCTCGCGCGAGTGCCGAGAGCGTGTTCCAGAGCGACTGGTAGACCGACAAATACGCGGCCGTTCCCGTGGCACCGGCGTTGGGCGGAAAATTGAATAGAACGATCGCCAGCTTGCGATCTTTGCGTTCGGCGCGGCGCAAATCGATCAGCTTGGACACGCGTGCCGCGAGCATCTCTGCGCGGTCGATGCAGACATGCATGTTTCGCGCATTGTCGCCCGCGGTGAACGTGCAGCCGCGGTGACAGCCCTGGCACGGCTTGCCAGAGCCGTCGGACCTACCCCCGAAGACTGTCGGTCCGGTAGCGCCATCCAGTTCCGGAATGGCGACCATCATGGTGTTCTCGACCGGATGCAGCCCGCGCTCGGAAGCGCCCCACTGCTCGATGGTCTGAAACTCCAAGGCGTGCGCGGCCACGTACGGCACATCGAGGCCGGCCAGCATTTCCTCCGCCGCCTTCGAGTCGTTGTAGGCGGGGCCGCCGACAAGCGAGAAGCCGGTCAACGAGACGATGGCATCTACGGTGGCGCGATTGTCCCTGGTGAAGAACTTCTCCACCGCCGGCCGCGCGTCGAGCCCGGTTGCGAAAGCCGGGACGACCTTCAGTCCGCGCGCTTCGAGCGCATGAATGACGCCGTCGTAGTGGGAGGTGTCGTTAGCCAGCACCAGCGAGCGCATCACGAGCAGGCCGACAGTTCCTTTTGCCTGGGCCGCCAGTGCAGGCAACGCGTCGGCACGCTCACTGATGCGCGCCGGCATCCGAGGATGGTAGACGCCGACTTCGGGATAAACGATGGGCGCCGGCACCTTCAGCGAACCACGGAGCGCCCGCCGGGGGCCATCCGCATAACGGTCAACCAGGAAGCGGACAAGGTTTGCAACGTTGTCGTCCGTCCCCGCGAGCCAATACTGCAGCGTAAGGAAATACGCGCGCACGTCCTGCGCCGTACCGGGAATGAACCGAAGCATCTTCGGGATGCGCCGCAACATTGCGACTTGCTGGACCGCCGCAGTCGTCCCGTTCTTCTTTGATCCACGCAGCCGCTTCAGCAGCGCCATGGCACCGCTGGCAGGCTTGTCCATGCGGAATTGACCGAGCCGCGTGAGCTTGATCACATCTCCTGCCGACATTCCGCCGACGATTGCATCGCAGTTGTCGCGCCGCGCCATCAACGCGGGCAGCACCGCCTGGATGTGATCCTCCATGAACAGCATGGTCGCGATGATGATGTCGGCGGATTCGATGTCCTCGCGGCAGCGCGCCAGCGCAGCTTGATCGCTGCCCCATTCCGCAGCGGCGTGCAGTTGAATCTCGAGCCCAGGTATCGCGCGCTCGAGATCAGGCCTCACCCGATTGATCGCACCCGCGAGGTGACTGTCCAGAGTCACGATCACGAAGCGTACCGGCACGACAGGACGTCCTGTCTCAGCGGCTGTAGTGAGCCTTGGCATCATAAAGCGTCTCAATCGTCACAGTGGCCAAGCCGCGCTCTGTCGCGAAGCGCTCAGTGTTGCGGCGTGCTTTGCCGCGTACGAAGAATGGAATTTTCATCAGCTCTTTCTGAGCGTCGTCAGCCCAGAAAACAGCCGCGCCGACGTTGATTTCGGTTCGTGCTTGCGTCTCGGCACCCGGCGTAGGTGCCGCCTCGGCAGCCTTGTTGGCGTGACCAAGATGCGAAGGGGCTGCATCTCCGTGGAACTCGAAGTCGTCGCGGAACATCGCGAGCAGATGCTCCTCGAGACCCATCATCAACGGATGAACCCAGGTATCGAAAATAACGTTCGCGCCTTCAAACCCCATCTGAGGCGAGTAGCGAGCGGGGAAATCCTGCACATGGACGGGAGCGGAGATGACCGCACTGGGTATGCCGAGCCGCTTGGCTATGTGGCGCTCCATCTGCGTGCCCAGGACAATGTCCGGAGCCAGTTCGCGAACCTTCGCCTCGACTTCCAGGTAGTCGTCTGTCACCAGCGCCTCGACGTCGTAGGACTTGGCAGCCTCGCGCAACTCGCGACCGAACTCGCGGCTGTAGGAACCAAGCCCGACGACGGTGAAACCGAGCTCTTCCTTGGCTACGCGAGCGGCGGCGATGGCATGGGTTGCATCACCAAAAACGAATACGCGTTTGCCAGTGAGGTAGGTCGAGTCGACGGAACGCGAATACCAGGGCAGGCGCGACTCCTCTTCGGCCAGCAACTTTGCGGCATCGAGCCCACCGGCGTTCGCCACCTCGTTGATGAATTCGCGCGTGGCGGAGACGCCGATCGGCACTGACTTGACATACGGCTGCCTAAACGTCCGCTCGAGCCATTGGGCAGCGCTGAGCCCGATCTCCGGATAGAGAACGACATTGAAATCGGCTTCGCCCAGTCTGGCGAGGTCGGCTGGCGACGCCCCCAGCGGCGCTACGACATTGACATCGACGCCGAGCCGGCCGAGCAGTCCCGTGATCTCTTTGACGTCGTCGCGATGGCGGAAGCCAAGCGCGGTCGGCCCAAGCACATTGCAACGCGGCCGGCGGCTGGCATCGCGCTCCGGACGCTGCCACCCGGCCTCGGGTGCATGCGCGCCAGCAAGCGTGCGAACGAGCCGATAGAAAGTCTCCGCGGCACCCCAGTTTTCTTTCTTCTGGTAGGCCGGGAGCTCAAGCGGCACCACCGGCACCGGCAGGTTGAGCGCACGGGCCAAGCCGCCTGGATCATCCTGAATCAATTCAGCGGTGCAGGAAGCGCCGACCAGAAGCGCATCCGGCTTGAACCGCTCGTAGGCCTCGCGCGCAGCATTCTTGAAGAGCTCGGCCGTATCACCACCGAGATCGCGTGCCTGGAAAGTCGTGTAGGTCACGGGGGGACGCTTGTCGCGCCGCTCGATCATAGTGAACAGAAGGTCGGCATACGTATCGCCCTGCGGCGCATGTAGCACGTAGTGCACGCCGTCCATCGCAGTCGCGATGCGCATTGCGCCGACGTGCGGAGGTCCTTCGTATGTCCAGAGCGTGAGCTGCATCCGCTAGACCTCCAGCCGCGAACGGCGCACGAGTGGGCGCGCAAACAATTCGGCGAGATCGCCGGCCTGCTCGTACCCCTGGATCGGCGTGAACAAGAGCTCTATCGACCATTTGGTCGTCATCCCCTCTGCCTCGAGGGGATTGGCCAACCCCAGACCGCACACGACGATGTCCGGCTTGGCGGCACGACAGCGATCGAGTTGCTTCTCGACATCCTGTCCTTCACTCAACAACGCATCCGAGGGGATCAGATCCAACTCCTGGGCAAGATGCTGCCTGTGCAGATACGGCGTGCCGACCTCGATCGGCCTCATCTGCAGCTCGCGAGACACAAAGCGCGCGAGCGGCACCTCGAGCTGCGAGTCGGGGAAAAAGAAAATGCTCTTTCCGGCGAGGCGCGGGCGATGCTGCTCGAGCGCCTTGCGTGCACGCTCCTGAGCCGGCCGCACGACCTCATTGAAGCGGGCTTCGCTGACACCCCAAGCCTGAGCCGCAGCACGCAGCCAGTTCGTCGTGCCTTCCACTCCAAGCGGAAAATTCGCAGCGAGACGATTAGCACCGCGCTCTTCGAGGGCGTGTGCGGTATCGCCGAGGAACGGCTGCGCCAAAAGGTAAAGCGTCTGGGATCCGATTGCCGGAAGCTCCGACACGCGCCGCGGCGGAAGAAATGCGACGGGCCCGACACCCAGCTCGTCGAACAGCCGGCGGAACTGATCCTCAACGACGTCGGCAAGCGCGCCGACCACGAGCAGGGATTTTTCCGCCGTCGGTGCTGCCTCGGGAAGCTCTGGAACCAGCGAGGCGAGGCAAGCGTCCTCGCCCTGGGTGAACGTAGTCTCGATGCCGCTGCCGGAATAATTCAGCACCCGCACTGCCGGTGCATACTGCTTAGCCAAGCGCGCCGCAGCACGCGACAGGTCGAGCTTGATCACCTCCGACGGGCAAGATCCGACGAGGAACAGCAGCTTGATATCGGGGCGGCGCTCCAAAAGGCGCCCCACGACGCGATCCAACTCGTCATTGGCATCGACGAGCCCCGCGAGGTCGCGCTCCTCCATGATTGCAGTCGCAAAGCGCGGCTCGGCAAAGATCATCACGCCGGCCGCCGATTGGATGAGGTGCGCGCATGTGCGCGACCCGACCACGAGAAAGAACGCGTCCTGTATCTTGCGATGCAGCCACACGATTCCCGTCAGCCCGCAGAACACCTCTCGCTGCCCCCGCTCACGCAGGACAGGGGTCTCGGTGCAGCCTTGCGACGCTTTGGGAGGCTGAATTGGGGTCTGAATTGTCATCCCGGCACCTCGACGCCGGTCATGCGCTCGGAGCCCGCCTGCAGCCGGGCCGCGCGAAGCTTCAGCAGAAATTGCGCGGCGTTGATGACGTACGAAGCGTAGGCCGCGAGCGCGAGGAGCATCTGTTCGCGCGGCGTGAGCCATCCGGTGAACAGCGCCACCAGGTATGCGGTGTGCAGCGCCAGCACCAGCATGCTGACGACGTCTTCCCAGAAAAACGCCGGCGCAAAGAGATAGCGACCGAAGACATCATGCTCCCAGATCGAGCCGGTGATCATGATTCCGTACAGAACGAACGTCTTCACTACGACTGACGCAGATGCGGACCACAGGCCCTCGCCGGTCAGCAGATAGCGAAGAACGAGAATGACGCTGACGATGAATACGAGGAACTGCAGAGGGGCCAGGATGCCCTGCACCAGGGTCCACGGCGAAGCGTCCCTGCGCTGGCGCTCACTCGCCGAGTAGAGCTGCGTTGCCTGAGAGCGTCGCCCCTTCGACACTTGCCCGTCCTCCCTTCGTGCTGCCTGCATTCATGCGGCAGCTTCGATGACGTGACAGTATGTCCGGGGGATGAGATGTGTCAAATCTTTTGGACGTAAATCTCGCTTTACACCGACAAGTTTTGGAGGCACCGTCTAATTAGTGTTGCGACAAAAGTGTCCACTATGCTTAACTATGTGACGCCGCCGGAGCCAGAGAAAACTGGCGGTGCCAATCCGTCTAACTCCACTCGCTCAGCTTGATCGCTTGACGAGATAAGGCAGTCGACGACGGACGGGAGGGAAACGATGTCGAGCTTCAGAACGACTGAGGAACTCGAGAATTCGTGGCCGGCATGCAGCCCGGAAGGCTGGCACCTTGCCACCAGCGGAAGCAGTCGGATCCCGGGCACGCCCTTGGATATCGGCGCTGTGCTCGCAAGAACCATCGAATGCGATGTCATCCCGCGCCTCATGCTGGCGAACGAACAAACTCGGGGAATGGCCGCACGCAAAAATGCACCCACCGCCGAGGACGTTGCCGAATTCGTGCGCCTGGTACTCACGCACGAACCGTCCGTCGGCGCGGCATTCATAGAAGCGCTTCGCGACCGCGGAAACTCTCTTGAGGCCATATTTATCCAGCTTTTTGCGCCATCCGCACGATATTTGGGCGAGCTATGGAAAGCGGATATATACAGCTTCACCGACGTGACCATCGGTCTTCTCGCACTGCACACCTACGTCCGACAGCTGTCCCCCGACTTCGGTCAGAAGAATGACCTTTCGGTCAACGCGCCGCGCGCGTTGCTGACGCCGGCACCGGCCGACCAGCACATATTCGGGCTGGCAATTCTGCGTGAGTTCATGCAGCACGGCGGATGGGACGTTACCACCGAACATCCCAAGACGGCCGAACAGTTGGTAAACATCGCCCGCAACGGTCCCTACAGAGTTATAGGCCTGTCCGTCGGTTGCGACCTCCCGTTAGAGAACCTATCGACCCTCATTCAAACCCTTCGGCGAGCAATTCCCGACCCTGCCCTTCACATCATGGTCGGCGGCCGATTCTTTCTTGAGAATCCAGATTTTGTTTCACGTGTTGGTGCCGACTCTACTGCCCAGGATGGACGCCGGGCGGCCAGGTTGCTTTCAAGCTTGCTTGACACAAACGCAATGCGATAATGAAACAAAGCAAGTTCGAAGGGTCCAGGTGGAGGAAAGCCGTCCGTGTTCGCCCGAGAAGCAGGCATCGTGTTCCGGACCCCGAAGAGAACGCTCGGTGACCTGAATGCCGAAATCGCTGCAAAGCTGATCGCGGCCGCGTCGGACGTCGCCCTGATCGTCGATGGCAAGGGCATCGTGCGCGATGTCGCCTTTGGCAACGACGAGATTCCCAAAGAGGGCTTCGATAAGTGGGTTGGCAAGGCCTGGGTGGACACTGTCACCATCGAGAGCCGCCCGAAAATCGAAGAGCTCCTTCAGGACGCGGCTGAGAACGCGCCGCTGCGATGGCGTCAGGTGAACCATCCCGGCAAGCGCGGTGCCGACGTCCCCATCCGGTATTCCGTCGTACCGATCGGACCCAACGGCCGGCTGGTAGCAGTAGGCCGCGACCTTCGACCCGTCGCCGCGCTGCAGCAGCGCCTTGTCGATGCGCAGCAGAGTATGGAGCGCGAGTACGGGCGCCTGCGCAACGCCGAGACTCGCTACAGGCTGCTCTTCCAGATCGCCTCGGAGCCGGTCATCATTGTCGATGCGACCAGCCTGAAGGTTGTCGAGGCCAATCCGGCCGCCGCTCAGATCCTCAACAAAAGCATCAAGCGTCTCGCTGGCCGAACCTTTCCCGATATTTTCGACGCCGAGGGTTCGAAAGCCGTGCAGGCGCAGCTCGCGCAGGTGCGCGCCACCGGTCGCGCCGATGACGTGATTGCGAAGCTCCACGACGGCAAGCTCTCTGCCACGGTTTCGGCATCGCTGTTCCGCCAAGAGAATGCGTCGCATTTTCTGGTGCGCATGGGCCTCGTCGGCGAGACGCAGGTTAAGGGCAAGTCGAAGCTGCTGAGCGTGGTCGAGAGCCTACCCGACGGCTTTGTCGTGACGGACCTCGAGCGCCGGATTCTGACGGCAAACACGGCGTTTCTCGACCTCGCGCAACTCGGCACCGAGGAACAAGCGCGCGGTGAGTTGCTCGAACGATGGGTTGGCCGGCCGGGCGTCGACCTCAATGCGCTCGTATCGAATATTCGTGAGCACGGCTCGATTCGACATTTCACGACGGTCCTGCGTGGCGAGTACGGTTCCACCGAGGAAGTTGAAATCTCGGCCGTATCGGTACTCAACGGCGAACACCCCTGCTTCGGGTTCGCAATCCGCAACGTCGGCAGGCGCGAGCCGATCAAGTCCACGCGACGCAAGCGCGAGCTGCCGCACTCCGTAGAGCAGCTCACGAGCCTCGTCGGACGAGTGAGCCTCAAGGAGCTCGTCCGCGAAACGACCGATGTGATCGAGAAGCTGTGCATCGAAGCAGCGCTCGAGCTGACCGGAGACAACCGGGCATCGGCAGCCGAGATGTTGGGATTGAGTCGGCAGAGCTTGTATTCCAAGCTCCGGCGTTTTGGCCTGGGTGACGGGACCGACGACGGCGACGACTGAGATCGCTCGTCCACAACTGACGCCGGCCCGCCACTCCAACCGCATCACATCTGTCAGCATTTGCGCGAGCGCTTGTGCGCGCGTCGTGCAGCGCCGCTACGCACCACTGAGTGCGCCGTGACTTCAATGCAACGACGCTTCAATCGCGCACAACCCTATGAACTTGAATCGCTCCGCGATGCGCTGCACCGAAGCGCGATTAGGACGCGTCGCAGACTGGACTCAGCCCGCGAAAAGTGTACCATTCGCCTTACATCATGAAGCGTCCAGACACCACGACTGATGTCCTGCTTCCGGCACCCTCGGCGGTCGTCGAGCTGCTGAAGCCGATTACCTGGTTTCCGCCGATGTGGGCGTTCGGCTGCGGAGTAATTTCATCGGGCGTGCCGGCTGGCGGCCACTGGCCGCTGATTCTCACCGGCGCGATTCTCACCGGTCCGCTGGTCTGCGCGACGAGCCAGGTCGTCAATGACTGGTACGACCGACATGTCGACGCGATCAACGAACCCAACCGTCCCATTCCGTCCGGTCGCGTGCCGGGCGAATGGGGATTCTACATAGCATTGCTGTGGACGGCGCTGTCACTGGCAGTCGCGGCTCTTCTAGGCCCCACGGTGTTCGTAGCTTCCGTCGTCGGCCTGGCGCTCGCTTGGGCCTATAGCGCGCCACCGCTGCGCCTCAAGAAGAACGGCTGGTGGGGGAACTCTGCCGTCGCCGCCTGCTACGAAGGGCTGCCCTGGATCACTGGCGCCGCGGTGATGGCCGGAGCGCTGCCGAGCTTGGAGGTATTCATTATAGCCGCGCTCTACAGCGTCGGCGCCCACGGCATCATGACGCTCAACGATTTCAAGTCGATCGAAGGTGATAAGCGCTGCGGCATCGGCTCGCTGCCTGTGCAGCTCGGAGCTGAGCGCGCTGCGCGATTTGCATGCCTCGTGATGGCATTGCCGCAGTTGGTGGTCGTGGCTCTGCTGTTCCTGTGGGGCCGCCCGATTTACGCGACGCTGATTGCGCTTTCGCTCGGCGTTCAACTTCACCTGATGACCAAGTTACTTGAAGACCCGCGCGAGAAGGCGCCCTGGTATAACGCTACGGGCGTGAGCCTTTACGTGCTCGGCATGCTCGTCGCAGCGATCGCGCTCCGCCCTGATCTGGTTGCCGTGCCATGAGGAATCGGGCGTTCAGCTGGTTCGATATTGCCCGGCTGGGGCTCGTTCAAGCGGCGCTCGGGTCAATTGTGGTCCTCACCACATCGGCCATGAACAGGGTGATGGTCGTCGAGTTGGCGCTACCCGCGATGCTACCCGGCGCGTTGGTGGGCCTGCACTACGCCATCCAGCTTCTTCGACCCTACTGGGGGCACAGCTCCGACAGCGCCCCCAGCCGAACGCCGTGGATCATCGGCGGAATTGCCGTGCTGGGACTGGGCGCCATCGGCGCGGCCATGTCGATTGCCGTCATGACTTCACACCTGTTCGCCGGGATCGCGATGGCGACCTTCTCTTTCGTGTTCATCGGTATGGGAGTTGGCGCTGCCGGGACGTGCCTCCTTGCCCTCCTCGCCAGCCGCGTTTCCGCCAACCAACGCTCAGGCAGCGCTGCCGCCGTCTGGCTGATGATGATTGCCGGCATCGTCGTCACCGCGATAGTGGCCGGACAGAACCTCGACCCGTACACGCCGGCGCGACTGGTCGCAGTCACGGCCTCGGTCGCCGCCTTGGCGTTTCTGCTGACGCTGATCGCGGTGTACCGGCTCGAGCAAGACACGATGCCCGTCGCGAACGCCGAGAAGCGCCCGGCACTGAACGACCGACGCTCGTTCGCGGAAGCATTCAGCCAGGCATGGGCCGAGCCCATCGCGCGGCGCTTCACGATCTTCGTCTTTATCTCGATGGTCGCTTACAGTGCCCAGGACCTGATATTGGAGCCCTTCGCCGGATCGGTTTTCGACTTGTCGCCGGGTCAGTCGACGAAGCTCACGGGCCTGCAGCACGGCGGCGTCTTCGCTGGCATGCTCCTCGTTGGCATCCTTGGCAGCGGTGCATCGCGCTTCTCGTTCGGTAGCATGCGTCTATGGGCCGTCAGTGGCTGCGTGGCCTCTGCCCTCGCGCTCCTCGCGCTTGCAATGGCGGCATTTGTCGGTCCAGCGTGGCCCCTGCGGCCAACGGTGTTCCTGCTGGGCCTTGCCAACGGCGCATTCGCCGTCGCCGCCATCGGAACCATGATGGAACTGGCAGCGGCCGGCCGCGAACGCAGCGAAGGCGTCCGGATGGGCATGTGGGGCGCGGCTCAAGGCATTGCATTCGGGTTGGGCGGCTTCCTCGGCACCGTTGGAGTCGATGTATTGCGCGCGATTCTCAGCGCACCCGAGTTGGCTTACAGCGCCGTGTTTGCGGCCGCAGCCATCCTGTTCCTCGTTTCGGCTCATCTCGCCGCCGGCGTCGGCAACGCATCGGACCACAGCGTCCGCGGGCGGACGGTTGCCGTTGGATCCGGCGCACTGCGGGTTGCAAAGGGGTAATAATGATGGGCAAGCACGAGATATTCGATGTCGTGGTAGTGGGCGGCGGACCTTCAGGCGCAACGGCCGCACACGACCTGGCGCGCCGCGGCCGTTCCGTGTTGCTGCTCGATCGCGCGGGGCGCATCAAGCCATGTGGCGGCGCCGTCCCGCCTACCCTCATCAGAGAATTCGATATTCCAGACCACCTGATCGTGGCCCGCGTCAGCGGCGCTAGAATATTCTCTCCAAAATCCCGCTGCGTTGAAATGCCGATCCAGAGCGACGGCTACGTCGGGATGGTCGATCGCGACGTGTTCGACGAATGGCTCCGCGAGCGGGCAAGGAAAGCCGGTGCGCAGCGACGTGCCGGAACCTTTGAATCTTTTTCACGCGATGCCACAGGCACGCTTGCGCTGACCTATCGCTGCAAGAGCGCCGACGGAGTGGAGGAGAAACATGCGATCAAGGCTCGCAGCGTGATCGGCGCCGACGGCGCTGTATCGGCCGTCGCACGTCAGGCGATTCCCGGTGCCGAACGCGTTCCCTACGTCTTCGCGTACCATGAGATCGTGCGGATAGCCCAGCAGAGCGCCGCGACGCCCAGTGCCGGCTATGACGCGCACCGATGCGACATCTACTATCAAGGCACATTCTCACCCGACTTCTACGCCTGGGTATTTCCGCACGGCGAGACGGCGAGCATCGGCACCGGCAGCGCGAACAAGGGCTTTTCCCTGCGCGAAGCCGTCGGTGCGTTGCGCACCAGCACCGGCTTGCAGGCCACGGAAACCATCCGCCGCGAGGGTGCCCCCATTCCGCTGCGACCATTGAAGAAGTGGGATAACGGTCGCGATATTGTACTGGCGGGCGATGCAGCCGGCGTCGTAGCCCCGGCGTCCGGCGAAGGCATCTACTATGCAATGACGGGGGGCCGTCTCGCCGGCGATGCTGTCGAGCAGTTTCTCGCTACGGGCGATGCGCGGGCGCTGGCCACCGCGCGCAAACGCTTCATGCGCACCCACGGCCGCGTGTTCTGGATACTCGGCATCATGCAGCGCTTCTGGTACAAGAGCGACCGTCGCCGCGAGCGCTTCGTCACCATGTGCGCAGATCGCGACGTGCAGCGACTGACGTGGGACTCCTACATGAACAAAAAGCTCATCAAGGCCGATCCAATCGCCCACGTGAAAATATTCTTCAAAGACCTCGCGCATCTGCTCGGACTTGTCTCGCCATGAGCCGTTCTCGATTGTGGGTACCCGTACTCACCGCGGGTTGCGCCGCGCTTTTGGTCGCCACGGTTGGGGCCACGATGACGGACATCGGCCCCTGGTATCAAAGCCTCAACAAGCCCTCGTGGCAGCCGCCGGACTGGCTGTTCGGCCCCGCGTGGACGATAATTTTCGCGTTCGCAGCGATGGCCGGCGTCGCAGCATGGCGTAATGCGCCGAGCGACAGGGATCGCGAATGGGTCATCGTCCTGTTCGCGATCAACGGCATCCTCAACGTGCTCTGGAGCGCGCTTTTCTTTCGCCTGCACCGCCCCGACTGGGCGCTTATCGAAGTCGCCTTTCTGTGGCTTTCGATTCTCATCCCGATGATCGTGTTCCTCCGCTACTCGAAGCTGGCCAGCGCGCTGCTGCTGCCCTACCTCGCGTGGGTGACGTTCGCCGGGATCCTGAATCTGGAGGTCGTTCGTTTGAACGGCCCATTCGGCGCAGGCTGAATCATGTCGATCGAGGCCTTGATCAGCAGCGGCCGCATCGTCGATGTGATCATCGTGTTCATGATGGTGGAAGCCGCCGCTTTGCTTCTCCTGCGCCGGCCGCTCGCTCTCGACATGAACACCTTGGACGTCGTCTCACTGATGCTGCCCGGATTGTTCTTGCTCCTCGCCCTACGCGGGGCGCTGATGTCCTCCTCTTGGCAATGGATTGCCGTATCATTGCTGTGCGCCCTGGCTGCACACGTTGCCGACCTGTGGCGACGTAATCGCCGCGCATAACGCGGCAGCGCTTTACACCTGCTGCGCAGAAATCTTGGGCTTTCTACGCATCAGCAGAGGCGCCGGATCGGGCAGGAAGCTCGCACCTTCCTTGACCAGGAAATCCCACAGCGCCACACCGGCGGGCAGAAGATGCTTGGCCTTGGCGCGAATGACGTACCATTTGCGCACCAAAGGAAGCCCTTTGACCGGCAGTACGACAAGCCTCTCCTGCTCGACCTCGGCGGCAACCGTGTGACCGGAGATGAACGCGATCCCGAGCCCGGCCATGACGGCTTGCTTGATCGTTTCATTGCTGCCGAATTCCATCCCAAAACTCGGCGTGAGACCTGCCTTGGCAAAGAGCTGATCGGTGAGTATCCGCGTGCCCGACCCGGGCTCACGCAAAAGAAACTTGTCGTGGATGAGTGCGCTCAGCATGACTTGCCGCTTCGAAGCCAAGCGGTGCGACGGCGCCGCGATGATGACGTGGGGGTGGTCACCCATGACCTGCTGCTCGAGTTCGATCGCCGTCTGTGGAGGACGGCCCATGATCGCCATATCCAGCCTGAAGCTCGTCAGCGTGGCGATGGTCTCATCGCGATTGGCAACCAAGAGCTCAAGCTCAACGCCGGGATGAGATCGCGCAAACTCCGCCAGGGCGAGTGGCGCGAAATACTTGGTAGTGCTGACGACGCCGATGGATACCCGGCCGCGTCCCAGCCCTTGCAGCTCCCGCAATCCTTCGCCGCACTCCTCCAAGGTGGAGGTGATCCGGGCGGCGACATCGAGCATATAAACACCCGCGTCTGTCGGTCGCAGCCCGACGTTCGAGCGGTCGAACAGAGGCAAATTCACACTGCGTTCTAATTGCTGCAGCTGCAAAGTGACCGCAGGAGGCGTCACCCCTAAAGCGCTTGCAGCGCCGGTGATTTTGCCGCTTTTCGCAACTGCAGCAAGCACGCGAAGTTGCTTCAGCGTGATGTCGCGCAGCGATGCGGCTTTAAGTTTTTCTACCATCGATGCAAAGCTAAAAAGAATTCCCTTCTTCAACGGGTAACGCCAGCTTGACACTGTCGAGCGTAGCGTCGCCTGGCACTCTTGTCAGCTCAAAGGTCACATCGTCCACCCAGGACTTGACCGAGCAATCCGACAGAGCGTGGCGCCACGCAGAACTCGCAGCCGATGTGGCTCGAAAAATAACTGGCTAGTTCGTTACCGCCGGCAAGGCGCAGCGCTGTTTTCCGCGCCGGATCTTTATTGCCCAATTGGATCGTATTCCGAGAGGCTCTTACGATGATGGAAGTGATAATACTCGGTGTCGACGGTGTCCTCGCAGAGACGCATGAGATGCGGCGCAACGCCTTCAACACGGCCTTCGCCGATGGATGCATCGAGTGGCGTTGGGGACGCGTCCTCTACGCCGAGCTGCTCAAGATGCGCGGCGGCGCCGACATGCTCGACGATTTCATCGAGAGCCAGTTCCCCTACTGGAAGCGCACCGACGACCTCAAGAAGCTCGTCATGGCGATCAATCGGCGTCAGAAATCGATCACTCGCCAAATGCTCGACAGTGGCTCTGTGACGCTCCGGCCGGGCGTACTTGATTTCATGCACTTCGCCGCACGGTCCGGCGTGCGCCTCGCTATCGCGACGGAAGAAAGTGAAGCCGAGGTCGCCGCACTGCTGCATGCCAACCTTGGGGGGGAGGCCGGACGACTGTTCGACGTCGTTGCGGCTGGCGACGCGTCCGGCAACGCGCAAAGCGCCCATGATCGGGCGCTCGATGCGCTTGCCATCAACGCCTCGGCGTGCCTCGCAGTTGAGAGCTCTTTGGCGGGAGTGAGAAGCGCTGCGAAAGCACGCATCCCAATCGCGATCGCATCGGGCACCTATCAGCAATTGCTCGACTGCTGCGATCTGCTCGCCACCGATGTGCGCACCGCTTCGAGCACTGTTGTCAGCCGCTGGGACGCGGTCGCCCCGCACCAGCTCCTCGCCGAGCTTCGAATGGCCCATGTCGCGCGGACTGCGGCCAACGACACGCGCTCCACGCAAACGCCCCCCCGTCACCCAGAGAAGGAGATTGCCCATGCTAGTGGCTGACATTCTGCGGACAAAAGGCGCCGCAGTTGAAACCATTCGACCCGACGACACCGCCCTCACGTTCGCCAAACAGCTGCGCGCGCAACGCATCGGCGCGATGGTGGTCACCTGCGATGGCTCTACGCTCGATGGCATCATCTCCGAGCGCGACTTGGCCTATGGGTTGGCAGTTCACGGCGCAAACCTGCCTCACGTCCTCGTGGCCGACCTGATGACGAGGGCCGTTATTACCTGCTCGCCGCATGACACATTGGCCTCAGTGATGGGCGTGATGACGCAACGCCGCATCCGTCACCTTCCGGTGCAGGAAGGCCAACGTCTCGTTGGCTTGATCTCCAGCGGTGACGTGCTGAAGCACCGAATGGGCGAGATCCAGTTGGAAGCCAATGTCCTGCGCGATTACGCGATCGCCGTGCGCTAGCCCCAACTCAGAAAAAAGAACTCACAATAAAATTCCGGGAGTAATGCCTATGAAGCGGACTGCAAGAGTTACCGACGTCCTGAAGCTCAAGGGCGGCCACATGGTCACCGCGAGATCAGACGACACCATCGGCGCGTTGTCCGACCAGCTCCGGCGCGAGAAATGCGGCGCCGTCGTCGTCAGCGACAACGGAGGCCTGGACGGAATTATTTCGGAACGCGACATTGCCTATGGGCTTTCGACGCATCTCGGCGAGTTGCACACGCTGCCGGTGAAGAAGCTCATGACAAAAGACGTGATCACCTGCTCACCCGATGACACCGTCGCTGAGGTCGCGCGCGTCATGACCGAGCGGCGTATCCGCCATCTTCCGGTTATCGACGGCGCACGGCTGATCGGGATCATCGGCATGCGCGATGTCCTCATGCACCGGCTGCAGGAAATGGAACGCCGGACGCAGATGATCAGCAAGCTCTACAGCGCCGAACTTTGAAGTTCCGCGGATTGGCAGCGGATGCGATGCGGCGAGACATGGCGAGGGCCTTGCCCGAGCGTGGCTCGCCGCCCCGAGCACCGTTACGGCGATTTTCCCACCGTTAAATCGGGCACGCGGGCGCTGGCTCAGCGACGCCAGTCTTATTGCTAAGGCCGCCCAGTCGATGGCAGGCGAGCCTACGCATACCGCCTAATGAGACAACGGCGAATTTGCAATAGGACGTCCCGCTGCCTAGCAACAAGCGGTCTACCTCGAAGGCTTTTCGACGTGCCATGACAAGACCCGAAACACCCCGGCATCTGTCAACCGACACCTTATCTCAGTGAGGAACGCCTTCGAAGCAGAAGCCCACTCGCCCCGTCTCGCAAATTCCCGGCGTACCGACTTCAGAAGTTTATATCGGCCTCGCCTGCCACCACCAATATGACGCTCTCGGACAAAACTCATAATTTCTTCAAGTTCCGATCGAGTTGCCTTGGCCTGCCCGACTTCAAATTGCGCTATTGATGCGTGGACTTTGGCAAGCCTAGCTACAAAGGGAGGCGCATGGGCATGAGAGGCCGGTTCCGACGGCGTGCCCGTGAATCGAAGCAATTCAGTCGGCTCGGCTTTTCCAGACGCCCGCTGGCGAGCACACCAAACCGCCAGATCTCTTGTAAAAGCCCGGCGTGGATTGCGTGATTTAGTTACCTGCTCAGGGTGCACGCGGTAATGAAGCAAAACATCCGGAAGGTTTGCTACGCTAAGCGTATCAGACAACCGAAGCCAAAGATCATGGTCTTCGGCAAGTGCAAAGGCAGCTCGATAGCCGCCGAGTTTTAACACGGCTTTGCGACGAAGTAGGACTGTCCGGTGGCAAACGACACATCCTTTGGTCAGCAGCTTGCTGCGCACTTGCCGCGGGCTGAGCGGGTAATTCGTTTTTTGGCCGGTGAGTACACCCGACTGATCGATAAACGCCGCCTGAGCACCCACAACGTCGATTTCTGAATTCGCGTCGAGAAATTCTATCTGTCGCTTGAGTCTATGAGGCAGGCATATGTCGTCGGCATCCATCCGGGCCACATAATCCGTGGTTGCCGCATTGAGCCCAGCATTCAACGATGCAACTATGCCCCGAGGTGGCCCCTGCAGGATTTCGATCGGGATCGCTTGCTGAAAATTGCGAGCGATATCTACTGTACGATCTGTCGAGCCGTCATCGACGAGAAACAACCGATTAATTAACCGCGCCTCGCCGCACAGACTTGTGAGAGCCTCGGCAAGATAGCGCTCCCCGTTTCGCACGGGCAGAACGATGTCTATTTTACTCATCAGGCAATCACGAGCGGCCACCCACGCAACCCTGCACGTCAAACCACAGCCCCGCAATGTAGCCAAGGCGCACAAAGCCACATAGGATCAAACGGTTCGGCAAATGTATCTTTGTTGCTGCTTAACGACAGCCTGCGTCGTCTTCCCAGTCCTGAACCTGGAAGCTGAACACAGCGATTCACCCATCGCCGTTGATTTCGCTCAGCTATTTTAGAAGTGGTGCCCCAGGGCCGAGATGCTTCAGATCAACGATTTCAGTAGGTTAAGCCAAGGGTTTACACTTTGAGGCTCTACCTAGTTTCAAGGGGTTACGCAGGTGAGTGTAAACCCGTCAGGCGCGCCGGCTCTCAGGCGATATCGGAGCAGCTGATCGCGTAATTCATCGTACCGCGATACGGATCATCGACGTTTCTTCTCCACGTCAAGGAGCCCACGCACGATCAACTCGCGGATCACAAGGTTGCGTGACGGCTGTTCAGCGCGGCTGTCGACGATAGCATCGATCCTATCGACCAAATCAGCGGGCAGGCGCGTCGGCGATTTGCGGCTATCAGACAAAAAATTGGCCGCCCTTTGTGGGGGCGGCCAGCAATGAGCGCCTATCGTCTCAGCGCCAACGCGCTTTAAGCAGAAGCGATGGTGCCGACAGCGATCTTGCCGGAGCGACGATCCTCCTCCGTGTCAAACGAGACCTTCTGGCCCTCGCTCAACCCGCGCATTCCTGCGCGCTCGAGAGCGGTCGCATGGACGAACACGTCCTTGCTGCCATCGTCCGGCTGAATGAAACCGAAGCCTTTTTGGTCGTTATAGAATTTGACGGTGCCGATCTGCATTTGAGTGTCCTTTGGATAAGCAATAGCTGTTGCGCACGCTGCGAAGCGTGGCAAAGCGGGTGTACGATTTCTGGAGATTGTCTGAGCGTTCGCCCAACATGGTGGGCAGACGGCCTGATTGTCCGGCCAAAAAAGCGATAAGACTATCTACTCTGAATCACGCGTCAGCGCAACAACTCGCCACGATGATAGCCGGTGACTTCTAACTCGGGCGCAGTGCAACCAGGCGAGCTCGCCGATGGACCGCGCATGGAACTATCCACTTGAGACGAAGTTGGAAGGGTGGAGCCGTTAACGCTTCTATGCTCATCCCCCGTGAGCGGAACGCGCCCCGACGCTTCCCCCGGCGTCGGGGTTTTTGTGCGGGCGACCGTCGGCCGCTGAAAGCGCTTGTCGACCTCGATACGCCACTAGCAAGTCCTCTCGTTCTGCACCGGACTGTACGATGCGCATCTGCTCAACGGCGTAACTGCGCGCAAGCTTGAACGCGTCGGCAGTGGGCGCAGAGATCCATGTCTCGAAGTCGACCGGGTAGGTGATCAGTACAGGCATGCGTGTTGGAGCCGCAGGTCGCTGGGAGCGCCTTCATCGTGCCGGCAACGTCGGCACGGCTGTGATGCGCTCAACACTGACACCGTAAGCGACCATCTTAGTTTGCTTATGAAGTGCGAGCCGCCATGGGCTCATCATCTAATTCGGCTGCGCGTCCGGCTAGCTGAGGTTTGGCCTTAGCGCTGTCCAGCAGAGCGCGAACGGCTCCCAGCGACTGCGGAAATCATCTTGAAGCTTACGGAACATTATCCGCCTGCCCGCCGTTGATGAGATTCCCCCCTAATGGGACCGTTCCTCAACGGCCGCACGGGCAACTCACCGTACAATTGAAACAAATGCGGCGCGGACAAAAACCGCCCCGTCTGGAGCAGCATATGATTATGAAGAACACTGCCGCGGCGCTCGGCTTTGCCCTCGCCGTGGCGATGTCCGGCGGCCCCGCCGTCGCGACACCAATATCACCGGCCAACAGCATCGGCACGATGCAGACGCTGACCGAACAGGTCCATTACCGCGGCCAACGCCATTGCCACCGCCGCAACGGCATGCGCCGCTGCCACGGAGGCTACTCCTACTACGGCAGTCCGGGCATCTATCTCGGGCTGGGCACCGGGCGCCGCCATTACTATCGCGGCTCCCGCCAAGGTCGCGGGCATATGATGCGCGGTCCAGGGCGCATGCATCATGGCGGCGGTCGTCACCGCTAAACCTCGGCAACCCCCGGCCCACGCCGGGGGGGGCTCCGCACGTCGCTGCCCGATCGGGCTCCTTTAGCCCGGCAATCTCACTTGGGAGTTTCATCATGATCGACGCCGGATACCTGACGATGTTCGCTTATTTCTTCGCGCCACTGACGCTCGCGTTGGTACTGCTGGCGGGTCTTTACTACGCGTGGCAACGCAATCAGCCCGCCCTGAACCCTGCTGCTACCGAGACGGCGACAACTAACTTGTATGCTCGGGAAGAAGCAGAGCGCATCCGTATGGAGCGCAGCTGACGCCTGCCGACTGCCCCCCTGGCTTTACCCGCTTGGCGCGGCGGCGCTCGGCGGGGAGGCCGCACCGACTAATGACGCAGCCCACGGGTCGATTGGCAGAGCGATCTGGACGGCGCTTGCCCCGACGCTGGTCGGCTTGCCGAGACGCTGAGGTTGATCGCCGGGCATCCATAAAACGCCCCCGCCTGATGATCGCTTAGCCGAGTTTGCAGACGTGGAGGATAAGCAGCGCGCCGCAACGTCGTTCGGCGTCACGACGTCGGAACCGTGACCTTGAGCCGCGCATGCGAGGTCGGGTTACCGTCCCGCCGATCAGAATTGAACAACGCCCAGCAGCATCAGGACAATGACTGCAATCAAGGGCACCCCGAGAAGCCAAAGGATGATTGGCATTTCTATCTCCCACGTCAGCGGCAGCTCTATTGTCATTACAACATTTTTCTCTGCCGGTTGTTCCACCTCCCGCCCCGAGGGACAGGACGAGCTCAATGCGGCGGGGTGCGTTGAGAAAGTTTTCATCGTCAGCCACGCCGGCAACTCGATCGTATCTCAGCGGATGCCGTGGACTCCGCCTGCTGCAACCCGCTGCCGATCTCTGCGTTGACGATTGCCCACCTGCGAGCAAATCTCCCCGGAGCATCTATGGCCAATGCCGAACGCCGGCAACCCCTGCCGCCTCAACTTCAGTTGCCCTGGCGAACTGATATGCGGGCTGCGTTGCAGGCCGATGCCCGCGCTTTCGCGCGCGAAGTCGTGTTGCCCATTGCCGACGAGCTCGACCCCAAGAAGGGAGAAATGCCGCGTTCCCTTATCGACGCCATGGCTGCGAAGGGATGGTTCGGCATTACCATTCCTGCAGATGCCGGCGGTCTGGGGCTAGGCGTTTTCGAGTATTGCCTCGTATCCGAGGAGCTCGCCCGTGCATGGCTTTCTGTCGGCAGCATTTTGGCACGCGGGCAGGGTCTCGGTACACAGACCATCGACCCTGAACGGCGGAGCGACCTGCTCCGCAGATCGGCTCGCGGGGAATGGATCGGCTCCATCGCCTTGAGCGAGCCCGGCGCCGGCTCCGATCTTGCCGCTGTCGAGACACGCGCCGTGCGCGACGGCGACGATTGGGTGCTGACGGGCACAAAGCGATGGGCAGGTTTTGCCCTCAACGCCGACTTCATCGAGGTGCTGGCGAGAACGCGCGATCCCGAGGAAGGCGAGCCGCGCTCAGCTGGGCTGGAACCGTTCTTGGTGCTGAAGAAGCCTGGCACCTTCCCGCCTGGCATGACGGGATACGCCATAGACAAGGTCGGCTACCACGGCTTCATGACCTATCACCTCGAGCTCGATGGCGTGCGTGTCCCGGAAAGCGACCGACTGACCGGCCTTTACGGCGACCAAGGCGCTGACGCTGACGCTGGTGGCTTTGCGTCCGTGCAGCGGGGCCTCAACATCGCGCGCGTGCACACTGCTGCACGCGCCGTTGGCGTTGCCCAGGGCGCCCTTGAGGACACATGGGCCTATCTGCAGGAGCGCGAGCAGTTCGGACAGCCCCTGGCTGAGTTCCAGGCTCTGCGGTTCGTTTTGGCCGACATGGCGGCCGACGTCGCACAGGCGCGCGCCTACTGGCAACAGGTGGCGTATCTGCTGGACGCAGGCGAGGCTGCCGAGATCGAAAGCGCGCAAGTCAAGCTGCTCGCGACCGAGATGGCCGTGAAGGTCACCAATCAAGCCATGCAGCTGCACGGAGGCAATGGCTATACGACCGAGCGGCGTGTTGAACGCTACTAGCGGGACGCACGGCTCACGACCATTTTTGAAGGCACCAGTGAAATCCAGCGCCGCATCATCAGCGACCGCATGCTCGGGAAGTGACATCCCGCCGTCGTTGAAAAGATGCGGTGAATTCGGCGCCGCCAGCTGCTATCTGCTCAATATGTGCAATCTCTATTCCATGACCCGGGTTCCGGAAGCGGTGCGGCGCATGTTTGGCGTCTCACACAACCGCGCCGCCAACTTCGACCCGGTGCCGGCGATTTTTCCCGGCTACGTGGCGCCGGTCATCCGCAAGGCCGCCGATGGCGAGCGCGAGCTGGTGACGATGAATTGGGGCTTCGTGCTGCAGCAGCAGAACCGTGCACCGCGCCGTGTCACCAACGTGCGCGATGACAAGATCCTCACCAGCCCGTTCTGGAAGCCATCGTTTGCGCAGCGCCGCTGTCTTGTGCCGGCGTCGTCGTACTGTGAGCCGAAGGGCGAGAAGCCAGCGACCTGGCACTGGTTCGCAGTGCATGGCGATGAGCTGCGCCCTCTGTTCGCCTTTCCCGGCATCTGGATGCGCTATCGCGGCCCGCTAAAGAAGACCGGCGAGAGCGTCGACCAGGAGGTGTTTGCCTTCATGACGACCGAACCCAATGCGCTAACCGTTAGCATCAACCACGAACGCATGCCGGTGCTGATCACTGACCCGGCCGATTTCGAGACGTGGCTTTCTGCGCCGGTCGATCAGGCATTCAAGCTGGCGCGTAGCTATGCCGCCGAGCAGATGCGGATCGTTCAGTCGGGTGCCGAGCGAGAGGATCTGCTGGCCGCCTGACCACGGCCATCTTGTAAAACCGCACTTTCCCCTGAACGAGGGACAGAGAGATAGTTAGCGTCTGGTCCGTGTAACCCATCGCATCACGGCTGCGAGAAGCAGCAACGACACCGCGCCCGCCGTCACCGCGAGGACATTACCGATCGTCGTCTCGACGGTAACGCCCCACATCCAAAGGCCGCTGCTGGCTAGCGCGGCACCCAAAAAGCCCAGCACCACGTTCCCAAGCAGGCCCAGGCCATAGCCCTCGACGATGAGGCTCGCCAGCCAACCGGAGACTCCGCCCGCGATGATCCAGGTGAGGAAGTTCTCGAAACCAAGCAAGGCGATCTCCCAGCAACGTTACAGCGGGTGAACGCTCCGAGCCTCTCGCGCGTTGCCATGCCGACACCACCGTGCGAGGCCAAATGGACGTCCTCTTGAAGATCGGCGATTTGTGGGTTCAACGCCGTGCGGCGCCTGATCCTGCCGCGTTGGCCGCAGTCGAGGGTTTCCGCCCGGCGACGGTTGTTACGGGGGCCTCAGAAGGACTTGGCTTCGCCCTTGCGCGGCGCATCGCGCGCGAAGGCCGTGTCATCGTATTGCTCGCTAGAACCCAAGAAACGTTGGATGCAGCCGCCCAGGAACTCCGCGCCGCTTATGGAAGCGCAACAGTGATCGCCGAGCCTATCGACGTGGGTGAGAACGACGCGGCGGATAGGCTCGATGAATTGCTTGCGCGCCATCACCTTTATCTCGACGTTCTCGTCAACAACGCCGGCATAGGCATTGGCGGCAACTTCACAGATCTCGAACCCGAGAAGCTTGAAGAACTCGTCCAAACCAACGTCGCTGCAGTAACGCGATTGACGCGACATTACCTGCCGGCAATGCGAGCGCGGGCGCGCGGCGGAATCATGAACCTCGCCTCGCTCGCCGCCTTCGTTCCAGGTCCTTGGCAAGCACCGTACTTTGCCAGCAAAGCATACGTCTTGTCTTTGACGGCCGCCATCGGCGGGGAGTGCTCGGGTGAGGGCGTACGGGTTTGCGCCATCGCCTGCGGTCCCGTCGAAACGCGCATTCACCGCAAGATGAACGCCGACAGCACCTACTACCGGGCGTTTTTGCCGAGCGCGTCCGCCGATCGAATGGCGAGGCTTGCTTGGCGCTCGTACCGGATGGGAAGACGGGTCGTTGTTCCTGGCATCGTCAACAGCTTCGTCGCGTGGTCAGCGCGAGCGATGCCCTACGAGGTGTTATTGCCGCTGCTCGATTGGCTGATGAAGCCGCGCGCGCGACCGCTCACCGGCGCCATGAAGCGCGTACCACGTCGCCCCGCTGTCGCTGGCGAGCCCGCACCCTAGGCACTTCGTTCATGCCTTCGCACGAGTGCCCGCGCGCAACTTGACCGATAAGACCGCCGACACGAGCCCAAGTGACGCGCCATTTGCGCCTACGATAACCCAATCGCCTTTGAGCAGCCCGTAGGCCATCCACAGCGCTAGTCCTGTTGCCAGCAGGAGAAGCATCTTGAGGGAGAGGTCTCCAGTCTCACCTGTCGCCCACGTCTTGCGGACTTGGGGGACGTACGAGACGGTCGTGAAAACAGCGGCAGCTGAGCCGACAAGTGTTTCGAGCATGTGCCTTGAACGGCCATCGGACGCTGCAGGTTGCATACCGATCGACGACCGATCTAGAAGACGTCCTGCCTTGAACGATTGGAACTTCCTCACTGCAGACGATTTTACTTGGATGCCTAAAGTCATCCTCGTTGTAGACGATGAACCCCTTATCCGAATGGCCGTCCGGGACGCTCGAAGACGAGGGCTATGAAGTTGAGGAGGCCGGCAACGTGGGAAGAAGCACTGCTGGTCCTCGAGCGCGGCGGGATTACAGTGGTACTTACCGACATAGAGATGCCAGGGCCGCTCAACGCCCTCGATCTCGCGAGAATGATCCGCGCAGTGTGGCCGAGCATTCCGTTGATCGTCACATCAGGCCGAACATTACCCCGCCCCGACGACCTGCCAGCACACGCGCTGATGATGACCAAACCGTTTTCGACGGAGCGGCTGCTGTTTACCTTGCGCTCGGCGACCTGACCCAGGTCGCTTCAGGAGACGACCCCATGACCATTCTCGATTTCGTGCTGCTCGAGGACGCCACATACCTTGTCACCGATACCCAGGCGACCTCGGCCGACAGCCTTCAGCCGACGTGCTTCATAACCAAGGTGTTCCCCGTGCCCAATTGGCAGGGACTGATCTGCGGCACCGGCTCGGTACCTTTTTTGCTGGAGTGGCTGACCAAGACCACCGGCATCCTCACGCCCGGCTTCGACCACCTCGACAAGGTCGCGCCGCAGCTGCTCCGGGAATTGCATACCCAGGCGCATGAACTGGGGACGGACGGTACGCCCCTCACCAGCACCATTTATCACCTCGGATTTAGCAGCGAGGAGGAGCGCTTCGTCGGCTACGCTTACCATTCAGACAACGGTTTCACCTCGAAGCGGCTGGACTACGGTCTAGCCGTGCAGCCCGGTCTCGGCCGCGACCTTGCCGAACCCATCAGCACGCTACCCGACGACCTAATCCGCATAGCCTGCGAGCAGAAACGGCAGGATGAGGCCAAGCCGATCCTGCAGCGCGTCGGCATCGGCGGGAAGCTCATCTTCTATGTCATGGAGCTGGGGCCCGACATGACCGGTACTGGCCAAGTCGTCACCATCAGTTCCAGCATCTGCCACACATTTGCTGACTATGCCGAAGCCTACGCTCGCGCCTCAGCTGAAGGTGGGGGGCGACTGCTCTCTTAAAAAGAAGCGGCTGAACCCGGCCCCTGGACGCGAGCATCTGAGGACTACTACAGGTTCACTAGCGGACTTGATCGGCGGTAGCCACGGGGGTGCCGCCACTATAGGCCAATGACAGCTAGTGGGACCGAGTGACGAGGGCCCTCGCAAGCCGCCAGCGGCGGCAACGGTCTGATACCGGCCCTCGAAGGGCCGGCGCTATAAGCCATGAGAGGATATCCGTGCTACTTGCGGCCTAATGAGCCTCTATTGAGAGCACGCGCCCATGCCTATGCCCTCCGAATACGCACACGCATCCGCGGATTTCGAAAACTACTTGGTGGCAGCACTCGAAACGTCCGGCCTCTCGACGCGCAATCAAGTCTATACGATGACTCAAGGTGTGTTTCAGGTGTTTCGTAGACGGCTCGACTTGGAGGCCGCGATCCGGTTCGCTAATGTACTGCCGCCAGTTTTGAGAGCGATCTTTGTCGCTGACTGGAACCCAAAGGACCCGGTCATCCCGTTTTCTGGTCGCGCTGCCATGACTCGCGAGGTGCAGGCACTACGACAGGATCACAATTTTTCGCCCGACACGTGCATTCGGGACATAGCGTTGGCACTCCGGAGGAGCATCGATGTAGATGCCCTCAATCAAGTCTTGTCTTCCCTGCCTGAGGGGGCAGCGGAGTTCTGGTCGACCTAGGGGAGCCTCTGGCCAGATGTCCGGGTCGGGTCATCAGACGCGTCGAGCCATCGGCAACTTCGACCGCCCTTCCCCTGACAGCGGACGTGACGACGACGGCGTTTTGACTCGCCGATCTAAGTGCGGCCGACTTCCGCTTGTGGGACGAAGTGCTCATCCGCGCGCAGAGGCGATGACAACCCTGCGGTGACCGGGCCAAGCCGGCTGCAGTATAGATCGTGCAGGATGGCAGTAGCTCGAAATCCAACGACGACACGCTTCAGATACCAGCTTGCGCGTGCAATCCAGGTCGGCGACCCCTCGGGCGCCGAGCGTGCAATGGGTGAGCTCGTGTACGAAGGGTATGCCGCCGCTTTCGACAACTATGGTTGGCTTGCTATCAGACTCCGGCGGGACGTGCGCGGCGGTGAGCGCTATTTCCGGCAAGGCGCCAAACTTGGAAATGCGGACGCCATGCAAAGTCTCGCGGAGCTAATGATCAAGGGACAGATCCGCGAGAGCTACCCCGGAGAGGCGCTCACGCTCTTGTACGGGGCTGCTGAGAGTGGCAGCGCCGACGCACAGACAATGGTGGCGGAGTACGAGGGCGAGCAGCGATCTGGGAAGGCAGCGGCAGACATACTGAGGGGGATAGTGGGGGGCGTCTTAGGGGCAGTGAATCGATAGCTTTCAGCGGTTCCTGCGGGGCTACTGGACATGTCGCCGTGGCGGCGGTGTTCCGATTTGCTTGACGAGAGGTGCTTGGGTGCTCACGCGCGCCGCTGCTGCGACCTCGTCGTCCGACGTCGCTTTGCCGAGCCTGCGGAAGTCGGGGCGAACCAGTGCTAGACGCCTTCGTTGGTTCTACCTAAGTCCGCTTTGCCTCGGGCAGCGGACTTGAGCCCCCGACTGTCAGGCCCAGCAGTGGATATGTAGGCGCCACTACGGATGTCCGCGCTAGCCAGAAAGGGACCCGGTGCGGTGCCGGCTTTACCGCTTCAATTTAGCTGCGATGACGCCATGAGATCATTACACGTCTCGATGATGAAGAACGGTTCGTAGGGCTTGCCGATGAAGACGCTGCCCGCGACTTGGCGCGCTGGATCGCAGCCATGGGCGGAGGTGTAGAGAACGGGCACGTCAGGCGACGTTTCTCGTAGAGCCTCCGCCATTTCCCAGCCCGTCATCCCGCCGCCGAGCACGATATCCGCGACTACGATGTCGACATGATTGGTTGTCAGCACCGAAAGAGCATGCTCGCCGCTATCTGCCTCAAGCACACTCCAGCCGTAGGCTCGAAGCACTCCACCTAAGAACGCCCGTAGTACTTCCTCGTCTTCCACGACGAGCACCACGCGCTTGTCGGCGTCGGCACTCATGGACGCTCCTCAAGTAAAACTTTCGGGGCGCGGGTCCGGATAATCCGCTCTGGATCACGCCGGCGTATGCGCACGTTGCGGCGAAGGATATTCTCGAGTTCGCTTTCGTAGCTGCTATCGCCGTCGGCTGCGGAACGGGCCATGTTGCTGTCGTCCGATTTATCGGCGTTGTCATCCGAGACTTTGGCCGGTCCGGTTGGACCCAGACTATCACGCTTCGGCTTTGGATCATCGACGGTTGGAGTTTTCATGGAATTTCTCCTTCGCCTGAACAACTGCGCCCCGAACGGTATGTTCCTCATCTCGGATCGAGAGGCGGTCGCAAGCCAATCCAGGTTAGCGCTGCCAATATATCTCGCAGCTGAAGTTAGCACGCGCTGAGCCCCCGGTGGCTTCGCGGGCAACTTCGATTATTCCACTCAACTTGCTGCCGACTATGAAGGGGCCGTACACACGTCGCCGGTATGCTGGCGCCCCGGTAGGGAAATATTGGCCGTTCCCTGCTTGAGCCGGTTTTCTTGTGCTCTTCTCGCGAACGCGTCGCGCGATCGATCCCCAAGATCATCAGCGTCCATGCTATGCGCCAGCTACAAGGGCGAGCTCGTTTTATCATGATCGCTGAGATGCCTTTTGTGCAGCCAGACGCGACTACGCTCGAGCCAAAGCCTGGCGCGCCGCCGGCTGCGGTGCCGGACCTGCTGGAGTGAAAATCACATACCTTCGCGACCTGAAAGTGCAGCTAGCCTTTGTGGCCGCTGTGGTGAAGTGGATCGAGGCACAAGGTCGACGACGCGAGCGAGGAATGCATGGAAGCCCGGGACCAGCTTCGCGCACTTCTTGAGAGGGGTTGCGCAAGCCTGAAAGATCAAGTGGAGAGCGTCGGCAGTCTGCTGTCGGGATGCGCGATGCGTGGCGACGGCACGACCAATTCGATCGCCGAGACGCAAGCCATAACCCACCAAATCAAAGGGACCGGCGGCTCGATCGGCTATATGGAGCTTGCCAACGCCGCAACCGCGCTCGATGACCATCTCAAGCGCCTCGCAAAATCCGCGCCGATAGATCCGCTGCAGTTGCAAATCGCCAAGGAGCTTTTCGCGCGCCTTCAAGAGAGGGCCGGAGAACTTTCCTGCGAAAAATCGGCGCTTTATAACCTCGACCTCTCGGCGCTCAGCAGAACATGAAGTAGCGGTCGTGCTTAGGACGGCGCCGGGCTCTCCACCGGCAGATCTATCGTCCAGGCCGTGCCGCTGTTGGAATCGATGACTGCCTTTGCGCCGAGCTGCTCGATCAGCCTGCGAACCAAGCCGAGGCCGTGGCGCTTGCTTTCGCCATTCGCCTTGAAGCCGACTCCGCTGTCGCTGATGACGATTGTCGCGGAGGCGTGCTCCAATGTCGGGGCCCGGACCGCGACGGAAATCTCGCCGTTGCCGGCGGGGAATGCGTGGTCGAAGCTGTTGGTGACGAGCTCGGTGGTGATGATCCCCAAGGCCGTTGCGACATCGAGATCGAGGATCAGGGTATCGCTATCGCAAACCAACGTCGTTCCGTTTGGTGCAGCGTGCAAGTCTGCCAGATCGGTGCATAGAGATTTCACGTACTTTCCGAAGTCTGTCGTGCGCGTCATCTCCGCCCCGCCGAGATGGTCATAGACCTGCGCCAGCGTGAATACGCGCCGGGCAATGCCGGCGATGCCCTGTTTTCCGGTCTGGTCCACGGTTTCAAACAATTGCTGGTTGAGCATGCCGTAGACTAGCTGCAGATTATTGCGCACGCGATGCTGCAGCTCCTCGGCCAGTACGTTTTTCTGCTCCAAAGCGCGATCTTTCTCGACGACGAGTTCTTTCATCTGCTCGATGGTCGAGCGCAGGATGGCCGTCCGCGCGGAGGTGGCGACCGCCTCGGCCAATATGTTCGCGAATCCAGTAAGAAAATCGATGTCGTGCTGGTCGTACTGGTGATGCTCGTCGCTGTCGATTTCCAATACACCATAGGGTTTGTCGTTGCCGACACCGTACGGCTTTTCGTTGGCTTTGCCCTTGATAATGACATCGATGGTAGAGACTATGCCATGTTCGGCGTAGAACGCGGGGAGCTCAAATTCGCCGCTTTGCAGATCATAGCAGATCGACGGCTGACGCGTAGAAAAGGCCCGGCCTTGCGGCGAAGAAGCGTCGGCGCGGGAGACAACGTTGCCGATGACACCTTCTTGCCAACCGAATCCGGCCTCGATGAGCAGATCGTTCTCAACCGGACGATAGCGGCAGACTTTGGAAAATCGCGCACCTAGGCTTCCGGCGCATACTCTAGCCGCTTCATTCAACACGCTCATGAGATCGTATTGCCGCAGTGCGAAACTGCCGAAGCTCGCAATAGCTGCTTGCTGACGGAGCAGCCTCCGAATCCGCTCAGCTTGATCCATTAGCAGGCTCCGCGACGTTATTGACTAAGGCCGCCGGTAATATTCGAAATCCGCGTGGAAACGGCGGCTTGGCCGTACCTGTCTCCTTCATTTCGGCGACCAGCGCGAGGCTTCGAATGAGGTCAGGAAAGCTGTAGGGCTTGGCGAGGCAGGCGTGTCCAGCCGCACCCGCGAGCATGACTGCGCTGGCGTTGCCGGTTGCGTAGAGAATTCCGGTATCGGCGAGTGCATCTGTGTCTGCTGCGATCGCTGTGCCAAGGCCACCATTGGCAAGCCGCAAGTCAATGACGGCGAATTCCGGCTTATGAACTTCGGCGAGTGCAACGGCAGCGGCGACGGTGCGCGCAATCCCGCAAACGCTATAGCCGGCCGTCACAAGCACCATCTCGACCATGTCGGCCAAGATCAAGTCGTCCTCGGCAATCAAGACATTTGCCACTCGGCTCTCCAGTCCCCCTGACGAGAGCGGGCCTCTCTCGCCAAGATGCGAGACGTGCAACAGCCGGCGCACGACATTGAGCCGTCAACGGAACATATCTCCACGATGAAGGTGTTGGACTGATCCAAGTTAGCGACGACAGCGAATTGGTCTCAACTAACTTGCCGGAATGTGCGGCCGAACGGTTGGAGTCGTCGGACCGGACGGCCGCGATGTTAATCACTCGGGAGTACTGAACGTCGGTGGCTGCTCGACCGAGCAGAACAATTTTTGGAAAGCCAGCGCGAATAGTTCCCCGTAGTGAGATGGACGCTTTGATATTGAGCTCAGATCATCTTGCCTTGCTCATCTCGTTGGTTGCGCTAGCGATGCCTCCTTTCGCCTCCACCCCGATCGCCTATGCGGGGAGCACCGCCATGGTGCGGGGAGCCAACGTTTCGGGCGGAGACTTCGGCATCGATGCCGTCATCCGCAAGGCCGACAACACCTTCATCGATACAGATCAATGCGAGGTCGGAGGACGCGAAGCAACCGGCGACGTTCGCGGCCATCTCCCACAGCGTGGTCAGGGCGAATTACTTCTTCGTGTTCTATCTTAGGTTTCCAGTTCTGCGTCTGCTTAGCCTTCAGAAGCACCCGCGTTTCTTAAGTCTGGAAAAGCCGGGCTTTCAGGGTCGTGCCCAACTAGGGCTCGACAGAATGGAGGACCTAGGGTGAAACCGAAGCTTAAGTGACAATCACCGGAGCCTGAGACGCAGTGCGCAAGGATCCGTCACTGGTCATCAGCGCAAGAACTCCGTGAGGAGCAGCGTGAGGCTGGTTGCGAGCCCCGCCACAGGGACCCATGGCCGCACGATGAACGCGTCGGGAGGCGACGGCTGGCGGTCGATCTTAATTTTGATCAGCGCTGCGTTGACGAACGCGAAGACGATCAGCGACAGTCGCGCGGTCGCCTCGGCCAGAGACTCGATCGGAAAGAAGAGAGCGAGCAGCAGCGTCGCCGCAGCAACCAGCCACGTGGCTAACAGGGGTGTTCGCGTCGTTGCATTGATCCGGCTCAGAATCTCTGGGATGAGACCCTGTGCCGCCATTCCATAAAGCACTCGCGACCCCATCACCATAAAAACGACGATGCCATTCAGCGTGGCTACGATGGAGATGGCGGTAATCACGGCGGGAGAGCCGCCACCCGCGCGCTCAAATACCAGACTCAATGGCGCGTTGGTCGTGGCAAGCTCCTCCAGTGGCACTGCCATGAGCGCAACCCAAACGACGACGACATAAAGCAGCGTCACGAGAATGAGCGTGAGGAAAATGGCGCGCGGCAGCGTGCGCGCGGGCTCTTTCACCTCTTCTGCAATGTTCGCCAGCCCCTCGAAACCGGTGAAGGCAAAGAAGGCGAGCAGTACAGCGCTCAAGATGCCGGTCCATGCCTGGGTGCCTTCCAATCCTAGAAAGGCCTCTGGCAGACGCGTCGTAATGTCTGGCACGTTGGCTGCACCGACGATGGCGATCATCAACAGGCCGGCAACCTCGACAACAGTCATTGCTCCAGCAATCACTACCGATTGCAAAATACCCCAAGCAGTAATTGCTGCCATTAGAAGGACGACACCGACCACAATCGCGTCCATCGGAATGGGCAAAAAGACCTGAATATAGCCCGCACTGCCGCGACTGACTGTAGCGGCTGAAATTACTGCGGTTGCCACGACCATCAACCCCACCATGAGAGCGAGGACGTCCGACCTGAGGCCGGTGCGGACGAATGTCGCCTCTCCAGCGGCCCGTGGCAAACGAGAGCCGAGCTCCGCGAACGAAGCTGCAGAGGGCGCCATAACGAGCGCGGCCAATATGAACGAGAAGGGAGCGTGCAGGCCCGCCCGCGCAGCAGCCGGGGCAATAAGCACGTAGATTCCTGCGCCGATAGTCACGCCAAGGCCATACAGCACGGCGAGGGTTAGCCCGAGCGAGCGGCGGAGTCTCGGGTGCTCGTCACGCGATGGCGCCATACGTCCCTCACTTGCTCTCCGACCTTGAAGATTGCGCAGAGAGGTCGGGGTTCGCTACCATGACAACATCAACCATTCGCTTGCCTTCATCGCCCAATCCTCCGGCGATGCCCGCCGACGATTGGCACGGTAGGCGGCACCCATTGCATCAAGCGTCTTCCGGTCTTCCGCCAGCCGTTCGACCAGACACCATCGATTCCATTCCAAAGTCAGGCTCCATCCCGGAACCCCAAGGTTAGCGTCAGGCAACCGGTAGTGAAACGTCGGCCGCGGCTTAATGCGATGATCAGGTACGCTGCGGTATACGAGCGGCCCGTCGAACCACGCGAAGAGGGGCAGCATATCAAGCTCACGATTGCGCGTCGGATTGGCGGCGATGTAATCGCTCATGAGACGAGCGAGGTCAGGCCAATAATCCGGATCAACGGTCGCATCAACGTAGTAGACCGGAAATGGGTCTGCGAACGCCACAAGACGTCGGGTGGTGTGGATATGCATTACCGCCCGAAGCCAGTCTGAGACGAGCAGGTATGCCTTCAACATGGCTGCAAGCCACTCAGCGTCGCTCGATGCAATATCAGGGTTGAGCTGGGCTCCAAATGCGTAGAAGGGGCTCGCTCGCGTGCCTTCCGCGCCGGCGGCCAGCAGTGCGTCGAGCATCGCATCCAGCTTCGTCACATCGGAAAGGCCGATCGGCGGACACACAATCTCGCATGGGACGATGAGCGAGCTTATTTCCCCGTAGAGGCGGCGCATCTCACGGCGGAAACTGGCAACCAGCTCGCTCAGAGTGTCGCCTTGACTCACCACTTCACCGGGGTCCTCCTCGCCGACTGAGCGGTGCGCATACTGCGTATCCAATTCGCAAGTGAACGTCCCGAACGCGGTGTTGGAGATGTGAAAGCGGTGAGGGTCCTCTTCCAGGATCGTTCCGCCAAAAAGCGATTGGACTAAGCCCGCGCCCGCTCGGGCGGAAACGGAGCCGAACTCGAGCTCGATCCCAATGCGGCGGGCCGATCCCTGCCAATTGAGAGTTCTCGGGGGCAATCTGAGGTGAGTTCTAAAGTCCATCTAGCTCTTGCCTTCCCGCAAAGCGACAGGACGCCCCAAGCTTATCGGTTGGCGATGGACTAACACCGCATTCGCCCGGCGTGCTGTTCAGCGGTGTGATGATGTTGGCGAAACTGAAAGTCTTTTGACAGCGTGATGCAATGCGATGAGCGCCTCGCGCTCACTGCTTGGCGCGCCAAACCATTGAAAGCTTGATGCAGATCATCCCACGCGCCTCTGATGACGCAGATGATCGTGCTCAAGTACGCGCTGTACCGGAGAATCCGCCATGTCCAACCTCAAGACGCCTTTCAATCCTTGGCTCACGTTGATGGGCCCATTCGCCGAGAACTTCTCTGCACCGCCTCTCGAGCGTGCCTCCCTCGCTTTCGCCAACTGGACACAGTTTCTCATCTCGCGCAGCAAACAAGATGTCGAGTTTGGTCGGCGATTGGCACATTGCCGGACACCCGTTGACGTCCAACAAGTCTACACCGATTTCTGGAAGACAGCATTCGAGCAATATGGAGAATACTACGGTCACCTCATGCAAGACGCACAGCAGCCCCTGCCGCAGCCGAAGCAGCAGCCAAATGTTCACGAGCGGCAGCGGCATAGAGCGGCGGCCTGACCAAGGTATCCTCCATTAGCGAGCGGGCCGCGCGAAAATTTTCCTGCCCGCGCCGCTTCAGCAATTTACCGCGAGGCTTTCAAGCACACTTACGCCGTGCATCTCGGAGATCCACGGCAGGAGCAGGTGGCCCACATCGCTTGGTCGGCAGTTGCGCGCCTACGTCAAGCAGGGATCCACTTGGTGCCCGCCGTCGATTGCGGAAGACGGCGACGACGTCGACTTCTAGCCGCTCAAATGCAGTCGGCTTCCCGTGCCTCTATTTGATGATGAGGACTGGCACCGCGCTCTGGGTCAAGACGCGGCTCGCCTCGCTACCGAGCAAAAAGCGCGCGAATCCGCGGCGCCCATGCGAAGCCATGACGATCAGGTCACAGCCGCGCGCCTCGGCCGCCTCGACAATCCCGTCAGCGGCAAACCGATCACGAACGTGCATCGTCTCGCAGCTTAGCCCGGCCCGGGTTGCCTCGTCGGCGACCCTGTTGAGGATGCGCTTGGCATTGGCCGCCGAGACCTCCTCGTACTCTTTGACGGGAAACGCTAAGGCCCATTCGCCGGACACGGCGCTCGTCCACGGCTCGCTTACGTGAATGGCCGTTAACTTTGCGCCAAGCAGTTTTGCAAGCGCCACCCCCTCCAGCACGGCCTTGTTGGAAAGTTCGGTACCATCGGCAGCGATGAGAATGTGAGTGAACACGTGAGCCTCACTTTGCGAATATCGATTTCAAGGGAATTCATCCTGTGGCGGAGATTTCAATCTATGATGCGCTTCAATTGATGCTTTCGAGTTGAGCGACATCAACGCTAGGGGCTCCCGGGGGGGGAAGTGGGTTCCTGACCGAGGAGGAAGCGATGAGCGATCTCGCCAAGCAGCGCGCCTATATGGTGAAGCACCATATCGAAAGCCGCGGCGTGCGCTCACCGCTGGTGCTCGAGGCCATGGGCGCAGTGCCGCGCGAAGAGTTTCTGCCCTCACATCTGCGCGAATACGCCTACGAGGACACCCCGCTCCCGATCGGGGAAGAGCAAACGATCTCTCAGCCCTACATCGTCGCGTTCATGACCGAGGCGCTCGGGCTCTCAGGCGGGGAGAGGGTGCTGGAAATCGGCGCCGGCTCGGGCTATGCGGCTGCAATTCTCTCACGCATCGCTCGTGAGGTGTACACGGTCGAGCGCATCGGCGAGCTTGCGGCCAAAGCGTCGCAGAAGCTCTCGGACCTCGGCTACAAGAACGTGCATGTCCTGCACGGCGACGGGACGCGAGGCTGGGACGAGCACGCGCCTTACGATGCCATTATCGTTGCGGCTGGTGGCCCGAAGGTTCCACCGTCGCTCAAGGCACAGCTGGCGATTGGCGGCCGTCTCGTCATCCCCGTTGGCGCCGATCCCAAAGTGCAGGAACTCGTGCGCGTGACCCGCCTAAGCGAGGACGAGTTCAAGACGGAAGATATTGCTGATGTTCGCTTCGTTCCACTGCTCGGCGAGGAAGGCTGGGCTGAGACGAAGCCACGCGAACGGGCTCCCCGGCGCCAGAAGCCGGCTGCTATCGAGGCCGTGCGTGCGCATGCCGAGCCGTTCGCTTCCGTCGATCTTGCGGATCTCGGGCCGATGCTTGAGCGAGTCGGCGACGCGCGCGTCGTACTGATCGGCGAGGCGACTCACGGCACCGCGGAGTTCTATCGGATGCGCGAACAGATCACCCGCGCGCTCATCACCAAGAAGCAGTTCAGTTTCGTCGCCATCGAGGGCGATTGGCCGGATGCGGCGCACATCGATCACTACGTGCGACATTTCGAGTACCAGCCCGCCGAATGGACTGCTTTTGCACGCTTCCCGACCTGGATGTGGCGCAACGAGGAAGTCAGGAGCTTCGTTGAATGGCTGCGCAAGCGCAACATGGACGCACAGCCGCGTAATCGGGCGGCATTCCATGGCCTCGACCTCTACAGCATGCACAATTCGATCCGTGCCGTGCTCGACTATCTCGACGATGTCGATCCACACGCTGCGCAGATCGCGCGCGAGCGCTATGGCTGCCTGACCCCCTGGCAATCGGATCCCGCAACCTATGGCCGCGCCGCGCTCACTGGGCGCTACCGCTCATGCGAGAAGGAAGTTGCTTCCATGCTTGCTGGCATCCTGGCGCGCCGGCGCGAATATGCCCTGAGCGATGGTGAGCGCTATTTCGACGCCGTGCAGAATGCACGGCTCGTCACCAACGCCGAGCGCTACTATCGGACGATGTACTACGGCTCGCGCGCATCGTGGAATTTGCGCGACAGCCACATGTTCGAGACGCTAAACGCGTTGCTAGATTTCTACGGAAAGGGCAGCAAGGCTGTGGTCTGGGCGCACAACTCGCACGTTGGCGATGCATCGGCGACCGAGATGGCAATCCGCGGCGAGCACAACATTGGACAACTCTGCCGCCAGGAGTTCGGGAGCCAGGCCTATCTCATCGGTTTTGGCACCGATCGAGGAACGGTCGCCGCTGCTTCCGATTGGGATGGGCCGATGGAGGTCAAGTCTGTACGCCCGGCGCATCAGCGAAGTTACGAGCATCAATTTCACATAGCTTCAGACGAACTCGGCGAGTCCAGCTACTTCGTGCCAATCACGGCTTCTTCCGCGCTGCGCGAGGCCCTGAAGAAACCACTTCTCGAGCGCGCCATCGGCGTGATCTATCGCCCCGAGACCGAGCTTGCCAGCCATTATTTTCAGGCCGTTCTTCCACGCCAGTTCGACGAGTACATCTGGTTCGATGAAACCCGGGCCGTGACTCCGCTCGCCACCGCGCCTGTGGCAGGGATGCCGGAGACTTATCCTTTCGGCCTCTAGCGGCAACAGACATCGTCGGTGCTGCGCCACCGCCGGTACGATCAATTCATGCTCGGCATGAGCGTGTACAGCAATGTTCAGTTCTAAAGGGCTTCGTCCTGGTCCTCAGATGCATCGAGCACATAGCTAAAATTGCAGCTGCGGCCACGTTGGAAAGACCCGCTTGGGAAGGAACCCTATGTATCGAAACATCCTCATTGCAATTGACGGATCTGCGTGCTCCCTCAGCGCGGCCAAAGCTGGACTGGAGATCGCGAAAGCATTCGATGCAACCGTCACGCTGCTCACGGTTACGCCGACTTGGAGCTCGGTGGGCCTCAGCGAGCTCGTGCTTGGAGTTACTGAGGAGCAGTTCACAGAGCGCACGCGAAAATACGGCGAGCGCTGCCTAGCGGAAGTGGCTGACCTTGCCAGCGCGAAGGGAGTCGCGTGCACCGCGGTCCAGTTGCAGCACTCCCGTCCATCTGAAGCCATACTCGCCGCTGCTGACGAGCATGCCTGCGATCTGATCGTTATGGGTTCCCATGGCCGACGCGGCGCTGAGCGAGTGCTTCTGGGGAGCGAGACGAGCAAAGTAGTCGCCCACGGAAAGACCGCGGTATTGGTACATCGCGGCTCGTAAAAAACCTTGGCGGAGCGAACGGATGGTTTTGGAGAAGCTGCGCGCTAGCCCAAACTGGGAGATGGCAATGACCGCTTGGCCACGATTCTCCTGATGCCGCTATGCGCAGCGCACGCAGGGCCAGGAGAGCGCATCGGGGTTGCTGCCTGCCCAAGTCCGTGTGCTAGAAGTCGCGCATTACCTCCCATACAAAAAGAAATGAGCCCATGAGCGGAGAGGGCGCTACCGCCTTGCTGCCCGGTTCATCTTTTAGTGTCGGCTCAGATTTAGCGACGCCGAACCGCTATCGCCCGAAAGTGTCACGGATTGGCTGTTGCCATGCACCACCACGCGGATGGTTCCGGACACGTTGTATTCGGCATTGTGGAAGCTGCCCCGATAGCGATTGGGGCTGACCTCATACACGGTTGCTGTTTGCGAGGCTTTGCCGGACGCGGTCGCACAGGTCGCGCTGAGTGTATAACTGTCACCCCCGGAGCGACTGTACCGTGCACGGCACCGCGCTCGCTCCTTAGTGCCTGATGCGAACGATACCCAACCTCCGCCGCTCCAGGAGCCGGAAAGGCTGCCAGCCTTACTTAAGGCCGGCGCAGCTGTCGCCAATGCGGCCAGTGTCATTAGGAGTCCTAGGCCGGACTTCATCATCATCGCTCGATTTGACTCGGGATTCCGCATCTTCATGATCGGTTGCTTCCGTCGCTTTGCCGAGAACGAACTTCTATGGCTACCGGAGATAATGATAGCTTCCACGATAAGCGCAAGGAGACACTGAAGGCGCGCCAGCTCTCGCGAAACCTACTTCGGCAATTTGGCTCCGCAGAAGTCGAACAAGATCGCATGGCCACAGTGTCCGCTCGCCGTATGCTTCGCGGCAGATATACTTGCCGCGGGTTTATTTCGCTCCATCGGAGGGGGCTTACTGGACTTTGGTCCGCTCTGCGCTAGCGATAATCGGCTGATCGCTACTTTGGCACGCTGAGTAGTCCGCATTGCTGAATGTGGAGCTCGCATAGAGAGACAATATTTGGCCTTTCTGCTCGGCGCGAACCGCGACAGATACCCTCACAACGGCCTGCGATATCGACCCGTGGCCCGCCCCATAACGTCTAAGCGTGCAAGAACTTTGCGCGCCTGCCAGATCAGGCCGACTTGCGCAGATTGACGCGCGTCTTGTTCATGAGTGGGTCGCCAGCATCGGGCTCGACCCAGCCAAGTTCGGCACCCACTCGCTGCGGCGCACGAAAGCGGTGCTGATCTATCGCCGGACTGGAAACCTGCGCGCAGTGCAGCTCCAGCTCGGACACTCCAAGATCGAGAGCACGGTTCGCTACCTTGGCATCGAAGCGGATTGATGCGATCGAGATCGCGGAGAAGATCAATATCTGAACGACGCTTGACCTCAGCGAGCGGACCTTGCCGGCGATCGTGAAGGGGGCGCCCACCACTTGCAGCCAATGGCAGCTATTGGGACGACGCGCGCATCCCTGCGGAACTACTGTGAGGTGGCAGCGTGCCGCTCGAGGCCGACGCTGCGTCGATTGAAAGAGCCGCGTCCTGCCCGCGGGCGATGCGGCGCACGTCCACGATCCGGCAGGCACCTTTGTCATGAACCTCGGCATCGAGGACGCGGTCAACCTGGGAAGCTCGCGCAGCTGGTCAAGCGATCGGCACCCGTATCGCTGCTCGATACCTATCATGCCCAGCGGCATCCGGTGGCCGACAGCATGCCGCGCTATACCATGGCGTCAGTCGCGCTCGGCCGCACCGCCATCGTTGGCGAACTCGCGGAAATGATCGACGCACGGCTCGTCACACGGCCGGATGTCGAGGCTCGACATTCGCACGACGCCGGAGAAGGCCATCGCTGCTTGATCGACGTATGCCCAACCGCTTTAGGGACGGATCACACGGGTTTAAGCGGCGCGTCTACGTCCTGCCGTTTCGAGCACGGTTTGACGGTGCGGCGCGGGACAACAAGCTCTTCTCAAAGCTGCTAGCGGAGAAGGATGGGATCTTTGCATGGCTTGTGGAAGGCGCACGTGCCTACTGCGAGCACGGTCTAGGTGAGACGCCGCAAGTCGTCTTGGATGAGACCGACGCTTATATCTCGGCTAACGATCCTCTCGCCAAGTTCGCCAAGCTGCACGCCGATCCTTCTCAGAAGGCGCCAGCTCGGCAGCTCTATGAGGTGTACTGCAATTGGTGTCATGCAAATGGCGAACAGCCACGCGAGGAAGTCTACTTCAAGGGAGACCTTTTAGAACGAGACGTCTACCAGAAGCGCAAGGGCATGGTCTACATACGTCAAAATGATGGTTCGACTGGCAATATATTCCGTCTGAAATTGCTCTTTCTGGAGCCATATTGAGTAGACTGAGCGGATCAACGCGCCGATCGCTACGACAAGGCTATCGGCTGGCGGTCGCGATTAGCTGGCCTCAGAAGGGATGCTCCTTCCCTTCTACCGGTCGCTGAATTTCTGCCTGGATACTCGAAGGTCTAATTCCATATGGGGGAGGTCTACCCCCATCCCCCGGGGTACCCGCTAGTACCGCCAGCCAGCAGGAATGGGTTGCGTCTGCACAGATAGTCAGTCGTCTGAGGGAAGTGGTCGCCGCTCAGAGCAAATGTCCAGGCAGCTCAGTTGGTAGCACCCCCGCACGGGGGAGAAGTGAGCGCAGCTCACGAGTGGCGAAGCCATGCCAGCGAGCGACAGCGAGCGTGAGCACGCTGACCGTCTTACACGGGGATTACTTTTGAGCCCTTGGACCTGATGACGTTGGAATATGACAGCCTAACGTATTGAAAAGGCTGGTGCCCAGGGCCGGAATTGAACCAGCGACACCGTGATTTTCAGTCACGTGCTCTACCAACTGAGCTACCTGGGCATTTGCTCTGAGCGAAGAACCCTCAGGGCGTCAGAGCCCGGCCCTTATAGGGAGCGCATCGCCGCCTGTCCAGCAACTTAACGAGCGCCGGACCGCCGCCTCTTTCGGCCCCAGATTCCAAGGCTTAGCCAGACGACCGGCACCCCACACGGCACCGACCGAATGCCTCAGCCCGCGTCGTCGTCGCCGTGGCGCTGGCCGCGCTCGCCAGATCCCGGCTCCTCGCCGTCCTCGTCGCTGTCTTCCAGACCACCGGGGATGGCGTACCCATCTCCCAGCCACCGCGCGAGGTCGATATCGCGGCAGCGCTTGGAGCAAAACGGCCGGAAATCCAGCTCGGCCTTCGCTCGGCAGATGGGACAGCGGCCATAGCCGCTCGCAGGTTGCTTACCGCTGACCATCGGACACCACTCCCAACGCAATCAGGTTGGGTCGAGCTCGGCCGCACGCACCCAGGCGAAATGGATTGGGAAGCCTTCCCCGACCAGCATTGTCACCACCTCGGTGAGCGGCAGCCCGACAACGCTCGTGTACGAGCCGACGATCTTCTGCACGAAGCAGCCAGCGAGGCCCTGGATGGCATAGCCGCCCGCCTTGCCGCGCCACTCGCGCGAAGCGATGTAGGCCTCGATCTCCTCACGCGTCAGGTGTTTGAAGCGCACCCGCGTGTCGACGATCTTGTGGCGCACGCGGTCATCCGGCGTAATGAGACATACGCTGGTCAGCACCCGATGCGCGCGCCCCGAAAGAAGCTGCAAGCAGTTCGCCGCTTCCTCGATGTTCGACGGCTTCATCAGGATGCGCCGTCCGACGGCAACGACCGTGTCCGCGGCCAGCACGTAGGCCGAGGCGATATCTTTATCATTGGAGATCTGGTCGCGCGCCGTCTCCGCCTTGGTACGGGCGATGCGCGCGGCATAGGCGCGGGGCATCTCCCCACGTCGCGCTGATTCGTCGATCGACGACGGCCGCAGAGCGTCGGGCTCGATCCCGACCTGCGATAGAAGCATCAGACGCCGCGGGCTGGCGCTGGCAAGAACCAGCGTCGGACGCGCCGCATTTGCCGACTGGCCGGCATTTTCACGCGCCAGCTCTCGGCGCAAGGTCTCGCGGCGCGGACTGTCGGTCCGGCTGAACGCGGTGAGGAAACTGGCCTTGGCGATCATCGAAACGTCACCTTGGAGGATTTCAGGCAGGTCTGTGTGGCTGTTACTACGGAAACTGACGAAAGCTCGAGCAATCGCCAGGAGTACGGCCTACGACCTGTGTTTTCAGTTGCTGACGCACTGATACGGGGCGTTCTGACATTGCAGAGAGGCCATAGGAAAAGCAAGTGGTCAATCGGACGTTGCCAGATCGATAGCTTTTCAGGATAAATCTGCCGGCATTGGGGCCGAAAGGGCTTCTACCATGATTGCCAAGACCGCCATTATTCAATTACTCGGCCGCACCGCTTTGTTCGGCTCGCTCGATGAAGCCGAGCGCCACACCATCGCCGAAGAGATGCGTGAGGTCAGCTTCGACCCCAACCAGGTCATTTTCGCCCGCGGCGATACCGGCCGCGAGATCTATCTCGTCGTCTCCGGTCGCGTGCGCATATCAGTTCTTACCGCCGAAGGACGAGAGCTGTCGTTCGCCCACGCCGAACCCGGCTCCATCTTCGGTGAGATCGCCATGCTGGATGGCGGCCCCCGGTCTGCAGACGCCACCGCCGTCGGCAAGGTCAGCGCGCTATCGCTCTCCAAGCCGGCGTTCAAGCGCTTGATGGAAACGGAGCCGCACGTTGCCGAGGCCGCGGTCCGCTTTCTCTGCTCACGCATCCGCGAGGCCGACCAGCAGCTCGAGGCCATCGCCCTGTACCCGATCGAAGGCCGGCTTGCCCGCTTCTTCCTCGCCGCCGCGCGCGCCAAGTCGCCCGGTGGAGATGAAGAGCGCGTCACCATCGACCTGCCGATGTCGCAGAGCGAGCTTGCCTTGCTCATTGGCGCCAGCCGGCCGAAGGTCAACACAGCCTTATCCATGCTGGAAGCGAGCGGCGCGCTGGAGCGCAGCGGCTCGCGTATCATCTGCGACCTCGAGGAGCTGCAGGCGATAGCCGGCGCCGAGTAAGGATGCAGAAAACATCAGATCGCTGCCGATCTGATCCGCCGCGACGCATCGAGCGTCTGCGTGCGTATCAGCGTGTGGTTACGGAGCGCGCAGCAACACCGCTGCGCACCGTAAGATCCTATGTGTCGTTTATTCTCCGCCCCCTCTTCGACAACGCCCCAATGCGCAGGCTGCGTGCCTTGGGCAGGCGTCTTGCCGCTGCCGGCACGGCCGGCTATCCGCCAGACGTCAAGCGGCGCCTGAAGATCCTCAACGTCATGTGCTACCTGATCGCGACGACGACGCTGCTCTATGCGATCCAGCAGGCAACGACTGACTACGCCACCAACGCGACGATGGTCTGGGTCAACCTGGCACTCGTCGCAACGGTTCTCATGGTGCCCTTTGCGCACCGCATCAACGAGATTGCCGGCGGCCTGCTTCTGGTTGGTGCAGAATACGCAGCCCTTTTCACCTTCACGGAGTTCTTCAGCCGCGAGGGTGGCGCACACCTGCAGTACATCATCGGCGCGGCCGCCCCGTTCGTGATTTTCGGGCTGCATCGCATCAAGCTCGTGGCGGCAGTCGTGGGTCTCGGGCTCGTCCTGCACATACTGGCTTGGTTCTGGTTTCCACCCATCGCCGACGCAACTGCCGAACAGCAGGCGGCCATCGATTCCCTCTACACGCAGGCCGCCATAACCACCGTCCTGCTCATCGCGGCCTCGGTCTACTACGCCTTCAGTCTGGCCGAGCAGGCCAAGGCCGAAACGGATGCCGTTCTGCGCAACGTACTTCCCGATCCGATCGTCGAGCGCCTGAAAGCCAATCCGGGAACTCTGATCGCCGACGCCATCGACGATGCCTCGGTGATGTTCGCCGACATATCCGGCTTCGTTGCGCTCGCGCGCCGCCTCGGCGCTCATGCCACCGTCGATATGTTGAGCCGCATCGTCTCGGAGTTCGATGCCCTCGCCGTCCGCCACGGTGTCGAGAAGATCAAGACCATCGGCGACGCCTACATGGTCGTTGCCGGCCTTCCCGAGCCGGCGCCCGATCACGCGGTCCGTCTCGCGCGCATGGGCCTCGACATGCTTGCCACCGTCGAGCGGCTACACGACAGCGGCATCGCCATCAGTCTGCGCATCGGCATGGCCTCCGGCCCGATGATGGCCGGCGTCATTGGCACCAAAAAATTCAGCTATGACGTTTGGGGCGACCCCGTGAATCTCGCCAGCCGCCTCGAAGGACAATCCCAGCCCGGACGCATTCTCATTTGCCCCGGCTGCCGTCAAAAGCTGGGTGACAGCTTCATCTACGAGGCGTGTACGGCCCTCGAGATCAAGGGCATCGGCGCGCAGGAAGCCTGGTTCCTCATTGACGAAAAGCCGGCCCCGGCCGACCTTACACCGTCGGACCGCCCTCGAAGCCAAACCGCTTCTTGATCCGCTCGAACATCTGATCGCGAACGCCCCGGTAGTGCATCAGCGCCTGCTCCCGCGTCCCCTCGTTGCTCATCACCGTGGCATCGATCGTCGGCCAGTACTCAACATCGACGGCCATCGTGCGGGTCAGCTCGAGCGCTTGGTGATGCGCCTCCGGCGACAGCGTCACGATGAGATCGAAAGACGTATCGTTGAGATCGCGCAACGTGTTCGGCGTGTGCTGCGACACGTCGATGCCGATCTCGTCCATCACCGCCGTTACGAATGGATCGACCGTCCCCGCGCGCACGCCCGCCGAGGCGACATACGCCCGCTTGCCCGCCAGATGCCGCAGGATCGCTGCAGCCATGACGGAGCGCACCGCATTCGTCGTGCAAGCGAACAGTACCGCGCCGGGCAGCTCGCCTGACGGCGGAAGACCGCCGGCAGGTGGTGCATCCCTGGTCCCGACCCCGGAGCCGCTCGCGACATCGCGAGACATCGCACTAGCGTCCCGATTCTGAAGTTCGGTTCACAACTGAAAATTTCTTGGCCATCACGCTACCCCTTCCAGTGCAGCGCGCAGATGAGCGTGAAAAGACGCCGTGCGGTGTCGAGGTCGACCGAGATCTTGCCCGACAGGCGCTCCAGCAGCGTGCGGCTGCCCTCGTCGTGCAGCCCGCGGCGACCCATGTCGATCGCCTGTATCCGCGACGGCGGCGCGGTGCGGATCGCTTCGTAGTAGCTTTCGCAGATCATGAAATAGTCCTTCATGATGCGCTTCAGCGGCGTCAGCGACAGCATATGCGTCACCAGCGGGACATCCGTCTCGCTGCTTACTGCCAGCACCAGCCGGTCCTCGGACATGCCGAGATTCAGCTTGTATGGGCCGTCGTCGCGGCCATCGAGTGCGAACGAGTTGCCCTCGATGATGTCGAAGATCGCGACCTCGCGCTCATGCTCGATGTTCGAGTTGGTCGTCGCCGTCGACTTCTCGTCCAGCGTAATCGCGATCAGCCTCGACTTCGGCAGCTGACCCGGCTCTTCGGCTTCGCTCATGACGATCGCCCGGTATGCGGCGCGAGCCGGATCTCCGCAGACAGCCGGTGCGCCTCGAGACCTTCTGCGCGCGCCAGCGCCATCGCCGGAGCCGCCAGTGCCGCGAGAGCCTTGCTGTCGAGCTTGAGAAGTGAGGTGCGCTTCATGAAATCCAGAACCCCGAGGCCCGATGAGAACCGCGCCGTACGCGACGTCGGCAGAACGTGGTTCGATCCCGCGATGTAGTCGCCGATCATCTCCGGCGTCTGCGACCCCAGGAAGATGGCGCCAGCATTACGTATGCGCTCGCTCAGGGCTTCTGCGTCCTGCGTCGCGATCTCCAGATGCTCGGCCGCAATCCGATCCGCCAGCGCCGGTGCCTCTTCGAGCGATTGCAGCTCGATGATCGCACCGAACACGTTCCAGCTCTCACCCGCGATATTGCCCCGCGGCAGCGTCTTGAGCTGCCGCGCCACCGCCGCCTCGACCGACCTTCCGAACTCGACATCATCCGTCATCAGGATCGACTGCGCGGCGGTATCGTGCTCGGCCTGCGCCAGCAGGTCTGCGGCAATCCACTCCGGATTGTTGTGCTTGTCGGCGATCACCAGCACCTCGGACGGCCCCGCGATGCTGTCGATGCCGACCGTGCCGAACACCAGCCGCTTGGCAGCAGCGACGTAGGCGTTACCCGGGCCAACGATCTTCACCACCGGAGAGATTGTTTCGGTGCCATAGGCGAGCGCGCCAACAGCCTGGGCACCGCCAATGCGATAGATTTCCTCGACGCCGGCAAGCTCCGCCGCAGCGAGTACCAGCGGATTCAGCTCACCGTTCGGCGACGGCACGACCATGACGATGCGCGGCACGCCGGCGACCTTCGCCGGGATGGCATTCATCAGCACCGAGCTCGGGTACGATGCCAAACCGCCGGGCACATAGAGCCCGACCGATTCAACTGCCGTCCACCGCCAGCCGAGCTCGACGCCCAGCGCATCGGTGTAGCGCTCGTTGACCGGCAACTGGCGCTCGTGATGCTCGGCGATGCGGTCGGCGGCGATCTGAAGCGCCTCCAGCGTCTCCGTGCTGCAAGCGGCACGCGCGCTTTCAACCTCTGCCTTGCTGACCCTGATCCCTAGCTTGTCGAGATCGACCCGGTCGAACTTCTTTGACAGCTCTATCAGCGCTGCGTCACCACGCGCGCGCACGTCGGCAAGGATCGCGGCAACGGCATCGCCGACGTCCTGCGAAGCTTCACGCTTCTCCCCGAGGAACGCCACGAAGGCCGATTCAAAATGAGGATCGCGCGTCTGCAGCCGCTTGGGCATATCGTCATCGGCCGCAGGGCCGTCTCCTGGAGGAATTGTCGCCTAGTCGTCTATCGTGTGCACGGGCTTGGTGCGCGCACCCCATGCGGCGCCAAGATCGCGAAGCTCGGTCTCGATGCACTCGACCTCGAGGCGCACCGCCGCCCCGCCGGCAAAGTGCAGCGTTACCGCGCCGGATGGCTCGTCACCGGGCTCGAATGTCACGGCCAGCAGCGACAGCGCCTGGTCCTTCTGGTTGAGGTCCAGCCCCTGCACTCTGGCCGCCTTGACCCGCTCGAACCGCAACCCCGCCCGGCGACGCTGCAAGTCCCGGTCAGCGTGCTTGACCGATCCCTCCCAGTCGAAGCGGTTGAGAAGCGCCGCGAACCTCATTTCTGCTTTGAGATAGGCCATGTCGCCGACGCGCATGACCGCGTCCTGCAGATGGCACGACAGCACCTGCAGGTCCTCCGGATCGAGCGCGATCAGCTTCAAATCTTCCATGCCGGCGTCCCAAAGGCCTCCGGGGCCCATTGCAGCCCCAAACCTACATAGAAGGTGATAGCGGCGCAGCCCTAGGCGCGCAACCGGCCGGGCCGGCGGTGATGTCGGCTACAACCGCACAGGGCGGCGGCCGAACAGCGGCTAAGGGACGTGGCGCAGGCGTTAGCGGGCCTGATAGCCCATTGCGGGGGAAACATCGGCAGCCTTGCGCGGCTGGTAGTCGTACGCAGCGCGGGCAAACGCGGCGATGCCCACGGCACAGGCCAAAAGCGCGGCCATCATGGCAACCTTGAGTATCTGCGTCTGCATTCTGTCTTTGCTCGTAGCCAGATTTGCCGGTCGTCGGCTAACAGCTACTCGAACGGAGCGGGACCAGCTGTTCCGTCTGAGACAATCATGCGATTTGGCCAAAACGGTGGGCGCTCCAAAAAAGCAGGCCCCGACTTCGATCAGAGCCCACTTTTCCAGCGTTTGGCCGGAGCGACGGAGCAAGGCCCCGACCAGCCGTAGAACGCGTTTCAGTAGCAGTACTGGCGCAGCGTCCAGCCCTTCACCTTGCAGCGCTCGTTGCCGGCGCCGTCCGTGGTGCAGATACGATTCGGCAGCCGCTGGTACGAGCAGTAATAGTTACCCGCCTGCCCCTCGTAGCCCTTCATCGGCTGATTGAACTGGTAATCCTGCGATAAGAATTCTTTGCCCCCGCCCTTGGCGAGTACGACGGACGCCCCGACCCAAGTCAGGACGGCAGCTGCGAGTGCAGCGGTCAGGAAGATTTTCATGGGCACTCCATCGATGCGTTGTTGCGTCGATGGAGGTTTAGTCGAGCCAACTCGCGCCCGCTGTTCCCCGCGGCACGCCCCGCGCCCCGATCGGCCCAGCGCCTATCAGTGAGGGCGTGAATCGGCAGCGCAAAGAAAACGCGCGAGCCATCCGCTCGCGCAACGCTCGCCGCACACAAAGCTTCCCTCAGCTCGTGTCAGCCCAGACTTATCGGCGGTAGTGTCGCCAGCTCTCAACCAGTCAATCGTTCGATCTGCGCACCGCAACGCGACAGCTTCTGCTCGAGTTGCTCGAAGCCGCGATCGAGGTGGTAGACGCGATTGATCATAGTCTCGCCCTCGGCCATCAGAGCGGCAATGACCAGCGACACCGAAGCGCGCAGGTCGGTCGCCATCACCGGCGCGCCGGTTAGTCCCTTGACGCCCTTGATCGTCGCCGTATCGCCGTGAAGCTGGATGTCGGCGCCGAGCCGCGCCAGCTCCTGCACGTGCATGAAGCGGTTCTCGAAGATCGTCTCGCGGATGACGCTGGTACCCTTCGCCATCGTCATCAGCGCCATGAACTGCGCCTGCAAATCGGTGGGGAAGCCCGGGAATGGCTGCGTCTCGACCGACACCGGCTCGATGCCGTGCCCGTTGCGCTTGATGCGGATGCCGCTGTTGGTCTCCAGGATCTCAACACCTGTCTTTGCCAGCGTGTCGAGTGCCGTCTTCAGCAGCTCCGGACGCGCGCCTTCCAGCGTAACGTCGCCACCCGTTGCCGCGACCGCCATCGCGAACGTGCCGGTCTCGATGCGATCGGCAAGCACCGAGTGCACCGCGCCCTCGAGCCGGTCCGCGCCCTGAATGCGCAGCGTCGACGTACCAATGCCCTCGATCTTGGCGCCCATCTTGACGAGGCATTCCGCAACGTCGCCGATCTCTGGCTCGCGTGCCGCGTTCTCGATCACCGTCTCGCCACGCGCCAGCGCCGACGCCAGCAGCACGTTATGCGTTGCGCCGACCGACACCTTCGGAAAAACCACCTTGCCGCCGCGCAGATATCCGCCCTTGGCCTTGGCGATGACGTAGCCGGCCTCGATGTCGATCTCTGCGCCGAGCTCCTTCAAGCCTGAAAGATGCAGATCCACCGGGCGCGTGCCGATGGCACAGCCACCCGGCAGCGACACCTTCGCCTGGCCGCAGCGGGCCAGCAACGGCCCCAGCACCCAGAAGCTGGCACGCATGCGCGAGACCATCTCATAGGGGGCAACCGTATCGACGATGTCGCGCGCCGAAAGATGGAAAGTTTCGCCGATATGCTGTGCCGGGCCGGGGCGCTTGCCGTCGACGGCAAGATCGACACCGTGGTTGCGCAGTATCCGTGCGAGCAGATTGACGTCTGCGAGATTGGGCACGTTTTTCAGCGTCAGCCGGTCGGCCGTCAGCAGGGTCGCGATCATCAGCGGGAGTGCAGCGTTCTTCGCGCCGGAGATCGGAATGCTGCCATTGAGCTTTCCGCCGCCGACGATCCTGATGCGATCCATTCGATAGCCCCTCATGCGCCGGCAGGTACCGGCAACCTCAAACGAATGATTAAGCGCTTCGCGGCTCCGCCAGCAAGTGTGACGGAATTGCCGGCCGCCGATGCAGCGCGTTGCGGCCTCGGACGTTAGCGCGCCGATATCTTTGCACGGTTAACGCCGCACTCACCGGGCCGATCTCGCAACAGTTCGGCTCATAACGAATTATAGGGGTAGAGCCACTGACTAGTCCTGGTCCACGACGACGTTGAACGCCGCCATCTCCTCTCGCATCGCTGCCCGCGCGCGCTTCTCGACGCGCCGATAGGCGGCTGCGACACCGCGCCCGTAATCCGTCAGCTTAGCACCCCCGCCCCGCGATCCACCGGGCGACGCCGTCACGAGGGGTTCGGGAAACATATGATTGAGCGCGTCGGCCAGCAGCCACGCACGCCGATACGACATGCCGAGTTCGCGTCCCGCCGCAGATATCGATCCCGTCCGGCCTATAGATTCCAGCAGATCCACCTTGCCCGGACCCAGCACCATCTCGTCGCCGATGCGAATGCGCACGCGCGGGAATGCCCGTTCCGACTTCCGCTTGCCCTTGGGCGCGACAGTCTTGGCGCTTGCACGCTTTGTCTTGGCCGATGCTTCGCTCAAAGCGCTCCTCCCTCTCGCCCGCCCGACTATATCAGGCCAGCTCCGAAACGGCGACGTGACGCAGGAGTGATGAATTTTCTACATCGCTATAATTTTTGATATATAGCGGCGTGAGGGACCCCTGCACGGCGTGTCGGGATCCGAAACGAACACGAGGCCTCCAGATGTTGTCACTGCAGAAGCTCGCCCGAGGAACATGCGCCGTTGCCCTGATCCTGGCTCTCGCAGCACCGCTGTCGGCGGCAGCCGAGGAAGCACCGCCGAACAGTTCTCCGTCGAGCGGCATGGGCACGGGCTGCGCATCCTTCAAGTGGCCATTGGAACACGAACGCAAAGCGTTTGAGGACGCCGGCCTCGAAACTGTCGCCTCCGGCGCTGCCCGCGGCGCCTGGAAGGAGCAGGCCTTCTCGCTCGCTCTGCTGCCGGATGCAGCCGTCGCTTACACCCTGGCGCCCGAAAAGAAGAAACCATCCGACGAGCCGCGGTTTGGCGGCCTCGTTGCATTCGCAGCTCCCGGCAAGCCTGGACAATACCAGGTGACGCTTTCTGGCGAAGGCTGGATCGATATCGTCCAGCGCGGCGCTGCCCTCGACGCCACAGATCATTCTGGAGTGAAGGGATGCTCCGGTCTGCGCAAGAGCGTTCGCTTCAAGGTCGGCGATGCCCCCGTCTTGCTGCAGATCAGTGGCGCTCCCGCCAACAGCATCAAGATTGCAATCCGCCAGGTAGACTGAGCGTTATTCGCCAACGTCCCCGGCATCATTTGCAACGGCGTTCCCGTCCTTGCCGTTCGACGTGCCCCGGGTCCGCGCACGCGATTGCTCTTTGCGCTTCTTCAAGTTGGCCCGCAGCTCCGCCTCAAGCCGCGCAGCGCGTGCCTCCTGGGGCGTCTTCCCTGCCATGTCGATAACCTATTATGCCCTAATCCGAGCGGCCGTGTCCGGGCCACGACGATAGCAACCCGATCCGATGCAAATCCAGTCGGACACGCGAGGCTATTTCATGGCGACGGGGGCTGGCTCGGCTCCGCCCCAGGTGGTCTTTATGCCGAACGACAGGATGTCCATGCTGACGTCGGCCGTTCCGAGCAAAGGCGGCGTCGCAAACTGCGTCGAGGCCCCAACTCGGTCGAAGGGCGCGTTCGGCTCGAAGAAGACGTGGCTGTACGAGAAGTCCCACCGCGTGCTCGGGCTGATCATGTAGGACGCGCCAAGGCTGGCCCACACGCGGTTGCTATCCGGATCTTGCACCAGTCTCGTCTTCGGCCCATCGACGGGCGAAATCTCGTACGCGACACCCGTTCTCAACGTCAGCGACTGCGACCAGTCGTATTCGCCGCCGAGCGCGAAAAGCCAGCCGTCGCGCCAGTTGAATTCCAGGTTCGACGCCGTGGCTCCCGCGGGCGTGCCGAGGAACGCCCCCTGCAGCTCAATCGGTATATTGCCGAACCGGCTCCAGTTCACCCACTCAACCTCAGCCAGGACACGCGTCGTGGGCGATATCGACTGCCGGATACCGAGCGAGAGCATCTCGGGTAGCGTGAGCGAAGCCTTGATCGGCGCCTCGTCGAGTCCCGAAAGCGTCAGATGACCCTCGACGGTGTGATCGATCGCCGAGCGGAAGCCCAGGCCGATCGACGTCCACGACGACGGCGCATAATTGATGCCCGCGACGTAACCGATTCCGTAGTCGTCGCCGCGAAGAATAGCAGTGCCGAACGGCGTGTCCGCTGTCTGACGTTTGAGGTTGAAGAAATCGACCTGCAGTCCCGCTGCAATGCTCAGGCCTGGAGCGATCTCATACGAGATGATCGGCGCCGCGTTGAGGCCGAAGACCTCCGTGGTGAGACCCTGGTAGCGCCCGACCCAATCGGAATCCTGGACCTTGGTCCCGAGCCCGAACGGCGACGTTAGACTAAGCGCCAGCACCGTCTTGCTGTCGACCCGCCAGGTGGCGAAGCTCGCCCCCACGATGGCGTTGCGACCGATATCGGTGTCCGGAACCCCGCCCACGAGCTGGTCCTGCGGGTTCGTAACGGTCAACTCCGCCGACATCAACACCACGGAGAAGCTCGACTCGAAGGACAGCCCTGCACCTGCGAAATTGGCTGTGGCGGGATTCCAGGCAAGGGACGTCAAGCTCGGCCCACCGGCGGCGGCGCCCGCAAACGACATGCCCTGATAGTAGGCCGACTGCTCGATTCCGAACCCGCCAGCGGCCGCGCCCTGAGCCGATACCGCCAGTGCAAGAGCCGCTACGGCACCCGCGCAGCGGCCGTCAATTCCATGCGACCAGGCGAATTTTTTTTTCTGCTGCATGAGTCCCCCGCGTCCAACCAGCCTTAGGAACGCTGTCTGACTCGCTCAACTGCAGCCTGTGATTTACTTGTGCAGAACAGTTGCACCGCAAATGAATATCTTGGTGCGCAACTAAAAACTAAGCTTCCCGCGACGACGCCGGCACAGGCGGGCGACCGCGAATACGATTCTCTGTGTTCTGGAGGATGGTGCTGCGAGAGAGGATTGAACTCTCGACCTCTCCCTTACCAAGGGAGTGCTCTACCACTGAGCTACCGCAGCGATTGGATGGCCCTGCCCCACCCGGGGGCGGGCAGCAAGAGCGCTGCCGGTGTAATCGGCGCAGGCGCATCTGGCAAGGCGCAAAACGCTGCCCCTAAACCAACTTTTCCCAAAAACGCTGGCCATGCGGCGGGATGGCCGCACGCGGGCCCCGCGGAGCTGCACCGAACGGTAGTTCGGCCCTCAGGCCGCTGTCCCGTCCGGGGGAGAAGACACCCCGTTGCGACCAGGATGCAGGGCGAAAACGACGAACGACCGCGGGGTCAGCATCCACCGCGGCCGTCGTCGTTCAACTCAAGTCGGCGAATATTAGCGATCGCCGCCAGGAATGCCTTCCTGCTCCATTTCAGGAAGAGACTTGCCGCCACGCTCCTGGCGCTCTTCCGAAAGGTCAGCCGGGTCGTTGCCGAACTGGTTCTGCTCCTGCTTCACGATCGACTCATCCGGACCGCGCGAAGCGCCGGGATCGACGTCAGGCTTGGACGAACCGCTGTACTGATCGATCTCCTCCTGGGGGATCGACTCGGCGAAAGCCGGAGCGAAAGAGAGCGCGCCCAGCATGCTGGAAGCGGCAATGATAGCGATGATCTTAGAGGTCGACATGACGTTTCAACTCCACCAAAGAAATTCACCTGTCATCCGAACGCCTGTCTCCCAAGCGCCCCGAACGTAACCACCGTCCGATGCGCAAAACATAGGCTGAGAACCCCTAAAGTTCCGCTCGCGAAGAACCCACAATTGAAACGAATGCCAACGAGATTTCGTCGGCTTTGCGCCTTCTGCAAAAACCGATCGGTATTCCAAAATGGCACCTGAAAAAACCGACTGGGTAATACTTTCGCCGCCAGCAGGATCGAGCTCGGCCGCCCGCTAGCCTGCGTGCGCGTCGCGCCCGCCACTCTGCGACGCGCGTCAACTAGGCAAGCGACCTTGAAGTTCGCGGGAAGATTATTGGGCCTGCGCGGAGCTCAGATCAGAAACGGTAGCCGTAGCGGATACCTAACCTGTCCATCCCCTCGTTGGGCGAGACGGTGTAGGCGTTCGACATGTGCTCGAAGTACACCGACAGGCTGTTGTGGTCGTCGAAGCGGTATCCGACCTCTGCCGGTATGTGGAACAGCACCCGCGATCCCAGCGCCTTGCGGTCCCAGTCCTCAAGCTTCAGTTGGCCGTTGTGAATGGCAGCACCTAGCCCCAGCCCAAAGAAAATGCCGCTCGGCGTCTCGTACTGCCAACGCGCGTCGATGTAAGCGTCGCTCGTCGCACCGACGGTCGAGATGGACCCACCGATGGCCGGCCTGATCGTACCGCCAAGAAATGCGAGGGACGGCGATAGCAGTGCCTCCACGTTGATGTCGGCTGAGTTCTGCTCCGCCTGGAACCCGCTCCACAGCCCCGGCACGTCGTGCCAGAGCACGCCGAGCTTCAACTCATCGATGAGCGAGGCAGCCTCGGTCACATCCGCACTGAGGGCGAGACAAGCGGCGAGGAGCAACAGACCGATCAGGCGGATATGGGACATCGGCTCACCATACCCCTCTCCGCCTCGGACATTTTGGCGGTCGGGCGGCCCGACAGAAATTCCATCCACGCGTTGCTGTCCTGCACTGGCCGTCACCGGCCTTACCCAAGGTTGCACAGGCGGCCCATCTCTCGGCGGCTTTGGCTTCTGCCCAAAAGAACCCATATGAGGGACCGTTACGGCCCTGAGCGGCAAACAGCGTCAGTTGCGCTATGCTGCACCGGCCAATAGCTTGCCTCCCCCAGCCTGAACGCATAAGAGCGCGAACATCCAATGAGCCGCCCAATTCAAAAGGCCAAAGAAGTGCCCTCCGATCAGTCCGACCGCCCTAGCCGCGAGGAAGTCGAGGCTGCAGTGCGTACGCTTGTCCGCTGGACCGGCGACGACCCCGAGCGCGACGGCCTGCGAGACACGCCCAAGCGCGTGACCAAGGCGTTCGAGGAATATTTCCGCGGCTACAACGAGGACCCCGAGCAGATCCTGTCGACGACCTTCGAAGAAACCGAAGGCTACGACGAGATGATCGTCCTGCGCGGCATCCGCTTCGAGAGCCACTGCGAGCATCACATGGCGCCCATCATCGGCCGCGCGTGGATTGCCTACATTCCCAGCGGCCGTGTCGTCGGCATTTCCAAGCTGGCGCGCATCGTCGAGGTCTATGCGAAGCGTCTGCAGATCCAGGAGAAGATGACGGCGCAGATCGCCAACGCCATCAACACCGTGCTTCAGCCGCAGGGCGTTGCGGTCGTATTGAAGGCCGAGCACTTCTGCATGACCGCGCGCGGCATCATGAAGCCCGGCACCGACCTCGTCACCTCGCGCATGCTCGGCTGCTTCCGCGACAACGCGGTGACCCGCCAGGAATTCCTCTCGATCATCGAGTAGCCCCGCCGCGAGGCGGGCTACTCCTCGTTGGCCTGCGCGTCGCTCTCCGCAACTACGCGCGCGCCGTAATCGACGGCGACGAGGTAGAGCCCGCTCGCGGGAGCCACGGGCCCGCAAGCCGCCCGATCGGCGGCATCGAGTGCCGCCTTCAGATCTCGTCGGCGCCACTTCCCTTCGCCGACCAGCTTCAGGCTACCCACCATCGATCGCACCTGATTGTGCAGGAACGAGCGCGCCGACGTCTCAATGACGATCTCATCGCCCCAACGCGATACGTCCAGCCTGTCGAGCGTCTTCAGCGGCGACTTCGCCTGACACTGCGCCGCCCGGAAGGTCGTGAAATCGTGTCGCCCGACGAGTTCTTGCGCGGCATCGTGCATGGCGGCGGCGTCGAGCGCGATCGGCAGCCACCAAACGCGGTCGCGCTCGAGAGCCGGTCGCGCGCGCCGCGACAGGATCCGATAGCGGTAGTGCCGCGCCGTGGCGCTGTAGCGCGCATCGAACGCGTCATCGGCCGGCTGACACTCCAGCACCGACACCGGCGCCGGCCGCAGATGATGGTTGAACGCCTCGCGGATCTTGAACGGCTCCCACGGCTTTGACAGGTCGAAATGCGCGACCTGCCCCAGCGCATGCACCCCTGAATCGGTGCGGCCCGCCCCGCGCACGCCGGCCGTCTCGCCCGAGAACTTGTTGAGCGCCTCCTCGAGCGCGCCCTGCACGGACGGCCCATCGGCCTGACGCTGCCAGCCGAGAAATGGCGTCCCGTCGTATTCGATGGTGATGCGATAGCGGGGCATGAGCGCCTTGGATGCTGGACGCCTCTGGAGCGCCGCCCATCCCTAGCGGGCCACCCGCCCGCGCTCAAGCGTTGCTCAGCGGTCCGTCGTCGCGGGAGCCTGCGGTGCAGGGGCCGCCGTGCCGACACCGATGCTGAGCGGGGTCAGGCCGTCCGGGTTGATGATGAGATGCGTCGTCGGCGGCACCGGCCGATATACCCGCACGCCGTTCTCGATCGTGACCACGGCGCCGTAATATGGGCGCGTCTCGATCCGGGTGGTCTGCGCTACCTGGCTGAGCGCGGAGCCGGCGCTGCCAGCCACAGCCAGAAGGATGAGAGCCGCTCTGAAACGCATAAACCAACTCCTTGACGCGCAATCGAAATGCCTAAGGAGATGTTAACGACGGATCGCCGCCCGGCGTCAACTGCATGTTGGTTTTGACGCCCATCAAGGTTGCCGACGGCGAAAAGCGCACTGTGGGACCAACCCCGATTGAGGTCGCCGTGAACAATCCCATCGACCCCGCGATTAACGCTCTTCCCGAGCTGCATGAGAAGATCCGCGACATCCTAGGCCGTCATAACAACATGACCATCGCGACCCTGCGGCCCGATGGCTTTCCGCAAGCTACGACCGTCGGATATGCGAACGACGGCCCGCTGATCTACTTCGGTTGCGGCATCGCTTCGCAGAAGGCGCGAAATATTGGCCGCGACCCGCGCGTATCGGCCGCGATCGACAAGGATCACGACGACTGGTCCCAGATCGAGGGTCTATCGCTCGCCGGTAGGGCAGCGCGAGTCAGTGACCCAGAGGAGCTGGCGAAAGTGGCGGCGCTGTTCCTTGCGAAGTTCCCGCAAGTGGCGGCGTTCAGCCCGGACGATCGCGCCGCAACCGCCATCTACCGGATAACGCCGACGGTCATTTCCGTGCTCGATTACAGCAAGGGCTTCGGGCACAGCGATCTCGTCACGCTTTAGTCGGCAGCCGCGTTCCGGCCGGTATCGAAAAGCCGCGCAGCACCTCTGCTGCAGGCATAGGCTTCTTGCCCGCCCGCTGCAGCTCGACGAAGCGCACGGCCCCTTCGCCGCATGCGATCGTCAACACGTCGTCGAGCGCGACGCCAGGCTCCCCGCTCCCGACGGCAACGACGGCGCGCAGCACCTTGATGCGCTCGCGCTTGCCCTCGGGCCCAACTTCGAACCACGCCCCGGGAAAAGGCGACAGGCCACGGATGAGATCGTGCACCTGCTTTGCCGGCGCGGAGAAATCGATGCGCGCTTCGGCCTTGTCGATCTTCCGCGCATAGGTGACGCCTTCCTCCGACTGCGGCTGGCAGTCGAGCGTACCGCGCTCCAGCGCCGACAGCGCGCGCACCATCAACTGCGCGCCCCGCCGCGCCAGTTCGTCGTGCATATCGCCATATGTCGCCTCGGACGGAATGGGAACGGCCTCGCCAATGCACACCGGCCCTGTATCCAGCCCCTGGTCCATGCGCATGACCATGGCCGCCGTCTCATCATCGCCTGCCATGATCGGCCGATTGATTGGAGCCGCCCCGCGCCAGCGCGGCAGCTTCGACGGATGCAAGTTCAAGCATCCTTCACGCGGCGCTTCGAGAATGGCCTTCGGCAGCAGCAATCCGTACGCGACGACAACGGCCGCGTCCGCCTCATGCGCTGCGAACGCCGCCCGCTCCGCCTCGCCCTTGAAGTTCACCGGCGTCAGCACTGGAATGCCCGCAGTCTCGGCAAACTTTTGCACCGGCGACTTGCGCTCGGCCATGCCCCGTCCCGCCGCACGCGGCGGCTGCGAATAGGCAGCGACGACGTCGTGCCCAGCGCCCATGATTTCCGCCAGCGTTGGCACGGCGAAATCCGGCGTCCCCATGAATACGATGCGCAGCGCCATGGTTCCCGCCGTGATGATGAACTTCGGAACGTCTCAGGTGGTGGAAGTGCGCGCCTGCTTCTTGAACCGGCGTACCACGATGTCGCGCTTCAGCGTCGAAAGGAAATCGATGATCAGCCTGCCGTCGAGGTGATTGACCTCATGCTGGATCGCCGTGGCCAGCAGCCCATCCGCATCCAGCTGCTGTTGCTTGCCCTTGCTGTCGAGGAAGCGCAGCGTCAACATTGACGGCCGCTCGATCTCGACCCTGGTGTCCGGGATCGACAGGCACCCTTCCTCGTGCAGGCGGGTCTCTGATCCCAGCGCCACGATCTCGGGATTGAACATTATGAGCGGATTGGGTGCATCGTCCTCGTCCTCGACATCGATCACCACGAGGCGCAGCGGCACCCCGACCTGTATAGCCGCGAGGCCGACGCCGGGGGCGGCATACATCGTCTCAAGCATGTCGTCGGCCAGCTTGCGCATTTCCGCGTCGATGCGTTCGACCGGGGCCGAGATCTTGCGCAGGATCGGATCGGGTAGCGTAACGATTGGAAGCTTGGCCATCAGCCTGAAATATTAAAGTCCTTGGGAGCGGTCAATCGGTGCGTCCGTCCCTCCGACGCCCCACACCCGGTCAATTGGGCGGCGCCTGACCGCCCTCTGGCGCCTCTGGTGCCTCCGGCGGCGCGCCGGCCTCACCCTGGTCGGTTGTATCTCCAGCACCGTCCGTCGGGTATGCCGCGTTGGGATCGGTCACCCCGTCGGGAGGATACGGCTGGCCATCGGGATCATCCGCCTCCGGAGCGGGTGCCGGCGCCGGCGCGTCGGTGCCTGGGGCGGCCGCCGCGGGCTCCTCGGCAAAGGCCTGCGGTACGGCTGCAATCGGCAGCACCGTGAGAAGCGCGGCAGTCAGTATTACTTTCCGGATCATGCTCGTCTCCATCGTTTCCGGGCTGCGAGGGCCATCAGGCGCGCCAATGAGCCGGCGAAAAACGAGCAGATTTTAGGCTAACCCGCGCGGCCTATAAAACCGCGTCAATGGAACGAGTGTACAAACCCCGCGGACCCGCTAAAATTCTGGCCAGCCCGTAAGCTAAGTCAGGTAGGTAGCCCCCCGTGCTTCCAGATGCCTCGCGCCTGATCGTCGGTTGGCAGGAGTGGGTAGCGCTGCCCGGCCTCGGCCTGCCCGCGTTGAAGGCCAAGATCGATACGGGCGCCAAGACCTCGGCTCTGCACACTTACTTCATCGAGCCCGTCGGCTCGTCACGCAAACCCAAGGTCCGCTTCGCGGTCCACCCGCGCCCCGAGACAGACTTGGAAGTCATCGCCACCGCCGACGTGATCGACCGCCGCGAGATCATCAGCTCCAACGGCGTCAAAGAGCTGCGCTATGTCATCGAAACCCACCTCAGCCTGGGCGGTCGCCAGTGGCCGATCGAGGTGACGCTGACCAACCGCGAGCACATGACTTACCGCATGCTGATCGGCAGGCAGGCTATTCCGCCTGACATGCTCGTCGACTGCGCTGCATCTTTTTGTCAGCCGCGCCTCAGCTACCGGCTCTACGCCAATCCCTGAGCGATGGGTCCCAGCTAAGCGGCCCCGATGATCTCGACCAGCTTCCTTCGAACCTCGCCGACGCTGTCCAGTCGCTCCGCCTTCGCGCGACTGGCGCGCGCCATCGCCGGAATGAGATCGGGGCGCCGCAGAAAGCTTTCCATAGCCTCGGCCAGCGCATCGGGATTTCGCGGTTCGACCAGACAGCCATTGACGCGCGTATCGACCACTTCGCGGCAGCCGGCGACATCGGTCGTCAGAACCGGCCGCCCCTCTGCCAGCGCGCGCAGTAGCGGCTCTGGCATCCCCTCGGCATGGCCGGGGTAGACGAACACGTGCGCCTCCCTCAGCAGTTCGGATTGATCGTCGGCAAAACCGACGAACTCGACGTCCGTGCAGCGCTGCAGCTCCGCCAGCTCGATCGCATGTGCGCCCTCGTCCCGCAGCACCGCGAGAATGAACCGCGATCCCGCAGATCGCTCGCGCAGCTTTTTCGCCGCTGCGCAGTAGTCCATCACGCCGCGCCGGCGATCGAGACCGCCGATCATCAGAAACACTAGGCCGCTTTCCAGCGGCGGCAGCGGCAATGGCGCACCCTCGACGTCGACACCGCACCCTGGCATCACCGACACCGGCAGCGACGCAGGCAACAAGCCGAGCTTCTTCAGCAGCAGATGATCGTCGCGATTGTGGAACACGACGGCATGGGCCGCGCGCAGCGCCTGCCCGTATCGCCACGCCGGCATCTCGTCCGCCGCCAGCGTTCCGACGAACCGATGCTCGGGCAGGCCGTCGACGATAGCAACGATCCGCCCGACCCCAGCCGCCTTCGCCGCAAGAGCGCCGTGCACCATGGTTTGGCCGCCATACGCCACGACGACGTCCGGCGCCCAGCTCGCTAGAGCGCTTTTGAGACCACTGATCGCTTTCCAGTCGGCAAACAGCTTCGGCCCCGCCGCGTCCGGCAACATCGGCGCGTGCTCCACGCCCAGTTCTTCAAGCCGGCGCAGATCTGCCGATGTGAACTCCGGCGCAATCGCAAGCACACGGTTGCCACGCGGCACCACGTCCTTGAACAGCGTATCGGCGAGTTGGCGCATCGGCGAACCGGCTGGGCACACGAACGCGATGCGCTGCGCCGCCGGAGCCGTCATGCTTGCTGTCATCGCCATGCGAGTGTCTGCGGCCAGGTGGAAGCTGAATTCAGAATCACGTTGGACGCTAGGATAGCTCGATCATCGCGCCAGGGCATCTCCTGACGAAGTGGACACCGGCTCGTCGTGGAATGCGACTTTCCAGAATCCTGGAGCGCACGATCCGTTGTGACCGTTTGCCCGGCGCCCTAGTGCAGCGTCCTGCTGGACGCCTGCCACGCAGCCGCGGGCTGCGCCTCTCCCTCGCCGCGAATGATCTCGGGCTTCGGGCCATATCCCTCGACCGTGCGCATCAGCACCGCATGCATGGCGGCAAAGTCTCGGTCCTGCATGGCTGTCTTGAGCTTCTGCAGCTCCGTCGACAGTTCCTCCGATGATAGGAACGGCTCGTCCGATCTCCAGATCCGCGGATGCTCGGTCGCTTTCGTATTCGCGCCGATGAGAAGCTCCTCATAAAGCTTCTCGCCCGACCGCAGGCCGGTATAGGTGATGGCGATATCGCCTTCCCCATCCTCGGACGTGCGAACCTCATAGCCGGACAGACGCACCATCAGCCGCGCGAGGTCGTCGATCCGCACCGGCTCGCCCATGTCGAGCACGAATACGTCGCCACCCTGCGCCATCGCTCCGGCCTGGATCACCAGCTCGGCAGCCTCTGGGATCGACATGAAATAGCGGATGATCTCCGGGTGCGTGACCGTCACCGGCCCGCCCGAGCGGATCTGTCTGCGGAATTTCTTGACCACCGAACCGGAGCTGTCCAGGACGTTGCCGAACCTCACCATCGTGAACACTGTCGGTCCGCCGTTCGCCGCCGCGCCTTGCAGGATGAGCTCGGCAAGACGCTTGCTGGCTCCCATCACGTTGGTCGGCCGCACCGCCTTGTCGGTAGAGATGAGGACGACAAGCTCCACGCTCGCCTCGCGCGCGCACTCGACGAGAACCTCGGTCCCAAGCGTGTTGTTGCGCAACCCGTAGATGGGATTCTGCTCGACGATCGGCACGTGCTTGTAGGCCGCGGCGTGATAGACGACATCGATATCGTTGCTCGCAAAAACATCCCTCAGATGCGCCTTGTCGAGCACCGAGCCGAGCACGCCCACGATCTCCGGATATTTTGCGTTGGCGCCCGCCGCCTTGGCAGCCTCCGTGATCTCGTCCTCGATATTGTAGAGGGCCACCTCCGACACATCGAACAGCACGATGCGTCGCGGCCCGTTGCGCACCAGCTGGCGCACCAGTTCCGATCCGATTGAACCGCCTGCCCCGGTCACCAGGATCGACTTGCCGCGCGTATTGCGCGCCAGCAGCTCCTCGCGCGGGGGAACCTTGTCCCGGCCCAGCAGATCGTTCACGTCGACCGGTCGCAGATCGGAAATGTTGATGCGCCCCGACGTGACGTCGTCGACGCCTGGCAGGATGAGAACGTCCACCGGGTGAAGCTGAAGTTCCTTCAGCACGCGCCGGCGCTCGCGCAACCGGTCATCGGGAAGCGCGATCAGGACTTCCTGAACCTGATTGGACTCGATAATGCCGGCGAGCCTGTCCGAGTGATAAACCTTCACGCCCGCCACGTACTGCCGCCACAGCGAGGGCTCTGAATCGATGAACGCGATGACCTCGCGCTTGCGGCTGCGCCGAAGCGCTTCCAGCAGCTGCACGCCGAGCTGCCCCGCGCCGTAAATGACGACCGGTTTGTTGTCGATATTCGCAGGAAGGTCGGCCAGCCGCACGCCGCTGCTCTCGAGGAACATCGCCGCGACCTCTCGGCTACCGGCGATGAGCAGCGTTGCCAGCACGGCATATCCGAGCACCACCGAGCGCGGTACGCCGAGCTGCCCCGACATGAATACCAGCAGCGACCAGATCAGCACCGACAGCCAGATGCAGCCGATGATGCGCGCGTGCCCCCGATAGCCGAGGTATCGCGTCACGTAGCGGTAGAGTCGGAACGTCGCGAATGTGCCCACCGAAATCAGTGGCGCGCTGATCAGCAGCAGTGCGGTCGCGATGCTGGCGGGCACGTAGACCGTATTGTAGCGAATTGAGAGCGCGATCCACAGCGCCACCGTCAGCAGCAGCAGGTCGAACGAGACCAGGATGACACGCTTGTTGAAGCGCGACAGCCGAAGCAGCCGCGATTGCCAGCCGGCAACGCCCTGACGTTGCTTAGTGTCCCCGCCCATTTCGCCCCCGGCCGCACCTCCTCACAAGGAGGGGCCCATCGAACCGCATTATCCCAAGGTGAACGAGTATAGCAGGCGGCTAGACGAGTTGTATTTCCGAGCGTGCCGCTTCCCACAGCATATCCCCGGAATTCAGCGCCAACTTTGCACACACAAGCGGCAGGACTTGATGGCAGCGGCGAGCGTGCCCTCGTCGAGATAGTCGAGTTCGCCACCGACCGGCACGCCCTGCGCAAGACGCGAGACGATGAGCCCGGCCGGCGCGAGTTGCTCGGTCAGATAGTGTGCCGTGGACTGACCCTCGACCGTGGCGTTGAGCGCAAGAACGATTTCCTTTGCTTCCCCCGCCGCCGCCCGCTCGACCAGACGCCCAATATTGAGGCGGTCGGGCCCAATCCCGTCCAGCGGTGATAGGTGACCGCCAAGCACATGATAAAGGCCGTTGACGACCCCCGCGCGCTCGAGGGCCCAAAGGTCCCCCACCTCCTCGACCACGACGATGAGCGAGCGGTCGCGACGGACATCCTGGCAAATGCTGCAGGGCGACACGGTGTCGAGATTCCCGCAGTCGGGACACTCGACAATCTTCGCAACTGCCTCCGATAGCGCCGCCGCGAGTGGTACGAGGAGATCGTTCCGCCGCTTGATGAGCGCCAGCGCCGCCTTCCTGGCCGAGCGCGGGCCAAGCCCCGGCAACCTGCCTAGGAGCTGGATAACTCTTTCGATCTCGGGTCCGGAAACTTTCCTTGTCATTCCGTTGCCTAGCTATGGCGGCTTGCGGCACAACTCAATCGTCCGCCTGATGATCGACATCAATTACAGGCAACGAAGCATTTGCACTAATTTCCAATACACGGCGACTTTGGCTTGACGGGCCAAGTGCGGTAACGTGCCGCCCACAAAAGCAGGGCTTTCACCCTCACCCCTTGGGAGGACATAATGCAGCTCATCGTAAATCCTGAGACTCCATCATCTGCTCTGGCACGCGTTGGCCAGACGATCAAGATTCGCAGCCGCTACGACAACTACATCGGCGGCCAGTGGGTGCCCCCGACGAAGGGCCAGTACTTCGAGAACCGCACCCCCATCTCCGGAGAGCTGATCAACGAGATCGCCCGCTCCACCGCCGAGGACATCGAGAAGGCACTCGATGCCGCGCACGCCATTGCCGAGAAGTGGGGCAAGACCTCGCCCGCCGAGCGCGCCGCCATCCTCAACAAGATCGCCGACCGCATGGAGGCCCACCTCCCCGCGCTCGCCACCGTCGAGACCATCGACAACGGCAAGCCGATCCGCGAGACCATGGCTGCCGACCTGCCGCTGGCCGTCGACCACTTCCGTTACTTCGCCAGCTGCATACGCGCTCAGGAAGGCGCACTGTCGGAGATCGACGAGACCACGATCGCATACCACTATCATGAACCCCTCGGCGTCGTCGGCCAGATCATCCCCTGGAACTTCCCGATCCTGATGGCCGTGTGGAAGCTCGCACCCGCTCTCGCGGCCGGCAACTGCGTCGTCCTGAAGCCCGCCGAGCAGACACCGTTCTCCATCATGGCGCTCGTGGAACTCGTCGGCGACCTGCTGCCGCCCGGCGTCCTCAACGTCGTCAACGGCTTCGGCGTCGAAGCCGGCAAGCCGCTCGCGCAGAACCCGCGCATCTCCAAGATCGCATTCACCGGCGAGACGACCACTGGCCGTCTCATCATGCAGTACGCCTCGGAGAACCTCATCCCGGTGACGCTGGAACTCGGCGGCAAGTCGCCGAACGTCTTCTTCGCCGACGTCTTCAACGAGGATGACGACTTCTTCAACAAGGCACTCGAGGGCTTCACCATGTTCGCCCTCAACCAGGGCGAGGTCTGCACCTGTCCCTCGCGCGCCCTTGTGCAGGAAAGCATCTATGACGCCTTCATCGAGCGCGCCATCGAGCGCGTGAAGAAGATCGTCATGGGCAACCCGCTCGATCCCAACACCATGATCGGGGCCCAGGCCTCTTCCGACCAGCTCGAGAAGATCCTGTCCTACATCGACATCGGCAAGGGCGAAGGCGCACAGGT
>CAZBPM010000001.1:0-148826 GCA_964493785.1 uncultured Hyphomicrobium sp. | reverse complement strand
CCCGCCACGCTGGCCTTGAGGACGGCTTCTATGTCGAGCCGACCGTTCTCGCCGGCCACAACAAGATGCGCATCTTCCAAGAGGAGATCTTCGGACCGGTTCTTTCGGTCACGAAGTTCAAGACCGAGGCCGAAGCGCTCTCCATCGCCAACGACACGCTCTACGGTCTCGGCGCCGGCGTGTGGTCGCGCGATGCAAACACCGCCTACCGCATGGGTCGCGGCATCAAGGCAGGCCGCGTCTGGACCAACTGCTACCACCTCTACCCGGCCCACGCCGCGTTCGGTGGCTACAAGCAGTCGGGCATCGGCCGCGAGACGCACAAGATGATGCTGGATCACTACCAGCAGACCAAGAACATCCTCCAGAGCTTCAGCCCGAAGGCGCTCGGCTTCTTCTGAGGCCGCGCATGGCCCTTCGGCGTCGGCGGGCGACCCTCGCGGTTGACGCCGGCGCCAACTGAAAAAAGCAGCAGCGCGGCCCCAACGCCGCGCTGCTTTGCCATCGGAGCTCCCCATGACCGAAGCACGCCCCACGCTGCGCTCGTTGCTGGCCCTGCCGGATCAGCCCGCACCGCTATCGAAATCCGCCCTTATCCTGATCGACTGCCAGAACACGTATCGCCACGGCATCATGCAGTTGGATGGCGTCGAGCCTGCCCTCGCCGAATGTGCTGCGCTGCTGCAGCGCGCCCGTGACGCCGGCACGCCCGTCATTCATATCCAGCACGATGCCGGCCCCGGCTCCCCCTACGACGTCCGTGCCGACATCGGTGCCATCGCCGAACCCGTAGCCCCAAAGCCCGGCGAGACCGTTATCACCAAGGCGTACCCAAGCTCATTCGAGCAGACGACCCTCGACGCCGAATTGAAGAAGCTGGGCGTCACCGACCTCGTCCTTGCCGGCTTCATGACCCACGTGTGCGTGAACTCTACGGCCCGCGCCGCGTTCAACCACGGCTACCGCCCGACTGTCGTTGGCAACGCGACGGCAACCCGCTCGCTTCCCAACCCGCTCGGCGGCACCCTGCCCGCAGAGGCCGTGCACAACGGCGCCCTGACGGCGTTAGCTGACATATTCGCCATCGTGGTACCCTCCGCAAAGTCGATCCCCGCATAGGGCGACGGGAGGCAAGGAGACGCAAATGGTCGAGCGAGTCACGGTCACGCCCGCAGCCACAGCGCTGATCGAAAAGCTGATCGCGGCGAACGGCCCGCTGTTGTTCCACCAGTCGGGCGGCTGCTGCGACGGCAGTGCCCCGATGTGCTACCCCCGCAACGAATTCAAGATCGGCGAGCGCGACGTCTTCCTTGGCGCCATCGCCGGCTGCCCGGTGTACATCTCCGGCTCGCAATTCGAATATTGGCAGCACACCCACCTGATCATCGACGCCGTGCCCGGCCGCGGTTCCGGCTTCTCGCTGGAATCCCCCGAAGGGCTCCGCTTCCTCACGCGCTCGCGCGTCTACACGGAAGGCGAATACGACGAGTTGGACCGGATGGGCCCACCACCCCGCGGCCCCAACGCCATGCTTGAGGCGGCTGACGTCCACTGACGCGACCCAGCCTCTGGCGCCGCCGTCCTGCCCCGCGCCGTTCACCTTGTGGGTGATTGGCGTCAAGATTTGCAGCATTTAGCGTGCTATGCGGCTATCTGTGTCCCCGTCGCACTAGGAATTGCCAGCGATAGCAACGACATTCCGGTCACACGGGTGTCCGGGCTGGGCAACGGCGGACGCAGCAACCTCACGGTCGGACATTTTCACGGTCGCACATGAAGTCAGCCTTAGCCGCTCTTCTCGCAGCACTCCTGTTCGGGACTGCCGCCATGGCCCAGGACGTACCTGGCCCCTCCGACAACAGCACGCCGCCCGCCGAAGCCTCTGAGAGCGACGACGCCGGCAACGCGGACGCCGTGGAGGAGAAGCCGCGTCCTGCCCCGGTCCAGAAGTCCGCGCCCTTCAAGGAACTGGCCGGCCGCTGGGTCGGCGAGGGCCGCATCGGCATGAGCGAAGGCAAGGTCGAGAGCGTCAAATGCCGCGCGACCTACTTCGTCGAAGGCGACGGCAAACAACTCAAGCAGAACATCCGCTGCGCCTCTGCCGGCGGCAAGGTTGAGGTCAAGAGCGAGGTCGTCGCCAACGATGGCCGGCTGACCGGCACCTGGAACGAGCTCGTCTACAATCTCGGCGGCGACTTCAAGGGTGAGGTGACCGAGCGCGGCTTCCGCATCGTCGTCCGCGGCGGCGACCTGACCGCCAACATGGACGTCATCGTCCTCAACGATCGGCAGGTCGTCGAGATCCAGTTCTTCAATAGCTCGCTACGCGGCCTGACCCTGATCCTCAAGAAGGGCTGAAACCTGCCCGAGCGGATCGCCGTCAAGCCGCCGAACCCGCGGCGCGGGCATGCCTCTTGTACAATGCACCGCAAATGAGGCCGAGGGCAGCCGCTATCAGGGAGCCGAGCAGCACCCCCAGCTTGGCCGCGCCCAAAAGGCTCGCGTCCTTGAATGCCAGCATGGCGATAAAGATCGACATCGTGAAGCCGATACCGGCGAGGAGGCCGATCAGCCATACGCCGTGCCAGTTCACCCCCTCGGGAAGCCGACACCATTTCAGGCGCACCATCAGCCACGTCGCGGCAACGACACCCGCGGGTTTCCCGATGACGAGGCCCATGGCGATGCCGAGCACGACGAACTGGGCCCCGCCAGCCGATAGATTGAAACCGTCGAATGACACTCCCGCGTTTGCCAACGCGAAGAGCGGCATGATGCCGAACGCCACCCACGGGTGCAGAGCAGACTGAACGCGCACCACGGGCGGCAACATTTCGCGCCGCGCAATGCCGAGCGCCCGCAACGGCTGCGCCAACCTGTGTGCATCCTTGGCTTCAACGGCATCACTATTGGTCAGCTGCTCGACAACGCGTGCCAGAGTCTCCAACGGAGCTCCGCGCATCGGCACCGCCGCCACTGGCGTCATCAGGCCGAGCACAACACCAGCGAGCGTCGGATGCGCGCCGCTCAACAGCACCCCCACCCAAACGACGGCGCCCGGAACAATATAGGCGTAAGCAGAGCCCGCCCCGATCCGATGCAGCCCAAGGATCATCACGATGCCCACGGCTGAAATAATGAGACCGCTGAAATCCAGACCACCCGAATAGAAGAAAGCGATGATCAGCACGGCGATCACGTCATCGATGATAGCCAGCGCGAGCAGGAAAACCCTCACGTTGCCGGGAATGGATCGGCCCAGAAGTGCCAGCACCCCGACGGCGAACGCTATATCGGTAGCTGCTGGAACGGCCCACCCTTGGGCGCGCGCGGGATCGAGGTTGACGCTGAGATATATCAGCGCTGGCACGACCACGCCGCCGATCGCAGCCGCAATCGGCAACAGCGCCTGATCGAAACGGCTCAGCGCGCCTTCGTGAATCTCACGGCGTATCTCCATCCCGACAACAAGGAAGAAGACCGTCATCAATCCATCGTTGATCAGGAAATGCAGCGATTGCGAATAGGTGTAACCGCCAATCCCGATCGATAGCGGCACATGCCAGAGCGCGTGATACGAGTCTGCGAACGGCGAATTCGCCCAGACGAGAGCAATCGCCGCGGCCACCAGCAGCACGATGCCGCTTGCCGCTTCGATATGGAGAAAGCGCTCGAGGGTTAGAAAGGCCCGCTCAGCCAATATCTGGGGGCGCGGCACGCCGCGCGACGAGGTCTTCCGGGTCATGGCCACACGCCTGCCGCGAGGCGGCCCGACCATCGCTAACCTGCCCGCTGCCCGATGCAGCGAACACCCATGACCCTTTGTACACGGCGAACGCATCAGATCAACTTAACGCCACGCTGCCGTGGCAACGGGCCGCGATCCCGCGCGCCGGCTCCCCTAACTGCCGCCTTACCGCCTTCCGAACAGCTTCTCGATGTCTGTGAGCTTCAACTCCACGTAAGTCGGCCGCCCATGGTTGCATTGCCCCGAGTACGGCGTCGCTTCCATGTCGCGCAGCAACGCGTTCATTTCGTCCGGCGTCAGCCGTCGCCCCGAACGCACGCTTCCGTGGCACGCCATTGTTGCCAGCACCGACATCAGCCGATCCTTGAGCGCGCTGCTCGATCCCTCGCGCACGATGTCGGCGGCGATCTCCTTCACCAGCCCTATCATGTCGCCATTGGCGATGAGCGCCGGCACCTCGCGCACGACAACCGCCCCCGCACCGAACGCCTCGAGCACCAGCCCGAGCTCGGCGAGCTCATCCGCCTTCTCTGACAAAGCCGCCGCTTCATCGCCATCGAGATCGACGACCACCGGCACCAACAGCCCCTGCCGAGCGATGCCACCGTCGCTCAGCATGTTCTTCAATCTCTCGTAGACCAGCCGCTCGTGCGCCGCGTGCTGATCGACGATGACCATTCCGTCCCGCGTCTGCGCGACGATATAGTTCTCATGCAGTTGCGCCCGCGCGGCGCCCAGCGGCCGATCCTGAAGCTGCTCCGCCACCGGCGCCACGAATGCGCGCGTGTCCGCACTCGGCCCATCCGCGACGTCGAGCGGCGCCTGCATCTCCTCGGCCAGCCCGAAGGACATGCCTCCGCGCGACGGCTGATAATACGTTGCACCACGCGGCCGCTCGAATGCGATGACGTTCGCTCTCAGCTCATCGAGCGCCGACGCGCCATTAGCCGCCGACGCTCGGTGCCCCGCCGCATGCAGCGACGCCGCAAGCGAGTTGACCAGCAGCGAGCGCACCCGCCCCGCATCACGGAACCGCACCTCCACCTTCGCCGGGTGCACGTTGACGTCCACCTCCTCCGGCTGCAGCGACACGAACAGCGCCAGCAGCGGATGGCGGCCCCGCGGAATGAGATCGCCGTATGCTGCCCTCACTGCGCCGATCAGCAGCTTGTCGCGGACCGGGCGCCCGTTGACGAAAAGAAACTGCTGGCCAGCATCGGGACGATGCAGCGTCGGCAGCCCCGCGAAGCCCTTCACGCAGATGCCCTCGCGCTCCGCCACCACCGGGACCGCGTCATCCATGAACTCGCGTCCCATGATCCGGCCAAGGCGCTGCAGCAGCCCTTCGTCGCCCAGCGCCTCTCGCGGAAACCGCAGGCCGGTCCGCTCGCCGGTGGTCAGGGTGAAGCCGACCTCGGGATGCGCCATCGCCAGCCGCTTCACGACCTCGCCCATGGCCTGGTTCTCGGCCCGTTCGGATTTCATGAATTTGAGGCGAGCGGGCACGCTGGAGAAAAGATCGCGCACCTCGACTGTCGTGCCGGTGTTCCCGGCCGCCGGCCGCACGCTACCCTTTGCGCCGCGGTCGACGGTGAGCGAGAGCGCATCCGCCGCGCCCCGCGTACGCGACAGGATCGTCAGCTTCGCAATCGAGCCGATCGACGGCAGCGCCTCGCCGCGGAACCCGAGCGTCCTCACGGCGAACAGGTCCTCGTCGCTCAGCTTCGACGTCGCATGCCGCTCCACAGCCAGGGAAAGATCGCCCGCCTCCATCCCGCAGCCGTCATCGGTCACCCGGATCAGCGCGAGCCCGCCCGACACCGCGACCACCTCGATCTCGCTGGCTCCGGCGTCGATCGCGTTCTCGGTCAACTCCTTGACGACACTCGCCGGCCGCTCGACGACCTCTCCGGCCGCGATGCGGTTGATCGTCTCCGGCGATAGCTGGCGGATCGCCATCCTGTCCCTCCTGAGTGGAGGTCCAATCTAGCCGTCGATTCGGCGGAGCCTGGACTTGGATGAGCAACCATCCCCGGGTTTTCGACCCATTATCCGACTAAAGGATATGCCCAGACGCGGCCTCAAATGGCACATGCGACCGGCAGGCAGCTTTCCAAGCCTGGGGAATTTGTCCATCTGTGCGGCGAATATTACCGGCTATGAGAGCATAGTCGGCGAGCGCCCTACGACGCTCCGCCAACATACTTGGAGAAACCATGCGGCTCGACGCCATTGCGATCGGAAAGAATCCGCCCCTCGACATCAACGTCGTGATCGAGGTCCCCGTCGGCGGCGAGCCCATCAAATACGAGCTCGACAAGGCATCCGGCACCCTCTTCGTAGACCGCTTCCTCTACACGCCCATGCGGTATCCGGGGAACTACGGGTTCGTGCCGCACACGCTGTCGAGTGACGGCGACCCTATCGACGTCCTGGTCTGCAATACCCGGGCGATCATTCCTGGCGCGGTCATCAACTGTCGCCCTGTGGGCGTGCTCGTCATGCAGGATGAAGGCGGTGGCGACGAGAAGATCATCGCCGTGCCCAGCAGCAAGCTCACCATGCGTTACGACAAGGTCGCCAACTATTCCGACCTGCCGCAGATCACGGTGCAGCAGATCGAGCACTTCTTCGGCCACTACAAGGACCTCGAGCCCAGCAAGTGGGTCAAGATCGACCACTGGGGCGATAGCGGCGAAGCGCGCCGGCTCATCGTCGAGTCGATCGAGCGCGCAAAGAAGTAGCGCGGCCAGTTATCTCTCCAGTCGAGCGAAGTTTCGGCAGTACGGGCGCCTCAATTGTCATCCTCGGCTTTATGCCGAGGACCCAGCGTGCCGCATCTTCCAACGCTGGGAGCGGATGGATGGCTAGGTCCTCGGGACAAGCCCGAGGATGACATCGAGATGAGGAAACTTACCTTCAGCAAGGCAAGCGAAGCGAGCCTTGCTCAGGGCGCAAGGCGCCCCGGCGCGAGCGCCGGCCATCAACTCGCGCGACACTAGCCGCAAGCAAAGCTGCTCTCAGCTTGCGTCAGCCAAACAAAAAACTAACCCTTCTTCGCCTGCTGCAGCGTCGGCTTGCCGACGACAGTGACGATGAGGTTGTTCGTATCCAGAAGCCGCTTCGCCACGCGCTTCAGGTCATCCAGCGTCACCGCTGACACCAGCGCATTGCGCTCTTCGATGTACTCCGGCCCAAAGCCATCCATGCGCAGCCCCAGAAGCTGAGAGGCAATCTTCGCGTTGGTATCGAAACGCAGCGGATACGATCCCACGAGATAGCTCTTGGCGTTGTCGAGGTCCGTCTGGCTGACATCGCCGTCCGCCATCTTCTGCAGTTCCGCGCGGATGATATCGAGCGACTGGCCCATCATGTCGTTGCGCGTGGCAACGCCGCCCGAGAAGATCGAGGTGTGCTGGAAGGGGTAGACGTAGGTGTAGACGGAGTAGGCGAGGCCCCGCTTCTCGCGAACCTCTTCCATCAGCTTCGACGCAAATCCGCCGCCGCCGATGATCTGGTTCAGCACGAACGCCGCCATGAAGTCCGGGTCCTTGCGCGGCATGGCGCCAAGACCAAACACGGCAACCGACTGCGGCACGTCCATGTCGACGACCGTCTGACGGCCACCCGAGACCGGATCGGTCTTCGCCACCGGCGTCAATTCCGCCTTGGCGGGCAGGTCACCGAACACATCATCGAGCATCTTTCCAAGCTGCTCCGGCGTGATGTCGCCGACGGCCACGACCTTGAGCGTGTCCTTGCCGAATACGCGCTTGCGGTAGGCCTCCAGATCCGCGCCGGTCATTTTGCCGACCGTCTCTTCGGTCCCGTTTGACGGGCGCGCGTAGGGATGTCCGGCGAACGCCGTCGCATACCATTCGTTCTGAGCCACCTTGTCGGGATCGCGCTTGGCATAAGCGAGCGAGGCGAGCAGCTGCTGGCGGATACGTTGGACCGCGTCATCGTCGAACCGAGGCTTGTTGAGCGCCAGCTTCAAAAGCTTGGCAGCCTCATCCCGGTTGTCGGTGAGCGTTTGGAAGTTGCCATAGAAGGCGTCCTTCGCCTCCTCGTAGTTCATGCGCATGGCAAGGTCTTCCATGCGCTCCTGGAATTCGCGCGACTTGAGATCGCCCGCGCCTTCATCGAGCATGGCGGTCACGAAGTTCGCCACGCCTTCCTTGCCGTTCGGATCTTGCGAGCTGCCGCCCTCGAAGGCAAAGCGCAGCGCCAGCATCGGCACGGCGTGCTCCTCGACAAGCCAGGCTTCGATGCCGCCGGGGCTTTTCACGGTCTGAATTTTCATGGCGTTCGCTGGCGAGCTGAAGGTGGCAAGGAATGCGACTGCGACAGCGACGAAAGATGCGACGCCAAGCGAGCCGGAGCGGATGCTGAAAACCCCCGAGCGCAGGGAGCGGGCTGCGACCATATCATGAGCCTCTTTGCATATCGGGTTAGGAACGCGTGTGCACGACAGGCTTCTGAACCTGATCGGCTGCACCCTTGCCGTCGTCCTCTTCGGGAAGCAGCCAACCTGTCACCGATCGGCGAGCATCGAGATAGGCCTCCGCTGCCTTCTTGACGTCTTCTGGGGTCACCTTCGCCATGGCCTGCGGCCAACCCTCGACATCTTCAATCTTGCGACCGATGGCAACTGCCCAGCCGTAACGCCGCGCCAGGCTCGCCTGGTTGTCGCTTTCGTAGACGTAGTCGGCCGTCAACGATTTCTTGGCACGCTCCAGCTCCAGCTCGGTAACGCCGTTCTTACGGATGTCGTCGAGCACGGAGTCGACGTCGGCCTCGACCGCCTTGAGGTCACCGTCGTTGGCAACCGCATAGATCGAGATGGCCCCTGAATCGAGGCTGTATCCCGAGTAGTCTCCGCCTGTGGTTGCTGCCAGCTTGTCCTCGACGACCAGCTTGCGATAGAGGCGGCTCGTCGAGCCATCGGCGAGGATCTTCATCAGCAGATCCAGTGCCTCAGCTTCACCCGGCTTGGCCGTGACGTAGCTCGGCACGATGTAGTAGCGGTGGAACGAGGCATTGCCGGCGCGCGGATCTTTCAGCGTCACGCGGCGCGGAGCTACGTGCTCGGGCTCCTGCGGACGCGAGCGCGTATCGACCTCGGGATTGGCCGGGATCTTCCCATAGGTTTCCTCGGCGAGGCGCTTCACCTCTTCCGCGGTGACGTCCCCGGACACGACCAGGATCGCATTGTTGGGTGCATAATAGCGCTTGTAGAAGCGCATTGCGTCTTCGCGCGACAGCTTCGCCATCTCATGTGCCCATCCGATGACCGGCACGCCGTAAGGATGCGAAAGGTAAAGCGCGGCATTCATCTGCTCGTCGAGACGGGCGCCCGGATTATTGTCGATGCGCGAGCGACGCTCCTCGATGATCACCTGTCGTTCGGGCGTCACCTCGTCGTCGGTAAGCCGCAGGTGCGTCATGCGGTCGGCTTCCATCTCCATCAGCGTCTTCAGCTGATCCTTGGCGATGCGCTGGTGATATGCGGTGACGTCCTGACCGGTGAAGGCATTGTCCTGCCCGCCCAGCCGCGAAATGATCTTCGAGAATTCGCCGACGGCAATCTTGTCGGTCGACTTGAACATCAGATGCTCAAGGAAGTGCGCGATGCCAGACGTGCCCTTGGGCTCGTCCGCCGCGCCGACCCTGTACCATACCATATGCGTCACGACCGGCGCCCGGTGATCTGGGATCACCACGACATCCATCCCGTTCGAGAGCTTGAATTCGGACGCGCGCGGCGCGGCAGAGGCAGTCGTCGTTGCGAGAGCGATCATGAGCATGGCCATTGCTGAGATTGCCAGACGGCTTACGCCGAGCTTAAGCATCGATTGAACCCCGGATTGTTCCTGGACCGGCAGAGGAGGGCTGAACCGCAATTGCAGTCGGCTCGGCGGAGCGGTCAACTTGGCTGGCATCTTCGGGTTCGAACCCACCTTGTCAAATGACATCGTGTTCATCTCCCGCGCCCTCTGCGGGCCGGCGGGCGCCGCGGACACCAGTCGTCCCGGTGCTTGAACCTCCCGCGAACCTTGCCCATATCTTCACCAAGTTGACAGCGCCCGCGTATTCGGGGCTGGACGCCGGAGGCCAAGGTTAAGAGGCTCCGGTACATAGTGAGAATTTGAAGGTCGCTTTAGGAAGGGCTTTCGTCGATGTCGCGAATATCCGTGCTCTCGAGCCCGCTTCTGTTGGGCTTCGAGGAAATTGAGCGCCAGATTGACCGCGCGACCAAGGGGTCGGGCGATGGCTATCCCCCATATAATATCGAGCGCTTGGACGCGACGAACGGCGAGGGCGACACCCTCAGAATTACCCTGGCCGTAGCCGGATTCACGCGTGAGCAGCTCGACATCACAATCGCCGACAGCCAGCTCATCGTCCGCGGCAAACAGGCTGAGGAGAAGTCACGCAATTACCTCTATCGCGGCATCGCGGCGCGCCAATTTGCCCGCACGTTCGTCCTCGCCGAGGGAATCGAAGTAAAGTCGGCCGACTTGGCGGATGGGCTCCTGTCTATCGACCTTCGTCGGCTGGAGCCTGAGCGCCTCGTTCGGACGATCGAGATCCGCGACAGAAAATAGCGTTCGTTACCGTTGCACCTAGTGTCCCTCGCCGTGCACACTTCCAAACGGCGAGTGGTGAGAACCGGGATGCCACACGCTCATTCGCTGATTCGGTCGGCGAGGAGCCGGGCCCGGCCCGAGAAAGGAGTTGCGTCATGACCGAAACTGAAAAGAGCCTCGACCCGCGCAGCGTCATGACCGAGCATGAGCTCGCCACCCTCGGCGGCGGCGTCGTCGCCTACATCAAGACCCTGACCTCTGAGGAGGCCAACCGCATGTTTCCGGCCATCGAAGGGCTGCCGAATGGCATCAACCTTTTCTCGCTTCATGCTGCCGACGGCACGCCGTTGGCCCTCACCGACACGCGCCAGGCGGCGGTAGGCCACGCTATCGACGACGACCTGGAAATCGCCAGCGTCCACTGAAGCGCGTAATTCAAATCCCGTCTCGAAAACTTGAAAGCCCCGGCATCACCGGGGCTTTTTTTCTGCGCCGACTCCCGCTGAGCCCAGTCGACCTATGAGTGAGCAAGGAAGTTCCCTCTTGGCCGCGAAGCGGCAAGGGGCCAACGGCCCCCGCGCCTTAGGCGCGGTCATCCACTCGTGCAGCGCCATCCGCCAAACAAGCTTCTATCCGCTCGTGTCAGTCTAAAACTAGACCCTGTAACTCGCGAACTGCCCGCGTGCCCGGAAGCGCTCCAGATAGCTCGGCACAATCGCAGCGATGCCTTGAGGCGCAGCCACGCCCAGTTCGGCGAGCGTGCGCTTCTCCGCCTTGGCCGCCTCGCTGACGACGTTGTCGTACTTGAGCAGGCGTACCTGATCGACCGTGATGGGACGCAGCCCGTTCGGCAGCGGCAACGTCAGCAGCGCCTGCAGCTTCGCGAGCCAGAACGGCATCGGCAGGTACCCGCGGTCGCGGCCCGCCCACTCCTGTGTGAGCTCCAGCAACCTGCGGAAGTCGAGCACCTCCGGACCGCCCGCCTCGTAGATCGTGCCCGGCTTGCCGGCCCCGTTCGCCACGTTGGCGATCGCAGCGGCCACGTCTCCGACGAACACCGGCTGGAACAGCGTATGCCCGCCGCCGATCAGCGGCAGCAGCGGCGAGATTCGCGCCATGGCGGCAAACCGATTGAAGAACTGGTCTTCCGGGCCGAACACGATCGAGGGCCGGATGATGATCGCGTCGGGGAACTCCTCCAGCACCGCCGCTTCGCCTTCCGCCTTGGTACGCGCATAGAGGGCGGCAGATTTTCGATCCGCCCCGATGGCCGAGATATGGATCATCCGGCCGGCACCGGCCTCGCGTGCCGCCTTGGCGACGCTGCGCGGCCCGTCGACGTGGATCGCCTTGAAGGTCTGGGCGCCGGTGCTGGCGAGGACGCCTACCGAGTTGATGACCACCTTGGCGCCGGCGACAGCCCGGGCGACCGAATCCGGGAAGCGCAGGTTGGCCTGGACCGGAGCCACCTGGCCGACGACCCCGGCGGTCTGCAGGAAGCCGGCGAGGTCGGGGCGTCGCTCGGCCGCCCGCACCCTCCAGCCTTGCTTGGCCAGCGCCGTCACCGCGTACCGGCCGACGAACCCCGAGCCGCCGAAAACCGTCACCAAACCTCGATCATCGAGCCGGTCCGCCATCTCAGTCGCCTCCTGGAGCCCCGCCATCCGCCTGCGGGCGTTCGGCCTTCAGGGATACAGAGGCGCTTCTTGATTGTGAAGGACGCGAGCGGCCGCACGAGGAAGAATTGACAACCGGCGCGGGGCTCTCTAACTCATCGCGTCCGTGCCCAGATGGCGGAATTGGTAGACGCACTGCTTTCAGGTAGCAGCGCCGCAAGGCGTGGAGGTTCGAGTCCTCTTCTGGGCACCACCCCTAAAAATTGTCCAGCAACATCAGAATGTTGCACAAGGTTTGACAGTTTTAGGCGGGGTAGGTTTGACAATTCGCTCGCGTTTCGAAGTACGACCGCTCGACGATGACCGGGGCGTTCTCGTGCTTTCGCACTTTTCCGGCGTCGCGTGAGCTATCCGAAGCGCTTATCGTCAATCCTAATGACGCGCATGGATTGGGCGAGGCTATGAACGAGGCCCCACGATGCCGCGAGCGGATGCGGTTGATGCGTTCCCTCGTCAATGAACGCAACGTCTATCGTTGCGCCGTCATGTGGTCGGAGCTGGCCGGTTGCACTAGGATAGCTCTAGGTTTGGAGCATTGACAGATGATGGGCTGGCTTCCCGCATTGATAGCGTTCGCGCTGATGGTGGTTGCGGGTGGCAGCGGGGTTCTGCTGGCTCGCCGATTACCAGAAGATTTCCTGTCCGAGCCATCGATGAAGAATCTACGCATCGGCATGGCGCTGGTGGGGACAATGGCATCCTTGCTGCTCGGTCTAATGGTCAATTCGGCTAGATACACTTTTAGTGAAGCGTATTTGGACGTTCAGAAGTATGCCGCAACTATCCAGCTAACCGACCAAGACCTTCTGCACTACGGCGACGAGCGCGCATGCGCCATCCGCGGCACTCTTCAAACTTACATCAAGCAAGTCGTCGCCGGGACTTGGAACTCGTCCAACTCCTCGCCGATGTATACGCCCGATCCGTCTCTGGCAGCCTTACTGCTGTTTCACAATGAGGTTCGGGCGTTACAAGCGTCCAGCGATGAGCAGAAGCGAGGCCACGAAACGCTGCTGTCTCTTTCGCGACAACTCATGGAGTACCATTGGAGGGTAAGCGGCCAGGCGCGCTCCGACACTCCCACAGTCTTCATTGCCGTAGTCATCGGCTGGTACAGTCTCATCTTCCTATTTCTCGGTGTCTTTGCCCCACGGAACCCAGTGGTTTACATCGGGCAAGGGCTCGCAATGGTCGCCATCTCGGGCGCCATCTTTCTGGTGAATGAAATGGGCGAACCGTTGTCGGGGCCTATCAAAGTCTCGTCCGCCCCTTTGGTGCGCTTGCTCGAGCGCATGGAGGCTGAGCCGTGTTCCGCGAACGCCGCCGCGTTACCGCCGAGCAGCGAATCCGGGCAGTGAGAGATCAAGTCAGCCGCAGTTGCTGTCCCACCAGCTATGCATGCTACTCAATCAGGTTGAATAGCATGAATGAAGTTTGAAAATGCCGCGAGTTCGGCTATGATGCGGCATCGGGGGAGGTTGTTTCCTCCAGGCAGCGGATTTCCTAGCGATATCAGTAAGGTGGAAGCGGCCCAGACTACTTCCCCACGTCAATTTATCCTCGATTCTCATCATCCCGAATAATGTCCGACCAGTGCAAATGCGACCGTCAGCAGGGCACGCGCTGCACGTGCGGCACAACAAAAATGGGACAACCATGGCCAGCAGCGCTGAGGAGATTCCCGTGACGGTTGAGCTCCAGATCGGAAAGCGCTTGCGGCAGGCGCGCAAGGCCAACGGCATGAGCCTCAAGGAGCTCGCCGACGCGGTCGGTTGCTCTGAAAGCCTGCTCTCCAAGATCGAGAACGAGCGCGCTCGCCCCTCTCTCCAGATGCTGCACAAGATCGTCGAGAACCTCGGTCTCACCATCGGCGGCTTGTTTGCTCAGCGGGCGGCGCCCGACGGTATCGTCATGCGCAAAGGCGAGCGTTCGATCATCCGCATGGACTCCGCGACGGACGGCGGCGTGCATCTCGAATGCATCGTTCCCGAGGACGGAGGAGAGTTCATCTACGGTTCGATCCACGTGGTCGAACCGAACGGCGGCAGTAAGGGCACGATCACGCACCACGGCGAGGAGGTAGGATACGTCCTCGAAGGCTCCCTCGAGCTCACTGTGAACGACAAGGTTTATAACCTCTCCGAAGGTGACGCCTTCTTCTTCAAGTCCAACCTGCCGCACAGCTACCGCAACGCCGGCTCGTCGCAGGTCCGAGTGCTTTGGGTCAACAGCCCGCCGACGTTCTGATTGTCCCTGCAGCAGGCGTCAATGCATCGCCGCGCCGCCGTCGATGCTGATGCATTGGCCGGTGATGAAGCCCGTCCGCGGATTCAAAAGAAACAGCACCGCTTCCGCCACCTCGTCGACCGTACCGATGCGCCCTAGCGGATTGGACGTCTCTAGCGCTTGCTGCTGCGGACTGAGCGACGCAAAGCCGAGCAGCGGCGTGTCGATAGGACCCGGAGCGATCGCGTTGACGAGAATGTCGGGCGCCAGCTCTCGCGCCCACGATCGCGTCAGCGACAGCAGCGCCGCTTTGGTCGCGCAGTAAATCGATGATCCTGCCCGGCTCAGATACGCCATTTCGGATGCGATATTGACGACCCGTCCGCGGCCGCCGAAATAGCGCAACGCCTCGCGCGTGACCGCGACGGCGCCTCGCGCGTTCACTCCCATTAGGCGGTCGAAAATTGCAAGATCCATGTCCTGCAGCCTGACGGGGTGTCCTATCCCTGCAGCATTGACGACGGCGTCGAGCCCTCCGAGCAACTCGGCCGCCTGTGCCATGGCAGCTATGACATCCTGCTCGGATGCCACGTCTGCGCGCAGCGCCGGGAAAGGCAAATCGGAGGCGACAATGTCTATCCCGACAACGCGCGCCCCGGACTGCTGCAGCCGCTCCGCTGCGCATCGCCCAATACCGCCGGCCGCTCCGGTGATGACGACCCGCAGTCCCTCATGAGCCGCCATAGCCAAATCCTCAGTCTACGGTGTCCGCGACGTGCGCCAAACGCACAGCGGGAGGAATGACAACATCCTCCGCGCCATCGACGTGCCCTTCCTCGTCGTGAATGTAGCGTTCAAGACGCGCCCGCGCAGCACGCATCTCCGGCGCATCGAGGTCGCGCTCTCCCGGTAGCGCCGGCACTTCCATCAAATCGGCGACCCGCCCCGGATTGGCGCGAAGGATGAGAATGCGGTCAGCCAGCAGCAGCGCCTCGCTGAGGTCATGGGTAATGAACACCACGGTAATGTCTATCTTGCGCCAGATGTCGATGAGGTGAGCTTGCATGCGCGCGCGCGTGCGCTCATCGAGCGCCGAGAATGGCTCGTCCATCAACAGGATGCGTGGCTGTATCGCTAGCGCCCGCGCGATTGCCACGCGCTGTTTCATGCCGCCCGACAACTGGTGCGGATAGGCGTCCGCATACGCGTCGAGCCCGACCAGGTTCAGCCATTGCTGAGCTTCGCCCTCGACGACCCCGGTCTCCTTGTCAGCCATCCGCAGCCCGAACATCACGTTCTGCAACACCGAGAGCCATGGAAACAGCGTGTACGCCTGGAATACCATCGCACGATCGGGACCTGGACCGTTGACGGGCGCACCGGCGACCAGCATCCGACCGGACTTGGCTTTCTCCAGACCCGCAATGGTGCGGACAAGCGTCGACTTCCCGCAACCCGAAGGCCCGACGACGCAGAGAAACTCGCGCCTGTAGGTGGTGAAGCTTATGCCGTCGAGGACGGTGCGTTCACCGCCGCCGGGCGTTGGCACCGCTTTGACGAGGTCAACGACCTCAAGCAGCGGAGCTCGCGCCTTGAGCCGTGCAAACCTCTCCGCTACCGCAGGCTCGAATTGTAACGGCGCCATCACCCGACCTCTTTCTTCCACGGGAACAGTCTGCGCCCAAGCCGCGCCAGCAAGAGATCGCTACCGAAACCGACAATGCCGAGCACCAGGATCGCGGCATAGACATTGTCGAAGTGCTGGTATCGCGCCTGCTGGGTGATGAAGAACGTGATGCCTGACGAAGTGCCAACGAGTTCGGCAACGATCAGGTAAGTCCACGCCCAGCCGAGCAGGATTCTTTGATCGCGATAAAGGTCGGGCAGTATCCCCGGCACGATGACGCTATAGACGAGGCGGAAGCCCCTGGCGCCGAGCGTCTGCGCGGCCTCGAGCAGGTTGTAGTCTATGCGTCTCGTCGTGGCCGCTATGATGAGGATCTGCTGAAACAGCGTGCCGATCACCACGACCGCGATCTTGGGCCCGTCGTAGATGCCGAGCACGGCGACGGCCAGGGCGCCGAACGCAGGTGCAGGCAGGTAGCGAAAGAATTCGACAAACGGCTCGGTCAGGCGGCCCAACGACGGATAGGCGCCGCACAAGATGCCAAGCGGCACACCGATCAGCGAGGATATGAGGAACGCCCAGAAGATGATCTGCACCGAATGCCCGAAAGCCACCAGAAGAGACTTGCCCTCAGCGCCGGATGGAAAGACTGCGCGCCAAAGAGCCTGCAACACCTCGTGCGGGGCCGGCAGATAGATTGGATTTGCAGGCCGCCCCTCAGGCGGTTTCTTTCCGGCCGCCTGCATCGCCGAGACCTCGTCGGCGAAAACGTCCTTCGGAGCGACCATCCCGACGTTTAAATACGAGCTGCCGGCATCGGTCACTTCGACCAGAGGATGCCAGATTAACGGCACGTACGAGACCGCACACCACGCAAGTATCGGAAGCACGAACGACAGGATGGCGAGAACCGTGGCTGACCGCGGCGTCGGCGGGGTGCCGACCGCGAGCAACGCGCTCACGGTCGGCAGACGATATAGCCAGAGCCGGTGGTGCTGCGGAGAGGCAATGGCCATTGCAGATCACTTGCCGGTTGCGATGGACGCATCGATATAGGAATCGATGTTCTGCGGCTCTTTGTAGACGCCTGACTTCACGTTGAATGCATCGGCATTCTTGGACGAGCCGTACAGCGAGCCGAACCCGTCACCCTTCTCGAAAATCTTCGCGCCCTCGGCTGCCGTCAACAGCTTGGTGCCATCGACGAACTTCTTGTAGGCAGCAGGCTCCACCGCCACACGTGCAGCCATGATCTTCAGGGCGTCCGGCTGCGTCTTGGGATCGTTCACATAGGCGACGACGCGGTCCCACACCTTCAGCACCTTGGCCCAATCATCCTTGCGCGAGGCGAGGCTGGAGGGCGTGACCGCAATGATGTCGTAGATGAGACCGGGCTCGTCCGCCGACGTGTAAATCGGCTTCGATCCGGGTGCCGCCTGCATCGCTGCGCCGGAAATAGGCTCCCACGCGCCGATGGCCGAAATATCCGGCGACGATAGGACCTGCGGCGTCTCGTTGGTTTTGACGTTGACGATCTCGATGTCTGTATCGGCGAGTCCGGCCTTCTTCATACCGTTCGCAATGAGCAGATTTTCGACCAGCCCAAGTTCGAGACCGACCTTCTTTCCCTTGAGGTCCGCAATCGACTTGATGCCCGGCTTGGCGACGATCATGTCGTTGCCGTTCGAGTAGTCGGTCACCATGATCATGATGGCCTTGGCGCCGTTGGCACCCATGCCCAGCGTGTCGCCATTCGTCAGGCTGATGGCGTCGAGCTTTCCGGCTGCAAACGCTTCCATCGCGGCCGAGTAGTCGAACCACTCGAACTTGATGTCGACGCCAGCCTCTTTGAACCAGTCCTTTTCGATTGCAACCTGCCACGCCACATAGCCGGGCCAGTCGGCATAGCTGATGCGCAGCGGTTCAGCTCCCGAAGCAGCAGTGGCGATTGACGTTATTGCGAGCAGAGCGAGCGCTCTGACACGCACAAAGCTCCAGACTTTACCCATCGATCTCTCCTTGGATTCAAGCACAGCGCTGCCGTGTCCAGACCCGTTCAGTCAGCGCAACTGAACGGATCGACTCCCTCTGTGCGCCGAGGAAATCGTTGTCATGCGGAACTTCTCGTCATGTGCGTGACGCATCACGCCGAAAGCCCGCGGGTAGTCGCGAACGCATCGACAGTTTCGTCGATAACTTGCTCGGGAAGGAGCTGCCGATGCTGCTCCTGCCAATCCATCATGATGCTGGAGTAGATAGCTTCCGCCTGGGGAATCTTGTCGACGAAGCAGTACTCGTCCGTCTGGTGCGCTTGCTCGGTCTCGCCCGGCCCGAGGATCAGGACAGGCGGACTGCCAACGCTCGGCGCCAGAACGCTCGCGTCGGTGAAGAACGGCACACCAATCAAGTCGGATGGCCCACCGGCCAGGATTGCCAGCTGCAATACGCGCTGCAGCCAGGGGTCCCCGGCGTCGGTCCACACGCTTTCCAGGTCGACCAGCGGAACGAGCGTTTCCAGTTCCGGCGCCAGATAATGGTTGAAATAGGTCATCACATCGCGATGCCGCATGCCTGGAATGGTGCGCACATCGATGGATATCTCGGCGTGGTCGGGCACCGAGTTCACATTCATGCCGCCGGTCATGCGGCCGACGTTCAGTGTCGGACTGCCCAGCCCCTCGTGTGGCTTGAGATTGAAGTCGTGATCCTGCAGTTTCGCGATCAGCTTGATGCTGCGGAAGATCGCGTTGACGCCGAGTTCGGGCATTGACCCGTGAGCTGTCTGGCCGGTGCAAGTGGCCACCATCCAGAGCGCACCCTTGTGTCCCCAACGCGGGGCATTGCCAGTCGGCTCTCCCACCACCACGGCACCCATGGTGCCCAGATCGTGATGCGACAGGAGATGCGCCGCGCCCTCGCAGCCCGTTTCCTCGCCAGACGTCAGCACCAGGACGACGCCAGGGCCCCCGTCCATCGCAGACCCGGCATTGATGGCCGCCGCGACCATCGCAGCGACACCGGACTTCATGTCGCTTGCGCCGCGCCCGTAGAGTCGGCCCTCGATCACTTCGCCTGCAAACGGATCGAACTTCCAAGCCGCATTGCCGAGAGGCACCGTATCCAAATGCCCCGTGAAGCAGATCGGGGGCGCCATACTGTCTGCGCCAACGTCACGGTGCCGCCCCCTGCGCGCGACGATATTCAAGCGATCGGGACCAAACGCGTGGCGCTCAACGCGAAAACCGGCCTTTTCTAGAAGATCCGCTAGAAACAATGCAGATTGCCCCTCATTTCCAGGGGGATTGACGGTATCGAAGCGAATAAGGGATCGCGTGAGATTTATTGAGTTGATCACAAGACCCCTCAAATTATTTGCCACTGTTTTGGTTGGGAGCCCCGTTTTCCCAGCCGACAAAACCAACTAAATGGTACGCACCATGGAACTAATGTCAAGTCACTTGAACATGGTGAAAGAGGCGGCAAATGCCTTATATTAAAGCGCGGGCCGCCCGACATATTCTGGCACCATCACTCGCCCGCGTCGGGCGTCGGCGCCGGTCGGATATAAATGCAAGCCACTTGAATAGGCGCTATACAGGCGCACGTTGGCTAGAACAGAACGAAATAGTCGCTCCGGGCCAATTGCCATCCCCCAAGAAATGATTTCACGTTCTCTGTGGTGGGCGTAAATGGCGCGCAATTTCCGCCTAAGGCGCCGCGGCCACCGAAATAGCTGCGCCCAGATCAGGAATACCGCTCGATACGCCGGCACCGAGATCCGCGTCCACGCACGCAATCGGACAGCTGTGACGCGAGGGACATGCCGTCAGCCCCACACCATCGGTGTCCCGTAGAATCGCCCGAATGGTGCGGGCGCAAACACCGCAGCGCGGAGTGCAGCCGAGACACCGATAGACTTGGCTGGGGGTTTTCGGTCTATCGCTTCCACTCATCGTCGTACGGATTTGTGTGTCGCTCAGGCAGTTACACGAACAGACGATCATTCAGATCCCCTCGCGCCAGCTATTCCCTCTTCCCCATCCAGCCTGCCGTGTTGCTAGGCAGTCTTCTTCCGCCGCAGGCGAACGACAACCTCGACGCGCTCTATCTCCATGCCTTCTGGAACAGAATCGATGGCGCCAATGGCGACGCGATCAGTGGGAATGTCGACCAGCGTGTTCTCTTCCTCGATGAGGAAGTGGTGGTGCTCAGTCATGTTCGTGTCGAACCACATCTTTGGCCCCTCGATAGCGAGTTCCCTCAACAGGCCAGCCTCCGAGAACTGATGCAGCGTGTTGTAGACGGTCGCCAACGACACCGGAATGCGCAGGCGATTGGCTTCCTCGTGCAGCATTTCTGCGGTCAGATGGCGATCTCCAGCCGCATACAGCAGACGGCCGAGCGCTATGCGCTGACGCGTCAGGCGCATGCCCGCATCGCGGAGCATGTTGCTGACGTCCAGAGTGGTGCAGTGACACGCCATCAACTGGCAGTCGATCCGCGCGGGCTGGTCTTGATCGTTCGCGGACGAGGGCCCGGTTGCTAACACAGACATCCGTGAATCTCCTGTCTCAGTTCGGTTCTAATTCTGTGGTGGCGAGTGCGGTGCGCCGTGTCGGCATGCTGGCGACGCGCTCCCCGGTTTCCGGGCGCGCAAGATCTCGCAGCGGTATCGTCGGATTGGCGAGGCGCATCGGGTCCACGGCAACTCTTCCGGTGACGAGGGCCTTGCCCTGGATGAACTCCTTCGTGGAGTTCACGCAATCGAGCGCTATCACGCGCCCACCGCGCAGGTAGACGACGCAGAAGGAACGGGCAGCCGGATCGCCCCGCAGAACGCATTGATCGTGACCGGAAGAGATGCCGACCGTCTGCAGTCGCAAATCGTATTGGTTGGACCAGAACCACGGCACCACCGTGTAGCTGACGGTCTCCCCGACGATCGAGCGCGCCACGACCATCGCCTGGTCGTTGGCATTCTGGATCGACTCCAGGCGCAGTCGACGACCGTCAGCAAAGGCATTTGCATGCTCGGCGCAGTCGCCCACGGCGAACACGTAAGGCAAGCTGGTGCGGCAGCAGCTATCGACCGCAACGCCTGTTATGCCGGCAGTGGCGCCGGCGCACATTAACGGCGCCACCGCCGGCACTATGCCGACACCAACGATCACAAGGTCACCCTCGATCACGTCGCCGCCAGCAACCTCCACCCCCGCTGCTTTGCCTGAATTTTCGCGGATTCGCGTCACCGACTTCGCGAGCCGCACGTCGACCCCGCGCGTCGTGTGCTCCTTCTCGATAAATCGGGAGATGATTTCTCCAGTCACCCGGGATAGCAGGCGATCCTGCTCCTCGATGAGCACGACTGCTTTGCCCATCTCGGTGATGACCGCAGCCGTCTCCAGCCCTATGTAACCCCCGCCGATAACAATCACGCGCTTCGCCGCTGCGAGTTCCGGCAGCATCCGATCTACGTCGCCGCGCGTCCTGATCGTATGCACGCCGGCGAGATCACCGCCAGAGCACGCGAGCCGACGCGCATCGCCGCCTGTCGCCCACACCAGAGTTCCGTACTGAAACTGGGCGCCGTTGCCGCACATGACGCGACGCGCCACTGGATCCACCGCAACCACATCGTGCTCAAGGTGCATCGCAATGCGTTGCTCGGTCCAGTACTCTGCCGAACGCAACAACATGCCACTGAAGTCGAGCTTCCCGGACATGTAGTCCTTGGATAGCGGCGGACGCTCGTAGGGAAGCTCCTTCTCCTTACAGAGAACAGCCACCGATCCCGCGAACCCGAGCTGGCGCAGCGCGATCGCAGTCTGCGCTCCAGCGTGCCCCCCGCCCACGATCACCACGTCATATTCATCCATCGGAGCCCTCAGCTTTCTGCCGCGCGCGACGTTGAAGCAAGCAGCGCGAGATAAGCCCTGCGGATGAGAAACTGATCGAGATCGGGTAGCGCCTTGATGCGAAGCTTTACGAACCAGCCTTCGCCCTCGGGCGAGCTCCCGATGAGTTGCGGAGCCTTGTCGAGAATTGTGTTGAGCTCGGCTACTTCGCCGTCGATGAGCGAATGAAACGCCGTCACGCCCGCCGCTGTCTCGATCTTGGCGACCACATCACCTGTCTTGATGGGTGTTCCAAGATCATGCGTTTCGAACGACGTAATGTCCCCGAGCGACTGCGCGAGATGATCGGAGATACCCGTGCAGGCGATGTTTCCGTCGAAGCGGAGCCACTGGTGGTCGGGCGTGAAATAGATCATGCGTGAAGCGCCTCCGCGGAGCTGTCGCTCCCACCCCGTTCCGCGCGCATCGACTGCAACTCTTTCACAGCGCTCCGCCCCGCTAACCCCTGATCCAAGCCGGTGTCGTCGGGCGCTTCACCGGTCGGCCCGCGATCACGCCGCCACTTCCGGCACCGCGCTGGTCGGAGCGGCTCGGCGCGGCATTGCGTGCGGCACGCTCGAAGGCCAGAAGTGATGCCTGCAGCACGCCCGGGTCGATGTTGCGAACGATGAATACGATGCGCGACTTCCTATCGTCGCTTGGCCATGCGTCCATGTGGACGGGCGTATGGACGAGATGCTGCGCGCTCTGGAACAACGTCGGTCCCGGAAGGCCATCGACCGCGAGCAGGCCCTTGACGCGAAGCACGCGTTCCCCGTGCCGATGCAGCAACATCGTCATCCATACGCCGAAGGCCGTCCAATCAAGAGGCTTGTCGAGAACGATGCTGCACGAGACGATCTCGCTATGACGATGCTTGCCGTCGCGCAGATCCTTCGGCCGCGACGCGAACACACTGTAAATATCCGATACCGCGCGCATCTCGCTCTGAGGAACGACCGCGAACAGCTCGCTCAGGCTCGCCTCGACGAGATTGTCGTGCCGGATCGCCGCCCAGGGATTGAGCGCACGTGCCGCCTGCTCCGCCTGGGCGATGCCTGCCGCATCCGCAAGATCCGTCTTTGATACGACAACAACGTCCGCGCTGCTGACTTGTGCCGCCGCTTCTGGAAAGCGCGAAAGGCTGTCGACCCCCAGAACGCCATCGACGACGGTGATGACGCGTGGCTCCAGCAGGCGCTCCTGTGCGAGCGGGTTGGCCTTGAGCGTCATCAGGATCGGAACCGGCTCGGCTATGCCAGTCGTCTCGATCACGAGCCGCTTGAACGGCGGGATCCGACCTTGGTCGCGCAGCTCGAACAACTCGCGCAGAGAAGTCTCGATGTCCTCACGGATGGTGCAGCACACGCAACCGCCGGGCATCACCACCGTGCTTTCGGAGGAGAAGGCAATGAGATCGTGGTCGAGGCTGACCTTGCCGAACTCGTTGACGATCACGGCAGTGTCGTGAAACGCGGCCTCTGCCAGCACGCCGCGCAGCAACGTCGTCTTGCCGCTGCCGAGAAAACCCGTGAGAAGGAATGCGGCGACGCGTTTGCTCATTGGCGGTCGCCTGCGCTGTTGTCGCCGTTGAGGCGGTCGATGAGCGCTTGGTCGAGCGGATCGCAGCCAGATGCCGAGAGACGATCCGCATCCGCCCAGATGCCGCCCAGCGAGTACATGTTCGCGGTGTGGCCGGCAGCATTGGTCATGACGTACGAGTTGCCGCCCCAGTCGGCCACCTGCAGCCTATAGTGCGCAAGTATCGCGTTGATGAGAGCCACCCGCCGCCCGCGCTCCGCGCGGATCGAGACTGTATGGCCGCCCTTGGAGAACGCTGCCTTCCCGGCAGCGTCCGTCCAGCTCCGGCTTCCACCCAACGCGGCGCAGAGGCTACACATGATCAGCTTCCCGGCGCGTAGTTTTCGGCAAGCTCCGGCAGGCGACCGTTGTAGAACGGCAGATCGTCTACGCGCGGCGTATATTTTCCGCTCTTGATCTGATCGCGCACATAGTTGGCCACCTGCTCGCCAGTAGCGATCCAGACGTCGCCCTTCTCGAGCATCTTCTCCATCATCTGCTTCACCATCATCAGGCGCGCGACCTGACCGGAGCAGAAGGGATGGAAGCAGTTCAGCCAGATGCCGCCATGCTCGTACATGGCAAAGAACTCCGCCATGTAGACATCCATCGCATATTGCGGCGACGCGATAGGCATCATGAAGTCGAGGTCGTGGTTGTGCACGAACTGAGGCCAGTCATCGAGCTGCCAGCGCGAGGGAAGCTCGATCAGCTCTCCACCGGCCTGGCGGATCAGATACGGGTTGTCGTCGCCCATCAGCGAGGTGTCCCAGGTGAACCCGAGCTGAGCGAGGATGTCGGTCGAGTGCTTCGAATAGCGATACCAGGGCGCGCGGTATCCGACGGGAGCCTTGCCGGTGATCTTCGTGATCGCGTCGGTGCCCTTCTTCGTCCAGAAGAACTCCTGCTCTCGCGTGAGCAGGTTCGGGTATTCGTGCAGGTAGCCGTGCATGGCTACCTCGTGCCCGTTCTTCACCATCAGCTCGACAGCTTCAGGATACTGCTCGGCGCACCAGCCCGGCACGAAGAACGTGTGCTTCACGCCCAGCGCGTTACACAGGTCGATGATCCGCGGCACGCCAATCTGCGGACCGTAACGCAACATCGACGTGGTCGACAGCCGCGTATCGGCATCGTTCGGATGAGCCAGATGGATGATACTGTCGGCATCCATGTCCCAGGTGAAGACCACGGCGCACTTTGCGCCGTTCGGCCATTTCACGGTGTTCTTGATCATCTTCACGGTAGATCGCCCCTTAAATCCAAACATCGGATGCCCCTAGCGAATTGCGACTGCGTCGAGCTGCACGCGTTGACCCGGGAATGGCAGGTTCTTCACCCGCACGATGCTCACCACCGGTCCTGGCCCGGGGATATAGTCGGACAGCGCCTTCTTGATCGTCTCCACCCCGTTCGCCTCTTCGTCTTCACCCGGTACGTAATAGACCGTGAGCTTCACCAGGCTGTCGTAGTCGAGGCCGGCCGCGCGTAGAGTAAGGTTCAGGCGATCAATGCTGGCTTCCGTCTGTGCAACGAGCGATGCGCCACCCGGTGCCGAAAGACCGGCGACGTAGAGCTCCGTGCCGCACATGACCGCCACTGGAGTTCCATCGAGGGTCATCCAGTCGCTGCAGCCAGGCGGCGATATCGCCTGCTTGCGGCTCTTGATGGAGTGGCCGTCGATCTCGAGCATCAGGCCCTCGTAGAGCAGATCGACACCGAAGGCGTTGATCGTCGGTAGCGGCCCCTGGATGGTTTCACGCAGCACGCCGAGAATTCTGTCGAGATTGGCGTGCCCTTCCTCGGGAGTGGAACCGGCCTTGTAGCCGATGCGCATGGTCACGAGGTCCGTCAGGTCGTGACCGCCTTCGTTGAGCACCAAACGTAGGAAACCGAGCGCCAAGCGCATCTGCTCCTCGATGTCACCGAGTGCGACGGCACGGCCCTGCTTATCGGCGGCTATCTGGCCGCCGAGGAAGATCGTGTCGCCGATCAGCCAGCCCTGCGAAAACGGCGTTGGGATGCTCCAATCCCACAAACCATTGGGCATGATGCGCTTGCGTTCGGGCGCCATGGAAGCGACGCCGTCGATGCCGATCTCGTGTTTGGTCGAGGGCGCTCCTGCAATCCGCAAAGCCGTGGCCCCGGGCCCCGGGTTGGCGAGATAGCGCAGACGCACCGCTGTGAAGCGCTCCCAATGCGCGGTGACGTCCTGATCGCCCTCGTACACGTAGTAGGTGCGCAGGTTGACGAGGTCGCGCATGTCGGAGCCGAAGCCCTTGAGGGTTTCGACGAAGTTGTCGAACGCAGTCGCGGTCTGAGCGCAGATGTCGCCATCCTCGGCGAAATGCCCTCCGAGATAGATCTTCCCGTCGATGGCGATGGCTTGAGGAAAGCCCAGCGGACCTATGGGGCCAAACACGCGCTTGGTGTCGCCCGAAGCTTCGCGGAGGGGAATTAGATTGGTTGCAGTACTCATGTGTTCCACCTGATCCATCTTCGCCGAGCGATTGAGGCCCTCGGCGCTATCGCGAGCACTTAGTCCTTTGCGATTCCGAGTTCCTTGTGGAAGGCAGTCAGCGAAGCCTTGCCTTTCGCCGCAAGCTCATCGCCACCCGGCAGCCCCGCGCAGTACGCCTCGATGGCACGCTCTGCGAGCGGGTTCCACTTGGCCACCCAGTCAGAGATCACATCCTCGTTCGTCTTCACGTCGAGGGCCTGCTTGACGAGAGCGGTGGTCCAGCGCCGGGCGCGCTGGTAGTCGCGAGCCTGGTTGTCACAGAGCAGTGCGGTAAGCGTGTCGCCGGTGCCGCGTGCTGCCGTCTTGAGCGACTGCACCATGCCGAAATCGACGGCGGGGAGGGCGACGACATCGAGCGCTACGAAGCACTCGCCCCAATCGTAGGCAGCCAGCACCTTTTCGAACAGCTCGCGGTAGCCTTGCCACTCGGGAAGCTCCTCCCAGTAGCGACGCTCGTTGGCTGCGAACCCTTTGTCGGGGTACGTGTTGGCAAGCTCGCGCGTGCGGTAGGCGACACGCGACAGCCAGCGATAGCAGTCGGCCTCCTGAAACACCGCGCAATTGGTGATGGTGCTGGCGGGCGCGGTCTGCACGAGGTAAGCGGAGGCCATCTGGCCTGCCGTGTGCAGATAGCGCGCTGGAGTATAGAGCTTGGCCAGAACATCGACCCAAGCGGCCGGCAGGCTGGCGTCATGCTTGTCGGAATCGTGCGCGCTGAGTAGACCGTCTACGTACTGCTCCTGGCCATCCTGCATCGTGCAATAGGCGCGGTAGGTGATTTCATCGGGATCGCGGAACGCGTCCCAGTCGGGATGCTGCAGAGGGCTATTGAAGACGTGCTTGCGGTACCACTCGTTCATTCGCAGGTTCGGTGACTGCTCATATGGCGCCTGGGCATTGCGGGTGCGGTAGTGCAGCTTGTAGCTGACGACCTCGTACTCGCTGGGCCGCTTGCGGGTGCCCATGAGTGCGCTCCAGGTCTTCAAACCTGGCCGGTGATGCTTGTCGGTATTCATGCTAGCCAGCCCCTGCGATGAGAATGAGGATCAACGGTTCCGCTTGCTTGAGACGAAGCGAACTCTGTCCTGGTCCGTGCGGATGAATCCTGCGAAACCAGGCATGTTGCGCTCGAGCTCACCGAAGGTGAACTTGCGACCGAGTACTTCCGAAACAGTGGCGAAGTTGACGATGCATTCGCCACGCACCTCGATACGCACATAAGACGAGGTCTCCTCGGTGCGGCGCTCGCGCCCTTCGTTGTCGATGGCCACCGCCTCGAGCACCGCGTCCGACAACTCCCCCCGAGTCACGATCGGGCCGACGAAGTCATTGGCGCTCTTGTCTTCGACATTCATGCCGTCAGCCCTTTCGCTTGGTGCACCGAGATTCCGATTCCGGGTGAAGGCACCACTTCACGCCGCACAGTCGAGATCGACAAGGATGTCTCCATCCTCGACTTTCACCGGATAGACTTTCAGCTTGCAGCCGGTGGGATTGACGCCATCGCCGGAAGCGATGTCGAACTGCCAGAGATGCATGGAGCAGGTGAGGATGTTGCCCTCGAGCTCACCGTTGGCGAGCGGGTACTCCTGGTGCGGACACACCCCGTCGAAAGCCCGCAGTAGTCCACCCGCTCCGTTGACGATGAGGACCTGCTTGCCGGCAACCGGAAAGGCCTGCATCTCCCCCTCCCACACTTCATCTGCCGAACACACACGTTGAAATGCCATCATCGAACTCCGCTCGTGTTCTCCCTTCGACGCCGCACTCAGGCAGCGTGCAGGATGTCGAGCGCCTCCATCTTGATGAACCCCGCGTCGGCGACCTTCATGGAATTGTCGAGCACGTCCTTTTCCCCGTGGCGGTGAACGGCCAGCCTGGTGCCCTCAGGAAGCGGTTTGACCACGACGCCGACGAGCGCGTCTTTGGCCAACTCTGCCACCTTGCCGATCGTCACCTGCGGGTCGACCATCAGCAGCTTCATGCCGTAATCACCTTGGAAATAGACCACGAGCGGAAACAGCTCGGACATCTGCACCTCCTTGTGCTTCAGGGGTTCTTGCGGCGTTTGCTTGGAGCGGAAGAGACGCCAGATCATTCGGCCGCCTCGCGCCCTCGATAGCCTTCAGCCCAGGCGTAATTGTCGCCGCACACACCCCGATCCGACACGGGCATGCTCATGTACTCGTAGGGCCCATCCGGACCGGCAGGCATTAGCCCCGCCACGAAACGGTCGATGAAGCTGAGATGACCCTTGTAGCGTTCGGGCTCGATCTCGAAGATCCACTTGTCGACAGGCGAACCGAAATGATAGCGGCGGCCGTCGAGGTCGAGCTGGTAGTCCTTCATCTTCCAATTTTTGCCGCCGACGCCGCTCAGCTCCAGCCCCGTCATGTTGCAGAGCATCGGCAGCAAAGTCGGCTCGGTACGTTCCTTGCGGCCCGAAAGAATGTTGTCGATGATGACGTCCCACACTTGGCCGTAGGTATCGTTCCAGCCCGGATACTTCTTTTCCAGCCAGTCGCGCTCGCGCGGCGACAAAGCCGCCACAGCATCCCACCACTGCGTAGCGCGATAGAGGTACATGCCGAGCTGCTGGGCGTGATGGTAGGTGGCCACGTCGGGCAAGAAGTAGTCGTCCCAGTACCAGGGCTTGTCGAGGCCGAGAGCGTTGAGGTTCCGCAGGAACTGCGTGCACACGAAGCTCTCGATAAACTCCTTGAACGAGTGCTCGCGCCGGTCGAGCGGCGTGTAGTAGTCGATCGAGACGCCACTGAGGGCGGAGAACTGCTTCCATACGCGCCAGAAGGAGATGTCGACGAGACGCTGCGCCTCCTCCTTGCGCCCGGCCTTCATCATGATCTCGATGAGCGGCTCGCCGATCTGCGAGTGGCGCGCCTCGTCCGACTGCACCGACTGCAGCATGGCGGAGAAGCTGTAGTCGCCATACTTCTTTGCATCGGCGGAAAGAGCGATGAACTGCAGGTTGGTGAAACCTTGCTCGAAGGCGAAGTTGGTCATGATCGCGGAGCTGACGGAATCGCGCGTGTGCTCGACGTCGTCGAAGCAGTGCCGCTCGCTGATGATCACCCAGTTGTCGGTGTTTGGCGCCTTCTGCACCCAGTCGAAGGCGCGGTGCTCGCCGATGAACTCGTAGCCGAAGTACATCTGGATCTGCGTGTGCCGCGTCTCGTCGAGGCTGCCGAACGTGGCCATGTTGCGCATGCCGGGCGCCTTGCCGAAGCGCGTCATCCGGGCGAAGGCGGAGATGGAACCGTACTCGACGAAGGGAACGGCACCGAAGTGCAGCTGCAGGATGGCTTTCCATCCGGGCTCGGCCTTACGGTAGAATTCTGAGCGCGAGGTCGCCGACTTCACCGAGTAGGCGCCGACGTCCTTCTCGCGCTGTGTCTGCACATAGTCGCGATAGGTGACCTTGTAGGGTTCGTCGAATTCCTCCCACAGGTCCATGCTCACCCCATAAGGGTCGCTGAAGTCGGGCGGGAAAATTTCAGCTTCGGAAACGTACTTCGGCGTCCAGTTGGTCTGACGCCCGATGTCGTACCAATCTCGAGTAGCCAGCATTCCCATCGTCAAGACCCTCCTTTTTCGCGAGCGCGCCACGTGCGCTGCGCCCGGCGCGGCACTCGTTGCGTGCGCTCGCATCGGCCTGCTGGCCGGAAGCAGGATCCGACCGGGCAAAACCAGCGACTGGATTTAGCCGGAGCGCCCCATGTTTTTGTGCACAGCACAATCCATGCCACGCTCCTCCGGGAGAGGCGGAAAGTCCGCAACCGCCCGCAACGACATACTCAAGTGGGGCCATTTAGTAGTCAAGTGTCTTGAATGAAATTACCGGAGATTTCTAAAAGTTGCCTGAATTACTTTCGGATGCTCATCATTCGTCCCGCTGTTTGCATATTTTTGGTGCATCAAAGCCCCGCCAAACGAGGGCGAACAATGAGAGCCGGACAAAGTCCGGCTCTCCAAGCTCAGCGGTCTTCGCGGCGCTCGAGCGCACGCGCAATTCCTTTCACGCAATCATTCGCGAAGCGCTCGACAGCCGCCTTAGCCGCCTCGGCACTGGTGCCCGGCGTCGGCTCAAAATCGCCGGAATACTGGAAGATTGTGCCGGTTCCGCCGTCCGTGACGACTTTCACGAACCCCACGTAACCGACGTCATAGGCCGCAGAGAAATTCTTGCTGTCGGTAATCAGGTACGACAGGCTTCTGTCCTCATCGCTGAAACTGAGCATCCTTTCCCACAGGATGGATCCGTCGATATTGGTGAGGACCCGCACGCGCCCGCCGTCCTCCAGAGCGCTCCCTACACAACCGGTGCTGATTGCCGGCAAAAGGTTGAATCCACCTGCATAGCTCCACACTTCAGCAGGGGTAAATGACAGTGGAATGCTGACGTCGACGCGCATGATCGCTCCCGATGTTGCAGAAAATTCAAGTGACTTGACAGCCCAAGGTCAGCGCGCGCAGACAAACTGTCAAGCGAGAGTTGCTGTGGCAAAAAGCGAAAAATCCACGTCAAATGCTGCGACGCAAAATCGTTCGGCCACTGCCGATGTTGGGGCTTTCTTTGCGCGCACGTGAGAGCCAGGAAGCAATCCGCGAACAATCAGCGAGACCCCGTAATGGAGCCGGCTCACTCGAATGAACTACAGCGTCTTTGAAGTCTTTCGCATTGGCATTGGGCCATCGAGTTCGCACACCGTAGGACCGATGACGGCAGCGAACATGTTCCTGGCCGAGCTCAAGTCTCGCCATGCTATGCACGCGGTGCACCGTATCGAGGCGCGCCTCTATGGATCGCTCGCATTGACCGGCATAGGCCACGCCACTGACCTCGCGATCATCGGCGGATTGCTCGGGGAGGTGCCTGAGGATGTCGACCCGGAACTGATCAAGCATCGGGTAGCGCGCGTTCGGGAGGCCAAGACACTGCAGCTTCCGGACGGTCCGTGCATCGCATTCGATCCCTCGCACGATCTCGTCTTTCAGAAGGATCAATTTCTGATCGAGCACCCGAACGGCATGTCGCTCGCGGCGTTCGACATCGCGGGGGAAGAACTCTATCGCAACGCCTACTTTTCAATCGGCGGCGGCGCCATCCTCGATCGCGCGGCGATAGCCACCAAGTCGGCGGAGGACGCGGAGGTCGAGTTGCGGCCCGTGCGCTATCCCTTCGCGAGCGCGGCCGAGTTGCTCGAACAGTGCACGACGCACAAACTGACGATCGCCGAACTGATCTTCCGCAATGAGCTCGCCTATCAGAGCGCAGACGCCACGCGGGCACGGCTGCTCAAGGTGTGGGAGACGATGCAGATGTCCATCGACCGTGGTCTGAACAGCACCGAGGAGTATCTCCCTGGAGCCCTGCGCGTGCGCCGTCGCGCACCCAAGCTCTATCGCAAAGCATGCGAGCGAAACGGCAAACTCGCAGCCGACTTCGGTACAATGGACACCGTCAGCGCCTTCGCAATCGCCGTCAACGAGGAGAACGCAAGCGGGGGACGTGTCGTCACTGCGCCCACCAACGGCTCAGCCGGCGTAATCCCGGGCGTGCTTGGCTATGTGACAAGACTAATGGATGCCAGCCTCACGACGGAGCAGCGAGAAGGGCACGTTTTGACTTTCCTTCTCACCGCCGCGGGCGTCGGCATGCTCTACAAGAAGAATGCCTCGATCTCGGCCGCCGAGATGGGTTGCCAGGGAGAGATTGGAGTTTCTTGCTCGATGGCTGCCGCCGGGCTCGCAGCAGTGCTCGGCGCGACTAACGCGCAGATCGAAAACGCCGCCGAGATCGGCATGGAGCACAATCTGGGCATGACCTGCGATCCGATCGGCGGTCTCGTCCAGGTTCCCTGCATCGAGCGCAACAGCATGGGAGCGATGAAAGCCATCAACGCCGCGCGGCTCGCCATGGCATCTGACGGCGAGCACATTGTCTCGCTGGATGCCGTCATCGAAACGATGCGCCAGACGGGCCACGATATGCAGTCGAAATACAAAGAAACGTCGATTGGCGGCCTGGCGGCAACGATCGTCTATTGCTGACCATCGCCAACCGGTCGCCGATCGCCTACGACGCCGAACCTAACGGTTCGATGGGTCATTTGGGTTGAGCACGCGCTCGGCTGCCGCGCGGTTCGAGCGCTTGCGCAGAAACCAGAGAAACAGCGCGACGGCCACCAGCAGTACGATGCCGAGCGTCGAGAACATCAGCAGCGATATGGGCTCGCCCGGACCCTCAGCAGGCGCAGGGGCTTCTTGAGCCCAAGCCGACGTGGCGAAGACGAGTAAAATTGCGAGGAGATTGGTGCGGATCATTGGCACGCCCTTAAAACTTCAGCATGAGCCATAAATGTCCGCACGCTCTAATTGTTCCGTGCTGCAGGCCCGGCATCCCTGCGCGGCGTTCAGAGAACGGCCCGAACTTCCAATTGGTCAGCCGTCTCCTGACCCACCGCCGTTACCAACCCATGTGCGATCAGGGTATCGAGTGCATTCCGGCCCTCGTCTGCTGTCAGCCCCACATCGCCGATCAGCGACGACCAGCTGTTCTGGTCGAATTGTACTGTCGCGCCATCGCTTTTGGCATGGCTCGCGATCCAGGCCATCAGTGCGACCGCATGAAGCTTGTTTTCTGGTTGTTCGCCAAAGCCCCGGCTGCATCGGAGCCATTGGGACCAGCGGTCAAATTCCGACGTCATCACATTCCTCGCGCAACGTTCGGTGGCGTCTGTGCAGGCCAGGTCTTGGCCAACAACGCTATATAAAGCGCTAATGATCGGGTGGACGGCTTCAAGCAGGGCTGCGCATCGGCCTTCCGGTATCGCCCATACCACGTCGCAGATCGCGAGCACTATCACGGCTGGGCGCCGTCGCAGGCTTAGATGCCAGGAATGGATGCAGCGAGCGCTAACACGGCAGCATCGCCGCGGCTTCCAGCTCCGCATATTCCGAACGCGCCAGATCGGCGACGAACGCTTGTATTTCGGCATTCGTCATCGAGCGCACGTCGTAAAACCGGTCGCCTCGCGAGACGACAACCACGTCAGACAGAGCCGTGACGTGCTGCCCTATCAGCCGATCGGCCTCCGGCTTGCTTAGTGCCTTTGCCCGGTGATAGCGCATCAGCTCGCGCTCCCATCGCTGGAAGGGTCTGTGCCTTCGTCCTCGACGTCCCGCTTCAAGGGATATCGATCGTTCTCGTACAGCGCCCGGATATCGGCAAACTCGTAGCGGTCGTCGCCGATCTCCATCACGGTGCCGCGCTGCATGATCGGTGGGATCTGCTCAATAGCGAAACGGATCGCTTCTGCGCTGCTCGTAAAACGCCGGTATCCGACCGGACGCTTGCGCATGCCTCTGCCGTCGGTCGTGTAGACCTCGGCAGCCTCTTCGTATGAGAAATCCTGCGGCAGACCCATCAGCTCACGTCGCCTTAAAGGTGATCGTACGAGGACGACTTGGCGTGCTCGCACTGCGGACATGCGTATCGCAGTACGGATGACCGGGCCGCTTGCGCTCGCCGCAGAAATGAAAGTCCTCCGATTGCGGGTCCCCAATGGGCCAGCGGCAATCGTCGGGCATCAGCGTCGTCATCGTCTTGCGCTTTTTCACCGGGACGCCTTCCTCGTGCGAGAGGGCAGATCCTTCGGTATTCATCGCCTTCGTTGTCACTACCGGGCTCGCTGTTCTCTATAGGATTTGTGGACGGCCACGGCGAATGCCGACGTGACCGTCGCTGTAGCGCTGAAATTTCGTCAGCCGGCTATGTCGGCCTGCAGATTCTTGGTTCGACCGCACTAAGCGGATCAGACGGGTGCGTTCGTGCTCCGCAGTTCGCTCTCGCGCGCGACGCGCTCGAACGCTTCAGCGATTGTCTTGATGCGATAGAGGCGCTCGCCTCCTTCCAAGGGCTGCACCTTCAGCACCTTGTACGATCGCGCAGATGCGCTGACGCCGGTCTTGGAAGGGACGAAATCGACCATCTGGCCGACCCTGAATTTGTGAGCAGCAACGCTTGATCTGATCGCTGGCGATAAATCCATTCGTTTTCCTTCAGTTGCTGATTTCCTGTTCACTATGGTGCCGCGCGCAAAACTATCGGCGATCACGCAGAGCTGCGATGTGCGCACGGCCATTGAGCGACGTTTGCAGCGATGACCTCGTCACCTAAACGCTGCGAGCTCGTGCAAAGGAGAGCCGGACGCGCGAGACGCGCGCTGTCGCGTTCGCTCACCTTGACGCGGGCGAAAATGTTCCGTGCAGCATTGAGCCGAAGCTTCGCTGTATCGATCTTCGAGTACGCATATGCACCGGCAACTGAGCCGATAGCACCCGTCATCAATCGAAGAACGTAATAATCGTGGAAGCCCTTTGAGCGGTGCATCGTGCCTCCTCGCGTATAGGCGAAAGCACACTCCGCTCTCAGTCACGAGCGCCTACTGTTCGTAGCGCGTGATAGGAAACCTATAGAGGAACCAGCGCCAAATGTCCAATCACGCGGTCCCTCGTCACGTTAAGGCTCGCAGTAAGACGTTCTTAAGATCGTCTCGAGCACACCGCAAAAGTTGCTGTTTTATATGATGGCGAACGTCGCGCCGGGCGCAAATAACGCGATAGCTGGTCCTCGCAATGATCCACGCGTTGCAGATTGTGCGCGCGATCCTCACTCTTTCTTATCTTCGACCGGAAGATTCGGCCGCATCGGTACCGACGGATCATCGACATCCCAGTCTCGCCGGAGAGCAGCGCTGACCAGCAGCATAAGTGAGACGGGCGTTGTGATGGTGACGAAGATCGCGATCAGGATCTCGTGCACGACCGGCCGCGACTGCAGCACCGAGAAATAGAGCATCGAGGCCAGCAGCACGCAGCCGATCCCGAGCGTCGTGCCGAGCGTCGGCGGATGCACCCGCGCGTAGAAGCTCTTGAGCCGCACCAGCCCGATGGCCCCAATCAGCGTCAGGCCGGCGCCCAGAAGGATCAGCACCGAAGTCAGGATGGCGACGGCTGCCGGAAGATCTGGCGGGACCTGCATCATTCGATCGTCTCCCCGCGCATCAGGAACTTCGCAAGCGCCGCCGTTGCGACGAATCCGAGCAGCGCGATGACCAGCGCCGCTTCGAAGTACACCGTGTCGCCCGTCTCGATGCCGAAGGTCAGGATCAGGCCCATGCCTCCGACATAAAAAGCGTCGAGCGCCAGCACCCGGTCTTGCGCCCGCGGCCCTATCAGCATCCTCAGGGCTGCCAGCGCCATCGCGAGCACGAGCGCCAGTTCGGCAATGGCGACCGACCATATGAGGATCGAATTTGCACTCATTCGAAGATCTCCATCAGCAGCCGCTCATAGCGATGTTTGATCAGGTCGATCCACGTCTGCTCATCGACGAGGTCAAGCACATGCAGCAGCAGAACGCCCTTGGCGCTGTCGAAGTTGACCCATACGGTTCCGGGCGTCGACGTCAGCATGCATGCGAGGATCGAAAGCGCGTACTCGTTCCGGAGATCGAGCTTGACCGTCAGAAAACCCGACTTCGCTTCGCGCCCCGGCGTCAGGATGATGCGCGCGACGGCCACGTTGGAGCGGATGATGTCGAACAACACGATGAACGCCAGGCGGATAATCGCGAGCGGCCGGTGCACCCGCCCGCTCGGAATCTGCAGCGTCGAAATCGCCAATCCGCCGGCGATGCCGACCATGCACCCGAGGAGTATCTGCCCCGGCGAGACCGATTGGTTGAGGAGCAACCACATCGCCAGCAGGAATGCCGAGAGGAACGGATAGGGCAGGATCCGCATCATGGCCCGCCCTCCGTTTTCATACCGGCCGGCCGAGCCGACAACACGCCCCGCACGTAAGCCACTGGCTCATGCATACTCTCGGCGGTGGCCTGCATATATCGGGCGACCGGACCAGCCTGCACCGTCAGCGCCACGCATAGGAACAGCAGCACGACGATGGGAACCATCTCGAGGAACCGGACGGTCGGCACCGTACTCTCGAGCGGCACCCAGAACACGCGAACGCCGGTCCGCATCAGAGCAATCATCACCGCGAACCCCGAGGTGAGGAGAACCGCAAGCAGCGTCCAGCTTAGGGCTGCCGACGGTGCACCCTCGACTGGGCCGGCTGTCGAAAACAGGGCGTGCAGCATGAGAAACTTGGCGATGAAGCCCGAGAGCGGCGGGAGACCAGCAATCAGCAGGGTCGCAGCGGCAAAGCCGATGGCGAGGATGGCCACGGTTGCCGGAATCGCGATGCCGACGGGATCGCCTTCGTCGGCGTCATCATCTCCGAACGCCTCGATCGAAACCGCAAGCACGTCGGCGCCCGTCATTCGGTTGCGCTCGATCAGGTCGATCAGCAGAAAGAAGGCGCTGGTCGCCAGCGTCGAACTGACAAGGTAGAAAAGCGCGCCGCCCGTGACGCCGGCACTCCCGACTGCGATGGCAGATAGTAGCGTGCCGGACGAAAGAAGCACGCTGTAGGAGGCAAGCCGGCCAAGGTCGTGCGTGGCGAGAAGCCCGATGCACGCAAATGCTATCGTTGCGACGCCGCCCGCCAGCAGCCATTCCCAGCCGAAATAGGCCGATGCCCCCGCCTCGGCGCCGAACACCAGGGGCCACAGCCTGAAGATGACGTAGATGCCGACCTTCGTCATGATCGCGAACATGGCCGCCACGGGTGGCGCAATCACCGCGTACGTCGTCGGCAGCCAGAAGCACAGCGGCCACATGCCGGCTTTCACGAGAAAGGCTACACCGAGGATGGCGGCGCCCGCTTCCAGTAGCAGCCGCTCGCTGTCAGGAACGGAGGCGACCCGCGTGGCGAGGTCCGCCATGTTCAGCGTCCCCGTGGCCCCATAGATGAGGCTCACCCCGATGAGGAACAGCGACGAAGCCGCCAGATTGACCGCGATGTAGTGCAACGCCGCCTTGATGCGCGGCGCGCCTGACCCGTGCATCACCAGCCCGTACGACGAGGCGAGCAGGACCTCGAAGAAGACGAACAGGTTGAACAGGTCTCCAGTGAGAAATACGCCGTTGAGGCCGGCCAGCAGGAACTGCACCAGCGAATGGAAATGCGAGCCAGCGCCGTGCCAGCGGGAGATGGAGAACAACAACCCGGCCGATACGATCACACCCGTGAGCGTCAGCATGAGCGCCGACAGCCGGTCGACCACGAGTACGATACCGAAAGGTGCCGGCCGGTTCCCGAGCAGATAAACGCTGGTGGCGGCCGGCGATCCCGGCGGCTGCGAGTCCGCAAAATTGAGCAGCATCACCGCGATCGCGGTCGTCCCGAGAGCCGACACGATCGAAATCGCCGCCTTGAGCATGCGATTGCGTTCGCTGAGAAACACCATGAGCGCGCCCGCCAAGAGCGGCAGCAGGATCGGCGCAATCGCGAGGTGATTGATGGTCGGACTCACGGCTTGGGCTCCCGGCCGTCGACGTGGTCGTTACGCGTCAGTCCGCGCGCCGCGAGCAGCACCACGAGAAACAGCCCTGTCATTGCGAACGTGATCACGATGGCCGTCAGTACCAGAGCCTGCGGCACCGGATCGGTGTAGTTCGCAATCGTCTCGGGCACCCCGGGCTTGAGGATTGGAGGCGCCTCTGTGCGCACGCGGCCCATCGAGAAGATGAACAGATTGACCGCATACGACAGCAACGACAGACCTATCAGCACCTGATAGGTGCGCGTACGGAGCAGCAGCCACACGCCGGAGCTGGCCAAAGCACCGATGCTGAGCGCGAGAATGATTTCCATCATTCGGCTCCTTCTGCTGCGACGGCTTTCGGCCTGCGGTGCGTGCGGGTGGATTGATGCGCCAGGGCAATCAGCATCAGCACCGTGGAGCCCAGAACGATCGCCAGCACTCCAACGTCGAACAACAGCACCGTCGACAGATGCACCTCCCCGATGAGTGGCAGATGCAGGTCCGCCACCTGCGACGTCAGGAACGGATGCCCAAACAGGAAGGCCACGGAACCGCCAATGAGCGCGCAGGCAAACCCGACGCTCAGCCAGCGCAGCGGAAAGACGCGGATACGGTCTTCCACCCACTCAGTACCTGCCGCCATGTACTGCAGGATGATCGCGATCGCGAACACCAGGCCGGCAACGAACCCGCCGCCCGGATAGTCGTGCCCGCGCAGGAACAAATAGATGCCGAACGTCCCGATGACGGGAAACAGCAGACGCATGATGACCGAGGGGATCAGCAGATAATCGGCAATGGTCTCGCCGGGAGCGCGATCCGGGTGATCAACGTCGAAGGCTTCCTGTAAGCGCTTTTGCTCAGGCACCTCGATGCTCTCCGGTGCCGGACGAAAACGCCTGAGAAGGGCGAAGACTGACAGGCCGACGATGCACAGCACGGTGATCTCACCGAGTGTGTCGAAGCCGCGGAAGTCCACGAGGATGACATTGACGATGTTGCGGCCGCCGCCCTCGGTATAGGCGTGCTGGATGAAGTATTGGCCGATTCCGCCATCGACCACCGGCCGCGTCATGACCGCAAACGCCAGGAGCGCCAGCCCCGTCCCGGTGACGAGCGCGATGCTCAAGTCGACATATTGGCTCAGCAACGACGAGTCGGTGCTCCGCCGCCTTTGATCGCGCTTTGGCAGCCATCGCAGGCCAAGGAGGATTAGCACCATCGTCACCAGTTCGACCAGAAGCTGCGTCAGCGCCAGATCGGGGGCCGAGAGATAGATGAACGTGATGCACGTCGCGAGACCGGCGCCGCTCATGAAGATGAGCGCTGCGAGCCGGTGGACTTTTGCTTGCTCCGCCGTGGCGACAGCGCAGACGACGCCGATGATCCACACCAGCGCGAACGCTAGATCGATCCGCGTCAATCTCAGTGTATCAGGCAGCAGCGACTGTCCGAGCAGCGGCACCAGGCCCGCAACGAAGGCGACACAGATGAGCACCCGCAGCTGAAACTGCAGCCGGCGCGTACCGAGCAAGCCCATGAGGGCACGTGCGCCGGCGCCGATCGGATCGGAGGCCATCTTCTCGCCCCGGCTCCGCCGCTTCACTCGTAACGCGTCGAGGCCGTAGGTCTTCATCAGGGCATAGACGCCAACGCCGCCGGCGAGTGCCAGCACGCTCATGAGCAGCGGCACGTTGAAGCCGTGCCAGATCGCGAGGTCGAACCGCGGCGTGCGCGCGCCAAGCACGGATTCGACCGCGACGTTCAGAAATGGCCCGATCGTATAATTGGGAAAGATGCCGACCAGAAGACAGACCACGACGAGCAACTCGATGGGAAAGCGCATCCAGTGCGGCGGCTCCTTCGGCGTGCGCGGCAAATCGGTTGCTGGCGGCCCGAAAAATACATCGCGGATGAAGCGCAGGGAGTAGGCGACGCTGAACATTGCCGCGAGCGTTGCGAAGTACGGGAGCGCGTCGTCCAGCAACGATCCGTCGTGCGTCTCGATCGTCTCGGCGAAGAACATTTCCTTGGATAGAAACCCGTTCAGCAACGGCACGCCCGCCATTGCCGCCGCGGCGACCATCGCGAGGCTCGCTGTGACGGGCATGAACTTGTACAGCCCGCTCAGCCTGCGTAGATCGCGCGTGCCGGTCTCGTGATCGATGATGCCAGCCGCCATGAATAGCGACGCCTTGAAGGTCGCATGGTTCATCAGGTGGAAGATCGCGGCCACCGTCGCGAGCGGCGAATCCATCCCCAGCAGCAGCGTGGTGAGCCCGAGATGACTGATCGTCGAATAGGCGAGCACGCCCTTGAGGTCGTTCTGGAACATCGCGAGGAACGCCCCCAACACGAACGTGATGAGACCCGTCGTTCCCACAATCCATAGCCAGTAGTCCGTTCCGGCCAGCACAGGCCATAGCCGCACCAGCAGGAAAATTCCCGCCTTCACCATTGTCGCCGAATGCAGGTACGCCGATACGGGCGTGGGCGCCGACATTGCGCGCGGTAGCCAGAACTGGAAGGGGAATTGCGCGCTCTTGGTCATCGCGCCGATCAGGATCAGGATAAGCGCAGGCAGGTATAGATCGTGCGTCCTGATGGCATCGCCCGAAGCGAGCACGCGGTCGAGATCATAGCTTCCCACGATTTGCCCGAGCACGATAACGCCGGCGAACAGGCACAAACCGCCGGCCGACGTTATCGTCAGCGCCAGGCGCGCGGCCGAACGTGCCGACGATTCATGCTGCCAGTAGCCGATCAGCAGGAACGAGAAGAAGCTCGTGAGCTCCCAAAAGAACACCATCTGGATGAGGTTGCCCGAAAGCACGATGCCGAGCATCGCCCCCATGAAAGCCAGCAGGAACGAGAAAAAGCGCGGAACCGGATCCTCCGGCGACATGTAGTACCGCGCATAGAGGAAGACGAGGAAGCCGATGGCCGTAATCAGTAGCCCGAACACCCACGCCAGTCCGTCGAGCCTCAGCACGAACGAAAGCCCCGCGGACGGCACCCACTCCCATTCGGCCCGAACAACGTTGCCGCCGACGATCGCCGGATAGAGCACGGCCAGGATCGCGACCTCGGCCAGCGCGATGCCGCCGGCCAGCCAGGCTTCCAGGTTGCGCGCGTTGGTGGGCAGAAGTGATGCGACTAGGCTTCCGACAAACGGAATGATGATTGCGATTAGAAGCAGTGAATCATTCGACATCTATCGAGAAGAACCCCAATCCCGCACCTCATTGCACCGCCGCCTTTCGGCCGCGGCGGGCGTTGCTTGCGGAGAGTATCAAGGGGAGCAGTCGAAGGTACGAACTTGCTGTTTGACGCCTCGCCCGACCTCGCGCCGCACTGACGACGTGCAGCGGAGCAGACGAGCCCCAGACGGTCAACCCTTATGTGCCGCCGACGCACACATCTCCCGTGCACCGGCGCCGCAGACCGTGCAGGAGCGGGGCTGGGTCAGGATGCTCTCAGAGGTGGGCTTGGCGTCTGAGCCTAGCTGGATTGCCCCATGCGTTCGCGTGCAACCCATGCGTTCTTCCTGTCCGCGACATCGCCGAAGACGTGGTCCAGCATCAGCTGCTTTATCTCCGTAGCATCGACATCGCCTGCCGGCAGAAGCGCTGCGTCAGATGACAGCACCACCGGGCTCCGCTCGGCGGAGTTGTCCGCGCGACCGTGCGATCCACGCACGAGCGAGGCATCCAGCGGAATGACATCCATCAGCACGCGCAATCCAAGAGCGCGCTTGGCGAGCCTCCAAGCTATGGCGAGCTTCGGCATTCTGATTTTGGGATCGATAAAGAGTTCGACCGGATCATACCCCGGCTTGCGATGGATCTCGACCATGCGGGCGAAGTCCGGTGCCCGCGCATCGTCGAGCCAGTAATAGTAGGTGAACCACGCATCCGGCCGCGCGATGGCGACAAGCTCGCCCGATCGCTCATGGTCCAGTCCATGCGCGCGCTTCTCCTCTTCGCCCCAGATCTCGTCAACACCACCCAGTTGCTCGAGCAGTGCGCGCACGCGGGGGATGTCGTCACTGTTCGGCACGTAGACGTGCGCGACTTGATGATCGGCAACCGCAAATGCCCGCGACTGCGGCGGGTCGAGAAGTTCGCCGCCCTGCTCGTCGCGTACGGCGAGCAATCCCGCTTCCCGCAATGCGCGATTGATATGCACGGGTCGCTTGACGGGCACAATGCCGTACTCCGACACGATCAGCACCCGCCTTCCCGAGCGACGCGCCGCATCGATGAGCGTGCCGACGACGGCGTCGATTTCCGCAAGATCCTTGGCGATGCCCGGATCGTCCGGCCCCACGCGCTGCAGGCCGTAGTCGAGATGCGGCAGGTAGGCGAGCGTGAGCGTCGGGTTGCGCGTCTCCATGACGTGAATGGATGCATCCGCTATCCATCGCGACGATGAGATATTCGTCGCCGGCCCCCAGAATGAGAACAAAGGAAACGGCCCCAGCTTGTCCGTGAGTTCCTGCCGCAGCGCCGACGGTTGCGCGTAGCAGTCGGGGATCTTGCGCCCATCGGCCTTGTAGATCGGCCGCGGCGTCACGGCGTAGTCCGCGCTCGACGCCATGTTGAACCACCAGAACATGTTGGCGGTGGTGAATGCGCTGTTGCGCCGCTTGCCCGCGTCCCACACGAGTTCGCCGCCAAGCAATCTGTTCGATTGGCGCCAGAGCCAGATCTCGTAGAGGTCGCGGAAAAGCCACCCGTTGCCGACCGCGCCGTGGCCGCTGGGCGGCAGGCCGGTGAGGAATGTCCCCTGCACCGAACACGTGACCGCCGGCGTCACCGTCTGCAGCCTCCGCATCCCTCCGGACGCCGCAAGCGCCTGGAGGTTGGGTGTGTGCGGACCGATCAGCTCCGGCGTCAAGCCGACAACATTGAGGACCAGAAGGGGATGCATGGCCAAAGCGCCGTCACCCTTCATTTTTTCAAGGAGTCGATGAAGGCGATGATATGCAGAATCTGATCCTGCGTCACGCCGCGCTTGGAGAACGGCCGCATCGCGCCCGCGGCGCCGGAATGGATGATCTCGAACTTTCCGACGTCGGTGTTCGCGCGCGTATTCACAACTACGTCGTCGACGAGGCTCGGCCCCATCCCGCCAGATCCATCAGGTTTGTGACACACTTGGCAGTTGTCAGTGTAGAGCTTCTTGCCCGCAGCGATCGCATCGGCATTGCCGACGTATGGATTTTCGCCCGTCTCGTGGAACTTCGTCACTGCATCGGTGAACGTCTCGCCCTTGATGGGGCTGAGATCCAACGGCGAGTCGTCCAGCGCATTGCGAAACTCGACCGCGACGGCTGGAATGGTCATCGCGAGCGCGACGACAAGGACGGTAAGTGGACGGAACTTGGACATTGAACAGGCATCCTGTGGTCTGGAGGTAAATCAGGGCCCCTCGCGGACGGGAGCGAGGAGCCCTGACATCATCGCTTGATCAACGGCAATCGCTACTTCTTCGTCTTTGCGACTTCAGCGCCGGCCGGCACCTTGTCCGCCGCCACGACGCGCCACAGCGCGCCAGGCGGGTTGGCCAACGGACCCTTGTCGTCGGTGTAGAAGCAGTCGCAGTTGACAGCGAGAACCGTGCCGTCCTCGTCGTTGTTACCCGACGTGAACTGGAGCGACGTCTGCAGCAGTTCCTGGATCTGCCACTTCTTGCCGTCCCAACCCGTGCCGAACAAGCGGCCCGAGCACCAGTCACCGGTGAGGAATACGCCGTTCATGCCGGCATAGTTCGCAACGCCCAGACCCATGACGGAGCAGCCCCAGCCGTCCTTCAGCTTCTCTGCGCCCGGATAGGGCTCCTGGTGCGGATACTCGGCGACAGGCAGTACGCCGACCTGCGGGCACTTGTCGTCGGGACCCGTCATCGGATGGCAGTTCGTACCCATATTGAACTTCCAGCCGTAGTTCTGTCCGCCCTTGCTGTCGGCAGGCTGCCAGTCGATCTCTTCCAGATGGTTCTGACCGACATCGGCGATGAACAGGCCACCATTCTTGCGATCGAACCGGAAGGCGTACGGATTGCGCAGGCCATAGGCCCAGATCTCCGGCCGCGCGCCCATGTGGATCTTAGAGAAGCCTTCCTCGGTGATGCCGAAGAGGGCCATCATGCGATCCTGGTAGGCGCTGGCAAACGGATTGTCGGCGGGAACCTTGTACCCGACGTTGTCCGGGGTATTGACGTCGATGCGGAGCAGCTTGCCCCACAGTACGTCCTTGCGCTGGCCGGCATCCAGAGGATCGCCTTCCCAGCCCGCGTCGCCCTTGCCGATATAAAGATAACCGTCGGGTCCGAACTCGATGCCGCCGCCGTAGTGGTTGTAGTAGGGCTGCGGAATGATCGTGATGACCTTGGCCGACTTCTGAGCCTGGTCGACAGTAACCTCGTCGGGATTGGCGGAATCCACCGTGTAGCGCGTGATCATGTGCGCGCCATTGAACGGCAGCGAGGAGTAGCTGACGTAGAAGTGGCCGTTCTCCTTGAACTTAGGATCGAACGCTACAGCCCACAGACCTTGCTCCACGAAGCCCGTCTGAACTTCGGTGCCGAGCGGCGTGTTCTTCGTAAGGTCGAGGAACGGCTTCTCGAGTACCTTGCCGTCCTTGACGACTTTGATGCGTCCTACACGCTCGACGACGAAGATTCGCCCCGAGCCGTCGAACGCCGATGCGACGCCGACAGGATCGTTGAAGCCGTCAGCGATTTTCACCAGAGCGACCTTGGGATCCCCAGGCAGCTTACCGCCCGGACGCGCAACTTGCGACGCCTCGGTCGGGACCGTCTGAGCGACAGCGCTCGTGGCATAAAGCCCGAGCACAGCCATCCCTATCGACGCGGCTTTAATCAACCGCATTCCCATTGAACGTTCTCCCATTTCCATTATCGGCGACATTGATGCACGCCGAGCATTCTTAGCTTTCGTGCCATCGCATTTATTCCGTTGACCAACGATATTGGTCAGCGGTTCCGCGATGTTTGGACGCTAGTGAAGGAAATTGCCTGCGACAATGGATGCTGCGGTGCGATTTCAGAAATTGACGGCGTATTGCCGAAACTGGTCGTCGCTTTTGGTGCTGTCCTAAATGAGGTGCTCGTGTCCTAACCAAATTGAACCTGTCCTAATGGGGCAGACGACAACGCGAGCACCTCTGAAGCTGCTAAGCAGCCTCATTCTGCACATTCGGGATATTCAGAGCCGCGTGCACCAGCAGGTGCAATGGCCACGGCCTATCGATCGCTCCTAGCCGATGTGCAGGTGCGGTCTTGATCGTCTCGTGCACCCGGCAAAAATTGTAATACGCAAAATGCAGATTGATGGCCGCGACGTGATTTTCCAGCTTTTTGGAAAAGGCAGATGTCTTACGCGTCATCCGGCGAATGCACATGCGCATCGTCAGGTTCTGTCGTTCGACATAGGTGGTGTTGACCCTTCGGAGATCCGGATTGCCGATCAGCGCGAGCTTGTGGATGACAGCGATATTGTTTGGCTGAGAATCTTCCCCGTGGGACGGCTTGTCATCGCCCTTGAACACTTTGAGGATCTGGCCGTAGTGCACTCCGTCACCGAAGGCCTGACGAACGGCCTCCTGGTAACTGTGGAACGAGTCTGAGCTGATGGTGGGAACGTTGGCCACCCTGCTCTTAACGTCCATCAGGAAGGCTCTTGTTGTCGCGAAGTTCCGCTTGCCGATCCGGTAGGAAATAACGGTCTTGGTCGTGGTGTCGAGGGCTACGAAAACGTACTGATCTCCAAAGTAGTCGGGATCGTCCGGCGTAAGCCGCCTCTGCTTCTTGCCGACGAAAGTCCAGACCTCGTCGAGCTCGATCACCGGGACTGACAATTTGTAGAAGAAGGTGTCGTGGATCAGGGCGCATCCAGTCCCAACTCGCACACAAAGGCGAATGATGGTGTCGCGATGGACGCCGGTGAGTGCCTCCGTAACTCGAATACTATTTCCGTTGACGATATGAGCAATGACGTCGATCTGCTTATCAAATGGAAGGGGCGCCATGGGGCACGCTCCGCAGTTTGCGGCCGAATCGACAACCGGCTACTCTACATCCAGGGGCCGGTTGCGGCTAGAGCTCCGCAGTTGGTCCTTAGGGCTCGGTTTCTGTTGCTAGCAGGGACCGAGCCTGTCTTATCCCTGGAGACAAACGTTTAACACCTTTTAAACCCGTCAACCATCTTTTTTTGATGTCTATGATGAAACCCCGCTTAACTGAAATTATGGTATCTCTCATCGAGAGATGACCGCAGGGGTTTAATTTCCGTGCCCAAACATTCCGTAGGCCGAAGCGCGGCTGAACCAAACTCGTCGCGAAGCCCCCCCTATCCTTGCCTGACGCTAGAGAAAGCGCTGCGGCGCGCGTTCAGTGTCTCGCGGTCAATAGGGAACAAGGAGGCCTCGCCGTCCGCGATCGCACGGGCTTGGGGTAATGCCTCACCAGCCGGGAAGATACTTTCCTACATGACGGCGCTTCGAGAGTATGGTCTCACGCAAGAGGCGGGGCGTGGCGAGACGAAACGAATCCAGCTCACGGACCTCGGATTTCAATTGGTCCGCCAGAACCCTCCGCGAGACCTGTTGACGAAGGCAGCTCTCAATCCGCCTCCCTTCAGGGAGCTTTGGACCGGTGTGCGAACCGGGCGTTCTACGGATCAAAAAGAGGTTTTGCTGATCCTCTGTGGGGGATACGAGAGGAAGGGCCTTTTGCCGTTCACTGAGCGCGGGGCACTCGAGGCTTTCCGCATCTTTCGCACGAACGTCGAGTATGTCGGGCTCAACGACGATGACGATCCTTTAGCCGATCGGAGCGAGTCGAACGGTCACGCTGCAGTGGTCTCGCCCGCCAGCCGACAAGAGCAGAACGCGGTAGCAGAGCGCGAGTACCTGGAGTTCAGGGTGCCCCTCAACAGCGGTCGCGACGCGAAGTTCATCTATCCCAGCAATCCGTCAAAGGACGAGTTGGAGCAGCTCAAGGTGATGTTGCAGGGCGTGCAGGTCATTATTGATGGGTATTTGAAGTCGTAAGCGTGCTCGCGCGATCGGCGGCGTGGAGTCGTCGGTGGCGACAGCGAATAGGCGCTACGAGCGTTGAGACGCACGTCCGCTCCGCGTCCGCCAAGCAATTTTAGGCAATCGCAAAAGCCCTTGCCGACGGCGCTCTAGAGGCGCCGCACACGGCGAGCCCTGTGTATAGCAAGGCGGGGAGCGCGTAAGTACGCGCAATTCGCGCTATGATCGCGCGTAAACGAATCGGCTGAAATTTCAAATTCCGGGTATCAGTGCGAAAGACCATCCTGATTACGCATGCAAATCCGGAGGACAATGAAGTTGCGCGATGGCTCGCGTCACGACTCGTCATAGCCGGTTATAACGTATGGGTTGACCTGCGCTCCTTGAAGGGCGGACAGGATTTTTGGGACAAGATCGAGGACGAACTCCGTCAACGTGTCATCAAGCAAATCGTCTTGATCTCGCCTCACATGCGAAAGCCCGGCGTAAAGAAGGAGCTGGCACTCGGCGACGCAGTCGGGCGACAGCTTGGCGACCCGGACTTCATGATCCCGATCCGCGTTGCGCCGGTGGCTCACTCTGAATTTCCACCCGAGATCCTACGGCGTAATTCGATCGATGCGCAGCCAAGTTGGTCTGCGTGCCTCCCGCCGCTCATCGAGTCATTGGAGGATGCCGGTGTTTCTCGATCGACTTCCCCTCGGGGAGACCTCATCTCCAGCATCGTCGCCGCGCATGAGAATTCGCGCCAGGCGCTACTTATGTCACCCGAGAAACTCGTCTCGAACTGGTTCGATATCGCTGCCAGCCGTCCCAATCTGAGGATGTTCGGCAGTAAGGGTACGCCGAGCCAACTCGATGCCTGGTTGAGCGATGTGCAACTGCCGTTTGTGCGTCACAGCGGACTGGTGGCGACATTTTGCGATCCGGCTACTTTCGCGGCGGCGGGCGGCGGAGGTCCGACCCTCATTGAACGGTTTAACTTCTCCTTCGACAGCCTCATCGAGGGCCGCGATGATACGCCGTTCTTAGATCGTAGTGACGCTCGTCGTAGTGTCACAAATCTTGTGCGCCAGCACTGGGACCTAGCGCTTGAGAGGCGCGGTTTGCAGAGGTTCGAATTCGCTTCACGAAGGATCGGCTGGTATTTTCCCGATGGGCTGATTGACGGATCCGTCGCCGCCGACCTCGGCGACGGATTGCGTTTCAATCGCGTATTGATGGGCAAGTTTAAGGATCGGCGCTGGCACCTCTGCCTCGTCGCGCAGACGCGGCTATGGCCCAATCCACTCATTCGCATACATGCCAACGTCGCCCTTTCTGAAGATGGCAAAGTTTTACCGGGTGAGGCGACCCATGGACTACGCCGGCGGCTCACCCGCTCGTGGTGGAACGACAAATGGCGAGACCTGTTGCTCGCCGGAATACATTGGCTTGCCGATGGCCAGTCGGCAATTTCGCTCGCCGCGGGTACTGAGACCTTCGGTGTCTTGGCGCTGCCACGCCGCGCTGAGGTGCCGGTATCCTACCTGGCAAGCGAAACACGGACGTCCGAAGAGGACGCGTCGGGAGAAATCCATCTATCCCCGGAGCTCGATGAGGTCTGGGGCGAGGAGTTGTCCACTCTTAATGAGGGGGACAAAGAAACATGACGATGGAGGCTATCCACTTGCCGGAGCCCCTTCTAGGCTTCGCGCACGGTCAGGCGCTGGAAGCGCCAAAGGACGGTCTGTTCCTTTTCGGTCCCGTCGAGGACTCGAGCGGCCGCAATCATGTGCGCCTCGGCATTATCGGCACGCCGCAAGGAGTGGGTCTCGCCAGACTCTGGTTGAAGCGACTTTCCGGATGTATCCCAGGCAAGACGGACAAGAAGGGCGATGCCGTATCATGGGCTCCGGCCTGGCCGGGCTTCGCTGAGTGCTTTGGGGTTGGTCTGCCTCATGAGGGAACGGCAGAGCTGAAGCTCGATCGCGTTGCGATAGAGGCAGCCATCAAGAAGGACAACCGATCGGATGCCGTGCGATCGACGGTGATGATGTTCGCCGCCGCCATTCGAAACCATGTTCGCACGGAAGAGCAGCAGCCGGATCTGTGGCTCGTAGTCGTTCCGGATGTTGTATTTCGCTTTGGCCGTCCACAAGTCAGCTTGCCGCCCAAGGCCGAGCGTACACCGTCGGTGATCATCTCGGCCAAGGCCGCGAAGCGGGCCCTCACTGGCGGCGATCTATTTCCGGAGATTGTCGATGAAGCCGAGATCTATCTGTTCTCGAACAATTTCCATCACCAGCTCAAGGCCGAGCTACTGCAGGACAAGATCGCGCTGCAGCTAGCGCTAGAAAGTACACTCGAGGATCGCGAAGTCATTGAAGCCAAGGCACAACGACGCCGCGGATTGCAGGATGAGGCGACCGTCGCCTGGAATTTTGCCACGACTCTCTACTTCAAGATGGGCGCCAAGCCATGGGCTCTCGCCGACGTACGTCCAGGCGTTTGCTATGTCGGTTTGGTCTTTAAGAAGAACCCGTCGCCGACTGCACAGGGTGAGGCCTGCTGCGCGGCGCAGATGTTCCTCAATTCGGGAGATGGCCTTGTATTCCGCGGTGCCCTCGGCCCGTGGTATTCGGAAAAGACCCGCGAGTATCATCTCTCGCGTAAGGCGGCGAATGCACTAATGACTTCGGTTGTCGAAGGCTACAAAGAGAAGCATGGGCACTACCCCGCGCAACTCTTCATCCACGGCCGGCACACGTTCAACGACGAGGAGTGGCGGGGTTTCGCGGCCGCAGTTTCCCAGGAGACTGCGCTGACGGGCGTACGTATCCAGAGTCAGGATGACATGCGCCTGTTTCGCCCCAAGGCGTCCACCCCGGTCCTGCGCGGGACAGCGATCCTCGTCACGCAGCGCACAGGGCTCCTGTGGACCATGGGCTATGTACCCCGGCTCGCCAGCTACCAAGGTTTCGAAACGCCAAAGCCGTTGTCCGTAGAGGTGACACACGGCAAGGCCGACCTGAAACAAGTGCTTGCTGATATCCTGGCGCTGACCAAGCTTAACTACAATGCCTGCGACTTCGCGAGCGGCTTGCCTGTGACGCTCAAATTCGCCGACAGAGTAGGCGAAATTCTTATGGCATCCCCGCGGACCGCGTCAGCGCCACCACTGCCATTTCGGTTTTACATTTGAGTGCACTTGGCGCGACTAAGTTCGCCCAAACAATTGATATTGCTTCTTGCCGCCGACGTGCACGACGCGAAGTCTGCAACTGGTGCGTATCCTCTCTGCACCGGTAAGCATGTGATCCGTCAGGAGCGCACCTGACCCCGAACCGACGTGAGCAGATGCAGCATCTGCGGCAACCAGACCGGCGCGATGCCGAGATTGCAGACGTCAAAGCCAAGTAGCCAAGGCAACTTCACCCGGTTCTGCCTGAGACCGCTCTACCTTCGATAGCCGACGTGATCCTCCCGAGGCTAAGGGCCAGAAGCCGACTCCCGGCACAACAATGCGGCCCGTCCGCCATAGCTAGTCAGGACGGCGGGCCAGTGAGCCATGCTAGGCGCCGCTAATGAGCCCTGATGCTGTAGTGCACCCAAGTTGATCGGCAGCCGCCAGCCTTTGATAAGTGCATAGACGGCGGGAATGACGATGAGTGTAAGCAGCGTCGAGGAGACCATGGCGCCGATCATCGGCAAGGCGATGCGCTGCATGACCTCTGAACCCGTGCCGGTGGCCCCATGATGGGAAGGAGGCCGGCCATGATGGCGATTACCGTCATCATTTTGGGCCGCACGCGTTCGAACCGCGACTTGGTCATGCGAGATCATGCGTTTGGGCGCCATATCCGCGTATATCTTGCCGATCGACCCGTTGAGAGCCTGGCTGAAGGGACCTGTATCGATAGCCCATAACACCGAGGATGCCCTCTTCTCACTGGCTGTAGGCATCAAGAAAGCGACTATGGCATCACCAACTTGGCCTGCAGGCTGTGCCCATCGGACAGTGCGCCCGTGACAAAAACTTTCGCGCCCTTCGCTAACGGCGCTGTGAGCTTGCCAACGAGCTTATTGGGCTCGACCGGCTCGAGATCGATCTGGGCCGTCTTTCCAGCGTCTTGCGTAATCAATCGCTCTCACCTTAGCCCCCGGGTATAGGTGTCAAACGACATACCCCCCTAGTAAAAATTCGCACATCAAGTGGAACGAGTGTCTGCGGGGCACAGTTGTCGTAATGCCCAAAACGACCAAAACAGATAAAGGAGAATATCATGCCTTGCGCCAGTCATACCAAAGCCGCTGAAAATCATGAGGCCGCCGCAAGAGCTCATCACGGAGCCGCTGAGCTTCACGAAAAGGGTGAGCATAAAGCTGCCCTCGCAAAATCCACGGACGCCAAGTGCTGCTGCGGGACCGCCCAAAAGGCGACCGATGACGCTCATGAAAAGAGTGCCATGCAGGCTAAGACTTAAATCGCACGCGACGAGAGATCGGCTGAGTGAAACATGATGGATAACCGAAACTCGTCACAGAAGTCCGACCACGGCGCTCATGCTCATGACGAAGCGAGCAGCGATCAACGAGCTGAATATTTGGTCAAAGACCCCGTCTGCGGCATGGATGTTGATCCCCATGCCGCCAAGCACACTGCAGAGCATGAGGGACACCCGTATTATTTTTGCTCGGCCGGGTGTCACACCAAGTTTGTAGCGAACCCCACCAAGTATTTGGATAATGGCGCCGCCGACGATCATGCGGTGCCTGCAGGCACGATCTACACCTGCCCGATGCATCCACAAATTCGCCAGATAGGCCCCGGCGCTTGCCCCATATGCGGGATGGCGCTTGAGCCGGAAATTGTCAGTTTGGATTCAGGCCCAAATCCTGAGCTGGCCGATATGTCCCGGCGCTTCTGGATCGGACTGGTGCTCACCATTCCCGTTCTCATTTTGGAGATGGGCGGGCACTTCGCCGGTCTTCATACGCTGATCGCGCCGCGCGTATCGAACTGGCTGCAGCTCATTCTGGCGACGCCCGTTGTGCTGTGGGCCGGATGGCCGTTCTTTGAACGCGGCTGGGCTTCGCTGCGCTCCCGCAACCTCAACATGTTTACGCTCATCGCCATGGGCACGGGTGTAGCCTGGATTTACAGCGTAGTAGCGACCCTTATCCCTGAGTCATTTCCAGCCGCATTCCGACCGCTAGACGGGGCTGTGCCCGTCTACTTCGAGGCTGCCGCCGTCATCACGGTGCTGGTGCTCTTAGGGCAAGTTCTCGAACTCAAAGCCCGTGAAAGTACAGGCGGCGCGATCCGCGCTTTGCTTGATCTTGCGCCTAAGATGGCGTGGCGCGTGTCAAAAACCGGGACTAATGAAGAGATATCGCTCGACCAGATCATTGTGGGTGACCTTCTGCGGGTGAGGCCCGGCGATAAGGTTCCGGTTGACAGCACCGTCGTTGAGGGAAGCAGCACAGTCGATGAATCCATGGTGACCGGCGAGTCCATGCCTGTCACCAAGTCTGTCGGTGACAGCGTTATCGCAGGCACCGTCAATCAATCCGGCAGTTTCGTCATGCGTGCCGACAAAATCGGCCACGACACCATGCTGGCCCGCATTGTTCAGATGGTGGCGCAAGCGCAGCGAAGCCGCGCGCCCATTCAACGCCTCGCGGATCAGGTGTCGGGCTGGTTTGTGCCGCTTGTGATTGGCGTTGCAGTTCTGGCGTTCGCCGTATGGGCGATCTGGGGACCAGAACCCAGCATGACCTATGGGCTGATCGCAGCTGTGGCCGTGCTTATTATCGCCTGCCCCTGCGCCCTTGGGCTCGCAACGCCGATGTCGATCATGGTCGCGGTCGGTCGCGGTGCGCAGACAGGCGTGCTGATCAAAAACGCCGAAGCGCTGGAGCGACTGGAAAAGGTCGATACGATCGTCATCGACAAAACCGGCACGCTGACCGAGGGCAAGCCCAAGCTCGTTGCCGTCCGCACAGCCGTCGGAGAATCTCACGATGACCTGCTGCAGCGTGCCGCCAGCCTTGAACGGATGAGCCAGCATCCGCTCGGCGCCGCGATCGTTGCGGCAGCCGAAGCCAAACACCTTGTCTTGCTGGAGGTTGAGGATTTTGACGCGCCAACCGGCAAAGGCGTAACAGGTCTCGTTGGCGGCAAGCGCATGGTGATCGGCAATGCGCGCATCATGACGGACGCCGGGATCAACACGAAGTCCTTGGATGACGAAGCGGATCGGCTGCGCAAAGATGGCGCGACTGTAATCTTTATTGCGCTCGATGACGCGCTCGCAGGCATTCTCGCCATTGCGGACCCTATCAAATCCACGACGCCGGAGGCGCTGCAGGCACTCAAAGCTGCGGGCCTCACCATCGTCATGCTGACCGGAGACAATAGGGTAACCGCGCAAGTTGTTGCTCGCAAGCTCGGTATAACGCACGTTGAGGCCGAGGTACTTCCCGAAGACAAGAGCCGGATCGTCGAGCGGCTTAAGAGCGAGGGTCATGTCGTTGCGATGGCCGGAGACGGCGTAAATGATGCGCCTGCTCTCGCTGCCGCCGATGTTGGGATCGCCATGGGAACTGGCACCGATGTTGCCATCGAGAGCGCAGGAATCACGCTCGTCAAAGGGGATCTCACCGGCATAGTACGCGCGCGCCGCCTGTCGCATGCGACCATGGGCAACATCCGGCAAAACCTGTTCTTCGCTTTTATCTACAACGCCGCCGGCGTGCCGATCGCCGCAGGCGTTCTCTATCCCGTCCTTGGCATTCTGCTCTCGCCCATAATCGCCGCCGCTGCCATGGCGCTATCGTCCGTGAGCGTGATCGCCAATGCCCTGCGGCTAAGAGCTATCAGGCTTTAGCGGGAACGAGCGAATTCGGGCAGCGTGCATTTGTCTTGGGGTTGCCGCGTTTGCTCATCTGGTGGAAGGGTTTGCAGGTTCCGCTCTATACACTCTGGACAAGCGCCACGTTGCTTTCGCTCTATTTCACTGCACCGTCGGCGACATGAGGATTGCGGCAAGTACTCTTGTTGCCGCTCGTCCGCTATTCGCATTGTACGCGGAGCGTCTTTCCAACGTCCGCGAAATACCGGGAACAAAGCTCCTGCGCGGCGGGCGCATTGGGGGAGGTGACGCTAGGGCTCACTGGTGCGGCCTCTGGCGCGGCTTCGGTTGCGGTCTCATCTGCCGGCGCTGGTGTCGCCTCTCCATCGCAGAGACCGATAGGAGTTTGTTCCGTGACCTTGCCGTAATAGTCGACGTGCAGGTGGAAACGCTGACCGTCACGGCAGGCGTCGAGCTTGAATGGGGGCTTGGTCCTTCGGAACTCGAGCTGCTCAAAGCCTTGCTCGGTCAGCTCGCGGCGAACACGCTCAACACCGTGGGCGCACACAGGAGTAGCCCCGTCCCCTGCAACGAGGACTAATGCTAGGGCAGCCAAGCTTGCTCGTATATTGACCATGCGCGGGTAGCCGCAACAGTTTTCAATATAGTACCGGTGCCGGTCCGATGTAACTGTACCGGAGGTACGCGCCGATAAAAGGCCGCCTCCCCGCTGTCTGGCGTGCAAGTATCCCGCCGCCTCGAACTCTGGCGCTTCGCATCACAAATAGCGCCGCCAGTCATCTGAGGAAGACGTACTTGATGAGCGCGGCAATCAGGAGCACCAGAATAAGGAGCCCAATCCAGCTGCCAAGGCCCATCCCCCACGTCATCCAGCCGTCGTGCATGTCAGGCATAAAGGGGAACATCCCAACTCGGGCTAGCGTACGTCGAGGGTGTGCACCGATAGCCTGCTCAAGCTCATTGAAAACCAGGTGAAGATGACGACATCGATCAGCGTCGCCATCGTTGCCTGCACCATGACGATCACCTGAAAGATCGACAGGCTATTTACGCCGCGCATCCAGTCAATGAAGGCATAAACCACCACGAAGAGGGGTAAGAGCGAGATCAGGATTTCGATCATCGCGTGCGTGACGCTGGTGCGCGGCTGGGCCAGAATAGAACGCGCCTGCAGCGCGACGTAGAGCAAGGCGCTGACGCCTACCCAGGAGACGTGCCACATCGCGGCGTCGACTGTCTGCAGCTCCGGTGAATGGCCCCACCAGAGCACGTACCAGAGCAGTCCAGCTAAGACGATTGGCGCGCCGTGGTTCAGTAAAAAGCTGAGCATGTCGTGTGGGAGTTGCCGCTGGGGTGCCGGGTTACTCTGGGGAACTGCCATTCTCGTGGCCTCCTTGCCACTACCGATTCGCAACACTCGCCGGCCGAAGCCTCACGTTCGCGCTCCTGTCAGGCTAGAAAGACGAGGAATGAAGCCCGGCACCTTGGCGACATACTGCCGGTACGCATCGCCGAATTCGGCGTTGGCCTCGCGCTCCTCATCGCGCGCCAATCGGACATACATCCACACCAGCACCGGGAACATGATGAGGGTGAGGATCGTCGGCCACTGCAGCAGAAAGCCGAACATCACCATGATGAAGCCGACGTATTGGGGATGGCGCACGTAGGCATAGGGACCGGTCGCTGCGAGCGCGTGGCTTTTCTGCGCCGCGTAGAGCACGGCCCACGCGTTTGAGATGACCATGAACCCGCCGATGATGAAGGCGAAGCTCAGGAGATGGAACGGCCCGAAATGCGGGTTGGTCTTCCAGCCGAACATCATCTCCAGGAGATGTCCAGCATCGTGCGAGAACCAGTCAATATTTGGGAACCAGGTCTGCAGCCATCCTGACAGGAAGTAGATGGTGAGCGGAAAGCCGTACATCTCCGTAAAAAGCGCGACGATGAACGCGCTGAAGGCGCTGAAGGACCGCCAGTCGCGCGGCGTATTCGGCTTAAAGAAGGTGAAGGCGAAGAAGATGAAGATCACGGAGTTGATGATGACCAGGCTCCACAATCCGTAGGCGGAGACTTGCTCGTTCACGACTTCTCTCCCTTCGATGCATCCCAGTTTCCTGTAGACCCGCGTGGATCCGGAGCCGCCTGATCGGCTGGACGGCCATGATCGCCGTGCCCGCCGTGGCCTCCGTGCCCCCCATGCCCGAAGATGTGCAGCAGAGGACAGGCGAGCAGCAGCAGCCACAGCGCAGCGCCGAGGAAATGCGCGCGATGCTCGCTCACCAATAGAAATCCGGCGATGAGCAGAAACGCGAGCCACACGATGATGGTTTGAGATGTCCAGAAGCTTCCTTGAGAGGAAGGACCTCTGTCGTGATGCGAATGCTCGTGCTCTGACATGTCACTCTCCTTCCGCGCTTGACCAAGATCGCTGACGGCTCTCTCAACGTTCGCTCATCAGCGCCGGGCAAGCAGATTGTGGGACCAGGCGAATACGACACCGGCGATGAACCCGATTGCGCCAATGCTGATTAGGCCGACGAAGAACCGGCTGAGGTCCAAAGGCTCGGTTGATTTCAGAGTCCTCAGGTCGAGCCCGTGCGCAAAGGAATTGATGATATTGAGCGTCGCATCCGGCCATAGGGCCACCACCGCCGCGCAGAGCGTGTTGATGACCACCAGCGTGATTGCCGTCGCCAAGCCGACGGAGAGCGGATTGAGTTTATCCATGACGAGCTTCCCTTTGTTGGGCGCGCACACCGTGCCGTCTATTGTCACACCGACGTGTGTGGATCGCGCCGTTTCGTATTCTCAACGGCGGCGACACGAATGTGCTCCGTCCCTCTGCTCTTCACCCACAAAGCCATCGCGGTGGTTCAAAAAGCGCCGGTGGCATCGGTCGGAGCAGAAGAAATAGGCCCACCCGGTGATAGTCCTCATGCGTTTCCGCATCGTGGAGATCGAACTCCTTTCCGCAAACGGGGTCTCTGACTCGGATCATCTCCATACTCCTTCAGTGGAACACCATGCCCGCAACGTGGAACCCCGCGTCGGCATGCACGATCTCGCCGGTGATCGAGGCTCCGTAATCGCTGGCGAGCAGAACCGAGACACGTCCGATCTCGCACGCGTCAACCGTGCGCCGCAGCGGGGCCTTAGCTGCAGCTTCGGCGAGAAGCTCGTCGAAATGCTCAATACCTGACGCGGCGCGTGTCTTAATTGGGCCGGCCGAGATAGCGTTGACACGAATACCTTTCGGCCCAAGCTCGTGGGCGAGATAGCGCACCGAAGCCTCGAGCGCCGCTTTAACGGGCCCCATGACATTGTAATGGTCGACGACTTTCTCAGCCCCGTAATAGCTCAAGGTGAGAAGGCTACCGCCTTGGCCCATCAACGGCTCGGCGAGCCGTGCCATGTGAATGAATGAGTGGCAGGAGATCAACATCGACTCGGAGAAACCGTCCGCCGAGCAGTCGGTCAGCCGCCCGTGCAGATCCTCCTTGCGCGCCCACGCGATGGCATGAAAAACAACGTCGATGCGTCCCCACTTTTCCGTGACCGCATCAAATAAGGCCTCGAGCTGGCCAGGGACGGCTACGTTACAGGGCAAGAGGATTTCGGCGCCGAGCTCGGCGGCAAGAGGCGCGACATGGGGTTTGGCCTTGTCGTTCAGGTACGTCATGGCGAGATCGGCGCCAGCCTCTCTCAAATGCTTTGCCGCCCACCAGGCGAGACTGTCCGCGTTTGCGACGCCGACAACCAAGGCCTTCTTTCCCCTCAGATCGATGGCTTCCATTGCATGCGCTCCTCTTTTCCCGGATTGCGGCATTGCCTAGGCGCGCAGAACATATGCTTCGGTTGCTGGTGTTATCTTTTGCATGGCGCTAGCTCGGAAGCGGATGACACGCCGACTCGGGCTGGGGCGCGCATTGAAGGGCCGGCTCGACAGGGGCGCCCTTGGGAACGACGAACTTGGCGGTTCGGTGATGGATGAGCGCAGCCAGCGCGAGGGCGGCGAGCCGCGCCGGCGCGGGATCGGAGCGCGAGCTCAATACTACCGGCGCGGATAACCCGAGGACGATGCCGGCTGGGACAGCATCGGCAAGGTACTCCAGGTTTTTCGCGAGGATATTGCCGGAGACAAGATCAGGCACGAGGAGAATGTCGCAGTCGCCGGTCACCTTGGACGCGATGCCTTTTTCCTTCGCGGCCCTGAGCGAGATCGCGTTGTCGAACGCGAGCGGGCCATCCACGACGGCACCAGTAATTTGTCCGCGTTGCGCCATCAGCGTTAGGCAAGCGGCATCGAGCGTGGAAGAAATGGCCGGATTGATGGTCTCGACAGCCGATAGCACAGCGACTTTCGGTATCTCCACGCCAAGCAGATGACAGAGCTCGATGGCATTCTGCAGGATCTGCGCCTTGGCGTTGAGGTCGGGCGCGATGTTGATCGCGGCGTCAGTGATGACAAGGAGCTTTGAGTACGAGGGAATGTCACACAGAAAGGCGTGACTTACCCGCCGGCCGGGCAGGCGCAGGCCTTGCTCTGTATTGAGTAGCGCGCTCATGAACGCGTCCGTGTGAATGAGCCCCTTCATCACTGCGTCCGCCTTTCCCTCGCGAACGAGCCTGACGCCGGCGGCGGCCGCCGCGGTGTCACTCTTGCCCTCGATGATACGCTCCGTCGCGTCTTCGATGCCGACCGAAGTTGCGAGGTCACGGACGGCCTTTGGCTCGCCGATGAGGATCGGCTCGACGAAGCCGAGGTCGGCGGCGTCGCGCAATGTATCGAGGAGCACCCTCTGCGCCGCATTCACAACAGCGACACGAATGGGCTTCAACCTTTTGACCTGATCGATGAGCTTTTGAAGCTTGTTCGCTTGGCGACCCATTGGCGTCATGCCTCCGCTTGCGCCAACTGACGGGCACTCAGACGGACTACGTGACGTGCGATCATCACCTCCTCATCCGAATGCACAGCCTGCACCGTCACGGCTGCCCCGCAGGGCGAGATGGTCTTAGCTCCCGCTAGGGTCTTGGGATCGAGGGCTATACCGAGATAAGCAAGACCCTCGCAGATGCGCGCGCGGATCTCGGGAGCATTGGCACCAATGCCACCCGTGAACACGAGACGGTCCAGGCCCCCTAGCGCGGCGGTCAGCGCCGCAAGATCTTGTCGCGCGCGATAGCAGTAGAGATCGATTGCCTCGCCAGCTGCTTGATTGTCATGGCGGCTCAATAGCTCACGCATGTCGCTCGAGATTCCAGAGACGCCGAGGAGCCCGGAGCGCTCATAAAGCAGCGTCTGCACTGCTTCAGCTCTCATGCCCTTTGCCGTCAGTAGGTAGAGGACGGCGCCGGGGTCGAGGTCGCCGGAGCGTGTACCCATCATCAGACCCGCGAGCGTGCTGAAGCCCATCGTGGTCTCAACACTCCGGCCATCCTTCAGCGCACACATGGACGCGCCGTTTCCGAGGTGGGCGACGATGATACGCTCACACTCAACATTCACGCCATCATTGCGGAGCGCATCGACGATGTACTCGTACGAGAGCCCGTGAAAGCCGTAACGCCGGATTCCCTCGCTCCGAAACGCGCGCGGCAAAGTCGTCAGCGTTGCCAGGTGGGGCAAGTTATGGTGAAAGGCCGTGTCGAAGCAGGCGACCTGTGGCACGTCCGGCTGCAGCTCCCGAACGGCGGCTATGCCGGCGAGGTTGTGCGGCAAATGGAGAGGCGCAAGCGGAATGAGCCGCTGTAGCCGCGCCTCGAGCTGTTCCGTCACGGGCAACGGACAATCGCAGTCGGCGCCACCGTGTACGACCCTATGCCCGACACCAAGAAGCGGCCGATCAGCCAGCTGCTCCTTAACCGCTTCCACTAAAAGCGCGAGCCCTACCTTGTGGTTCGCGAGTGCGCGTTGCTCGTCGAAGAGAACGTTGCCAGTCGAATCCTTGGCGAGGAACCGGCTATCCGTGAGACCGATTCGGTCGAGCGCGCCGGAGAGGAGGCGGCGCATTGTCGGATCCGCCGCGAACAGCGCGAACTTGATGCTGGATGACCCGCAATTGACGACCAAGACGGCGCGACTTTCAGTCGCCGATAATTGCCGAGACGCCATGTCCTCACCTATTGTCCGGGTCGGCGGCTCGAACTCAGTAGAGACCGACATAGTGAGCTAGTGCTAGCGCGATCACGAGCGCGACGATCAGAGCGCCTACGAGGCCGATTCTCTTCAAGAGAGGGCTTTCTTCCATTTTGTCGAACCGCTCGGTTAGAGTCGGATGCGCATCTTCTGCCATGGTGACCTCCTCTAAGGGGCAACTTTCCAGCAGCCGCAGTCAGACCAATACGATCATGTCTTTGCGCAACCCTTGGCGTGCCGATGCCACGGCGTTACATCATGCAGCCCATCGAAGTGAGAAGCTCGTCCGCCGCTTTCTTCTGTCCAGCGCTCAACGCCGCGTAGAGGGCGGCCAAAGATGGTTTTATTTCCTTGAGCGCCCTAACCCTGTCTTCCATGGCTGTGATGTGTGCCTCCAGTCGCTGGACCGGCGTCATGTCCGTCATGGGAGTCTTCATTGATGTACGCATGTCGTGCATGCTTTGAAGATTGGCTCTCAATGCACCGGCATAGGCGTCCCACAGATCCTTCTGCGCGTCCGTAATTGCGAGCTCGGCCTTCAGAAATGCAATGCGGCCTTCGGCGAATGACGGCATGTCTTCGCCCCGCATCATGCCCCCCATCATGGAGCAATTGCCGGCCATCAGTCCCGACATTGGGCCGACGCCGCGCATCATGTGCCACTGGGCGTCCGGCGTCGCCATGCCGCCACCCATCATCTTGGCGTGCATCTCCTGCATCATCTTCATCATGGGCATGTCCTTGCCGCCCATCATGCCCATGCCCTCTTTCTGCATCGGCGCAGGACCGTCGAGTTGTGCCTGCGGCGCTGGAGATGCGGGTGCAGTCTCTCCCCCAGGGTGGTGACCTTCGTGCTCGGATTGAGCGAATGCCCCGGTGGTCGCAGCGAACATCAGAGCCACGGCTGCCATCGTGACCGTAAAGAGCTTCATCGCCTGCATCATGATCATTGTCCTGGGGTGAGAGGAGCGCCAGCTACTTGCTCGCCTTATCGCTCCCGCAACAGCACGAGCTGCCGCCCGAGTGATGGGAGTCCTCGCGCTTGGGGGCTCCTTGCGGATTGGCCTTCTCCTGCGTGGCCGGTTGCGTCTTCTCGTCTTTGGCGTGGCCCTCGCCGCAGCAGCCGTGCTTCTTCGGCTCCGGTGCAGGGTGTTCGTGTGTGTGCGTACTCTTCGACATGTCGGTGCTCCTCATGTTCGAGATCTGTATTTCGGTACTGCTGAGATCAGCACCCGTGCCGGTGCCGTTGGCTTTCTGGTGCAGAGCGTGTGTCGCCATGTGCGGCATGAGGCGTTGCGGGCACTGCCACTGGCTGCTCTACTCCTTTGCGGGAGGGCCCCGGATCGCGCCGGTCACGCCCGTGACCGCTGTGTCCCCGACCGTGCCCGTGTCCGCCATGGCCGAACATGTGCAGCGCGAGAAACCCGAGGGCGAAGGCAATCCAGATCCAGTTGTTTGCAAGCCATTGCATCGTTCTGTTCCTTCTCTTCGATTAAATCGCCCCAATGCGGCCGGGCGTCCGATTCGCTTCGCAGTATTCACTCGGCGGCGATCTGCAGGTCCGATTCACAACCCTCCTTAGCCTTGAGCGCCGCTTCGCGCGCCGCGATGTAGTCGCGCGTGAGGGGCACCGCGTCCTGACGTTTTGCGAGCTGAATCTGGAAGACCATCAGGCCGCAGTGGCGGAAGGCGCATTCGCAAGCGGCGAGATAGAACTCCCACATGCGGCAGAAGCGTTCGTCGTAGAGGGCCTTGGCCTCTTCGCGCCGGGCCAGAAAGCGCTCCCGCCATGCCCTCAGTGTCTCTGCATAGTGCAGGCGCAGGATCTCGATATCGGTGACGCAGAGACCTGCGCGTTCAATCGCCGGTAAGACCTCGGAAAGCGCCGGACTATAAGCGCCGGGGAAGATGAATTTCGCGATCCAGGGGTTGCAGGCGCCCGGGCCGTCCATGCGTCCGATCGAGTGGAGCAGCATCACACCGTCGTCCGCGAGGAGCTCGGCCGCCTTGGCGAAAAACGCGCCGTAGTAGCCAACGCCCACATGTTCGAACATGCCGACCGACACGATCCGGTCGAAGGTATCCGAGACCGCGCGGTAATCCTGCAAGCGGAATTCGGTCTGTGAGGAAAGGCCTCGCTCCTGAGCACGCCCGCCGGCGATTCCGAGCTGCTCATCAGAAAGGGTCACTCCAGTCACATCGGCACCGCAGTGCTCGGCGAGATAGAGCGCAAGGCCGCCCCATCCGCAGCCGATATCAAGAACCTGCTGACCCGGCTCGACGAGTAGCTTAGCGGCGATGTGGCGCTTCTTGGCGAGCTGTGCTTCCGTCAGGCTCTGGCCGGGTTGTTCAAAATAGGCGCAGGAGTACTGCCGGTCGGGATCGAGGAACAGATCATAGAGGCGGCCGTCAAGATCGTAATGATGTGCGACGTTGCGCTTGGCCCGCCGCGCACAGTTGCGTTGCTGGAGGCCGCGGAGCGCCGTGCGAAGTCTGGTGCGGGCCTTGGCGATCCAGTGCGGCTCTTCCAACTTGAGATTCCAACACGCTAAGGAGAGCACGTCATAGATCGAGCCCTGCGTCACGACGAGCCGCCCCTCCATGAACAGCTCGCCGAAGGCGAGCGCGGGATTGAGAACAAGCTGGCGGGCGGCGCCCTTATCCGCAAGCCGAATCGCAAGTGGCTCGCCCGTGCCGTCGCCGACCGTGAACCGCAACCCTGATGCGGTCTCGACCGCGAGGGTTCCTTGTTGCACGACCTGCTTCAGAAAGGTGCGAAGAAGCGGACCCATGTCACTCTCCGTAGATGGTCGTGAACGTGCGTTCCTGAGCGGCATCGCGGAGCCTGCGCGCCGTTTCCCAGAAGGCAGAGATGTGCGCGATGAGCTGCCGTTCCTGCGCCATGAGCGGATTATCGTCGGGCATCGGATGGCGGCCCTTTGCGACGGCGTCGGCGAGTACCTCGAAAGCTCCCATCCATGGATTGAAGCTCTCCGACCAGAGATAGGTCTTCATGCGCATCGGGTGCAGCCACTGCATGGACAGCGCGAGCCACGGGTTGGCGATGGCCTTCACCCAGGGGCTCATGAATGTGCGATAGAGCGTCTCGTTGAAATCCGAGACGTTGCGCACCTGCTCGAACGCCCTGCGAGGATAGTCGAAGTGCAAATCCTCGACACTGCGCGGCTCGAAGCGCACCGAGTACTGGTCCCGCGCGCAATCCGGATCGCCGGTTGGGTTGTCGATCTTCATCTCGTAGAGCCCGGGAGCGAGTGCCTCGATATCGGGAAGGCTCTCGAGGATCGCGCGGTGCTCGAAGCGGGCGACGCTGGCGGAGACGAAGATGCCGAGATGGCCGACATGCGGGTTGGTCAGATAGACGATGCGCTGCCCTGCCTTCTTGAGGGCGTCGGTGCTCTTATAGACGGCCGGGACCCACCCGAGCGCCTGGTGCGGCGGCGTGATGTTGTCGCCGTATGATGCAAAGATCACGAGCGGGTTCTTGATGGCGGTGAGATCGACGGTGCAGTGGTCATCGATCCGCAGCTGTCCCTGTTCCAGCTTGTTGCCGATGAACAAGTCCTCGACGATCGTGACGATCTCCTCGCCACTCAGCCGGTAGAAGCCATTCCACCAGCGCTCGAAGTCGAGGAAGCGATCGCTTTCGCTGTCGATCTTGGTGAAGAGGTTCGCGTACTTGTCCCAGACTGCATTTCCAGGCTTGAGGCTCTCGAAATTCTGCACGAGCCACGCCCCGTCGAAGCGATCCTGGTTGAGGTCGGCCAGGAAGTGAGCCAGCCACACACCACCGACGAAGCCGCCCAGCACACGCATTGGGTTCACGCCAGGTTCACCCTCCCAGTAAGACAAGGGCGAGCCGTTGAGGACCGCGGGCCCGACGATGCTCGCGCAGTGCGCCGATAGGAGCGTTGCTGCCCAGCCTCCCTGACAATTCCCGTAGAGCACCGGGCCCTTGCCATCATGGCGCGCCGCGACGTCCTCGACGAAGCGGCGCAGGGCGGCGAGCACGTCAGCCAACGTCTGCTGCGGGCACGGCTCGGGGAAGAAGACGACGAAATAGACGGGGTGGCCGGTGTGCAGTGCCACGCCGACCTCGGACTCGCGCTTGAAACCACCCATGCCGGGGCCATGCCCGGCGCGCGGATCGAGAACGATCACAGGTGGTTTTGCCGGATCGACGCAATCGTCCCAACAATCCTCGCCGACCTCGGTGATGCGCAGAAGCGCGTAGTTCACGGGGCGCGCGAACTGGCGAGCGTCGAGGAGAGTTTCGTACTTGAAATTGAGAAGCGGCGGCAGCCCGGCACGCTCGTGGTCGAGCATGTTATTGGCACGCCGGCGCAAGGTGTCGAAAAAGAGGATCGTCCGCTCCAGCACATCGCGCTGGTAGGCGAATAGATCGAGCGGGCCCATTTCCAGCGCGTTGCGTAGCGGCCTTAAGGTCTCTTCTTTGGCGGTCCCCTGCAGTCGGGTGCCCTTCGACTGGTTGGGCCGCAAGCTGGCCGGCACTCGGTCCCTAATGGGTGCGGACAAGGTCGGCTCCCGGGTGGAGACAAGCGCCTTGGTTGTTGTCCGCTGCTTGTGGTCGGCCATAACTTCCTCTCCTTACGCGCGGGCTGCAAAAAAGTTGAAGAGCCAGCCGAATAGCACCGCGACGTACCACCCGTAGGCGACGCTTTCGAAAAGGCCGAGAAGGATACCCGGCGCGCTCAAGCTGAACCCTGGGAGGAACTGGAACCACGGCACGTGCAGGCCCACGTCAGGAATGATGAGAAGGAAGGCTAGGCAGAGCAAAAAGGTGACGGCGAAGAACGCGCTCAGACTCAGCCCGAGCGTGATGATCGGGACTTGGGAGAGGTGGCCCGTCATCGTCTCATGTCCGGCTGCCATGGCAGTAACCTCGATCTGTCTGTTGATGGCCATTCAAATATTCGCCGCTCCTAATCCGCGGCGCGCAAAGAAGTTGAACAGGACGCCGAATACAATTGCGGCGTAGAAGCCGTATGCCAGGCTCTCAATTAGGCCATGATGAATCCCTGCATCAGTCCAGCTGAAGCGCGGAAAAAATTGGAGCAACGCGTGCGTTCCAACAAAGCCCGCGGCCACGCAGAGCAGGAATGTGGTCGCCAAGAAAGCACTGAGGCTGAATGCCAAAGTAGTAATCGGAATTTTCGGCAGACTGCGGGGGGTCATGTCGTTGCCTCATTCGACCGAGCGTCTTCGTTCCGATGCGGAGAGCCGATTTCGTTTCGGCAAGCGCTCGTCAGAACATCCTTGAGGCCACTCTGCCGCGGCGAGCGTCGGGACAATTGATACTCGTCAATGGCTCTGCACCGTGAGCCACCAATTTGGTAACAGTCAGTAACAGGGGCACCGTCGATTGAATTGCCGAGCCATGATTAATCTCCTCGTCGAACCATCGTGATCGCTTAAGCCTCACCGAAGCGCTTGCATTCATCACTGGCGCCAGGGTGCAAAAGCCTGGCAAAGGTGACGCTAGACCTTCCAACGGTTGGAAGGTCAAACCGACATTTCGGAGGCTCAGATGAAGCTTCGCATTGGTGTTGCAGCTCGCTTGTCTGACGTCTCCGCGAGACTGATCCGCTATTACGAGAGCAGAGGGTTGCTGAGCCCAGCCGGCAGGGATGCCAGCGGTTACCGGGTCTTCGACGAGCGCAACGTGCATGAGCTACGCTTCATTAAGCGTGCCCGCTCACTCGGCTTTCCGATCAAGCAGATCGACGAGCTGCTTGGGCTTTGGCGCGATAAGAAGCGCCCCAGCCGCAAGGTTCGCGTGCTGGCCGTCCGACACCGCGACGAGGTCCTTGGCCGCATGCAAGCGCACCAAGCAATCATTGACGTGCTAAGCCGCCTGATCGCCGCCTGCAAAGGTGACGAGCGGCCAGATTGTCCAATTCTCGATGAGCTTGGAAAACGGGGCCCTCGCGCGCGTTGAACATTTATGGGCGTGATGGAAAGTCTCAGGGCATTAAGACTGACGTCGACGCGGGGAATTCGGAACGCATGATCTCTGACCAATATGTCTGGCTTGCTTGGTCGATTGCGCTCCTGGTCCCATGGCTCGCCGCGTATGTGGGGTTTCCGCGCCAGCGGAAGGTCATGGTGTGGACCAGTCTGTTCACGATGCCTTTCGGGCTGACCGAACCGCTCTTCGTGCCTGCCTATTGGAGTCCGCCGAGCCTCTTCGATCTCGCGCGGACGACGGGATTTCTATCGAAAGCTTAAATCGCGGCTGCGGTGAAACTCACTTCTGCCGAAAAGCACATTGCGGTTCCTCAGCGTTCCCATTGCGGAGTCACGGTCGACAAGGCCGCTGCCTACCCTGTCTTGTGTCGAAAGAGCCAAGTTGCCACCGAGAGTGTCACGACGGCAATCAGTGCCAGCGGCCAAACGTGAGCCGCGATCACGTCGATTGGCAAGTCCTTCAGGAACGCACCTTTCGCAATGACGACGAAATGACGGACGGGATTCACTAACGTTAGCGTCTGCAGCCAGTCCGGCATGTTGGAAACGGGTGTCGCATAGCCGGAAAGAAGGATGGCGGGCGCAAGAAACATGAAGGCGCCGATAATGGCCTGCTGCTGGGTCGAGGCGAGCGACGATATGAACAACCCGATCCCTATGATCGATAGGAGATAGACGATCATCGAGCCGTAGAGCAGCAACATCGAGCCTTCCATCGGGACCAGAAGCACGTACATCGCGATCAGCATGATGATGGTAGTTTCGCCGACAGCGATCACCAGCGCCGACGCCGCCTTGCCCGCGAGGATCTCCCACGAAGTGAGGGGCGAAACGAGGAGCTGCTCGAACGAGCCGAGTTCCCGCTCCCGCGCGACGGACAGGGCCGAGACCATCATGCCGACAGTGGTCGTCAGAACCGCAAAGAGGCCTGGCACCGTCGACCAAAGCGTATCGGAATTCGGATTGAACCAAGTGCGCGCGACGACGACGCTTGGGGGGCCGCGCAGGCGGCCGAGTTCCGCGACCTCTGCGCTCAACCGGTCGACGATCTCGACCGTGTAGCCGTGGATGATTTGCGCGGCATTCGATCGCCGGCCGTCAAGAAGGAGCTGCACTTCGGCCGGCTCGCCGGCCGCAAGCTTGCGGGAGAAGTCTTGCCCGATATGCAGGACAGCAGGCGCGGCGCGCGAGTCGATCACGTGTGCGATATCGCCCACGTTCTTGAGGGTTATGATTTCCGAAAATTGGGGCGAGCCCTCAAAACGCGAGATCAGCTCGCGCGACTCGACGCTCCGGTTCTCATCGAGCACGGCGAGGGGCACGTTCTTCACCTCCTGCGTCGCGGCGAAGGAGAAGATCAGCACTTGAACCATCGGTGAAATCAGAAGGATGATCCGGTTGCCACGGTCGCGCCAATTGGCGAGAAGCTCCTTGACGATGAGGGACCACAAGCGCGGACGCATGTTTCAATCGAGCCTTGTTTTGGTCTTTAGGGCGGTGAGAGTGATGTAGACGGCGGCGATGATCACCATACCGGCAAGGTTCGGCCAAATGACACTCCACACGTTGCCTGCGAGGAACAGCGTTTGAAGCCCGGCCACGAAGTAGCGCGCCGGGACCGCGTAGGAGATGATTTGCAGCGGCAAAGGCATTCCGGCGATCTCGAACACGAAGCCGGACAGGAAGAAGCTCGGCAGGAAGGCGGAAATCAACGTGCTCTGAGCGGCGACGAGCTGATTGCGCGCCAACGTTGAGATCAGGAGGCCCTGAGCAAGCGCCGTAGTGAGGAAGACAGCCGACATCAACGCGAGCACGAGGAACGACCCGCGAAACGGCACGCCGAATAGGAATAACGCCGTTCCTGTCGCGAGTGCCATGGTGATCATGCCGAGCATGAAATAGGGAACAAGCTTGCCTATAATCAGGTCGATGATGCCGATAGGTGTCGCGAGCAATGCCTCCATCGTGCCGCGCTCCCATTCGCGGGCGACGACGAGCGCCGTCAAGAGCGCGCCGATCAGCATTAGAATGATCGCGATCGAGCCCGGTACGAGGTAGTGATGGCTGGATATTTCCGGATTGAACCAGACGCGCGGCGCGACCGAGATCGGCACCGTTAGGCGCTCGCCGCGCGCGATCGCTTCCTGGGCGAGCCAGTTCCCCCAAGCGCCTTGAAGATAGTTGCGCACGAGGGTGGCCTTGTTGGGGTCGCTGCCATCGACAATGACCTGGATCGGCGCTCGGTCGCCGCGCTCGCCCTGCACGGTGAAATTGGCGGCCAGGACAACGATCCCGTCGATCCGCCCGGCCACGAGGTCACGTTCGAAGTCTCGCCGGTCGCGAGCGGTTCGGGTCGCGAACAGCGGTGAGTTCGTGAGCGAGGCCGTGAAGCTGCTGGTCTGTGGCGTAGGATCCTCGATAACGAGGCCGATCTCGATGCGCCGCGCATCGAAGGAGACGCCGTAACCGAAAAGGAAGAGCAGCGTCAGCGGAAGAATAATGGCGATGATGACTGTGCTCGGGTCGCGCACAATTTGACGCGTCTCCTTGCGGATCAGTGCAACGATGCGGCGGGAGCGGTCTGACGAATAAAACTCCGATGTGGTCATGCGGCCAATTTCTTATCATCGGCCTCAACGAGGGCGATGAACGCATCCTCGAGCGTGGGGTCAGGAAACGCTAACGTCCTGGCGCTGGCTTTCAGCTCGTCGGGAGATCCGCTTGCGATCATGCGCCCGCGATAGATGAGCGCGATTCGATCACAATACTCGGCCTCGTCGAGAAAATGGGTCGTTACCATGACCGTGACGCCACCCTGCACGAGCGCATTAATGTGCGCCCAGAATTCGCGACGCGTCAGCGGATCGACGCCCGAGGTCGGCTCGTCGAGAAAGAGAACCGGTGGTTCGTGCATGACCGCGCAGGAGAGCGCCAGTCGCTGCTTGTAGCCGGCTGGCAGCGTTCCGGCGTTTGTGTCCATGTACCGCTGCAAGCCGAACGCCTCCGTCACACGCTCGACGGCGCGCCGGCGGCGCATGCCGATGAGCCCGTAAACGCCGGCGAAGAACTCTAGATTCTGGGCAACGCTGAGATCGCCATAGAGCGAAAACTTCTGCGCCATGTAGCCAAGCCGGTTTCGCGCGGCGGACGATTGGACCGTGACGTCGAGGCCTGCGACATGAGCTTCGCCGGAGGTGGGGCGCAGCAGGCCGCAGAGCATCTTGAATGTCGTCGATTTGCCGGCGCCATTCGGCCCGAGCAGGCCGAAGATCTCACCCTCCCCAATCGAGAACGAGATCCGGTCGGCCGCGGTGAACGAGCCGTAGCGGCGGGTTAGCTCCTTGGCCTCGACCATGGGGCCCGCGTCCGGCCTGGCGCGGCCGGTGGTCGCGGCGAGTCGCGATACAGCCGGGCTTGCACTGCCAAGGAGGCTGACGAAGGCATCCTCAAACCGGGGAGGAACGGAAGCGACCTCCACCTGCGCGACATGCTTGAAATCTTCGGCCGTAGGCGGAGCCGCGCCTGCCGCCAAGACGATGCGGACGTCCGCTCCCTGGATAATGCCGTCAATGACGCCCGGCATCTTGGCGGCGGAGGCGAGAACAGTACGGCGCTGCACTCCAGCATTGCGCAAGTGAAAACTCCGGCCCGACATGCGGTTTGTGAGCTCCGACGGTGAGCCTTCGTAGATCAGCTTGCCGTCATTCATTAGAAGCACTCGCTCACACCGCTCCGCCTCGTCGAGATAGGCCGTGCTCCAGACAACGCCGATGCCTTGACCGGTGAGCGTCCGCACCATGCGCCAGAGCTCACGGCGAGAGACCGGATCGACACCAGCGCTCGGCTCATCGAGCAGGAGCAGTCGCGGCGTCCGAATGAGGGCGCAGGCAAGCCCAAGCTTCTGCTTCATCCCGCCCGACAACGCGCCTGCGAGGCGCCCGGTGAAGGGAGCGAGGCTCGTGAAGGCGAGAAGGCGGTCGAAGGCAGCACGCCGTTCTTCCCCGGCAACCGCACGCAGGTCGGCGTAGAGGGTTAGGTTCTCGAGAACCGTCAGATCCTCGTAGAGACCGAACCTTTGGGGCATGTAGGCGACAAGATCACGTACCTCGGAAGCCTGCGAGATAGGATCGCGGCCGCAGACGAGAAGCGTGCCTGAATCGGGTTTGAGCAGGCCCAAGATCAGGCGAAGCAGCGTCGTCTTGCCCGCGCCATCGGGCCCGGCGAGACCGGTGATCCCACTACCCATGATCGAGGTCGTCATTTCGGCAATCGCCGGCTGGGCGGCGGCGTCAAACCGCTTCGAAACGCCCTCGAGCCCGACGAGTGCTTCGCTCATGGTCCAGCTCCATTGCCAGTCTTAACCAGGACCGTGACTGGCATTCCCTGAAGAAGTCCGGCTGTTTTCCCTTCGACCACAACACGCAGCCGGTAGACGAGGCTCGTTCGCAGTTCCTTGGTTTCGACGGACTTAGGCGTGAACTCGGCGACCGGCGAAATGAAGCCGATCTGCCCACGGTAAGTCTTGCCTCCGTCGGTTTGCACGTCGACAGGCATCCCAGGTCGAATGCGCCCGAGGTCGGGCTCGGCCACGTAGGTGCGCACCCAAACCGGGGCGATGATCGTCACGGCATAGACCGTTTCGCCGGCACCGACGATGGCTCCCGGCTCGCGGACGCGCGTCAACACCACGCCGGCACTCGGACCGATCAGATCGGCATCCGCCAGCCGGCGTTCGGCTTGAGCCAGCGCCGCATTTTCGGCTTCGAGCTGAGCCTTCGCAGCGTCGATGTCCTCGCGGCGGGGGCCAAGCTCGGCGAGCTTCAACGTCTCCTGTGCGGACTTCAGCGCTGCCCGCGCCTGCCCGGCCGCTCCAGTCGCCTCATCGTGCCGCTGGTGAGGGGAAACGCCACGACCGGCGAGTTCCTGCTGTCGATTGAGAGTGGCCTCGGTAAGCGTAACGCCCGCCTCGCGCTCGGCGACGGCCGCCCGGGCTTGCGCGATCTCTTCAGGCCGGGTGCCGTTCTCGAGGCGAGCCACAACTGCCGTCTGGGCAGTGACACGTGCGCGAGCCAGTCTCACCTCGTCGGCGAAGTAGGACTTTTCCAGCGAGGCAACGACCTTGCCGGTCTCGACCCGATCACCTTCATCGACCGCCATCTCGGCAATGCGGCCGGCAACCTTGAAGCTCAGATTGACCTGCCGGACGTCCACGTTGCCCTGGAGGATGATCACACTCTTGTCGTCGGATCCAAAGCCACGAAGGGCAACCCAGGCCGCGATTAATAGTACGAGGACGGTGAGGCCTATTCCAATCGCTAGTCGCTTGCCGAACACGCTCGAAGCCCCCGCTCGCATTGATATCTTAGAGAACATTGGTGTCGAATTCCCGCAGCTCGGTTAGCCACACACTCACTCTGCGATCTTGCTATTCTTCAACTGGCTCTCGTCGTAGAGGAATACGGCATTAGGATCTGGGGTTGGGCCGTGCCGGTCCTTGCCGTGGAAGTCGCACCGTGAGAGCAGATCGCGGATGACGTTCAATCTCGCCGATCGCTTGTCGTCGGCGCGGACCATGATCCACGGCGCAAACACGCTGTGCGTTCGCGCCAGCATCACGTTTCTGGCTTCAGAGTAATCTTTCCAGTGCTTCGACGCCTTAGCGTCGATCGGGCTCAGCTTCCACTGCCGGAGCGGATCATTGCGCCGCTGCTTCAGGCGCCTTTCCTGCTCCTCGCGACTAACATCGAGGTAATATTTGAGGATCGTGAAGCCGCAGTGCACGAGCAGCTGCTCGAACATCGGCACGGTCTTCATGAATTCCTCGTACTCTGCATCCGTGCAGAAGCCCATTACACGCTCGACGCCCGCGCGGTTGTACCAGCTGCGATTGAATAAGACCATCTCACCGCCAATCGGTAGCTCCTCCACATAGCGCTGGAAATACCAGGCTCTCCGGTCACGGTCCGATGGTGCGCCGAGAGCGACGACGCGCGTCTCGCGCGGGCTCAGATGCTCAACGATACGCTTGATGGTGCCGTCCTTGCCTGAAGCGTCGCGGCCTTCGAAAATCAGAAGAACCTTCTGCCCGTGCTTGATGACGTGCTTCTGGAATTTCACGAGCTCGATCTGAGCCTGGTGGAAGGCGCGCTCGTAATCAGCATTATCGCCTTTGGTTGCATGGCTCATTAGCATGAAATCCTATCGAGCTGAGAGCGGCGGCTGGTTGAGCGGGTCATGGATTGCGGTGATCGTAGGTGAAGTTGAGCGTGACGGGCTTTGTGGCATCCGCGCGCCTTATCGTGAGCACGACCTTGCAACGGTCGGCGCCTGGCAGCTCGAAGTAAGCGCCGTAAGTGATGGTCCCCGCGATGCGCATGGGTTCCAGAGACTTCTCAGGGCCAACGAGGCCTAGTCCCGACACCTGGGCAGTCACGCTGGCGTCTGAGATCCGCTCGCCCGTATTGACGTCGAAGACGGCCGCCACGAGATGGTACTGATGACCGCCGCGTGGTACTTGGTCGTGCATACGCTTATCGAGCTTCGTCGGTGCGTGACCTTTGGTGATCTCCGCGGGGACGAAGCCGATGTACGCCTCCACTCCGCCGGAGCGCTGGTACAGGCCAGCCTCACCGGCAATGGCGGGCAAGCTGCCAAGGGACGCCGCAATCAATGCGCCCAAGTGAAGAGCCGCAAAGCGGCTCATGAATGTTGGACTCATGCGCTCCTCCCAATCGGGCATCCGCGAGCCAGGCGCCTCAAGAGCGTTCGAGTGCGAGAGCGATACCCTGGCCACCGCCGATGCACAGCGTCACGAGGCCGCGCTTGATGCCGTCGCGGCGCATTGCATGCAGAAGGCGCGTGGTCAGTACCGCGCCGGTCGCACCGATCGGATGCCCGTGGGCAATGGCGCCGCCCTCGACGTTGACGATGTCCTCAGAGAGGCCGAGCTCCTTGATGAGGGCAATCACGATAGCGGCAAAGGCCTCGTTCACCTCGGCGCGCTCAACATCGCCGATCCGCCAGCCGGCGCGCTCCAGCGCTTGCCGCACTGCCGGTATCGGCCCGAGACCGAACATGCCGGGATCAACCGCACCAACCCCATAGGATACGAGGCGCGCGAATGGCTCGAGGCCGCGCTTTTCAGCCCACTTGGCGTCGGCGACGATCACGGCCGCCGCACCACTGTTGAGCCCGGGGGCATTCCCGGCCGTGATCGTGCCGTCCTTACGGAAAGCGGGCCTCAGCTTGGCCAGCGACTCGGCCGTCGCATCGGGTCGGTTGTGCTCGTCCTGGTCGAACATCGCTGGCTTCTTTCCGCCGGGGATCTCGATAGGCACAATCTCTTCGGTAAACCTGCCCGCGGCTTGCGCCTCTGCAAATCGCTGCTGCGTTCTGAGTGCCCAGGCGTCTTGCGCTTCACGCGTGATCTGGTACTTCGTGACGAGATCCTCGGTATGCCAACCGGAATGCTGGCCAGAAAAGGCATCGTTGAGGCCGTCGCGCAGCATGCTGTCGTAGATCTGCGCATCCCCCATGCGGTAGCCCCAGCGCCCGCCACTCATGAGATACGGCGCCTGGTCCATGTTCTCCATGCCGCCCGCCACGCAGCACGCGGCATGACCTAGCATCACCTCCTGCGCGGCTGAGGCGATGGCTTGAGCACCGGACCCGCAGACGCGGTTTACGGTCATGGCCGGCACCTCGACGGGCAGTCCCGCCGCGCGCATGGCTTGCCGCGCTGGATTCATCTTGGAGCCCGCCTGCACGACCTGCCCCATGACGACAGAGTCTACATCTGATGCATCCAGCTTGCTGCGCTCGAGTGCGGCCCTAATGACCGCGGCACCGAGGTCTGGGGCGGCGATGCTCTTCAGTGAACCCCCGTAGGTTCCGATCGCCGTGCGAACGGGAGCACAAAGAACGACGTTGGATTTGGCCATGGATGATCTCCTGCCGTCTAATGTGGGGGACAGCGCTGAGGCGCACGAGAGTTGGTCACAGACGCAACGGCTCCACCGAACGCTGTCATGTGAAGACGTCGAGGCAGTCCAAGGCTCGCCGCGATAGCTGACAGCACAACTGCAGCGGTTACAGTGAAAGCTGCGCCAGGCAGAAACGCGACAGCGAACAGCAGGCCGCCAGCTGCCGAGCCGAGTGCCTGTCCGAGGCTCGCCGCGGCGGTCACCCGACCGAGGTCGACCCCCTGGGTCGCGCCAGCACTAAGAGACACCCAATACGTGACGATCGGCGACAGGATGCCGGCACTCGCGGCAACTAAAGCCACGGCGACGATCATGGAAAGGTTGGTGTCCGCGAATGGAACCGCGAACAGGCTGAGCGCCAGGATTGCGAGGCCCGGCGTGATGAGCCAGCGCGTCCATGCTGGCTTGACGAGCGGGGAAAACACAAGCGCCTGAACGACAAACATGACCAGACTGCACTCGGCGAACATCATGCCGATTTGGGAGGCATCCAGGCCGAGAACCTGCTTGCCGCGCAATGACAGGCCGACCTCGAACGCGCCGACGGCCACGGCGGTGACAAACGCAATGACCCATAAACGTTTGAGCACCGTGCGGTCGCTTGTCGTTTCGGCCGCCGCAATACGGACGTGCTGGCGTGGGACCGGGTGGGGCACAAGGCCCCAGACCATCAGCGCCGCTACCAGCGCAAGGCCCGACGTGGCGAGGAACGGAGCGGACGATGCTCGCTCGGCCGCTGCGGCAACGAACTCGCGGAAGGCGCCCACGACGAGGCCCCCTAACAACGGTCCGGCGAAGAAGCCCAATGTCCCGGCGATGTTGATCAGGGCGAAACGGTGCGCGCGCCAATCCATCGAGGGGGCATGATCCCCAACGAGAGCATATGCCGCCGGCGCAATCGCCGCCGCAAACAGGCCGTCAAGGAACCGGCCGAGATACAGCATAGGCAGGCTTTCGACGAGAGTGAACAGCGCCACACTCGCGGCAAACCCTGTGAGGCCCATGAGGAGCACGGGTCGCCGCCCCCACCAGTCAGAGAGCTTGCCCCACGCCGGCGCGAACAGGAAGATGGCAAGCATATAGGTCCCCGTGATCAGGCCGGTATGCCATGACAACGCCGCTGCGTTCGTTGTGCCGGAGATCCGTTCGATCAGGAACGGTAGGATCGGCAGCACGATGCCATACCCGACACTGATCGCGAACATAGCCAGGAGCAATGCACTCAGAGCATCCCACGATAGCGGCTGCAATCTCAACTCCTTGGCTACGCCGTCGCTTCCGCTGGGCGCAACACCAGCTCTTGGGTGCTGCTGTATCGAGAGATGCCGGCGAGCTTGACGCGCTTGAGCATGAGCGCATTGACGGCGACGACCACTGAGCTGCCGGACATGGAGAGAGCGGCGATCTCGGGGCTAAGCAGGAACGGGTAGAAGACGCCGGCGGCCAAGGGAAAGGCGATGACATTGTAGCCAACCGCCCACCACAGGTTCTGGTGCATCTTCCGCAGCGTGGCGCGCGAAAGCTCCACTGCACCCACGACATCGTACGGGTCACTCTTCATCAACACCACATCGGCACTCTCGATCGCCACGTCCGTACCAGCGCCGATCGCAAACCCGACATCGGCCTGGGTCAGGGCCGGGGCGTCGTTGACGCCGTCGCCGACCATGCCGACCTTCTTACCCTGCGCCTGCAGCTCCTTGACCTTGTCGGCCTTCTGACCGGGCAAGACGTCGGCCAGGACAATATCAACGCCAAGATCACGGGCGATGCGCTGCGCCGTGCCGGCATTGTCGCCGGTCAACATGGCAACTTGGACCCCGCGCGCGCGTAATTGAGCGACCGTGGCAGCCGCAGTCGGTCGGGACGCATCGGCAATGGCGATGAGTCCGATCACCCTGCCGGCCCGCGCCACATGCACCACGGTTCTGCCGGCGCCTTGCAGCCGCTTGGCTTCGGTCTCGAGCTCGCCGAGAGCGAGCTTCTGCGCATCCATGAGCCGGCGATTACCCAAAAACACGGTGTCGCCGCCGATCTCGGCGCGCGCCCCCATGCCTTCGATGTTCTCGAAACCGGATTGGCGAGGAACGGGGAGACCTAGAGCTCGGCGAACGATGGCCTGTGCCAGAGGATGATCCGACCCCTGTTCGACCGAGGCGGCAGTTGTCAGCACGTCGTCGACTGTCGCGCCCTTCGCAATCACCACATCGACGACCTCGGGTTGGCCAACGGTGAGCGTTCCGGTCTTGTCGAAGATGATGACGTCGAGCTTCGTGGCGTCCTCCAAGGCGGCGGCATTCTTAAAAAGAATTCCGTTCATGGCGCCGAGACCAGTCCCGACCATGACGGCCATGGGCGTTGCCAACCCGAGGGCGTCCGGGCAGGCGATGACAAAGACGGTGATCGTGAGAGTCATGGCGAACAGCAATGGCTCGCCGATCCACCAGAACCAAACCGCAAAGGTCAGCAGTCCGATGACGATGGCGGCCAGCACGAGCCACTGCGACGCGCGGTCGGCGAGAAGTTGCGCTGGCGCTTTGGAATTCTGCGCCTCCTGCACGAGCTTGACAATCTGTGCGAGCGCCGTATCCGCGCCGACCTTGGTGGCGGTGTAGCGAAATGTTCCGCTCTTGTTGATCGTCGCGCCGATCACCGTGTCACCCGGCTTCTTCTCGATCGGCATCGACTCGCCGGTCAGCATCGACTCATCGACCGTAGAACGCCCTTCGGTGACCGACCCATCGACGGGGATCTTGTTGCCCGGCCGGATGACGACGGCGTCTCCGACGAGCACCTCCGCCGTCGGAATCTCGATCTCGCGCCCGTTGCGAAGCACGGTCGCCATTGCGGGCGCCAAATCGAGCAGAGCCCTGATCGCCTCGGAGGCGCCAGCTCGGGCTCGCATCTCGAGCCAGTGACCGAGCAGAATGAAGACAAGAAGGACGGCGGAGGCCTCGTAGAACTGCTCGCCCTCAAAGAAGAACGTGGCACCGACGCTGAAGAGGTAACCCGTGCCGACGCTCAGGACGACAAGCACCGCCATGTTGAGGACGCCATTACGCAGCGCGCGGACGGCGGCGACAACGAACGGCCATACCGGATAGAGGATCGCGGCGCTCGCCAGGAAGAACAGGAATAGGTTCAGATCCATGCCGAAGGGCGGCTGCAAATCCACGAAGCCCATGCCCATCGGCGAGTAGAGAAAGATCGGGATGCTGAAGACCAGGCTGATCCAGAACCGGTTTCGCATGTCGCGAACCATGTCCTGCATGTCCATGCCGGCGCCGTGGCCCATTTCATCGGACATCGCGTCCATCCGCCCCGAGGCGGCATGGACATGCGCGGGCTCTCGCTCACGCGGCAGCGCGCCGTGATCCCCCGGCGAGCGGCCAATGTGATGCTCTGTTTGGGCGCTGTGCGCGTGATGGCTTCGATGGTCGTTCGACTGCGACGCAGTCTTCTCGGGGCCGACACAGAGATGCTTGGGCTCCAACGCGCCGGCACAGTGATGGCCGCAGGCTTCGATGGCGTACTCGACCGCTGCGGCCGTGATCCTCTGTTCGTCGTAGGTCACAGTGGCGCAACCGGAGACTGGGTTGACCGCCACGGCCGCGATGCCGTCGAGATTCTCTAGCTGTTTCTCGACGCCTTGCGCCCCAAGCGGCGACAGGAGTTCCCCGACGTGCAGGTTGACGGTCTTCATCCGGCTACTCCCCTGTTTTTTGCTCGGGAGGTTCGCGGCAGTCGTTCGGCCATAGCTGATCGCTCCGGAGTCCCAACACGAAGTGAGGTTGTGGTGCCCCTGGCCTCGCGTATTTGATCTAGGTCAGGTTAGGGGGATCGCTGGTGCGCAAATTGTAACGGCCGGTAACAGGATTGCCCTCTAAGCTCGCCCGGTTACCTGCAATGTCGAAGCTATTCCATTGCGAAAACCTCTGGCGGGCCATCCTTCCGGGGATCGAGAGGATCTCGAACGGCCCCTCTTTGGTGCCGCTCATGCCGGGCGAGCCCTCTGGCATTCCGGGAAGCGAGATGCCCTTGATGGCCGGCTTCTCAGTGAGCAGCCGCTTTATCGCGCCCACTGGCACGTGCCCCTCCACCACGTAGCCCTTGATAATGGTGGTGTGGCAGCCTTCGAGGTTCTCGCCAACACCATGCTGCTGCTTGATCAGCGTCATATTGGGGTGCTCGATGACCTTCACTTCAAAGCCATTAGCCTTCAAATATTTCGCGTATGCGTCGCAGCACGTGCAGCGGGGATTCTTGTAAAGCGTCGCTGGAACTTTCTCGGTCGCCGCAGCTGAGACCGCTACCATAAGCAAAGCGCTTAGCATTAGAATGGCGCGCATCAGTGTCCACCTTCTCGCATGAGAGTTGCTGACGAGGGGAGGTCTGCAGCAAGCCGCGGACCTCCCCCGTGGTCTACTGGCCGTTTGACTGCGGGAGCTGCGGCACCTGAGGCGTCAGCGGCTTCGGCATCTTGGGTAGCCCGTCATGATAACCAGGCTTGTGATGAGCCTGGGCCGGTCCGATGACAGCCATCGTGGTGACGGCGCCCAGGGCCAACATGGCAATAGCAATTAGCATCTTCATAGGAATTCTCCTTCAAGTCCTGATTGGTGATGCGTGACCAGTTTCCGGCCCGCCGAAGCGGCGCACGAAGGCACGCCCGATGAGCAGCGATCAGGTGAACGCGCAGGCCATCAGGCCGGACGCAGTCCGCGACCGCTCGCGTGTCGATCAGGAGCGAGGAGGGGGTGGATCCGGCGAGACCGTCAGCGACTGAACGACCGCCGACGAATCGATGCGCAGCTTCTCGCGCGGCACCGGCCTGAGGCCACTGTCAGTCGTCAATCCCACTTGGGTGTTGAAGCATTGCGCGACGCACGCCGACGAAGAGCAGGCAGCGTTGTCACCGCAGCAGCCGCAGTCGTCATTCTGCGTGCTCATCATTTGCTCGCATTTGACGATGTGCGCCTGCGCCACGCCCGTGGCCACCGGCGACAGGACAAGGCCCAGCGAGAGAAGAACAGCTATGGCAACCCGAAGGGCCCGCATGCGCGTTATCTAGCCTTGTCGATTTCAGTAACTGTCAGCTCGCCGTTTACTTTGTCGGCCGTGAATTTGATCGCGTCGCCGGGCTTCACCTCGTTGACCATGGCTGGATCGCCGGCTTTGAAGACCATCGTCATGGCCTCCATCTGCAAGTTGGGAATGGCGTCGTGAGCGATAGTTATTTTGCCGGCCGATGCGTCAACCTTCGTCACTTTTCCGGCGACCACCGGATGGTCCTGCCCTTCATGGGCCAGCGCTGCTGACATCGGCGATACAGCGATTGAGGTAATGACGAAAGCAGCCAACACGAACCTGCGCATAGGTTTTGTCCTCTCATAATATCCTAGGTTGTCGACGATCAAAGCCGTTATGCCCGCGCCGGGCAGCGACAGTTTATATGGCATCAAAGTGGAGAATTTGCGGGAAGAGGACAGAGAAATCTGGTAACCGTCCGTAACGTCCCTGACGCGTATCAGAATCGTGGCGCCAGCTAGTTCTTGATCGAGACTCCAGACTCTTCCGCCGGAAGTGTGATCGTCACGCGAAGACCTCCCGCTTGGAGATTGGCGATGCTAATGTCGCCGCCCAAGCCACGGACCAAACTGCGAGCAACAGTTAGCCCGAGACCCGTTCCGTCAATTGGCTCGCCGTTCGATTGCAGCAAGCGGCGAAACGGTTCGAAAATGCCTGCCTGGAGATCCTCAGGGATGCCGGGACCATCGTCCTCTACGGCGATCTCGATCGTGCCGGGCTGTTCGGCAACATAGAGTCTCGCGCGCTTGCCGTATTTCACGGCGTTCTCAGCGATGTTCGTCAAGGCTCGCTGCAGCGCGATCGGCTTGGAGCGGATGGGAAGGTGCGCGGGACCATTGATTTCCACCTGAGCGCCACCATCGGTGAGATCGTCAGCCACCCGCTCAACAAGTGACATCAGGTCGAGCATCTCAAGCGGCTCTGCCGCATAATCAAGCCGTGCAAATCCAAGGGTCGCTGCGATCATCCGGTGCATTTGCTGCAGATCTTGGAGCATTGGCCGGCGAATCTCCTCGTCGCCTATTTCCTCCACCCTTAAGCGCAACCGCGTTAGGGGTGTCCCGAGATCGTGCGCGATGGCCGCCGCAAGCGCCATCCTGTCTTCGATCAATCGACGCATGCGGTCTTGCATACGGTTGAACGCTTTCGCGGCCGTGCGGACCTCGAACGGTCCTTGCTCGCTCAAGGGCGGCGCCTGAATATCAGTCCCCAGCCGCTCCGCTGCCGCGGCAAAATAAGTCAGCGGCTGCGTCCAACGCTGCAGTACCCATCCGGCCACAAGGAGCACCGACGTCAACATTGCTCCTAGAGCCGCACTAACCTTCCAAACGGAGAACGGACTGACGCCTAAGAGCGGGCTGACTGCTTCCATCCAGGAACCATCGGCAAGTTGGACCTTTGTTGTCACCGTGCCGAGTGGGTAGATTTCCGCCAATGGCTCTTCGGGGATGTGGTCGATCTCGGTGTGGTTCGAACTGTTCATCGTCGCGAGCAGGCCCTTGATTCCGCCGATGCCTTCCTCCGAGTACGCAACGTTGATGCCTTGTGGCAGAGGGCGGCCCAGCATCGCACTCAGCATATGCTCGAAGGAATGAAGCCTTGTGCCCTCCGGCAGAGTCTGACTGAGTGAAGGGCCCGATGACACTGAAAATCGGACGAGCGGCCCACTGACGAGCTGCAAAACCGACATGCGCTCCTGAAGAGGGGTGCGCTCGGCCAGCTTCGAGATCGACGCGATGCAATCAGCTAGGAGCGCATCATGCAGTAGGCCGGCCGTCATGTCGCTTCGCTGCGCATAGAGCCACAAACCAACGAGATGGGATAACGACACAAATACCAGCAGGACGACGATGACGCGGCCTTTGATGGTGTCGATGACGTGCTTCATTCCGCGCTCCCAATCACATCCGGGGTGAACGCATACCCCTTGTTGCGGATAGTTTTAATAAGGCGTGGCTGCTGGGGATCAGCTTCAATCTTACGTCTCAGCCGCGTAATTTGCATGTCGATGCCGCGGTCGAAGGCGATAGCCGAGCGGCCACGTGCGAGGTCGAGAAGCTGCTCTCTCGATAGGGCAATCTGCGGATGTTCGGCAAAGGCAACGAGAAGATCGAATTCGCCATCGGTCAGCAACACACTGACTCCGGCAGGGGACTCCAGCCGCCTGCGGCTGCGGTGGAGCGTCCAACCCTCAAAACGCAGCACGCGCGACTTCTGCAGAACGTGCTGCAAAGGCAGCCCATTGGCGCGGCGCAAAACGGATCTAATCCGCGCCAGAAGCTCCTGCGGATTGAACGGCTTCTGCACGTAGTCGTCGGCTCCCATTTCGAGGCCGAGGATACGGTCTGTATCTGAGCCCAGCAGCGTCAGCACAATAATCGGGATGAGGCTCGTCTCTCTGAGCTCGCGGCAGAGCGCCAGGCCGTCCTCACCCGGCATGACCCGATCGAGGACGATGAGGTCGACGTTGGTTACCCCGAGGATCCGCTTCATCTCCTCGCCGTTAGCCGCCACGTCTACCCGCAGGCCCTGTTTCCGTAGGAAGCGCGAAAGGAGGTTGCGGAGCTCCTGGTCGTCGTCGACCACGAGAATATGGGGCTCGACGTGCATCGCTGTGCCTCTATCTGCATCAATCACGAGTGAGCTTAAGGCCAAGCAAAAGGCCCCCCAAGTAACAGCGCGTAACAGGCACACAGTCGTGACGTTGCGTTACGCCTCCTGCCTCGACAGCAGGATCAGATGTCAGCAGATTGGTGCATAATAGGAGCGGTCGGTGCAGGGCTGAGCGCTTAGAGATTCAAGGTGGAGAGCGCGTTATGAACTACCTCGTTGGACTGGTTGCCGCACTCTTGCTTGTGGCAACTGTCGGTCTCCTGGTCATTCTGAGCGGCGCATTTAATGTCGCCGCCACCAACCCAGACAGCCCAATGACTGAGTGGTTCTTTCACACGACGATGCGGCGCTCCGTTGCAATGCGCTCGTCGACAATCGTCGCACCAAAGAGCTTCACCGAGGCGGAGGTACGGGCCGGCTCAAAAGAGTTCCGGGCGATGTGTGCCGGGTGCCATGGGGCGCCGGGCAAGATGCGGAGTGCGGCCGGCAAGGGGCTCCGCCCGAGGGCCCCCGATCTCGCACTGGCAGCGCGTGACTGGAATACCGCTAACCTGTTTTGGATCGTGAAGAACGGCATCAAGATGACGGGCATGCCAGCATTTGGCCCGACACACGACGATCAAACGATCTGGAATATGGTCGCCTTTGTAAACCAGCTTCCGAACATGACGGCTGAGCAGTATCGGACCCTGGAAGACGAGGGTGTCGCAGTCGGGGAACACGAACACTGAAGGAGCTAGCCAAACCAATGATAGCAGTCGTAACTATCTTCAGTGCTCTCGCAGCTGGCTAAGGTGAACTCTGTCTCGACCCGCAGACTTCTTGAAAGCTGGTAATCTCGAAATCACGCAATCCGGATGACCGATGCAGTTCGCCTGCACTTCAGCGCATGGAGAAGTGTGCCCTGACGTTGTTCGTAACACTTCGTAACAAACGTGTTGTCATGCAACCACACTTGGTTCCTCATGGACGTCTCGACCAGCGAGTGAACTTGAAGGGTCGTGGCTGAGGGCCTAGCAAAAGATGTCAACGGATTTTGCACAGGATTCGCATGCCGCTGTGCCGGATAGCCATGGTCGTGCTGGCGTGCCTGGTGTGGGGGCTGTCAACGCCTTCTATGGCCTGCGAACACGGTGTCGGCGCTCACAGTGAAGTGGCGCACGCTGGCGGCGGCGAGGCCATCGCCTACGTTGCCCACACGGCTTCCCTCGCAGACGCTCCGCTCGCAGCAGCAACTTCCGTTGCGCATGCCGCTCCGGGCCTCCCCATGAACAAATGCCCCGGCGCGTGCCACGGAGCGTGTTGCTGCCACGGGGGCATGTCGTCCTGCTCAACCGGGCAGGCGCCGGGTCACGTGATTGGTGGCTTCGAGCTGATCCTGAGAGCGAGCGGTCCTCGGACCGGCCGCAAGCCAGAGCAAGCGGTTCTTTATAAGGAGCCACTCTACGGGCTTGATCGGCCGCCCAAGGCCTAACAAGCCGCGCCGGCTCGAGCTCAGTGATGCTCACCGATGAGCAGCATCTTTTGTCCGCGCATCGTTGTTGATTGAAAGCCAGGACGACATTGGCAGCGCGCCAGTGGCGTCGCAATCAACGCGCTATAGCGCATACGAACAGGAGCAGAAGACCATGCGTGTACCAAGACCAGCGCCGGCACTGCTGCTGCTGCTGCTGCTCGCGGGGTGGGGCGATCACGATCCCGATTGGCCCTATGCGGGGCCGCTGCCCGATCAACCTCTGGCGGTTCGGGAACCGCAGTACGGCTCAGTCCTGAGTGGCACGCGCAGCTTTCGGCCCGTGGAGCCGCTGCCCTGGGGCGGTGTCAACCGCCGTGTAACCCCGGAAAAGCAAAGCGCGCCGCCCACGAGCACAAAGCCGATGGATGGCATGCCGGGTCATCAGCACCACTAGAAACGCACGCATATCGTCAGAGCAATCGAGATGTTAATTAGGAAGGCAGAGACAGTAGACAGGTGGGGGCGGGCCAACGCCGTTCTCGCCGCGGTCGCCGCCGCAGTGCTGACAAGCGCCTGCGCCCACTTCTCGCCTGACGGCGGCATGCTGCTGGTCGAGGAGCAGGCCGGCGGTACGCTCAGCAAGGAAGTGGTGAAGATCCGTAGCGAGGCAGACGCCGCAGCCGCCGAAGCGCGCGTGCGCACACTGCTCGCCGAGCCGCTCAGCGCCGAGTCGGCCGTGCAAATCGCCCTCCTCAACAACCGCGGGCTGCAGGCCGCCTACAACGAGCTCGGTATCTCCGAGGCGCAGATGGTGGAGGCGAGCCTGCCGCCGAGCCCTGCCTTTACGTTTTCGAAGCTCGTCACGACTGGTCAGTTCGAGATCGAACGGCAAATCGTGCAGAACGTGCTCGGCCTGCTGACGTTGCCGCGCCGGCGGGAAATCGCGGAGGACAGATTTCATCAAGCCCAGGTGCGCGCCGTCGAAGCGACGCTGCATTCAGCGGCTGTGGCGCGGCGTGCCTATTATCGGGCCGTCGCCGCCATTCAGACCGTGAGCTTCTTGGGGAAGGCGCGGCTATCGGCCGAGTCAGTCTCCGAGCTGTCCAAGAAGCTCGGCGAGACCGGCGCCCTGCCGAAACTCGATCAGGCGCGCGAGCACGCCTTTTACGCCGAAATCTCCGCGCAGCTGGCGGTTGCGCGGTTGCGGCAGCGCGCCGAGCGCCAGAAGCTCAACCGTGCGCTCGGTCTCTGGGGTGAGCAGACAAACTACAGGCTACCAGGCGCACTCGCGCGACTGCCAGGGCCTCCGCCGCCGATCGCCGACATCGAAACCCAGGCCGTGCTGTCGCGCGCCGATCTGCAGATCGCCCGCATGGAGCTTGCGATCCTGGCCAAGCAATACGGCCTCACGCGCGCCACCCGCTTTATCAATATGCTGGAAGTGGCTGGGATCAGCACACACGACAGGACGTTAGTGCCGGAGGCCAGTGGGCCCGAGCTGCCGGAGGATGAGAAGTTCAACGGCTACGAGATCGGCTTCGCGATCCCCATCTACGATTTCGGCAGAGCCCGCACGCGGCTGGCCGAGCAGGCCTATATGCGGGCCGTCAACCTTCTCATCGAAAAGGCCGTCAACGTGCGCTCCGAGGCGGATGAGGCGTACCAAACTTATCGCGGCACGTATGATATCGCCCGCCATTTTGAGAAGGAAATTCTGCCGCTCCGGGAGATTATCTCCGAGCAGGAGCTGCTCAACTACAATGGCATGCTGACCGATCTCTTCGAGCTTCTGGCGGACGCCCGGGCGCGCATTCTGGCCAACGTGCAGGCCATCGAAGCCAAGCGGGACTTCTGGCTCGCCAAGGTCGACTTGCACGTGGCGATGGTCGGCGGCGGAGACGATGCTACGCGTCCCTCGGAGTCGACGACATTGGCATCGGGCACTGGACGTGAATGACCGTCGCTCTCACATCAAAGTGGTGTGAAGCGTAACCGCGCAAAGTGGCGAAGCGAAGTGTCAGAGGAACGCGGCCGCGATGTCGCGAGGAGCATGTCATGACCCTCTCCCGTAGAAACTTCATAGCTGCAAGCGGCGGCCTCGCGTTGTTGAACGCCGGCCTGGTGTCGGGGCGCGCGGCGGCCGCCGGCATTCCCGAGGCGCCGATCCAGACTTCCCCCGCCATGCAACCGCCGCTCGTGCCCTCGTCGGGACCCGACTACCAGCCGGTCGTGACGCTGAATGGCTGGACGCTGCCCTGGCGGCAAAACGGGGACTGGAAGGAGTTCCACCTCGTCGCCGAGCCGGTGGTGCGCGAGTTGGCACCGGGCATGAAGGCGCATCTGTGGGGCTACAATGGCCAGTCACCCGGCCCCACCATCGAGGTGGTCGAGGGCGACAAGGTGCGCATCTTCGTCACTAATAGGCTGCCCGAGCACACGACGGTGCACTGGCACGGCCAGATTCTGCCCTGCGGCATGGACGGCGTCGGCGGCCTGACGCAACCCCACATCAAACCCGGCAAGACTTTTGTCTACGAGTTCGCGGTGCACGATAGCGGCACGTTCATGTACCACCCGCACGCGGACGAGATGGTGCAGATGGCAATGGGGATGATGGGCAGCTTCATCGTCCACCCACGCGATCCAGCCCTGCATCGCGTCGATCGCGATTTTGTTTTCCTACTCTCCGCCTTCTCCATCGAGCCCGGCGGCTACGTGCCGAAGGTCGCGGAGATGCTGAATTTTAATTTGTGGACCTTCAACAGCCGGGTGTTCCCGGGAATCGACCATCTCGCCGTTCGTAAGGGAGATCGGGTACGCGTGCGGATCGGCAACCTCAGCATGACGAGCCACCCCATCCACATGCACGGCTACCACTTTAGCGTGACCTGCACCGACGGCGGCTGGGTGCCGGAGAGCGCGCGATGGCCGGAGGTCACGATCGATGTGCCAGTCGGCGCTATGCGCGCCTTCGAGTTCGATGCCGAGTATGAGGGCGATTGGGCCCTTCATTGCCACAAGTCGCACCACACCATGAACGCCATGGGTCACGACGTGAAGACGTATATCGGCGTCGACCAGAAAGGCCTCCAGCAGCAGATCCGCGACCTCGTGGGAGGCGGCTACATGGCCATGGGCAAGGACGGCATGGCTGACATGGGCGAAATGCAGATGCCGCTACCCGACAACACGCTGCCGATGATGACAGGCTTTGCTCAGTTCGGAGCCGTCGAGATGGGTGGCATGTTCACGGTCGTCAAGGTGCGCGAGGGTCTCGAGCCCAACGACTACAAGGATCCCGGCTGGTTCAAGAATCCGCCGGGCACGGTCGCTTACGAGTGGAAGGGCGAGGCACCCGAGGCGGCGCACCCCTCGGATGCAAACAGCGGTGACACGTCGCCTGGTGGAGTTGAACTCCGAGCGGTCAAACCCAAGGGAAGCCATTCTGGCCATTGACTTGATTTGACGGGTCGCCGGGCGCCGACTTTGGGCCCGCCGGCTGTCGCCTTCGATGTGTGTGGAGCCTCGGCATGATTTGCAGCGGCACTGCAGGCCCAACCCGCTGCATCCTGAACTCGTCATTCGTTGCTCAGAGCCAAAGCGCGCTTTGCGTTCCTAGAGGCTCCACTCACGCCGACTCAGTGGCGCGGCATCAGTGGTCGTGCCACGTTTTGGGATGCTCATCGTGAAAATCGTGGTGCAAATACCCCAACTCGCGATGAAAGGCGCGGTGCTCGCGACGGCTGTAGAAGCCGTCCTCGTGCGCGCGCTCGTGGATTTCCGCCGCGCGATCATGGAAGCGGTAATGTCGGTGGTGATCGCGGGCGTGGTTCGTCCGCCGCCGCAAGCGTCCATGGCAGTGCAAGCCAAAGGACGCCCGCCAGTAAAGACATCTTGTTCATTGTTCTCCTCCCTCTGCACTGAGCGCCTCCGCGCTCGGGACTTAAAAGCTCCGCTCTGCGAGATCGTTCCGGCGCCGTGGATGCAAGCGGTGGCCGGCCGACGCAGCGCACCGCGGTGAGCGGACGGTTGCTAGTAGCGAGGGTAACGGGAGCGCCCGCGATGGCTGTAGTCCTCGTCGCCATAGTCGCGGCATCGCCCAAGCTCGTCGACTTGGGCGAGGTCGCCGTAGTAGTTGACGTGGATGTGGTAGCGCACGCCGCGTTTGCAGGCGTGGAAGCTGTACGGCAAGCTGGCTCGCTCGACTTGGATGTCGTCATAGCCGAGATCGCGCAGTGAATGCTTGGCCTCGTGCAGCGAGTGCACCTTGTGAAGTAGCGTGCCCGACTGTTCAGGATGACTTGCGCCTAATGTTACGGCGTTTGCTCCAGAGCCTAGAAGCCATAAACACAAGGTGCAGTAGCTGTCCGCATGACGATGCCTCCATCTCAGAAATTGCATCGGCTGCTCGCCGATAACAGCATCATTCGCGCGGCCCACTGAACATGTTCGGAACCCGCTGTTCATCCTGCGTTCATTAATTCGCCTCGACCGCACAACCAATGCGTCTCTGAAGCGTTTACTGGTGGCTGAAGCAGTGACAAGCATCTAGGAGGAAAGTCATGCGCGTAAAGTCTTGCGCCGTCGCCTTGCTGACCATGCTAGCGACGGCTCCTGTTTATGGCCAGGAGGATAAGGCAAAGGAGTGGTGCACCGAAGCTCATATGGCTGAGATGGATACACGGATCAGCAAACTGAGCGATGCCGACAAGAGGAAGTCGGCCATGATGCACCTGGACATGTCCAAGGCGGCGATGAAGAAGAAGGATATGGACGGGTGTGTAAAACACATGGAAGAAGCCCATAGCGCCATGGGGCTTTGACCTGACTGCCGTCATCGCTCGACACGCCAGTTTGCGCTACGCCTTATTTGTGGTGCTCGGCGCTCACTGGCGCGCGCCCCTATAGAGCGGGGGCCTTGCCGAGTTCTGCCCTCTAGGAGCGCGTGGCGCGAGAAGATGGAACCTTCGATGCACTCCAATTCCTACGCCCGGCTCGCCGCCATGGCAGTGCTGTCGTTTATCTCGATGTACGTTCTCATGTACGCGATGGTCGACCGTTTCGCGAACGTCTACCCGAACCTCAACCAAGCCTACATGGCCGGGTTAATGACGGCGCCGATGGTCGCGCTGGAACTCCTGTTGATGGGCTCGATGTACGAGAACAAGGCGGCCAACTGGATCATACTGGGCGGGAGCGTGCTGGCGCTCGTCGGCTTTTTGGCGCTGATCCGGGCGCAGTCAGGCATCACCGACAGGCAGTTCTTGAAATCGATGATCCCTCACCATGCCGGCGCCATCCTGATGTGCACGGAGGCTCCCGTTGAGGACACCGACATCAGAGAGCTTTGCCGCAAGATCGTCGCAGGCCAGCAGCAAGAGATCGATGAGATGAAAACGAAACTCGACGCCATCGACCGATAGCCCCTCACCAGGTACGAGACGTAAAGCGGTAATGGACTTACTCGCACGGTACAGTGACCGTCATGCCGATTGCAGGAAGTAATTTTTTAAGACTATTTCCTCGTTTCTGGGCCCATCCTTCGGCTCAGCTTCGGTCGCTGCTCGGTACCTACGCCGCTTACCTCGCGGCCATGCTGCAGTAGGGCGCAACGACTAGCGGCGCCGGGTTGGTTATCATGCGCTCGATGAATTGCACGGCCTGATGGCCGCCATTGTCCCGGATCGATGTGGACTACTCGGCGTTTCAGGTCGTCGCCCGATATGAGTCGCCAGCGCCGCGAAGAAACAAGCGAGGGGACACCGTGACCGACGCCACACCCGACGTTGCGCTTGACGGCGAGATCAAGCTGCAGCGCTCCCTCGGGCTGTGGCTGAGCGTGCTCTACGGCCTCGGCGTGACGATAGGAGCCGGCATTTACGTGCTGATCGCGCCGGCCGTGGCGCGCGCCGGCATGCAGGCTCCGCTTGCCTTCATTCTTGCCGCACTCGTCATGGCGCCCTCGGCGGCATCGTTCGCCGAGCTTGCCTCGCGCATGCCGGTGAGCGCAGGCGAGGCCACTTATGTACGCGCCGGCCTGAAATCGACAGTGCTCGCGCGCCTCGTCGGCCTGCTCGTCATCGCCACGGCGATCATCTCGGCGGCAACGGTCAGCCGCGGCAGCGCCGGGTATATCCAGGTATTCGTCGACTTGCCCTTTCCATTCATCGTCGCCGGCGTCGTTTTGGGCCTCGGCGCCCTTACGGCCAGAGGAATCTGGCAGTCGGTGTCGTTCGCCGGCGTCATGACGCTGATCGAGATCGGCGGCCTGCTGCTCATCGTCGGCCTCGGCGCCGCTTACACGCCTGATCTCTTCGAGCGGCTGCCAGAGGTCTGGAGCGGGCTTGACGGCGCAGCGGCATGGATAGGGATCGCCGGCGCCATCCTCCTTGCCTTCTTTGCGTTTACCGGATTCGAAGGGCTCGCCAACATCGCCGAGGAGGTGAAGCAGCCGTCGCGCACGCTGCCGATCGCAATCTTCCTCACGCTGGCCCTCGTCACACTCCTATATGTGTTGGTTGTTTGGATCTCGCTGGTCGCCGTGCCGCGTGAGGAGCTGGCGCGGACAGCAGCACCTTTGAGCCTGGTTTACGAGCGCGTTACAGGCGCCTCGCCCGCGGTCATTACCGCTATCGCCATTGCGGCGACCATCAACGGCATCATCGTGTTCATGGTCATGGGCTCGCGGGTGATCTACGGCATGGCGGGGCAAGGGCTGTTGCCGGCGCCACTGGCGCGCGTCAACGCGCGCACGCGCACGCCGCTTACCGCGACGGCAATAGTGGTGGCTGCGGTGCTGGTGCTCGCCTTGGCCTTTCCCATCGAGGGGCTGGCGGAAGCAAGCTCACGGATCACGCTCATCATCTTTGCGTTCGTCAACGCCGCGCTGCTCATTCTCAAAATCGACGGCGTGGCAGCTCCGGCCGGCACGTTTGTCGTCCCCCCTTGGGTACCGGCACTCGGCCTAGCTACAAGCTTAGCCCTATTGGTGAGCGAAATTGTCCTGCGCTTATGATGAGGCGCGCGGCTCGCATCGCTTCAGCGGAACAAAAATTCTGTCAGTCGCGGTCCGCGACGTCGCGACTTTGAGAAAATAAGGCAAAATCCGATGTCGGCCAGCATCCACCGTGATGTGGACTCGCGCCGCCGCCAGGCAGCTTGTGGCCACGAGACATCGCCGGCGGTGCAGTGCGCGACCGCACAAGCCTTCTCTCGCAACGTGCCCGATTCCAGATCGTGTAGAGCGACGCGAACGCGCTTACTTGATGAGAGCGCCGATCGCGAGCACGACGGCGGCCAACCACCAGCAGGATACCGATGCCAATGCCCCTCAATTCCGCCCATGTCGCCCATCCCGTCGTGCATCGCCGCCTCCGTTACTCTAATGCAGACACCTTGCCGATCAGCGCCACTCCCGAACAAGCAAGCCTTGTAGGGGCTACGTGGCGGGGGTCTCTGCACGGGTCGAGGTGCAGGTCGCTCGTGTAGTAGCGCTCGGCCGTCGAGGGCGCGAAGGTGACGATATCTTTGCCTGGGTACTCCGGCCTTCGCCAACGGACAATGCCCCGGCGACGTTGGCGCCGGTCGAGGTACCGCCCGGATGCCTTCCACCTTGGCAACGAGGCGCGATACCTCGAACGCCTGTTCTGCTCGACACTATCTTCAGGCTCGGCTTGCGCGGAGCGCGCCGATCACCGAAACGCCGATGCGATCCTTCACCGACGACAGCGGATTAAAGAACTTCAGCTTCAACAGGATGTCGGCCCGCAAACTTGGCGGCGGCGGTGATCTTCGACAGCCGCCAAGGGCGTGTGGCCGATGGTCTCGAATATCTTCGCCCGCGCCCCCGTCTTGGTGGCGGCGAGCGTTCTGATCTCAAATTAAGTGCTCGACGGCAGCACGGAGCTAGATTCGCGAAAGATTGAGGCCGCCATGGAGACCGGATATCCGCAATTCGAGACCAGCACCATCACGGCAATGAAAGGCCACCTGCTCTCGATAACATTGAGCAGTTCAAAAAACAGATCATCGACAGTTACCATCCGCCGAACGGGATGATTACCTTCGCCGTCAAGGTCAGCAGCGACTTGAAGAGCCTGTGCAGCTGACGTGTGTTTAGCGGCCTTCGTCTGATGGTTCAGACGCGCCAGGGTGAACTTGAGCAAGCCCTCCACCTTCTTTGCGACGCCATCGAAGGCAACCGCTGACAACGCCAAGGATGCGGTTGACAATCCCGCGTGGATCATCGGTTGGCGCAGGGCCGACAGGATCTCTGCGTAGCTCCTGCAGCGGCGGGCTGAAGCCGCCTTTCTCCGGATCACTTTCAACTTTCCGTTTTTCGTCCATGACTCGCATATCCCGTTCAGTTACGCCTCTCAGAAAAAAGTGAGCAGCGCGGACAAACGATCCCCCGCACTCAACGATCAGCGGAGTCCGCCCACTCTAAGGCATATCTATTCGCCCGAATTCAGTAAATTCTCGTAGTCGTAATATGGGCCCTACCTTCAGCTCCACCAACTTGCCGCGATCGAGCGCGCTTGGCCCTGATTTCGACGCACCGGGATCCATCGGCGCAGCTGTCGACGGCGGGGACGGCCTTATCGGCTTGGCCATTTGCTCCGCCATTGCGCCAGGGCTCCGGTGCCGATGGTCATGAGCACAGCGATAAGAGTAAGATGTTTCATTATGTGATTTTTTTGCGCGGTTGCACGGCAACCAAGGACGTGCGGACATTTGCGTTCCGTGCATCGTAGCCGCCGATGGACGTTGGAGACCGAAATTGACGGTGCCCAAGTTTCCAAACGGAACGTCAAAAAGCGTTGCGTCTGTATGAGTTAAATCAAAGTTTTCCGTGTCAAGGATCATCATCCTCTATTATCATTAGACTTATTGGCTTTGGCTTTGCCCGGCACTACGATGCTGCGAAACAAGGGTGTGTACTCAGTACGGGGGTTGTTACAAGGCGTTACGAACGGCACTGGACTCTGACGCCGTCTTCGCGTGCACGCAGCGATACGATGATGTACGCATGAGAAAATGGATCCCTGCTTGAAGCAGACAGTACGCGTCGAACTACGGTGATGGCCATGTATATTGTCGAGGACGCCAAGCTGACTGAGCTGTTCGAGCATGGGGCACCGCCGGAAGCACAAGTGTCGAACAGTGGTGACGGAGTCGCTGACCTTGAAGCGCCAGCGCCAGCTCTGCATTGATCAGCGTGAGAGGGATCACATGGGGGATGCCGGTGTGGGATCGCTGAAGCCCCGCCCGAAGCGGGGCTAGTGGTGCCTATGGGTCATTACTGCGGATCGTCGTCGCTGAGGTACCGAACGTAAAGTTGCCTTGCCGCCCTCCGGCGGATTGGCCTCAATCCCTTGAACATGGCGCAAGCTCTCATTGTTGTTGCCAACGTAGTGGCGAGGGGGTTTGCTCATCTCGCCTAGGCAGAAAGCCTTTGAGCGAGACGCCAACTGTCTGCCTGCACCGGGCTAAGCAGGTGGAGTACATCGCGCGCTGCGCGCGTTGAGTGATGGGAGATGCGAATGCTTGCCCCAGAATCTGTGCTCGCGTGGATCATCGTCGGCGCGATTGCCGGTTGGCTGGCGGGCCTGCTCGCTAAAGGCTACGGGTCCGGTCTGATCGGCAACATCATCATCGGAATACTGGGCGCCGGCATCGCCGCGGTTTTAGCCCCACAGCTCGGTCTCTACACTAGATCAATGGGCGGCAACATCGTGGCTGCGACTCTTGGCGCGATCATCCTTCTGTTTTTCGTCGGGCTCTACCGGCGTACCAGCCAATAGGGCAGCGCCATCGCGGAGCCTATCGCACAGATCATATTCTCCGATGCCTTTGGCGTTTTCTACGGGTCATTGTAAAGAGGAACGATATCAGTGATGGACAACTTCACCGTCATTGAGCGTGAAGACGGAAAGGCCTGCTTTGTACTCGTAGAAGGCAGGAACATTGCAATCGAGCTTCGCGAGCCGGCCGACTTGGGGCACGCGCAAACGGTCGCCCTATACTTGCGTGCGAACGTATCCCATATGACGTCATTGGCGAACGATTTGGATAGTCCCTTTGAAAGCAAGTCGGCGGTAGCAATCGCAATCAACTGCCTCGCTAGGACGATCAGCGAGCAAGACCCTTCGTTTGACAAGCGGTTTTTGCAAAATCTCCGCGAAGATTATTACGTGGCGCGGGAGCCCGGCGCTCCCGGCGGACTAGCGGCGATGGAGCTTCTGAGATGGGTGCGCGACTTAACGAAGAAGCGCGTTGAAGGCTAACAGCGGTGTGCATCAAGAGCCGACAGCGAGACGCATTTCCGGATGAAAGAAGGGGCTTAGGTCAAATATGACCAACTTTTATCTCCCCGTATTCGGGCAACTCGCGTGGATCGACGCGATCCTGCTCGCGTGGTTTGCGCTGACTGCGATATCGGTGATCTATGTCGCGTATGACGCATTCACCAACAACCCAGAAATGAAGATCATGCGCATAGGGTGGGTGCTCGTAACCCTGTATTTGGGGCCGATTGCGTTGTTCCTCTACATCATGTCGTGTCAAGAACCCGAGCCCGGCACCCACGAGGAATTTATCGTGCCGCTGTGGAAACAAAGTCTCGGTTCGACAATTCACTGCGTCGCCGGCGATGCGACCGGTATCGTCGTGGCGGCGGCCTTGACCGCCGTGCTCGGTTTGCCGATGTGGCTTGATCTCATCATCGAGTACGTCGCCGGGTTTGCGTTTGGGCTGCTGGTCTTTCAAGCACTGTTTATGAAAGATACGATGGGCGGATCCTATCTTAAATCCGTGCGCCATTCCACCTACCCCGAATGGGTCTCGATGAACTTTATGATGGCCGCAATGTTTCCGGCGATGATCGTGTTGATGATGGGACGGGACATGCGCGCGATGGAACCGACGCAACTCGTCTTTTGGGGCGCGATGTCGGTCGCCGTCGGCGCGGGTACGCTCGTCGCTTATCCTGTCAACGTGTGGCTTGTCGCCAAAGGGCTCAAGCACGGCATGGGCACGGTGCGAGTGCTGGGTAAAGGTGGGCATAGCCTCGCGGCAGAAATCGCGGCGTGGCTCAACCCATCGAAGCCACCCTTGATGGCATCGTCGAACGCTGCGCCGACTGCGAGCGCGGGCATGCCGGGTATGGAGGGAATGTAAGCATGTCGAGTCCAACTGAGACCCCACCGGTCGGCACTCAGGTGAAAACGGACGCGCCCCAACAAGCCGCAGGCGATGGGATGGAGCACGGCGGCATGAAGATGGACCTGACCGCTGCTACGCGCGTTACGCCCGCCCAGCGCTGGGCCATGGCGTTTATCTCGCTCGTGGCACTCGGCGCGGGTGTAATTTATCCGGCCAGTTTCACTAACCTAAATTTGAGCGCACGCGATGTCGGCGGCGCAATTATGCCACCGGGGATGATCATGTTGCGCGATACGCCGGGCGCTGCGATGCGCGATATGTCGGCGGTTGATCCGCACAAGGTGATTTACACTGCGCCCGTAAACGCACGCGGCGACCAAACGCTCCAGCCGCGCATTGAGAACGGCGTAAAAGTGTTCGACCTTACGACGTCCGTCATCAAGTGGAACATTTTGCCGAACAAACAGGTGATGGCATACGCCTTCAATCAGCAGGTGCCCGGACCACGCATCCGCATCACAGAAGGCGATCGCGTGCGCATCAATGTCACGAACAATCTACCCGAATCTACGACAGTGCATTGGCACGGCTTGATTGTGCCAAACAACATGGATGGTCCGGCTTTCGTGACACAGGCGCCGATTGAGCCCGGCCAGACCTTCACCTATGAATACACGACGCAGCAAGCAGGCACATATTTTTACCACACTCACGACAACGCGGATCGCCAGCAAACGCTGGGCTTGTATGGCGCCCTAATCATTGATCCAAAGGATACGTCTAAAACGCCCGCGTACGATCTCGAATACATAATTCTACTGCAGGAATGGCTCGAACGCGACGGCTACACCTATCCCTCAATGTTGATGGAAGGCGGCCTGCCCAATTATTTCACCATCAACGGCAAAGCGTTCCCGGCCACGGACACGATCCAGATGAAAGTGGGGCAAAAAATTCGGCTGCGCTTTATCGGCTCGAGCAGCAATTTTATTCATCCGATGCACGTCCATGGCGGACCGTTCAAGATCATTGAAACGGATGGCATTCCTGTTCCAGAAGCCGCGCAAATTGAAAAGGACACGCTGAACGTGGCGCCCGGTGAACGTTACGATGTGATTTGGCCGGCGCGCGAGCCGGGCAAGTGGCTGATTCATTGTCACATCCTGCATCACACCACGAATAACAACGTCGAAGAGCAAGGCGGCGGCGGCTTGACGATGGTGATCAATGTGACTCCCTAAACGCGACCACGCAAAACGCTGGTGCTTCGGCCAAACGGTAAATTTGGCGGCTGGTTCAGCACCCTCATAGAGTCTGAAATCGCCCCCCCCCCGCTCAGTGGTTCCGATTCTGTGTTGCGAGCTCGATGAGCACAAGGCGACGAGTTCGCCCGTTGTGGACAGCGCAGGCGATTGCTGCGGCACCATCGGCGCCTACGACTTGGACCCCAAGTATGTTTTGGAATTACAGAGGACTCCCACGATGTCCCAGCAAGCGTCGCTCTATCGGATGGTGATGGATAAGCATGTCTGTCCGTATGGAATCAAGGCAAAGGACCTGCTGCGCCGCGAAGGCTTCACCGTCGATGACCATTGGATGCGTTCACAAGAGGAAACGGAGGCGTTCAAGGCCGCGCACGACGTAAAGACGACGCCGCAGGTTTTCATCGGCGGCAAACGCATCGGCGGCTACGAGGAACTGCGCCGTTACTTGGGCAAGGCTGTCGCTGATCCGAAGGCCGTAACCTACAAACCGGTCATGGCGGTTTTTTCGGTCACGGCGCTTATGGCGTTGGCGACGAGCTACGCGGCCATTGGAGACCCGTTCACGATCCGCGCGGGAGAGTGGTTCATCGCCTTCAGCATGTGCGTGCTGGCGATCCTGAAGCTGCAGAACGTCGAGGCTTTCTCCAGCATGTTCCTGAACTACGACCTGCTGGCGCGGCGATGGGTGCCCTATTCCTACATCTACCCGTTTGCCGAAGCGGCCGCCGGCGTGCTCATGATTTCCGGTGCGCTCAGCTGGCATCCATTCCGATGGCCCTCTTCATCGGCGGCATTGGCGCCGTGTCGGTGTTCAAGGCCGTCTACGTCGACAGGCGCGAGCTCCAATGCGCATGCGTCGGCGGCGGCAGCAACGTGCCGCTGGGCTTTGTCTCCTTGACCGAGAACTTGATGATGGTGGCTATGGCGCTGTGGATGCTGGCGGCGGTGTTCGGCTTCGGCCCGGCGCAATCAATGCACATATTTAGTTAGCCTCCCCGGTGCAATGTGCGCCACGCCAATGGGCGCCCTAAGCTAAGTGTCGGACTTCCGTGCTGTAAGTCGACCAAAAGAGTTGGCCGCGGCGCGGCGCTGCTTCGCTCGAACAGCTGGTAGAAAACTTCGTAGCCGCTCGCGGCGTGTGAAGGTGGCACGTATATCGCGACCATGTTGGCGTTCACGTTCGGGGCCGATTAGGATGCGCACAAAGTCTTGATGGGCGCTCAATCCTCATAGTCGAGCTGCAAGCCGCACTTTCCAGAGAGACACGTGCGCACGCGTTCGTGTATTCGACACTACTGTCCCCAGATTGAACCAGGTCGCCGCGCGTGCAGCACAACAAGGACAGCGAGAGCGCCCATCCCATCGTGCATTGTCGCCTCCGTTACTCTTTTGCAAAGACCGGCGCGGCGCCGGCCTTCCCGGTGATCGAGAGAATCTCAAACGGCCCCTCTTTGGTGCCCGTGATGCCGGGCGAGCCCTCGGGCATTCCGGGCAACGAGATGCCCTTGATCTCCGGCTCGGACAGCAGGCGCTTGAGAGCAGCCACCGGCACATGCCCCTCCGCCACGTAGCCCTCGACGAGCATGGTACGACAACCCTCTAAGTCCTCGCCCACCGCTGTGCTTCTGCTTGATCAGCGTCATGTCGGGATGCGTGATGACGGTCACGCCAAAGCCATTGGATCTCAGGTAATCGGCGTACTTTTCGCAACAGGTGCAGTCTAGGTTCTTGAACAGCGTTGCCTGGATCTTTTCGTCGGCTGCGACGGGGAGCGTTGCCACAAGAACGCCACGATCGCCTGAAGGAGACGGCTCATGCTTCCACCTCCACTTTTGGTTTCTCAGTTGCGACGGCCTTCGATTGTCCCGCGCCGGCCGGCAGACGCCAGCCTTTGATCAGTCCATAGACGGCTGGAATGACGATGAGGGTGAGCAGCGTCGATGAGACCATGCCGCCAATCATCGGCACGGCAATGCGCTGCATGATCTCCGAGCCGGCGCCGGTGCTCCACATGATGGGCAACAGGCCGGCCATGATGGCGACTACCGTCATCATCTTGGGTCGCACGCGTTCGACGGCGCCGATCATGATGGCCTCATAGAGGTCGGCCCTTGTGAATGGGCGGCCCTGCTTCAGGCAGCGCTCGCGGATCTCTTCGGCCGCATGGTCGAGGTAGATCAGCATAATGACGCCGGTCTCGGCGGCGACGCCGGCGAGCGCGATGAAGCCAACCGCCACCGCTACCGACATGTTGAAACCCAGCCACCACATCAGCCACATGCCGCCGACGAGCGCGAACGGCAGCGACAGCATGACGATGAGCGTCTCCGTGATGCGCCGGAAGTTGAGGTACAGCAGCAGGAAAATAATCATCAGCGTTACCGGAACCACCAGCTTGAGGCGGGCCGCGGCGCGCTCCATGTATTCGAACTGACCGCTCCACATCAGGTACGAGCCGGCCGGCAATTTGACCTGCTCTTCCACCGCCTTCTTGGCGTCGGCGACATAACCGCCGAGATCTCGGTCCCGAATATCGACGAAAATATAGGTCGCCAGCTTGGCGTTCTCGGTGCGAATGCTGGTGGCGCCTTGGGTGAGCCTAATGTCGGCGACCTCGCCCAGCGGGACCGTGCCGCCATCGGGCAGCGCCACCAGCACATCCTTGGCAATCGACTGGGGATCGGAGCGCAGGTCGCGGGGATAGCGAATGGCCACCGTATAGTGCTCGCGGCCTTCGACGGTGGTGGTGATGGGTTCGGCGCCAAGCGCCGTTGCCACCACGCTTTGCACGTCGGCAATCATCAGCGCGTAGCGGGCCAGCCGGTCGCGGTCGGGGACGATCTCCAGGTAGTAACCGCCTATGACGCGCTCGGCATAGGCGCTGGAGGAGCCGGGAACCGATTTGAGAACGGTTTCGACCTGCCGCGCGACCTTCTCCATCTCAGCGAGGTCCTTGCCGATCACCTTGACGCCGACGGGCGTGCGGATGCCGGTCGACAGCATGTCGATGCGCGCCTTGATGGGCATGGTCCAGGCGTTGGAAACGCCGGGGAACTGCAGCGAACGGTCCATCTCCTGGATCAGCCCATCAAGTGTCACGCCGGGGCGCCATTCATCCTTCGGCTTGAGGTTGATGATGGTCTCGAACATTTCGAGCGGCGCCGGGTCGGTAGCGGTTTGCGCCCGCCCCGCCTTGCCGTACACCGACGCCACCTCTGGGAACGTGCGGATGATGCGGTTCTGGGTCTGCAAGAGTTCCGCCGACTTGGTGACCGACAGACCCGGCAGCGTGGTCGGCATGTAGAGCAGCGTTCCCTCGTTGAGGTTCGGCATGAACTCCGAGCCGACATGCAGCACCGGCCACACCGACGCGCCAAGGACGAGTAGCGCCAGCGCAATGGTCAGCGTCTTGGCCTTGAGCACACCGCGGATGACCGGCCTGTAGATGGCGATCAGCGCGCGATTAAGCGGATTCTTCGCCTCGGGAACGATGCGTCCGCGCACGAAGATCACCATCAGGGCCGGCACCAGCGTCACCGACAGGATCGCCGCCGACGCCATGGCGAACGTCTTGGTGAAAGCGAGAGGCCCGAACAGGCGGCCTTCCTGCGCTTCCAGCGTGAAGATGGGCAGGAACGACACGGTGATGATGAGCAGCGAGAAGAACAGCGCGGGACCGACTTCGGAGGCTGCCTCGACGAGGATCTCCAGTCGCGGCTTATCGGGCGGCGCGCGCTCCAGGTGCTTGTGCGCGTTCTCGATCATGACGATGGCGGCGTCGATCATGGCGCCGATGGCGATGGCAATGCCGCCGAGGCTCATGATGTTGGAGCCGATGCCGAGAACCTTCATGGCAACGAACGACATGAGGATGCCTACGGGGAGCATGAGGATGGCGACCAGCGCGCTGCGCACGTGCAGGAGAAAGACGATGCAGACCAGCGCGACCACCAAGCTTTCCTCAAAGAGGGTGGTCTTGAGCGTGGCGATGGCGCGGTGAATGAGCTCCGAGCGGTCGTAGACCGGAACCACCTCGACGCCCTCGGGCAGCGATGGGGCAATCTCCTGCAGGCGCTCCTTGACGTTGTCGATGACGGTGAGCGCATTGGCGCCGGATCGTTGCAAGGCGATACCGCTCGCCACCTCGCCTTCGCCGTTGAGCTCGGTGATGCCGCGGCGCTCGTCGGGGCCGATCTCGATGCGCGCAATGTCCTTGAGCAGCACGGGGGTGCCGCCGTCCATCTTGACGACAATCTTCTCAAGGTCGCCCGTGCCTTTGAGATAACCTCGGCCGCGCACCATGAACTCGTGTTCGGCGAGCTCGAGCGTGCGGCCCCCGACGTCCATGTTGCTGTCGCGGATGGCGTCGCGCACCTTCTGCAGCGAGATGCCGAGCGTGCGCATGCGCCCCGGATCGATGACGACATTGTATTGCTTGACGAAGCCGCCGACGCTGGCCACCTCGGCAACGCCCTCGGCCTTGGACAGTCCGAAGCGGATCTCCCAGTCCTGCAGTGAGCGCAGATCGGCGAGGGACTTGTTCTTCCCCAGCACCGCGTACTGGTAGACCCAGCCGACGCCGCTGGCGTCTGGCCCCAAGGTCGGCGTAACTCCGGCAGGCAATCTCTTGGCCGCCGCATTGAGGTATTCGAGGACACGGCTGCGCGCCCAGTAGATGTCGGTGCCGTCCTCGAAGATGACATAAACAAAGGAGACGCCGAAGAAGGAGAACCCGCGCACGACCTTCGAGCGCGGCACCGTCAACATCGACGTGGTGAGCGGATAGGTCACCTGATCCTCGACGACCTGCGGCGCCTGCCCGGGGAACTCGGTGTAGACGATGACCTGCGTGTCGGAGAGGTCCGGTATGGCGTCAAGCGGCAAGCGCGATAGCGCCCACACGCCGGCCACGACCGCGAAGGCGGTAGCGATGAAGACGAGCATCAAATTGCGAGCCGACCACCCGATGAGTTGCGCGATCATCGGCGTACCTCGTCGGCAGGAGCTGCCGTCAAGCCCTTGAGGGCCGACTGCAGGTTGCTTTCGGCATCGATGAGGAAGTTGCCATTGACCACGATGGTCTCGCCATCCTGGAGCCCGCTCACAATCTCGACGTAGCCGTCTCCCTTGCGGCCAACCTTTACGTCGCGCGGCTCGAACCGGCCGTCACCTCGATCGAGGATGACGACCTGGCGCGCGCCGCTGTCGATCACGGCGCTTTCGGGGACGGCGACAACAGGCTCATCGGGGCCGGTCGAGATGTCGACGTCAGCATACATGTCCGGCAGCAGCGCGAGATCCGTATTCGGCAGCTCGATGCGCACGCGTACGGTGCGCGTTTCCTTCATCAGGAACGGGTAGACCACAGCCACCTTGCCGGTGAAAACGCGGCCCGGATGGGCGCGCGTCGTTACCTTGACAGACTGGCCCGGCTTGAGCTCGCCAAGATCGCCCTCGGCGACGCTCGCCATGACCCACGCCACCGAATGGTCGGCGATGCGGAACAACACATCACCGGCCTTGAAGCCCTGGCCGTCGACGGCGTTGCGCTCGAGAACTACGCCGTCGCGCGGGGACGGCCAGCTGATCGTGTCGGGAACCTTCCGCTCCCGCTTGATCTGCTCGATGAATTCCTCGGGAACGCCGAAGTTCAAGAGGCGGCGCCGGGCGCCAACGACGCCCGCCGGCTGAGCCCTGAGACTGCGCGGCAGTTCATCGTTGCCTCGCCCGTAATTTTGCTCAACGAGAAGGCGGGCAGCTTGATTGAGCAATTCTTGGCCGAACACCGTCATCAGCGGCTCACCCTTTTTGACGTGGGTGCCGCTGGTGACGGGGCCGACATTGTCAATGAACCCATCGAAGCGCGGTGCGACCACGCTGACACGCCGCTCGTCAATTTCGACGACACCCGGGGCGCGAATGTTGCGGCCGATTTGTCGTTTGCCGACAAGCTCGGTCTTGACGCCAGTCCGTTGGATTTTTCCGGGCGAGACCTTGACCGTACCGCCCTCGTCCGCATCGCCCTCGTAGACGGGGATGTAGTCCATCCCCATGGAGTCCTTCTTCGGCACCGGCGAGACGTCGGGAAGCCCCATGGGGTTGCGGTAGTGGATGATTTTCCGCTCGCCTTGCGCGGCGTTGCCGGCTGCGGCTTCCGTCGCAGCAGGCTTGGGCGTATGGAAGCTCACGTCTTCCCCGGCATGCACGGCGACATAGGGCCGTCCGCCGTCGGCGGTCTTCGGCGTCGCCGAGTAGAGCGGCTTCCCATCTGGGTCGCGGTAGTAAACGATCGGACCTTTGGCCTCGGGCTGCGCCACGCCGGTCATCGCGGTGGTTGCTGGGATGGGAAGGGTGACGAGCCCCGTCTGGCCGGCCCACAGACCGGCTCCCGCCGCGGCCATGACGGCCGCGACGGTCACCATCCCCTTGAGCAGCGGGCTCATTGGGTCGCCTTGACGATGAGCTTGTTCTCGATCGTACCGGACTCGCCCTGCACCTTGGCGCCGAGCGACAAGGCCCAGTTGCCCGCCATGGTGAGCTTAGTTTTGAAGCGATAGACGCCCGGCTCTGTCGAGGCCACTGCCTCGATAGGCGAATCCATCATCTCCATGCCGTCCGGGCCCATGTCGATGCGCTTGGCGAAGATCACCGCATCCGGAATGGTCCGGCCGGAAGGCTTGTGGACGAGCTTGACCGCGATGGTGGCCTCGCCCTGTTTGACCTCTTTGTCGACGAGCTGGAACTCGTAGTCTTTGCTATCGGCCAAAGCGGTAGCTGCCATGGCGGAGAGCAGCGCGGCGCCGATGGCGGCCGCACGCAGGGTTTTGCGTTGCATGTTGTCAGTCTCCTGTTGTCGTGAACCACGCGTCGGCCAGCAGGCCAACGCACGCGCGGGGCCACGGCGTCAGCCGCGACCGCGATCACGCCCGGAAGGCGCGGTTCAGACGCTCGGAGGTCGGAGAAGTGGTGGGATCAGAGAGTCGGCGGCGATCTGAGACGGCTCAGGTGGAACGCACGAGGTGACGACAACGCCATGGCGGCCTGTTTCGGCTACGACCGCGGACAGCGGCTGGAAGCACTTGACAAGGCAGGTGCCCATATCCGGGCAACCGGGGCAGTGCTTGGCGGCCTTCTTGGCGGGTTTGTGACACGGCATTTCATCGGCCGTCGAGCTCGCGGCCGTCTGCGCCGACATGGCCAGCGCCATCGACGTCGTCATTGGCAATGCAAGGAGTGCCCCAAGCATGGCGACCATGCCGAGCACCGCTGACAATCGATGGCAAGTCCGTCTCTTCACACCATCAGACTGCCACACCGGATGGATACGGGCAACATTGCCCCAGGCCTTGCTTTACGGGGGTTGGTATCAGCTGCAAAGGCATGCGACCTCTCGCGCGGACTCTACTGGTCCTGCTTTTTCAACCACTCTTGCATTGTGGCGATCTCGGCTTCATTTGTCTTGATGACGTCCTCGGCGACCTTCCTGACCCCCGCGTCCTTGCCGAATGCGAGCACGACCTTGGCCATATCAACCGCGCCCTGGTGATGCGGGATCATGCGTTTGACGAAGTCGACATCGGCGTTGCCCGAAAAGGGAAGCGCCATCTCCGCGTTCATCTTGGCGAGCAATCCGTTAAGAGCTTGGCTGGAGGGACCTGAGTCACCCTGGGGCTGCATGGCCATGCCGCCACCCATCATCTTGCCGTGCATCTCCTGCATCATCTTCATCATGGGCATGTCCTTGCCGCCCATCATGCCCATGCTCTCTTTCTGCATCGGAGCCGTGCCATCGGGTTGCGCTGGGGGCGCCGGAGAGGCGGGTGCGGTCTCTCCTCCAGGGTGGTGACCTTCGTGAGAAGTATGCCATGCTCCTTGCCGAGCCAGGGGGACGCTCCTCCGTGAAGGAGTCGGAGGCCGCAGAACGTGGGCTCGGAGCGTTTCTAATAAGCCGACTCGACCATTGTCACATTGACCAAAATCAACGATCGGGCGCCCCGCAACCAACAGTATGCTCCGGTCAATCGGAAACGACATGCCGGAACGGGTTGATAAGTGCACGAGTGAGCATGGCCAATAGCGCAGCAGAACGCATGCAACCGCAGTCTCACGCTGGGCACGTCCCCGCGTCGGCAGATCGACGCGCCCTCATCATCGCTGGATGGCTGACAGGCGTTTACTTTTTTGTGGAACTCGGCATGGCGTACTGGAGCGGCTCGCTTGCCGTTCTGTCGGATGCGTTCCATACCTTTTCAGCGGTCGGCGGCGCCCTGGTAGCGCTCTTAAGCGAGCCTGGCACAGACCTACGCTGGGCGCGCGCCGAAATCATCGGCGCCATCTTCAACGGCATATTCCTACTTTTGATGGCCGGCTACGTGCTTTGGATGGGCGCTATGCGGCTCATGGAACCCGTCGAGCTGCGCACTGGAGCGATGTTGCTAGCAGCCGCGGGCGGCATCGCGACGAAAGTGATCGCGTTGCGGCTCCTCTATGGCCGCCAGCGAGAGAACCTCAACATGCGCGGCGCTTCTGGCACGTCGTCCAAACTTTCGTCGGGAGCATCATCATCATCATATCGGCGACTGTGGTGTGGCTCACCGGATTCGTCGCTATCGATGCGCTGCTCGGCATGGCTTTCGGCCTCGTGCTGTTCTGGGCCTCCTGGCAGATACTCAAAGATTCCCTGGCGATCCTCTTGGAGAGCACTCCTGAGGGGGTCGATTTGGATGAAGCTGTCGCCATGATCCGCAAGCTGGCCGGCGTCATCCACGTGCATCATGTCCACGCGTGGAGCCTCACGCAGGGCCGCAATGTCTTCTCGGCCCACATCCGCGTCGACGATCTGGGTCGTGATGGCCAACGGGTGCTCAAGGACGTGCACGACATGCTCCGCGCGAAGTTCGGCATATACTTCTCGACCCTGCAGGTCGAAGACGCTTGTCTGGACGAGGATTCTGCCAAGGCGATCGACGTCACACGCGCCGGACACTCCCCCGCGGCCCACGCGAGCGGCAAGGTCGAGCAGGAAAGCAAGGACCGATGAATTTGAGCCCAGACAGTCTCAATGCAGACTGCGCCTGCATCTCGCTCGATCGGCGGGCCCTGGGGCGCGCCCTTGAACTCGAGGTGGGTGACGCAGAGTTCAGCCGCCGTCTGGCCGAGACGCATCCGACGCTGATCTCAAGCCTCCCCGTCTTCATTCGCGCTGAGCATGCGACGCGCATGGCGCAGATCATCGAGGCCATTGAGGCAATCGCCAAGCTCCCGGCATATCGGCAAGCTGCGCTGCAATCGGCACCGGCTGCGGCCCGGTTCGAGCCTGGCGCCATTGGCGTGCTTATGGGCTACGATTTCCATGTCGGACCTGACGGGCCGAAACTTATCGAGATCAACACGAATGCCGGAGGCGCGCTGATCAACGCTTTCGTCGCTCGCGCGCAGAAGGTCTGCTGCCCGGCGATCGAACGCGTCTTCCCGGGCCAGATTGTAGGGAACGATATCGGTGCCACCTTCCTAGAGAGCTTCCGCCAGGAGTGGCGCCGGCAAAGGGGCGACGTTCCGCTCACTGCCGTTGCCATTGTCGATACAGACCCGCAAGCGCAGTATCTCTATCCTGAATTCGTGCTCTTCGAGCGTCTATTTCGGAGCCACGGCATAGCCTCGATCATCGCTGCCCCGCAGTCCCTCGAGCATCGCGACGGGAGGTTATCGTGTGGCGCCCAGGCCATCGATCTCGTCTACAATCGGCTGACGGACTTCTCGCTTGATGAGCCGGCCAACGCCGCACTGCGCTCGGCGTATCTTTCCGGTAATGTGGTGGTGACGCCGAACCCATGGTCGCACGCCATGTTCGCGGACAAGCGTAATCTTGTCCGCTTGACCGACGCGGAGACGCTCGAACGGTGGGGCGTTGAAGAGAAGCTGAGCACCATCGTTCGGGATGGCATACCAAAGACCGTGCTCGTCTCCCCCGACCGTGCGGACGAGCTTTGGGCTATGCGCAATAAACTGTTCTTCAAGCCGGCCGCGGGATTTGGCGGGAGAGCTGCCTATCGCGGAGACAAGATTACGCGCCGCGTTTGGCAAAGTATTCTCGAGGGTGGCTACGTGGCTCAGGATCTGGTGCCGCCAAGCGGTCGGACCGTCATTGTCGATGGGCGGCGAGAGGTGATGAAGCTCGATATTCGCAACTACACCTACGACGGCAAGGTCCAGCTCGTGGCTGCCCGGCTCTATCAAGGCCAAACGACCAATTTTCGCACCGCCGGCGGCGGCTTCGCTCCGGTCGTTTGGGAGCGAGCGGGAGCGGCGGATTTTGCCGGCGATCCGGCCCCGTGCTGTTAACTGCGTGCGTGTGCCTCCGTGCTGTCTCGGCTCAGAGAGTCTTTGTGGCCTGGTCTGGTTTGGGTCAAAAGCGGCTTCCGGCGACGACCTCAGGACGCCCGAAATGACCTCAACAGCGGACATCATCAACAGATTACAGCCCACCCAGTGACCTGCACGCGACGATGTCGGTTATTGCGACGAACCGACTACGTGCGGTGCGCGCGTCCCAGTCTCGGAGTTTCGGCGATTAAGAACTTGACTGGCGGCCGGACCCGCGCTCGTTCGAACAAGCGCCGGCTGATAACGATATCAATGTTTTATTATTGGCAGTGTCCTAGCCGCGAAGCGGTTTGTCCTAATAAGGACAGCACCTCGCTTTTGCCATTTGTTCCCGGCTGTATTTTCCTATTTTCCCATTGCGCGATCGGGCGCTGGATGCAGGCCGACGAAATGGCAGCAAAACCGTTGCTAGCAAGCATCAAAGCGCGCATGATCCGGCGCATGTAGGGCCGGCATCGTCGCAGCTCCGCATGCATCCCGGAGGAGTTGCTGGCAGGTTCGCCAGGCTATTCCGGCAATGCTGGCGAAAAGCCGGCAAATAAAACGAAACATGGGGAAATGCGTGAGTAAGGCTCTTAGCGACGCATTGGCGAAAGTCGAGGCGACGGGCGAAGAACGGACATTCATCCAGCGCTTCGCAATTCCATACGAGTTTCCAGTCTATTTCACCCGCGATATCTTCAGCGAGACGAACACCGTCCTCGCCGAGGCGCTGACGCGTCACGCCGGACCGCCACACAGGCGCGTACTCTTCATGCTCGACGAAGGCGTCTTGCACGAGATGCCGGACCTTCCCAAGCGCATCGCCGCCTACATCGCCTCAGCCGGCCACGGTATCGAGCTTGCTGGCCCCATAGTGATGATCTCCGGCGGCGAGCGATCCAAGAACGATCCCGCACTCGTCACGAACTTGCAGCAGCAGATCGTTGAGCGCGGTCTCGACCGCCACGCCTATGTCGTTGCGGTGGGTGGCGGAGCCATGCTCGACCTCGCCGGCTACGTCGCAGCAACCACGCATCGCGGCATTCGCCACATCCGCATCCCGACGACGGTCCTGGCACAGAACGACTCCGGCGTCGGCGTGAAGAATGGCGTCAACGCATTCGGCTTCAAGAACATGCTCGGCACGTTCGTGCCGCCTGTCGCCGTCATCAACGACTCGGCCTTCATCGACGTACTCCCCGGACGCGACAAACGCGCGGGCATGGCGGAGGCGGTCAAGGTTGCTTTGATCCGCGACGGCGCGTTCTTCTCGTGGCTCGAGGAAAGGGCCGAGGCGCTGGCTCTTTTCGCATCCGAGCCGCTCGACCGCCTGATCCGCCACTGCGCGCTTCTGCACATGCGCCAGATAGCAACCGGCGGCGATCCGTTCGAGCGCGGCAGCGGCCGTCCGCTCGACTTCGGTCATTGGTCCGCGCACAAACTCGAGGCCCTGTCGCGCTACGAGCTTCGCCACGGCGAGGCAGTCGCCATCGGCATCGCTATCGACACGCGCTACTCGGTACTTGCCGGCCTGCTCCCGCCTGGCGCCGACCTGCGCGTCCGCGCTTTGCTCGAACGCCTCGGCTTTGTGCTCTGGCACCCCGCCTGCGAGGCAACCGACGCCCGCGGCACCAAGCTGCTGCTGGCTGGCCTGGAGGAGTTCCGCGAGCACCTCGGCGGCGAGCTGACCATCACACTGCTGTCGGGGCTAGGCACCAGCGTCGATGTCCACACGATGGACCACACCCTCATCGACGAAGCAATTCAGTGGCTCCGCCCCGACGAGGGAGCCTGATGCGCCTCGCCATCCCTGGCTCGCCGCACCTCACCTACTGCACAAACATTCATGCAGGAGAGAGCTGGGCTGAGATCGACGCAGCTTTGCGCCGAAACATCCTGCCGGTGAAAGCCGAAGTCTCGCCCGACAGCCCGATGGGCGTCGGACTGCGTCTCTCGGCCACTGCCGCCGACCAACTGGCCGAGCCGGGAAGCCTCGCGACCCTGCAGGCCTTCCTGCGCGAAAACGATCTCTACGTCTTCACGCTCAACGCCTTCCCGTACGGGTCATTTCACGGCACGCGCGTCAAGGAGCAGGTCTACGAGCCCGATTGGCGCGATGAGCGCCGCCTGCGCTTCTCCAACCGCTGCGCCGACCTGCTCGCCGTCCTGCTGCCGGACGGCATCGAGGGAAGCATCAGCACCGTTCCGGGAGCTTACAAGGCAAGCCTCGGCAATGACGCCGCCATCGCGCGCATGGTCGAGCTGATCATCCGGCATGCCGCGCACTTGCATGCCATCGCCGAGGAAACGGGAAAGCACATCTCGCTCGCACTTGAACCGGAGCCGTGCTGCTTCCTCGAGACGATCGATGAAGCCATCGACTTCTTCAAGGAGCATTTGTTCGCCCGCACCGCGGTGGAATCTTTCAAGCGTCTGACCGCGACGTCGACCCGGCAGGCCAGCGAAGCGCTCCAGCGTCACCTTGGCATCTGTCTCGACGTGTGCCACGCGAGCGTCGAGTTCGAAGACCCGGTCGAGTGTGTGGGGCGCCTCTCTGCCGTCGGCATTAAGGTGCCGAAGATCCAGCTGAGCTCCGCCCTGCGGGTCCCGGCGGTCGACGGCAATACGTTCGACCTCCTCGCTCCCTTCGACGATGGCGTCTACCTGCACCAGACCGTCGAGGCGCGCTTGGGCGTGCTGACACGTTACGACGACCTCCCGGACGCCTTCGCCGCGCTGCGCAGGGGTACCGCCGCGGGCGAATGGCGCGTCCACTGCCACGTACCCTTGTTCCAGGCCGCGTACGGCGGCCTCCAATCGACGCAAGCATGCCTCGCCAGCCTGCTGGCGGCCTGCCGCAGACATGCGCTCGCTCCCCACCTGGAAGTCGAGACCTACACATGGAGCGTGCTGCCGCCGGAGATGCGCGGCGTCGATGTCGCAACCGATATTGCACGGGAGCTGAAATGGGTTCGCTCGCAACTGGGCGCGTGAGCGGCTGGCGCACCGCGCTGAAGCTGGGCCGCGTCTCCAATCTGCCGACGATCTGGAGCAATGTCATCGCCGGCTGCGCGCTCGCCGGTGGTGCGCCGCTTCACGTGGTCGTCACGGTTGCCGCGGCGATCTCGGCCATGTACGTGGCCGGCATGTTCCTCAACGATGCGTTCGACCGCAACATCGACGCGCGCGAGCGACCCGAGCGGCCGATACCGTCCGGCGAAATCGCTGCCGATACGGTCATCGTCATCGGCATGTCTCTGCTCGTCGTCGGCGTTGTCGCCCTCGCCTCGATCAACGGGCGTGCCGGCCTCTCTGGCCTTGCGCTCGCGGGCGCCATTCTTCTGTACGACTGGCAGCACAAGGGTAATCCCGTAGCACCGTTCGTCATGGGTTTGTGCCGCGCGCTCGTCTACGTTGCGGCGGCCTGCGCGACAGCAGCCTACTTCGGCGAGGGTGTCCTGCTGCCCGCCGCCGCGCTTCTCGCCTACATCGCCGGCGTCACCTACACCGCGCGTCTCGAAAGCGTCGATCGCATCGGCAGCTTGTGGCCGCTGGCCCTGCTCGCGGCTCCGCTTGTGGTCGGCCTGGCCGGCAGCGACTTCTCAACTCCGGCAATCATCGCTGTCATCGCTTTGGCAATCTGCGGATTGCGCCTCGCGCAGCTGTTGCAGCGGCGCGGACCCGGAGACGTGTCGGCCGCAGTCGCACTTCTGCTCGCGTGCATTTCTCTCAACGACGCCCTGATCTCGTCAACGACGGTAGTCCCCTATGCACCCCTCGCCTGTCTCGCCTGCTTCGCCCTCACCCTTGTCCTCCAGCGCTACATCCCAGCCAGCTGAGTCAGGACGCGCGAGTGCAGCCGAGATGACCCAAACCGTTCACCAACGCGTCGATCTGTTGCATGGCTGGCTGAAGCGGCGCCTCGATCAGGGCGCGCTTGACTGGGTCGACGAGCAATTGAGCCGTATTGCCGCCCAGCCCACAGGCCTTGCATGGGCGCGCGCTATCGGACTTGCCCCGCGCCAGGTAGGACGCGCATCGCTGAACCTCGACGCCGAAGAGATAGCCGGCGCCCAAACCGGTCGACCGGGCCTCGACCCAGGCGCGTGGAGCATTGAACAGACCGCGCGCATCCTTTTCGCACTCGCAAGCGCGGCGCACGCCGCCGACACATTCCCCGCTCGGCTCGAAAGGCTCGTCCGTTCGGGAGAGATCGGCGAGCAGATCGCCCTTCTGCGCGGTCTGCCTCTCTATCCCGAGCCCGCGCAACATCTGGCGCTCGCCGGCGAGGGTATCCGCTCCGCCATGCAGCCGATCTATGAAGCGGTCGCGCATCGCAGCCCCTATCCCGCTGAGATCTTCACCGAGGCCATGTGGAACCAGATGGTGGTGAAAGCTCTGTTCATCGGCTCGACGCTGGCGCCGATACAGGGCCTCGATGACCGGCGCAATGCCGATCTGGCGGGCATGCTCGTCGACTACGCCCGCGAGCGACGTGCAGCTCAGCGCGACGTCAAGCCCGAGCTGTGGCGCTGCGTCGGCCCATTCGCGACGTCGAGCGACGACTTCGCCGACCTCCTGCGCGTATTCGAACAAGGCTCGGACACCGAGCGCAAAGCCGCCGCGCTGGCGCTGGCGGAATGCCCGACGCCCGACGCGCTCGTGATCCTTGAATCTGCACCCGAACTGTGGCGCGACATTCGCACCGGAAATCTGACGTGGGAGACGCTGGCATGAATGCCAATCACACCAACTCCAATGGCGCCGAGCCGATGACCTACATCGATCCGCATGCCCACATGATCTCGCGCACGACCGACGACTATGAGGCAATGGCGCGCGCCGGCGTCGTCGCCGTGATCGAGCCCGCATTCTGGATCGGCCAGGCCCGCACCAACGTCGGCAGCTATCGCGACTACCTCTCTCACATCCTGGGGTTCGAGCGCTTCCGCGCCAGCCAGTTCGGCATCCAGCACTATTGCTGCATCGGCCTCAACTCGAAGGAAGCCAACAACGAGGCGTTGGCCGAAGGCGTCATGGAGATCCTGCCGGAGTTCGCCACCAAGGAGGGCGTCGTCGCCATCGGCGAGATCGGCTACGACGAGCAGACGGCACTTGAGGACAAATATTTCCGCCTGCAGCTCGACCTCGCGCGCGAGCTGGACCTGCCCGTGATGATCCACACGCCCCATCGCGACAAGAAGCGCGGCGCCTCGCGCTCCATGGACATCATCCTCGAGCACAAACTCTCGCCCTCCAAGGTCGTCATCGATCACGTCAACGAGGAAACCGTGCGCGAGGTGACCGAGCGCGGCTTCTGGGCCGCCTTCTCCATCTACCCGCACTCCAAGATGACGGCCGAGCGCATGTGCGCCATCGTCCGCAACTACGGCGCCGGCCAGCTCATCGTCGACTCCGCCTGCGATTGGGGAATCTCCGATCCGCTGTCGGTGCCGAAAACGGCGGCACTGCTCGCCGAGCAGGGCGTCGCGGCCGCAGACATTCGCCGCGTCACATACGGCAACGCGCTTTCAGCCTACGGCCAGAGCGGTCAGATGAGCGCAAGCGATTGGACCGCGACGGCCGTCGACCAGACAGCGCGCTACCAGGGCAACACCATCCTGCGCGGCGGCCAGGAGCCAAAGGTCGAGCCGGCAAAAAGCTGAGCCTGCAACAAAGGAAAACAGCCATGACGCTTTCCGAGCGGATTCTCGCGGCCGCCAGCGACGACGAGGCTCTCGCCGAGATCGTCCGCCACTTCGGCGCCGATAGCGGCACGGTTCATCGGATCGAAGCCGACGGCCACCTCCATCTTGCCGCATCGAGCCGCGGAATGCCCGAGGTGGTCCTAGAGAAGATACGCACCATTCCCGTCGGCAAGGGCATGGCCGGCCTCGCGGTCGAACGCCGCGCGCCGGTGGACGCCTGCAACATCCAGACGGACACGAGCGGCGACGTTCGCCCCGGTGCCCGCGCCACAGGCCTGGCGGGCGCAATCGTCGTGCCCATCTTTCGTGGAGAAGCCGTAGTCGGCGCTCTCGGCATCGCCAATCAGGCGGAGCGGACGTTCACGCCGGAGGAAATCGCCTCGCTCCTGGACGCCGGTCGCGCCCTGAAAACGCGCTGAGCGCCACCGCACTCAAGGCATTCAGTGGCGCGCGCAGGACCGCGCCCCTGTTTCATGCCGACGTCAAATCTTTATGCGCCCCTTATACGCGCACCTTGATTTCCCAATCGAGACTTGATCTCGCCCGCTCCAATTTACGCCGCAAGGCAGTCAGGAGCGGAAAGCACATGCTCGATCTCATTTACCTTGCCCTTGGTGTCGGCTGCTTCGGCCTGCTGGCCGGATACGCAGCCCTCTGTCACCGCGTTTGAGGGAGGCAACCATGGGCGATCCCGTTATCGGCCTCCTCATCGCCGTCGGGCTCGGCGCCTACCTCGTGTACACGCTGGTCCGGCCCGAAAAATTTTGAGAGCGAAGCTCTGAGAGCCTTTGGAGGGCTCACACCATGACACTCGTTGGTTGGTTGGGAATTGCGCTCGTGCTGGGCGCGGTTCTGGCGGTGGCCTGGCCGCTTGGCGTCTATATGGCGCGCGTGTTCGCAGGCGAGCGCACGCTGTTGTCGCCAGTTCTGCGGCCGCTCGAGCGCAGCATCTATGCAGCTGCCGGTGTGAAACCGGAACGCCAGCAGACCTGGCTCGTCTACACGCTCTCGATGTTGGCCTTCAATGCGGCGGGCTTTCTCCTGCTCTACGTGCTGATGCGCGCGCAGGGCGCTTTGCCACTCAATCCGCAGGGCTTTGCTGCCGTGCCGCCCGATCTCTCTTTCAACACCGCCATAAGCTTCGTCACCAACACGAACTGGCAGTCCTACGGTGGCGAGACCACCATGAGCCATCTCGTGCAGATGTCCGGCCTCGCTGTGCAGAACTTCCTCTCTGCCGCCACTGGCATTGCGCTTGCCTTGGCGCTCACGCGTGCGTTTGCCCAAGGCGGCGCGAAGGAGCTCGGCAACTTCTGGGTCGACGCGACACGCGCCACGCTGTACGTGCTGCTGCCGCTTTCGATTGTCGTCGCGCTTGCCTTCGTAGCCAGCGGCGTTCCCCAGACGCTTGCCGCGAACTTCGATGCAACAACGCTCGAGGGCGCAAAGCAGACGATTGCAATCGGTCCCGTCGCCAGCCAGGAAGCCATAAAGCAGCTCGGCACCAACGGCGGCGGCTTCTTCAATGCCAACGCAGCCCATCCCTTCGAGAACGCCAGCCAATGGTCGAACATCCTGTCGATCTGGAGCATGCTGCTGATCCCGACCGCGATGACCTTCACCTTCGGGTGCATGGTCGGCGATCGTCGCCAGGGCGTCGCGCTACTCGCCGTGATGGGCACCCTGCTGATTGCGGGAACGGCCATCGTCTACGCCGCCGAAACGTCGGGCAATCCGCTGCTCGCCGCTGCCGGCGTCGATCCCTCGATGGGAAATCTCGAAGGCAAGGAAGTCCGCTTCGGGCAAGCCTTGACCGCGCTCTACGTCGCCGCGACGACCGGCCTCTCGTGCGGAGCCGTCAACGCCATGCACGACTCCCTCACCCCGCTGGGCGGGCTGGTGCCCATGTTCATGATCCAGCTGGGTGAGATCCTGCCGGGCGGCGTCGGATCGGGCCTCTACGGCATCATCGTCATGGCCGTGCTCGCCGTCTTCGTCGCCGGCTTGATGGTCGGGCGCACGCCGGAATATCTCGGCAAGCGGATCGAGGCCCGCGAGATGAAGTTCGCCGTGATGGCACTCATCGTGCTGCCGCTGCTCATCCTTGGGTTCTCCGCAGTCGCGGCGATGCTGCCGGCGGCTCTATCGAGCCTTGCTAATTCGGGGCCGCACGGCCTCAGCGAGATCCTTTATGCCTACTCGTCTGCAACCGGCAACAACGGCTCGGCCTTCGCGGGCCTTAACGCCAACACGCCGTGGTTCAACACCACGCTCGGCATCGCCATGATGTTCGGGCGCTTCGCCTACATCGTGCCGGTGATGGCCATCGCGGGCGCTGTCGGCGCAAAAACCAAAGTGCCGCCGTCAGCAGGCACGTTCCCGACGCACGGCGCTTTGTTCGTTGGCCTGCTCATCGGCGTCATCCTGATACTCGGCGGCCTGCAGTACTTCCCGGCCCTGGCCCTCGGCCCTGTGGTCGAACACGTCCTGATGCTGTCCGGCAAGACATTCTGAGGAGTTCGTCATGAGCACGCGCCAAGCCTTAGCCCTCTTTGACCGGCAGATCATCAGCCGGGCGGCCGTGGATGCCTTCCTGAAGCTGTCACCGCACAAGCTCGTGCGCAATCCGGTGATGTTCGTCACCGGGGTCGTGGCGGCCGTGGTCACGCTGATCCTGCTTCGCGACATTGCCGTAGGGGCCGGCAATATCGCATTCACCGCGCAGATTGCCGCCTGGCTCTGGTTCACGGTGCTGTTCGCCAACTTCGCCGAGGCCGTCGCCGAGGGCCGCGGCAAGGCCCAGGCCGACGCCCTGCGGCGCACGCGAAGCGACACCACCGCCAAGCTGCTGCTGCACGCCGACGACACCAAGGACGATCCTTGGCAGCCGCGTGACGCGCATGATCTGCGCCAGGGCGACATGGTGATCGTAGAGGCCGGCGACACAATCCCCGCCGATGGCGAGGTCGTCGAAGGCATCGCATCTGTGAACGAATCCGCCATCACCGGAGAATCCGCGCCGGTCATCCGCGAGTCCGGCGGCGACCGCTCGGCCGTCACCGGAGGCACGGTGGTTCTGTCCGACTGGATCAAGGTGCGCGTGACGGCAACGCCCGGCTCTTCGTTCCTCGATCGCATGATCGCATTGGTCGAAGGCGCCGAACGGCAGAAGACACCCAACGAGATCGCGCTTTCGATCCTGCTGTCCGGCTTGACGCTGATCCTCCTGATCACCGTCGTGACGCTGTGGGGTATCGCCGGCTATTCGGGCACCCTGCTCTCCGTGACCGTGCTCGTCGCTCTGCTTGTTACGCTCATTCCGACGACCATCGGCGGTCTCCTGTCCGCGATCGGCATCGCCGGCATGGACCGGCTGATCCGCTTCAACGTCGTTGCCACCTCCGGCCGCGCGGTGGAAGCGGCGGGCGATGTCGATACGCTGCTTCTCGATAAGACGGGCACCATCACGTTCGGCAACCGATTGGCCACCAAGTTCGTGCCCGTACCCGGCAAGACCGAGCGCGATCTCGCCGAGGCGGCGTACCTTGCCTCGCTGGCCGATGAAACGCCGGAGGGCCGCTCCGTCGTGGCCCTGGCGCGCGGAAGCTACGGCGTCTCCGGCGACGACATCAAGCCGACGAACGTCATTCCTTTTTCGGCGCATACGCGCATATCCGGCGTCGATATTGGTGACCGCATCCTCCGAAAAGGTGCTGTCGACGCCATTCTCTCCAGCATCGGCCAATCGTTGGAGGCAGCCCCGCCCTCGTTCCGCGAGGCCGTGCACGCCATCTCCTCGACCGGCGGCACGCCGCTCGCCGTGACCGAAGGCAAGAATCTGCTGGGCGTCATCCACCTCAAGGATGTCGTAAAGCCTGACGTGAAGTCGCGCTTTGCGGCGTTGCGCCAGATGGGCATCAAGACGGTGATGGTCACCGGCGACAACCCAGTCACTGCCGCGGCCATCGCATCGGAAGCCGGCGTCGATGACTACATCGCCGAGGCCACGCCTCAGGACAAGCTGAGCTACATCCGGTCGGAGCAGGCAAAGGGCCGTCTCATCGCCATGTGCGGCGACGGCACGAACGACGCCCCCGCGCTCGCGCAGGCCGACGTCGGCGTGGCCATGCAGACCGGCACGCAGGCGGCACGCGAGGCCGGCAACATGGTCGACCTCGACAGCGATCCGACCAAGCTGATCGAGATCACGGAGATCGGAAAGCAGCTTCTGATGACTCGCGGATCGCTGACCACGTTCTCCATCGCCAACGACGTGGCCAAGTATTTTGCCATCATCCCGGCGCTGTTCGTCGCGACCTACCCCGAACTCAACGCGCTGAACATCATGCATCTGTCATCGCCGCAGAGCGCCATCCTGTCGGCCGTGATCTTCAACGCACTGATCATCATCGCGCTCATCCCTCTCGCGCTGAAAGGCGTCAGCTATCGCCCCACCGGCGCCAGCGCGCTCCTGCGGCGCAACCTGTTGGTCTACGGTGTGGGCGGGCTGATCGTACCGTTCCTCGGCATAAAGCTGGTCGATCTTGCCGTCGCCGGCCTTGGTCTCGCTTAAGGAGAATCTCAATGCAAAACATTCTCAGGCCGACTATCGTGCTCATGGTGACCTTCACGGCGTTGACCGGCCTCGCCTATCCGCTCGCCATCACCGGCATCGCGCAGGTGTTGTTTCCCGGCGCAGCCAACGGCAGCCAGATCAACGTCGGCGGCAAAGTGGTCGGCTCCGCCTTGATCGGACAAGCGTTCGCCACGGAACGTTATTTCCACCCACGCCCATCCGCAGCGGGCGCCTCTGGATACGACGCGTCCGCCTCTTCCGGATCGAACCTCGGCCCGCTGTCCGTGAAGCTTCTCGACCGCGTCAAGGCCGACGTCGCCAAGCTCCGCGACGAAGGAGTCGCGCTGCCAGTGCCGGCAGATGCCGTCACTGCGTCCGGCAGCGGCCTCGACCCGGACATAACCCCGACTTACGCAGCCCTGCAGGTTGCGCGCGTCGCCAAGACGCGCGGGGTCGAGCCTGCTCGCTTGGCGGCGTTAGTTGCAGAGCACACCCAATGGCCCGACCTCGGCATCGTCGGTGAGCCCCGCGTTAACGTTCTGCGGCTCAACCTCGCACTTGACGCCGCCTTTGGCGCGGGCTCCGGATAAGCGATGGCCGACAACACGATCCTCGCCGACGCGCGACGCCCCTCGCCCAAGGCGCTGCTCGAGCTTGCCACGCAGGATACGCGCGGCAAGCTCAAGGTGTTTCTCGGCATGGCGCCAGGCGTCGGCAAGACCTACGCCATGCTGTCGGCGGCGCGGGCGCTCAAGGCCGAGGGTACTGACGTCGTTGTAGGCGTCGTCGAAACACACGGGCGCGCCGATACCGCGGCATTGCTGGACGGACTGGAGGTCCTGCCCCGCCGGACTGTCTCCTACCGCAACCGCACGCTGATGGAATTCGACATTGACGCTGCCATCGAGCGCCGGCCCAAGCTGCTGCTCGTCGATGAATATGCCCATTCGAATGCGCCGGGGCTCGTTCATCCAAAGCGCTATCAGGATGTCGAGGGCGTATTGCAGGCTGGCATCGATGTATGGACGACGCTGAACATCCAGCACGTCGAAAGCCTCACAGACGTGGTGCAGCGGATCGCTGGCATTACCGTGCGCGAGACGGTGCCCGATAAGATTCTGGAGCGGGCTGATGAGATCGTGGTCGTCGATCTGCCGCCGGAAGAGCTGATCAAGCGGCTGAAGGAGGGCAAGGTCTATCTGCCCGAGAATATCCGCCGCGCCCTCGACCGGTTCTTCCAGCTCAGCACCCTCACTGCCTTGCGCGAGCTTGCCCTGCGCCGCACGGCGGACCGGGTCGATGAGCAGATGCTCTCTCAGCTACGCCAGCGCGGCATCGACGGCCCCTGGCCGACAGCCGAGCGGCTGCTCGTGTGCGTCGGCGGCGATGAGCTTTCCGAAGCGGTGGTGCGTGCGGCCGCGCGCATGGCCTCGGCGCTGAAATCCGACTGGATCGCCATTCATCTGGTCAGAAGCGACCGCGAGACGACCGACAAGGGCGCCGTGCGACGCATGGAGAGAGCGATGCGCCTCGCCGATCGCCTCGGGGCGACGACCGTGCGCGTCAACGCCAAGGACCTGACGGCGGAGGTGCTCGCCTACGCCAGACGCAACAACATCACCCAGATTGTCATCGGTCGCGGACGACCTGGCATCTGGGAGAGACTGACGCGCAGATCGCTTTCGGGCGCGCTGATGGCCGAGGCCCGCGGCCTGTCGGTGACCGTCGTCGCGCCCGACGAGATTGCACCGGCGCGAGCTTGGCTCCCCGCTCTTCCACCCATCGGTTCGATGTGGACCGGCGGACTTGCCGCGTTCGGCGCGGTTGCAGCCAGCGTACTCGCCGGCAAGTTACTGGAACGCGTGACGGAACTGCCCAACCTGTCGATGGTGTTCCTATTCGCGGTTCTGCTCTGCGCCCTGCGCTTCGGCATCTATTCCGCCATCACGGCCGCGGCGCTCTCGTTCCTTGCCTTCAACTTCTTTTTCATCGAGCCGCGCTACACCTTCACCGTAGCCTCTCCGCACGAGCTGTTTTCGCTGGTGATCTTTCTTGTCGTGGCAGTCGCGACCGGGAGCCTCGCGGGCCGCTTCCGCGAGCAGGCCGCAGCGACGCGCGAGCGCGCGGAGGCAACGCAGGCCCTCTATGAGTTCTCGCGCAAGCTGGCCGGCGCGCCAAAAATCGACGACGTGCTTTGGCTGCTTGCCGCGCAGTCCGCCGCGGTTATCAAGGGCAAATCGATCATCCTGCTGGACGGCGCTCACGGTCTGTCCATAGAGGGCGGCTGGCCGCCCGAAGATACGCTCGGTACTGCCGATTGGGCGGCCGCCCGTTGGGCGCTACGCAAGGGCGAGCCGGCTGGGTTTCTAACCGGGACGATGCCATCAGCGATTTTCCATTTCCGGCCGCTCACGTCCTCAGCCGGCCCGATCGGCGTGCTCGGTGTCGCGGCCGACGAACAGGACGATGTGCTGCCCGAGGCCACGGCCAACGCGCTCCAGTCCTTCGCCGATCAGGCAGCCATCGCTATCGAACGGACGCGACTGGTCGAGCAGGCCGCCGAGGCAGCAACCGCAGCCGAGAGCGAGCGTCTGCGCAATGCGCTGCTGTCCTCGGTCTCGCACGATCTGCGCACGCCGCTCGCATCGATCCTGGGTTCGGCCACCAGCCTGCGCCAGCTCGGCGATCGGATGGACAAAAAGGATAGGGCCGACTTGCTTGCCACCATCGAGGAGGAGGCAACGCGACTGTCCGCGTTCGTTGCCAATCTGCTCGACATGACGCGACTTGAAGCCGGCGCGCTCGACATCCGCCACGATTGGGTCGACGTGCGCGATGCCGTGAATGGCGCGACTGCCCGCGCCGTCAAGCTGTTCCCCGCACGCCGCATCCAGATTGCGCTCGACGCCGACCTGCCTTTGATCCGTGGGGACGCGGTGTTGCTGGAACAGGTGCTCTTCAACCTTCTCGACAATGCGCACAAGTACAGCCCGGAAAATTCCGTCACCAGAATCGCCGGCCGCCGGTCGGGCGACAGCGCCGAGATCGTCGTCGAGGACGAGGGGACCGGAATCCCCGCCGACGCCCTCGGCAAAGTGTTCGACAAATTCTACCGTGTCGGCGGCAGCGACGGTCGCGTGCCGGGCACCGGCCTCGGACTTTCGATCGCCGCTGCCATCATCAAGGCACTCGGCGGAACAATCGAGGCCCACAGTCCTGGTGGCAACGGCAAGGGCACTGCTATTACGATCAGATTGCCCATAGGCGATAGAAGCGCGCGTGAGGCCAACGATGCAGGATTACCAGCATGACCGCGCGCATTCTTGTGGTTGACGACGAGCCGCAGATCCTCCGGTTCCTCAAACCCAGCCTCGCCGCCGCCGGTTACGATGTCGTCTCTGCCGCAAGCGGCAAGGAAGCGTTGAAGGCAGCGGCAACGCTCGCACCCGACATCATCCTGTTGGACCTTGGCCTGCCCGACATGGACGGCAAGGAGGTCATCCGCGAGCTTCGCGCCTGGTCGCAGACGCCGGTCATCGTTCTGTCGGCGCGTGATCGAGAGGCGGAAAAAATCGCGGCCCTCGACCTCGGCGCCGACGACTACGTCAACAAGCCCTTCGGAATTGGCGAGCTGACCGCGCGACTGCGGGCGGCCCTGCGGCACGCGGGCCGGCCGGCGGCCGAACCCGAGCAGATCGAGGCGGCGGGACGCCTCGTCATCGACATCCCGGCTCATCGCGTCACCCGCGACGGAGAGCCTATCAAGCTGACGCCGAAGGAGTTCGATCTCCTGGCGCTGCTCGCGCGCAACGCCGGTCGCGTACTCACGCACCGGCAGATTCTAACGGCTGTCTGGGGGCCGGCCCACGCGACCGATCTGCAGTACCTGCGCGTGTTCGTGGGGCAGCTTCGCCAGAAGCTCGAAACCGAACCCGACGTGCCCGCTCTCATCGTGACGGAGCCGGGCGTCGGCTATAGGTTCAGCGCCGACACTGAATAGGCACTCGCACTCGACGACCGCAATCGCGCCGTCAACTCAAGGTGCCGGCGATAGGCGACCGAATGTTTCCACGGCCTCGGTCCAATAGACGAGATCGGGAATGGCCGCCTTGATGCGGATTTCTTCCAGCAGAGGCGCCAACCGGGCACGCGGCAGCACCACCACGAGCACACCGCGCGCGATACGTCCGCGCACACGCTCTCGCATGCTCGCCGTGCTGAAGGAGTTGCCATGCGCCTCCGCCTCCCATGTCGTGAAGCCTGGAAGCGGCGGATCGGAATTCATCATCAGCTCGACGATGTGCGTCTCAGACGCCGGCGGATAGATCAGCGTCAGCTTGCAAAGGGATTGGTCCATGCGAGCCTTTCAGTATCTGCGCGTTGCGCGCTTCGGGCCACGCCGAAGCGGCGGAACAGTATGGGCAGGAGGATCAGCGTAAGCGTCGTCGAGGTGATCAGCCCTCCGATGACGACGATGGCGAGAGGCTTCTGGATCTCCGAACCGGGGCCGCTGGCGAACAGCAGCGGGACGAGACCGAAGGCGGCAATGCTCGCCGTCATGAGCACCGGTCGCAGCCGTCGCATCGAGCCTTCGAAAACGACGTCCGCCATTGCCATGCCACTCGCCAGGAGCTGATTGAAGTAGCTGACGAGCACCAGACCGTTGAGCACCGCGATGCCAAGCAGTGCGATGAAGCCGACGGACGCGGGCACCGACAGGTATTCCCCCGAAACCCATAGCGCGAGCACGCCACCGATCATGGCGAACGGAATGTTGGCGAGGATCAGTGCCGCCTGCCTCGCCGAGTGCAAGGTCGCGAACAGCACGACAAAAATTAGCCCCAGTGCAATCGGCACGACCACCGCGAGGCGCGTCGCGGCGCGGCGTTGGTTCTCGAACTCTCCGCCCCATACGATGCGATAGCCCGGCGGAAGCTTGACCTCCGCGTCGACAGCCTCCTGCGCGTCATCGACGAACCCGACGAGATCGCGCCCCGAAACGTAAGCCTGCACGATGGCAAAACGCGAGGCGTTCTCGCGATCGACCTTCACGGGACCCGCCGTGCGCCGTAGGCGTGCGACATCCCCGATGCGCACAAGGCCCCCGTCACCCGCCACGAGTTGGCTCTGCATGAACAGCTCCGGCGCCTTGCGCAAGGTTTCAGGGCCGCGGATCAATATGCTCGTGCGCTTCTGCCCCTCGGAAACGATTCCGGCGGGCGCGCCCTCGAGCAACGCGCGCAACTCGTCCTCTATCCGCGTGACCGACAATCCCGTGCGTCCCGCGGTGAGGCGGTCCATGTCGATCTGCAGGTAATCCACCGTAGCGTTGGACGCCGTGAAGACCTCCGAAGCACCACGCACGCCCGCTATCGCCTTCTTGATGCGTCCGGCGAGATCGGCCAGTTCCTGGAGATCGGGCCCGAAGATCTTTACGGCAAGGTCGCCTCGCGCGCCGGTAAGCATCTCGGACGTGCGCATTTCGATCGGCTGCGTGAAGGAGAACTCGACGCCGGGGAGCTCCGCCATCGCCTCGCGCAATTGCTGCAACAGCCAGTCCTTGTCCTGAACGCGCCACTGCTCCTTGGGCTTCAGAACGAGAAACGCGTCCGTGTCGTTAGGGCTCATCGGGTCGAGACCGAGTTCATCGGCGCCGACACGTGCAATCACCTGATCAACCTCCGGCACTTTCGCGAGCAGCAGCTTCTGAATGCGCAAGTCGCCCTCAATGCTGGCGTCGAGGTTGATCGAAGGCAGCTTCGTCGTCTGCATGATGACCGAACCCTCGTCCATGGTCGGCATGAACGCCTTGCCGACCGCGAGATAGCCGAGGACCATTGCAGCAGCCCCGACGGCGGCGGACGCATAGACGGGGAACGGATGCGCAAGGCAAAAGCGCAGCAACGGCCGATAGCCGGCCTCGATGACGCGCATCACGATGGGGTTCTTGTGCGCGGTCCCCCGCAGCATCATTGAGGACAGCGCCGGTATCAGGGTCAGCGACAGCAGCAGCGAGGCCGACAGCGCCAGCACGATGGTGATCGCCACCGGCGCAAACAGTTTGCCCTCGAGGCCTTCGAGCGACAGCAACGGCAGGAACACGAGGCAGATAATCAAGATACCCGACGCGACCGGCATCACGACCTCGGACGCCGCCGTGTAGACCTGATGCAGCACGGGAATGCGCTTGTCGTCTGCGTTATGGTTGAGGCGGTCGACGGTGTTCTCGACCACGACGACAGCCGCGTCGACAATCAGGCCGATTGCGATGGCGAGACCGCCAAGGCTCATCAAATTGGCCGACATGCCGAGCAGCTTCATCAGCAGGAACGTGACGAGCGCGGCCATCGGCAGCGTGACGGCAACGACCAGAGCCGCGCGCAAGTTGCCAAGGAACAGCACCAGAAGAACGACCACGAGGACCGTCGCCTCGAGAAGAGCCTTGGTGACGGTTCCCACCGCCCGCTGAATGAGCTCGGACCGGTCATAGAACGTGTGCAGCTCCACACCCGGCGGCAGGCTCGGTTTCAACGCATCGAGCTGTGCCCGCACGCTCTTGACGATGGCACTGGCGTCGGAACCGCGCAGCGACAGCACCAAGCCCTGAACAGCCTCGCCCTTGCCGTCCTTGGTGACCGCGCCGAGCCGGGTGAGATTGCCGATGCCGATGCTCGCAACATCCTGCAGCCGCAGGACCTTTCCACCCTCGGCCTTCAAAACGATCTGTTTCAAGTCAGCGGGTGTCTTGATCGCACCTTCTGCCCGCACCACCAGAGCCTTCTCGCCGTCCGAGAGCCGCCCAGCTCCGTCGTTGCGGTTGGTGGCCGCGATCGCCTCCTTGATATCCGCAACGCTGACGCCTGCGGCAGCCAGCGCCGCACTGTCGGGAACCACCTCGAAACTGCGCACCATGCCGCCCAGCGCGTTGACGTCCGCGACGCCGGGAATGGTGCGCAACGCCGGCCGGATGGTCCAGTCGAGCAGCGTGCGCCGCTCTTCGAGCGAAAGGTTTCCGCCTTCGATAGTGAACATGAAGACGTCCGACAGCGGCGTAGATATCGGCGCGAGACCACCGGAAACATTCGGCGGCAATGCATCGCTTGCATCGCTCAGACGTTCGGCCACCTGCTGGCGGGCCCAGTAGATATCGCTGCCGTCCTCGAAATTGAGCGTGATGTCGGCAATCGCGTATTTCGCCGATGAGCGCAGTATGGTGAGATGTGGAATGCCGAGCAGCTCCAGCTCGATCGGCGTGATGACGCGCGTCTCCACTTCTTCGGGCGTCATGCCGGGCGCCTTCATGATGATCTTCACCTGGACTGAGGAAATGTCCGGGAATGCATCGATGGGAATGCACAGAAATGCCCACACGCCCGCGAGGGCGACGAGCATCGAGCAAAAGAGCACGAAAGCGCGCTGCGTCAGCGCGAACTCGACGATCCGGCGGAGGAGCATGTTACTCCCTGCCGATCATGTTCTCGAGCTGCGCCAGTCCGGACACGGCGACCTTCTGTCCGGCCGTTAGGCTGCCCTCGATGGTTGCGTTGTGCAGCGTCTTGCCCTTCAGCGTGACCGGCAACGCTTCGAATCCTGCGGCTGTGCGCACGAACACGGTTGGATCACCCTGCACCCAAACGACCGCATCGGCCGGCACGTCGAGGCCGCTGAGTGCTGCTTGGCGATAGACACCGATGGTCACCATCTGTCCCGGCACGAAGCCGGACTGAGCGGGGATGCTGCCAGTAAGAATGGCAGACCGCGTTTTCGGATCGATGGAGTGGCTGACCGACAGCACCTTTCCGGTCGTGCCGTTCTCCAGGCGAATTGTATCCCCGGCCCGCACTTTGCCCATGAGCGATGCCGGGAGCTGCGCCTCGACCCACAGCTCATCGCCGGTGTCCATGACGACTGCCGGCGCCATGGCTGTGATGCTGGCCCCAGGCGCGACAATAGCCTCCACGATCCGCCCCGCGTGCTGCGCGGTCAGCGCGTAGCTGCCGTCCGGATTGGACTTGATGTTGCCGAGCGACACGAGGCGCTTGTGCTCCTCGACGACGGCTTTGAGCCCCGTGGCCTGCGCCTCGGTTTCCGCCGCGCGCGTGGGCGACGCGATGTTCTTCTCTACAAGGCTCTTGTAACGCTGCGCCACAGCCTGCGCCGCACTGAGGTTTGCCTCGGCCTGGCGAAGCTGGGAAAGCGTTTCCACAAGCTCGCGACTGGCAATCGTCATCAGGGTCCGGCCCGCCGCTACCTCCTCGCCCGGCAGCACATCCACCGAAACCACGGTGCCCGCGAATGGCGCCGGCACGGCAATTCGGGTGTTCATCGGCGGGATGATCGTGCCCGGCAGAAGCGCTATGGCTTCCTGGGTCGCCGGCCGAACTTCCTCCAGCCGGATCTCGAGGCGGTCGACTTGCCCCTGCGTCACGGCGACTTCGGCACCGAAGGCGCCTGGCGTTCCCACGCACGTGAGCAGGATCAATGACCCCGCGAAACACTTGCTTTTGATTAAAGACATCAGCCGTGACCTCCGAACCTGTACAGCTGTCTCACGCAGACCTGAAACGAACCTGAAAGCGCCCCGGCGCCTTACGCCAGAGGCGGCGCTTTGTGGATTTTCAGCCTTTCAGGTGAAATTCAGGTCCGGCAGCTACCAAGACCTGGATAGAGGAGCTCTGGAGGCTCGCCATTCGCATATTACTGGTCGAGGACGACAATGACATCGCGGGGCGCATTGCGGCTGGGCTGCGCCCGGAAGGCTTCATCGTCGACCGTGCGCAGAACGGCGAGGACGGGTATGCCATGGGGGCATACGACCAGTTCGATGCGGCAATCCTCGACCTCGGGCTGCCAAACATGCAGGGACTGAGCGTCCTTCGCAAATGGCGCGCCGACAAGCGCGACATGCCGGTTCTGATCCTCACCGCCCGGGGCACCTGGACGGAGAAGGTGGAAGGGCTGAATGCTGGCGCCGACGACTACATCACCAAGCCGTTCCACATCCCGGAGGTCGTGGCGAGGCTACGCGCACTCATTCGCAGAAAGTCCGGCGCCGCAAATCCCGTCCTCGCGCATAAGGACCTCAGGCTCGACACCGTCGCCGGCAAGGCAACCGTTGGCGGCAACGCCGTAGAGCTCACCGCTTCCGAGCTGCGCATGCTCACCTATTTCATGCATCGCACGGGCCGCGTCATCTCGCAGAACGAGCTGATGGAGCACCTCTATGCTCTCGAGGACAGCGCCGAATCCAATACCATCGAGGTCTACATCAGCCGCCTCAGGCGCAAGCTGGGTCGCGACGTCATCACGACAGTGCGCGGTCTCGGCTATCGCATGGATTGAGGCAGACAGCCGATGCGCAGCCTCCGGTCCCGATTGATCACCGTCTCCGCGATCGGCGTCGTCGCGGGCGTCGCAATAGCCGGCTTCCTTCTGTCGGCGGAGTTCAAGAGCTTCCTGGCCGGGCAGTTCTACCACGAGATGGAAGAACATCTCGACGAACTGGAAGGCATTGTCGAGATCGACGAACGCGGCAACGTTGATATGCAGCGCGCCCTGAGTGATCCGCGCTATTCGACGCCGCTCTCGGGATTCTATTGGGAGGTGCAGCGGAACGGCGCCGTTGTTGCCCGCTCCAATTCCCTCGAGGGTCCAATGCTGCAAGTGCCGGTTGACGCGGGCGGCGACGCGCAGGTGCACCACCACAGCATTTCCGGCCCGACCGGCACGCTATTGATCTCCGAGCGGCTGCGTTGGATGAACGGACAAAAGGATCCGACCCGGATCATAATCGGCACGGACAAGCGCCATCTCGATCAGGTCCTCAACCAGTTCAACAATGTGCTTCTGTGGTCCCTCGGCCTGTTCTCGATATCGATGATCGCCGTGTCCGGCTTGCTGCTCGCCTACGCAATGGCGCCCATCGGCAGGCTGCGAACGGCCTTCGCGAGCTACCGCTCCGGCGCAACCGCGGACATGCGCGGCGAATTCCCCGACGAGGTCCAGCCGCTTGTGGACGACCTCAACAGTCTCCTCGCTGCATCAGCCGAGCAAATGCAACGCGCCCGCGCGCAGGCCGGCAACATCGCGCATGGCCTCAAAACGCCCCTGGCAATTCTCGTCGACGAGGCCCACCGCCTTGGACAGAAGGGTGACGAGCAATCCTCGGCCGTGCTGTACGAGCAATGCCGGCGCATGCAGGCCCAGATCGACTATCAGATTGCACGCGCGCGCAGCTCCGCTGCAAGGGCAAAGCCTGGCATCTCCGCATCGCTGACCGATGCCGCGGACTCTGTCGTCCGGGCGCTCGCGCGCCTGCACACGGACCGCGGCCTGCACATCGACAACGCCATTCCCGTGGGCGTAAAGGTGGCCTGCGAGTTCGAAGATCTGAACGAGATGCTCGGTAACCTCATCGACAACGCCTGCAAGCATGCCACGGCGAAGGTCGCCGTTCGGCTGGACAGCAAAAGCGCGCCTGGCTTCGTCGCCGTCATCGTCGAGGACGATGGTCCTGGGCTGCCACCCGAGGCGTGGGACGTCGTCTTCAACGTCGGAGAGCGGTGGAACGACCAAGCCGGCGGCTCCGGTCTCGGCCTGCCCATCGTGCGCGATCTGGTCCAGCTCTATGGCGGCACCGTCGCCCTTGGAAACTCCAAGCTCGGCGGCCTGATGGTCCGGATGCAGTTGCCCACATTCTCCTGACCGCCTTCGATCAGGGCTCGCGGAATGCCCGCGAGAAGCTGTCGAGTACCGGCCGCAGTAGATAATCGATGAACGTCCGCAGTTCAGATGCGCAGCACGTGGCAACGAGCCGCTCAACTCACTTGTCGCAGCGGTGCACGTACTCGCGCGGAGAGTTGGACTTGAACACGCCCGTGCTGGAGTTCCAGTCGCCGACCTCGACCAGGTCCTTGTTCACGACCCGCTCGGCGAGCGTGCAGTTCGTCTTGCATTCCGTCCCGTTGGCGTTCTTCAGCCGCTGCGCCAGGATTATCCTCTGTCCGCGCACGTCGCCGACGATGTCGATCAGCCGCTCCACCTGAGCCTCGTCCTCGCCGCCCGATTTGATATCGCGGCTGAGCAGGTACGTCCGGTTGCGGGGAATGTTCTCTGTCTTGACGTTCGTCTGCGTATTGCACCAGTAGCCCGACAGGAACAGTGCGTCGATGTCCTGCGCTTTGGCTTGCCCGTTGAGCCCCGCAACGATGAGAGTGACAACTGCAACGGCGCTGACGGTACTGATGCTGGCCACGACCGCTTATCCTTGTTGACTGAGCCTATTTGCTATCAGGCCGGCATGACAGGAGCCACACGCACGCAGAGCGTTGGTTATTGCGCCCCTTCCAACGGGCCCACAACGCTCCTGAACATTATAAGATGCATGTACCTGTCGACATCAGATCCGCGACCTGCGAATTCGATGGCTCAACTCGGCCTAAATCTTTAGGTCGTACGTCGAGCGCTGCCGGTTGCCGCGCGCGTAGGATGCCGAGGAACACCGATCGATGGCCAAGACCTCAATCACTCTCCACAAGGGCGATCTGCCGGCCGGGGTTTCCTTCGGGCCGAGCGTGGCGATCGACACCGAGACCTTGGGGCTCAACGTCAATCGCGACCGCCTATGCCTGGTCCAGCTTTCCAGCGGCGACGGCACCGCTCACCTCGTGCAGTTCGACGGCAACGATTACTCCGCCCCCAACTTGAAGGCACTTCTCACCGACCCATCGGTGCTGAAGATCTTTCACTTCGCCCGCTTCGACGTCGCCGTCCTCGATAAATACCTGGGCGTCGTGACCGCGCCGATCTACTGCACCAAGATCGCCTCGAAGCTGGTCCGCACCTATACCGACCGCCACGGACTGAAAGACCTTGTCGGCGAGCTGGTTGGCGTGGAGCTGTCGAAACAGCAGCAGAGCTCCGACTGGGCCTCCACCGACCTCTCCCAGCAGCAGCTTGCGTATGCTGCGTCCGACGTCCTTTATCTGCATGCCTTGAAGGCCAAGCTCGACGCCATGCTGGAACGCCAGGGGCGCACGGCCTTTGCCGAGGCCGCATTCGGCTTTCTCGGCACCAGGGCCCGGCTCGATCTGGCCGGATTCGGAGAGGACGATATCTTCGCCCATTGAGGTTATCGCGCCACAACCAGAGCGAGCGCCTATCCCGACCCCGAAAGTCCCAATATAACCGGAATCGACGGGCACCTACGGGGCAACGGCTGGACCAGGATCGCTGCGGGACTTAGCCCGGAGCGCCATCCAGGTCTTATCTAGCGGCGTCGGCTTCGATCTGAGCGCATGGCAACAACCACCAATTTCGCACCGGGGCAGTCCTGGATGGGGAACGGAACCGCCGCGGGCATGACGTCCTCGGAGCGGGCGCGAAATTTCGTCCGCGCTCGCCGACACACCCACTTTGTGCGCTTCCTGCGCTGGACCCTGCCCAGCTCAGCCGCCGGCGTCGTGGTCATCTACGTGCTTATGATCCTGCACACGTCGGGCCTGGTCACCGACATGCCCGGCATCGCTATCCCTCGCATCATCCCGGACGACCTTACGATGAACAACCCTCGCTATGAGGGCTTCAACAAGGACGGTGGCGCCTACGTCGTCACGGCAAAAACGGCCGTCCAGGATCTGGTCAACACAGATCACGTACGCCTCAACAACATCAACGGCGACCTTGTCGACGCCAAGAAGTCGAAGACGAACCTCAAGGCGGTACAGGGCGACTTCAACACCAAGACCAATGAACTGGAGCTGTCCGGCGGCATCGACATCGTCGCCGAGAGTGGCCTCAAGGCGAAGCTTTCCCGCGCCACGATCCTGACCAAGGATAACGTGATCTTCTCCAAGGAGCCGGTTCTCGTCGAGATGCCGACCGGCACCATCCGCTCGAACGAGATGCGTCTCCTCAACAAGAGCCGCGAGATCGCATTCGTCGGCGATGTTGTCGCCAATCTCGTCCCCAAGCAGGATGAGGCCAAGGAACAGCAAGCCGCGCCGGAGAAATCCGCCGCACCGCTCCTTAGCGGAAATGGCGGTCCCATCGACATCACCTCCAACCGCCTCGATATCGACGATACCGGCAGGACCGCCACCTTCACCGGCAACGTCAATGCAAAGCAGGGCGAGGCTGCCATTCAGACCGCCGCCCTCCAGGTGTCCTACGAAGGCGGCGCCGATCCAGCCAACGCGGCATTGCCCGGTTCCGGCAGCAAGATCCGCCGCATCGTTTCCAAGTCTCCGGTCGTCATGACGCGAGCGCCGCAAGACCGCGTCACCGGCGACAGCCTAGACTTCGACGCCATCACCGAGATCGCCATCGTCAATGGCGACGTGACCATGGCCTCGGGCCCCGACCGAACGGCCGTCGCCCAGAAGGCCACCGTTGACCAGCGCGCCGACACCATCCTCCTCACCGGCGGCGTAGTTGCGCGTCAGGCACGCAACCAGTTGAAGGGTGAGCGCCTGTTCGTAGAGCGCGCAACCGGACGCACGCAGCTCACATCCCCCGGAACGCGCGAAGAGCCCGGCCGCATCTCCGCGCGCTTCTTCCGCAGCGAACAGAGCACGGCTTCGACGGTCAAGGACGCTGCCAAGGAGGCCGTGCAGCAGGTCTCGAACGGCCTGCTCGGCGGAGCCTCTGTCTTCAAGACCGATCCGACCGCGCCGATCGACATCGACGCAACCCGGCTGGACGTCGACGATCGATCGAAGCAAGCCGTCTTCAAAGGCGACGTACGCGTCGTCCAGGGCGACTTCCTGGTTCGCACGTCGGAACTGCGCACCTTCTATGCCGGCTCTGCTGGCCTCGCCGAGCAGCCCGCAACCGCCGAGCAGAAGCAGGCCGCCCAGGTCAACCGCATCGAGGCCCGTGGCAAGGTCATCGTGACGTCGAAGAACGGCCAGAACGCCACGGGCGATTGGGCCAACTACGACGTGAAGGCCAACCAGGTCGTACTCGGCGGGGACGTCGTGCTGACCCAGGGCAAGAACGTCGTTCGTGGCACCAAGCTGACCATCGACATGGTTACCGGCGAAAGCGTCATGGACAGCGACAGCAGCGGCGCGTGGTCGGCTACGGCTGCGCCGAACGGCCAGCAGGGCCAGACGGTGACCTCCAGACCCGGATCATCTTCCCGGCCGAGCGCGATTTTTTACCCTCGCGATCAAAATCCTGCCGGCAAGAAGCCTTCCGGAGCTGCTAAGGAGGGAGCTGCTCCCGGCGGCGGCTGGTCGACAGCTCCCCCGCAATGACCCCGCCGGCGCGGCCAAAGCGCCGATTGACAGGGTTGCCCATCGGCGCACGATTGAATTGGCTATAATGGGCCGGTAGGGCCACACGAGGTTCGATAAGCCGTGCTCAAAATACTGTCCTTCGGCTCGAAACGCCCGACCGCCGACTCCTATGGCGAATGGGGCGCGGAAAGCGGCGCAGGCGCCGACCACTCGGCATCCGACCCGCAGCAGATCGGCGCTGAGGGCTGGCTCACGGCCCATCACGTCCAGAAGAGCTATAAGAAGCGCAAGGTCGTCCGTGGCGTCAGCCTTGCGGTGCGTCGTGGCGAATCTGTCGGTCTTCTCGGCCCGAACGGTGCCGGCAAAACCACCGTATTCTACATGATAACCGGCCTCGTTCCTGCCGACGCCGGCAACATCACCATCGACGGAATGGACGTAACGCGCCTGCCTATGTACCGGCGCGCACGCCTCGGCATCGGCTATCTGCCCCAGGAGGCGTCGATCTTCCGCGGCCTGACCGTCGAGCAGAACATCATGGCCGTCCTGGAGATCGTCGAACCCTCCAAAAAGAAGCGGCGCGAGAAGCTGGACAGCCTGCTCGAGGAATTCCGCATCACCCGCCTGCGTAAATCGCCTTCAATCGCGCTTTCCGGCGGTGAGCGCCGCCGCTGCGAGATCGCCCGCGCACTGGCGTCCGGACCCTCTTTTATGCTGCTGGACGAGCCGTTTGCCGGCATCGACCCCATCGCCGTCGGCGATATCCAGGAGCTTGTCCGTCACTTGACCGAGCGCGGCATCGGCGTTCTCATCACCGACCATAACGTCCGCGAAACGCTCGGCATGATAGACCGGGCCTACATCATCTACGACGGCCAAGTGCTGACCCAAGGTAAGCCCGAGGAAATCATAGCGAACGACGATGTTCGGCGTGTGTATCTCGGAGACATGTTTGTTAACGAGCGCTGACTAGACGGGATCGCGCGGAGACAGGATATCGGGCAAGCGCATGGCGCTTTCGACTAAGCTAGAGATGAGGCAAGGCCAGCAGTTGGTGATGACACCCCAACTGCAGCAGGCCATTCGCCTGCTTCAGCTCTCAAATATTGAGTTGACCCAGTACGTCGAAGGCGAGTTGGAGCGCAATCCCCTGCTCGAGCCCGACGACGGCATCGAGGCTCCGACTCGCGCTGAGACCGAAACGCCCGAGTACTCTAAAACCGACGATACTACTCCCGCCGCCAGTGAGAACGATTGGGTCGATCTCGACAAGCCCGTCGCCGATCCAGAGGCGACATTCGATACCGACTTCGACAACGTCTATCCCGACACCAGCCCATCCGACTCCGCCAGCGGCCCCGATTCAGCTTCCGGCTGGGCCTCGCTGCGCCAACGCGGCAGTTCGGGCGACGACGTCAACATCGAGGCCTTCCTCACAAACGATGTTTCCCTGCGCGAGCACCTGAGCGAGCAGGTCCCGCACGTGCTGACCGATCCCGTTGAAAGACTGATCGGAAAATATCTCGTCGATATGGTCGATGACGCAGGCTATCTGCCGGGCGCCGACCTCGACGCCATCGCCGATCGGCTCGGCGCGCCGCTGGACTTGGTGGAGAAAGTCCTCGCGAAGTTGCAGACGCTCGATCCTCCCGGCGTCTTCGCCCGCTCTCTGGCCGAATGCCTGTCGCTCCAGCTCAAGGAGCAGAACCGTTTCGATCCCGTGGTCAGCAAGTTCCTTGAGAACTTGCACCTGCTCGCCAGCCACAACTTTGCCGCCCTGCGCAAGGCGGTCGGTTGCGAGATGGACGACATCCTCGAGATGGTCGCCGAGATCAAGAAGCTCAATCCCAAACCCGGTCTCAAGTTTGGATCCGTCCAGCTTCAGCCCATCGTGCCGGACGTGCTCGTGCGCGGTTCTCCGAATGGCACCTGGATCATCGAGCTGAACACCGAGACGCTGCCCCGCGTCCTCGTCAACCGCATGTACCTCACGACCGTATCTCAGTCGCACGGCTCTGCAGCCGATCGAAACTATCTGCTCGAGTGCCTGCAGACGGCCAATTGGCTCGTGAAGAGCCTCGATCAGCGTGCACGCACCATTCTTCGCGTGGCCGAGGAGATCGTGCGCCAGCAAGACGGTTTCTTCACCCACGGCGTCCAATACCTGCGTCCACTGAATCTGCGCACCGTTGCCGACGCCATCTCCATGCACGAGTCCACCGTCTCGCGCGTGACATCCAACAAGTACATGTCGACGCCCCGCGGCATCTTCGAGATGAAGTACTTCTTCACCTCCGCCATCGCCTCGGCCGAGGACGACGGCGAGTCCCACTCGTCGGAAGCCGTCCGCCATCGCATCAAGCAAATGATCGACGGCGAGACACCGGCGACCGTTCTTTCCGACGACAAGATCGTTGAGAAGCTGAAGACCGATGGCATCGAGATCGCTCGCCGCACCGTCGCGAAATATCGCGAAGCTATGCGCATCCCCTCGTCCGTCCAGCGTCGGCGCGACAAGCGCCTCACCGAGCGCGTCAGTCCCGCTCCCTGAGCGCGGAAAAGCGCCCAACCGTGATAAGTCACCGGCCTTGTGCCCTGCGGCCGGGTGCTCTATAGGCTCCGCGCACGGCGTTTTGAGCGCCATTACGAGTTCACCCCGCCCAGCTGGCATATGACGGGTTATGGCCCCGTTCTTGCAGCTCTTTTTGTGAAATGCGGGCGGGAATGTCGTCCCCGGACAAACAGAAGCTGGAGGAAATTTCGCGAAGCGGCACCTATATGGGCGTGTGGAGCACAAAAAAGCTTCGCAAAACCAGGTCGCAACGCAAACTTCTGAATACGTGACTGCCGGAATCCTGTGCAGCCTTCCTTGCGGGTGCCATCTTTTTGGTTTCTCAACGGGCCGAGGCGCCTTGCAAGGGGATTGCGTAGTCTGAAGGCGCCTAGGTACGTGCGGGGGCACGAGCAAAAAGGTAGTATGCGAGAGTCGCCGGCCACCGCGCCGCTGGTCACTGACCCGCGCGGAGCGGCGCTCGATCGCATCAGGTTGGAACAGGATTTAAAAATGGATCTCTGCGACCTGCTGGCTTCCGACGGCATCATCGCGCCGCTCAAGGCAACGAGCAAAAAGCACGCGCTGCAGGAGTTGGCGACGATCGCCTCGGAGCGCACCGGTCTCGATCAGCACGAGATCTTCAATACGCTGTTGCAGCGTGAGCGCCTCGGTTCGACCGGTCTTGGACGCGGCATTGCCGTGCCTCACGTGAAGCTCTCCGGCTTGCGCAACATACTGTGTCTGTTCGCGCGGCTCGAAGACCCAATCGATTATGAATCACACGACGGCGATCAGGTGGACCTCGTGTTCCTGCTGCTCGCTCCTGATCATGCCGGCGCAGACCATCTGAAAGCGCTTGCCAGTATTTCCCGAGTGGTGCGCGAGCCTTCGGTTATCGAAGCTCTGCGCAACGCACCTGATGCGGCAGGACTTCGCGTCGCCCTGACGCGTCCTCTGCCCTCTCACGCCGCCTGATTTGCGATATCGCTGAAGCGGCGCCTCACTCGGAAGCGATCTTAGGATCGCTCCCGACCGCTCCCGATGGGGACCAGCTAGGGTCGTCGTCATTCTCATGGCCGCCAAAGGCGGCAAGGCGCCAAAGGCGCCCGCGCCGTGTGGCGCGGCCTTCAACTCGCGCCACACCAACCGCAAGCAAAGCTTCCCTCAGCTCGTGTCAGTACTGAATCACGCCGGGCAGTGGCTGCCGGTCCCGAGCACCAGCATCGCACCCAGCGCCACGCCGCCGACGATGATCCGCCACCAGCCAAAAAGCGCGAAACCGTGCCGGCTGACGTAGTCGAGCAGATAGCGAACGACGAACACCGCCGCGATGAACGCCGTGATGAACCCGATGACGATGTTCGTCACATCGGCCGCCTGAAGCACGGACCAGTTCTTATAGAGATCGTAGGCGAAAGCCCCCGCCATCGTCGGCATCGCTAGGAAGAACGAGAACTCCGCCGCCGAGCGCTTGTCGGTGCCGAGCAGCATCGCTCCGACGATCGTGGCACCCGAGCGCGACACGCCGGGGATCATCGCAAGGCACTGCATCACGCCGATCTTGAAGGCGAGCGATACGGGAAATTCCATCGCGTTGGTGTATCGCACCGGCAGTTGCAGGCGATCGACATAGAGCAGCACGATGCCGCCGAGGATCAGCATGATCGCGATCAGCATCGGCGTTTCGAACAAAACGCCCTTGATGAAGCCGTGCGCCAGCACACCGATGAAGGCCGCCGGCAGGAACGCCAGCACCACGCTGAGCACGAAGCGGCGCGCTGCCGGATCGTACGGGATCGCCATTGCAACGCGCGTCAGCTTCACGAAATAGACGCTGAGGATTGCCAGGATCGCCCCGAGCTGTATCAAGACCTCGAACGTCTTGCCCGGATTGCATATGCCGAGGAAATGCTCGGTCAGCAGCAGGTGCCCGGTTGACGAAACGGGCAGAAATTCAGTCAGCCCTTCGATGAGGCCAAGCAGGATCACTTCCCAAATCGGCATATCGGCCTCGTATCTCTTGAGCTGAATTCTGACGGCGGGAGAACTAGCAGGAATTACGGTGGTGGAGTGCCACTTCCGTGCCACATGGCATAGCTGTCATAGTCCGCCCCGCCCCACGGGAGCAACGGGTGCCACCAACAACAATGAGCGAAGCGGATCAATGCACACGCTGACGCATTTCAGGCTCTGTCCATTCTCTCGCGCCGCGCGGCTGGCGCTGGCCGAGCTCGCCATCGAGGTCGAGCTGACCGAAGAACGGCCCTGGGAGTGGCGGCCCGAATTCCTTGCGCTCAACCCGGCCGGAGAGTTGCCGGTCCTCCAGATGGACGGCGCCGCACCGGTCTGCGGCATTTACGCCGTGTCAGAGTACCTCACCGAGCTCCCGGCCCCCGAAGGTGAGGAAGCCCTGCCCATGCAGCTCTTTCCCGGTGACCGTACGGCCCGGGCCGAGATCCGCCGTCTCCTCGATTGGTTCAACGGTAAATTCAACCGCGAGGTCACCCAGGAGCTTCTGCAGGAGAAGGTTTACACGCGCCTCAAGCCAGATGGCGTCGGCACTCCGGATGCGGACTTCCTGCGCGCCATCCGCACCAACCTGCGTTACCATATGAGCTATATAAACTTCCTCGCTGACCAGCGCCGCTGGCTGGCCGGCGATGAAATGTCGATGGCCGATCTTGCGGCCGGCGCGCATATATCGGTCGCCGATTACCTGGGCGAGGTGCCATGGGACGAGTTCGCAATCGCCAAGACTTGGTACGCGCGTCTGAAGTCGCGCCGCGCCTTCCGCTCGATCCTCGCCGATCGTGTTCCTGGCGCGCTGCCGGTGGCGCACTATCCCGATCTCGATTTCTGATGGATATCGAGTGACCGCCCAGCTCAAAGATCTGGTGCTCAACCAAGCCAAGTCGCTCGGCTTCGATGCCGTGCGCGTGACGACACCTGACGCGACCGGACCTGCCGGCGAACGCCTTGCCGAATTTCTCGCCAAGGGCCGCCATGGCGACATGGCATGGATGGCAACCAACAGCGATCGGCGACAAAGCCCGATGCGGCTGTGGCCCGAGGTGCGCTCCATCGTCATGCTCGGCATGAGCTACGCGCCGCCAACGAACCCGCTCGATGCGCTCGATCAGCCCCAGCGCGGCGTCGTCTCCGTCTATGCCAAAGGCAAGGACTACCACGACGTCTTGAAAGGCAAGCTCAAGCAGGTCGCCGGCTACCTCGCCGCGCAAGCCGCCGCCGACGTGAAGGTCTTCGTCGATACCGCTCCCGTCATGGAGAAGCCGCTCGCCGCGGCAGCCGGCATCGGCTGGCAGGGCAAGAACACCATGCTCGTTTCGCGCGAGCACGGTTCCTGGCTGTTCCTCGGCGCCATCTTCACCACCGCCGAGCTGCCGCCGGACGAGCCCGAGACCGATCACTGCGGCAGTTGCCGGCGTTGCCTCGACGTATGCCCGACCGCCGCGTTCCCCGCGCCATATCAGCTCGACGCGCGGCGCTGCCTTGCCTACCTGTCGATCGAGCACAAAGGGCACATCCCGGCCGAGTTCCGGCGCGCCATGGGCAATCGCGTATTCGGCTGCGACGATTGCCTCGCCGTCTGCCCGTGGAACAAATTTGCCGAGCGCGCGCACGAGGCCCGCTTCGCTGCCCGCGCCGAGACCGACAACCCGCCGCTGGAGGAGTTGCTCGCCCTCGATGATGCTGCCTTCCGCATCCGTTTTGCCGGCACCCCAGTAAAGCGCACCGGCCGCGACCGTTTTCTGCGCAACGTACTAATCGCCGCCGGCAACTCGCGCGACTCGAGCCTGCTGCCCCGTGTCGAGATCCTGCTCGCCGATCAATCCCCGCTCGTGCGCGCGATGGCCGTGTGGGCGATGCGCCAGCTCACCGACGACGACGTTGGCGACACCCTGCGTCACCGCCATCTCGCCCGCGAAGGCGACACGGACGTGCGCGCCGAATGGCAGGCTGCGGCTTCATCATGAGCAACCTGTTCTGCTTCGGCCTCGGCTACAGCGCCGCCGCAACGGCCCGCCTCCTCGCAAACGAAGGGTGGAGCATCGCCGGAACCGCGCGAACGCCTGAAGGCGCCGCCGCAATCACGGCCGCGGGATACGAAGGCTTCGTCTTCGACGGCCGCAGCCCCAGCGCAGCCGTCTCCGAGGCGCTCACGCGCGCAACCCACGTGCTCGTCTCCGTCGCACCCGGCGAGGAAGATCCCGTGCTGCGCCACCACGAGCACGATTTGCGCGCCTCCCCGTCGCTCTCATGGATCGGCTACCTCTCGACCGTCGGCGTCTACGGCGATAGCGGCGGCGCCTGGATCGACGAAGACACACCCGCGCAGGCCACATCCGCGCGCGGCCGTCAGCGCATAACCGCCGAGGCAGCTTGGCTCTCGCTTGGCAGCGCGCGGAAAACACCGACCCAGGTATTCCGCCTCGCCGGTATCTACGGCCCCGGCCGTAGCACCATTGAAAAGCTGCGCGAGGGCACTGCGCACCGCATCGTCAAGCCGGGCCAGGTCTTCAACCGCATCCACGTCGATGACATCGCGCTCACCGTCCGCGCCGGTATCGAAAGGCCAACCGCGGCCGAAATCGTCAACGTCACCGACGACGAGCCGGCCCCTCCCCAGGACGTCGTCGTCTATGCCGCCGAGTTGCTGGGCATACCGCCGCCACCCGAAGAAGCGTTCGCCGACGCTGAATTATCGCCCATGGCGCGCAGCTTCTATGCCGACACCAAGCGCATCTCAAATCAGCGGCTGCGCCAAGCGCTTGGCGTAGAATTGAAATTCCCAACCTACCGCGAAGGGCTGCGCGACATCCTCTCGAAGTCGCCGCCAATCTGATCCGTTCCGGTCATCCACAGCCGCGCCAACCTGAACGCTTCCGTTCAGCCGCCGTTCAACCGCGTCTCGCTTTATTGGCCCAATGAGGTCGCGCTTTTGCCGTGACCTGCGAGGAGCGCCCGCTCCTGTGGATGCTATTGGCGAGGATGTCATGCGATCGGCAACGAGTTGCCTCGGTCGCGGCGCGATATGCGCTGCGGCGGTGATGGGCTGGGTATATTCCGCTGCGGCTGCACCGGCCAACGACGAAGCCCACGCCCTCGCCCAGAAATTCTCTCAGGCCGCTGAGGAAGGCGAGCGCGAGGATCAGAAGCGCAAGGCCGACGAGGCAAAGGCAAAAGCCGCCGAAGCGAAGGCCAAGGCCGACGAGGCCAAAGCGAAGGCCGCCGAAAAACAGAAGGCCGAAGCCGAAAAGCGCAAGGCCGCCGAAGCACGCCGAGTCGCTGAGGAAGCAGAAATGCTGCGGACGGCCAAGGAAGAAGCCGACGCGCGCCGCGCCGCCGATCAGGCGCGCACCGAAGCCGCCATCGCGCGCGAAGCCGAGCAGAACCGCATTGAAGCCGAACGCCAAACTGCCCGCAACGACGCAGCACGCGCCGACGCAGAGCGCGTCGCCGAGGAAGCACGCCAGAAGAAGCTGGCCGAGGATCTCCGCGCCGAAGAGCACCGCCTGCAGGAAGCCACGCGTCTCGCCCGCGAGGTCGAGGAGAAGCGCGCGGCAGACGAAAAGCGCCTCGCCGACGAAAAGAAGGCCGCCGAAGAGCAGCGCCAGATTGCTGAACGTCAGGCACAGGAGCGCCGCATCGCCGCCGAGAAGGCTGAGGCCGATCGCAAGCTCGAAGCCGCGCGCGTCGCCGAGGAGCACCGCAAGAGCGAGGAGGCGCGCGTTGCCGCGATCAAGCGCACGGCCGAAGAGGCTGAGCAGAAGCGCCGCGCCGAGGAAGCTCGCGTCGCCGACCTGAAGCGTCAGGCCGAGGACGCCGAGGCCAAGCGCAGGACCGAAGAAGCCCGCCTCGCCGAGCAGCGTCGTATGGCCGAACAGCAGTCCGCCCAGCAGCGCGCCGCTCTTGAAGCTCAGCGCGAGGCCGAGGCCCAGCGCATCGCCGAGAAGTTCCGCATCGCCCGCGAAACCCGCGAGCGCAACAAAGGCACGCGCAACAGCCTCGGAGGCCCGCTGCCCGACGCCGCATCGCCCTTCGTCGCCGACGCCCCCGCTCCGCGCGCAACCTATCCCCAGCGCGTCACCGTGCTCGTCAACATCGAGCCGCGTCGCCACGGCTTTGCCGGCGCCAAGATGACGGCAAACCCCGTCCTCTGCGTCGGCAGCGACTGCTACGTCAGCACCGGCTCCGGCTCGGACGCCCGCGTCATGCGGCGCGGCCAGGCACTCGGCCCTGGCAACACCATTGGCGGAAACGCCGGCGTCTGCCGCAACCGCACGACCTGCGTCTACCGTGGCATCACACTGAAGGCCCCGCTATCGAGCATCCAGCCGGTCGACATGGGCTTCCTGCGTCACGACCGCAAGGAGACGCGCACCATCGAGCCCGACCACACCTGCAAGGTGAACGGTTCGCAGCTGTCCTGCTCCGCGCCGATCGAAACCGAAAGCTATCGCGCTTGGATCATTCCCGAAGCCGTGGCTGAGCAGGCCGGCGCGCAGGCTCTCGCCCGCGCAGTTGACGACGGTCTCCCGACCGCCCGTTCAGCCACTTACGGCAGCTGGGATTCTTCGGTTCAGGCCTTGCCGACGAGATAGCCGATCTCACCGTTCGACGACGCCCGCTTCATTTCGAGATGATCGTAGATCTCGCGAGCATGCAGCGGGCGTCCGGTGCGGTCGATGCTGCGGCGCTCCAGAGACATTAGCTCGCTGAGCAGCGGCTCCGCCGTCCGGTGCAGCATAGCCACGGCCTGAATGGTCGAGCGCTGCATGTTGGGCGGCACCTTAGGGACCACCTCCGCCATCAGATTCTTCGCCCGCGAGGACAGTCGCCCCGAGAACTGGCCGAGCACGCCTATCAGCTTGATCGGCAGGTCCTCCTTGAAGCGATAGTCGTGCTCCTCCATCCACAGGAACAGGCGATCCATCAGCAGGTCCTGCAGCCGCAGCCGCGACGTCACGCGATAGTCCTGCCATTCCGCCACGAGATCGAACGACGGCTCCAGCTCGATGTCGGCCGGCGCGAACGTCTCGCGCGCCGTCACCCCGATCCTCTCGACGAAGTCGCGGTTCTTCATGTCGAAACGCGTCGTGAAAGTCGGCAGCATGACCGATTTATCTGTCGCCAGCGCAAATGCCTTGCGCACCAGCTTCGAGCAGAAAAGCTCGTTGTTACCTGCCAGCTCCATCGTGAAATCGTACCAGATGTGCTTGCCGTCGCGTTCATTCGAGCGGCGCACTAGGTCGTGAATGAGCGCGGCCGCGCGCGCCGCGACGTGCCCATCGCGATGCCGGAACAGCACGCACCGACCCAGTCCGTGATGCAGCGTATCGCTCAACGAATTAATGACCGAGCCGTCCTCGATCAGTGCCTCCACCACCCAGTGCTTGCCCTGCTCGTCGGTGTGGATGATCGCGAGGTGACTGAACTGGCTGTCGACATCGCCAATGCGGGCAATGGCAGCGCTGTTGTGATGCATGCCACGCATCAGCAGCAGATCGCCTGAGCGGAAGTCGATATCGCGGCCGTTGTCGTAAGCTGGGTTCACCAGCGTATTGATGTTGCGCCCCGAGAACCCGCGCAACGTCTTCTCGTCCGGCCCGAGCTGGGCATAGCGAATGTTCAGCTCGCCCAGCATGTCGGTCGCATAGCGCGCGATGCGCAGCGCATTTCTCAGCGCCTTCTGGCCAGCCAGCGTGAGATAGCCGCGCGCGTGCCAGTCTGCGATCTGGTCGCGCACCTGAAGACGCATGTTGAAAATGGTTTGCGCGATGGCCGGTGCAGAGCCCATCAGCGTCTGCACGTCGTAGCGGTCGAGGCTGACGTTGAATACCGCCTCGTAAAGCTCCGTAAGGTTGGCGGCCAGCTCCTTGGCAGTGGTAGCCGGCCGCGCAGCGATTTCCCTTACAATCTGGAGGTCATCCTCCAGCCGGTATTGGGCTTTGGTGTCCAGCATCCGGTCTCTCCCCACCCACTTGGCAGCTCCTTAGCATGGCGGTGAAAAACGACGTATGCATGTTTGCAACATCATGAAGGGCTGCTGCCGCCCAGAAGCTTGACCGAGCTCGCCTGCGGACCCATCGGACCCTCAGAGGACGCCCGCGTCACGTGCACGATCGCACCCACCTTGATGTCCTCGAACAGGCCGTTGCCGCACACGTCCTTCGAGAAGTAGAGGTCGGGGGAATCCTTCACCTCGATGAACCCGTAGTTCTGATCGGGAAAAAGCCGCACGACGACGCCCGTGTCTCCTGCCGACCCGTGCTGCTTCACCTCGCCCTTCCGGATCGCCGCCAGCTGCTCGAGCTGCCGCTCGGCGGCCTCGAATACGCGGTTCACGATCGGCGAATGATCACCCTTCGTCGCGCGCCGTTCCTCCTCGCCCTTCGCGATCACCGGACCGCGCCCAGGAACGTCGATCTCCACCGCAATGCCGAGCGGCGGCTTTGCGCCCTCTGGGCTTCGATGCGGAACCTCCACGACGATGCGCGCGCCCGTGATGTTGGGGTAGAAGCGCTGCAGCCGGTCCGCGCGCTCGCGGATGAGTGCTTCGAGAGAAGCGGAGCTTTCTACGTTCTTGAATGCGATCTGCAGTGGTCGTTCCATTTTTTTCTCCGGTTTAGTGCCGTGGCATACGCGCAGAATTCAAACGCCCCCTCATGTTCGGACGGTGGCGCCAAAACGAAATTGACGCGCCGCAAATCGGACAGCCCTCCACGCGAGAGCCCGAGGGCCGAATGATTCTCGCGCTTCTTTCGACATGGCGACGATCTCCCGGATTACCAGCCCGTGTGCCCGCGACACGCAATCCGCCCGCGCGCGCCATGGGCACGACTACTGGTCCAGATTGTTTATGTTGAGCGTGTCCGAGTTTGAATCGACGTCCGCCGGATTGAACGGCGTGGGATCGTTCTCGATCCCCGGCATCGGTGGTTTGGCGTTTGGGTTAGCCCACGGTGGTCGATACTGGCCGTCGCTTTCGTCAGGCGCCACGGCTGCCGGCTTCTCGACCTCTATGCTCGTGCCTTGGTCACCGCCGATAGCGGATCCCGTGGCGAAAAACGCCATCAACCCGGTGATGGCGGCAACGCGAAAGCCCCTTTTGATCATGGCGGAGCTCGCCCTTCTGTAACTGCACCTACCAGCTTTCCACGGACCGGGGCTGCTGTCGATGCCTCATTAGCGTTGCACAAGCCCGCCTTTCGCCACTTCCGATATTTTATTGAAAAGCAAAGACAAGTCCTGCGGCCTGGACAAGCGGTGCTCGCCATCGGGAATCTCGACCAGATCTACCTTCCCGCCCTTGAGAAGGTCGACGAGCGCACGTGCGTGAGCGATCGGCACTGCAGCGTCGAGCCTTCCTTGCAGGATCACAACGGGCCGGCCGGGATCGAACGGTCTGTCTGCCATGAGGTGATTGCGTCCCTCCTCGATCAGCGGGCGCGTGATGGCGTAGGGCTCGCCGTATTCGGACGGTTGGCGGAAGACTCCGTTCTCCGCCAGCTCGCGCCGTGCTTTAGCGTCGAACTGTTTCCACATCAGCTCCTCGGTCATGTCCCACGCGGGCGCGATGAGCACGAGGCCCGTAATCCGCTCCGCCTCGGCCGGCGCGTCGGCGATCAATCGCTTGAGCAGCAGCAGGGCGATGTAGCCACCCATGCTCGAGCCGACGATGATCTGCCGCCCGCGCGCGAGACGGAACACGGCTTCCGCCTCGTCCAGCCAGCTTCCGATCGTGCCCTCTTCGAATGCACCGCCCGAAACGCCATGCCCCGAGTAGTCGAAGCGCGTGTAGCCGAAACCCTCCTTCTGCGCGAACACGGCAAGCTCTGTCGCCTTGGTGCTCGCCATGTCCGAGCGATATCCGCACAGCCAGAATAGGCCGATGCCCCCATCCGGGGCCTGATCCAGCCGGTAGGCGATGCGACGCGACGCCCCGGAAGCATCCGGACGCATGTCTAGGAATTGCGGTTCGCTCTCACTCAATCTAAACATCCCTTTCGTCGCCGGAGGATAGCTTGTGGCCGATAAGCGCCCGACCATACTGCAGATCATCCCCGAGCTCGATACCGGCGGAGCTGAGCTTTCCACCATCGAGATCGCCGACGCCGTCCAGTCTGCCGGCGGGCGATGCATCGTGTTAACCGAGGGCGGCAGGCTGGTCCAACGCCTGCGCGACACGGGCGCCGAGGTCCACTTCTTTCCAGCGGCCGCCAAGAACCCCTTGCGCATACTGTGGAACGCTCAGCGCATCGCAAACATCGTCCGCCGCGATGGCGTGTCGCTCATCCACGCACGCAGCCGCGCTCCCGCCTGGAGCGGATTGATGGCAGCACGGCAGACCAGGATCCCCTTCGTCACCACCTATCACGGCGCCTACTCGGAAAAATCCGATCTGAAGCGCCTCTACAATGGCGTCATGGCGCGCGGCGATATCGTCATCGCCAACTCTCATTACACCGCCGATCTGATCCGCATGCGCTATGGCACGCCGCGAGCCAAGCTGCGTGTGATCTATCGCGGTGTCGATGGCCGCCTGTTCGACCCGGTCAACGTCGCTGCCGACCGGGTCACCAAAGTACGCAACCGCTGGGGTGTCGCCGACAAGCAGCGCGTGGTCCTGCACGCCGCCCGCCTCACCGCTTGGAAGGGGCAGCCCTCCGTCATAGAGGCCGCGTCTTTGCTGTCGAAACGTGGCCTTCTCGACGACGTCGTGTTCATTCTTGCCGGCGATGCGCAAGGCCGCGGCGCCTATAAAGCCGCACTGTTGAATCAGATCGAGGATGCAGGGCTGGTCGACCACGTGCGCCTTGTTGGCCACGAGGACGACATGGCTGCTGCGTTCCGCGCGTCTCACCTTGCCGTCGTGGCATCAGTTGAGCCGGAAGCATTCGGCCGCGCCGCCACCGAAGCACAGGTAATGGCGACGCCCGTCATCGCGACCGATATCGGCGCACCACCGGAAACGGTGCTGGGACGCCCCGGCGTTCCCCCGACCCGCGCCACCGGTTGGCTCATCCCGCCCGACGATCCGCCATCCCTCGCCGATGCCATCGCCGAAGCGCTCGCGATGCCGGGCACCGAGCACACGCGCATGGGTGAGCGCGCGCGAGCGCACGTTCTCGCCTCGTTTTCTTTGCGGCAAATGAAGCAGCAGACGCTGCAGGTCTATGACGAACTGCTCGGCACCACGCTCGCCGCCGCGGCTCCCGAGGCACAGGCCTAAGCCCGCGCGCGCTTGTCTGACTTCACCCTGCCCCGCGTGAGCTTCGGGACATAAGAGGCCCGCCCCTCGGCAATCGCCGCGCGCACGACACTCTCCGCGTACCCCGGCAGCGCGAACGCGGCCAGATGCACCGCCGGCGTCCAATATCTCGTCGTGACGCCGCGCTTCTCCTGGCGCTTGGCGAGCTTCTTGATCGTCAGGTCGAGATGGTCGTCCTCGTCGGACGCCCAGTTCAGCGCGAACGGACCGCCGAAGTAGCACGGCTGCGTGCACATGTAGGGCGCCACGTGCGCGAACAGCGACGAGAACGCGCGCGTCGTCTGCCCGAGGTGCTCTGGAAATAGGAAGGGCAGACCGTTCTGGGTGACGAGAATGCCGTCCTCCTTGAGCGCCGCCTTGCACGCGGCGAAGAACTCAGGGGTGTGCAGCACCGCAGACGGCCCGATCGGCTCCGAAGAATCGACGATGATCGCATCGAAGCGCTCGTCCGTTTCCGCAACGAACTTGTGACCGTCCGCGATCACCACCACCGAGCGCTCGTCGTCGAACGTATTGCCCGGGATCTCCGGATAGTACTTCAGCGCCGTGTCGATCACCTCGCGATCGATCTCGCACAGGAACGCCCGCTCGACCGAGGGATGCTTCAACACTTCGCGCATCACGCCGCCGTCGCCACCGCCGACGACCAGCACCTGGCGCGGCTTGTCCAGCGCCATCAGCGGCACGTGCGCCATCATCTCGTGGTAGATGAACTCGTCCGACGTCGTGAGCTGGCACACGCCATCGAGCATCAGCACCGTCCCCCACGCGCGGTTCTTGAAGATGACGAGGTGCTGGTGCTCCGTCTTCACCTCGTGCAGCACTTCCTCGGCTTCGAAACGCACCCGCCAATGGGGATGAAACGTCTCCTCGACCCAGCGATCCATGATGCCTCCTCAGCGACGGCGCACCGGTGCGCCGCCACTTGAAAGGAGATAGCACGTGCCTTTGGAATTTCTACTAAGCCCGCTGAAATCTACCGGACCGCAGCCCCCGTACGCAGATGCGAGAGCACGGCGTCCGTCGGCCAGCAATCGATCTTGAGGCCGCTCGCCTTCTGGTAGAGGCCGACTTGCCGCCGCGTATTGGAGCCGATCTTGCCGTCGATCTTGTCCATCGGATAGCCGGCCTTCTGCAGCAACTGCTGGATCTCCATCACCTGCGCCGTCTTTGGTTGCGCCACCTGCGCTGCCGGCACATGGAAGCCGCCCTGCCCCGCAATCCGGTCCGAAAGATCGCCGACGAACAGCGCATAAAGGTCGGACGTGTTGTAGAGCCGAATGACCTTGAAATTCTCCGTCGCGAGGAAACCCGGCCCGTATGCCCCCGACGGCATCATCAGATAGGCGCTGATGCCATCGTCCTTGGCGCTGAACGTGCCGCCCGTACGCTCGAAGCCGAGCTTTCTCCACTCGCCGATGGTCCGCTCACCCGGCGGGCCTTCGAGCGAGCAGTCGCCGCCCTTCGGCATATGGACCTCATAGCCCCAGCGCAGGCCGCGCACCCAACCCTTGTTGGCCAGCTGCCGCGCCGCCGACGCGAGCGCATCCGGCACGCTCTCGAAGATGTCGACCTTGCCGTCCCCGTCGCCGTCCTCCAGATGCTTGAAGTATTCCGTCGGCATGAACTGCGTCAGCCCGACGGCACCCGCCCACGACGCACGCATCTTCGACCGCGGCACGCCGGACTGCAGCATCTTCAGCGCCGCCAGCAGCTCGAGCTTGAACTCGTCCTTGCGCCGCCCAGTGAAAGCCTGCGTCGCCAGCACCCTTACCGCATCGTGCGGAAGCTTGTGCGTGCCGTACGCCGTCTCGCGCCCCCAGATCGCCACCATGATGTATCGGTCGACGCCGGTGTTCTTCTCGATGTTGATGATATCCTTCTCGTGATCCTTGAGGAACTTGCGCCCCTGGACCGCGAGCGTGGAGAGATACTTCGGATTGAGATAGGCGAACGCCGACTTCGTGAACTCCGCCTGCCCCGCGCTGTCGTCGCGCTTGCGACCATCGACGATGAGATCGGGCAGCGAATAGTCCGGCTTCAGCCCCTTGAAGGCCGCATCGAACGTCGCGCGCGAAACGCCCTGCGCCTCAGCCTCGGGCCACAGGCCCTGCAGAAAGTCCTGGAATGCGTCCGCCGCGACAGCCGGCCGCCCCGTCATCAGCGTCATCAAGGCGACGACGGCGGTAATCACCACGCGCCATCCCGATCCCGCCGAACCGCTCATTCCGTATCCGCCGATGGCCACACTGCTAAGTCTCAACAGGACCTCCTCAATGCTTATCGTGCTGACACGTGCATTCGGCACGCACCCTCATCACCCCCAGTATTCGGGCGAGTATCCGGGCGATTTTGCGACCCTCGCGGCCGCGTCAGCAACAAACCGTTTTCAGAACTGGACTAGCTCGCGTTCTTGAACTGCTGCAGATGCGCTTCCCAGGCGAGAGCCTGCACGGTGATGGTTTCCAAATTGTCGAATTCCGGGCGCCATCCTAGTCGCACCCTTATCTTGTCGGAGGCAGCGACGATAGCCGCGGGGTCACCCGCGCGGCGGTCCGATAGCCGCACCTCGAAGTCCGCACCCGACGTGCGCTTCACCGCATCTATGACCTGCAGCACCGAAAAGCCCTTTGAGTAGCCGCAATTGAACACTTCCGATTCACCACCCGCGCGCAGGTGTCGCAGCGCCGCCATGTGCGCCCGCACGAGATCGGTAACGTGAATGTAATCGCGCACGCACGTTCCGTCCGGCGTCGGATAGTCGGTGCCGAATACCTCCATGTGCGAACGCTTGCCGAGCGCCGTTTCGCACGCGACTTTGATGAGGTGCGTTGCGTGCGGCGTCGATTGTCCGGAGCGGCCTTTGGGGTCGGCACCAGCCACGTTGAAATAGCGCAGCGCCACGTAACGGAACTTGTGCGCCCGCGCCGTGTCGGCGAGCATGATCTCCGTCATCAGCTTGGAGGAGCCGTACGGCGACATCGGCGCAAGCGCCGCATCCTCCCGCACCGGAATTTCCTTCGGCATGCCATAAACGGCTGCTGTCGATGAGAAGATGAAATTCTCGATTCCCATCTCCACCGCGACCTCCATGAGAGAGCGCGACTTGACGGTGTTGTTGTGATAATAGCCCAGCGGATCCACCACCGACTCCGGAACGACGATCGAGCCGGCGAAATGTATGATCGACTTCACGCCGTGCTTGCGGACAATGCTCCGGACGAGCTCCTGGTCCCCCACATCGCCGACAACAAGCGTCGCATTGGCCGGAACCGCCCACCGGAACCCCGTCGACAGATTGTCGAGCACGACGACGCTTTCTCCGCTATCGAGAAGCTCGAGCACCATATGGCTGCCAATGTACCCGGCTCCGCCGGTAACGAGGATGGTCATCGGTCGTCTGCGCCTTCCGCAAATGGTCGATTTGGATCTGCACTTTACCACGACGGGACGTTAACCATGACGAGTTAACAGCCCACGCCTCTCGCTGCATCGCCACGCAAGTTCCGCACCAGACCGTATCCCACGCAAAAAACAACCTAAAGGCCGGAGTTCTCCATGTCCGTCTCCAAAACGCGTATCCGCAAAGCCGTATTTCCCGTCGCGGGATTGGGCACGCGCTTCCTGCCGGCCACCAAGGCGATCCCGAAGGAAATGCTCACTGTCGTCGACCGGCCCGTCATCCAGCACGTGGTCGACGAGGCCCGTGCCGCCGGCATCGAGCATTTCGTTTTTGTGACCGGCCGGAATAAGCCGTCGATCGAGGAGCACTTCGACCGCGCACCGGAGCTGGAGTCGACGCTGGCAGAGCGCAACAAAACCAAAGAGCTGGCCGAACTCGCCAAGGACCTGCCGCAAGCCGGCGCAACCAGCTTCACCCGTCAGCAGGCACCCCTCGGTCTGGGTCACGCCGTCTGGTGTGCCCGCGACATCATCGGCGACGAGCCCTTCGCGCTCCTCCTTCCCGATATGCTCCATCACGGCAAGCCCTGCCTCGCCGAGATGATCGAGGCCTACGAAGCCCACGGCGGCAATCACATTGCAGTGTCGCCCGTGCCCGAAAGCGAGACGCACCAGTACGGCATCGTCGGCGTCGAGGACCGAGACGCCAAGGTCTCGCGCATCACGCAGATGGTCGAGAAGCCCAAGCAGGGAACTGCGCCATCGAACTTGCACATCACCGGCCGCTATATTCTGCAGCCGGAGATCTTCGACATCCTCGCGACGCAGGAGCGTGGCGCCGGCGGCGAGATCCAGCTCACCGATGCCATGCTCGCCATGCAGAAGGCAGGCAAGCCGTTCCATGCCGTGCGCTTCGACGGAACAATCTACGACACCGGCACCAAGATCGGCTTCCTGCTTGCCAACGTTGCCTATGGACTGGAGCGCCCCGACCTCGCAGCCGCTTTGAAGACCGGCATCTCGAAGCTGGTCTAAGCCTCGCCATATCCCCTCTCCCCATCGCCTGCACTTCGATGGGGAGAGGGTTAGGGTGAGGGGCAGCAACAACTTCATGAGGGGCAGCCGCTTGCTCGAGCGCAAACAACACGCCGTGCTTCCGTTAGCTCCTGCCTTTCAACTCATGCAGCAGCCATTCGAGCACGCCATCGATGTTGCGTTCCACGTCGTCGCTCGACACGCGAACGACGCGGTAGGCCATCCCTTCGAGCGCTGACGTGCGCGCTGCGTCGGCAGCGATCTCCGTATCCGTGCCGTGCGTAGCGCCGTCGACTTCTACGATCAGCTTGGCGTCGCGACATGCGAAATCGGCGAAGTAGTCCCCGACGGCCAACTGACGCACGAATTTGAAGCCGCCGAGCTGCCGATTGCGTAGCTCGTCCCACAGCTTGTCTTCTGCCGCGGGTTGGCGCGAGCGCAATACCCTCGCGCGGTTGGTACGCCACGGCTGCGTGCCACGCATTGGAGTTCGGCTCCCGTCTCACCCAACTTCTGCCCCTCACCCTAACCCTCTCCCCGTAAGAACGGGGAGAGGGAATGGGCGCGTGGGGCCTCGGGACAAGCCCGAGGATGACGGTTGGGGCAAGCTAATCCCCACCCCTCCGCGCCGCCGCATACTTCCCCCACTCCTGCCCATCTGGGACGCAGCAGCTGAGCGGCTAAGC